>JADGNE010000023.1 GCA_015234425.1 Devosia sp.
TCAACGTTGTTTCGATCCTTAAGCGTGACAAGCTCGTCCTGACCAAGGCAGCGCTTGAGGCGCTGGAAGCGAGGTTCGCATGAACAAGCTTGCCGCTTACGATATCGTCCGTAACCCCGTCGTGACTGAAAAGTCCACGATGGCTTCGGAAAACAACCAGGTCGTTTTCGACGTGGCCATCGATGCATCCAAGCCCGAGATCAAGGCTGCTGTCGAGCAGCTCTTCTCGGTCAAGGTCAAGGCAGTGAACACCCTCGTCCGCAAGGGCAAGGTGAAGCGCTTCCGCGGCCGCATCGGTCACCGGAACGACGTGAAGAAGGCCGTTGTGACCCTCGTCGACGGCCAGTCGATCGATATTTCGACCGGCCTCTAAGGGACAAGAGACAGCAAAATGGCTCTAAAGACTTATAATCCCACCTCCGAAGGCCGTCGTACTCTCGTTACGACCGACCGTTCGCAGCTCTGGAAGGGTGCCCCGGTCAAGGCTCTGACCGAAGGCCTCAGCAAATCCGGTGGTCGTAACAACCGTGGTCGCATCACTGCGTTCCACCGTGGTGGCGGTCACAAGCGTACGTACCGCATGATTGATTTCAAGCGTGCCAAGTTTGACGTCGTCGGGACCGTAGAACGTCTCGAATACGATCCGAACCGCACGGCCTGGATCGCTCTGATCAAGTACGAAGACGGCGAGCTTGCCTACATCGTTGCTCCGCAGCGTCTGGCTGCTGGCGACAAGGTCATCTCGTCCATGTCGGCTCTCGACGTGAAGCCGGGCAATGCCATGCCGCTCGAGCGTATGCCGGTCGGTACCATCGTCCACAACGTCGAGCTCAAGCCCCGCAAGGGCGGCCAGGTCGCTCGTTCGGCTGGTGCCTATGCCCAGTACGTCGGTCGTGACGCTGGTTGGGCCATCCTGCGCCTGAACTCGGGTGAGCAGCGTCGTGTGCATGGCACTTGCCTTGCAACCGTCGGTGCCGTGTCCAACCAAGACCACGCCAACACCTCGCTCGGCAAGGCCGGTCGCAACCGTTGGCTCGGCCGCAAGCCGGTCAACCGTGGTGTGACCATGAACCCGGTCGATCACCCGCATGGTGGTGGTGAAGGCCGTACCTCTGGTGGCCGTCACCCGGTTTCGCCGTGGGGCAAGCCGACCAAGGGCAAGCGTACGCGTAGCAACAAGGCAACGGACAAGTTCATCGTTCGCAGCCGTCACGTTAAGAAGGGCAGGTAAGCCATGACCCGTTCGATTTGGAAGGGCCCGTTTGTCGACGGCTACATGCTCAAGAAGGCTGAAAAGGCCTTGGCATCCGGCCGCAACGATGTGGTCAAGATCTGGAGCCGTCGCTCGACCATTCTGCCGCAGTTCGTGGGTATCACGTTCGGCGTGCACAACGGCCAGAAGCACGTTCCGGTCAGCGTCACTGAAGACATGATCGGCCACAAGTTTGGCGAGTTCGCGCCGACCCGTACCTATTACGGTCACGCCGCCGACAAGAAGGCCAAGAGGAAGTAAGATGGGCAAGCCAAAGACTGAGCGCGCTCTCAAGGACAACGAGGCTAAGGCTGTTCTGCGCATGCTGCGCATCAGCCCTCAGAAGCTGAACCTCGTCGCGCAGTTGATCCGTGGCAAGAAGGTTGAGAAGGCCCTGGCCGATCTCGAATTCAGCCACAAGCGCATCTCTGGCCAGGTGAAGAAGGTGCTCGAGAGCGCCATCGCCAACGCCGAGAACAACCATGGCTTGGACACCGACGCCCTCGTCGTTGCAGAAGCCTTCGTGGGCAATTCGCTCGTCATGAAGCGTTTCATGGCTCGCGGTCGCGGTAAATCGTCGCGGATCGAGAAGCCTTTCTCGCATCTGACGATCATCGTCCGGCAAGTTGAGGAGGCCGCATAATGGGTCAGAAGATCAATCCAATCGGCTTCCGCCTGGGCATCAACCGCACCTGGGACAGCCGCTGGTACGCAAACAAGGGCGAGTATGGTTCGCTGCTTCAGGAAGACCTGAAGATCCGCACCATGCTGATGAAGGATCTGAAGGCGGCTGCCGTCTCCAAGATCGTCATCGAGCGTCCGCACCGTAAGTGCCGCGTGTCGATCCACACTGCCCGTCCGGGCATCGTGATCGGCAAGAAGGGCGCTGACATCGACAAGATCCGCGCCAAGGTGAAGAAGTTCACCGACTCGGAAGTGCACATCAACATCGTTGAAGTGCGCAAGCCCGAGACTGACGCGACCTTGGTCGCTCAGGGCATCGCTCAGCAGCTGGAACGCCGTGTGGCATTCCGTCGCGCCATGAAGCGTGCCGTGCAGACTGCAATCCGCATGGGCGCCGGTGGTATCCGCGTCAATGTTGGTGGTCGTCTTGGTGGTGCCGACATCGCTCGTACCGAATGGTACCGCGAAGGCCGCGTGCCGCTGCACACCCTGCGTGCGGACATCGACTACGGCACTGCCGAAGCCGAAACCACGTATGGCATCATCGGCATCAAGGTGTGGATCTTCAAGGGCGAAGTCCTTGAGCATGATCCGTCCGCTCATGAGCGTCGCGCTACCGAAGGTAGTGAAGGTGGCCAGCGTAGCGAGCGCGAACCGCGCCGTGAGCGTGGCGATCGCGACCGCGAACGCGCATAAGAAGGTTGAACGACTATGCTGCAACCGAAGAGAACTAAGTTCCGCAAGGCCCACAAGGGCCGCATCCATGGCCAGGCCAAGGGTGGCACCGAGCTGGCATTCGGCCAGTACGCACTGAAGGCCACCGAGCCGGAACGCGTTACTGCCCGCCAGATCGAGGCAGCCCGTCGCGCGATCACTCGCGAGATGAAGCGTCAGGGTCGCGTCTGGATCCGGATTTTCCCGGATCTGCCGGTTTCCAAGAAGCCTACCGAAGTCCGAATGGGTAAGGGTAAGGGCTCCGTGGAGTTCTGGGCCGCACGGGTAAAACCTGGTCGCATCGTTTTTGAGATTGACGGCGTACCCGAAGACGTTGCAAAGGAGGCCCTTCGCCTCGGAGCAATGAAGTTGCCGATCACCACGCGCATCGTACAGCGCATTGTCGACTAAGGGACACGAGCATGAAAGCCAGTGATGTGCGGAGCAAAACCGCAGACGAACTGAAAGATCAGCTCGTCGACCTCAAGAAAGAACAGTTCAACCTGCGTTTCCAGCGTGCTACCCAGCAGCTGGAAAAGCCGGCCCAGGTCAAGCAGGTCCGCCGTGATATCGCGCGGATCAAGACGATCCTCGGCCAAAAGAGCGCAGCTAAGTAAGGAATCGATCCCATGCCAAAGCGCGTTCTGCAGGGGACTGTTGTCTCCGACGCCAATGACAAGACAATCGTTGTCCGTGTCGAGCGCCGTTTCACGCACCCCCTTCTCAAGAAGACCGTGCGTCGTTCCAAGAAGTACCATGCCCATGACGAAGCCAATGTGGCCAAGGTCGGGCAGACTGTTTGGATCGAGGAAACTGCGCCGATCAGTAAGAACAAGCGTTGGACGCTTGTTCCGTCAGCGTAAGAGAATTTTTGATATTAGGTCGGCGAGCCGGATGACGGTGCAGCCGGTTCAACTAGAAGGCATCCAGTTATGATCCAGATGCAGTCCAATCTCGATGTCGCCGATAATTCCGGCGCCAAGCGAGTCATGTGCATCAAGGTGCTGGGCGGTTCGCATCGCAAGTACGCCTCGGTCGGCGACATTATTGTCGTTTCGGTCAAGGACGCTATTCCGCGTGGCCGCGTTAAAAAGGGCCAGGTGATGAAGGCCGTGGTGGTTCGCACCGCAACCGACATCCGCCGTCCCGATGGCACCGTCATCCGTTTTGACAAGAACGCCGCGGTTCTGATCAACAATCAGAAAGAACCTATCGGCACCCGTATCTTCGGACCTGTTCCGCGTGAACTCCGCGCTAAGAACCACATGAAGATCATCTCGCTCGCCCCAGAGGTGCTGTAATGGCCTCCAAGATCAAGAAGGGCGACAAAGTCGTCGTCCTCGCTGGTAAGGACAAGGGCAAGACCGGTCAGGTCCTGCAGGTTATCCCCAGCGAAACTCGCGCGCTCGTTCAGGGCATCAACCTGATCCGTCGCCACACCAAGCAGACTGCGTCGACCGATGCCGGCATCTTCACCAAGGAAGCGCCGATCCATCTGTCCAATCTCGCCGTTGCTGATGCCAATGGCAAGCCGACCCGCGTCGGTTTCCAGATCAAGGACGGCGTGAAGTCCCGCGTCGCCAAGACCACCGGAGATGCGATCGATGGCTGAGACCGCTTATATTCCGCGCCTGCGCACGGTCTATGAAGAGACCATCAAGGCTGAACTGACCAAGCAGTTCAACTACACGAACGTCATGCAGCTGCCCAAGATCGACAAGATCGTGCTGAACATGGGCGTTGGTGAAGCAGTGGCCGACACCAAGAAGGTGAAGTCCGCTGCTGGCGAAATGGAAAAGATTGCTGGTCAGAAGCCGGTCATCACCCATGCGCGCAAGTCGATCGCTGGCTTCAAGGTCCGCGAAGAGATGCCGCTCGGCGTCAAGGTCACCCTGCGCGGCGTGCGCATGTACGAATTCCTGGACCGCCTGGTGAACATCGCCCTGCCGCGCGTTCGTGACTTCCGTGGCCTTAATCCGAATTCCTTCGACGGCCGTGGCAACTATGCCATGGGCATCAAGGAACACATCATCTTCCCCGAAATCAACTATGATCAGATCGATCAGGTTTGGGGCATGGACATCGTGATTGCCACGACGGCCAAGACGGATGATGAAGCACGCGCGCTTCTGCGGGCTTTCAACTTCCCGTTCCGCCAGTAAGCGGGCAGGGAAGGGATAAAGGATCAGGACATGGCAAAGACCAGCTCCATCGAAAAGAACAACAAGCGCGCCGCCCTGGCCAAGCAGTATGCTAACAAGCGTTCTGCTCTCAAGGCAACCATCAAGGACCAGAATCTGTCCATTGAAGAGCGCTTCAACGCAACGCTCAAGCTCGCAGAACTTCCCCGCAACTCGGCAAAGGTGCGCGTGCGCAACCGTTGCGAGGTCTCGGGTCGTCCGCGTGGTTACTATCGCAAGCTCAAGATGAGCCGTATCGCCCTGCGTCAGCTGGGCAACCTGGGTCAGATCCCGGGTCTGGTCAAGTCGAGCTGGTAAGGAGAGAAGACAATGAGCTTTTCCGATCCCATCGGCGATATGCTGACCCGCATCCGCAACGCTCAGGAGCGTCGCAAGTCTTCCGTTTCGACACCGGCATCGACCCTTCGCGGTCGCGTGCTGGACGTTCTCCAGTCCGAGGGTTTCATCCGCGGCTACTCCGAGACCAAGTTCGAGAACGGTGCATCCGAGTACGAGATTGAACTCAAGTACTCCGAAAACGAAGGCGTGATCCGCACCATCGAGCGCGTTTCCCGTCCCGGCCGCCGCGTGTACGCGTCGGTAAAGAATATTCCGCAGGTGGCGAATGGCCTCGGTGTGTCTATCCTTTCCACCCCAAAGGGTGTTATGGCCGACCACGAAGCCAAGGCTGCCAACGTTGGTGGCGAGGTACTCTGCCGCGTCTTCTAAGATGTGAGCCTGGAATGCGGGGTCCCCCGCATTCCAGTCACTTGCTCGCATCGCGCGGTAAGACGATTACTCAAGGATAAGAAATGTCACGTACTGGCAAGAAACCGGTGGCCCCGGTAAGCGGCGTCACGGTAACGATCAATGGTCGTACCGTCTCGGCTAAGGGCCCGAAGGGCGAACTGAGCATTGCGCTCATGGATGTGGTGAACGTCGAGCAGGGTGAGGACGGTCTTGTCGTCTCGCCAGCCAACGACAGCCGTGAAGCCCGCGCGGCTTGGGGCACCACCCGCGCCCTCATCCAGAACATGGTCACCGGTGTCAGCGCCGGCTTCGAAAAGAAGCTTGCGATCCAGGGCGTGGGTTATCGCGCCGCGATGCAGGGCAAAGATGTGAAGCTGTCTCTCGGCTTCAGCCATGAAGTTGTATACCAGGCTCCCCAGGGCATCACCCTGGCAGTTCCGGCTCCGACCGAGATCATTGTGACCGGTATCGACAAGCAGGCTGTGGGTCAGGTGGCGGCGGAGATCCGCAGCTGGCGTCCCCCCGAACCCTACAAGGGCAAGGGCGTGCGGTACTCGAACGAGACCGTGTATCGCAAAGAAGGCAAGAAGAAGTAAGGAGCGCCTGCAATGGCTATCACTGCAAAAGGTGTGGACCGCCGCAAGGCCCGTGTCCGCAAGGCGCTCAAGGCTCGTGCCTTCGGTCGTCCGCGTCTGTCGGTTTTCCGTTCAGAGAAGAATATCTACGCACAGATCATCGACGACACCACTGGTCGTACGCTGGCTGCCGCTTCGTCCCTCGACAAGGACCTGCGTTCGAGCCTCAAGAGCGGTTCGACCGCCGAGGCTGCTGCGACCGTCGGCAAGCTGATCGCCGAACGCGGCGTGAAGGCTGGCGTTGGCGAGGTTGTGTTCGACCGTGGCGCCTACATCTATCACGGCCGTGTTAAGGCCCTTGCAGACGCTGCCCGTGAGGGCGGTCTGCAGTTCTAACCACGGCGAGGAAGAGATAAAATGAGCAGAGACGTTCAAGAGCGCGAAAGCGAATTCGTCGATCGCCTGGTCCACATCAATCGTGTGGCCAAGGTTGTGAAGGGCGGCCGTCGCTTCGGTTTCGCAGCACTCGTCGTTGTTGGTGACCAGAAGGGTCGCGTCGGTTTCGGTCACGGTAAGGCCCGTGAAGTTCCTGAGGCAATCCGCAAGGCCACTGAACAGGCCAAGCGCCAGATGATCCGCGTGCCGCTCCGCGATGCACGTACCCTTCACCACGACGTGACCGGTCGTCACGGCGCTGGCAAGGTGATCCTGCGTGCCGCCGTTCCGGGTACTGGTATCATTGCCGGTGGTCCGATGCGCGCCGTGTTCGAAACGCTTGGCATCAACGATATCGTTGCCAAGTCGCAGGGCACTGCAAACCCCTACAACATGGTTCGCGCCACATTCGATGCGCTCAAGCGCGTTGATAGCCCCCGTGCGGTGGCTTCTCGTCGCGGCCTGAAGGTCTCCGAACTGCAGGCTCGCCGCGGCGAAACTGCCGTCGAAGCTTGACCGTAAGGACGGAGAAGCAAAATGGCTGACAAGAAAACTATCACCGTGCAGCAGGTCGGTTCGCCGATCCGCCGTGAAAAGAGCCAGCGCGCGACCCTCATCGGTCTCGGGCTCAACAAGATGAACAAGCAGCGCGAGCTGGTTGATACGCCCGAAGTTCGTGGCATGATCAACAAGGTCCCGCACCTCGTCCGCGTTGTCGGCGAGTAAGGAAGGGTCCGTACAAATGACTCGTTTGAACGAACTTCGCGATAATCCAGGTGCCAACAAGGTCCGCGTTCGCGTCGGCCGTGGTATCGGTTCGGGCGTCGGCAAGACCGGCGGCCGCGGCGGCAAGGGCCAGACTGCCCGTTCCGGCGTTGCGATCAATGGCTTTGAAGGCGGCCAGATGCCCCTTCACATGCGTATGCCGAAGCGTGGCTTCAATGCTTGGAACCCCAAGGATTGGAACGAAGTGCGCCTCGACCGCATCCAGGCCTACATCGACAGCGGCAAGCTCGACATCAAGGGCGTGGTTGACTCCGCCGCTCTCGTCGCAGCCGGCGTCATCCGTCGTCCCAAGGACGGCGTGCGTCTGATCGGTTCGGAAGGCTTCTCGGCCAAGAAGGTTACCTTCAAGGTTGACTACGCCACCAAGGGTGCTGCTGCTGCCATCGAGGCTGCCGGCGGCAAGCTTGACCTGATCCCGGTCAAGGAGACCTGGAAAAAGACTCCTTACGAAGCCAAGTAATCTGGCACTGGCGCACCCGACCTGGGGGTTGGGTGCGCTTTTTGGTTTGTTGCGCCAGGGTGGC
Organism: Devosia sp.; assembly: GCA_015234425.1. Classification (GTDB taxonomy): domain Bacteria; phylum Pseudomonadota; class Alphaproteobacteria; order Rhizobiales; family Devosiaceae; genus Devosia. Next base: position 7,901 of record JADGNE010000023.1, read on the forward strand.
AGGACTATATGCTCCTCAGGCGCTTTGACCGCGCCTGGCCTTGAAGCCTTAGGGAGCGAAGTATGGCGTCCGCAGCCGAGCAACTAGCTCGCAATCTTTCTTTTTCGACCTTTTCTAAGGCGAAAGCCCTTCAGCAGCGCATCTGGTTCACGCTGGGCGCGCTGCTTGTTTATCGTTTGGGCACATTCATTCCGGTTCCGGGCATCGATCCTGATGCATTCCGTGCCACTTTCGAGCAGAGCCAGCAGGGCATCATCGGCATGTTTAACATGTTCTCCGGTGGCGCCGTTGAACGCATGGCGATTTTTGCTCTCAACCTGATTCCCTACATTACGGCGTCCATCGTCGTGCAGGTGATCTCGACGGCGTCTCCGCGCCTCGAAGCCCTCAAGAAAGAGGGTGAGGCTGGCCGTCGCAAGATGAACCAGTACACCCGCTACCTTGCCGTGCTGTTCTGCGCGGTTCAGGCATACGGCATTGCCGTGGGTCTGGAAGGCAGCCAGGGCGTGGTTCTCAATCCGGGCTGGTTCTTCCGCATCTCCACCGTGATCACCCTGGTTGGTGGCACGATGTTCCTGATGTGGCTGGGCGAGCAGATCACGGCGCGTGGTGTCGGTAACGGCATTTCGCTGATCATCTTTGCCGGTATCGTGGCCAATCTGCCCGCGACCATCGCTCAGACCCTCGAGCTCAGCCGTACTGGTGCCATCCCGGGCTTTGCAGCCCTCGGCATGATCATTCTGGCTCTCGTGGTCATTGCGGTCATCGTGTTCTTCGAACGCGCTCAGCGCCGCTTGCTGATCCAGTATCCGAAGCGCCAGGTCGGCAATAAGATGTTCCAGGGGGATACCTCGCATCTGCCGCTCAAGCTGAACACCGCCGGCGTTATCCCGGTGATCTTCGGCTCGTCGCTTCTGCTGCTGCCGGCGACCATTGCGTCCTTTGCAGCGCAGGGGAATGCTCCGGGCTGGCTGACCACCGTCACGGCTCTTCTCGGCCGCGGGCAGCCGCTTTATCTGGCGCTGTTTGCGTTCTTCATTATCTTTTTCGCCTTCTTCTACACGGCCATCGTGTTCAATCCCACGGAGACGGCGGATAACCTCAAGCGCTCCGGCGGCTTCATTCCGGGCATCCGTCCGGGTGAGCGGACCGCCCAGCACATCGACTATGTGCTGACGCGCATTACCGTTGCCGGTGCTATATACCTCACGGTGGTGGCACTGATTCCGGAAGTTATGTTCAGCCAGCTCGCGGTCAGCCAGTTTATTGGCGGTACCTCGCTGCTGATCATGGTGACGGTGACCCTTGATACGGTCAGTCAGATCCAGAGCCATCTAGTTGCCCAACAATACGAAGGGCTGTTGAAGAAATCCCGACTTGGAGGGGGCAAGCGTCGATGAGGTTGATCCTTTTGGGACCGCCGGGGGCAGGCAAGGGCACACAGGCCAAGATTTTGGTCGAAGCCTACGGCATCCCCCAGCTCTCCACTGGCGATATTCTGCGTGCAGCGATTGCTGCCCAGACCCCACTCGGGGTTGAGGCCAAGGCGATCGTTGATCGTGGTGACCTCGTCTCGGATGCCATCGTCAACGGTATCGTGTCGGAGCGGCTTGACGCCGAGGATTGCAAGCCTGGCTTCATCCTCGACGGCTTCCCGCGGACTATCGCCCAGGCTGAAGCTCTGGATGTCATGCTGGCGGAGAAGGGCATTGCGCTCGACGCCGTAATCGAGATCAAGGCAGATGCCGACATTCTCGTTCAGCGTGTTATCAATCGCGCCAAGGAATCAGGCGGCGCTCGCGCTGACGACAACGAGGAAGTGCTGCGCAAGCGCCTTGGTGTCTATGCAGAGCAGACAGCGCCTCTGGTCTCGTACTACTCCGACAAGGGTCTCTTGTGCCCTGTGGATGGTATGGCGCCTGTGAACGAAGTGACCACTGCCATCAAGGCAGCGATTACCAAGTAATTTGATAGGGCGGAGCCTGTTGACTCCGCCCGGTCGAATCCTTAAAGAACCGCATCAGTCTCATGGATTTTTGGGCTGGATTCGGTTCTCAACCATGGTTGGGGGTCGAGATCCGGTCCCTTGTTGTTTAAGGACACCCGCCGGGATGGCGCGTGTTTAATGAAGGAGAGCAGACGTGGCTCGTATTGCTGGCGTCAATATCCCGACGAACAAGCGCGTTGTTATCGCGCTGCAGTATATTCACGGCATCGGCGAAAAGTTTGCCAAGGACATCACCGACAAGGTTGGTATCCCGGCAGAGCGTCGCGTCAACGAACTGACCGACGCTGAAGTGATCCAGATCCGTGAAGCAATCGACAGCGATTACGTTGTTGAGGGTGATCTTCGTCGTAACGTTGCGATGAACATCAAGCGCCTGATGGACCTCGGTAACTATCGTGGTCTGCGTCATCGTCGTGGCCTTCCGGTCCGCGGTCAGCGCACCCACACCAACGCTCGTACCCGCAAGGGTCCGGCGAAGCCGATCGCTGGCAAGAAGAAGTAATTTCCGCACCCGCTAGGGCGGGGCGGTGTTTTATCGGAAGTGGCGGGGTTGATCCTGCAGGGCCATATGGCTCCTGGACCTAGTCCGTTTCTTCCGTGGTGGAGCTGCTGGCATTACGGCAGCGCCGATACCCAAGAGGACCTTTATGGCTAAGAACGAAGTCGCGCGCGTCCGTCGCAAGGAGCGCAAGAATATCACTTCCGGCGTTGCTCACGTGAACGCCTCCTTCAACAACACCATGATCACCATCGCGGACATGCAGGGCAACACGATCTCGTGGTCGTCCTCGGGCGTGATGGGTTTCAAGGGTTCGCGCAAGTCGACCCCTTATGCTGCCCAGGTTGCCGCGGAAGACGCAGCAAAGAAGGCTCAGGAACACGGCATGAAGACCCTCGAGGTCGAAGTTCGTGGTCCGGGTTCAGGCCGCGAATCGGCGCTCCGCGCCCTTCAGGCTGCAGGCTTCAACGTCACCTCGATCCGCGACGTGACTTCGATTCCGCACAACGGTTGCCGTCCGCGTAAGCGGCGCCGCGTCTAACAACTAGACCACTTGGTAAACTCCCGGCTGCAAGGGCCGGGAGTCCTATTGTGTTTGCGGCGGAGCGGCCTTCACGGGCCGCGAATTTGAAAGGACAATACCGTGACGATCCAGAGGAACTGGCAGGAACTCATCAAGCCGACCAAGCTGGAGATTGTTTCGGATGGCGTCGATACGCGCCAGGCTTCGGTTATCGCCGAGCCTCTCGAGCGCGGCTACGGCCTTACCTTGGGCAATGCGCTGCGTCGCGTTCTGCTGTCGTCGCTTCAGGGCGCCGCAGTCACCGCGATTCAGATCGACGGCATTCTGCACGAATTCTCGTCTCTGCCCGGCGTGCGTGAGGACATCACCGACCTGGTGCTGAACGTTAAGGAAATCGCCATCAAGATGGGTGGCGAAGGTCCGAAGCGTCTCACACTGACCCGTCAGGGCCCAGGTTCTGTGACGGCCGGCGACATCAAGGTGTCGGGCGACATCGAAGTGCTCAATCCCGAACTCGTGATCTGCCATCTCGACGATGGTGCCGAAATCAACATCGAGTTCACCGTCAATACCGGCAAGGGCTATGTCCCCGCCGACAAGAACCGTCCGGAAGATGCCCCCATCGGCTATATTCCGGTCGACGCCCTGTTCTCGCCGGTTCGCCGCGTGAGCTACAAGGTTGACGCGACCCGCGCTGGCGAAAGCTTGGACAAGGACAAGCTCACCCTGCAGGTCGAGACCAATGGCGCCGTGTCGCCGGAAGATGCCGTGGCTTATGCTGCGCGCATTCTCCAGGACCAGCTGTCGGTCTTCGTGAACTTCGAAGAGCCCAGCAAGGAAAAGGCACAGGATGCCGTTCCCGAACTGGCCTTCAATCCGGCTCTGCTCAAGAAGGTGGACGAGCTCGAACTCTCCGTGCGTTCGGCCAACTGCCTCAAGAACGACAACATCGTCTATATCGGCGACCTTATCCAGAAGACGGAAGCCGAGATGCTGCGGACTCCGAATTTCGGCCGCAAGTCGCTCAATGAAATCAAGGAAGTCCTGGCACAGATGGGGCTTCATCTCGGAATGGACGTTAACAACTGGCCGCCCGAGAATATCGATGACCTCGCCAAGCGCTACGAAGATCACTACTGATCCGGCGCAGGCCAAGACTTTTAGGAGATAACCCATGCGACACGGTAATCGCGGCCGCAAATTCAGCCGTACCGCTTCTCACCGTAAGGCGATGTTCGCCAATATGTCTGCTGCGCTGATCAAGCACGAGCAGATCGTTACTACGCTTCCCAAGGCCAAGGACCTGCGTCCGATCGTCGAGAAGCTGATCACCCTCGGCAAGCGCGGCGACCTGCACGCTCGTCGTCAGGCGATCGCCCAGATCCGCGACGAAGCCATGGTTGCGAAGCTCTTCGCAGTCCTCGGCCCGCGTTATGCTGAGCGTCAGGGCGGCTACATCCGCATCCTGAAGGCCGGTTTCCGCTATGGCGACAACGCGCCGCTGGCCGTGATCGAGTTCGTCGATCGTGACGTCAATGCCAAGGGCCAGGACTCCGGTCCGTCCTTCGCACAGGACGACGAAGCCGAAGCCGCATAAGAGCGCTTCAGCACAAAGCTTCAAAAGGGCGGCCCCAGTGGTCGCCCTTTTTGTTTTTGCCTGTCACCGCGCTTCGGCCCTGGCCTTCAGCCGTTCCGGTGGCACAGCGTTGAACGCCCGCACCTCAACCGGTGCCCTGCAGGCCACTGTCGCTTTTTTCCCCCATTCGACCGCTTCCTCGAGGCTCTCGCATTCGAGCACCCAGAAGCCGCCGACATGCTCCTTTGCCTCGATGAAGGGGCCGTCGGTGACCATGGTGCCGCCATTGCGATCGGCGCGGATGGTCTTGGCGCGGGCAGGGGGCTGCAGGCCGCCGACGAAATTGCGCACACCCTTGGCAATCATCTCCTCATTGAGCGCGGAGATATCGCTCATCAGCTGGCTGTCTTCCTTGGACGGGTCGTAGTCGTCGGGCAGGTGGATCGCGACGAGATATTCCATTTTCGTCTCCTCATTAATCCGGCGGGTGTTTTTGCCGTCCAGACTAGACGAGTGAGATGGCGGGACTCAGACTGAGCGCGTCGCGATCGCCGTTCCTGATTTTTCTCGCTTTCCCTTTTCCCCTTGCCGTGTACCCATGAAGGCCTTGTCGGGGGACAGCATGGATCGCATTCTCGTCACGGGGGCCTCGGGCTTCGTTGCCAAGCACATCATTGGAGAGCTGCTGCGCGCCGGCTATCAGGTGCGTGGCACGGTCCGCAGCCGCGCCCGCCTTTCCGGCATCAAAGATGCGATTGCCGAGCTCGCTCCCGGTCGCGAACAGCATCTTGAAATCGTCGAGGCGGACCTCCTCGAAGACGCCGGCTGGTCCGCCGCCATGGCTGGTTGTGCTGCGGTCATGCATGTGGCCACGGTAATCGTCGCCGAAGAGCCGAAGGACGCGTCCATCGTCATTCGCCCCGCCGTTGAAGGCACTGAGCGCATCCTGCGGTTTGCCCTTGCCAGCGGCATCAGGCGCGTGGTGATGACCTCCTCCATTTCCACGGTCGGTTATGGTCATGGCCACGACAGCGGCGTCCGAACCTATACCGAGGCCGATTACACCAATCTTGAAAACATGCGCCACCCCTGGGCCTATTGCATCGGCAAGACGCGGGCCGAACAGGCCGCCTGGGCCTACGCTCGCAGCAGGGATATGCAGCTGACCACCATCCACCCGGGGGCCATTCTCGGTCCGGCGACTGATCCCCAGACCAGCATCTCACTTGGGCTCGTCAGCGGGCTCCTCGATGGGTCAACACCGGCCATGCCCCGCATCGGCTTTGCCATCAGCGATGTCCGCGATGTCGCCGCCATGCATCTGGCTGCGCTGCAGACGCCCCAGAGCATCGGCCAGCGCTATCTCTGCACCGCGCCATATACGCGCTTTGACGAGGTCGCGGGCATCCTGCGCCGGGCCTATCCCGATTATCCTGTGACGCTCAAATCCGTGCCCGACTGGATCATGCGGCTCGTTGCGCTCACGGGTGGTCCTGTCCGCCAGATCATCAACGATATCGGCAATGAAAAGCATTTTGACGGGTCGAAAGGCGAGCGTCTTCTGGGCCGCCCCTATTTCACGGTCGAGGAAGCCGTCCTCAGCGCGGCCGACAGCCTGATCCGCTTCAACCTGGTAAAGCCTAAACCGGGAAGGTAAGCCCCCAGCGCCGATAGAGCGCCTGTAGTTCGCGCTGGTTGCGGCACACGACGACCGGCAATCCGGTCGCTTTCGCTACGGCAATATACTTGTCGGCCGCGTCGCGGGTGATCCAGAGCCAGTGGATCATGTCCCACTTGATCGAGTCGCGATTGCCCTCCAGCGCTCCCGCCCGGTTTCGGTTGAGCGTGCGGGTGAAATAGCGCCAGTACCGCCGCCAAAGCGGCTCGTCGAGGGTAATGACGCCCGTCGCGCGGGAAAACCGGAGCGGGAGGATGACCGAATAATTCCCGTCCATCACCCATTCCGGCTCGGCCACTGCCTCGGCATGAAGAGCGTGAAACTCCTCATCCGGCCGCTGCACCCAGTCCGTATTCGGCATATGCCGAAAGAGATCGACGTGACGGGCGGGGACGCCGATCTTTTTTCCGATCGCAACCGCGAGCGTCGATTTACCCGCATTGGTCGGCCCGAGAATCACGATCCGGCGGCCAAGATCATCAAGCTCGGGTATGTCTGGCAATTCTACGCTCCTCAGATCCGGCTCCTGCCTCCCCTTGCCCCTTCGGGGTGAGGGCTAAGGTGAGGGGCCTTCTTTTCGCTTCCCAGTCACCTCCGCTCACGCCGCTGGCGGTATTGGAAAGTTGGCATTGAACAGCCCGGCCGGATCATATTTGGCCTTGAGCTGCCGCAGGCGGGTGAGTGTCTTGCCCGGAAATGCCTTTTCGAGCAAGTCCGGGCCCCGGCCGGTCTCAAAGCTCGTATAGAGCCCGTCGAGCTGGCCCGCCATGTCCGGCCACATCGCCTCCAGCCGCTGCTCCATGCCTTTGCTGAAGGCGGCGACATTGAAGCTGAAATTCTGGTGCCGATGGGCGTAAGCGGTTGCGTCCTCGGCGACGTCGTTGACTGCGCCACCCACGGCCCTGATCTGCATCATTGCAGTCGCGCCACCGTCCAGCAAGGCGCCCATGCTCCGCGCGATGTCCGGTGTCAGTGTGGTCAGCAGGCCCGAGTGGCCCACGAGCTTTCCTGCCCCGTCATGACAGTCAAAACTGCTCTCCACTAGCGACGCATAAGGAATGATATAGGCCTGGCTGCCGAGGATCGGCCCGACGGCGAGGAACGGCTGCAGCAGCGGTTCGGCGAATTCTGGATCATTGCTCATGATCACGACGCTCGCCTGTGCGATGGGCTGGTTGCCGGCCCGTCCCGGCACCATGGAGAGGAAGCTCGTCACCTCCCGCGGCGATTTTTCGACCGCCTCTGCCCAGCGCGGCAACACGCTCTGGGCATCGCTGAGATCATAGGTGATCTGGGCGAACACCACATTACCCACTGGATAGGCGTCCATTTCGAACGCGGTCACCACGCCGAAATTGCCACCGGCGCCGCGCAGCGCCCAGAAGAGATCGGCGTTGTTCTCCCGATCCGCCCGCACCATCGAACCGTCAGCGAGCACCACGTCCGCCGCCTGCACATGATCCAGCGTCAGCCCATGCTTGCGCGTGAAATAGCCTATGCCGCCCGCCGTCGCGAGACCGCCAACACCCACGCCACCATAGTCGCCCGAGCTCATGCCGAGCCCATGCGGCGCCAGGGCCGCGGCAACCTCACCCCAGCGTGCACCAGGCCCGACACGAAACAGACCGCTCTTTTCATCGAGCAGTTTGATCGCATTCATCTGCCCCAGATCGATGACAATGCCGCCGTCATTGGTCTCCCGTCCCGAAATGCCGTGCCCGCCACTGCGCACCGCCAGCGGCACGCTTTGCCGCGCGGCATAGGCGACCGCTTCAGAGACCTCCTCAGCCTTTTTCGGCCGCAGCACGAGCCCGGGATTGCCCTTGTGGATGTAGGTCGAGCGGAATTTCGGAAAATCGTGGTCGCCCGGCTCGACGGCCTGCGGCGCCAGATCTTTGGGAATGCCGTCATAGTCAATGCCGGGGCGACGCTGGGCGAGGGCGCTCGACGAGCGCGTTGACGCCGTCTGCGCGCCCAGTGCCGCACGCGCCGCCGCCACCTTTTCGCGCACCGCCGGTGCCACCCGCGTGCCAAACAGCTCGATCGGGCCGGAGGCGTCCGCAGGCAGGATGAAGGTCGAAAACCCTTGCTCCAGCGCCAGCGCCGTCAATTGCTCGATCATGGCATTGACGTCATCGGTCGTCGTCAGCCGGCCGCCGATATTGAGGAGCCGCCGGATGTCGCGCGGATCCCGCCCGGCCTCAATCGCGGCTTCGTCGATGACGGCGTTGGATTCGACGAGATCGGGCGATTTGATATAGCCCTGCGAGGGCAGCCAGCCATCGGCCTTGCGCCCGATCAGCTTAAGCATGCGCGGCTTGTAGGCGCCCAGCCAGATCCCGATCTGATGATGGGGCAGGGGTCCGCGTCGGGCACCCCGCGCCTTGTGATAGGTCCCGTCGACCCTGACGCCACCGGCAGCCCCGGCGTCCCAGATGCCGCGGATGATGCCGATGCCCTCATCCAGCGCGTCGACGGACTGTCCGGGGCTGAGCTTGTCCTCGCCCATGGCCTCTATGCCATCCCAGAATGCGCCGGCGCCGAGCCCGAGTTCAACGCGCCCCTTTGACAAGAGGTCGAGACTGGCCACCGCCCGCGCCAGCACGGCGGGCTGGCGCAACGGCAGGTTCAGCACGTTCCCAGACAGGCTCACGCGACTGGTCTTGGCCGCCACATAAGACAGCAGCGTCCAGGTATCGACGAAGTTGGACTGGTAGGGATGATCCTGGAAGGTGACGAGATCGAGTCCATAAGCCTCGGTCTCCTGCGCCAGCGCCACCACGGCATCCACCTTCTGGGCAGACGGGGTGATGAAGGTGCCAAAGCGCAGGCTATGCCCGTAATCGGTCATGATATGCCCAGCAGTTACGAAAGATAACCTACTATCTAGTCGTCACCGTTGGGCATTCAAGTCGGCACATTTGTGTAACCATTGTGCGGCCGATGGCCGGGACGGATACCGCCCCAGCCGACAATCCGCTGCGTTCAGAGCTTGCAGGCGTGTCGCAGACCGTCATTGCCGAGGAAGGTGTCGGTGCGCGCGTCATAGGATTTATAGCGAGACGCGCAGCGCGCCACGTGCTCGGCGTCGAAAGTGTTCCGCGCTGCCGGGGCAGGGGCCGGCTTGTTGCTGTTGGCAATGGCGCCGGCGATGATTGCGCCGATGGCGAGACCGAAAATGCCCGCGATCAGCGGCTCGAGGTCGTTGCGATTGCGGTAGTAATAGGCGTCGTAGTCACGCGCGCTCCAGAACCACCAGCCGTTGCAATCGGGGTCCTGCGGATACTTCTGGCAATAGGCCTGCACCACCTGCTTGCGCTGTTCGGCATTCAGCGAATGGTCCTGCGCCTGAACCGGTGCGATGCTGGACAGGGCCATGATGCCGGTGAGCGCTATTGCGGTAAACTTCGTGACAAACGTGTTCATTGGGACCTTCCAGAGATTTTTTGTTTCCTGAACGTAGTTTGCGCTCGATCTCTCTAGGAAGCGTTGCCTCGTGCGGTGAACGCCCGCTTGCTGCATCGCCTTGCATTTTAAGCGTGGCCGGGCATTGCGTCGCGCCCTTTGGCTCTTCACTTTTAGTCGGGCTTACGCCATATTCGCCTCCGTTCGCGCAACTGGCGAGATGAGATGGGTAACCATCGGGGAACGCGAACCTCATGAAGCCGCTCGCCTGGGCACCCAACCGCAACCAGGGGAGCCCTATGCTGTCAGCATTGTCCACCCGGCCTTGGAATCGCGCTCAGCGCCATGATATGAGCACGTCCAATCAAATCTCTTCCGTCTCACGCGAGGTAATTTTCTCATGAGCACTCCATCGTCCTCGCTGTTTCCGCAGTTCTTCACCAATTCCGTTGCCCAGACCGATCCCGAGCTCGCTGCCGCGATCGGCAAGGAGCTCGGCCGCCAGCAGCATGAAATCGAGCTGATCGCCTCGGAGAACATCGTTTCGCGCGCTGTTCTGGAAGCCCAGGGCTCCGTGCTGACCAACAAATATGCCGAAGGCTATCCGGGCAAGCGCTACTACGGCGGCTGTGAGTTCGTCGATATCGCCGAAAGCCTCGCCATCGAGCGGGCCAAGCAGCTTTTCGGCGTCGAGTTCGCCAATGTGCAGCCCAATTCCGGCTCGCAGGCCAATCAGGGCGTCTATCAGGCGCTGGTCCAGCCCGGCGACACCATCCTCGGCATGTCGCTCGACGCCGGTGGTCACCTGACCCATGGCGCCAAGCCCAACCAGTCCGGCAAGTGGTTCAATGCCATCCAGTACGGCCTGCGCAAGCAGGACGGCCGCGTCGACATGGACCAGGTCCGCCAGCTCGCCCGCGAGCATAAGCCCAAGATGATCGTCGCAGGCTTCTCGGCCTATTCGCGCGTCATGGACTGGGCAGAATTCCGCGCCATCGCGGACGAAGTCGGGGCAATCCTTTTTGTCGACATGGCCCACGTTGCCGGTCTCGTGGCTGGTGGCCAGTACCCCAGCCCGTTCCCGCACGCCCATGTCGCCACCACCACCACCCACAAGACCCTTCGCGGTCCGCGCGGCGGCCTGATCCTCACCAACGATGAAGCCATCGCCAAGAAGATCAACTCGGCCATCTTCCCGGGCATCCAGGGCGGGCCGCTGATGCATGTCATCGCCGCCAAGGCCGTTGCCTTCAAGGAAGCGCTCGACCCGAGCTTCAAGCTCTATGCCAAGCAGGTCGTCGAAAACGCCCAGATGCTCGCCGAAACCCTCGTCAAGGGCGGCGTCGACATCGTCTCGGGCGGCACCGACAATCATCTGATGCTGGTTGATCTGCGCCCCAAGGGCCTCACCGGCAAGGCCACTGAGGCAGCTCTCGGCCGCGCCTACATCACCTGCAACAAGAACGCTGTTCCGTTCGATCCGGAAAAGCCGGCAATCACCTCGGGCATTCGCCTCGGCACGCCCGCCGGCACCACCCGCGGTTTCGGCACGGAAGAGTTCCGTGAAGTTGGCGAGCTCATCATCGAAGTGCTCGACGGCCTCAAGGCAAACGGCGAAGACAACAACAGCGCTGTCGAAGGCGCTGTGCGTGAGAAGGTCATCGCACTGACCTCTCGCTTCCCGATCTACGCAAACTAAGGGTATCCCATGCGCTGCCCCTATTGTGGCAACGACGACACCCAGGTGAAGGATAGCCGCCCGACTGAAGATTCGGGCGCTATCCGCCGCCGCCGCGTGTGCAATGCCTGCGGCGGTCGCTTCACCACGTTTGAGCGCGTGCAGCTGCGCGACCTCACCGTGGTCAAGAAGAGCGGCCGGAAAGTGCCCTTCGACCGCGAAAAGCTCTCCCGTTCGGTCTATACCGCCTTGCGCAAGCGTTCTGTCGAGGCCGAGCGCGCCGAGCGGCTGATTTCGGGCATCGTCCGTCAGCTGGAAAGCCTGGGCGACGTCGAAATCACCTCCGACCAGATCGGCGAATATGTGATGGAGGGGCTCAAGGGCCTCGACGATGTGGCCTTCGTCCGCTTCGCCTCCGTCTACAAGAATTTCTCTTCTGCCGACGACTTCCGGGACTTTTTGGCCGAGCTGGCGCAGGGCGGGGACCAGACCTTCCAGGACGAGGACTGATCTGCACCTGTTGCAGACCCAGCCGCGCCGGATTAAGGGTTGGGACGAGCTCGCGCGCTCCGATTTGGCGGATCGCGCGCAACACAAAGGTTTCGAGACATGGACTCCTACGGCGAGCGTTTCCCGATCGAAGCCAATTCAGCAGCCGGTCAGCATTTCCTGATCGTCGAGGGACGCTCCTATCCGGGCATCGCTGATGAGATGCGCGGCGGCGCTGTTGCCGCCCTCGAGGCGGCCGGTGCCACGCACGACGTCATCGCCGTGCCGAGCGCCATGGAAGTTCCGGTCGCCGTCGCCATGGCGATCGAAGCCGGGGACTATGACGGGTTTATCGCCCTGGGCTGCGTCATGCGCGGCCACACAAATCACTATGAGGCCGTCGCCGGCGAGAGCATTCGTGCGCTTGCCGAGTTGGCGGTCGTCGATGCCCTTCCGCTGGGTATCGGCATTCTGACCGTTGAAAATGAAGGGCAGGCCTGGGTCCGCGCGCGCAAGAGTGAGCAGGACCGGGGTGGCGACGCCGCTCGTGCCGCATTGGCCCTGGCAGCGCTTAAGGCAAAGTTGAACGCATAGAAATGACAGATATTCCCAAACGAGACTCGCAGGTCCATCGACCGGCAAACCAGCGCGGCGCAGCCCGTCTTGCTGCCGTGCAGGCGCTCTACCAGATGGACGTGGGCCGTCAGACCCTGGAAGACACGCTGGCCCAGTTCGGTGCCTTCCATCTCGGCCGCGAGATCGAGGGTGAGCAATATCTCCCCGCCGATGCCGATTTCTTCCGCCAGATCGTGCAGGGCGTTGCCAAGCACCAGCTCGAAATCGACCCCGCCGTCGATCAGGCGCTGGCTGATGGCTGGCCGATGGAGCGCGTTGACGCGACCCTTCGCGCCATCCTGCGCGCCGCTGCCTTCGAACTGCTGCGCCGCAAGGACATTCCGGCCAAGGTGGTCATCACCGAATATGTCGATGTCGCCCGGGCCTTCTACGAAGACGACGCTTCCGGCCTCGTCAACGCCGCTCTCGACACCATCGCCCGCGCCGCCGGCGCCGAGCTCTGACCGAAGCCTCCCGCAACGCTTCTAAAAAATCCCCGCCATGTGCGGGGATTTTTGTTTGTGGAGCAGGGGATGGGCAAGCCGCAACCCCTTCACCTCCCCTTCTGAAGGGGGAGGCAAGCAAAGCTAGGCCCCGTCCGGCCGTAGCGTCGCTCGGAGGGGGTGACCGCCCGCGCCCCCCCTCAAGAGAACACAAAAAAAAGCCCCGGCGAACCGGGGCTTCCAAAACTCTGAGCTTGAACCGATCAGAACGACTGCAGGATCGAGTCGATGAAGGTGCGGTCTTCGCCGAAGGACTGGGTCCGGCGCTGCTCGATCGTGACGACCTTGCCGTCGGTCAGGCCGTAGACGGCCTTGTCCGAAACGCGCTTGTTCTTGTCGAAGTAGACGGCCAGCACCGTGCGTTCCTGCACCATGGACAGGCCGAACGCGGTCTGCTGGACCTTGGTCTCGACATAGTACCAGGCGCTCTGGTCGCCGAAGCTGTTCGTGGACTGGGGCGACCCCAGAACCACGCGAACCAGGTCCTGGCTCTGGCCGACGCGGATCTGCTGCATCGCCGAGTCGGAAATCTCGTAACCCTGCGTGCGGCTGGTAACAACCGACGTGCTGCTTGTGCAGGCGACAAGGGCCAGTGCCATGACGGCTGCTGCCGCGATCGGCGCGATAGGAGCGGAGGCATTACGCAGGAGCATGAATTTGACTTTCCCGATGGCTCTCGACTATAGGCGTGACAACAAGGCGCGTGCCCAATGACCGCCGGAATGTGTAGCTGTCAACACCCTGATCTGGCAAGCTGGCAAGCAGCCCGGCGCGCTAATCATGTGTTTGACCGATCCCGAGGCTGAGCGCAATCCCATGATCCTGTCCTTGTTCCGCAAGAACACAGCAACTGACGCGGTTTATGCCGTCTACCGAGCTATTGTGGCGCAATCCCGACAGCCGCAATTCTATGCGGATTGGGGCGTCCCCGATACGGTGACTGGTCGGTTCGATATGATCAGCGTGCACATGGCGCTGCTGTTCCGGCGTCTGCGCGCCGACGCTACCAAGGATTTCAGCCAGGCCGTGTTCGACCTTTTCTTCAAAGACATGGACCGGTCCCTCCGCGAAATGGGTGTCACCGATCTCGGCGTTCCCAAGAAGATCCAGAAGATGGGCAACATCTTCTTTGGTCTGCTCGCCGCCATGAACGAAGCGCTTGATCGCAATGATGCGGAGACCCTCGCCGGGGTTCTTTCGCGAAACATTTTCGAAGGCGAAGCATCCGAGCATGCCCAGGCGCTGGCCGCCTATGTCATTGCCCAGGACGCTTTCCTTCACAACCAGTCGGCCGATTCCATCGTCAAGGGTGAGATCGCCTTCGGAGAAACTGCATGACGCATAAGGCGGAGCCTCTTTTCGACGCCGTCGTCCGTATCGACAAGCTGCCGGCCGCTGGCCGCTCCCTCAAGGTCGAAGCCGACGCCACAACGCGCGCTGCCATCGCCGAGGCCATGAAGGTCACCGCCGTCACCCGCTTCCAGGCGGAGCTGACCATCGTGCCCCTGCGCGGTGGTCTGCGGGCCCAGGGATGGCTCAAGGCCCATATCGAACAGCCATCGGTCGTCACGTTTGAGCCTGTTTTCCAGGATATAGCAGCTGATATCGATCGTGTTTTCCTGCCCGCCAGCGGCAAGGAACTGCCGGGGCCCGGCTCGGAAGTGTTCATCGACCTCGAAGATGACGATTTTCCAGACCATATCGATGGTCCGGAAGTTGATCTGAGCGCGCTTTTGCTGGAAACACTGGGTCTCGAGATCGATCCTTACCCGCGCGCGCCGGGCGAAAGCCTCGACGCGCTTGGTCTCGATGCCAAAGACGGGGAAGAAGGGCCGTTCGCCGCCCTTGCACGGCTTAAGGCTGGTAAGAAGGACGAAGACTGATCGCTGCGGGGCCTTTTGGTCTGGCGCGATCGTTCGCGTGGGAATGCTGTATGATCCTGGATCGTCGCATTCCTTGCCCGTCGGGTCGGGGCTTGCACCCACCCAGTGATGGGATATGTTTGCATGCCTGCCCAAGCGGGCCGAAACACGGGCTGAAATGACCGATACAATAACGATTTCCGTGGATGCCATGGGTGGCGATCACGCGCCGCGTGCCGTCATTCACGGCGCCGATTTGGCCCTGCGCGAGCACAAGGACACCAAGTTCATTTTCCACGGCCGCGAGGAGCAGATCAATCCGCTTCTCGAGGAGTTCCCGCGACTCAAGCCCGTCTCGACCGTCCGCCATTGCGAAACCGTCATCGCCATGGACGAAAAGCCCAGCCAGGCCTTGCGCAAGGGCAAGGGCACGTCCTCGATGTGGATGACCATCCAGGCGGTCAAGGATGGCGAAGCCGACGTCGCGATCTCCGGTGGTAACACCGGCGCGCTGATGGCCATGGCAACTTTCTGCCTGCGCCCGATGGAGGGCATTTCCCGCCCGGGCATCGCCGCCATCTGGCCGACCACGCGCAGCGATATCATCGTGCTCGACATGGGCGCCACCATTGGCGCCGACGCGCGCCAGCTGGTCGACTACGCCATTCTCGGCTCCGCCCTCGCGCGTGCCCTCTTTGATTCGGAAGCCCCGACCGTGGGCCTCCTTAATGTCGGCACCGAGGAAGTGAAGGGGCTCGACTACATCAAGGACGCCGGCAAAATCCTGCAGCAGGCCAGCGGCGCCGGCTTCACCTACCACGGCTTCGTGGAAGGCAATGACATCGGCAAGGGCACGGTCGACGTCGTCGTCACTGAAGGCTTTGTCGGCAACATCGCCCTCAAGACCGCCGAAGGCACGGCTCGCCAGGTCGCGACCTATCTCCGCAACGCCTTGATGGCCAACTGGATGAGCAAGCTGGGCGCGCTGTTCGCCAGCTCTGCGCTCAATGCCCTCAAGCGCAAGATGGACCCGCGTACCGTCAATGGCGGCGTCTTCATGGGCCTCAATGGCATCGTCATCAAATCCCACGGTGGCACCGACGAAGTCGGCTATAACAGCGCCCTGGGCCTTGCATATGAAATGGCGCGCAGCCGTCTGATCGACAAGATCGGCGACAGCATGCAGCGCTTCCCCGTCAACAGGGAGGTGCCCAAATCGCCCTCCGATACTGAGGCCAATTCGGCGTGACCAGGATTCGTTCAATCGTGCGTGGGGTCGGTGCATACCTGCCCCAAAGAGTGCTGACCAATGAAGAGCTCGCCAAAACGGTCGATACGACCGACGAGTGGATCCAGCAGCGGGTCGGCATCAAGGAGCGCCATATCGCCGCCGAGGGCGAGTTTACGTCCGACCTAGCCGTAGCCGCAGCCAAAAACGCGCTGGCCAATGCCGGCCTGACGCCCGACGACATCGATCTCATTATCGTCGCCACGACCACGCCCGATTACACATTCCCCGCTGCCGCGACCCTCGTGCAGATGAAGCTCGGCATCCAGCACGGCATGGCGTTCGACGTCCAGGCCGTCTGCTCGGGCTTCGTCTACGCCGTCGCCACGGCGGACAGCTACATCAAGAACGGCCTCGGCACCCGCGCCCTGGTGATCGGAGCCGAGACCTTCTCGCGCCTCCTCGACTGGACCGACCGGACCACCTGCGTGCTGTTCGGCGATGGCGCCGGCGCGATGATCCTCGAAAAGGTCGAACTGGCCGAGGGTGAGCCCGAGCGCGGCGTTCTGGCTTCGGCCCTCCGCTCCGACGGCCAGCACTGGGACAAGCTCTATGTCGATGGCGGCCCGTCCACCACTGGCACCACCGGTCACGTCCACATGCAGGGCAAGGAAGTCTTCCGCCACGCCGTCGGCAAGATCACCGACGTGGTCTACTCCACGCTCGAAAAGACCGGCTACACTGTCGAGGACCTCGACTGGTTCGTGCCCCACCAGGCCAACCGCCGCATCATCGACGGAGCTGGGGCCAAGCTCGGTCTTCCGCCCGAAAAAGTCGTCATCACTGTTGATGTGCACGCCAATACCTCGGCTGCCTCCGTGCCGTTGGCTTTGAGCGTCGCCACGGCCGATGGCCGCATCAAGCAGGGCGATCTCGTCATGCTCGAAGCCATGGGCGGCGGCTTCACCTGGGGCGCATCTCTCATCCGTTGGTAACCTTTCTCCACCCGCATTGACCTTAAGCGTTTCAGGGCGTTAGTGTATTTCCGGGTGGAGGAGCCTGGCGCTGAAGCCGGACCAAGAAAGTCCCGGCGGCGTCGGTTGAGCGGTTTTCCTGTAGCGCAGTTGGCTCGGCAACGGGCTTGAGGGTTCTGCGCGCTCTCGCCGGAAAATCATTCATCAACAGCAATGGGGGTGCTTATGGCGCAGAAGACGGTTACACGGGCCGACCTTTCCGAAGCAGTTTACGGCACAGTGGGCTTGTCCCGCACTGAGTCGGCGGAACTGGTGGAGCGCGTGCTCGAGCTCATCACCGAGGCCTTGGTCACGGGAGCAAACGTCAAGCTGTCGTCCTTCGGGTCGTTCCAGGTCCGCTCCAAGAATGAACGTGTGGGGCGCAATCCCAAGACCGGCGAGGAGGTGCCGATCCTCCCCCGGCAGGTTCTTGTGTTCAAACCCAGCAACGTGTTGAAGTCGAAGATTAACAAGTCTATGGTCGGCTCTGAAAAGTAAGGTTTTCTTACTGAAGGAGTTAGCGGCTTGGACAAGTCTCCAGACGCATTCCGGACCATTTCTGAGGCCGCTGAGGAGCTTGACCTTCCTCAGCATGTTCTCCGGTTCTGGGAGACTCGCTTCGCGACGATCAAGCCGCTGAAGCGCGGCGGCGGCCGCCGCTATTATCGGCCCGAGGATGTCATGCTTCTGCGTGGCATCCGCCATCTACTGTACGATCAGGGCTTCACCATCAAGGGCGTCCAGCGCATCCTCAAGGAGCAGGGGCCCCGCTATGTCATCGCCGTTGGCGAGGGCAGGCCGGTCGATGAAATCCTGCCGCTCATAGAAGATGCCGAGAATGCGGCTGATGAAGCCGTCGTCGAAGAGGCGTTGATGGAGGCCAGTCCCTCCCTCGACGAGGAATCACGCAACAAGCTCTCCGAGGTTCTTCGCGAGCTGCTCGAGTGCAAACGCATCCTCGAGCGCGCCCGCGAACACTGAGTCTATCGCAAAGACAACGATCCCTCGGCTTCATCGCCCTCTGGCCCCTCCGGGGAGAGGGGTGGGGTGAGGGGCCCTAACAGAGAGCCCGAGTCTCCCCTCGCGAGACACCTCTATTGCATACGGAATTTCCGTTTCATTTCTGGCGAAAATCGCTTAATCATTCCACCAAGGTTCGGCCGGCGCTGATGCCGGCCAAGAGGGTGGAGAGTTTCGCATGTCTATTCGTTTTGGCCTGCTCGGCGCGGGGCGCATCGGCAAGGTTCACGCCAGGGCCGTGACGGCCAATCCCAAGGCCCGGCTCGTCGCCGTGGCCGACGCCTTCCCCCAGGCCGCCACGGACCTCGCCAGCCAGTATGGCGCCGAAGTGCGCACCATCGAAGCGATCGAAGCGGCCGCTGATATCGACGCCGTCGTCATCTGCACGCCCACCGATACCCATGCCGATCTGATCGAGCGCTTTGCCCGGGCCGGAAAAGCCATCTTCTGCGAAAAGCCGATCGACCTTGACGTCGAGCAGGTAAAATCCTGCCTCAAAATCGTGGATGAAGTTGGCGGCACGCTGATGGTCGGCTTCAACCGCCGTTTTGACCCGCATTTCCAGGCCGTGCGCAAGGCCATCGACGAAGGCCAGATCGGCGACGTCGAAATGGTCACCATCGTCTCGCGCGACCCCGGCGCCCCGCCGGTTGACTATATCAAGCGCTCCGGCGGTATTTTTCGCGACATGACCATCCATGATTTCGACATGGCGCGATATCTCCTCGGCGAGGAGATCGACACGGTCAGTGCCCAGGCATCCGTTCTGGTCGACAAGGCCATCGGCACCGCCGGCGATTACGACAGCGTCTCGGTCATGCTCGCCACCGCTTCGGGCAAGCACGCTACCATCTCCAACTCCCGCCGCGCCACCTATGGCTACGATCAGCGTATCGAGGTGCATGGCTCCAAGGGTGCCGTCGCCGCCGAGAACCAGCGTCCGGTTTCCATCGAGATCGCCAATGCCTCCGGCTATACCCGCCCTCCGCTGCACGACTTCTTCATGACCCGCTACACCGAGGCTTATGCCAACGAAATCAGGAGCTTCATCGATTTCGTGGAATCAAAATCTCCGGCCTCGCCCAGCGGCGTTGACGGCCTCATCGCGCTTGCTCTTGCCGAGGCCGCGGTCAAATCCGTCCAGGAAGGCCGCGCCATAAAAGTCAGCGAAATCACCGGCCCCCTGGCCGACCGCTCGGTTTTCCAGGGGCGTTGAGACAGGCCTTGCACGATCTCCTCCCTCCCCTGGATGGGGAGGGCCGGGGTGGGGTGGAGCCACAAACGCAGACTTTGCGGCCGGCATACCCCCACCCAACCTCCCCCTGATAGGGGGAGGAGCCCGCCGAGGCTCAACCATCCCCTCAGCACACTCGATGCGTCCCTCCCCCTACCAGGGGGAGGCTAGGAGGGGGGCCTCTTCCGAACTCAGAACGCTGACCCCCAAAAAACAAAAAAGGGCGGGAATGATCTCTCATCCCCGCCCCCTCAAATAGAAGTGCGCCTTACTCAGCCGGCGCCATGTCCTTGCC
Source organism: Devosia sp. (assembly GCA_015234425.1). Taxonomy (GTDB): domain Bacteria; phylum Pseudomonadota; class Alphaproteobacteria; order Rhizobiales; family Devosiaceae; genus Devosia. Next base: position 27,527 of record JADGNE010000023.1, read on the forward strand.
GGTGTAGACCTCGTCGACCCAGTACTGGTCGCGGCGGTCAAAACCGTTGAACGGCGTCAGCGAGGCCTGGGTATAGGCACCCATCAGACCGAACTCGATCCAGTCGTCCTCATCGATATCGGCCGGCAGGGTGAACACCTGGGGCAGCACGTCATAGCTGTCGCAGGTCGGGCCCCACAGTGTGAACTCGCTGAATTCAGCATTGTTGTCGTGGATGCGCGGACCGCGCCACACACGCACCGGCGGGGTGAAGTGCATGAACTTCGCTTCCATCAGCGCGCCATAGGCACCGTCATTGACGTAGACGGCCTGGCCGCCGCGCTGATGCTTTACGCGCAGCAGCAGCGAGGTCGAAGACGTGACGATTGCGCGGCCGGGTTCGATGATCAGCTCGGGCTTGCGCTTGCCGAAATGGTCTTCGACGGCATTGCCGATGGTCTCGAAATAGTGGTCCATCGGCGGCGCTTCGCTGGTCGGGTAGGGGGCCGGATAGCCACCACCGATATTGAGGCGCTTGAGCTCGATGCCGGCTTCTTCGACGATACGCGCAGCGGCCGCGATATGACGCTCATAGGCATAGGCGTCTTCGCACTGCGAACCGACGTGGAAGCAGAGGCTGGGCGTATAGCCCATCTTCTCGACAGCGGTGACGATTTCAGCCGCGCCCTGTTCCATCACGCCGAACTTGATGCCGAAGTCATAGGACTTCAGTGCCTTGCCGGCCTTGAAACGGGTGGTCACTTCCACATCGCGGCTGGGCGACACGACGGACGCCAGCTGGTCGAGCTGCTGGGGATGGTCGATGGTGAAGCTGCGAACGCCGAACTCTTCATAAGCGCGCTCGATTTCGCGCTTGTTCTTGATCGGGTTGTTGTAGTGCATCACTGCGCCCGGCGCGTAGTCGCGCACCAGTTCCATTTCGCGGTTGGACGCCACGTCAAACGCCTTGAGCCCTTCGGCGTGCAGCTGCGCAATGATGTGCGGGGAGGGGTTACACTTCACCGCATAGGTCAGCAGCCCGTCAAAGCCCTTCCGGAACACCTTGATGGCGCGATGAAACTCCCGCTCCGAGAACAGGAACGAGGGATAGTCCGGCGCTTCCGCAGCAATCAGTGCGGAAGTGTTGGGATAGACGGTTTTCGGCTCGTCGGTCATTGGACAACAGGCCTTTCGGGGCTGGAGGAAGTGCGGGGAAAGTGCTGTGCTACCGGGGAAAATCTGTCCCTCGTATTTTGCCGGTAACGCATCGAAATGAGCGCTGCATATAGGGCTGTGTGCCCCCCGGCGCAAACGATTATTTGCCCCTGGAAACAACAATGTTCACGCGTCATTTTCGTGACAGATTTCGGAGGTTTTCGTGGGGCTTGGGCAACGCCTCTCCGCGGCCTGGTATGAGTGAATGGGAATTGAGCCATGTCATTAAGAACGCTTATGTTTTCGGGTGTCGCTTTGGCCACCTTGGGGCTTGGGGCCGCTCTGGTTCTCTCACCAGTCAACGCGCCGGCCTTCGCTCAGGTTCAGTTGCAATTGTCTTCGCCCGAGGGCAGCGATCGCGTCGTCCCCGCCAGTGACGGCCAGATCAAGCTCAGTTTTGCCCCGGTGGTGAAGGCCGTTTCGCCCTCCGTGGTCAATGTCTACGCCACGCGGATCGAGTCGCGCGCCGTCTCCCCCTTTGCCAGCGATCCCTTCTTCTCCCGTTTCTTCGGCGAGCAGTATTTTCAGACCCGTCCCCGCGAATCCCGTTCGCTCGGCTCGGGCGTGATCGTCGAAGGCTCCGGCGTCATCCTCACCAACAGCCACGTCATTAATGGCGCCAACGATGTCCGCATCGCCCTCAGCGATGGGCGCGAGTTCGCCGTCAATATCGTCGTCGAGGACAAGCAAACCGATCTGGCGGTACTCCGCGTCCGCGATCCCAAAGGCACGAGTTTTCCCGCCATCACCTTTGCCGACAGCGATGGGCTGCTCGTCGGCGACCTTGTCCTCGCCATCGGCAATCCCTTCGGCGTCGGCCAGACTGTCACCAGCGGCATTGTATCCGCCTTGGCGCGCACCGGCGTCGAAGCCTCCGAGTATGAATTCTTCATCCAGACCGACGCCGCCATCAATCCGGGCAATTCGGGTGGCGCCCTGGTCGATCTCGACGGCCGCCTGGTGGGCATCAACACCGCTATCTTTTCCCAGTCCGGCGGCTCGGTCGGCATTGGCTTCGCCATTCCCGCCAATATGGCGCGCCTCGTCGCCGAAGCCGGTGTCAGTGGCGGCGAGATCGTCCGCCCCTGGTTCGGCGCCAAGATGCAGACCGTCGATGCCGACATTGCCCGAAGCCTGGGCATGGACGCGCCCCATGGTGCCCTCCTGACCGATATCGCCCCCGGCGGCCCGGCCGAACGTGCCGGCTTCCGCTCGGGCGATGTCGTCATCTCCGTCGATGGCCAGCGCGTCGATGATCCCAGCGCCTTCAACTTCCGTTTGGCTACAAAACCCATAGGCCAGGTTGCAAAGCTCGAGCGCCTGCGCAGCGGTTCGGTCGAGACACTTGATTTCACCGTCGAAGCCGCGCCTGCCGCCGGCGACGACGCTATCGCCAGCATCTCGGGCAATTCCCGCTTTTCCGGTGTGACCGTCCGCCAGCTCGATCCCGCCCTCTCCGAGGCCAAGGGGCTTCCCTATGACGCCACCGGCGTCATCATCACCGAGGTTTCTCCTGGCTCGCCCGCCGAGGGCATGGGGCTGCGCGTTGATGACGTCATCCTCTCCCTCAACGACATCGATCTCTCCAGCGCCAGCACCTTCCAGCAGATCGCCTCCCAGCGCGTCCGCACCTGGCAGATCATCCTCCAGCGCAACGGCCGCGTCACCCGCTCGATTGTAAGTGGCTGACAGCCGTGCCCCAAAGGGGAAAGATCGCTCCAGTGGAGCGATCTTAGGCTGTCAGGCCCGAAGAGCTATGCTCGCAGGGCGGGCAATCCGGCCCTTCGGGCAAATTCGCTCCAGTGGAGCGGAAATAAGGTGTCGATCCCTGTAAAAAGTATATTAAATTTCATATACTTAAGTGGGGTCGGCACCAAGCCGTCAAATAAGCAGAAAATATACGGGCGTACACTTTGTCGGGCAGTGGGCCACAGCACATCTGCCAAATGCCCAGTGGGTTCGCTAGTCGCGCTTTTTATAAAAGACTGATTTCTGATAAATAGTAGTCTATGGCCACCTCTGCGCATGTCCCGTAGTCGGGCATAAGGTGTGCCCGCGTGCGTCGCTCGTGGAACAGCATCTTCTTGACCTTGATCCTCTCCTCTTTGTCGAACCTAAGCACGTATCGCCGCACGCAGTGCTCGGGAATAAGTTCGTCGATAGAAGGCATGTGGCCGGTCAAAATGAAGTTGCTCTCGGCCATATATGTGAAAGAGAACATTCCACTTTGAGAACCAAGTCGGCGGTCGCTTGAGCGAGAAGGTCTGATAAACTGCACTCGCTCAAATGGCTGCCACTGCCTGAATTCGGCAATGTTAAGTGCCCACACCACTTGCTCTCCGTCTAAAGATTTGTGCAAGGCAAAGTAGAGCGCAGTGATGGGATCTCTACTCCAGTCGAGAAGGCGGGTTGGCAGACCATAGTGCTGTCCAAGCACCCAGTGGTCTTGTAACGGATTACCGAGCAGGAGACTGTATTTGGAGGCGAGTTCCTCAATGTCCTGTGAACGCCGGCCGCCCCCTAGCTCAACGTCCTCAAGTAGCACTCGAAAATTGTCAGCGAGTTCATGCTCTATGAGTACGCGGGTGACCGCCTCTTTCAAGCGGGCTCGAACGTCCATGTCACTTAAGTCAAATTGCCACGTCGTACTCGTCTGATGGGTGTCTAGGCCACGTTCTATTGCGTGAGTGATTGCAGGCTGAACTCGATATTTTTCGAGGAAGTCAGGTCGCCATACGACAGGCAGGAGGCGCCAATCCGGATCTGACTGACCTCGAAAGATCCAAGGGGACTGAAAGGCGTCACCAAACTCCCGATGATTGATGATCCGAAGCCTGCTAAAAGCTTCCTCTGCACTGTGAAGGTAAATAGTCTGGTATGTCATAGAGCCAAGCACACCCGATCAGGACGAATATTGGCACAATGAGGGACACAATCGTCCTGCACCAGCCCAGCCAGTTACCACCCCACACAAATGTCGCCATCAAGCCGGTTCTTATTTTATAGGGTCTATTGGCCATCGGATCATGGGTACGCAGCTGACTGCCCTTAATTTGGGCGGTCCTTGCCCTTTGCCCACCCCCAATGGGCCGCGCTAGCCGGGGTAGCAGCCGCGTTTCAGCGGTTTCGGTAGTTGGGTACGCTGCACGCTGATTCAGGGCACAGCCCGCGTGCAGCGTGCAGAGGCGGTAGCTCCGTGATCCGCTTCCGCCCTGTTGGTGTCAGCCCTGCATCGCGGCTTGGAAAGCGGACTCAGCCTGAGTGGCTGCCGCATGACCTTCTGCCCCCCGTTGCTCGGCGGGCAAGTCGCGAAGCTCCTGAGCGGATTTCACAAAGGCGCTGGAGGCATGTTCGAGGAATGCCATTGCGCGCTCGATGTGCCCCAGCTCTTGGCGCATCTCGGGAGCCATCTTGTCGATAAAGAGTTCGGTTGAGGTCTTCACGGGCACAGTGAATTTGCCAGTGAGCATCGGACTCGGAGCGTGCGTGATTGCTGCGATCACCACTCGGTCGCCTGAGTTGATCGCTTCAATCACAGCCGCGTCGCGCGACTTCTGATCCATCCCGCGGAGCGCGAGCCAAATCGCTTCCGCCTGCGTCGGCAGCTTGTCCACCCCGGCCTTCTTGTAGGCATCAGCGACAATCTTGGCTTCATATGCGGCCACAGCCTCTGCACGCTCGTTAGCAAGCTTCTGGGCGCGCAGATATGCGGCCTCGAACTTCTGCTGGTAGGCTAGGGCGTTGTTCTCGCGGGTCTTGGTCGGATCCTCATTGGCACGCACAGCGGCCAGCCCATCGTAGAGCGATCCCAGGCTGTCGATAGTCGAGAACACATTGTCATAGATCGGCGTAGTGAGGTGATCGAGAGCATTCCGGGCAGCCTTGCTGCTCAGGGACGGATGCCGAATTGGTGTCTGCTTGGCCATAGCCATTTCCTTTCAATAGAAGTTCGTTTCAACGGCGATTGACTGCGCCCCGGTGCGCGTTGTGGCTAGATCGATGACCCCGGCTACAGCGTTGGCCAAATCGTCGTGACCATTGGGGGCGTGGTCGATGCTCTCGCGCCCACCGCGTGCAACACGGCGCTCAAGGCCCACAAGCTGGTTGACCAATACGTTGCTATCGAGCAGGTCAGCGCGACCCGAATTCAGCACCGGCAACAGGTCTCGGTAGAGATCGGAGCGCGGCTTTTCGGCAAGCTCGTACATGATCCCGAGCTTGCGGAACTGCTCGCGCGGCCATTCACCGGCATAACGATCGCCGGTCACACTACGGATGCCGTACAACTTCAGTACCTCGCAGAACTCCTTCACCACGGCCTCGGGCGAAAACGGCGGCTTGCGGTCGCGCACTGCATCAAGGACCACAACGTCCCCTTCGTTGTGCGCGATGGCGAGGGTCATCGAGTCGTTGCTGCCGCCCGAGGGGTCAACGAAGGCGCGGTACGTCACGCCGTTGCGCCGTGGGCGCTCGAAGATGCCGGGCGACACACAGGCCTCAACGACTTCCCGAGCAATGAAGTCCTCAATGTCTTTGCGGAACTCTGCGCCGAACTCAGCGGCTGCTGAGGCAGGGTCTTCCTCGAATGCTTCTGTCAGGAACTCGCCGTCACGCGGAACAGTGGGATTCATGGTCCAGGTCGGAGCCTGCACGACCAGCACACTCCCGGACTTGCCGAAGTGCTTGCGCCACTTACCGTAGAGCAGTCCCTTCCGAGCATGTGGGCTTGAGATTCCAATGAGCATCGCGCCGGGGATAGTGGCCATGGCTGGCTTCACTGCGCCGTAAACATCAGTGTCGGGACTGACACTGCCCTCATTGTGCCAGAAGGCGCACTCGTCAAACACTGCGGCGACAACGGTGCGGCCGCGAACACGACGCTGATCGTTTGTGGTGATTTCGATGCTCAGCCCATTGTTGAGGTCAAGTCCATCAGCAGTGCTCTTGACCACCATGCGGGCAAGAATGGGCTGCTCGAACATCGCCTTGAGATACCCGAGGCAGACCCTCGCTTGATCCCTGTCAACGGCTAGGAGCTGAACAACACCACGCTCGCCGCGCGTAAGTCGTTTCCGATAGCCATAGATCTCAGCGCCAATGGTCGCGAAGTATGCGACGAGCGAAGCAGCCTTGACGTCCTTGCCGCCGCGCCGCCCGACGACAAACCATGCCTCGGTGGCGGGCTCAGTGGGTGCCTCGTCGCGACCCGTAATCTCGAGGAACACAGCCAGTTCATCCTCGTCCAGAGGATCGCCGAACAGGGCCTTATCAACGACGCGCCACGTCCCCCAGGTATCGCCCTTGAACCATGGGCCGAACAGTTCCGGGTCTTTGCAGGCTTCAGCAAAGGTGATGGCGTGGCGTGTCATTTACCGCGCGCCCCGCTTCGCGTCTGCCCGATACTCCATGTACTGCTCGATGGAGGGCGTAACGTCCTTCGTAGCCCGCTCAAAACCAATGTCCTGAAGAATGCGGCGAAGGCTGTTGGTGGCGGTAGTCAGTTGACTGATCTCAACATCCTCGCCGTTGGCCAACTTCACCTCGACAGCCTCACACCACACACTGAGGGATGCAGCGCGGCGGATTAGCTGCTTCTGGGCTTCAGAAGGATCACCGCCCATGTCCGCCGCAAAGGTGGCAAGCAAATCGCGGTACCGGCGGGCAAGTGCGCTGCGCCCATCCAGACCTTCCACAAACAAGCGCGTCCCATTGGCGACAGCACTGCGATGGCTCAGCTTTGTATTGACGGTGATAGTGCGATCTGCGGGCAATTGAATCACCAAATGAAGTGCGGATTTACATAGGCTGATATTTTATTGTTATTACACAACTAGCATAAAGCGCGCAAAATCACAAGGAAACACAAGGGTTAGTGCAAATCGAATGCCTCTGGTTTACGCTGTAGTTGAGCGTATGACTTGGTCTAAGCGAGGGCTTTGGTGCGGGCAGTGGAAAATGAGCGAATTTTGCCGAGAGGGTTTGGCATCAATTCCAAGCCCTGTTCTTCGCTACCGTTACGCGGTGGAGATATGTTCCACTGGGTGCTGACGCATCCGGAGCGACTACCCAGAACCCTGACCAGTGACAAGGGGTACTGTAATGCCACCCCCCTGAAATATGCGGCTAACAGTGCTAACAGTACTAACAGTTAAAATAATGGGGATCCCCCCATTTAGGTACTGTAATGACTGTTAGTACTGTAACTGTGTTTTTGTCAGGGGGGCGGCAGTTACAGTGAGCCGGGGGGGGGGGCAACCCTGGAAACCGGGTCGCTCCTTGTGACCCACTCAACGGTCATTGCGGAACAGGGACGGCCAGTGCTCTATAGATGGTCTTATTGCCACCGCCGGGGTGCAGAGTCACGTCGACTTGGAAGATTTGCGGCAACTGCCGAAGCTCGCTGTCCACTTTCGTCCACTGTGCGCGGTTGACCTTCTGGTCAGGCAATTGCAATTCAACCTGCTCGCGCGTGATGAACCGGTCTTGCCCCGAGTGCACCATCTCGACCAGCTTGTCGCGGACAATATCTACCACTGTCTTCCTGGGCGCGCCCGCCCAGCTACTGCCGCCGCCATCGTCATCGGGTTTCTTGGTGGCTTTCTCGAACATCTCTAACGATTCAGCATTGCCCCAGACAATCTCCTCGGGCTCGACACGGACCAGCACCGTGTCAGGTCCGTTCTGGCGCTCGTATAGGGTATGAACCGGGGTTGTCCGGTAGGGTACACCGAAGGGGTCGAAGTTCGTTTTAGCCACCCGCATCACGTAGGCATAATCCTCGCGGCGGTCAGCAGCGTGCACAAACGACAGGCGCGGCGAGTTGGTCCATGCCGAAGCGCCCATAACCGTGTCCGCGAAGTACTCGTGCTTGCCCTTATTCGAGTGACCGATGAAGGCGATGGTCAGGTCATGCTGCTCGGCAAGTGCTTGCAGATAGCCCAAAAGCTTCTTCACCGCGGCGTCGTCGTTTGGACTTTCGCCCTTGCCCCATGCAGTCAGGCCGACAGCAGTGTCTAGGACGACGAGGCGAAGCGGTGGTTTGTTCGCGCCGGTGAAGGCGCCTTTGGCCTGCTCAATAGCGACTTCTAGATGCTCATATGCGTTGAATGACGATGCAATCACTCTTCCCTGATGATCCATTTCACTAGCAACTGCCTTCACTATGGCGAGCGTACCTTCCTGGGCTCCACATTTGATATGGCGGACCTTGATCCAATCCGCTGGCTCCTCGACGCTCACCCATAGGGTGGATGCGGTGCCGCTGATCCCCGCCGCCATACTGGCTAGGAATGAGGACTTCGCCGTTGAACCTCGTCCGAAGAAGCCGACCACGCACTTGGCAGGCAGGTAAGGGTCGAGGAGATAGTCAACCTTAATGGTAGCAGTGTCGCTTGCCATGGCGAACTCCAACGTTATGAGGGGCGGGGAAGAAGGTTTGAGTGACGTGGAAGCAAGCTGCGCGGCCTTACTCATAGGGTTGACCCATCCACCTTCTTGCGCAGCCTTGAACACTGCTTGATAGCCGGTGCGGTCCGGCTTGAAGCCGTCCCACTGCCGGGCATCTTTCTTAGGCTGGTGCTCGTCCGAGGTAGCTGACCAGTCAAGCCATAGGCCCCGCCCCACGTCCCCCAGTTCCTTGAGAGCATGACCCATGCGCATCCAAAGATCACGGTCGTCTGACCTCATGGACAGGAGCGCCGAGCGCAACTCTGTGACGGTCTTCGCATCGACGGTGACTAGTCCGGCACCGGCATTACTGGTCTTGGTGGACGAACCCGCTCGCCCAGCGGCATGTCTAGGTGTCAGTACTTGCTCGACATAGTCAGCGAGGTCGACAAGTTCAGCATCTGGCCGGATTCCGTTCTCAGTGACCACGAAGTAGCGACCCGTCGAGTAAGCCTCGATGCCGCTGCCGTTACTCCCTAGCGGCGCGAAGCGTCTGCCGTATCCAATTGCGTGCGCCCCCTCGCCGCTTACGCTCTTCTCTACGTACCCGGCCACTTCGTTCGCGAAATGCGCGGTGCCGTTGAGGCGAATTTTGTCGAGGTCGACACCCTGCCAACAATATCCACTCTCAGTCGGGCCCAACGCGAAGCCGAGGAGCCACCCAGGCCGCGAGGCAAGAGCTGCCTGCGCATCCGCGTAAGTCGCTAGTCGCGCATGGTCCTCCGGACAATCCAGCGCACCTGACCGCTTCGAGCCGTCGACGTAATGCGGCACCTTATTGGGAGAAGCGATGAGCCATCGCCTTGCGCTAACCATGCACTCAAAGGCAGACAGCTTAGCCATTCCGCAGTATCTCCGAGTCGTACGCATGGGGCCGGAGCGTCTCGGCTACAGCGAGGCAAAGGGTAAGTAGGCCGGGTACACCCTGGCGCACCAAATCAGCGACTGCAGCGGCGGCTATGCGCCGGGCAATCGAAAAGATGGGATCAACGAAACCATCTAGGGTCTCAACTTCCTGAGCGTACTCGGCTGCTACCCATTTTAGGCCATCGGCGTCGGATTTTTCCACCGCCCCTACACCGACCAAATAGTCAAGAACGATATGGGAACTGAGCGAATGCTGTTTCACCTCCATGACCTTCCTAGGGTCAGCAACTATCTCGGCTGAAATATCAATATTGATTGCAGCAATGTTGAAAGCTACAATGCAGAGGCTCACATGTGAAAGTGGGTGCTCAATCTTGATCCGGTGCAGCGTGCCCGCGCTGCCCGGATTTTTGCAATATGGATAGAACATCATACAGCCTCACGCACAGGCAAACTCTCCATGAAGTTCTGGAGATCATCATGGAGGATGATGGTGCGGCGTCCCAACTTGCGCGCGGGCAAGCTGCCGGATTTCATTGCTTTGAAAATGTTTGACCGGCACATACCTGCCAGCATGGCGGCCTCGTCGGGCGAGTAGCCCATTTTTTGAGCCACTGATCCTTCCATGAGGTGCTCAGCAACGCTTGGCACTTGTGCGGTGGACTGCTCGCGCAACCAATCTTCGAGGTCAGGCCGATAGTAGCGGACCGCTGAGCCTCGACCGCCCAAACGAATGTACGGGGGGCCTTTGCCCTCGCTCCGCTGGGTTTCGAGCGTGTTTGGCTTGACGCGAAGAAGCAGAGCCGCTTCCCGAGTGGTTAGCAGGTCAGCTAGATTTATAGATGCGACGGAGGGGGGCATACGTGAAACTTCCGCAAGGGGTGGCTCGCCGGCGTTCTTGACCCGAACATGGCGTTTAAGCGGGAAGTTTCAGCAGCCTTACTTAAGCTGCCGGGGTTTAGCTGCTGTTACCTTACACACTAACTTTGGCAGCGCAAGCGAAAATAGCTGCTATGTACTGGACGATTGTGTTTTCAGCCCAGTACATCTGAATAGTGGGAAAACATCTGTCAGTGAACGGGTGTTAGTTAAACTTGATGATCTTCGCGCCTTCTGTCTGCGGAACCAGCGGTCGGACGGCAGCGCGTGCGATTTCCTCAAGCCCGTCTACGATCCACCGGCTATAGTGCTTCTCGATTTGCACAACCGATGTGTCATGGAGTGCAGCCACAAGACGGATCGGCTGGTTTGCTCGAATGCCATTCACGATTGATGTGTGGCGGAGGGCATAGGGGATTACTTTCGGCAAGCCGGCTCTTGCAGTGATCTGCTGCCAGCTCTTGTCCAACGCTGCCGCCGACTGCCACCGCCCGCGCTCAGACCTTACCCAAGCCCTTCCACCGGGGGCTTGAGCATGCCGCCAGCGTTCGAGCAGTGGCTCGTACGGGTCGCGCCCTTGCGTCACTGGAACCAGTTCGTCGAGTACGTCTTGGCCCACAGGTATCTTGAGGGAATCCGACTTGTCACCCTGTCCCTTCCGGCTGCGCGGCACGATTAGCCGCCCCTCTTTACGCTGGCAGTCCTTCACCTGCATGCGGGCGACCTGAGAGAAGCGCGCGCCGGTTGCCGTCAGCACCAGCACCATGCGGTAGAGGTCGCCCTCCCAATACTGCTCTGCGTCGATCTCACGCGCTGCCTTCAACAAACGAGCCACGTCTGCATCTGCCAGTATCTGGTTTTCACGTGCTGCGGGCTCCCGATGATCACCCAGGTGCTCAAACCGGATACCCCGCTTGATTATGTCTGGCAGGCGCGGATTTAAGCGCTCCCGATTTGCGTCATAAGCACTATTCAGCGCTGCCTTGAGGTCGCTACCGAGACGCAGAAGTGTGGCGTGCTTCAGGTTGTTGGGTAGACCTGCACACCATGCCCGAAGGTCGGGCTCCGTGAGCCTGTGCAGGGGAATGGCAGCCAACGGCGACGGTGCTACAGCAGCCTTCTTGCTGCTAGCGGGCGCGCCAAGCACATATCTCCTTAGTCGGCTGCTGGCATCGCTGCGCACCGAGCGACCGGCCCACTTGCTATCTCGGTTGTCGCGCATGGCAATGTACTGCTCGACCGCCGACTGGACGGTAAGGATCGGGCCATCGGCGAGAGCCTTTGCGTCCAACCGTTCCCGTTGAACGGTCTCGCGACCCGCCTTGGTCGCTGCCTGAAAGTCCAGCGTCCCAACAGCGATTTCGTCGTCTGCTGTGCCAAGCTTCATCTGCTTGTAGCCAACGCCATTGCGCCACCGGACTAGCCACACACCGCCCCGAGCCCCCTTGCGGTAGCCAAGGTGAACTTCCGGGTCGATACCGCGCCAATGAATGCCCTGCGGCAGTTCCTTGCGCGCATTCCGGGTAGTGATGGGCGCTTCTTTGAGGGTCTTGGCCATGGCTCGCTTTCTAAGCTGCAAAATATGCGTCAAATATGCGAGCTTGCACTTTGGTGCACAAGGACGGCCGCCGGAAAAGCAAAATCTTTTTATTTCAGTGAGTTAGATGTACGTTGGTGCACGAAGTGGCCCAGCAAAATCACCCGGCGAACCGCTCATAAACGCTCCAGTGGAGCGAATTTAGGTCGTCAGGCCCGAAGAGCTATGCTCGCAGGGCGGGCCAGAGTTAAACCAGATTCAATCTCTCGGACATCGATTATAAGTCCTTGAATCTAAAAGCTGAAAATCTCGGACTCTCTCAAGCCCTTCGGGTCCTTCGGCTCCCTCGTCTTCCTCCCCCTCGTGGGGGAGGGATCAAGGCTAGGGGCTTCGGTAGCCATCCGCAGATAGTGCGAACCCCGACGCTCTCTGCTAATACGCTCTCATGTCCGATCTCTTTTCTGCCGATCCCCAAGAAACCGACAAGGCCCGCCCGCTGGCCGACCAGCTGCGGCCGCGCACGCTGGACGAAGTCATTGGCCAGGAGCATCTGCTTGGCCCCAGTGGCACGCTGCGCCGCATGCTGTCGTCCGGCCGTCTGGGCTCGCTGATCCTCTGGGGCCCGCCCGGCACCGGCAAGACCACTGTCGCGCGGCTCCTCGCCGATCAGATCGGCTTCAAGTTCGAACAGATCTCTGCCATCTTCTCGGGCGTTGCCGACCTCAAGAAGGTTTTCGAGAAAGCGCGCTTCGAACGCCTCTCGGGCCACCGCACGCTGCTCTTCGTGGATGAGATCCATCGCTTCAATCGCGCCCAGCTCGACAGTTTCCTGCCCGTCATGGAAGACGGCACCATCGTCCTCGTGGGCGCCACCACGGAAAACCCGTCCTTTGAGCTCAACGCCGCCATGCTCTCGCGCGCCCAGGTGCTGCGATTCCAGTCGCTTGGGCCGGAGGATCTCGAAAAGCTGATCGGCCGCGCCGAAACCCTGCTCGGGCAGACCCTGCCGCTCACCGAGGACGCCCGCCAGACCCTGCTCGGTCTCGCTGATGGCGATGGTCGCGCGATGCTCGGGCTCGTCGAGGAAATCCTCGCCTCTGTTTCGCAGGACGAGACGCTCGATGCTAACAGTCTGCTAACAATAGTGCAGCGCAGGGCACCGATTTACGACAAGGCGCAGGACGGCCATTACAATCTGATTTCGGCCCTGCACAAGACCATCCGCGGCTCCGATCCCGATGCCGCGCTCTACTATTTTGCCCGCATGCTCGATGCCGGCGAGGATCCGCTTTTCCTCGCTAGGCGCTTGATCCGTATGGCTTCTGAAGACATTGGCTTGGCTGACCCGCAGGCGCTGCAGCTGGCGATCGCCGGTCGCGACGCCTATCAGATGCTCGGCTCCCCCGAGGGCGAGCTGTCCCTTGCGCAGGTCGTCGTCTACCTTGCGCTCGCACCCAAGTCGAACGCGGTCTACACCGCCTACAAGGCTGCGGTTTCCCTTGCGAAATCAACGGGTTCGCCGATGCCGCCAATGGTCATTCTCAACGCCCCGACCAAGCTGATGAAGGGCGAAGGCTATGGCGGCGGCTACATCTATGACCACGACACGCCCGAAGCCTTCTCCGGTCAGGAATATTTCCCAGAAAAGCTCGGCCGGCAGAATTTCTATCAGCCCGTGGAGCGGGGCTTCGAGCGCGACCTGCGCAAGCGCATGGACTATTTCGCCCGACTTCGTGCTGAGAAATCAAAGCCGAGGGACTAGTTATCCCCCTTGGGTCCGGTCTGCATTATCCTGATCCGGCCGATCGCGATCCCATAAAAGAAAAACGCACCGGCCGGGGCCAGTGGCGTTCTTCTGGTCAGTTGCTGTGGTGCCACGCACCGACCTTGCCGCTTTGCAGGCCGTAATCATACAGCATGCTGAGCCATTGTGGGGATCCGAAGAGGCTGCTGCTCTCGGGGAATTCAGCCGGGATTGCCGTCACGCGGTAGCTGACGCCGCTGTCCCGCGCCGAATGGGCCAGTTCGGCCAGATTGGCGCGACCGAGATATTTCAGCATGGTCGGCACGGCGCGCTGCAACAGGTTCACGCTCGAAATCTGCACCGTCTCGCGGGTCGGCTCAACCACGCCGTTGAAGATCACATAGAGCTTGGCCGAGCCATTGCCGCGATTGCCATAGCCGCCGGGCATCAGCAGCACCTGCTGGGTCACGCCGCCGTCGACATGCAGCTCGTTGAACGCCTGCCCCTGGGCGGCAACATCCACCAGCACGGGCGGGAAAACCCCGGGCACGGCGGCCGAAGCCAGAATGATGCTGTGGACCAGCTGAAGACGGTTGGGCAGCGTGCTGTTGGCAATGGCGCCGATATCCCAGACCACCGGCCGCTGCGCGTCGAGATTGGTCGTGCCGATATAAAGGCGCCGGCCCTCGCGGTGTGCCTTGGCGATATCGTTGAGCACGTTCGCGTCCACCACGGTGGCGATCGCCGACTGCAGCGGTGCATTGCTGAGGATGGACGGCGCGCCGAACACCGCCGACAGGAAATCCGCCGCCGGATTGGTGGCTTCGGTCAGCGACGAGAAAACCACCTTCAGCCGCTCGTCATAGGGCGTGCCGAGGAAGGCGAGGGGGGCAATGATCGCGCCCACGCTGATTCCGGTGACGACTTCAAACTCCGGCCGCTTGCCGCTTTGCGACCAGCCAACGAGGAACCCGGCGCCATAGGCACCGTTGATTCCACCACCAGACAGGGTAAGAAAATCAACGCGTCCGTCCGAACCCGGCTTAACGCGCGTATGGCTGAAGGCAAACTCGGGGTCGTCGCCCCAATAGCGCAGCTTGGCCGTAGTGCCTACGCTGGCGGTGTCGGCCAGGGCCGCGGGGATCGCCGCGCGTTTCGGCGCCACGAAGGAACAGGCACCCAAGGCGATGGCCACAGTCATGATGACAGAGAATTTCAACAGACGGTTCATGCGCCAAGAATTCCGATACCTGAGATTTGATCGAACCTTAGAGATGAGGAATGAGAATGGCGCAAACAAATTGTCGCGCTTTGCGCGCACTTGGTTAGGGGAAGATTAGCCATGGCCAGCGTGCTTCTCGTAGGGGCAGGGGGCGCCATCGGGGCCATGGCACGCTATGGGTTCGGCCTTTTATTCAGCCGCCACTTCGCCACGACTTTCCCCCTCGCGACCTTGCTGATCAACATCCTGGGCTCGCTCGCCATGGGCCTCGTCATCGGCCTTTTGTCACGGTTCATGCCGCCCTGGCAGGAGGCGGCCCGCCTTTTCCTCGCTGTCGGGGTTTTGGGTGGCTTCACCACCTTTTCGGCCTTTTCGCTCGACGCCATTACACTTCTTGAGCGCGGCGAATTGGCAAACGCACTGTTCTATGTCGCCTTGTCGGTTGTGGTTTGCCTCGCCGGGCTATATCTCGGGCTCTTGATCAGTAAAGGCGGAGCGGCATGAGCGCGGTCCAACATAAAGAAGTCACCCCAGACGAAGACGGCATGCGCCTCGACCGCTGGTTCGCGCGCAATTTCCCGCAGCTGGGTTTTGGGCGTCTGCAGAAGCTTATCCGCAACGGCGACGTGCGGGTCGACAAGGCACGCGCGCAGACCAGCACGCGCGTAACCGCCGGCCAGATCGTCCGCGTCCCGCCCATCGATGATCCCGGCACGGTCAAGCCGCTTCGGGTCAATGAAGAAGACGTGCGCTTCCTGCGCGATATCACCCTCTACGAGGATGATGACGTCATCGTCTTCAACAAGCCCCACGGCCTTGCCGTACAGGGTGGCAGCGGCACCACGCGCCACCTTGATGGCATCATGAAGAGCATTCCGAACGCCCAAGGCGAAGCGCCACGCCTCGTGCATCGCCTCGACCGCGATACCTCCGGTTGCATCATCGTCGCCAAGACTGCCGCTGCCGCCAAGCATTTCGGCTCGGTGTTCCGGTCGCGCTCTGCCCGCAAGATTTACTGGGCCATCGTCGCCGGTAACCCGACGCCCCGTCAGGGCGAAATCTCCTGCTTCCTCGCCAAGCAGGTGACCGAAGACGGGGAACAGATGGTCGTCGTGCGCAATGGCACGCACGGCGCCCAGCACTCCTCGAGCTATTACTCGACCACAGACACCGCCAGCCGGCGCTTTGCCTGGGTCACCCTCAAGCCTGTCACCGGCCGCACCCATCAGCTGCGCGTCCACATGGCCCAGCTCGGCACGCCCATCATCGGCGATCCGCGCTACTTTAACATCGAGAACTGGCAGGCTGCCCCAGGCCTAGGCGAAGGTCTGCACCTTCATGCCCGTCGCCTGTCGCTGCCGCTGCGCAACGGCAAGCGTCTCGACATTTCGGCTCCCTTGCCGCCACACATGCGCGAGAGTTTTGAAGCCCTTGGCTTCGAAGCAGACCGCTACGACGTCCAGACGACCGATCCCGAGGACGCTCCGTGAAACTTGTCATGTTCGACATGGACGGGACGCTGATCGACACCGAGGCGCTCATCACCGAGCACATGACGGTGACCTTCACCTCGGCCGGTCTGACGCCACCCACCCCGGCGCAGTCGCGCCGGGTGATCGGGTTGTCCCTTCCTGTCGCCATGGCCCGCCTGCTCGGCTCGGACGACACCGATCTCGCCAATCGTCTGGCTGATGACTACCGCGCGCATTACCGCGCCGCCATCCTCACCGACGAAGGCCGGGAAGGGCTCTTCCCCGGCGCGCTCGAGACCCTCAACCTCTTGCGGTCGCGGGCGGACACGCTCCTCGGCATCGCCACCGGCAAGGGGCTCAATGGCGTGCACCGTCTCACCGCGATGCACAATATCGCCGATCACTTCGTCACCCTGCAGACGCCGGATCACAATCCGTCCAAGCCCCACCCGGGCATGATGCTCCGCGCCATGGCAGAGACCGGCGCCGAGGCACGTGACACTGTGATCATCGGCGACACGACATTCGATATAGAAATGGGCAAAGCGGCCGGAACCCGGGCGATTGGCGTCACTTGGGGCTACCACCAGCCCGAAGAGCTGATCGCCGCTGGAGCCGATGTGCTGGTGGAGAGCTACCACGAGCTGCCGGCCGCTATCGACGCCCTATTGGAGGCCTGACATGCGCGACCAGTTGGAAGACGCCCACAAGCATATGAACGACGGCTACGGCCGCGCCCAGCACCTCAACAAGGTCGAACTTCCCAAGCGCTTCTATAAGGAAGTCGACGTTGCCCGCGTCGACGACGGCTATGCAGTGACGCTCGATGGCCGCCAGGTACGCACACCCGGCCACAAGATCCCGATCTTCGTTCCGGCCCTCAGCATCGCCCAGACGCTGGCGGCGGAGTGGGCGGCGCAGGGCGAATTCATCAACCCGGCGACCATGCCCATGGTCCGCCTGATCAATTCGGCGGTCGAGAGCGGCGATGAAAAAATCCCCGAATTCCGGGCCGAAGTGGGAAAATTCGCGGCCGGCGATCTCCTGCTCTATCGGGCCGATAGCCCGCAGGAACTGGTCGCCGATCAGGAGCGCGAATGGGACGGTGCACTCATCGCCCTTGCGCGCAAGTTTGACGTCGCCTTCCAGCCGACCATCGGCATTATCCATCAGGAGCAACCTGCGGAGACGCTGAGGAAGCTTGACCTGGCCCTTGAAAATGAAGGGCTTTTGTCGCTGACGGCGCTGGTCTCGATCACCGGCATCACCGGTTCCGGCCTGCTTGCCATCGGCCTGCTGCATGGCCTGTTCACGCCCGATCAGGTCTGGACAGCCGCCCATGTGGATGAGGATCACCAGATCCGCCTGTGGGGTGAAGACGAGGAAGCCAGCGAGCGCCGCGCCAAGCGCCGGGTCGAATTCGACATCGCCGTTGCCGTCGTCGAAGCTCTCAAATAAGGGCTTGTTGCTCGCAGACTATTAGCATTCGCGACGTTCAGCTGCGAATGCCCACGATCCAGTCGGCCGTCTCGGGAGCAATTTCCCGCAGCGGCCCGAGGACGAACTCGCGCTCATGCGCGAACGGATGGGGCAGGGTCAGCCGGCCTGTGTGCATCTCGACCCGCTCATAGGCGATAACGTCGATGTCGATCAGCCGCGGCCCCCACACCTCGTGCCGCACCCGACCCATATCCCGCTCGATATCGAGACAGACATGGAGCAGGTCCACCGGCTCCAGATCGGTCTCGACCTCGGCCGCCATATTGGCGAAATCGGGCTGATCGGTCTTGCCCCAGGGCGCGGTGCGGATCACCGAGGATTGCCGCGTCACCGAAATATCTGCATGGGCATCCAGCCGCTTGATCGCTTCGACCAGTTGCGCCGCCGGGTCGCCGATATTGGCCCCGAGGCTGAGCCAGGCGCGTGCCATTATTGCGGCCTCACGCGGTGGAGTTCGATCGCCGCTTCGCCGCGCACCATGGCAATCGGCGCTTCCGGCTTGCGGACCCGGATGATGATCCAGTTGATCTCCTCAAAGCTCTCGAACAGCGCCGTAACGATATTCTGGCCGAGTGCCTCGATCAGCTTGGTGCGCTTGCCGTCGAACGTCGCTTTCACCACGTCAAAAATATCGGCGTAGGAGATCGTATGGCCCAGCGCGTCGCTGCTAGCCGGAGCCGACAGGTCGAGGCCGCATTCGAGGTCAATGAAAAAGCGCTGGCCGAGCTTCTTTTCCTCCTCGAAGACCCCGTGATAGCCGTAGAAGCCAAGATCGCGAAGGATGATGCGGTCGCCGGAAAAAGCGGTGGTCATGTCAAACTGTTCCTGTGTCCGGCGGCCCGTAGAGTGTCGCCTCGGCGACCCGAAGTGCATCGCGATTAGCGCGCACGTCGTGCACGCGAAAAATATGGCCACCCGCTGCATAGCCGAGCGCGGTGGTGGCAAGCGTCCCCGGTAGTCGCTCGGAGGGCTGATTGTCCAGCAGTTTGCCGATCATCGATTTTCGCGAGGTGCCGACCAGCACCGCCAGATCTGGAAAATCGAATCTGAAATCAGCCAGTTGCCGGAGGATCGTGTAGTTCTGCTTGAGGCTCTTGGCAAAGCCGAACCCCGGGTCGAGCACGAGTTTGTCGCGCGCCAGCCCCGCCCGCTTTGCAATGGTGACGGTGGAATGGAAATAGTCCGCCATGGCCGGAACGGGCTCGGTCTCTTCCGTCCAGCTCCGGTCCCAGTGCATGGCAATCACCGGCGCCTGATAGAGCGCGGCAATCTCTGCCATTTCCGGCGGGCCCTGCAGCCCATTGACGTCATTGATGATATCAGCGCCGGCCTGAATGGCCTGATCGGCGACGAGGGGCTTGTAGGTGTCGATGGAAATCGGCGCCGCGATTCCAGCTGCCCGCAGCGCCTGGATGACCGGCACAACCCGATCGAGTTCTTCCTGAACGCCTATCGGTGCTCCGCCGGGCCGCGTGCTTTCCCCGCCCACATCGATGATGTCGGCCCCGTCGGCAAGCATGGCGCGGGCATGGGAAACCGCCGCTTCGATCTGGTCGTGCTGCCCGCCATCGGAAAAGCTGTCCGGCGTCACATTGAGAATACCCATCACCAGGGCGCGCCGCCCCAGCACCAGCGGTGGTCGATTGGCAGGGGCGATTGTGTGGCTGCTGTGCATGGCTTTCACTCCGGAATGGGCTTGGCATAGCGGGCGGGAGCCGAAAAGGCGAGGGGAGCATGACATGGTTATGGCAGCGTTCGCGCCCTTACCCCCACCCGGACTCCCCCCGATTGGGGAGGGGCGGCCAGTGGCTCACCAGCGGTGGAGTCGACTCGGAAGTATCCCTCCCCTTATCAGGGGAGGTTAGGAGGGGGTATCTCGTGTCCTGCGTCACGCAGACGACCTACCGCTCCTCCCACGCCTCCAGCGCCGACTTCAGCACCAGCGTCAACACCGCGATCAGTGCCAGCGTCGAGGCCGCAGCGAACGCACCGGTCACGTTGAAATCGTTGAACAGCAGATTGATCTGCAGCGGCAGCGTATTGGTCTGCCCGCGAATGGCGCCCGACACCACCGACACGGCCCCGAACTCGCCCATCACCCGCGCATTGGTGAGAATCGCGCCATAGATCAGCCCCCAGCGGATATTCGGCAGGGTGACGTGCCAGAACATCTGCCAGCCATTGGCCCCCAGCGACAACGCTGCCTCTTCGTCCTCGGTGCCTTGCTGGCGCATCATGGGAATGAGCTCGCGTGCCACATAGGGGGCGGTGACAAAAAGGCTGACCAGCACAATGGCGAGCGTCGTGAACATGATCTGCATCCCCGCAGCCTGCAGGGTTGGACCCAAAAGGCCCTGGCCGCCATAGAGGAAGAGATAGACCACACCAGCCACGATCGGGCTGACTGCCGCGGGCAGCTCGACGATCGTCACCAGCAGATTCCGGCCGCGAAAGCGGAAGCGGGTCACCAGCCACGCCAGCGCGACGCCGACCGCCATATTGATCGGCACCACGATGAGCGCGGTGACCACGGTCAGCCAGATCGCGTGCAGCGTATGAGGCTGGCTGATATTGGCGAGATAGACGCCAAGGCCCTCGCGCAGCGCGAAGGCGAAGATGACAGCAAGCGGCACCGCCAGGGTGACGGCCGCAGCCACGATCGCGGTGGAGATGAGGGCGATTTCCCCGACCGAGCGATTGGCCATCTCAGCTTCTCCGCTCGGCATAACGCGTCTGCCAGGCGGCAAGCATATTGGTGCTGGCCATGGTGAGGAAGGCAACGACCAGCAGCACGAAGGCCAGCGCGGCGGCAGCTTCGTAATTATATTCGTCGAGCCGGATGTAGATCAGCAGCGAGACGATTTCAGTCACCCCCGGGAGATTGCCGGCGATGAAGACCACCGCGCCGAACTCGCCCAGCGAGCGGGCAAAGGACAGCACGCATCCGCCGATGAAGGCCGGCATGATCGTCGGCCAGATCACCCGCGCAAAAATCTGCCAGCGGCTCGCGCCAAGAGTGCGCGCCGCATTTTCGAGATCAGCGTCGACCTCTTCGAGCACCGGCTGGACCGCCCGCACCACGAAGGGAATGGACGTGAAGGTCATCGCCGCGATGATGCCGAGTTGGGTGTAGTTGACCTTGAGCCCATTGGGCTCGAGGAACTGGCCATACCAGCCAGTCTTGGCAAAGAGGGTGACCAGCACGAGGCCCGCCACGGCGGTGGGCAGGGCGAAGGGCAGGTCGACTAACGCGTCGAGAACGCGCCGGCCCGGGAACCGGTAGCGCGTCAACACCCAGGCTAGCAGCAGTCCCAGCACGCCATTGATCAGCGTGGCGACGAAAGCCGAGCTGAAGGTGATGCGATAGGCGGCGAGGGCGCGGTTCGAGGTGATGATGCGCCAGAACTCGGGAAATCCCATGCCGGCCACTTTCAGCAGCATGGCGGCCAGCGGCAGCACGATGATGAGCGTGAGATAGAACAGGGACACGCCCATGGTCAGCCCGAAACCGGGCAGCAGATGTTTGCTGCGTTTGTTCGCCATTGGCCCTTATGCCTTTAGGCGGGCCAAGGCCCGCCGTCGTGGTAGTTCTAGCGATGGGATCGGTGGAGAGGTAAAGACCCCCACCTAGCCTCCCCTTGGCAGGGGGAGGGACCTATCGAGCTTGTTGTGAGCGTGGTGTTCCACCGGCCGGCTCCTCCCCCTATCAGGGGGGGCGGGAGGGGGTGTCCGCCTACTGGTTGATGAAAACCTTGTCGAGCAGGCCGCCCTCGGCAAAGTGCTCGGCCGAAACCTTGTCCCAGCCGCCGAACGCGTCTTCGACGGTCAGCAGGCGCACTTCCGGGAAGCTCTCGGCATGAGCGGCGACGACGCCCTCGTCATGGACGCGATTAAAGAAGGTAGCGAGGATTTCCTGGCCGGCTGGCGAATAGAGGTAGTTGAGGTATTCGGTGGCGATTTCCTGGCTGCCGCGGGCATCGGCGACCTTGTCGACGACGGCTACCGGGAACTCGGCGAGCAGGCTCACTTCCGGAACCACAGCGTCATACTTGTCTTCGCCCAGGAGCTTGCGGATGCCGTGCACTTCGGCCTCGAAGGTGATCAGCACATCGCCCAGCTCGCGCTCGGTGAAGGCGGTGGTCGCGCCACGGCCCCCGGTCTCGAACACCGGCACATTGGAGAACACTTTGGTGAGATAGGCTTCAACCTGCGCTTCGTCGCCGGCGAATTCCTCATTGGCCCATGCGCGGGCGGCGAGATAAGTGTAGCGCGCATTGCCCGAAGTCTTCGGGTTCGGGAAGATCACGGCCACGTCGTCACGGGCGAGGTCGGCCCAGCCGGCGATGTTCTTGGGATTGTCGGCGCGTACGAGGAAGGCCGGCAGCGAATAATAGGGCGAGGCATTGTTGGGGAACTCTTCCTTCCAGTTGGCCGACACAAAGCCCTCATCGGCCAGCTTCTGGATATCGGTAACCTGGTTGAAGGTCACGAGATCAGCCTGCAGGCCTTCGAGAATGGCGCGTGCCTGCGCCGAAGAGCCGGCGTGGGACTGGTTGACCGTGAGGTCGACGCCGTGCTCGGCCTTGTAGTGCGGCACGAAGTCCAGATTGACCGCCTCGTAGAGCTCACGGGCAATGTCATAGGAGACATTGAGCAGATCGGTCGGCTGAGCCAGGGCAGGGGTGCTGCCGATGGCGAAGGCCAGTGCGGCGGTGGTAACCAGCTTGTTCATGACGCTTTTCCAGCACTTAAGAAGGTGTTGGCACTGGTGATGCGACGGCGTTCCGTAAGGGTAAAGCGCTAAAACGCTGGTTCGGATGAGTAATTTACCGGCCTTGCGGCGCACGAAACGCCGTTGCGCTGCGCACCCGTCCGGCGACAATTTCTTCCTGCCTGCAGTGTAGCCGGCCGCCAGCGGCGACCGGCAGAATCCTATTTGGACACAGCCCTGCCGATGAAGATGATGATGCAGGCGCCGATGAAGCCGGCGATGAGATAGCCGACCCAACCGCCGAAGGAAATGCCAAGAAGCCCGAAGACCAGGCTGGCGATAATCGCGCCGACAATTCCGAGAAGGACGTTCTTGAGCACGCCTCCACCGGCATTCATGAACATGCTTGCGAGCCATCCGGCGACGCCACCGATCAGGATGGCAGCGATCCAGCCCACTCCGTCAAAACCCATTTGCTTCCTCCTAGCGCTGAGTCTGTAACGTGGTGAGCGTGGCACAGTGCCGGGAAAACACAATACGCAGCGTGCACCGGGTTTACATCGCCCTCCAGACGCGCACACTTGGACCAGGAGGGGGAATATCCATGCGACAATTGATTACAACCTTGGGGCGCTTTCACCGGGACCAGCTTGGACTGATCCTGCCGCATGAGCACGTCTTCGTGGATCTGCGGACCCCGGACCAGCCAGGCTATGCCGAGGCCGATCCGGCTGACGTGATCCGGCTGATGGCGCCAGAGATCGAGGCGATCAAGGCCCAGGGCGTCACCGCGGTGGTCGAGTGTTCAACCGGCGGCGTCGGTCTGCGTGTCGATATCGACCTCGCCGTCTCCCAAGCCACCGGCATGCCCATCGTGGTGCCGACCGGCAATTATCGCGAGCCGTGGATCCCCGACTGGGTGGCTGACGCGAGCCTTGAGGCGCTGGAAGAGTGGATGGTGGGCGAACTCACCGACGGTATCGGCGACACTGGGGTCGTCGCCGCCTGGATCAAGGTCAGCGCCGGCGATGATGGCATAACCCCGCTCGAAACGCGCATCCTGCGCGCCGCCGCGCGGGCTTCTGCCCGCACCGGCGCCATCATCGGTTCGCACACCATCAAGGGGCGCGTGGTGCTCGACCAGCTCGACATCATCGCCGAGGAGGGCGGCTCGGCCGAGCGCTTCATCTCTATCCACACACAGGAGGAGAAGGATTTTGGCCTCCATCGGGAAGTCTTCGATCGGGGCGCCTGGCTCGAATTCGACCATATCGGGCGCGTGCCCGACGCCGAGGTGGTGCCGCTGGTGACCCGCGCCCTTGAGGCGGGGCATGGCGAGCGCCTGATGCTCAGCCATGACCGCGGCTGGTATGATCCGGCGCTGCCGGGCGGTGGCACGCCGCAGCCCTATACCCACCTTGTGGATAGCTTCCTGCCCGCCCTGCGGCAGGCCGGTGTCGATGAAACGACCATCACGCGGCTCACCCACGATAACCCGTTCAACGCCTTTTCGCGCTGATCGCTTCTTCATGCCGCGCGCGGATGGCGCTGCGCGCGGTGACCCCAGCGGAACTTTATGTGTCTGGGTGCGCTGGAAATTAATCTTTACCGCTCAATACTTTATCCAAATCAAAATGGCATTTTTCCGTCCGTGGGTGACGGGCCTCATGACGCATGAATTCTGTATTGGGTGGTTCAATGACTGATAGATCGGACACTCCATTTCAAGATGAAATGGAATTTGTCAGATATGCGCTGGACAGCGCAGCTATCGTGGCAATGACGGATGTCAAAGGCACAATAACCCTGGTCAACAACAAGTTCAGCGAGATCAGCGGATACTCTCGCGAAGAGCTGATCGGGGCCAACCACCGTCTTCTTCATTCTGGCGTTCACGGGCCGGAGTTCTTCCGGGAGATGTATCGCGTCATCGCCAGCGGCAAGGTCTGGCACGGCGAAATATGCAACCGCCGCAAGGATGGTGAGCGCTACTGGGTGGATACCACTATAGTGCCGCATGTCGGGGCATCGGGAAAAGTCGACAGCTACACAGCCATCCGTTTCGATATTACCGCTCGCCAGCAGGCGCAGAGCGAATTGCGCAAGGTGGTCAATATTGACCCGATGACCGGCATTCCCAATCGCCGGCATTTTCAGGAATATCTCGAGGACGCGCTGCGCCAGGCCGGGGTAGGGGCCAAGACTGTCCATCTCGCGCTCCTTGATCTCGATACATTCAAGGAAATCAACGACTGGTTCGGCCACGACGTTGGCGACCGGCTGTTGCGCATCATCGGCGAGCGGCTGAGCGCGCTGGGGCACGACGATTATTTCGTGGCCCGCCTTGGCGGCGACGAGTTCGGCATTGTTCTCACCGGCCAGAGCGAGAGCGAAGTTCGCGCCCTCGTCGGCAAGGTGCTCGGCGCCATCCGGCGGCCGATCCTGCTCGGGGATGTCACGCGGCGGTGCACGGCCAGCATCGGCGTCGCAATGTTCCCCCGCGACGGGCTGACGGCCGAGGATATTTTCAAGAACGCCGATCTGGCGCTCTATCGCGCCAAGGAGCTTGGCCGCGATCGCGCCAGCACCTATGAGCACCGGCTTGGCGACGTCTCACGCCAGCGCAGCGAGCTGACACGCGCCATCGAGGATGGCCTTGGGCGTGGTCAATTCCTGCTGCATTACCAACCGGTTGTGCCGGTTGCCGATGGCGGTGGTTTGTCTGTGGAAGGTCTCTTGCGCTGGCAGCACCCGACCAATGGCATGGTGGCGCCGGGCAGCTTCCTCAGCGATCTGCGCGATCCCGGCCTCTTCGCCGAGCTGGGCATGCTCGTGGTCGAGCGCGCGGTTCAGGACATGAAGGCGATGAAGCTGCAGGGCCTGCCGGTGGGGCGTATCGCCATCAATGTCACCAATGCAGATTTCCGCTCGGACCTCTTCACCAACAAATTCTTCGCGCTGACCGAGCGGGCCGCGCTCCCGCCCAGCGCCTTCTGCATCGAAGTCACCGAGGGCGTCTTCCTTGGTCGCGACTTTGCCGAGGTGGAACGCCGAATCTGTCGTCTGCACGATGCGGGCGTCGAAGTGGCGCTCGACGATTTCGGCACCGGCTTCGCCAGTCTCACCCATTTGCGCCGCATGCCGATTGACCGGGTCAAGATCGATCAGGTGTTTGTCGCCAATCTGACCCAGAGCAGCGCTGACCTCGCGATCGTACGCGGCATCATCGACATCTCTCATGGCATGGGCAAGCTGGTGACGGCCGAGGGCGTCGAAACGCGCGCGCAGGTGGACCTGCTGCGTGAGCTCGGCTGCGATTCTCTCCAGGGCTGGTACTTTGCCAAGGCCCAGTCGCCCGAACGTCTCGGCTATGTGCTGGAAAACCTGCCCTCGGCCCAATGCGAAACGGACGCAGTAGGGCGCATGGCGCGAGGCTGATCCACCGCATTCTTGGGATCAGACCTTCGCCGGGGTGGCGAAGAGATCATATTCGTCGTTGTCGGTAACGGTCACCGAGACAATGTCGCCGATCTTGATGCCGTCGGCATTGTCGACGATCACCTGGCCGTCGATCTCCGGCGCATCCCACTTCGAACGCGCGATCACGCGGTTCTCTTCGGGGCGCACGTCGTCGACAATCACGTCAATGGTGCGGCCGACCTTCTTCTGCAGCTGGCCGAAGGAGACGTTCTGGGCCACTTCCATCAGCTGGGCGAAACGCTCTTCCTTGACCTCGTCGGGCACGACGCCCTCGAGCTCATTGGCCGTCGCGCCGGTCACCGGCTCATATTTGAAGCACCCGGCGCGATCGATTTCGGCTTCCTCGATGAAATCGAGCAGCATTTCGAAATCTTCTTCCGTCTCGCCGGGGAAGCCGACGATGAAGTTCGAGCGCACGGTGAGGTCAGGCACCTGTCGCTTCCAGTCGAGAATGCGGTTGAGCGTCTTTTCCTGGTGGGCCGGGCGGCGCATGGCCTTGAGCACGTTCGGCGAGGCGTGCTGGAACGGAATGTCGAGATAGGGCAGGACGAGGCCTTCGGCCATCAGTTCCATCACCGGATCGACATGGGGGTAGGGGTAGACATAGTGCAGACGCACCCATGCCCCGAGTTCACCCAGTTCCTTGGCGAGGTCATAGAACTTCGCCTTCACCTCGCGGCCGCGATACTTGCTCGTCGCATATTTGAGGTCGAGGCCGTAGGCGCTGGTGTCCTGGCTGATCACCAGCAGTTCTTTGACGCCGGAGCGAATGAGGCCCTCGGCTTCCGAGAGAATGCCGGCAGCCGGACGCGAAGCCAGATCGCCTCGAATCTGCGGGATGATGCAGAACGAGCAGCGATTGTTGCAGCCCTCGGAAATCTTCAGATAGGCGTAGTGGCGCGGCGTCAGCTTGAGCCCGCTCTCGGGCACGAGGTCGACGAAACGGTTGGGCACGGGCGGCAGATGGTCGTGAACGGCGGCAACGACGCTCTCATACTGATGCGGGCCGGTGATGGCGAGAACGCTGGGGTGCGTTTCGCGGATCAGGCCTTCCTCGACGCCGAGGCAGCCGGTGACGATCACCTTGCCGTTTTCATTGAGAGCTTCGCCGATCGCCTCGAGGCTTTCCTGCTTGGCACTGTCGAGAAAGCCGCAGGTGTTCACGAGGACGATGTCGGCGCCCGCATAGTCCCGGCTAAACGAATAGCCCTGGGCCCGCAGCGTGGTCATGATCCGCTCGCTGTCCACGAGGGCCTTGGGGCAGCCGAGGCTGACAAGGCCGATTTTAGGCGCCTGAGTCATGCGCGTTCAAAGGTCCGAATTGAAGGAAGTTGGCCGCGTCATACAGCATATGACCCCGGTTACGCAATGTTACTGCCCCTTCAATCTGTGCGGGGCAGGCCTGATCCCAGCGGTGAACACCTCGGATTGAACATCAAGCATTGTTGAACAGTGCGTCCGCCAGACTCCCGGTTTTGCCTTAACCCATGTTGGGCTAGCTTGGGTTTGCCCGACGGCGTCCTCACTGTCGGGGACAATTAGAAGCGTCTGCCAAAGGGATCGAAGTCCCGCCCCCTGGACGCCTTATCTGGAGACAGACCTTGTTCGATCGCCTTTCCGTCCATGCACCAAAGGCCCTCGCGGCCCTCCGCATCATCGCAGCTCTGCTGTTCCTCGCTCACGGCACGCAGAAGATTCTTGGCTTTCCGGCCGCCGAATTTGCACCGCCGATGTTCTCGATCTTCTGGTTCGCTGGCATCATCGAAATTGTCACCGGCGTGCTGATCGCCATTGGCCTGTTCACCCGTCCGGCCGCCTTCCTCGCTTCTGGCACCATGGCAGTGGCCTATTGGATGGCTCATGCGCCCGCCAACATGTTCCCGGTGAACAACGGTGGCGACGCCGCCATCCTCTTCTGCTTTGTCTTCCTCTACCTTGTGTTCGCCGGTCCCGGCGCCTGGGCAGTCGACAAGAAGTAAGCAATTCCCGACGGGAATCAAAAAGGCCGCCCGGAGCGATCCGTGGCGGCCTTTTCATGTCCGGGCGGCAGCTGAAAACCGCCGCGATCCCACCCTCAGCTGTTCGAATAGGGTTTGCCTGGTGTTACCGATGGCTCGCGCCGCGGCTTTGCGACATGCGGCGCAGGCTCGGTCGCCGGCGTAAAATATTCGTCCGCTTCCGCATAGTCGCTTTCGCTGCCCTCTTCGGCGAGGTCGCGAATGGCGTCCCGCACCTCATCGAGCAGCGATGCCGAGAAGCGTGTGCGGTTCACCGTCTCGCCCGTGCTCTCATGTGCCTTGAACCACACGATCAGCGCTTCGCAGCCGATCCGCAGCCCGACAAGGGCGATTAGGCCGAACACCAGGATCTCGAGAAGGCCCCAGAGCCCGTTCCCGAAACCCATGCCGAACCGATAGAAGAAGTGATTGATCGCCCACAGCAGGATGCCAGCGAGACCCAGCGCATAGAGAATCGGCACGAGCCGGGGCGACAGGATTGCGTCGAGCCGGAACAATGTCTGGCGGGTAAACAGGCGTTTGAGATCGTCCAGTGTCATTGCGGGCTCCTCGATTCGAGCGTGTCAGGCAAATTGGCCAGACGGGGCCGGTATGGCAAGGCCGGGCGCGGCCTCTTTTGTCGCCCCGAATATGTCTTCAAAACGCGCCCGCAGCACAGAATCGACCTCCGGCATCGTCACCAGCTGCCCCTGATCTTCAAAACTGGTGACGCCCTGGTCGGTGATCCCGCAGGGCACGATGCCGTCGTAATGGCCTAGATCCGGGTCGATGTTCAAGGAAATGCCGTAGAAGGTCACCCACTTGCGCACGCGCACGCCGATGGCCGCGATCTTGTCCTCGCGCCCAAAACCCTTGTCCGGACGCTGAATCCAGACGCCGACGCGGCCTTCGCGGCGCTCGCCGACAATATTATGGCTGGCCAGCGTATCGATCACCCATTGCTCAAGGCCTTTGACGAGGCAGCGGATATCGCGCCCCCGCTTGGTCAGGTCGAGCATGACATAGGCCACGCGCTGTCCAGGGCCGTGATAGGTGTATTGCCCGCCGCGGCCGGCGGGATAAACGGGAAAGCGCTGGGTGAGGAGATCCTCGGCCCGCGCCGAGGTGCCCGCGGTGTATAGGGCAGGGTGCTCCAGCAGCCACACCGCCTCGGGGGCTTCACCAGCAGCGACCAGCGCGGCGCGCTCCTCCATGGCGGCCAGCGTCGCCGGATAGTCCTGGGCACCGTCAAATATGCGCCATTCGACCGCTTCTGCATCATCGCGATGCAGTTTCGATCGAATTTGGCACGCTTCGGCGTCGGGCGTTAAGACTTCCATAACCAAGCCTGAGCAATCCTTAATTTAACGAATCCGCCGATATCGGGCACAACGGACCTCAGAACATACCTATGAGCACACTGGACCATATTGAAGTCGATATCATCGTCGAACTCGGCGCGACCAAGATGCCTATCCATCATCTTCTGCGCATGGGCCGTGGTGCCGTCATCGAGCTGGATGCCACCGAGCACGATCCGCTCAACATATATGCCAACAACACGCTGATCGCCAAAGGCGAGGTGAATGTCGAAGACGGGCACCTGCGGGTGCAGGTCACCGAGAAGGTGTTCAAGGTCGCCTGATCACCCAAAATTATTTCGCGCCGGAAGAGATTTTCGGCG
The DNA here is from genome assembly GCA_015234425.1 of Devosia sp. Classification (GTDB taxonomy): domain Bacteria; phylum Pseudomonadota; class Alphaproteobacteria; order Rhizobiales; family Devosiaceae; genus Devosia. The sequence continues at coordinate 57,260 of JADGNE010000023.1, forward strand.
ACCACTGTGAAAAGGGCCGTAAACCGAGGGGTTGCGGCCCTTTTGCCTGTCTGGGTGAGCCTCCGGGGAGGGTGAAATCCCGCCCGGGCGCAAAATTCTCCACAGGCGAAAAAAGAATTTGCGATCTAACCACTTGAGGTTCCGGGGAAGCCTTGCTAAATCCCCACTCGCTTCGGGACGAAAGAAACGAAGCTTCTACCACACAGTGCGGTCGTGGCGGAATTGGTAGACGCGCAGCGTTGAGGTCGCTGTGTCGCAAGACGTGGAAGTTCGAGTCTTCTCGACCGCACCATTCTCTCCCTTCGGGGAGGAGAAACAAAAAGCTGCCCCAGGGCGGCTTTTTTGTTGTCTGCATCACAGCGGCGTCTGCTGGTGCTGGATCAGTTTCAGATTTCCCCCGGTGATGAGATAGGTCGAGGTGCAGAGCGCCCGGTAGGGCGGGGCATCATCCCTTTGCGCTTCTGCTCTATAGGCAAGCACGACGACAGCGCTGTCCTCCGGCACTGCGAAGCGCTGATCGCTTATCTCCACGCGCGTCCAGCGCGGGCCTCCGGCAAGGCTCTCGATGATATCGCGACGGTTCATGATGCCCATCGGCCCGAAGGCCATGAGGCACTCCTCGGCGAGGTGGTCCTCATAGGCTGCTGCGCCTTCAAGCCAGAGGCGGCGTTCGATTGTCCAGGCTGCGTCCATGGCGGTTCTCCTGCCGCCTCAACGCATTTCCGTCCCGAGGGTTCGCCAGCCTCAAATCTCTAACTTCTGGGCGATCTCGATTTCCGGGGCCTTGAATCCCATTGCGATCCATACACCGAGGAGCTTTGCGAAAAATTTGGCCGTGACCAGCTTTCCCGAGGGAAGGTCGTCGGGCAGGGGGGCGCTCTCGGGCCTGTCGCCCACCATCGTGCGGATCGTCGGCTGGGGCGATGCGCCCTCGGGCCAGAGCGAGGCATAAAGGCTCAGCCAGTGCCCGCCCTTGAATTCGACGAACACCGGCGTCTTGCAGCAACTTGTCACCACCCGTCGCGTGGCTGTCTTCTCGTTCAGGCGAAACTCGGCAAGGTTTTCTGCGCCCCTGAGGAAGCGCACCCGGTCCTTGCGATAGAGAACGAAGGGCGTCCCCAAATTCTCGCTCCGCATGGGGCGGGAGAGGGGCAGGGCTTCAAGCTTTGCTCCTGCCGTCCTGCAGCTCGTGCAATGGCATTCCGTGGTGATGAAGGGCTCGCCCGTCAGTTCCAGCGCAAAGGCCCCACAGGTACAGGAGAGCTCGGTCGTAGTGGCCATGAGAAGTCCTGGGGTTGACTAGAGTTCAGGTGCGTATGCGTCAGCTCGGATTTTGCGCGGGCTGGCCCGGCGCCCGGAAGTGCCAGGCGTCCTCGAGGCGCAGGGACAGTTCCTCGTCGCTTATGGCACCGAGATGCACCAGCACCACTTCCTGGCCGACATAGTCGTCGGTGTCGAAATAGATGTCGGGAGAAATTTCCATCAGCAGGATCTTCTGCTCCAGCGGGCAGTGCAGCACCATTGTTTCGGCATCGAGCAGTCTCACGAAGGCGACGCCCCGAACCGTCAGTGCCGGCGTCCCGTCGCTGCTCGCGCGATCGACCTCTGCCAGCGCCCGCTGCTCGGCCAGTCGATGGATTCGTTCGAAACTTTTATCGCGCCCGTCTGTTTCACCCATTGTTCCCTCCTCGAACCCGCCCGTGGTCGGCGAGAAAACTTTTTGTGCCAGTCTGGCGCGTTCCGCCACGATTGGCTACAGCTTGCCACGCCCCAGAAACCCCCAGGACACGAAAAGGGCTCCCTATGAGCAGCGAATTCGAGACTGAGCCTGGCACGGGTGCCGGGTTGGAGACGAACGTGTTCCGCAATTCGGAAGACCGTATCAGCCAGGATTGGCTCGATCGGTTGCGCGCGCTCCTGTTTGCGCAGGACACGGACGCCATTGCCGAGCTGATGGAGCCGCTCCACACCGCCGATGAGGGCGACGTGATCGAGCGGCTGGAGCCGGCCGAACGGCTTGCGCTCATTCGCCTCCTCGGTGATCGCTTCGACTATTCGGCGCTGACTGAGGTGGACGAGAGCGTCCGCGTCGAGCTCATGGACGCCTTGCCCAACGCCGAAATCGCCCGCGGCGTGTCCGGCCTCGACAGCGACGACGCAGTCTTCATTCTTGAAGATCTCGAACAGGATGACCGGGACGAGATTCTCTCGGCCCTGCCGGCTTTCGAGCGTCTGAGCCTCAAGCGCAGCCTCGATTTTCCCGAGGACTCTGCCGGCCGACGCATGCAGACCGAGTTCATCGCCATCCCGCCGTTCTGGACGGTCGGGCAGACGATCGACTATCTGCGCGCCGACAAGGACCTGCCGGACGAATTCTACCAGCTCTACGTCGTCGACGCGGCCTATAAGGTGGTCGGCACCGTTCCGCTGGATCGTGTGCTTCGCGCGCAGCGCAGCACCAAGATCGATTCCATCATGAACACCACTTTGGTCCTGGTGAACGCCAACGAGGACCAGGAAGAGGCCGCGCGTCCCTTCGAGCGCTATGATCTTGTCGAGGTCGGCGTCGTGGACGAGAGCGGGCGCCTTGTCGGCGTGCTGACCATCGACGACATGGTCGACGTCATCACGGAAGAAGCCGATGAGGACATCAAGCTCCTCGCCGGCGTGGGCGACGAAGACGTTTCCGACCGCACGGTCGATACCGTCAGAAGCCGCGTGCCCTGGCTGGTGGTGAACCTCTTTACCGCGCTGATGGTCTCTTATGTCATCGGCTTTTTCAACGCCACCATCGAACAGATGGTCGCCCTCGCTGTCCTGATGCCCATCGTCGCCTCCATGGGCGGCAATGCCGGCGCGCAGACCATGACCGTCACCGTGCGCGCCCTGGCGATGCGCGAGCTTGATGGGCAGCGCCTCAAGCGGCTCATTCGCCGCGAAATGGTCGTTGGCTTCCTCAACGGCGTGATCTTCGCGATTCTCATCGGCATCGTGACCTGGGTGCGTTACGACAGCATCGAGCTCGGTGCAGTGATCGCTTCGGCCATGGTGATCAACATGATCGTCGCCGGCACAGTCGGAATTCTCATTCCGCTCGGTCTCGACAAGGTAAAGGCCGACCCCGCCATTGCGTCGGCGGTGTTCGTCACCACAATCACCGATGTCGTTGGCTTCTTTGCCTTTTTGGGCATTGCCGGGCTCTGGTTCGGCCTGTTCTAGGCCGCACCCCGACATCCCGAACCGCTTGTCAACTGTTGCAGTTTGGTCGCTTGCATTGCCGTTTTGGCACGGTTAACGATTTGACACTGGCCGGGGGGCTCTGCCCTTGGGCGGCCAGCGTGAACGGCTGACAAGGAGCGAACATGCGCAGTCAACCGAAGTCCAATGCCTGGCAGGCCACGAGCTGGGCCCTGGTATGCCTCCTCTCGATGGGGCTGGTTTTCTCCGTGATTGCTGGCGTCTGAAGCGCTAGAGTTCGTCACTGATACAAATTGGAGAAGGGCGCCCCTGCCACAGGGCGCCCTTCCTGTTCTCTGAACGGATGACGCGATGAAACTGCTGATCGGCAACCGCAATTATTCCACCTGGTCGTTGCGCCCCTGGCTGGTGCTGCGCCATTTCGAGATTCCCTTCGAGGACGAAGTCCTGCAGCTGTCGGGACCGCGCTGGCGCGAACTCATCGCCGAGCGCTCGCCGACCGGCAAAGTGCCGGTGCTGGTCGACGGCGACCTCATTATCCCCGAGACCATCGCCATCATCGAATATCTGGCCGATCGCTTTCCTGAGCTGCCCATCTGGCCGCGTGATTTCCGCGACCGGGCGCTGGCCCGCGCCGCAGCTGCCGAGATGCATGGCGGCTTCTCTGCCCTTCGCAATCATGCGCCGATGAACCTGCGCGCCTCTCATCCCGGCAAGGTCGACGTCGACGCCGTGCGCGGCGATCTCCTGCGCATCGAGCGCCTCTGGGGCGACCACCTGTCCCGCTCGGGTGGGCCATACCTGTTCGGAGAATTCACCGCCGCCGACGCCATGTTCGCGCCTCTCGCCACGCGCTTGCGAACCTATGCCCTGCCGGTCTCCGACCAGGCCGCGGCTTATGTCGAAGCCATCTACGCCCTGCCGGCCTTCCAGGACTGGCTGAGCCAGGCCTTGCGCGAGCCGTGGATCGTCGATGACGACGAAATCGACGTCATCCAGGGCCGCGTCGCTCCGGGGACGCTGGCATGATCCACATGGTCAAACTCTGCGTCGGCATTTCCAGTTTCGAGGAACTGGAAAGCTACCGCGACCAGCGCGCCCATTGGTGGGGCGCCGACTACGGCGAGGACGTGCATGTCCATCGTACCCGCATGATGCCCAAGCGCGCCGCCGAAATGGAGGGCCTGTCCTCGATCTACTGGGTGATCGGGGGACAGATCGTCTGCCGCCAGCCGATCCTTCGCCTCGCCCCCTATAAGGATGCCGAGGGCAAGGATTACTGCGACATTATCATGGCGCCCGATCTGACCCGCACCATTCCTTATCCGAAGCGCCCGTTCCAAGGCTGGCGCTATTTCAAGCCCGAGGATGCGCCGCCCGATATGGCTGCCAACGACTCAGGCAATTCCCACGAGCTGGCCGCTGAACTTGCAAAGCTCGGTTTGTTGTAGAGAGCCGTTACCATTCGCCTCAGCATAAACCCGCTTGTGCGGTGCCTCAGAAAACATGAGACTTACCAAAGTGATTTGGGGGATCGATAGTGCGACAAGGCGCGCATGTCATTGTCGTGGGGAATGAAAAGGGCGGGTCTGGCAAGTCCACGACTGCCTTTCATCTTGCCATCCATCTGCTTTACCAGGGCTATAGCGTCGCATCCATCGACGTAGACGGCCGCCAGCAGACGATGACCCACTATGTCCGCAACCGGCGCAACTGGGCTCGTGAAAAAGCCCTGACGCTGCCGCACACGACGCATTTCCACCTGCCGGTGGCGCGTGGCGATTCTGTCCGGGAAAACCACAAGGTCGAATTCGACCTCTTCCGTCAGGCCGTCGTCGAGGTCGAGCACAAGGCCGATTTCGTCGTCATCGACACGCCCGGCTTTGACACCAATCTGACGCGACTGGCCCATTCTCTGGCTGACACGCTCATTACCCCGGTCAACGACAGCCTCATCGACCTCAACGTCATGGCCCAGATCGACCCGAGCTCCGGCGAGCCGCGCGAGCTCAGCCATTATGCGCGGCTGGTCCAGCGCGCCCGTTCCGAGCGCCTTGCCATCGACGGCCGCAATATCGACTGGGTGCTGGTGCGCAACCGCATCTCCATGCTGTCGTCGCGAAATATGCGGCAGGTTCAGCTGACGCTGGAAAAGATCGCCCTGCGCCTTGGCTGCAGGCTGGCGGACGGCATCGCCGAGCGCGTCATCTTCCGCTCGCTCTTTGCCACCGGCATGACGGTGTTCGATCCCCTTGACGATGAATTGCTGGGCGGGATGCCAACCTCGTCACACCTCAGCGCCCGCCAAGAATATCGCGCCCTCGTCGCCGCGCTCAACCTGCCGGAGCGACAGGCGTCTGCGCGCGCGGACAGTCGCAAAGCCGAAGGGGCCAGCGACGCGGACAGCCGGACGCTGGCCCAGACTGACGGCTAGGCGCTCTTGATAAAATAGAATTGAAGGCGGGGCAGGGTACCCCGACTAGCCGCGCGCGTAGGCGATCTTGCGCGGCTGGTCGGCTGCCGTGATGTTTTCCCGTGCGTCATAGATGGCGCGGGCATCGAGGATAGCCATGTGATGCTCGGCCGACCAGTTCCAAAGCTCGTCGATCGGCTCCTGCAGCGTCTTGCCCATCTCGGTGAGGTTGTATTCCACGCGCGGTGGCACCTCGGGATAGATGGTGCGGCTGACCAGACCATCACGCTCGAGATTGCGCAGGGTGAGCGTCAGCATGCGCTGCGATACACCGTTGATCAGGCGCTTGAGCTCGTTGAAGCGCAGCGTGCCATGACGCCCAAGCATGCCCACCACCATAACGCTCCACTTGTCGCCGATGCGATTGAGAACGTCCGACATTGCCAGGCAATTGGCTGATTTCGATGTGTCGGTCAGGGACATGGGGCGGCCTTTCGTCTTGCGTCACAGGCACCGTATATAGCCATGGTTACTAAGAGATACCAGTGACTTTTTGTTACCGCCCCTGCGCATCAGCCATGCGTGTGCTCGGCAGCATAGAGATTGAGGTAAAAATCGAGGTCGCCATTGCGGTAGCCCATCGACTCGAGGACCGCGCCCATGAAGCTGACCGGGGCCGTGCCCGGAGCGGTGACGATCTTCCGGTCGAGCACGGCGCGTGGCTGATCCTGATACCGCGCCACACCGCCATAACCAGTATCCGGCAGGCTCTCCGGGCCATTGGACGTGTGCGCGACATCATCGAGAATACCCGCCCGCGCCAGGTCCAGCGTGCCATCGCAGATCCCGCCCACCGTCTTGCCCGCGTCCCGCGCCCGCACCAGCAGGTCGGAAATATCAGGCGCGTCCGGTGAGCTCCAGATCGAGCCGCCATTGACGACAATGGCGTCGACTGCATCGAGGTCGATATCCTCAACGGCCATCTGCGGGGTCACCTTGAGCCCGCCGGCCGAAGTCACCTCTTCGCCACGCGGCGAGGCAAACATTGTTTCGATCCGATAATACTGCCGTGCCCCGGCATTGAGCAGCGCTGTCTCCCAATCTGCATAGCCCGAGGTCAGAATGGTCACGATGGTCGGCATGGCAAAACTCCTTATGCGTTGCCCCGGTTCTGGGCCGCCCTCCTGTCAGCCTGCGTCAGCAGCTTCACATGCCCGTCAAACAGTCCCCGCTTTGCTTGAGGCCCGGCGTCTCGACTGCTAAGAGGACGGTCATCGAAGCGCGACAGACTCTTGCCTATGATGCCGCCCTCGAGAATGCCTGCCAGTTCCGGCTGCCCAAGCCGCATCACAAACTGGAAAAACAATCCCCGGAGTATTGCCTTGTCCTTGCTGCGTCGCCTCGTCCTTGCCCTTGCCTTCGTCACCGCCGGCCTGCTGCCGGTCGCGGCGATGCCCATGCTGCTGGTCGACCGTGACACGCTGCAGGTGCTCTACGCCGAGGAAGCGGGCCAGCCCTGGCACCCTGCCTCGCTGACCAAGCTGATGACCGCCTATGTAGCCTTCGAGGAAATCGCCAAGGGCACGATCACCCTCGACACACCGGTCACCGTTTCCAAGGCGGCGTTCAATCTCGCGCCGGCCAAGTCGGGTCTGGCGGTGGGCGCTTCGGTGTCGATGAAGGACGCGCTCTATATCCTCATCGTCAAATCGGCCAATGACATCGCCATGGCCATCGCCGAGACCATTGCCGGGGATGAGCCGCGTTTCGTCGCCAAGATGAACGACGTCGCCCAGCGCATGGGCCTGACCGCCACCAATTTCGCCAATTCCCATGGCCTGCATAATCCGGCGCAGGTCACCAGTGCCCGCGACATGGCCATTCTCTCGCTCTACATCGAGCAGAGCTTTCCGAGCTACATGCCCATGTTCTCGACCGGCGTTGTCCGCCTCGGCAAGACGCGTCTCGAATCGCAGAATGGCCTGCTCAAGGGCCTCTCCGGCGCCGTCGGCATGAAGACCGGCTATATCTGTGCCTCGGGGCTCAATCTGGTTGGTTCGATCGATCGCAATGGCCGCCGCCTGATGGCCGTCGTTCTCGGCGGCTCCTCCGGCCGTGAGCGCAATGAACGTGCCGCCGAACTCCTGCTCAAGGGGCTTTCCGGCGCAGCGCAGCCCACCGGCCAGAGCGTGCTAAACCTCGCCAATGCCGTCGGCCGCCCGCCGGTCGACATGCGCCCCAACATCTGCGGCAAGGACGCCGCCACCTATGTGAAGGCGCGCGAAGCGGCATTCCCGATGGGCCTCAAGGACCAGCCGAGCTACCTCAATGATCAGGTCGCCCTGCGTGAATATACCGCCGTCGACCTCGGCCGCATCCGCACCGGCATTCCCATCCCGCGTCAGCGTCCGGCCCATACGCCGATGTTCGCAGAGGCCCCCGCCGTCGCTGACATCTCCCTCGAAACCACCCTGCGCCCAAGCCTCGCCTCCACCGGCGGCAGCAGCAGCGTGCCATTCCCCCGCCCACGCCCCGCATTCATGCAGTAGGGCGGCGCAGCAAACCCGGGTCGTCGCTGCCATAGGGGTTCTTCGCTTACTCGACGCGTGACGATGCGCCTATCTATCCCACCCACCGTCATTGCCCGGCTTGTCCGGGCAATCCATTTCGGCAGCATGGATCACCCAAACAAGTCGGGTGATGACGAAAGAGCGGAAAGCACGGGGAAGAGATAGTGCCGGCAAGAAGAGCCTAAGAACCGCCCTTCGCCCCACACTCGATCGGCTCCCTCCCCTTGATGGGGAGGGCCGGGGTGGGGTGGTGCCACAGGCACGAAGCAGATGGGCGAGCTACCCCACCAGCACCAGAAACCGCAAAACTCCATTGTCCTCGGACACGGCACACGCGTGCCCCTTCTGGCGGCAATAGAGCGGAATATCGATCCGGGCCATCGGATCGGTCGCCAGCACTTCGAGCGCGTCGCCCGAAGCCAGCGCTTCAAGTCGTTTTTCGAGTTTCAGGACGGGCAGGGGGCATTTGAGCCCCCTGGCGTCGATCCGCTGCGTCTCAGTTTCCAAGAACAAGAACCCAGTGAATGCCATAGGCAGAGGAGGCGTTGTAGCTCATCGCCACGCCGGCCTTGGTCGCATTGGCCGCCAGCGCCTGCGCGTCAGCCGCATTGTTGCGCCAGCCCGAGAACGTCTCGGCAAATGTCGGATAGCCGGCGCTCATCTTCATCGCCACAAGCCCCTGTGGCGTCGAAGGCGCCTGGCCCGACTGGGCATATTGCGTCGCCAGCGCCTGCGCCGTGCCATCGAGCCCGGCGTCCGGGGTCAGCGGGGCAACGCCCCGCGTCGCGCGATAGGCGTTGATGAGATTGATCGCCTGCACCCGGTCGAGCGTGGCGCCCGGCTGGTCCATGCGCGCCGTCAGCCCCGGAGCAAGGCCACCGGGCGAACTTGCCGGCGCCATCATCGAGCAGCCGGCAATGGAAATCGCCGCCAGAACGGCGAGCGAGGCGGCGGTCAGACGCGTGGCAGTCTTCTTCATGGTGTTCCTTACTGTCCGGTTGGGGCCGGGGAGGGGGATAATGGCAGCCTGCGCCTTCATCCCGGTTAATGCCGCGATCCTGCATTGCTGGTCCGGGCCTCGGCCATTATGGTTCTGGAAGAGCCTTGTCGCGGCGCTTTGCGGCAAGCTCGGGGCAAAAGTGTTAACGCCCGCACAGGGGAGGGGAACCCGCCATGGCTGATGGCATCTACGAGATCATCGACGATCGTTTCCGCGCATTGTTCAACGGCAGTGCCGCGCTCGATCTGATCCACACCGGCTGCCGCTGGTCCGAAGGACCGGTCTGGTTCAAGGATGGCAATTATCTCCTCTGGAGCGACATCCCCAACAACCGCATGATGCGCTACATCCCTGATGGCGGCGTCTCCGTCTATCGCGCCGATGCCCGCTATTCCAATGGCAACACCCGCGATCGGCAGGGCCGTCTGGTCACCTGCGAGCATGGCGCGCGCCGCGTCACCCGCACCGAGATCGACGGCTCCATAACCGTCATCGCCGACAGCTTTGAGGGCAAGCGCCTCAATTCCCCCAATGATGTCGTGGTCCACAGCGATGGCAGCATCTGGTTCACCGACCCCACCTACGGCATCCAGTCCGACTATGAGGGCCACAAGGCCACCCCGGAGCAGGAGACCAACAACGTCTATCGCGTCGATCCGCAGACCGGCGCGATCGAGGCGATGGTCCGCGATTTCGTCCAGCCCAATGGCCTCGCCTTCTCGCCGGACGAAACAAAGCTCTATGTCGCCGACTCCGGCTCTCCCCGCCACATCCGCGTTTTCGACGTCGTTGCTGGCCGCACCCTGGCCAATGGCCGCGTCTTCTGCACGGTCGATCCCGGCCTGCCGGATGGCTTCCGCTTCGACATTGACGGCAATCTCTGGACCAGCGCCGGTGACGGCGTGCACTGCTTTGCCCCGGACGGCACCCTCATCGGAAAAATCCTGACACCCGAGCGCGTCGCCAATCTCACCTTCGGCGGCCCCAAGGGCAATCGCCTCTATATCGCCGCGACCTCTTCCATCTACGCGGTCTACCTCACCACCAATGGTGCCGCGCTGTCATAATCTCCACGCGATAGCGCACAAGAGAGGACGGCGGAACTGGAGCGAGCTTGCTGACTTTATCGTCAGCCGGCCCTCATCGAGAAATATTTTCTCCGCCGTCGAAAATGCCGGCAAGCCTGCGCCTTTCCAAACACGACTGAGTTGATAGGGTTTTCATATCAGATCTCGGGAGTTCCCAATGAAACGTGCATCTCGGTTACTCGCCTATACCGCCCTTGCCGCGTCCCTGACCCTGGGCTTCGCTGTCACCGCCCATGCGCAGGACCGCACACTGATCAACGTGTCCTATGATCCGACGCGTGAACTCTATCGCGAGTTCAACGACGCCTTTGTTGCCCACTGGCAGCAGGAAAAGGGCGAGGCTGTCGCCATCCAGGTCACTCATGGCGGCTCCGGTTCACAGGCACGCACCGTCATCGACGGGCTCGAGGCCGATGTCGTCACCCTGGCGCTCGAAAGCGACATCAACGCAATCGCCGATGCCACCGATCTCATCCCCGATGACTGGCGCGGCACACTCGAAAACAACAATGCGCCATACATCTCGACCATCGTTTTCCTCGTCCGCAAGGGCAATCCCAAAGCCATCCAGGATTGGGGCGATCTGATTGCCGATGGCGTCGAGGTGATCACGCCAAATCCAAAAACCTCGGGAGGAGCGCGCTGGAACCTCCTCGCCGCCTGGGCCTGGGCTCGTGCCGAATATGGCAATGACGAAGCCAAAGCGCAGGAATTTGTTGGCGAACTCTTCCGCCACGTCCCCGTGCTCGACACCGGCGCCCGAGGCTCCACCACCACTTTCGTCCAGCGCGGCATTGGCGACGTCCTGCTCGCCTGGGAAAACGAAGCCTACCTCGCCCTTGAAGAACTCGGCCCCGACGCCTTCGACATCGTAACCCCGTCCATCTCTATTCTGGCCGAGCCGCCCGTCGCGCTCGTTCCGGTCAATGCCGAGAAGAAGGGCAATCTCGATCTCGCCCAGGCCTATCTCGACTATCTCTATTCCGATGAAGGCCAGGCCATCGCCGCCAAACACTACTACCGCCCGGTCCGCCCGGATGCGGCGGCCCCCGAGGACATTGCCCGCTTCGGTGAAGTCAATCTCGTCACCATCGAGGATTTTGGTGGCTGGCGCGAAGCCCAGCCAAAGTTCTTCGGCGATGGCGGCACCTTCGACCAGATCTACGCCGCTCCCTGACACGACAATTGGCCGGTCTCTGTGGACCGGCCACACCGCTCAGTGAAAGAGGAGAACTGCGATGATAGCCTTTTTCGGAATTTTCCATCCGGGTGAGCTGGCACGTCGCGCCAGTGTCGAGGCGCCCGCCAAGGCCAATTTTTTCGGCGGTGGCGACAGCGACGCGCGGCCCACCGCGCTGGAAGATGACAATGCCTGGCTCAGCGGCAAGGCGCCGGACCCGCAGAACGACGATCGGCCGCGCCTCCAGGAGCACACGTTCTCCAGCGACCTGACGAGATTTTTGCCCTTCTGACCCGCAGATGAGAAAAAACGAGGGCTTTTCGTCTCCCTGACGAAACGGAATGCTCGTTATAATGTGGGTTGTGAGATTGCCGCAGGCTCGAAGGCTTCCGGTCATCGCCCCAAATATGTGACAAGGAGTATCGCGGCGCTCTACTTGCGTCGTCCCGCCGCCTTGCGCTCTTGCGTGCTGCGGCACGGTCCAAGGCAATCGGCTGGAAGGATGCGCGATGAGTTTTACCGGCCCCTCGGCAAAGCACTTTGTCATTATCGGTGGCGGCGCCAGCGGCGTTCTCATCGCCTCCCAATTGCTGCGCGATCCCGATCCTGAGCTGAAGGTCACGGTGCTTGAGCGTCAGGGCCAGTTCGGCCAGGGCCTGGCCTATTCGGCGCGGCACCGCGACCATCGCGTCAATGTCCCCTCCCGCGGCATGAGCGCCTATCCCGATGATCCCGAGCATTTCTGGCGCTGGCTGCAGCAGAAATTCCCCGGCAAATATGACACCTCCTGGGTCTTCGTCGCCCGGCGGCTTTATGGCACCTATCTTGAAGATGTGCTGCGTCAGGCCGGCGAGCGTATACCGGGGCGCCTCCGGGTCCTCGCCGAAGAAGCCATGGCCCTCACCGAAAAGCCCGATGGCGTCGAAGTCCTCCTCGGCAATGGCACCACGCTCTACGGTCGCGCTGCCGTTCTCGCCGTTGGCCACGAAACCCAGCCGGCCCGCGGTCGCGGCATTGCCGTCCGCGTCGGCTCGGATGCCGATACCCCGCTGGACCCTGAAGCCCATGTCATGATCCTCGGCTCCGGCCTCAGCATGGTCGATGCCTGGGTCTCGCTGTCCGAGGCCCGTCACAGCGGCCCGGTCACCGTCGTCTCGCGCAATGGCCTCCTGCCCACTGCCCATCGTGATGTGCCGCCCCTGCAGATCGATGCCGCCGATGTGCCATTTGGCGTCGGCGTTCGCGCGCTGACGCGGTGGTTCCGCGCCCTCATCGCCAACACCATGGCGCGGGGCGGGGACTGGCGCAGCGTCGTCGATGGCCTCCGCCCCTACAATCAGCGCCTCTGGCAGAGCTGGCCAGACAAGGAAAAACGCCGCTTCCTGCGTCATCTGCGCCCCTGGTGGAATGTCCACCGCCATCGTCTGCCGCCCGACCTGCATGAAGGGCTTGTGAAGGCCATTGCCAGCGGACAAGTCCGCCTCGTCGCCGCCGAATTCACCGGCATCGAGAAGACTGCCGATGGCGTCCGCGCCACTATTCGCCCGCGCGGTGGCAGCGACCGGGTGACCATGGATATTGCCCGCGTCTATGATTGCGGTGGCGTCAGCGTCGATGTGCGCGCCAGCGGCAATCCGTTGATCCGCCATCTCGTCCAGACCGGTGCGGCGCGAGCCGACAGCATGAATATCGGCCTCGATGTCGACGGCAAATGCGCCGTGGTCGCCGCGGATGGTCATGTGTCGTCCCGCCTGCGGGTCGTCGGCCCGCTGACGCGTGGCCGCTATTTCGAGATCGAAGCCGTGCCCGATATTCGCGTCCAATGCGCTTCTGTGGCGCGCGCGCTCCTCGTCGGCGAGGTCGTCGAGGCCTGATAAGGCCCGGCTTCCAGCGGGAGCCTGGAACACAGAAGGATTTTCTATTTTTCGCGCCCAACTGACCGGGCGTGCGCCTTGAGAAACTCGACTGCCCCGCTAGGGTTGCCAGACTTGCTGCGCCTGACACAGGAGACGCAATCATGGCACGAGAAGACCGGCGCCTCGGTGCGCAGCGGGGAGGGCGCCCATGACGCGCCTCGGCGGCTTCCGACGACCCAGTATCATTCCCGGCTTTGGGCTGACCTTCGGTTTCACCATCGCCTATTTCTCGCTGATCATCCTCATCCCGCTCATCGCCCTGGTCCTGCGCTCGGCAGGCCTTGGCTGGGGCGGGTTCTGGGCGGCCGCCACGGACGCACGCGTCCTCGGCGCCCTGCGGACGAGCTTCGTCACGGCGCTGATTGCCGCCGGCATAAACGTCGTCTTCGGCACGATGATCGCCTGGGTGCTTGTGCGCTACCGCTTCCCCGGCCGGCGCATCTTCGACGCCATGGTCGATCTGCCCTTTGCCCTCCCGACCGCAGTCGCGGGGATCGCGCTCACCGCCATCTACGCGCCCAATGGCTTTGTCGGCCAGCTCGTTGCCCCCCTCGGCATCCGCATTGCCTACACCCCGATCGGCATTGTCGTCGCCATGATCTTCATCGGCCTGCCCTTCGTCGTCCGCACCATCCAGCCCATTCTCGAAGAGACCAGCAAGGAGGTCGAGGAAGCCTCCGCTACCCTTGGCGCCAACCGCTTCCAGACCATTTTCCGCGTGCTGCTGCCCAGCCTCACCCCGGCCATCCTCACCGGCTTCGCGCTCGCTTTCGCCCGCGCGGGGGGGGAATATGGCTCGGTCATCTTCATCGCCGGCAACATCCCCTTCGTCTCGGAGATTGCCCCGCTGCTGATCGTCATCCGCCTCGAGGAATTCAACTATTCCGGTGCCGCCGTCATCGCCACGGTGATGCTGCTGATCTCCTTCCTCATGCTGTTCCTGATCAATCTCATTCAGGCCTGGAGCCGGAGGAGGTATGGCTATGGCGCATAGTCACCGCACATCGCCCACCGACGAACCAACCTCGGTCCGCTGGCTGCTGATTGCCGTTTGCCTCGCCTTCATGGCGCTGTTTCTGGTGCTGCCGCTCTATGCGGTCTTCGCCGAAGCTTTCCGCCTCGGCTGGAATGCCTTCTGGACAGCGCTCGGTACCAAGGATGCGCAATCGGCGATCCGGCTCACCCTGTTGGTCGCCGCCATCGCCGTGCCGCTCAACATCGTCTTCGGCATCTGCGCCTCCTGGGCCATCGCCAAGTTCGAGTTCAAGGGCAAGGCCTTCCTTATCACCCTCATCGACCTGCCATTCTCGGTCTCGCCGGTCATTTCGGGCCTCGTCTATGTCCTGCTCTTCGGCTCCGGCTCATTGCTCGGCCCCTGGCTCAAATCCTACGGCATCGAAATCCTCTTCGCCGTCCCGGGCATCGTGCTGGCCACGATCTTCGTCACCTTCCCCTTCGTCGCCCGGGAGTTGATTCCGCTGATGCAGGATCAGGGCACAGGCGACGAGGAAGCCGCGCTCTCTCTCGGCGCCTCCGGCTGGCAGACCTTTTGGCGCGTCACCCTGCCAAACATCAAATGGGGCCTGCTCTACGGCGTTCTGCTCTGCAATGCCCGCGCCATGGGCGAGTTCGGCGCGGTGGCGGTGGTGTCCGGAAAAATTCGCGGCGAAACCACCACCATCCCGCTGCAGGTGGAAATGTTCTACAACGAATACAACGCCACCGCAGCCTTCGCCCTGGCATCGCTTCTGGCGCTGCTCGCACTCGTCACCCTCGTCCTCAAGACCGCGCTCGAATGGCGCTATGGCGACGAACTGGCCGCCACCGGCAGGGGGCACTGAACAAAAAAAAGCTGCAGGCAATTTGCCCGCAGCTTTTGTCATCTCGTGAACAGCACCCGATTACGGGGTGACGGACTCGAGGGTATCGGGATCGAAGAACTGCATGGTGGTCGTGCCGTTGCCGGTGTTGACCCAGGCGCGGACATAATGACCCCATTCTTCAACGCCGGCGACGTCAACGCCCTGCGACTTCAGCGCGGCTTCGAGAGCCATTTCCGAGCGGCCGAAAATCGAGTCGGAGCTATCGCCAGCCATTGCAATGCCGGGTACAGCGGCGAGGCCTGCAGCAACCATAACGGCAGCAAGAGTGAACTTTTTCATATTCGTTGTTCCTTTCTCGTGAACAACGCCACCTTGCTCCGCCTGCATTGTGCCAAAGTTGCGTAACAATAGAGCGGTCGATCGATAACGAAATCGTCATCCGCTCCACGCTTCTGCCATGTCCGTGCAGCGTAATGCTGGAGCAATCTTGAGCGAATAGGCTCGCGAAAACTCGGGAAGTCCAATTGCGTATCTTGCTGGTTGAAGATGAGTTGGGAATGGCCAAGGCGCTGACTGCCGCGTTGGCCCGCCACGACATTCTCGTGGACCATGTCGACACGCTTGCCCTGGCCGAAGAGGCCGCGCTTTCGGGTGTCCATGCGGCCGTGATCCTCGATCGCAAACTGCCCGATGGCGACGGGCTTACGCTCATTCCCGTGCTGCGCCGCAGCCAGGTCGGCCTGCCGATTATCGTCCTCTCCGCCCTTGGCTCGCCCGATGACCGCGTGGCCGGGCTGGATACCGGGGCCGACGACTATCTCGCAAAACCCTTTTCCGTCGACGAACTCCTTGCCCGCATCCGCGCCGTGATGCGCCGCCCCAGCCTTGTCGAGGAACAGATCGTCACCGTCGGCCTTCTGCGCTTCAATCTCAACGAGCGCGCCGCCACCATTGGCGATGAGCCGCTCACCCTGACGCGGCGCGAACTGCTCGCACTCGAGCTTCTCGTGCGCCGCGCCGGCCGCACCGTCGCGCGCTCCGCCCTCGAAGAAGCCGTCTACGGCTTTGATGACGAGATCGCCTCCAACACGCTGGACGCCCACATCTCCCGCCTCCGCCGCAAGATTGCCCCGGCCAATGTGGAAATCCATGGCATCCGCGGCGTCGGCTATCTCCTCCGGGCTATCCAGTGACAAAACCTGCCAAGTCGCGCTCGCTGCGCTCCGTCCTGACGCGCGGCCTGATCCTGATCCAGATCCTCGTGCTGGTCTCGTTCACCTTCGCCGCGACCCTGCCGATCATCAATGTCCTGTCGCGCAATCAGGGGCTGGACGACAGTGTGATGGACCATATCGCGCGTTCCATCTCCCGCAGCACTGATGGCGGCCTCGAACTGCACGCCACGCCCGCGCTCCAGAGAGTGCGCGACCAATATCCGAACTTCATGTTCTACGCCGTTGATGCCAATGGTTATTCGGTTTCTCTTGGTACCGTGCCGGTGCAGGTCTATCTGATGACTTCGGCGCTGACCCACATCTCCTCCGCGAACCTCAGCGACACCGGCTTCAACGGCAGCGCGGAAGCGATTATCCGTAAACGAACCATCGACGATGGCCCGATCTGGATCGTCTCCACCGGCGGGCCTCAGATCGGCCTCGGGCTGATCCGGGTGGCCTTTTCTAATCCGGTTTTCGTCGGCCTCGTCTTGCTGCTGACCTCGGTCACGCTCATCAGCATCCCCGTCCTGATCCGGCGGACGTTGCGCGGCGTCGAAGGGGTTGCCGAGGAGGCGGAGGATATCGACGTCAACAAGCCCGGCGTGCGCCTTTCCGATCAGAGCGTGCCCAGCGAACTCCAGCCGCTTGTTCATGCCTTCAACACCGCGCTTGGCCGGATCGATGACGGCGTCGAACGCCAGCAGCGCTTCATGGCCGATGCCGCGCACGAATTGCGCACGCCCATCGCCATTCTCCAGACCCGTCTCGATATGCTGCCCCCCGGCGAGCAGCGCGCCCAGCTCGAGCTCGACGTGGCCCGTCTCTCCGGCATGGCCAATCAGCTGCTCGACCTGCACCGGATGGATCTCTCTCCCGCGAGCCCGCAGCTCGTCGATCTCGTCGAGATCGCTTCCGAAGTCACCGCCGACATAGCCCCGCTCGCCATCTCGGCGGGCACGGAGCTCTCCTTCTCGGCGGATGCAAAACGGGTCCAGGTGCGGGGCGATGCCGGGGCCCTGTCGCGCGCCATCACCAATCTCGTCCAGAATGCCATGACCCATGGCGGCCTCAACATCACCATCGACGTCAGTGTGTCCGCCACCGGCAGGGTGCGCGTGTCCGACACCGGCCCCGGCATCAAACCTGAAAACCGCGAAGAGATTTTTTGGCCCTTCCACCGGCTGGCCCCGCTCCAGCATGGGGCAGGGCTGGGCCTTAGCCTGGTCAGCGATATCGTGCGCCGACACGGCGGCGACGTCTCGGTCAGCAGCAATGACCGCGGTGGGGCCGTATTCGACATCACCCTGCCACTGGCGGCAGACACTCCGGTAAAATAGACCCCGCGGCCCTGTCGCAATGGGTCCGCCTTGGTTAGGCTCCGCCACCTCGTGCCTGTTCCAAGGGATTCGACCCGTGACCAATCCGTTCTTCACCACTTGGGAGACGCCTTATGAGGCGCCGCCCTTCGATGCCATCGAAACCGCCCATTTCAAGCCGGCCTTCATCGCCGCGCTGGAACAGCACCGCGCCGAGATCGACGCCATCGGCGCCAATGCCGAAACGCCGACTTTCGACAACACCATTGCCGCCCTCGAGCGATCCGGCCGCGCGCTCCGCCGCGTCGAGATGGTCTTCAACCAGCTGACCTCGGCCGCCACCAGCGAGGCCCTTCAGGAAGTCGAGCGCGAGATCGTCGTCCTCGTCACGCGCCACTGGAACGCCATCTTCCTCGATGCAAAGCTCTTTGCCCGCATCGATGATCTCTATGCCCGCCGCGACAGCCTTGGCCTTGATCCCGAAGCCCTGCGCGTTCTTGAGCGCTACCATCTCGATTTTGTCCGCTCCGGCGCGCGCCTGACTGACGCTGAGCGCGACCGCTACGCAGCCATTTCCGAGCGCCTCGCCACTCTCGGCACCCAGTTCGGCCAGAATGTGCTCGCCGACGAGCAGGAGACGGTCTTCACCCTCAGCAAAGCCGAAATGGAGGGCCTTCCGGACTTTGCCCGCGCCGCAGCGGCCGAGACCGCACGTGACCGCAAGCTCAATGCCCCCTTCGCCGTCACGCCATCGCGCTCCAGCGTCGAGCCGATCCTGCACTTCGCCCGGGATCGCGGCGTGCGCGAGAAAATCTGGCGCGCCTTCGTCAAGCGCGGCGCCAATGCCAACAAGAACGACAATTCTGCCCTCATCGAGGAGATCGTCGCCCTGCGCGCCGAACAGGCAAAACTCCTAGGCTACGACAGCTACGCCGCCTACAAACTCGCCGACAGCATGGCCGGCTCCCCCGAAGCCGCCCGTGCTCTGCTCGAACAGGTCTGGGAAGGTGGCCGCAAGCGTGCCGAAGCCGATCGCGAGGCCCTGCAGGACCTCGCCCGGTCCGAAGGCCAGGCCGAGCCGCTCGAAGCATGGGACTGGCGTTACTTTGCCGAAAAGCTCCGCGTCGCCCGCTACGATTTCGACGAAAACGAACTCAAACCCTATCTGCAGCTCGACAATGTCGTCGACGCTGCCTTCTTCGTCGCCGAAAAACTGTTCGGCCTCACCTTCGTGCCGCGCGAGGACATTCCGGGCTATCACCCGGACGTTCGCGTCTGGGAAGTGATCCGCGGCGGTGCCGTCATCGGCCTCTTCTACGGCGATTATTACGCTCGCCCCGGCAAGCGCTCCGGCGCCTGGATGACCTCGTTCCGCGATCAGTCGAAACTCGACGGCGTGCAGATCCCGTTCATCGTCAACACCTGCAATTTCGTCAAACCGCCCGAAGGCCAGAAGGCGCTGCTCTCGCTCGACGAGGCCCGCACTGTCTTCCACGAAATGGGCCACGGCCTGCATGGCCTCCTGTCCGACGTCACCTATCCGCGCATTTCCGGCACCAGCGTGGTGCGCGATTTCGTCGAACTGCCCAGCCAGATCTTCGAGCACTGGCTGGAAGAAGCGCCGGTTCTAGCCCGTCTCACCCATGTGGAAACCGGGGAGGCCATACCGGAGGCTCTCCTCGAGCGGATGCGCGCCGCACGCACGGCCAATTCCGGTTTTGAAACCGTGGAGTTCGTCTCTTCGGCCATTCTGGACATGGATTACCATTCCGGTCCGATGAATGGTTCTGTTGCCGAATTCGAGGCCAAGGTGCTGGACAGCATCTCCGTGCCCAAGGTGATCGCGCTGCGCCACGCCAGCACGCACTTCCTCCACCTGTTCTCGGGCGATGGTTATGCGGCCGGCTATTACAGCTACCTCTGGAGCGAGGTGCTCGACGCTGACGGCTTCGGCGCCTTCAAGGAAGCCGGCGATCCCTTTGATCCCGATACCGCCAAGCGCCTCTACGACTATATTTATTCGGCGGGAGGCAAACGCGACTTTGCTGAAGCCTATCGCCTGTTCCGCGGGCGCCCGCCCGAAGTTCAGGCCTTGCTCGAGGGCAGGGGCCTCGTCACTGCCGAGGGCGCGGAAGCCTGACACAGAAAAGGGCAGAGGCCTCTGGCCTCTGCCCTTTTTGATGCAACTGGCCCTGCCGGCGGAGGCGGGGCCAAAACTGCATTACATTGCGCTCGCGGCGAAATTGCCTTCGTCGCACATCGAGACAGTCAGAGCCTCGAGATCAATCATGGTTGCGTCGGCGTTCCAGCCGGCGGTGGTGGAAGCGTCTGCAGCAGGAGCACTTGTGCTCTCATCGGTTGCAGCAGCGTCCTGTTCGGCTTCGGTCTTGCGCAGCTCGTCGCATTTTTCCTGAACAGCCGTCACCTGATCGGCTGGCACATCCTTGCCGCTGATCATGTGGGCGTCCTGTGCCACGGCAAAACCGGGCAGGGACATTGCGGAAACGAGGGCGGCGATCGACAAAACAGATCTCACGTTCATTCCATTTCCTCCTTTGGAAAGCCAGTTTGTCTGGCCCCGTTCAAACGCGGGTTCTGTCTGCCAGTTGCCTTTTGGGAGAAACCATCGGCCAAACGTTAACCTGTGGTAATTTTTGCTGGGAAGCGGCCCGGCTACAGACAAAATATCATGTTCAATGATCCCTCCAGGGCACTGTGTGATCCCGGTATCGATTTCACTGTGAGTTATAACAAAAACCTATCACCCGTGCGGCTAATTGCATTTCTCGTTTATGTCTGACGCTGATACCTCCTGCACTATCCGGCACAGGAGTCGGACGAAGTCTGGCCGCAACCCAAGACGGCCACGGGAGGATAAGCGATGAAGAAGCGGCTCATGTCGGCCATGCTTGCAGCAGCCCTTATGGTCAGTGCGGCACCCTCGGTTCTTGCACAGGTTGCGAACGATGCGGATACGCTCGCCTTGGCGGCAACCCTGGACAACAACAGTTTCGATCGCGCCCAGCTGATGATCGGCAACCAGATGCAGTTCTGGTCGCCTGTATTCGACACGCTGCTGGTGCGGGAGCCCAATGGCGAGATCGGTCCGAACCTGGCCACCGAGTGGTCGTACAATGCCGACGCCAGTGTGCTCAATCTCAAGCTGCGCGAAGGCGTCAGCTTCACCGATGGCACGCCCTTCAATGCTGAAGCCGTCAAGGCCAATATCGAATATCTCAAGACCGGCGCCGGCCAGAACAGCTTCATGGCAGCCCCGATTTCCCAGGTCGAAATCATCTCCGATTTCGAGGTGAACCTGCACCTCGGCGAGCCTGACCCGAGCCTGCTGCAGAACTTGGCTGTCGTTGGTGGCGCCATGGCTTCCCCGGCAATCCTGGGTGTCGAAGGTTCTGCCAATAATCCGATCGGCTCGGGCCCCTATGTCTACGACGTGGACAATTCCTCCATTGGTCGTCAGTACGTCTTCAATCGCAATGCCGACTACTGGAACGCCGAGGCCTTCCCGTTTGAGCGCGTCACCATCACCCCGATCAGTGACGGCGTTGCCCGCCTGAACGCGCTTAAGTCCGGCCAGATTGACGCCGGCATGAGCGAAGCCCGTGCCGTTGCCGATGCCGAGGCCAATGGCCTGACGGTCAACCGCATTGACGTCGACTGGTTCGGCCTCATCATCGCCGACCGCGAAGGCAAGATCACGCCCGCTCTGGCCGATGTGCGCGTCCGCAAGGCGCTGAACATGGCCTTCGACGCCAAGTCGATCCTTGAATTCGTCGAACTCGGCTATGGCCGTCTGTCCGACCAGATCTTCCCCGCCACCAGCCAGGCTTATGTCGAGGAACTGGACGAGGTCTATTCCTACGATCCTGAAGCCGCCAAGGCCCTGCTGGCCGAAGCCGGCTATCCCGATGGTTTTGAGCTGTTCATGCCCGAAACCAACGCCTTTACCGCCTTCCACCCGATCATCGAGAAATTCCTCAATGATGTCGGCATCACGGTGAAGTGGGAAAAGGTCGCTCCGAACGCCACCATCACCGAGCTGCGCTCGGGCCGCTTCCCGGCCTATGTGTTCCAGTTCGGCTATCAGGGCGAATGGTCCGAATACCGCAAGTTCGGCTTCCCGGATTCCCCGTGGAACACCTCCAAGGTTGCCGATCCGGCTTTCCTCGAGATGCTGGACAAGACGCTCTACGCCACTGGCGACGCCCAGGTTCAGCTCTACAAGGACCTCAACGCCTACATGGTCGAGAACGCCTTCTACGCGCCCATGTATCGCCGCGACACCATCTACCTCACCAACAAGGAGGTTAAGGTGGACCTGCAGTCGACCAACGTTGTGTCGCCGATCCGGAACTACTCAAAAGCCGAATAGTCCTCCCAAGACATTCGTGCAGGGGCGGCCAGTCAATGGCCGCCTTTATTGTTTTGATTTCAATGTGTAGCGGCGGTGTGCGGACTCAGTTTCGCAGCCCGGCGAGAGCGGCTAGTTCGGCTCCTCGGCCAGGCCAAACTTCTCCCGCGACAGCGCCACAAGCGTCTGCAGCGGCGCCCAGTCGCCCAGTTCGCTGCGGAACATCAACCCGACCTCAGCCGTGTTCCGCTGCAGCGGCAGGTCGATCGGCACGATGCGCGGCGAGTTGACGAACTCCACCGCCAGATGCGGCAGCACACAGAGGCAATCGCTCTGCTGCAGCAGCGTAAGCACCGAAAGCAGGCTCTGGCAGACAAAGCGCACCGACGGCGCCGCCCCCAGATGCTGGGAGATCATGTGCTGGGTGATCTCGCGATAGGCCGGCAATTCGGAATAGACGATCCAGGGATAGTCCAGCAGCCGTTCCATCTCGAATGGCTGCCCATCGCGGAGCAGGGGGTGGTCCTCCCGCGCCATCACATGGTTGGCGACATCGGTGAGCTTTACCCGCGACAGCCGCCGGCTCGGGCCGCTGTCGAAGGACACGCCGGTAAACACCACATCCAGCCGCCCTTCGTGCAGATCGTCCAATGACTTGGCGACGCTGATTGCGGTGAATTCGATCAGGATGTTCGGATGCCGGTTCTGCAGTTCTGCCAGCACGCCCGCCAGCACGCCCGAGCGCCACACCGGCCCGCCGGCAATGCGGAACACCGTCTTTTCGTCGCTGACATCGCTGCGCAATTCCTGCTCCGCGATCTCCCAATAGCGCTCGATTCTGTTTGAAACCGACAGCACCTTCGCCCCGAATGGCGTCGCCACCACCCCGCGCGCATGGCGCTTGACCAGTTGCTGGCCGAAATAGGCCTCGAGCTGGGCCAGCGAGCGCGACAGCGCCGGCTGCGTCACGTTCAGCTTCTCGGAGGCGCGGCGCAGGCTGCCTTCCTCGAGGATGGTGCGCAGCCGAAAAAGATGGGTGATCTGGTCGAGCATTACTTATGCATCCTACTTATCGCTCATGGCAGTTTTTGCATTTTCGGTGCATCGCTTCAACTGCTATCACCAGCGCAAGAACGACCCGCAGGCCCACGAGGCGCGGGCGATGAGGAGGTCATCAATCATGATCATCACCGGCCGCCGCGCCGAGGGGGGCAACCGCCTCCCAGTCGCTCTCCTTGCCGAAAGGAAGCCTTCCCGTGCTTAGCTATGTGTCCAAGCGCCTCGTTTCGAGCCTCTTTCTTCTCGCCCTCGTCACCACGCTGACCTTCGCCCTCGTTTTCGGTGGCGCCGACAACGTGGCCCAGAATATCCTGGGCGATAACGCTACCGATCAGCAGATCGCCGAACTCGAAGCTCGCATGGGCATCGACAAGCCGCTGCACGAGCAATACGGCGCCTGGGTCGCCAAGGCCGTGCGCGGCGATCTTGGCATGTCCTGGACCATGGGCGAGAGCGTCTCCAAGATCCTCGCCGGTCGCCTTCCGGTGACCCTCTCCATGGTCACCCTCGCTATCGTGGCCATCACCATCGTCTCTGCGCTGCTCGGCATTCTGGCCGCAGTGCGTGGGGGTTGGGCCGATCGCATCATCCAGGTGATCAGCGTCGTCGGCTTTTCACTGCCAAACTTCTGGCTGGGCCTCATCCTCGTCGTCGTCTTTGCGCTCAATCTGCGCTGGCTGCCGGCTACCGGCTATGTCGATTTCACCACCTCGCCCATTGGCTGGGCAGCGTCTCTGGCCCTGCCGGTTGCCGCGCTGGTGCTCTCGGGGGTTGCCTCCGCCTCCCAGCAGGTGCGCGGCGCCATGATCGACGCGCTTCGTCAGGATTATGTCCGCACGCTGCGGGCAGGGGGCATCAGTCCCGCCTCGGTTCTCTTCCGCCATGCCCTGCGCAACGCCATGCCGGCGGCGCTGACAGTGCTCTCGGTGCAGTTCATCGCCCTCCTTGGCGGCGCTGCCATCATCGAGCGCGTCTTCGCCATTCCCGGCCTTGGCTCGATCACCGTCCAGTCCGCACTCACTGGCGACATTCCCGTCCTCATGGGTGTCGTCGTCACCATGATCATTCTCGTCGTGCTCGTGAACATCGTCATCGACCTGATCAATGCATGGGTTAACCCGAAGGTGAGGCTCTGATGTCCGCTGCCCCATCCCCAACGCCCGCTCTGGCGCCTGCTGCGCCGCGCGAAAGCCTCCTGCGCTCGGTGCTCACCAATCCGCTCGGCCTTCTCGCTTCCATCCTTCTGGTCGTCATCATCGGCGCTGCTGTCTTTGCGCCGCAGATCGCCCCCTTTGGACCGGGTGAGCTGCAGATCTTCAAGATCAACGCCCCGCCGGGCGACGGCTATTTGCTCGGTGGCGACGGCTCGGGTCGCGATATCTTCTCGCGTCTCGTCTATGGCGCCCGCAACACGCTGATCGGCGCCCTGATCGCCATCTCGGTTGCCGCCTTTGTCGGCGTCACGGCGGGTCTTTTCGCCGGCTATTTCGGTGGCCGCCGCGAAATGGTGATGAGCTGGGTGTCCGATGCCCTCATGGCCCTGCCGTCCCTCATCGTTCTGCTGGCCTTCTACCGCTCGCTCGGCTCCTCGATCCAGGTGTCGATGGTCATCTTCGGCATCATGCTGGCGCCCGGCTTCTATCGCCTGACGCGAAACCTGGTGAACGGCGTCAAGCACGAGCTCTATGTCGATGCGGCTCGCGTGTCTGGCCTCTCGGACATGCGCATCATCGCGCGCCATATCCTGCTCGTCATCCGCGCCCCGGTGATCATCCAGATCTCCATCGTCGCGGGCGTTTCCATCGTCATTCAGGCGGGCCTCGAATTCCTCGGCCTCGGTGATCCCTCTGTGCCCACATGGGGCGGCATGCTGCAGGATGCGTTCGGCAACATGTTCGTCGTGCCCACCGCCATTCTCTGGCCGGGCCTCGCCATCTCGGTGACGGTCGCCTCCTTCGTGCTGCTTGCCAACGCCATTCGCGACCGCCTGCAGCAGGGCAACCGTGTTGCCGCGGCTCCGGAGCTCCCGGTCGTCGCCAAGCCCGCCGGCAACCCGCCTGCGGACACGGACATCCTCCTCGACATCCGCGATCTCGTCGTCGGCTATCCGACCAAGACGGGATGGACCCAAGTGGTCAAGGGTGTGTCCCTGCAGCTGCGCCGTGGCGAAGTCCTCGGCCTCGTCGGCGAAAGCGGCTCGGGCAAGACCCAGACGGCCTTCGCCGTCCTCGGCCTGCTCTCCACCGGTGGCCGCATTCTCTCGGGCTCGATCTGGTTTGATGGCCGCGACATCGCCAATCTGCCCGAAGACGAGATGCGCAAACTGCGCGGCAAGCGCATCGCCTATGTGCCGCAGGAGCCGATGAGCAATCTCGATCCGGCCTTCCGCATCGGCTACCAGCTGACCGAGCCCATGGTCACCGTGCTGGGCATCTCCAAGGCCGAAGCCAAGGCGCGTGCGCTCAAGCTTCTTGCCCGCGTCGGCATGCCGGACCCCAAGCGGACCTTCAACGCCTATCCCCACCAGATATCCGGCGGCATGGCCCAGCGCGTGCTGATCGCCCGCGCCATCTCCTGCAGCCCCGACCTGCTGATCGCCGATGAGCCGACCACGGCGCTCGACGTCACCGTCCAGGCCGAAGTGCTCGAGCTGATGCGCGACCTGCAGACAGAGCTCAACATGTCGGTGGTTCTCGTCACCCACAACTTCGGTGTCGTGGCCGACATCTGCCACCGGGTTTCGGTCATGCGCGACGGGCGCGTTGTCGAAACCAGCGATGTGGTCTCGCTCTTCCACGATCCACAGCACGACTACACCAAGATGCTGCTTGCGGCCGTGCTCGACGATGTCACGCCGCGTGTCTACCGGCCGCACCAAGCCAAGGAAGTCTCGGCATGAGCGATCTGATTGTCGAATGCATCGACGTGAACACCCACTTTGGCAACCATCACGTCCTCAAGAACATCAACCTCACCGTCCGTCCGGGTGAAACCGTCGGCCTCGTGGGCGAGAGCGGTTCGGGCAAGACCACGCTGGGTCGCGCCATCCTCGGCATTGGTCCGGTCACCTCGGGGCGTATCCGCTTTGAAGGCCAGGAGATCGCCGGCATCGCCCCGCGCGATCGCAAGGGCGACGCGGCCTCCATTCAGGCTGTGTTCCAGGACCCGTACACCTCGCTCAATCCCTCGATGACCATTGAGGATATTCTGGTCGAGCCCATCGTCGCCCGTGGTCAGGCCAGCAAGGCCGACGCCACGGCCCGCGTGCGCGGCCTGCTCGATCAGGTGAACCTGCCGAGCGACGCCGCCCATCGCTACCCGCGGGAATTTTCCGGCGGCCAGCGCCAGCGTGTCGCGATCGCCCGGGCCCTGGCGCTCTCGCCAAAGCTGATCGTCTGCGATGAGCCGGTCTCGGCGCTCGATCTCTCGACCCAGGCCCGCGTGCTCGATCTCTTCGTCGAGATCCAGGAGCGCACCGGCGTCGCCTATCTCTTCGTTAGCCACGACCTGTCGGTGGTCCGCCACATCTCCCACCGTGTCGCCGTCATGCGGGGCGGGGAGATCGTCGAGTTCGGCGAGTGCGATCAGGTCACTGCCCATCCCCAGCACGACTATACCCGTCGCCTGCTGCTGGCCGCCCCCGTGGCCGACCCCGTGCGTCAGGCCGAGCGCCGCGCTGCCTTTCGTGCCCTTACTGCCGGAGCCTGATCTATGCGTGCCATCGTAGTAATGTTTGACAGCCTGAACCGGCGCCTCCTGCCGCCCTATGGCGATGTCCTGACCCACGCACCCAACTTCACCCGGCTGGCCGAACGCACGGCGACCTTCGACAACAGCTATGCCGGCTCCATGCCCTGCATGCCCGCGCGTCGCGAGCTGCACACCGGCCGCTATAATTTCCTGCACCGCTCCTGGGGTCCCATCGAGCCCTTCGACGATTCCGCGCCGGAGATCCTCTCCAGGAACGGCGTCTACACCCACATGGTCACCGACCATCAGCACTATTGGGAAGATGGCGGCGCCACCTATCACAACCGCTATTCGAGCTATGAGTTCTTCCGCGGGCAGGAAGGCGATCTCTGGAAGGGTGTGGTCGACAAGAACGACAGCTCCCGCCTCAAGGATATCCTCTATCGCATGCAGACCCAGGACGGGATCAACCGGACCTATCTGTCAGACGAGGCCGATCATCCCCAGACGCTGACCTTTAATGCCGGCCTCGAATTCATCGAGACCAATGCCGCCGCTGACAACTGGATGCTGCAGCTCGAAACCTTCGATCCGCACGAGCCTTTCTTCAGCTACGACCAGTACCACCGGCTCTATCCGGACAGTCCGCTCGATAATGGCGATGATTTCGATTGGCCGCCTTATGCACGGGTCACCGAATCCGGCTCGACCATCGAACACGCCAAGCGGCGTTACCTCGCGCTGCTTTCCATGTGCGACGCCAATCTCGGGCGCGTCCTCGACCTCATGGACGAAAAGAACATGTGGGACGACACCATGCTCATCGTCTGCACCGACCACGGCTATATGCTGGGCGAGCGCGGCTGGTGGGGCAAGTCCGTCATGCCCTGGTATGACGAGACCATCCACACCCCGTTCTTCGTCTGGGACCCGCGTTCCCGCGTCGCCGGTGAACGCCGCCAGTCGCTGGTGCAGACCATCGACATCGCGCCGACACTACTCGACTTCTTCGGCCTCCAGCCGACGCCCGACATGCTGGGCCGTCCGCTCAAGGACACTGTCGCCAACGACACGCCTGTGCGCGAAGGGGGCCTCTTCGGCATCTTCGGCGGCCATGTCAGTGTCACCGACGGGCGCTATGTCTATATGCGCGCCTCCGCCGAACCGGCCAATACGCCGCTCCTCGAACACACGCTCATGCCCACACACATGCGCACCCGTTTTGAACCCAGCGAGTTCAAGGACGTCGAGATGCACCCCGGCTTCTCCTTCACCAAGGGCGCTCCGGTCATGCGCATGACCGGCTGGACCATGCGCGGCCCCGCCGAATTCGGCACGCTGCTCTACGACCTCGAAACCGACCCGGGCCAGACCACACCCCTTCGTGACGCTGCGCTTGAATTGCGCATGGCCGACATGCTCGTCCGCCTCATGCGCGAGAACGATGCCCCGCCCAGCCAGTACGAACGTCTGGGTCTGCCCACCACCGGCCCGGTCACCGAAGAGCATCTGCTCATCGACAAACAATGGGCTCAGGTCGAGGCGGGACAGCGCCACGCGCCAAATGTCGACGAGTTCTCACCAAATGCGCTGATTGCGACCCTCAACGTCAACAGTCTGCTAGCAAATAGTGACACCAAGGCGGTGTTGGTGAACGCGTTGCCATCGCTGTCCAGCGGCACCATTCCGCCCATCTTCCGCGACAAGACCCTGCTCGAAATTGCCGGCATGGTCCCCCACCTCGACAAGGCCCGACTGGACAGTCTGGAGCACGCGCTCCAGGGCGCAGTTGCAGCAGAATAGCGTTTGAATTCAGGAAGTTACCATGCGTCCGAATATCATCTTCATCATGAGCGACGACCACGCCGCGCGGGCCATTTCCGCCTATGGCGCGGGGCTGAATTCAACGCCCAACATCGATCGATTGGCCAACGAAGGCATGCGCCACGACGCAACCTACGTCACCAACTCGATCTGCACCCCCAGCCGGGCGGCGATCCTCACCGGCACCTATAATCACGTCAACTGCGTGACCACGCTCTACACCGAGATCGACAACAGATTGCCCAATGTCGCCAAGCACTTGCGGCAGGGCGGCTATCGCACCGGCATGTTCGGCAAGTGGCATATGGGCGAGGGCAAGGCCCACAATCCCACCGGCTTCGACGACTGGGCGGTGTTGCCGGGGCAGGGCGACTACTGGGACCCGAAATTTATCTTCCCCGATGGCAGCCGCCGCATCCCGGGATATGCCACGGACATCATCACCGACTTGAGCCTTGATTTCATTGATAAATCAGACGATCAGCCGTTCTTCCTGATGTGTCATCACAAGGCCCCGCACCGCAATTTCGAGCCGCACCCGAAGTACAATCACCTCTGGGCAGATGAGGACATCCCGCTCCCCGAAACCTTCAACGACGACTATTCCAACCGCGCCGCAGCCGCCGCCGCGGCCAAGATGCGCATCCGCTCGGACATGAACTACGAGGACCTTGGTCTCGTAACCCCTTCTGGCCCTGCGGAAAAAGTCGGCCCACTGATGCTCGACTTCATCCCGTGGATGCGCAAGATCCCCGAGCTTCTGCCCGGCCAGACCACCACGGTCATCTGCGCCTCAACCGGCGAGAACTTCACCTTCGACGACCCGGACAAATTCGCCGAGTTCAAATACCAGCGCTACATGAAGCGCTATCTGCGGACGGTCCAGTCCATTGACGAGAACGTCGGGCGACTGCTCGACTATCTCGACGAAAAGGGCTTGGCCGACAATACGATAGTCATCTACACCTCGGACCAGGGCTTCTTCCTGGGCGAGCACGGCTGGTTCGACAAGCGCTTCATGTACGAGGAATCGCTGCAGATGCCGTTCCTCGTCCGCTACCCGAACGCCATCCCGGCAGGGTCGGTCAGCAGCGACATTTCCTGCAATGTCGACTTCGCGCCCACCTTCCTCGACTATGCCGGACTGCCGGTCCCCAACTACATGCAGGGCCGTTCCATGCGCCCGGTGCTGGAGGGGAAAACTCCTGAGCAGTGGCAGCAACTTACCTACCACCGCTACTGGATGCATAACGACGAAATCCACGAGTGCTGGGCCCATTACGGTGTGCGCGATCCCCGTTACAAGCTGATCTATTGGTACAATGACGACCTCGGACAGCTCGGCGCCCGCCCCAATGGCGCGGCCCCCGAGTGGGAGCTGTTCGACTGTGGAAGCGACCCGCACGAGCTGGTCAACCTTGCCAACGATCCCGCCTATGCCTCTGTTTTCAAACATATGTTGTCTCAGCTCGATCAGAAGATGGCCGAGATTGGTGACATTCCTGAACACGACAGCGCCGCAGTGCTGTCCAGCCTGGCAGCCTGACCGATGACCAATTTGAACCAGAAAATCGAAGCCCTCCTGGATGCGATGACACTCGAGGAGCAGGTCTCCCTGCTCTCGGGCGAGGACTTCTGGTCCCTGCCTTCCATCGAGCGGCTCGGCATCGGCAAGCTGCGCGTCTCGGACGGCCCCAATGGTGCCCGCGGTGGCGGCGGCCTGCTGGGCGGCGTCAAGGCGGCGGCATTCCCCGTCGGCATCGGCCTCGGGGCAACCTGGAATGTTGAGCTTCTCCATGAGGTTGGCGCTGCTCTTGCGGGTGAGGTGAAATCCAAAAACGCGCATATGCTGCTGGCCCCCACGGTCAACATCCAGCGCTCGGTCACCAATGGCCGCAACTTCGAATGCTATTCCGAGGACCCGATCCTCACCGCCGAACTGGCCTCGGCCTACATCATCGGCCTGCAGGAAAACGGCATTTCGGCCACGATCAAGCATTTTGCCGGCAATGAGTCCGAGATCGAGCGCACCACGATGAGCTCGGTCATCGACGAGCGAAGCCTGCGCGAAATCTATCTGATCCCCTTCGAGTGGGCGGTCAAAAAGGCGGGCACCAAGGGCGTCATGACCGCCTACAACAAGATCAACGGCACCTTTGCTTCCGAGCATAACTGGCTGTTGACCGACGTTCTGCGCGGCGAATGGGGCTTTGACGGCATCGTCATGTCCGACTGGTTCGGCTCCCATTCCACTGCGCCCACGGTCAATGCTGGTCTCGATCTCGAGATGCCGGGCCCCGCTCGCGATCGTGGCGCCAAGCTGGTCGCCGCCGTGGAAGCCGGTGACGTCTCTCGCGAAACCGTCCGTGAGCGCGTCCGCTCTGTGCTCTCCGTCATGGAATGGACTGGAGCGATTTCCGATTTCCGTCCCTTCGAAGAGCGGGCCGAAGATCGCCCCGAAAACCGTGCACTGATCCGTCGCGCCGGTGCCGAAGGCGCAGTGCTGCTCAAGAACGATAACGTCCTGCCGCTTAAGCCCGGGCAGCGCATCGCCGTCATCGGTCCCAACGCCAAGGTTGCCCAGATCATGGGTGGCGGCTCCTCCCAGATCAATCCGCACTACCGCGTTTCTCCATGGGAAGGGCTCGTTGCTGCATGCGGTGAAGAGCAACTGACCTACGCGCAAGGCTGCGGCAACACGCGCTATGAACCATTGCTCCCGTCTGAGCTGACAGTGGAGTTCTTTGGCGACCGGAAGCTCGGCGGCGAAGTCGTTCATACCGAGAAGATGCAGGGTGCCGAAGCCTTCTGGGTGGGCCGTGTTGCAGCCGGAAAGCTGCCGGCGAGCGATTTTTCAGCACGCCTGACGGCTCAATTCGTGCCGGAACACACGGGTACCTATCGCGTCGGCATCGCCTCTGCCGGGCTGTCGCGTGTCTACGTCAATGGCCTCCTCGTTGCTGACGCATGGACGAATTGGTCCAAGGGCCACACCTTCTTTGAGGAAGGTTGCGACGAAGTGGTGGGCGAACTGCCACTCGAGGCCGGTCAGCCGGCGGAAATCGTCATCGAATTTGCCGCGAAAGACTTTTCTGTGCTTGGCGTCGCCGCCTTCCGCATGGGCATCGGCCTGCCGCTGGGGAGCGAACACATCGCAGATGCTGCACGCCTCGCGGCGGACGCTGA
Organism: Devosia sp.; assembly: GCA_015234425.1. Taxonomy (GTDB): domain Bacteria; phylum Pseudomonadota; class Alphaproteobacteria; order Rhizobiales; family Devosiaceae; genus Devosia. Next base: position 89,109 of record JADGNE010000023.1, read on the forward strand.
TGTGGCGCTGGTGTTTGTCGGCCGCAATGGCGAATGGGACACGGAGGGCAGCGATCTGCCTGCCATCGAACTGCCTGGTCGCCAGAACGAACTCGTGGCGGCAGTCGCCGGCGCCAATGCCAACACGATCGTCGTGCTGCAGACCGGTGGTCCCGTTGAAATGCCATGGCTCGATCAGGTCGCCGGCCTGCTGCAGGCCTGGTACCCCGGTCAGGAAACCGGCAACGCGATTGCCGATGTTCTCACGGGCAAGGAAGAGCCTGGTGGCCGCTTGCCGCAGAGTTTCCCGATCCGCTGGTCCGACAATCCGGCGTTCAGCCAGGATCCGCTGGTCTACCCCGGCATTGATGGCCAGGTGGAATATCGCGAAGGCCTCAATATCGGCTATCGCCACTATGACAAGCACGGCATCAGCACGCTGTTCCCCTTCGGTTTTGGGCTCAGCTACACGCGCTTTGGCTACGAAAACCTGTCGGTGGACAGTAGCCGATTTGAGACCGACGGCGCCGTCAGCGTTAGCCTTGATGTCCGCAATCTGGGTGACAGAAAAGGCTCGGCCGTGGTCCAGCTTTATGTGGCTCCCACGGCAGCGCCGGTCGATCGGCCTGCCAAGGAACTCAAGGCGTTCGCCAAGCTGGAACTGCAGGCGGGCGAAAGCCGTCGCGCCACGCTGGACCTCGACGCCCGCGCCTTCGCCTATTTCGATGTGGAACGGCAATTGTGGGTGGCGGCTCCCGGCGCATACAAGTTGATCGTGGCGACGGATGCCGATACGCCCGTTCTGACCGCCGAAGTCGAGTGGAGCACTGTGATAGAGATGCGGCCATGAGCAATTGCTGCGGTTCGTCCCGATCCGCACTGACGGCAGGGGAGGCGCTTTCAGCCTCCTCTCCACTGGGCGCGCCGACTTCGGTTGGCGCTCCCCACAATATGATCAAGGTGCGCGGCGGCCGAAGTTTTGTCGGCACCAATTCGCCCGAAATTCCCCAGGATGGGGAGGGCCCGGAACGCGAGGTCATCCTTGCCGACTTTGGGCTGGAAGCAGAGACGGTAACCGTCGCTCGCTTCGCCGCCTTTGTGGATGCAACCGGCTATGTCACCGAAGCCGAGCGCTTTGGCTGGTCGGCAGTGTTTTTCAGCGACGCAGAACATCTCGCGGCAGCGGCGTCAGTGGGCTCGGGCCTGCCATGGTGGCACAAGATCGATGGCGCGAATTGGCGTCAGCCCGAGGGGCCCGGAAGCGCCATCGATGAGCGCCTCGACCATCCAGTCACTCAAATCTCTTGGGCCGATGCACAGGCCTTCGCTGCCTGGGTTGGCGGGCGATTGCCGACCGAGGCAGAATGGGAGCATGCGGCGCGCGGCGGAGCTGTACGCAGGCGATTCCCCTGGGGCGAGGGAGAGCCCAATGATCAAGTGATCCACGCCAATATCTGGCAGGGCGCATTCCCCCGACAGAACACGGCTCTCGATGGTTTTGAGCGGACCGCTCCAGCGCGAAGCTTTGCTCCGAACGAGCTTGGCTTTTACGCGATGTCTGGAAATGTATGGGAATGGACCCGCGACAGCTTTCGTGTCCGCTCACTCTCCAAGCAGGCGAAGCTGCGCAACAGCGAAGCGCTGAAGCATCAGGAAAAAGTGCTCAAGGGCGGATCGTTCCTGTGCCACATTTCCTATTGCTATCGCTATCGTATAGCGGCACGTATGGCCCTGAGCCCCGATAGCGCCGCGAGCAATGCAGGCTTCCGCGTTGCTTACGATCTCTAGCCCCTCAACGACCTGATCTTCCCATGTCCGCCCAGGCGGACAGCACTGTACTTAAAGGGCGCGTCAATGCCCATCTATCTGCCGATCGCCGAGCTTTCAGTCGACCTGTTTTTCCTCCTCGGGATCGGCGCGGCCATCGGATTCATTTCTGGAATTTTCGGGGTCGGTGGCGGGTTCCTGCTGACGCCCATGCTGCTCTTCACCGGCGTTCCGGCACCAGTGGCTGTCGCCTCTGTCACAGCGCAGGTTGTGGCATCATCGACATCGGGCGCGCTGTCCTATTTCCGCCGTGGCGCGATGGACGCCAAGATGGGGGGCTTCCTCATCCTCGGGGGTGTATTCGGCTCAGCCCTTGGCGTCTGGCTTTTCGGCCTTTTCAATGCCTGGGGGCAGGTTGATCTCTTCTTGTCCCTCGGCTACCTCATCCTCCTCGGATCGGTGGGCACGATGATGTTCATCGAGTCGGTTCGGGCGCTGCTCAAGAGCCGAAGCGGCAAATCTGCCGTCAGCCAGCGGCCGCGTGGGCAGGTTTCGTGGGTGCAGCGCCTGCCGCTCCGGACCCGCTTTCGCAAATCCCAGCTCTATATCTCGGTCATCCCCGTTGTGTTGATCGGCTTTGTTATCGGCATTATCGGGGCCCTGCTGGGCATTGGTGGTGGCTTCGTGCTCGTTCCGGCGCTGGTGTATATCCTGCGCGTTCCCGGCAAGGTGGTCGTGGGCACCTCGCTGCTTCACCTCCTCGCCGTCATGGCTGTTACGTGCTTTCTCCATGCCCTGCAGACCCAGTCGGTCGACACCATCCTTGCCTTCTGCCTCATGGTCGGCAGCGTGGCCGGGGCGCAGTTCGGCGCTTCGGCGGGGCAGCACCTGCCCGGGGAGAAATTGCGCGTGCTGCTGGCAATATTGATTCTCGCCATTGCCATCCGTTTCGGGCTCGGCGTCCTGATCTCTCCGGACGATCCTTTCACGCTGACAAAGCTCGGGTTCGGAGAAGTCTGATGCGGCATTTCCAGTGCGTGATCCTCGCCTTTTTCGCCTTGGTTTCTGCGGCGTTCGCACAGGACCAGGTCGAGGTGGTGTTCGTCAATTCGGATCCGGTCGTGGCCGTACACTCCAACTTCCGCGGGCAGGCGATTACGCTGTTCGGCAATATCGAGCCGACAGCCGGCGCGCCGAGCGGTCCCTATTCAGTGGTGGTCCTCGTACAAGGCCCATCGTCAGACTGGGTGGTGCGCGAAAAAGAGCGGCAGTTCGGGCTCTTCCTCAACAGCGGTTCGGCGCACTACGCCGCCACTCCGAGCTATTACGCTATCCTCTCCAGCAGTCCTCTCGCGCAGATCGCCGATCCCGAGATCATCGGCCAGCCGCGACTGAGCCTTCCCGGCATGGCCGTTCTCGCCCGAAGCGATGAGGGGGCCGAAGATTTCGACGCTGAATTCGTGCGGCTCATGCGTCGCTCGGGCCGGTTCGTCGAAGAGGAGCGCGGGGTCAACATGCTGTCCCCCACGGCCTTCTCGGTAAGAGTGCCGCTGGCCTCCGACGTCACTAATGGGCTTTATCTCGCGCGGGCGCTCGTCTTTTCCAATGGCCAGATTGTCGGCGAGGCGACAACGCGATTTACCGTGCGCACCCAAGGTTTTGAGCGCTTCGTCGCCGACACCGCCCGGATGAACCCAGCACTCTATGGTTTTGCGACCATCCTTTTGGCTTTGCTGACGGGCTGGCTCGGTGGGGTTTTGTTCAAGCGCTAGGAAAAGCGCACGCCGGCAAACAGATGCTACTTCCGCCCAATTGTCGGGTGATGATTCTTATGCATCAAGCATGACCACTTGCTGACTTATGCTTGTCCGGCTAAGCAGGGACACAATTTTGGGCGCTTAGGAGGCCGATTTGGCTGGTGTCGACTTGGGTCTTTTGCCCCAACCCAAACGGTTGTCCCTGTCTGAAAGTGTGGCCGATACGATCGCCGAGGCGATCGCGACCCGCGTGATAGCGCCGGGCGAACGGATCATCGAAACGACCTTGGTCGAAAAGCTCGGTGTGAGCCGTGTTCCCATCCGCGAGGGGCTAAAAGTCCTGCATGCTCAAGGGATTATCAGCGGTGGCGGGCACAAGGGTTACAGGGTAACTGCGTTCGATCCGCAGGTGACCCATCAGGTCATGGAGGTGCGGCTGTCGCTCGAAACCTTCATGCTGCGCGATGCCATTGTGAACTGGCGGGCGGGCAAAGGCAGCCCTTCAGTGCTCGACGCGGCCATCGACCAGATGCGAATCTCTGCGCGCTCGGGAAGCATGCGGAACTCGCTGATTGCCGACCTGGAATTCCACCGAGCCATCCGCGATGCGGCCGATAATGCGATTGTCGGCACGCTTTGGGACACGATCGCGCGTCACGTTCTGATCGTCTTCAATTTTGAGCGTTTTCGCGACGAGGATCTTGATGCTGTCCCGCGGCAGCACGAGCAGTTCCGGGACTGGATTTTGACCGAAATCGCCAAGCCGGAGACGGATTTCCGGGATATCCAGCGCGCGCTCGAGGACCATATGCTGCTCATTGCCCGCAAGCGGGCCGGCGACATTTCGATCAAGAGCTGACAACGCGCAAGCGTGTTGCCTAATTGTATACTGTATGACAAGGTTCTGTCCGAGGGATGAGTGGCATCCCGAAGTCGCGGCACGCGACCCCTCGGACTAGGACTTGCGATGTATCGAATAGGCGTCGACGTCGGTGGAACGTTCACCGATTTTACCCTCCACAATGACGCCTCTGGCGAGGTGCATTTTTACAAGACGCCATCGACGCCGCATGATCCTTCGGAAGCGATAGAGCAGGGCCTTCGCGGCATGCTCGGGCTCCTGGGGTATGACGCGGCCGAGGTCAGCTATCTTGGGCACGGCACCACGGTCGCCACCAATATCGTCATCGAGCGCCGCGGTGCGCGCACCGGCCTGGTCACGACCAAGGGTTTTCGCGACGTGCTCGAACTGGGGCGCCAGGCGCGTCCTTCGATCTATGACTATCGGGTCGAAAAGCCACCGGTTCTGATCACGCGCGACCGCCGCGTCGAGGTTGAGGAGCGCATCGGACCTGCGGGCGAAGTCCTGCAGGAGCTCGACGAAGCTTCCCTCGAATCTGCGGTTGCTCGCCTCGCCGAACTCGGCGTTGAAAGCGTTGCCGTCTGCTTCCTCCACAGCTACCGACGCCCTGAGCACGAAGGGAAGGCCAAGGCCGTCATCGAGCGCCTGCTGCCGGACGCCTACATCACGCTCTCGAGCGAAATTCTTCCGGAATTCCGCGAATTCGAGCGCATGTCGACCACGGCGGTCAACGCCTTCGTCGGCCCGAAGATGGGCAATTATCTCAAGCGCTTCCGCGATCGCGTCAAGGACGTGGGGATCGGCGCCGAGCCCTATACCATTCACTCCAACGGTGGGCTGATGTCGATTGACACGGTCTATGCAAACCCGGTCCGCACCTGCGTGTCCGGTCCGGCCGCTGGTGTGGTGGGTGCTGCTGAAATCGGCCGCGTTGCCGGTCTGCCCAATCTTATCACTTTTGACGTCGGAGGCACGTCCACGGACGTTTCGCTGATCGACAACGGTACGCCGCTCTTTACCAATTCGCGCCTCGTCGCCGGCTATCCGGTCAAGACACCGATGCTCGACATTCACGTCATCGGCGCCGGTGGCGGCTCGATTGCCGCTATCGACGACGCTGGTTCGCTCAAGGTTGGTCCGCGCTCTGCCGGCGCAGCGCCGGGTCCGGTTGCCTATGGTCGGGGCGGCACTGAGCCGACCATCACCGACGCTAATCTCTGCCTCGGCCGTCTCGACGCGAAAACCCTGCTCGGCGGTCGGATGGAGATTGATCTCGAAGCCGCGCGTACGGTGATCCGCGAGAAGATCGCCGAGCCTCTCGGCATTTCCCTCGAAGAGGCGGCACACGGCATCATCCAGATCGCCAATGCCAATATGAGCCGCGCCATTCGCTCGGTTTCGGTCGAGAAGGGCTACGACATGTCCGACTTCGCGCTTTGCGCGTTTGGCGGCGCTGGTCCTCTGCACGCGACGGAAGTGGCTGTGGAATGCGGCTTGCCGCATGTGCTGCTGCCCCGTGAGCCCGGCACGCTCTGTGCCCGCGGCATGCTCCTCACCAATCTCTCCTCGGACTATGTACGCAGCTATTTTGCGGACGCGACCGAAGAGAACTGGGCACATGTGCTCACCCTCTTTGCGGCGATGGAAGCCGAAGGGGACGACTGGCTGGACAAGGAAGGTGTCCCGCCATCCCAGCGCCGGTTCAAGCGCATCCTCGACGCCCGCTATCGCGGCCAGAATTTTGAGGTGAAGGTCGATTGCGATGGCCTCGTTGAAGGCGATCTCGCCGGCCTCGTCGAGCGGTTCCACGCTGCGCACACCAAGGAGTACGGCTACGCCATCGATTACCGACCGATCCAGCTGGTGTCCGCGCGTCTGCAGGCCATCGGCGATGTCGACAAGGCCCCGCAATCCGAGGTGAAGGGCGGAGCATCTTTTGAAGCCGCCCAGACCGGCTCGCGCAAAGTCTATTTCGACGCTCGCCACGGCTGGCTCGATACGCCCATCTACAATCGTGGCGACCTGCCTTCCGAGCAGGACCTCGTGGGTCCCGCCATCGTCAATGAAATGAGTGCGACCAGCCTCATCCTGCCGGGCCAAATCGTCCGCGCGGATATCTGGGGCAACCTTGTCGTGAGGACCGACGCATGAGCGCGAACCAGGACCACATCGAAGACCCCATCCAGATGGAGGTTTTCTCCAACCGTCTGCTGGCGATTGCCGAGGATATGGGGTCGATCCTGATCCGCTCGTCCTTCTCGTCCAACATCAAGGAGCGTCGCGATTGTTCGACGGCGCTCTTCGATGCACATGGGCGGCTGATTACGCAGGCTGACCACATCCCGATCCATCTCGGTGCAATGATCGGCGCCGTGGAAGCCATGCTCAAGCGCTATCCGCTGGAGTCCATGCAGCCCGGCGATGCCTATATCGCCAATGACCCTTATCTGGCCGGCGGCAGCCATCTGCCGGATATTTCCATCATCACGCCGGTGCACCAGGACGGCAAGGTGCGCTTCTTCTGCGGCAACATTGCCCACCACGCCGACGTGGGTGGCAAGACGCCGGGCTCGACATCGGGCGCGTCCCGCTCGATCTTCGAGGAAGGCATTCGCCTGCCCATCATCCGTATTGCCCGTGCAGGCGAGATCGACGAGGATCTGCTCGAGCTGATCGCCCACAACACCCGCGATCCCGAAGAGCGCCTGCTCGATCTGCGCACGCAGGTCGGCACTAATGTTCGCGGCGGCGCCATGCTCGTTCAGCTGATCGAGCGCATGGGCTGGCCGGCTGTCGAACAGGCGATCGAAGATATTCTGACCTATACGCGGCGTCGGCTGCGCAATCGCGTCGCGGCCCTGCCGGATGGTGTTTATACGTTCGAGCGGTCGATGGACGACGATGGTTTCCCCGGTGAGCCCGTGCCGATCGTCTGCACGGCGACGGTAGATGGCGATCGCCTGTCCTTCTCCTTTGACGGGTCTGGCCCGCAGGCGCGCGGCGCAATCAATTTGCCCGACAGCGCGCTCAAGGCCTCCATCTATTACTGTGTGAAAGCCGTCCTCGATCCGGGCCTGATGCCCAACCAGGGGATCATCGATCCGATCGCCATCTCGGCGCCGCTTGGAACGATCGTGAACCCCAAGGCGCCTGCCGCCGTGGCTGCCCGTGCAGTGACTTCGAACCGTCTCTGTGGCGCCGTGTTCGGCGCGCTCTACCAGGCGATGCCGGCTGACCGGGTCATGGCCTCGTGCAATGACTCCACCTCAGCGGTCTCGGTGTCCGGCTGGCACAATGAACGTCAGGCAACTTACGTCTATCCCGAGAGCATGGGCGGCGGGGCAGGTGCCTTCTCCGACCGTGACGGCATGGATGGCGTGCACGTCCACACAGTGAACTCGACCAATCTTCCGGCCGAAGCGCTGGAGCTCGAATATCCGCTGATACTTGATGAATATGCCCTCGTGACCGATTCCGGTGGCGCTGGCCGTCATCGTGGCGGCATGGGCATGGTGCGCCAGATCCGCATACGCGAGGACAACACCACGTTCTCCGCACGCTCGGATGCGCACGTCATCCCGGCTCCGGGTGTGTTTGGGGGCAAGTCCTCCAATACCACCCGCATCCTGCGCAATCCGAGCCAGCCGAATGAGGAAATCCTTCATTCCAAAGCCAATGGCCTGACCCTGTCGGTTGGCGAGGTGATCCGCGTCGAGACACTCGGCGGTGGCGGCTATGGCGATCCAAGCGAGCGGGCGCTCGAGGATATTGCAAGGGATTTTCGCGAAGAGAAAGTCAGCCGCGCTGCGGCAGAGCGCGACTATGGCGCTGCTCGTGTGGAACAGGCGCTTGCCCTCCAGGGGTAGAGGACAAGCACCCGGCAGAGACTGAAAAGGGCGGTGGCTTATGCCACCGCCCTTATTGCTGAGATGGCCTCGTCGATTTCGTCCATCGTCAATTGTGGCCCAATGGGCAGGCCGAGCAGGCGCACCGCGGCGCGTTCCGTAACCGGATAGCTGCCGATGCTGACCCCGTAATCGGCGAAGACCGGCTGCAGGTGCATGGGCGGAGCATAGGTCAGATTGGTCGCAATTCCGCGCTGGGCGAGCCGGTTGGCGAGGCCGTCGCGATCGTCAGCCTCAATGACGTAATTGCGCCATGCATGGCCATACCCCGGCAGGGTTTGCGGCAGATCTAGACCCGTCCCGGCCAGACCCTCGCTATAGCGCGTTGCCTGGGCACGGCGGTCAGCCAGCATATTGTCCAGATCTGGCAGCTTGGCGCGCAGGATCGCGGCCTGCATTTCGTCCAGCCGCTCGTTGAGCCCGTGCGTCTCGTGATGGAGGGCGCTCATGCCGCCTGGCCCATGCATGGTGTAATGGCGGGCCCGCTCCTGGCCATAGGCGGAAAGCTTGCGCATTTTCTCTGCCAGCTCGGCACTTTGCGTGACGGCTGCCCCGCCGCTGCCGAAGCTGCCCAGATGTTTTGACGGGGCAAAGCTGAAACAGGTGATGTCAGCGAATGTCCCGATTTTCTGGCCATCGATGGTTGCGCCGAGGCTGAGGCACGCATCTTCCACCACGACGAGATTGTGTTCGCGCGCGATGGCCATGATCGCCTTCATGTCCGCCGGGTGCCCATAGAGGTCGACGGGCAGGATGGCCCTGGTGCGCGGGGTAATGGCAGCGCGCAGCGCCGACACATCCATGCACTTGCTGATCGCATCGATTTCCTCCCAGACCGGGCGGGCGCCGGTGTGGTGAATGGACGAAGAGGAGGCTATGTCGGTATTGCCGACGGTGATCACCTCGTCACCCGGCCCAATGTCGAGGGCGAGGAGAGCGACCTTGAGGGCGGCTGTGCCGGAATTGACGCAGACCGCATGGTTCGCGCCCAGCCAGGCGGCGAATTCGGCCTCGAAGGCGGGCACTTCATCACCCCAGTCGAACCGACCACTGGCGATCACGCGCGCGATCGCGGCGTCGATTTCAGGCTTCCGGCGCTTATAGAGGCGCTGATGATTGTGGAATGGAACTGCCATCACTTCCTGCCTGGAACATATGCGATGACTTCGATCTCGACCTTCACCTCTGGCGAGCCAAGACCGCCGATGATGATGCCGCTGTGGGGCGGGCGATGGTCGCCGAAGAACGCCTTGCGCGCTGCACTGACGGCCGGAGCGTCGGCCCGATCTGTGAGGAAAACCATGATCTTGACCACATCCTTGGGTGTCGCCCCGATATGGGCGAGGATGCGGCCGATGTTCTTGTAGACCTGCGTGGCCTGAGCACCGGCATCACCGATGCCGACCCACTGACCGTTCTCGTCGCGGGCCACCTGACCGGCGACATAGGCGAAGTCCCCGGCAATGGAGACGTGCTCGTAATTGGCTGCCGGAAACACGTCCGGCGGGCTGGTGAGGATGATTTCATTGGACATTTTCAAAGTCTTCGCTTTCCGGATTGATTGGCAATGACGGCGTCGAGAAGCGCCGGATCGAAATTTGCTGACGCCTCACGCGGTGCTGCGTTGGCGAGAGCGTGGATGCGTTTCTGGGCTTCTTCGGTGCTGTAGAAGAAGGTGATGAGGTCGCCGTAGAGGCGCTTGAACAGCGCCGGATGATCCGCCTCGAACGCTGCGATCAGCGCGGGACGGGAGCCACTCGCCGCTGAGGACAAGGCTTCCAGCAGCGCCGATATGGCATCTTTTTCCGCGTCTGAAATCTTCGTCGCCAGCTCATTCAGATATGAAGGTGACATGGCAGTATAGCTGTCAGTATTCGTGCAGCCTGGAATGAGTTCTGCATGGAGAATTGCTATATCTGACGTGTTGAAATCTGTGATTTGATTATGTATTCCCGTCATAGGTTTTCCATTTTGATAGAGAATTTTCATGCGTGATTTGAGTGCAGACGTGGTGGTCATCGGAGCAGGGCCGACAGGCGCTGCCGTCGCGTGGAGACTGGCCAGTCAGGGTGTGGATGTGATCTGCATCGATCGTGGGGAGTGGTTCGACTACGAGGCCATCGGTCGGGATGCGGCGGATTGGGAGGGGCGTCGGGGGAGCGTCCTGCACTCCAATCCGAACGTGCGTCGGGGCGCCTATGACTATCCGGTCGATGACGTCGACACGCCCATTAAACCTATGATCGGCAACGGTATTGGCGGGAGCTCGGTGTACTGGTCGGCCCATGTTCCGCGGTTCCGGCCGGAGGATTTCCGGGTCAACATGCTCGATGGCGTGGGTGACGACTGGCCGGTCTCCTATGAGGACCTCGCGGCCTATTACCAGCTCAATGAAGACCGTTGGGGCGTGGCGTCGTATCCGGGTGACCCCTCGGCTGCGCCGCATGCCGAACATGCCCTGACGCTGCCGACGATCGGTGCGCACGGGACGAAAATCGCCAAGGTGTTCAATCAGTTGGGCTGGCACTGGTGGCCGGTCGATCTGGTCGTCGGCCGGGATGGCGATGCGCCCGAGAACGGCCATTGTACCCATATCGGACCTTGCGATCTGGGCTGTCCGAGCCGTGTGCGCTCGGGCGCTGACCGGGCTTTTGCAAGGGAGGCTGTCGTCGCAGGCGCGCGCTTTTTGACGGGCACACGCGTTATCAAACTCGAGCACAATGCTAACAGACTGGTAACGTCGGCGCTGTGCAAAAGCGAAATTGGTGAATTTCGTGTCACTGGAAAACGCTTCGTCATCAGCGGCAATGGCATGGGTACGCCGCGCCTGCTTCTGCTGTCGGCCTCCGAGATGTTCCCGGACGGTCTCGCCAACAGCTCGGGCCTCGTCGGCCGCAATCTGATGCTGCATCCCTATGCGCGCGTCGACGGTCACTTCGAGGAGCCGGTCGGTGCCTGGGTGAGCGGGGAGAAGGCGGGGTTGGTCTCGTTCGAGTTCTACGCCACGCGACCTGAGCATGATTTCAAGCGCGGTATCAAACTGCAGCTGACCGGAGGGCCTGGCCCGCTCGCGCTGGCGAAGGGCGCGGTCTACGGCGAGGCGCTGCCCTGGGGAGCAGGGCACCACGAGGCGTTCGAGAAGCGCTTCGACCATGTCTGCGGCTTCACTGTTTGTGCCGAGGACCTTGCCGAGCTTCACAACACCATCACGCTGTCCAGTGTGCTCAAGGACAGCGATGGCCTGCCGGCCCCGAAGATGACCTACACGCTCTCCGAAAACTCGCGAAAGATCCTCGATTTCGGGATGGAGCGGGCGGAGGAGGTGTTGCGGCTGGCCGGGGCGACCGAGATCTTTGAGACACAGCTCAGGGCAGAAGCCGGATTCCACATCATGGGCACCGCGCGCATGGGCGAGGACGCCAAGACTTCTGTGGTGGATCCCTTCGGTCGTTGTCACGACGTCCCCAATCTCTACCTGGCCGACGCCAGCGTCTTCGTCACTTCCGCAGCGATCAACCCGACGGCGACAGCGCAGGCCCTTGCCCTCAGAACCGCTGACCACATCGTGGCGACCCGCCACGCTTGATCAAAACCGGGTGCCGGCACATAGGTCGGCACCCGTTCCCGGTGCAGTGTGATCATTTTGCGTTTGTAATACAAGTATACAGTAGACTATCTTACTGGGAATGTCGGCGAGAGACGCTTTGGAAGGAAAACTGCCTTGAGATTGAACGGCATGGTCGCCATCATCACCGGTGGCGCGAGCGGCATGGGGCGCGATACGGCGCTGCTTTTTGCTAAAGAAGGGGCATCCGTCGTTGTTGGCGACGTTGACCTGGACGGCGGCGCTTCGCTGGTCGCGGAAGTCGAAGCTGCGGGCGGCAAGGCCGCGTTCCAGCGCACCGACGTGTCGGTAGAAGCTGACGTTGCGGCGCTCGTCGCGCTGGCGGAAAGCCGTTACGGCAAGCTCGACACGATCTTCAACAATGCCGGGATTGAACAGCCGGTGACCCCGTCCGACCAGATCAGCGAAGAGCTGTTCGAACGGGTCATCGATATCAACCTCAAGGGCTGCTTCTTTGGCTGCAAGCACGCCCTTCCGGCGCTGCTGCGCAATGGCGGCGGCACCATCGTCAACAATTCCTCGGTCAGCGCCTTCGCCAATGTCGGCGGCAATCTGTCCTATGCCGCTTCCAAGGGCGGCATCATGTCGATGACGCGCGTAATCGCTATTGAATATGCGGATCGCAATATTCGCTGCAACGCCATCAACCCCGGCGTGATCGACACCAGCATGAACCGCCGCAACCTCGACCTCGCTGTCGACAAGGAAGCGGTCGAGCAGAAGTGGCGCTCGATCACCCCTCTGGGGCGCATGGGCACGGGTACTGAAATCGGCGAGGCGGTTCTGTTCCTCGCTTCCAAGCAATCGTCTTTCGTGACCGGCATTGGCCTCGTCATCGACGGAGGAAGGATCGCGACATGAGCGGCAAACTTTCGGGTAAAATCACTGTCGTCACCGGTGCAGCGCGTGGCCTTGGCCGCGCCATCGCCCAGCTCTATGCAGCGGAAGGCGCGATCGTTTACGCGCTCGACGTGCTCGTGGACGAACTGGCGCCCCTCAAGGACCTGCCGGGCGATATCCGTCCGCGCCGTCTCGACCTCACCGACGGTCCATCGATCGGGCCCGTTTTTGCCGCCATCGAAGCAGAGGCCGGTCCGGTCGACGTGCTGGTGAACAACGCAGGCATCATCTTCTACAAACCCGTGGAAGATGTGAGCATCGAGGACTGGGATGGCCTGCTTGGCGTCAACCTCAAGGGTGCATTCCTTTGCGTGAAGGCGGTTGCCCCGTCGATGAAGGCCCGCAAGTCGGGCGCTATCATCAATGTGTCGAGCAATGCCGGCGTCGTGGGGGACATCGACGAGTCGACCTATTGCGCGTCCAAGTTCGGTATCGAAGGCCTGTCTCGTGCCTTGGCCAAGGAATTCGAGCGCTTCAATGTGTCGGTGAATATCGTGACCCCCGGTCACCCGATGCACACGCCGATGAGCGAGACCACCTATCCGGAAGAAATGCGCAAGATCTGGAAGGACCCGATCGAGCTGGCGCCGGCCTTTGTTCATCTGGCCCTTCAGGACGCCACCGGCATGCATGATCAGCGCATCAAGGCATGGGACCTCGTGGTCGAGCTGAGCAAAGAATAACTCCTACTCCATGGGAGACTTGGGGGACCCTTCGGGGTCCCTTTTTTTGTGCGTCGGCCGGTCGTTGATGATCCCCTGTGGCAGAGTACGGAAGAGGGGGAGTATTGACTGCGCTGTGTCTCCATCCCTGGACAAAAAAAGCCCCGGACCGAAGTCCGGGGCAAGTGGGACGGGAAAACGCTTTGGTTGGAAATGCCTTATGAAATCGTGTGAACGGCGCGCTGGGTGCCGCCCTTTTCGGACTTGCTGGTGACCGTGATGGTGGCGCCGGCAGGGGCGCGAACCAACCATTCGACCGGCTTGGCATTGGCGGTCCACTGCTGGCCCCAGGGAGACCAGGGGTAGAGGCGCTCATTGCGGCCCGCGAGATTTCCGAGTTCGACCTTCTCCGGGTTCATGGCCAGCTCGCCGCCTTCGACGGTGATCGAGGCGACAACCGGCTTGGCAACCTTGTTGGTGATGGCCACGTCGGAGAGGTTGGTTGGCAGATAGCCGAAATTGCCGACCACGGCGCGCACCTTGTAGAGGTCGGCGCCCATGGGGGTGACCGAAAGGTCTTCGATCTTGACCTGGGGTGCGGCAGCGGCGTGCTTGAGATTGAACAGCACGTTCTGGCGGCAGATTTCCTCGAGCAGATTGCCGGGGGGATTGCGGTAGGTCCAGATATTGACCATGCCGCCGATTTCGACCTTGCCCAGCTGCGGGTGGTCAAAGCTCTTCCAGTCGCGCCAGCCCTTCTCGGCCATGTTGGCCTTGACGTAGTCGTAGACCTTCTGCTGGATCTCGGAATTGCGCGGGTAAAGGTTGTAATAGCCTTCCTTGGGCACGCCGGCGGTGCGCTCGAGGTCCCACAGTTCCGTGCCGAAGGAGATGATGCCCATCTCCTCATAGGTCCAGTCCATGAGGCCGCCGCGACGCACGACCGATTTGTCGGGCGTGAACTCTTCATAGATCGAGACGGTGGGGTAGCCGGTGAGCTCGGTGCCGACCTTGCCGATCTCCTTGTAGAGATTCATGTCGCGGGCGCTCATGGCGCTGTCCGGCTTGGTCATGGACGGGCGCAGGATGATGCCGCCATGGGTGTGATAGGCGCACATGCCGCAGATATTGGGATGGGCCAGGATGAACTTGGCCATGCCGAAGGCCTCTGGCTCGGAGAGCGGGTGCTCGCCCGCGCCATATTCCTGGTGCGACCAATTGGTGGGGAAGTTGCGGTTCATATTGCCGTCGAAAGGCTTTTCGACCGGCACATTGACGCCGTTGTAATTGCGGATCGTGCCTTCCGGATACATGCGGAAGTACTGGCCGCCTTCCTCGCCCGGAGCCCGCTGGACCATGATGTCCGGGTTGTTGGCGTCCTTCTTCCACTCGCCCTTGGGATCGGGCACGCGCATCCAGACGATGAAGCCATCGCCATCGATATCTTCGGGGATCAGGCCTTCGATGCGATCTGCACCGGGCATGAAACGGCCATTGCCGCACCAGTTATAGTAGGGCGAGACCAGTGACAGCTCGGCCCCGTCCGGATTGATGCGCGGCAGGATATAGAAGGTCTGGGTGTCGACGAGGCGGGTGACCTCCTCGTCCTTGCCATACTGGGTGAGCAGGTGGAACACGGCGTAGAGCGCGGTCGCGCTCGTGGCGTGCTCCTCGGCGTGGATCTGGCCGTCGATGTAGTAGCCGGGTTTTTCGTCGAGCGGCCGGGTTTCCTTGTTGCCGATCTCGATAAGCCAGACGTCGCGGCCCTCGAAGGACTTGGCCAGCGACGACATGGTGGCAAGGTTCGGATGCGCCGCGACCAGCCGCTCCAGTGCAGCGGTCATTTCGGCATAGGTGTAGTAGCGATCGAAGTGGACGTCCAAGTCGGTCATGACAGTTCCTAAAGCGCGACGGGCGCGGCATTGCCCTGCGGGGCGGTACGGATACAGGCGCTGAAATGGCCCGGCGAGATTTCCACGGGTTCAGGCACCACCTTGGCGCAATCCTCGATGGCCAGCGGACAACGCGTGCGGAAGACGCAGCCGGAGGGCGGATTGATCGGGCTCGGAATGTCACCGGTGAGGATGACGCGGTCCGGCCGATGGCGCTTGTCCGGATCGGGCACGGCCGAGAGCAGGGCCTTGGTGTAGGGATGGTTCGGCGTCGAGTAGAGTTTTCGGGTGGGCGCGATTTCCATGACGCGGCCCAGATACATCACGATCACTCGGTCGCTGATGTGCTCCACCACAGCAAGGTCGTGGGCGATGAACAGCATGGTGAGGTTGTACTGCTCCTTGAGGTCCTCAAGAAGATTGACCACCTGCGCCTGGATCGACACGTCGAGCGCGGAAACCGGTTCGTCGGCGACGACGAATTCCGGCTCTACCGCGAGCGCGCGGGCAATACCGATACGCTGGCGCTGGCCGCCCGAGAACTCATGCGGGAAGCGGTCGAGATAGTCGCCCGAAAGGCCGACCTGCTCGAGCAGCTTTACGATGCGGTCTTCGCGCTCGGAGGAGGCGCCGATATTGTGGACCGCCAGGGCATGGCCGAGGACCGTGCGGATCTTTTCGCGCGGATTGAGGCTGGCATAGGGGTCCTGGAAGACGATCTGCATCCGCTTGCGGAACGGCCGCATCTCGGCGGTGCTCAGCTTGGTAATGTCGTAGCCGTCGAACTCGATCTTGCCGCCGGTGGGCTCGACGAGCTTGAGCAGCGTGCGGCCGACCGTGGTCTTGCCCGAGCCGGACTCGCCGACAAGGCCAATGACCTCACCGCGCTTGATGGAGAAGGAGACGTCCGAAACGGCGCGGACATTGTTGACCACGCGATTGAGGATGCCGCCCTTGATGGGGAAGTATTTCTGCAGATTGGTGATCTGCAGCAGATCCCCGGCCGGGGCAGGATTTGGCTTAGGATTGACGCTCATGCGCTTGCCCTCGTCGGCAGGTTGAGTTCCTTCCAGCGGATGCAGCGCACGCTGCGGCCGCCTTCGATTTCCTCGAGTGGCGGCTCGGCGGCGGCGCAGCGGTCTTCTGCATAGGCGCAGCGCGTGCGGAAGCGGCAACCGCTGGGGAGTTTGGTGAGAAGTGGGACATAGCCGGGGATGGCCTGGAGACGGGTCTTCTCCTCGGCGCCCATGCGCGGGATCGACTGCATCAGACCTGCCGTATAGGGCATCAGCGGCTGGCTGAAGAGCTCTTCCACCGTGCCGGTTTCGACGACCTGGCCGGCGTACATGACGACGACGCGCTGGGCCATTTCAGCCACCACGCCCAGATCGTGGGTGATGAACACGATGGCCATGCCCAGACGCTCCTGCAGATTGCGCATGAGGTCGAGGATCTGGGCCTGGATGGTCACGTCGAGCGCGGTGGTCGGCTCGTCGGCGATGAGCACGCTGGGCTCGCAGGCGAGCGCCATGGCGATCATTGCACGCTGGCGCATGCCGCCGGACATTTCGTGCGGGAACTGGCTGGCGCGGCGGGCCGGTTCGGGAATGCCCACGATCTGCAGCATTTCGATGGCGCGCTTGTTGGCCTCGGCCTTGGAGACCTTCTGGTGCTCGATGACCACTTCGGCGATCTGCTGGCCGATGGTGTGCACCGGATTGAGCGAGGTCATCGGCTCCTGGAAGATCATGCCGATGTCGTTGCCGCGGATGCCGCGCATTTCCTTTTCGGAGAGCTTGGCCAGGTCCTTGCCGCGCAGGCGGATCTCGCCGCGGGAGATCTGGCCGATCTTCTTGGGCAGGAGCCGCATGATCGAGAGGCTGGTCACCGACTTGCCGGAGCCGGACTCGCCCACGATGGCGAGCGTTTCACCCGCCTTGACGGTGAAGCTCACGCCGTCGACGGCGCGAACGGTCTGGCCTTCCCCGACGAGGAAGGTGGTCTGCAGATCATCCACCTCGAGCAGGGGAGCCCCTTGCGTCCCGGCGTTGGCAGTTTGTGTTGGAGGCGAAACACTCATGTCATGCGCTCATTCTGTTCAGGGCGGAGGTTCCGGTTGGCGAGGTATAGCGCCCCCAGCCGGGGGCACCGACGATGGATCCGTCATAGACGGTTTGGCCGTTGACGATGGTTCGGACAATTCGACCATTGTAGCGGGCGCCGTAGTAGAGCTGGGCGACGTCCTTGGCGAAGGTGTGCAGCGTGTCCGGAACGATCTCGGTCACGGCGCTCAGATCGACCAGCATCAAATCGGCATCAGCGCCTTCCTCGATACGGCCCTTGCTCGCAAGGCTAAAGCGTTTTGCGGCATTTGCCGACAAAAGTTCAACCGCTTTCTCAAGACTGATCTTGCCGCGACTGACGGCGTCGAGCATGGCCGGGACCAGCACTTCGGAGCCGGGGGAGCCTGGCGGGGCGTCGACGAAATTGTCCTTCTTGGCCAGTTTTTCGGCATGGCTGAAGGCGGCGTGGTCGGTGGTGACGTGGGTGATCACCCCGTCGGTAATCGCCTGCCAGAGCGCATCCTGATCGGCCTGGGTGCGGACCGGCGGATTGATCTTGGCAAAGACGCCGGCCCGAGCGACGTCATCATTGGTGCGGGTGAGATAGTGCGGGCAGGTCTCGGCGGTAAAATCGGACGTACCGGCGAATGCGCGGAGGATCTTGATCGTCTCGGCGCTGGTCACATGGGCGATGTGCAGCTTTGCCTGGGCCTGGATATTCATCGCCAGCAGCTTGGCCACGGCGACGGATTCGCAGATGGCTGGGCGGGCGGCGAGGTGGCTGGAGGCAAGAGAGAGATCGGCGCCGGCGAGGTCGCGTTCCGCCTGAGCGAGCAGCTGGGCGCTTTCGGCGTGGATGACGACCGGCAGGCCGGTCTTGGCGACGGCCTTGAGGGCGCGCAGCTGGTCGGCTTCGTCCGGGAAGGAAAGACCGAAGAACTCATCATCCCGGCCTTCGGGGGCAGGGGTGGTGAAGATCTTGTAGCCGATGATGCCGGCGGCCTTCATGGCCGCGACACTGGCGTCAGTCAGATCGCCCGGCGCGGCATAGAGACTAAAATTGATAAAGGCGTGCTCGGCAAAATGGTCCCGACGCATCTCGATCTGCTCGGCCGAATTGCAGCAGGGCTTGCTGATCGGCATTTCGAACAGCGTGGTGATGCCACCAGCCGATGCTGCGCGCGTTTCGGTCTCTACGGTGCCGCGATCCGGATAGGCGGGCGCGCGGATATGAAAATGGATGTCGATGGCACCCGGCAGCACATGCTTGCCGGAGCCATCGATAATGGACGCAGCTGCGCCCTCCCCACGGGGGAGGAGCGCAGCGATCTGGCCAGATGAAATTGCAACATCGAGTTCCACAAGCCCCGATGGGGTGAGGACCGCGGCATTGCGGATGATCGAGTCGTAATTGGCCACTATTTCAGTCCCAGCTCGGTCAGTGCATCGGCCACACCATCGAGATGGCTGAGGTGCATCGAGGCGTAGTTGGGCGCCAGAACGACACCATGACCGCCCGCGCGGTAGGTGGCCATGACGGAGCGATAAGCGATGTCCTTGGTCATCTTGGCCGTTTCCGGCTTGGTGCGCGGCGCGTCGACGCCGAGACCCATATAGACCTTGGCCTTGCCCTCGACGCCGCGGACGGCATCTTCGCACTGGCCATAGACATAGGTGTCCGGATCCATGCCCGCAGCGATAACCTGGCTGTGCGGTGCTTCCTTGAGACCAAGGACGCGGTAGAGCACGGCAGTCGCCTCATCGGCCGAGAAATCACGCAGGATGGTCTTCTGGAAGAAGCCCAGTTCCTTGGTGAACACCTCGCCAGCCTGGTGCTGGTAGGTGATCGGCTTGACGAAGTCGGCGTAGCGGGTCTGCTCTTCCCACGGCCACTGGGCGCGACGGAAGATGTTGAAGTGGTTGCGGTTCCAGACGTTGAGACCGAACGGCATACCGGGCTTGCACCACTTGACGAGGCCATAGAGCTCGCGGTCGAGATCCTTGTTCCGCTCCAGCCAGAAGCGTTCCCAGATCAGGGCTTCCGGATTTTCGAGCAGCTTGCGGATGAAGGTGATGAAGGCACCGTCCGCGAATGACTTGCCGGCCGCTGCTTCCTGCATGAAATCATAAAGGTTCAGCATGGCGCGGCGGCAGGACTCGACGTCGATGCCGCGTTCCATGGCTTCACGACGGGCATGGGTCGAGAAATCGCCCGGTGCGCCGCCCTGGATGAGGGTGTCGAGCGGCGAATTGCGCTCATTGCACCACATCACGCCATCGAGGTCGTAATTGCGCACCTGGTCCTCGATCATCGAGAGGATCCAGTTGCGATAGTCCGGATGGCTGGTCGAGGGATCGCCGGTGAGGCGGCCAAAGATGTCGACTTCCATGGCCTGGGCCAGGTTCGGGATGTCGACCGTATTGGTGGAGCCGTGGCCGGTATATTTGAAGAAGGGCTCCATCAGCTCGATGTAGACCTTCTGGCCGCGTTCATGGGCCTCCGGGATCACCATCTTGAGGATGTCCTTGCCCTCGAACTCTGGGTCGCGGGCGCGGTAGTCCTTAATGAAGGTGCCGTTGTAATAGGCGGGATTGGGGTTGAAATAGGCGCCGCCCTTCATGGCGAAGGGTTCGGGTACGCCATGGTCGGGCCAGCCATCGAGCTGGTGCGAGATGGAGCGACCGGTCTTGAGGCCGAGCCAGGACACAGTGCCCAGCATCAGCACGTTGACGCCGACGCGGTCCTTGAGGGTGTCGAGGACGGTGTCTACGCCTTCATCGAGGAAGCTGATCGGGCTGACCTGAATGCCGACAAACTTTTCGGCGGGGTTAGGCTTGTTCATGGTCAGGCGGCCTTTCCGTGACGGGCCATAAAGCCCTTCATGCGTTCAACAGCGTCCTTGATGACCTCCAGCGGCTGGAGGAAAGACAGGCGGATGTAGCTGGGGTCATGGTCGCCGAACATGGTGCCGGGGAACATCATGACACCGGTTTCGCGCAGCAGCTTTTCGCAGAAATCCGGGGTCGACATGCCGGTGCCGGACACGTTGATGTAGACGTAGAAGGCGCCGCCGGGATTGCCGTAGGTCAGGCCCATTTCGTCGAGCGCCGGCAGGAGGAAGGCGCGGCGTTCGGTATAGGCGTCGATCATCGCCTGGATCGGCTCCATCGGGCCGGTCAGCGCCGCAAGGGCGGCGTACTGCGAGACTGTGCAGGTGTTGATCGAGAGCGTGTGACGCATCTCGGTGACCTTGGTCACGAAATCAGCGGGAGCGGCGAGATAGCCGACGCGCCAGCCGGTCATCGCGAAGGTCTTAGAGAAGCCGTTGAGCGTGATGGTGCGCTCCTTCATCCCCGGCAGGGTGCCGATGGAGAGGTGCTCATTACCGTCATAGATGATCTGGGCGTAGATCTCGTCCGAGACGATGATGATATCGTGCTTGATGGCCAGCTCGGCAATCTGCCGGATCACGGCCGGAGGGGTGACGGCGCCGGTCGGGTTGTTCGGCGAAACCAGCACGAACATGCGCGTCTTGGGCGTGATGCGCTTTTCGATCTCGTTGATGTCGAGCGCGAAATCGTCCTTCTGGAAGGTCGGAACGGGGACGGGCACGCCACCGGCAAAGTTGACGGCGGTGTCATAGGTCATGAAGCGCGGCGAGGTGATGAGCACCTCATCGCCCGGATTGATCAGCGCCAGCATGAGCAGGGTGATCGACTCCTGGACGCCGGCGGTGACGATGATCTCGTCAGCGGTATGGTCGAGGTTGTAGACGTCCGTGAGGTGCTCGGCGATGGCCTGGCGCAGCGCGGGAATACCGGTCGGGCCGGTATAGTGGTGCTGGTTCTCGTCGATGGCCTTCTTGGCCGCCTCGGCAATGTGCTTGGGCGTGTGGAAGTCCGGATCGCCGCGGCCCATGGCGATGACATTGTTCATGCCGGCCGCGATTTCCATCATACGCGAGCGGAAGGAGAGATCTTCCTCGACGATACGGTTTGTCAGCTTGCTTGCGATGGCGCTCATCAGTGCATTCTCTTTCCGGCGATATAGGTCTCGTTGACATGCTCGAGGGCGTAGAGGTCCTCGTCAGGCTTGCCGTCGACGATGATGAAGTCTGCTTCCTTGCCCACTTCGAGCGAGCCGATCTTGGCGTCGAGCTTGGACAGCTGTGCCGCACGGATGGTGGCGGCGCGGATAGCGTCGAGACGGTTGGGGCAAACGCCCACTTCGACCATGAACTCGAGTTCAGGAGCGAGCTTGTCGTGCTCGACGGCCGGGCTGCCGGCGTCGGTGCCGAAGACGATCGGCACGCCGGCCTTGGCAGCGCGGATGAGACCGTCGAAGCGGGTCTTGTCGCCAACGGCGCGCTGACGCTCTTCGATCTTCCACTCAGGGATGCCATAGGCGCGAGCGATTTCCGGCTTGGCCTGGAGGACCAGCGCCGAGAAGGTGGTGACGATCGGGATCTTCTTGTCGAGGAGGATCTGGATGGTCTCGTCGCTCATCGAGCCGCCGTGTTCGACGCAGTCGACACCGAATTCGGCCACGCGACGGATGCAGGCGTCATAGGTGGCGTGGGCGGTGACGGGCAGCTTGTTGCGGTGCGCTTCGTCGATCAGGGCTTCGAGCTCGGCATCGGTGAATTCGAGCGTGTCGTGGCAGGCCATGATCTTGATCAGATCGGCGCCGCCCTTGACCTGATCGCGGACTGCGCGGCGCATTTCGTCGGCGCCGGAAGCCTCGCGGCAGACCCAATAGGTGTGGCCGCCTGTCTGAATGATGGACTCGCCGCTGACCAGAAGGCGCGGGCCGGGAACAATGCCCTGGGCGACAGCCTGCTTGGTGAAGAGATTGGCATTGTGCACGCCAAGGTCGCGAACAAGGGTGATACCCGCGCGGAGCGACTTGAGCATATTGCCCGCGGCCTTATAGGCGCGGATTTCCGGGCTGTCATACATGGACTGGAAAGACAGCTCGTGGATGCCGTCCCAGCTCAGATGGCCATGCGACTGGATGAGGCCGGGGAGCAATGTCTTGCCGCCGGTGTCGCGGACCGCGAGGCCAGCCTCGGGCGTACCAAGATCAGACCGCGCCCCCACGCGCGTGATCTTGCCGCCACGAACTTCAATGAAGCCGTCTTCGATGACTTCATCGCCAACTGCCGTGATGATACGGCCGAGCACGATCTGATCGACCGGCTTGTTGTCGAACATCGGCTTGATGATCTTGGTGTAGTGCCAGAACGGCGGTTCAGCCATGTCACGTCCCCCCTTTAGAGACTGATTATGCGTGTTTCGATGGGATGATCGGCCTGGAGCCGGCTGGGGATTTCGACCCGGTCAGCGTGGACGATCATGGTGTTGATGGTGCGGTAGCCGTCGATCCCCGGCCGGTAGACGCCCGGCTCGTTGGAAAAGACCATGCCGGGCGCAACGACAGTGGTGTCGCCCGGTGCGAGCCACGGAGCTTCATGGCCTTCGACGCCCATGCCATGGCCAATGCGATGGCGGATGGTGTCGCTGAGACCCGCATCCTTGAGGGCAGCGAGGGCAGCGACGTTGACGTCCTGGCAGAGGGCGCCGGGTTTCAGCGCAGCAACGCCGGCGGCGTCGCAGGCTTCGAGGGCCTCCATGATGCGGCGCTGTTCTGCGGACATCTCGCCGACGACATAGGTGATGCCGCTTTCGGCGTGATAGCCGCCCAGCGAGCAGCCGACGCCGGAGATCAGCGTGTGGCCGCGCTGCGGCTTGCTGTGGCCGATCGCGCCATGGGGCAGGGCCCCGCGTGGGCCGGTGTGGACGGACGAGGAAATGCCCAGCTTGGTGCCGGCAAAAGCCTCGCCGTAGTTCTTTTTCAGTTCCGCCAGCGCGAAGCTGGTGCTGTCGGCATAGAGGTCGAGCTCGGTGCCGCCCTGGGAGATGATGTCCCCGCCGTTGAGCAGCAGACGCTCAAGGCAGAGATCCGCATAGGTCGCCGCGATGCGGGTGAGTTCCAGCTCCTCGGCCGTCTTTATGTAGCGGCAGGGGGCCGCGAAATCTTCGAGCACGAGGCTTTCCACCATCGCCTCGATGGGGCCGACGAGACGGGCATCGAGCAGGTCGATGGCGATCTTGCGGGCGCCGGATTCCTTGACCATCCAGACGACGGGATGAACGACGCCGGGGAATTCCTCGTAGATCTTGAGGTCAACGCCTTCAACCGGCTCGGCGTTTTCCAGTTCGAGCAGCGGCACGAACAGCGTCGGCTTGCCGTTGAGCGGAATGTAGAGCGCGATGGGGCGCTCATTGACCGAGAAGTGGAAGCCGCAGGCGTAAAAGACATTGGCGGGCGTCAGCAGCAGAACGCCGTCGAGGCCACGCTCCGCCGCCAGCGCGCGGATTCGATCCTGCACGCTGACGCGAAAATCGAGGCCGATCGGACGGACGGGCTTGCGCTCCCGGGTGAGGCTGGTCACAGCCGGCTCTCCTCATAGGGGCCGACAACCTCGAGCTCGGACTTGAGGCCAAGCTCCTTGCCCAGCGCGACCATGTCTTCGAGCACTTCGTCATCAAGCGGCACGCCGGCCTGAGACTTGCGCTCGACGCGACGGGCTTCCTGCTCGCCGGGGATGAGCACTTCGGTGAAGCCGGGACGGGTTTTTCGCGATTTCATCATCTCTGAGAACTCGCCCATGCGCTCCTTGAAGGTCTCGAGCGGCATGAACCACTCGATGTCGATGGCGGTCAGCGTGTGCGAGACGTCGAGCTTCTTGGGATCGGAGTAGGGGGTGAGGCCGAAGCCGCCGCCGCCGAGAACGCCGGTCATGACATCGGTCATGAAGGCGAGCCCGTACCCCTTGTATTCGCCGATGGCGAGGAGGGGGCCGTTCATGGCGGCATTGGGGTCATCGGTGATTTCGCCGTCGGGCGTGAGGGCCCAGTCGAGCGGCATCTTTTTGCCCTCGCGGGCGTGCCAGAGCATCATGCCCTTGCCGGCCGTGGTGAGGGCGAAGTCCATCACGGCGGGGAAGCCGAGATTGGTCGGGGCGGCAATGCCCCATGGATTGGTGCCGGTTGCGCCTTCGCGCGCGCCCCAAGGAGCCATTTCCGGGCCGGCATTGGTAATGGCCATGCCGATGCAACCGGCTTCCATGGCCTGGCAGGCATGGACGGCCGAAGAGCCGTAGTGCGTCGAATTGCGCACGAGCACCTGGCCGATGCCGCTGACCTTGGCCTTCTGGATGGCGAGGCGCATGGCCTTGGCCGCCGCCACTGTGCCGATGCCGTTATGGGCATCGACCAGGGCGAGGGCCGGGCTTTCCTTGACGATCTCCCAGGGCGCCGCCGGATCGACCAGTTTCTGACCGATGCGTTCCTGATAGCGCCGCAGCCGGCGAACCCCCTGGCCATGGCCAGGGTGGAAGCGCAGCTCGGAGAAGATCAGGGCATCGGCAAAAATGGCCGCGTCCTCGGCCGACAGGCCAAGTTTTTCAAACCCCTCGACCATGAAGGTCTGCAGGCTCGGGCGGGTAACGCTGGTCAGGGAGATCGACATGCTTAGTCTTCCAGGCTCAGGAGGGACTTGAGGTTGGTGTCGGGTGCGATGAAGCAGCCGAGCTCGCCCTTCGGAGCGGTCATGATGATGGTGACGCCCGGGCCGTAACCGGCGCGCGGACCATCGGTCTGGCCGACGACGCCGATCGAGATCGCGCCGCGCAGATACCCATGGTTGTAGCGGCTGTCGGTGTTCTCGAAGGCCACGAGATCGCCCAGACGGAGCTGGTCGAGACCGGCTTCCTTGAGGGCCGCGCGGTCGGTCGACTGCATGTGCAGGCTACCGCCTTCCGAGGTGAGGCCGAGACCGGCACCGATGAGGTGGGCCGGAACCTTGGCAACGACGCCGATTTCGAGACGACCGTCGACGACCTTCTTGGGCAGGGCTTCAAAGAGGTTCGGGCCAAGACCCTTGAGCGCGACTTCGGGGTGGCCATCAACAGCCATGCCGGTGCCGAGCGATCGGATGAGGATCTGGTCGCCCACTGCCATGTCGGCGCGAACCGACTTGGGGAAGTGGATGATCAGCTGCTCGGAAAAGCGACCGGACTTGCCGGTGACGACGCCCTTGGCGCCCTGGGCGCGGCCGGTCATGACCACGGCAGTGTTGCCGAGGCAGGCATAGATGTTCAGGCCGCGGTTCTTGAGGTCGTCGCTGCCCTTGATCGAGACGCCGGGATGGATGCAGTCCGCAGCCCAGCCGAAGGCGGTGTCGCCAACCGAGACGTTGTAGACAATGCCGCCCCAGGTGGGGAGGAGGAACGGCTTGCCGTCAGCGGCGAGGCGATAGGGTTCTGCCGGCAGGCCAGCGAAACCCGGATGGGCGATGGCCCCGCCCAGCGAGACGGATACGAGGTCGTTTGCATTGACGGAAATGGTCATTTGGCCTGTCCGATTCCGAAGAAGTTGGCGATATTGGCTTTGGGGTCGATTTCGAAATCGAGGCTGCCGTCGGTGGCGGTCATGATTGTCATGATGCCCGGGCCGTGGCCGGTCATGATGGAATCGCCGTGGATGCAGAGCGCGATGGAAACCGAGCCCTCGCGGTAGGACCGGCCAAAATGGTGGTCTGCGTGGCGGATGGCGATGACGTCGCCAAGGCGCATCTGGTCAATGCCGAGATCGGCCATGAGCTGGCGGTCGCCGCTCATCAGGTCCTGGTCGACATATTCGGAATTGAGTTCTGCACCCGAACCCATGATCTCGATCGGCAGCTCCATGGCGGCTTTCACCTTAAGCTGGCCGTTAGGCTGGCGGGTGATGCCGAGGGCTTCGAGCAGGCGCGGGCTGGTCTTCTTGAACTCAACGCCGGGATAGCCATCGAGCTCGATGCCGCGGCCGATGGCCTCGATCTGAATCTGGTCGCCGATATTGAGCAGCTCGTTCACTTCATCGGGGAAATCCACAAGAAGTCGCGCATGCTCGCCGGTGACAACGCCCTTGGCACCCTTGGCCAGGCCCGAGGTGACGGTCGCCACATTGCCAACGCAGGTCAGGTAGTGAAGAGCGAAGTCAGCCGATTCATTGGGGTGGGCAATGGAAACGCCGGGTTCGACATGGTCGCCGGCCCAGCCGAAAGCACGGTCTCCGGCGCGCGCATTATAGGTCACGCCGAACATGCCGGGCAGCATGATTCCCTTGCCGTCCGGGTGGTGGAGATAGGCGCCGGGGCGCACGGATGGCGTGCTGACATAGCCGCACACGGCCATGGCGACCAGCCGGTCTGCATTGGAGGTGACGCTCGTATTTTCGGTGCTCATTGAGCACTCGCCGTTTTTGCAGAGCTAGTTTTTCTCATTGCTTGACAACCGTTCAATTCCCTGTCCAACATTAGCTCGTCTGATTGTCGACAATCTAATATGTGACATTCAGTACATACGGAACGGGCGGCGTCAAGCACCTGGTGAGAAAAGCAGCAGAAGACCTGCTGGGGGAAGAAAGGTATTTTCGGTCAATGAGTTATGTGAAGCTCATGGAGCGCATTGGGCAGGTCAACGACATGCTGAACGCTCAGTCCATCCTCAGCTGGGATGCGCGGACGATGATGCCGCACGGCGGGCATGAGACGCGTAGCAAGCAGTTGGCGACGCTGTCAGTTTTGACGCGCGATCTGCTTGTCTCGGACGAAACCCGCTCGCTGCTCGACAAGGCGGAGAGCGAAGTCGCCGCTTTTGACGCATCCTCTGTGGAAAAAGGGATGGTCCAGCAGGTTCGCGAAGCCATCGACTACCATCAGGCGATTCCTGCAGACCTGACCCGTCGCCGCGCAGAACTGGGCTCGATCGGCCATGCCATCTGGGCCAAGGCGCGTGCAGAGAATGACTATGCCCATTTTGCTCCACTGATGGAGCAGACGGTCGAGCTGAACCGCGAAATGGCCGAATGCATCGGCTATTCCGAGCATCCTTATGATGCCCTGATGTACCGCTTTGAGCCCGGCGAAACCGTCGCTTCGCTGAAGCCGCTGTTTGCTCGTCTGCGCGAAGGCCTGCTGCCGCTGGTCAAGGCCATTGCGGAAAAGCCCGCTCCGCGCTTTGACTTCCTTGAGCGCATCTATCCGGTCGACAAGCAGCATGCGCTGGCGCTGGAGATGTCCTCCAAGGTTGGCTACGACCTCAACCGCGGTCGCCTCGACACCACGCTGCATCCGTTTGAAGTGTCGTTCACCCGCAACGACGTGCGTATCACGACGCGCTTTTATGAAGACTACATGCCGGCGAGCCTTTTCGGTGCCCTGCATGAGGCTGGCCACGCGCTCTACGAGCAGGGCTCCGACCCGGCCTATGTCCGCACACCATTCGCCACCGATCTTGTCGGTCTCTATGCCGTCAGTGGCGTCAGCTTCGGCGCCCATGAATCGCAGTCGCGCCTGTGGGAAAACCATGTCGGCCGCGCCAAGGCCTTCTGGGAAAACAATTTCGACGTCGCCAAGAGCTACTTCCCAGAGCAGCTGGCTAACGTTTCCGTCGACGAATTCTGGCGCGCCATCAACCGCGTCCGCCCGGGCTTCATCCGCGTCGAGGCTGACGAGCTGACCTATGACTTCCACGTCATGCTGCGCACCGACATCGAAGCGGCGCTGATCGATGGTTCGCTCTCGGTCAAGGACCTGCCCGAAGCCTGGAACGCCAAGATCAAGGAATATCTCGGTCTCGACGTTCCCAATGATGCGCAGGGCGTTCTGCAGGACGTCCACTGGTCGTCCGGCCAGATCGGCACCTTCTGCAACTACACCATCGGCAACGTCATGGCCGGCCAGCTGTTCGAAACCGCCAGCAAGGACGCTGGCATCGCCCAGGGTCTGGCGACCGGCGACTACGATCCGCTGCGCCACTTCATGGTGGAGAACATCCACCAGCATGGCCGCCGCTATACACGCGACGAGCTTTTGGTCCGCACCACCGGCCGCAAGCTCAATCCGGAGCCGTACATCTCGTACCTCAACAAAAAATACTCCGAGATCTACGGGCTCTAAGAGAGGACAAAATGGAACTTTCAAGCCTGCACGCCAATCGCCTGGCGGATCGTATCAAGCTCAAGGAAGAGCACGTCATCACCAAGATGGCGAACATTGCCGAAGGCCTGACCGACGTGATCCGTCTCGGCCGCGGCGATCCCGATCTCGACACGCCTGCCCATATCGTCAAGGCCGGCCAGGATGCGCTGGGTCGTGGTGAGACCCATTATGGCCACCCGCTCGGGCTTCCGGCCCTGCGCACGGCCATTGCCGCCAACATCAAGGCCCATGGCGGCGCCGACTATGCGATCGATGAAATCGTGGTCACCCCTGGTGGCCAGCACGCCATGTTCATCATTGCGCTCTCGCTGCTGAACCCAGGCGACGAAATCATCGTGCCGTGCCCCGGCTACAACCCCTATGGCCAGGCGGCCGAACTCGCCGACGCCACGGTTGTGCCGGTCCGCATGGACATGTCGACCAACTTCACCCTCACCGCAGAGATGGTGAAGAAGCACATCACGCCCAAGTCCAAGGTGCTGGTGCTGATCAACCCGAACAACCCGACCGGCACCGTGACGGCACCGGACGAGGTCGAGAAGATCGCCAAGCTCGCCATCGAGCACGATCTGATCGTGATTTCGGACGAGATCTATGCGCGCCTGACCTATGGCAACCAGCGCATCCAGCCGGTCGCATCGCTCCCGGGCATGCGCGAGCGCACCATCACGCTGTCGGGCTTCTCCAAGGCCTATGCCATGACCGGCTGGCGCGTCGGCTACTTCGCCGGTCCGCGCGAGCTGATCGTGGCCATGGCCGAGATCAACCATGCCTTCGCCATTTCCGTCGCTTCGGTCAGCCAGCACGCCGCGCTCGCCGCACTGACCGGCCCGCAGGAATGCGTCGAAGAGATGCGCCTGACCTATGACGAGCGCCGCAAGGCCATGTGCGAGGGTCTTGATGCACTGGGCATTCCCTATGCCGAGCCGCAGGGCGCCTTCTACGTCTATGCCGACGTATCGGTGGTGGGCCTGCCGGCCAGCGAGTTCTGCCAGCGGCTGCTCGCCGAGGGCAAGGTGATGATCTACCCCGGCATCATCTACGGCGACTATCGCGACGATTTCGTCCGCATGTCGCTGACCCAGTCGGTCGATCGCATCCGCGAAGCCATGGACCGCATCAAATCCGTCGTCGAAACCATCCGCGCTGAGCGCAAATCTGCCTGAGGAAGACCATGTCCGTGAAATCCGACAATCCCAATATCAAGTCCATCAAGCACATGGCCTTCGCCGTCCGCGACGCGAAGGAAGCGCTGAGCGCATATTCCAAGTTCCTGCACGTGCCGACTGACACGCAGATCATCGACTATCCGAAGTCCAAGAACCGTGTCGCGCTCTTCAACCTCGGCGGCATCGAGTACCAGCTGTGCCAGTCGCTGGAAGAGGGCGGTCGTTTCGACGCCTGGATCAAGGAGCGCAACGCTCAGGGCCTGCACCACATCTGCTACGAAGTCGAAAACATTGACGCGGCACTCGACCACGCCAAGTCGCAGGGCGCCGAGCTGCGCATCTGCCAGGCTTGCGGCGTCTATGGCAGCCACCCGCATCCGGAAGGCTTTGTCGCATTCCTCGACAATGACGCCGGCGATGTAGAGATCGAATTCATGCAGGTCTACACGCCTGAAGAACTCGAAAAGTATAACGCATTCAAGGGCATCTAAGAAATGGCCGAACAGAAGACCATCACCGTCGGTACCGCAGTCGCAGCTCCGGGCGAAATCGTCCGCGGTGCGATCCCCGTGACCACCCTGGCCGGCGGCTCCAAGGTTGAGATCCCCGTCGTCATCGTCAATGGCGTCAATCCGGGCCCGGTGTTCTGGGTCGACGGCGCTATCCACGGCGACGAGCCGGAAGGCCCGATGGCCTGCGCCATCGCCCTGCGCGAAGTTGATCCCAAGCAGCTCTCGGGCACGCTGGTCATGGTGCCGGTGCTCAACGTCATGGCATTCGAGAACGCCAACCGCGGCAACCCGCTGGATACGTTCTCCTTCGACATGAACCGCATCTATCCGGGCCGCGCCGATGGCTACCTCAGCGAGCGTATCGCCTGGGCGCACTCGGAATGGATGAGCCAGGTCGCCGACCTCGAAATCTCGATCCACTCGGGTGGCGCGCACTCCTTCCTCGCCAAGGCAATCTTCGTCGACGAGACCCCCGAGTCCGTCGAGCTGGCCAAGGCCATGGGTGAAGGCTGGGGCTGCATCATGTCCAACTTCCTGCCCAAGGGTTCGCCCATGGCGCAGATGAAGGCGATCGGCAAGACCGGCATCACCGTCGAACTCGGTGGCCGTTCGGCAACCTCGCCGGAAGCCTTTGCCAAGGTGTCGCGCGACCTCGCCGACTCCATCATCAACATCCTGCGCCACTACAAGATGTATCCTGGCCAGGCGACCTATCCGACCGACGCGACGCGCGGTCAGCAGGAAGCCCTCCTGGCACCGTGCTCGGGCATCTTCGTGCCGACCCCGGGCGTGGACTTCCTCAAGCCGATGAAGAAGGGCGACTCCATCGCCAAGATCATCAACATCTTCGGCGACGAACTGGCCGAACTGGTTGCACCCGCCGACGGCATGTTCTTCGGCCTGCGCGCACTGCCTAACGTCAACACCGGCGACTGGTGCTGCTTCTTCAACAAGGTTGAGGGGAAGCGAGACTAAAGGTGGGTACCGGGGCAGGGCAGGAAGCAAACATGCGCGATTTCGTGGGATATGCCAACCGGCCCCCAACCGTCCGCTGGCCCGGCAATGCCGGGGTGGCCGTCAACTTCGTCCTCAACTACGAAGAAGGATCCGAGTATTCGGTCGGTGAGGGAGACGGACGTTCCGAATCTGCCCTCATTGAGGTCTCCGCCCCGCGCGTGCCCCAGGGGGACCGCGATCTCGCGTCCGAGAGCATGTACGAGTACGGCTCTCGGGTCGGGTTCTGGCGGCTCTACAGATTGTTCCGGGATCGTAATCTCCCGGTGACGATCTTTGCCGCCGCCCTTGCGCTCGAACGCAATGCGGAGGTGGCTGAAGCCATCGCCGCGACCGACTGGGACTTGGCTGCCCACGGCTATCGCTGGATCGAGCACTACAAGCTCGACGAAGCGACAGAGCGGGAGCACATCGCCAAGGCGCATGAGACGATCCTTCGCGTCATCGGCCGGGCGCCTCAGGGCTGGTATTGCCGCTATAGCCGGAGCGAACGGACCCGACGCCTCGTCGTCGAGCACGGTGGCTACGGCTATGACAGCGACGCCTACAATGACGAGGTTCCCTACTGGACCGAAGTCTCGGGCAAGCAGCACCTTGTGCTGCCCTATTCGCTGGTCACCAACGACGCCAAATTCCTGGCGGGTGGCGGTATCGAGAATCCGGCAGATTATGCCGCTTTCCTGATCGAAAGCTTCGAGGTGCTTCATGCAGAGGGCAAGCAGACTCCGCGCATGATGTCGGTGGGCCTGCATCCGCGGGTCATCGGTCACCCTGGTCGTTTTGCTGGCCTGGTCAAGTTCATCGACCATATCAGCAAGCGCGACGGCGTCTGGATCGCCAAGCGTGAAGACATTGCCGCCCACTGGCGCAAGGTCATGCCCGCGGACGGTGCAGCATGACCAGAACCGTCCGGCTCCGGCCGCTTCCCAGTGTCGAGGAATTTGCGCCATTCGGCACGTTCATCCGCAGGCCGGATAAGCATGGCGAACGCCGCTTCTTCTCCGACTGGTTGGGCGGTGAGGGGCTGGCACCGGTCTTTCACGTCAACTCGATGGCGCCGACAATTTTGCCGGCGCCCATCACCAAGCTGGAACGCCATCCTCACGCGGCGCAGTGCTTCGTGCCGCTGGATGTCGAACGCTACATCGTCACCGTGGCCCCGTCGCTTGCCGATGGCAGCCCGGACCTGGCGGGTCTGCGCAGCTTCATCGTGCCGAGCTCGCTTGGCACGATCTACAAATCCACCGTCTGGCATGCGGGCGCCTCCGTGCTCGATCGGGACGGCGCCTTCGCTGTTCTCATGTGGCGCGGCAGGGACGATGACGACGAGTTCATCGAAATCCCCGCCGTGACCCTTGTTTCTCAGGATTAATCAATGACCCGCACGCCAAAACTCTATGTCCCGGCCATCACGCCCTTCAAGGCTGATCTGAGCATCGACACCGAGCGGTTCATCGCGAACTCGAAGGCTCTGCTGGATGACGGCGCCGATGGCCTGGCGCCATTCGGTACCACCAGTGAAGCCAATTCCATGTCGGTGGCAGAACGCATCGAACTGCTCGATGCGCTGATCGATAGCGGCATCGCCGCCGACCGGCTAATCCCCGGTACCGGCTGCGCGGCGTTGACCGACAGTATTGCGCTGACCCGCCATGCGGTGTCGCGCGGGTGCCTCGGCACGCTGTCTCTGCCGCCGTTCTACTACAAGGGGGTGCCGGAGCAGGGGATCGTCGACAGCTTCTCCGCGATCATTGACGCCGTGGCCGAAGAGAAACTGCGCATCTATCTCTACCACATTCCGCAGATGACCGGCGTGCCGGTGACCCTGACGCTGATTGAAGCGCTGATGGCCAAGTTCCCTGGCATTTTCGTTGGCCTCAAGGACAGCTCGGGCAATTGGGAAAACACCCATTCCGTCATCAAGGCATTCCCCGAGCTCGACGTCTATTCAGCGTCCGAAGCACTGATCCCGCAGAACGTCGCAGCCGGTGGTGCGGGTTGCATCAGCGCCTCAGCCAACGTAAACGCACGCAATATCAAGGCGTTGATGGCAGCGCTTGGGACGGAGAAGGAAGCCGCGATCGCTGCCGGCGTCACCGAAGTGCGCAAGATATTTGAAGGCCTGCCGTTGATCCCGGCGATCAAGGCTGCTGCCGCTGCACGCCATAAGGACCAGAGCTACGCCATCGTCCGCCCGCCGTTCGTCAAGCTTGCCGATAGCCATCAGGCTGCGATCGATCGCGCCGTCCAGCTTGCAGAAACCGAGGTCTGAATGAGCCCCGCCGGTTCCACCTCCGACATCTCCCGTATCGAAAACGTGCCACTGCGCGTCTCGGTGGCCGAGATCATTCGGAAGGCAATTATCGATGGGACCATGCGCCCCGGGACGCCGATCGTGGAGATGGCCCTGGCGGACCAGCTCAGCGTCTCTCGCGCTCCGGTACGGGAGGCAATCCAGATCCTCGAGGCCGACGGGCTGATCGAGAGCGTTCCCTACAAGGGCAAGCGCGTAAAGCCGCTGACCCTCAAGGAAGTCGAGGAGCTCTATAGCCTGCGCGAACAGTTCGAGGCTTTCGCCATTCGGCGTGTCGTCGAGCGCAAGTCTGACATCTCGACCCTGCGCGGGCACAGCGACGACATGTTCGCGTCGGCAGAGCGGGGCGACTTTTCCAGCCTCATGCAGTCCGACGAGGCGTTTCATCGCGACCTGATCAAGGCGGCGGACCACGCTCTCATGCTCAGCATGTGGGACAATCTCTACCTGCGCATTCGTCAGATCATGGCATTGCGTAACAGCGCCAACCGCGACCTGCGCGAGGTCGCTGCCAAGCATCCGCCGATCGTGGATGCCATCGAGAGCGGCGACATGATCCTGGCGATCTCGCTGATCTCCGACCACACGCGTTCCGCGTCCCAGATCCGTCCGGAAGAACTGGGGATCGAGGTATGACGCGTCGCGCTCTGATTACCGGTGCCGGTGGTTTCGTTGGGGGGGTCCTCACGAAGGGCCTGCTCGACGCCGGTTATGCGGTAACTGGCCTCGACCAGTTTTTCGACGAATTTGCCCGGGCCAGTCTGGCCGGTGCCGAGCTCGTCGAAAGCGATATCACGGCCGAAGTGCTGGACGGCCTGGGCGGCTTTGACCTCGTCATTCATGGCGCGGCGATCACCTCGCCATCGCCCGAAGCGGGCCTCTCCGCTTTCGATTGCCTGCGTATCAACTGCGAGACCACGCTCGCCGTGCTCGCCAAGGCACGCGCCTGCGGGGCAAAGGACTTTGTCCTGCTCTCGTCCTCTGGTGTGTTCCGCTCCGAAGACGCCGATGGGGTGTTGCTGGAAAGCACACCGGCACGCGCGACCATTCCCTATGCCATTGCCAAGCGGGCAGGGGAGCTGCTGCTCGAAACCGAATTGCCCGGAGAGATGCGGGCCATCGCTATTCGCCTCGGCCCCATCTATGGCCCGGGCGAGCGCGTGCGCCAGACCCGCCAATATATGTCGCCGCTCCGTCGCTGGATCGAAGCCGGTCGCAATGGCGATGCCATTGTCGTTGACCTGCCGCGCTCGCGCCGCGACTGGACCTATGGCCCGGACCTGCCCAAGGCGCTGCTGGCGCTGCTCGACCGCCAGCCCGCCATCTCCGGCGTCATCCATTTCACCTCCGGCGAGGATATCGACGATGTCGAACTTGCCGAGATGATTGCTGCAAAATACGGGGTCGAGGTTCGGCTGGCCGAGGCTGCCGACTATCGCGTGCCCATGACCAGTGAAATCGTGCCGCCTTCCGACCTCTTCGGTTGGACTGCTCTGGCCTCTGGTCTCAATTCGGTCATGGAGGACCGCCCATGACACTGCGTCTTATCCTCGTCGGGCTCGGTGCCCGTGCCCAGTTCTGGATGCGTGTGATCAAGGACAATCCTGATTGCACCATTGTCGGGCTGATCGATCCCAGTGAAGCAGCGCGCGAGCGTGCGCTCGCCCAGTGGCCGAACGCAACCGCCTCAGCCGATCTCGACATCGTGGGCAAGATCGAAGCCGACGCCATCGTCCTGATTACCCCGCCGGGTGGCCGCGAAGCGCAGATGGAGGCGGCCTGCCGCGCCAAGCTGCCGATCCTGGCCGAAAAGCCGCTCGCAGACAGTGTGCCGCTGGCCAAGCGCTATGTCGAAATGGCCGAGGAAGCCGGCGTGCCGTTGATGGTTGGCCTCAATTTCCGCTACCTGCCGGTTACGCAAAAGACCATGTCGCTGTTCGACACTACTGTCGGCAAGCCGGAATTTTCGCGGTTCACCTATGAGCGCTGGCGTGATGGGACGCTGGCACGGCTGAACAAATACCCCCTCACCATGGCCCAGCCCATGCTGTGGGAACAGTCGATCCACCACTTCGACCTCATGCGCTATGTCTACCAGTCTGAGCTGGTCTCGGTCTCGGCCAAGACCTTCAATCCCAGCTGGTCGATGTATGCCGACGACGCCAATGTCAGCGCGCTGTTCACCTTCGCCAATGGGGTGATCGTCATCTACCAGGGCACCTGGCAGTCGAACTGGCAGGAGCCGGGCTTCACCTGGCGCCATGAGTGTGCCGAAGGCGTGGTCATGCAGAACGACCAGTTCGGTGACCTGCATTTCGCCCTCCGACACGACACGCAGCTGACCAGCGTTGAACTGCCGCCCTATGAGCAGTGGTACAACGACGCCGTCCTGCTGCTTGAAGCCTTTGTGGCCGCCCTCAAGGGCGAGGCCGAGCTTCAGTGTTCCGGTCGCGACCACCTGCGATCGCTGCACATGGTTGAGGCCTGCATCATTTCATCAACCGAAAACCGTACGGTCGACATCACAGAATTCGGTGCCGAAAGCGGCTCGAACGAGAAGGTCGTCCGCTCAAATCCTGCTGCCCACGTGGAGCAGGTCTGAGAGCGTATGACTGCAACCGGGGCTAGCGCCCTAGGGACTGAAAGAGGGTGCCCTGCGCGAGTGCAGGGTGGGCCCATGCCGAAGTGGAGTGCCACTCGTGCGGCTGGGTATGCGAGCAGGATGTGCGGGGATGTCTCCGCAAGTCCGTAGGACGGTGACCTGGGCGGGAACACAGGGCGCCTTATCCATTCAACAGGGAGTTACTCGTAATGACCAATATCAGAGCTTTGCTCATGGCAGGCGTTGCAGTGTTCGCTGCACCAGCGCTCGCTGTGGCACAGTCCGCAGACACCATAACCGTCGGTATCAGTGCGGACGCGAACACTTTTGACCCCGCAGCTATCTCCAGCCGCGACAACTCGAACATCGCCAAGCACATCTTTGGTACGCTGTACGAGATCACCCCCGAGGGTGATATTGTCCCGGACCTGGCCGAAAGCTACGTCGAGGCAGAAGACGGCAAGTCATATACCTACACGCTGCGCGAAGGCCTCGTTTGCGAGGATGGCGAAGCGTTGACGGCTGAAGACGCGGCCTATTCCTTCAACCGTGCAGCCGATCCGGCCAATGCCTTCACCGGCAATACGCCCGGCTTTGTCTATTCCTCGATCCAGTTCGCCGGCGCCGAGGCCATCAGCGAGCGCGAGGTCAAGATCAACCTTGGCCAGAAGAACCCGGTGTCCTTCGGTCTGATCGCTGAAGTGTTCATTCACTGCAAGGACAGCTACGAGGCAATGTCCCTCGCAGATGCTGCCAGCACGCCGATCGGCTCGGGCCCCTATAAACTCGCTTCGTGGGATCGTGGCAGCCAGGTCGTGCTTGAGCGCGTCAAGGAAGATGAAGCCAATGCCCAGACCATCGTCTGGCGCATCATTCCCGAAGCTTCGACCCGTTCGGCCGAGCTTATTGCGGGTAATGTCGACATCATCACCAATGTCGCACCTGACCAGCTCGACGCCGTCAACGGCTCCGGGAACGCCGAAGTCAAGGCAGTGCAGGGCACGCGCCGCATGTACGTTGGTTTCAACCAGCGTCAGGACTTCGCTGATGGCAGCGAAGGCGGCAAGGCTATCCAGGAAACCGCGGTGCGCGTTGCACTGCAGTACGCAGTCGACGTTCCGGCGATCTGCTCGCAGCTGCTGAATTTCGAGTGCACCCGTGCCAACGGCCTGGTGAACCCGCCGAACGACAACAAGTCGCTCGAACCCTATGCCTATGATCCGGAAATGGCCGAAAAGCTCCTCGACGAGGCTGGCTATCCCCGCGGTGAAGACGGCGTTCGCTTCGAAATCACCATGCAGGCTCCGCGTGGTCGTTACCTCAACGACGCAAACGTCGCTCTCGCCGTCGGCCAGTATCTGTCCGACATCGGCGTCCAGACCAACGTCGAACTGCTCGAATGGGCATCCGTCTACGTGCCGCTGATCAGCGCCCACGATGCCGGCCCGATGTTCTTCCTGGGCACTGGTGGTGGTACGTGGAGCCCGCTCTACGACATGACCGACCTGTCCACCCCGACTGCCGGTACCAACTACACCGAATGGGACAACCCGGAGTGGTTTGACGGCTGGGCGGAGATCTCCGCCGCCAAGACCGATGAGGAACGCCGTGTCGTCATCGATCGCATGCTCGAAGTCTTCTACAACGATCCGCCGTGGCTGATGATGTACTTCCAGCCCGACTTCTACGGCGTGTCCAAGCGTGTCGACTTCCAGCCTCGTCGTGACGAGAAGGTCTACCTTTTCGACACCACGATTGCTGCCAACTAATCACAAAATTGGCGCGGGCTCACCGCCCGCGCCAGCCCAAGCGTCTTAGGATCAAACCAATGTTCAAAAAGCTCCTTCTTTCGGGCGTGGCACTTGCCGCTTTGAGCGCGCCTGTGATGGCCGCGCCAGCCGACAATACCATCGTCGTCGGCCTCAGCGCCGATGCGTCGACTTTCGACCCCGCGCAGATTTCCAGCCGCGATAACGCCAATATTGCCAAGCATCTCTTCGCCACGCTCTTCCAGGTGACCTATGAAGGTGTGGTTCAGCCCTACCTGGTCGAGGACACCAAGGTCAGCGACGATGGCCTGACGTATGACTTCAAGCTCAGGGAAGGTCTCACCTGCCACGATGGTGAAGCGCTCACCGCCGAGGACGTCGCTTATTCCTTCAACCGTGCGGCCGATCCGGCCAATGCCTTCACCGGCAATACGCCCGGCTTCGTGTACACCACGCTCGGTTTTGACTCGGCTGAAGCCATTGATGATCTGAATGTCCAGATCAAGGTCAAGGCGCGCACGACCCTCGCACTGGGCATGCTCGCCCAAGTCTATATCCACTGCAAGGACAGCTATGAGCAGATGACCGCCGAGGAAGCGGCGGCCAATCCGATCGGCTCCGGTTCCTATCGCATCGCTCGTTGGGATCGCGGCAGCGAGATCGTCATGGAGAAGGTCCAGGATCCTGGCAATTTCCAGAACATCATCTGGCGCATCATCCCGGAAGCATCGACCCGCACCGCCGAACTGATCGCTGGCAATGTCGACATCATCACCAATGTGTCGCCTGACCAGGTTGGAGCCATCAACGACTCCGGCACCTCCAACGTCGAGGCCGTGAGCGGCACCCGTCGCATGCAGATTGGCTTCAATCTGAGCGAAAAGGTCGCCGGCATGCCGGGCGCCAAGGAGATCCAGGATCCGAAGGTTCGTTTCGCACTGCAGTACGCAGTCGACGTTCCCGGCATCTGCCAGCAGCTGCTGGGCACGAGCTGCGAGCGTATGACCAGCCTCGTCAATCCGCCGAACGGCAACCCGGACCTCAAGCCGATCCCGTATGATCCGGAAATGGCTGAGAAGCTCCTCGACGAAGCCGGCTATCCGCGTGGCGAAAACGGCGTCCGTTTCTCCATCCGCATGCAGGGCCCGCGCGGCCGCTACCTGGCTGATGCCAACGTGATCCAGGCCATCGGCCAGATGCTGACCGACGTCGGCGTCGAAACCGAAGTCGAACTGCTCGAATGGGCCTCGGTCTATTCGCCGCTGCTGCGCACCAAGGAAATGGGTCCGCTGTTCTTCCTCGGGCAGGGTGGTGTCACCTGGAACCCGCTCTATGACATGAGCCTGTTCTCGACCCCCGACGCTGCGACCAACTACCAGAGCTGGACCGATCCGCGCTGGTTCGCTGACTGGGATATCGCCCGTTCGGCCGAAACCCCGGAAGCTGCGCGTGACGTGATCAACCGCATGCTCAAGCTCTTCTACGAAGAAGGCCCGTGGCTGCAGCTCTACTTCCAGCCCGACTTCTACGGCGTGTCGAACCGCATCGAGTGGCAGCCGCGTCGCGACGAAGAAATCGATCTCTTCTTCGCCACCCTGGCGCAGAGCTAAATCAATCCGCGCGCGGCGCTCGTGCCGCGCGCACATCCCACAATGAAGGCCGCATCGTATGACCTTTATCGTTCGTCGCCTGCTCCAGAGCCTCATCGTCATCATCGGCGTGACGCTGATCACATTTCTCGCTTTGCAGATGAGCGGCGACCCCACTTATCTCTATGTCAGCGAGCGTGCCACCCTTGAGGAAATCGCCCGCACCCGACAGGCGCTGGGCTTTGACAGACCTCTGCACGAGCAATATCTCTCATTCCTGGGCAATCTGATCCAGGGTGATTTCGGCAATTCGCTGTCCTACAAGCGCCCTGCCATCGAAGCTGTGATGGAAGCCCTTCCGGCGACCCTCGAGCTCACCATCTTCGCCATGGTCCTGGCGATCTTCGTCGCCATCCCGCTCGGCGTAGCCGCAGCACTC
This sequence comes from Devosia sp., assembly GCA_015234425.1. GTDB lineage: Bacteria > Pseudomonadota > Alphaproteobacteria > Rhizobiales > Devosiaceae > Devosia. The sequence continues at coordinate 128,979 of JADGNE010000023.1, forward strand.
AACCGTGGCAGCCCCGTCGACGGCTCGATCATGACCGTGGCCATGGCCGGACAGTCGATCCCGAGTTTCTGGCTCGGTATCATGATGATCATGTTCTTCGGGCTGCAGCTGCGCATCCTGCCAATTTCAGGGCATGTTCCGTTCATCATGCCGCTGGTGCAGGGCAACATCACCCAGGCATTCAGCCAACTGCCGCAGGCGCTCTACTATCTGATCATGCCTGGCTTCGCCGTGGCGTTTTACTCGATCTCGCGAAACGCCCGCCTCGTGCGTTCGTCCATGCTCGAAGTGCTCAGCCAGGACTTTGTCCGTACTGCGCGCGCCAAGGGCATCAGCGAATACGCCGTTGTTGTGCGCCACGCCCTGCGAAACGCCTGGCTTCCTGTCGTGACCATGGTCGGTCTCGAATTCGGCTTCCTGATCGGCGGCGTCGTGGTGGTGGAAATGGTGTTCTCCTGGCCCGGCATCGGTCGTCTGATCTTCAACGCGATCAATCAGCGTGACATCCCCGTGGTGCAGGCTGCCGTGGTTGTGCTGGCCATCGTCTTCATCTCCCTCAATCTCATCGTCGATCTGGTTTACGCCAAGATCGATCCCCGCGTGAAACTCTAGGAGCGCCCCTATGACCACTGAAACCGCTCCCTCGACAACGACCGCGCCAAAGCCCGTATCGCAGCGCCGCAAGGCCATGCGTCGGGCATGGCGCTCGCTGGTGGCGGCCAAATGGCCGCTGGTGGCGTTGTGCATTCTCGGGGTCGTGGCGATCTGCGCGATCTTCGGGCCGTGGATCTCCCCACTTGATCCGAACCGCCAGGACATCATGCGGCGTCTCGCCGATCCGATGACCGAAGGCAGCCGCGGCATGTTCTGGCTCGGCACCGACGGCCTCGGACGCGACATTCTCTCGCGTCTGATCTATGGCGCGCGGATTTCGCTGCTCGTCGGCATCTGCGCCATTCTGGTCGGTGGCACGATCGGAGTCATGGCTGGTCTCTGTGCCGGCTATTTTGGTGGCATCGTCGATGACATCATCATGCGTCTGGGCGATATCCAGCTGGCGTTCCCGTTCATCCTCCTCGCCATCATGTTCCTGGTGATCCTGGGGCCGGGCGTGGTCAACATCATCATCGTGCTCGGCATCGGGCAGTGGGTGACCTATGCGCGTATCGTCCGGGCCCAGACCCTGTCGTTGCGTGAGAAGGAATATGTCGAAGCCGCACGCGCGCTCGGCGATCGGACTTTCTTCGTCATCTTCCGCACCATCCTGCCCAACATCGTGGCACCGCTCACCGTTATCGCCTCCTTCAACGTGGCCTCGGTGATCCTTTCGGAAGCCTCGCTCTCCTTCCTCGGCCTGGGCGTTCCGCCCAACGTGCCGACCTGGGGCGCCATGCTCGCCGATAGCCGCGATCAGCTGCTGGCGAACAAGTGGTGGCTTGCCTTCTTTCCGGGCATCGCCATCGTAATGACGGTGCTGAGCTTCAACATTCTTGGCGACTGGCTGCGCGACTTCCTCGATCCGCGCCTCAAGTCCAACGGCTAACTATAGGTAATTACGATGAAATTCGCTGTTATCGGCGCAAGCTTTGCCCGCGCTGCCTATCTCCCCGCTCTGCGCCATGTACCTGGTGCAGAAGTGGTGGCCGTTGCTTCGGGTCGCCTGGAAAGTGCACGTTCGGCCGCAGATGCCTTTGGCATTGCCGACGCCTATTCGGACTGGCGGGAAATGCTCGCCAAGCACAAGCCGGACGCCGTCCTGATCGCGACGCCGACCGATACCCACGCCGAGATGACGCTCGCCGCCCTCGAAGCGGGCGCCCACGTCGTGTGTGAAAAGCCGACGGCCATGAACGCGGGCGAAGCCCAGGCCATGCTCGACAAGGCAACCGCTCTCGGGCGCGTGCACATGATCGACCACGAGCTGCGATTCAACCCCAATCGCATGCGCGTTGCCGAGATGATCGCCAATGGCGATCTCGGTGAAATCCGCCACGTCAATATCGCCAATATCGGCGCTAGCTGGGCCGATCCTGCTGCGCGTCCGAAGGGCGACTGGTGGAGCCTGATCGAACATGGCGGCGGGCGCCTGGGCGCCAATGGCAGCCATCAGGTCGACATGGTGCGCTGGTGGTTGGGTGAGGTGCACTCAGTGATGGGCGAAGCCCTGACCGTGATCCCCAACCGCATCGACAAGGCGACCGGTGACGCCTGGACCGCAACGGCCGATGACGTCGCCTATATGACCCTGCGCATGCAGAACGAAGCGCGTGCGCAGATCTTCATGAGCGGTGTCGCAGCCAACAATATCGGCAACCTCACTCAGGTTTTCGGCTCGAAGGGCACAATCACCCTGGCCAATGAAGACGAGAAACTCTTCTACGCCAAGGCCGGCCAGGGTTTCGAGGAAATCACCCAGGACGATCCGAACGCGAGCCTCGAAGGCCTCAACAAGGGCATCTGGAACGTGTCGGTCGTCGGTGCGCTGCGTGAATTCTCCGCCGCCATCACCGAAGGCCGCGCGCTCAAGCAGGGTGCATCCTTCGTCGACGGCGTGAAGAACCAGCGCGTCCTCGACGCAGTCCGGACGTCGACCGAAACCCGCGCCTGGGTCGATCTTTAAGACCCCTGCACAGTTTCCAATCCCAAGAAGGGCTGGCCCGGTTCATTCCGGGCCGGCCCTTTTTATGTTCAGTGCACCGGAGGCGGTCGCGCAACACCGTGTTCTGTTCCTGCTGCTAGATGCACCGGGAGAAATTGCGAAGCCCGGTATCGATGGAGCGGTGGCCCAGGGGATCGGTCGCCTCGCTCAACGCACCCGCGATTCGGGTGGATCGCACGACTGCGTGGCCAGTATCGGCTGGGGCGTCCGAATGCCGCCCGAGATGTCTGCGGGTGGCGCGTTCCTCGCTGGGAACACTGGCGGGGGCTTCAGCAGTAGTGGTGCCGTGCCAGCTAGTCATGCTTTTGCCTATGCTGCTCGTCTTGCTCGATGACGACTGCAGGCCGCGATCAGCAGTCCGAGCAGAAATCCTCCACTCGTTCATAAGTCCACGTTGGGACAACCTGCGCTAACGAATTGATTTTGCGCCACATTGTGACGTCACTGCATCAGTATGCCGAATTCTGCGTGACAAAATATGGATGGCTCCGGCCCCGCCATAATTTTGCTCATGTGCGCAGCGCATGACACGCATGCAACAACTTTTCGGCCTCTGCGGCGTTTCGCGTCTGCCTTAGATAGGGTTGGATATGGAACGAGTATCACTGTGACGCGTCATTACGAAAACCAGCTCAACCGCCGTCAAGTGCTTGCTGGCCTTGGGACTTCGCTCTTCCTTATGACGACAACGTCACTGACGAAGCCCCTACTGGCGCAGGAAGCGGAAAGCGTCGCGTTCGACTTCGACAGCTTCAGCGAACGCATGAAAATTCTGGCAGCCAATCCGTTCCAGCCGCTGGCCGTGGATATCCCCGCCGCCTTTCAGGGCCTCGATTACGACGCCTACCGGAAGATCGAATATCGCGCCGACGCCAGCAAATGGGCGGACGATCCCGCCGGCTATCGCCTCCAGGCGTTCCACCTAGGCTGGCTCTACAACGAGCCGGTCAAAATTTTCAAAATTGAGGGTGGCACGGCGCGCGCAGTCGATTTCCGCGCCGCTGATTTCAACTATCACGACGCAGCCATCGGCGAAGCGGCGGAGGCTGCGAGCTTCCCCGGCGTGGCCGGCCTACGCATAAACTACCCGCTCAACCGTCCGGATGCGGTCGATGAGCTCGTGACCTTCCTCGGTGCCAGCTATTTCCGCGCCCTTGGCCGGAACAATATTTACGGCGTCAGTGCCCGTGGCCTGGTTCTCAATTCCTGGGTGGATGTGCCTGAGGAGTTCCCCCGCTTCTCAGAGCTCTATGTCGAGGAACCGGTCGCCGGCGCGCCGCTTACGATCTATGCAGCGCTTGAAAGTCCGAGCGTAACCGGCGCTTATCGCTTCATAATTACCCCTGCGAGCGACGCCGCGCAGGAGAGCGTGATGGAAGTCACCGCACGGCTCTTCTTCCGCACCGACGTCCAGGAGCTGGGTGTCGCGCCGCTGACATCGATGTTCCTTTACGCCGAAGCCAATCGCGGTGGCTTTGATGATTATCGCCCACAAGTGCACGACAGCAATGGCCTGCTGGTCGAGCGCGAGAGCGGCGAAGTCATGTGGCGCGCGCTCAACAACAGCGCCTGGCTCGGCAATTCCTATCTGTCCGAAACCAATCCTGCCGCATTTGGTCTCTATCAGCGCGGCCGTAACTTCGAGAGCTACCAGGACGCGGGTGCGCATTATGAACGTCGGCCGTCCCTCCGCGTCGAGCCGATCGGCGCATGGGGGCAGGGAATGGTGCGTCTGATCGAAATTCCGGCCAAACTCGAAGCCGACGACAATATCGTTGCCTTCTGGATCCCGGCGGAACCTGCCCGCGCCGGTGAGGCACGCGAGTATAGCTACCGGCTGATCTGGGGTGATCTTAACCCCGAGCAGAACCCGAGCCTTGCCTATGTGGCCGAGACGCGCGGCGGCGTTGGTGGTGTGTCTGGTGTCGAGAACGCAGCCAATTTTCGCAAGTTCGTTATCGACTTCAAGGGCGGCGACCTCGCCGCTCTGCCGGCCGGCACCCCGATTGACGTGCTGGCCACCGTTGGCGGTGGCGTGGTGCGCAGCTCGGTGCTGTCGCGGATCGACGCCAATGATGTCTGGCGCCTGGTGCTCGATGTCGAGGCCGATCCCGGCGCCACGCTTGAGCTCAAAGCCTATCTCGTCGGGATGGGCAAGAAACTCACCGAAACCTGGCTCTACCAGTGGAGGCCCGCAGCATGAAGCACATCACAGATCTCCCCCTCGCAGCGGGATTGCCCGATGCACCCATGTTCATGCCCAAGCAGCGTCTGGAGTCACGCGGGTTGCTGATGCGCGCGATCCGGGCAGCCTTCTGGCCATTCTCGGAACGCTGAGCGCCCTAGTTTATGGTCCGAACTATCCTTCTCCGTTTCTTCGCTCTCTTCACGGCCGCCGGCCTTAGCCTGGCCGGGGCGTGGCTGTTCCTGCGCTTCACTGGGGAAGGCGGGCTCAACTGGCTCGACCTGTTGCGCTGCGCCCTTGTGGCCATCAGCGGCTTCTGGCTGGTTTGGGGCGGCGTGCCTGCTGTTCTCGGCGTCTTTGTGCCCCGACCTGCACGCCCGAAACAGGATGGCCCGCTGAACTCGCGCACCGCCATTTTGGTGCCGGTCTACAATGAAGACCCGCTCGCAACCTTTGCGCGCATTGCCGCCATGAACCGCAGCCTCGTTCAGCTGGGAGTCGCCGAAAGCTTCCATTTTGCCGTGCTGTCGGACACTCAGGATCCAAAAATTGCTGCCGAGGAAGTGTCTGAGTTCCAGCGCCTGCTGGTCGAACCCCAGAGCGAAGGCCGGATTTTTTATCGGCGGCGCGATAAGAATCTTGGGCGCAAGGCCGGCAATATCGAGGATTTCGTTTCCCGCTCCGGCGGTGCCTACGACTTCGCGCTGATCCTTGATGCGGACAGCCTGATGGAAGGCGAAACCATCGTCGCCATGGCGCGCCGACTGGAGGCGGACCCGGAGCTCGGCCTGCTGCAGACGGTGCCGACAATCATCAATGCGCAGACCCTCTTCGGGCGCTCGATCCAGTTTGCAGCCGCCTATCTGTCGCGGACCTACGCGCGGGGCGCCTCGCTGATGCAGGGGCGCGAAGGCCCTTATTGGGGGCACAACGCCATGGTGCGAATGCGCGCCTTCGCGGCCAGCTGCGGCCTGCCGGAATTGTCGGGCACACCGCCGTTCGGCGGACATATTCTGAGCCACGACTATGTCGAAGCCGCGCTTCTCTCCCGCGCCGGCTGGAAGGTTGAGGTCGATCCCTGGCTCAAGGGCTCCTACGAGGAAGCACCGGACAATCTCATCGAATATGCCAAGCGCGACCGGCGATGGTGTCAGGGAAATCTGCAGCACGGTCGGCTGCTGTTTGCGCCGGGGCTCAAGGCCTGGAGCCGGTTTACCTTCATTCAGGGCATCATGGCTTATCTGGCCTCGCCGCTCTGGCTGCTGTTGCTGGTGGCGAGCATTGCCGGGGCTCTACTGCCCAATCTACCGGCAATGTTGCCTGATTTCGCGCGCTCTCCGATTCCGGTCTGGGTTCTGGGCCTGGCTGTGGCGTCCATCCTCATCGTGCCCAAGCTGATGATCCTGGCGCGCGGCGCGATCGATGGCGAGAACCGTCGCTTTGGCGGGACACTTGTCGCCCTCGGCTCAGTGATGGGCGAGATCTTTCTCTCCACGCTGCTGGCCCCGACGATGCTGCTGATGCAGAGCCGTTCGGTGGCGCAGGTCCTGTTGCGGCTCGATGGGGGCTGGCCGGCGACGCAGCGCGGGCAAACTCTCGTGCCGCTCGGCGCAGCCCTCCGCGCCAGCTGGTGGATGGTGGCTCTCGCCGCTCTCGCCCTCGGCGCAACAGTGATCGCCGCTCCGGGCACTGCCCTGTGGTTGGCTCCGGCAACCGTCCCCGCATTGGCCGCACCGCTGCTCATCTGGGCGACCTCGATGCCCCGCCGCAAGGCTGGTGCCAAACTGTTCCTGACCGAGATGGAGGCATCGCCCTCGCCGGTGATCCGCGAGCAGCGCGCCATTTTCGCCGCCTGGGGCGGGGCACATCTGCCGGTCGACGGCCGCCCCGCGCCGGTTATGGTGAGGTCAACTGACCATGTCATTGCCTGAGATCGCGCCGCGTTCAACGGAGCTGCCGGGCTGGCAAGGTCTGCGGAACGCCCTCGTGCCATCCCGCGCCAGCAGGGACGGGACTGTTGCCGCGGGTCGTGATCCCCGCCTCGACATGTTTCGGGGCCTGGCGCTGATCATGATCTTCATCAATCATGTTCCGGGCACCATCTACGAGACCTATACAAACCGCAATTTCGGGTTTTCGGACTCGGCGGAAGCCTTTGTATTCATGTCCGGTCTTGCGGCAGGGCTGGCCTATTCCAGCGCCTTCCTGGACGGGAAAAACCTTTGGTCGGCCATTGCGAGGGTCTGGGCCCGGGCTCGCTACCTCTATTTCGTCCACATCGCCGTGACCATGCTTTGCCTCGCCATTTTTGCCGGGGCGGCGCTGTGGTTTGCCATGCCGGTGGTCCTGCTCAAGAACAATGTCGAGCCAGTCATCACCCAGCCGCTGCAGGCACTGATCGGCATCCCGCTGCTGACCCATCAGCTTGGCTATCTCAATATCCTGCCGCTCTACGCGGTTCTGCTGCTCGCCGCGCCAATTGCCTTCCTGATCGGATTGCGGCGCCCCTGGCTGATGCTCGGCCTGTCGGTCGCGCTTTGGGTTCTGGCAGGCCAGTTTCGGATTAACCTTCCGAATTTTCCCAATTCTGGCGGATGGTTCTTCAACCCGTTTTCCTGGCAATTGCTCTTTGTTATCGGGCTGCTGTCGGGAATGGCGATGAAGCGCGGCCAGACATTCATCCCCTACAACGGGGCGCTTTATGCCCTGGCTGCGGCGTTTCTGGTCTTTGTCCTTTTGTGGATGAAAATCCCGGAACTGGGGACTGCGGGCAGGGCGGTTCTCGGCATGATTTCCAAAGCGGGAGCGCCTTTCTATATCACCTGGTTTGACAAGACCTATGTTGCGCTGCCGCGCCTGCTGCACGCGCTGGCGCTGTTTTATGTCCTGGGGCATATGCCGGCGATGCTGACCCTGGCCCAGTCGCGCTTTGCCGCTCCGCTCCGCGCCATGGGCCGACAGGGGCTGGCTGTGTTCGCGACCGGCACCGTGATCAGCATTTTCCTGCAGGTTGTAAAGACACCACGTCAGCCCGACCCGCTGTTTGACGGACTGATCCTTGGCGCCGGCATTCTGGTTCTTCTGGGCCTGGCCACGCTGCTGAACTACACGGTCGCTCTAAGGGCGAAGACAGCCGTGTCCAGGCCTGCCACAACGACTCAATAGTCGCTTTGTCGCCGCGTTTGGGCGTCGGAGGAGGGGTGCTTTTCTCGGTGTCGAGGTGGCGAAAGTCGTCCCCCGCCAAGGAACCGTCTCAGCCCGGTCCGAGAGACAAGCTTGTTGAAACTGTTTGAAGCAACTGCAATCCTGCCCGGCACATCTGGGAGGAGTGAAGGTGTTGGCTGTCAATATTTCAAATAAATTTACGAATACATTCGCAATAATCGGCGTATCTTTGGTTTTGGGAGTGCAGTCTCCTGTCTTGGCCCAGGAAGTCGGTGGCGCGGGTCATTATACCAAAGAGCAGGCGGAGATGGGCGAGACGGTATTTCTTCAGAACTGCTCTGGCTGTCACGGCTACACGATGATCGATGTTGTGAAGGGATTTTCCAACATGGATCAATTCTATTCGCTCATCTCATTGACCATGCCCTGGGAGGACGCCGGATCGCTGACCGATGACGACTATCTTTCCATCGTAGCCTACCTCTTGCGGGAGAACGACGTAGAGTCGAGCGACCAAAAACTGACTGCCGACCGCGATTTGCTGCGATCCATCAGTCTATCAGATACGAAATTGGATTAGACTTAGGTCTAATATGACAGCTGACCAGCCGGCGTTGAGCGCGGCTGGTCAGCCACCGCTCCCACCCAAAATTCCCCTGCATTTACAACGGCTGACTTGCCGCAGCGACGCTCTGTCGCATCACTCGATGTGGCGATGAGGCGAGGATGGCGTTTTGACAGGGGTTTAGAGTGTGCGTTGACAATAAAATCCTTGGCCTGAAGGATGAATTGGGGGGTGGCAAAAAAAATAATCCAATTGCGCCGTAACCCCCGAATTTGTTTTCTGAGGGGATAGAAATGAAGTCGAAGGACACGAATATTGGTGGAGCGGAGGAGCTCGACACCAAGGGCAAGGGACGCCGCGAGTTTTTCAAGGTAGGCGCTGCCGCCGGTCTCGGTGCTGCCATGCTGGCCGGTGGGACTGCGCAGGCGCAGGACACCTCTGACGACGGCTGGGACTATGAAGTCGACGTTCTGGTCTGCGGTGCTGGTTGCATGGGCCTGCCAACCGCCATCCGTGCCAAGGATCTGGGTGCGGACGTTCTGGTCATCGACGCCAATTTTGACGTCGGCGGCGTGATGCTTCACAGTGGTGCGCAGGTTTCCTTCGGTGGCGGCGACCCGCTGCAGTTGCGCGACATCGCCGGTGAGGTCGACAAGGAAGGTTTCATCACCGTCGGCAAGCTCCACACCGATGAAGAACTGACCGAAGATCCGGACTATCTGTTCCGCGACATGACGGACTGGTCCATCGTCGATAACTCTGCCAATGCGCCATACCGCTACAACGAGCGTGACCTTCACCGCGCCTGGGCCGACAACTGCTTTGATACCCGCAACTTCCTGATGGACAATTATGTCCGTTTTGGTCGTATCAGCGGCACCCACGGCAATGGCGGCATGACCCGCGCCCGCCGTACCTCCGTGTTCCTGATGCTCGGCGACAAGACCGACATCAAGGCCGGCACCGTGACCCGTGAAGACGCTGGCGTCGTCGGCGAAAACACCAGCCATTTCGCACCGCGCCGCATGGGCGACGGCAGCTCCATCGTCGGCCCCAATGCCGTGACCAATGGTGCGGCCCTGTCGCGCAGCCTTGAATTTGCGGCCCGTGAAAAGGGCGTGCCGTTTATGCTGAACCGCCACATGGACAAGCTGATCACCGACGAGGAAACCGGCCGCGTCATCGGTGTGGAAGCCAGCTATTCGCCCCGCACAGTTCCCGGCGCGACCGAGCGTCTGGAAAGCCTCTGGCAGAATGGCAATGTGGACGAGCGCCGCGAAAAGATCCGCATCAAGGCCAGGAAGGCCGTGGTGATCGCAACCGGCGGTCACTCGGGCAACCCGCAGTTCCGCTCGATGTTCTACCCTGCCATGCGCGAGCCGGCATTCGGCACCAGCGGCCAGGCCCTCGTCGGCGAAAACTGCCGCGATGGTAGCGGCATCATTGCCGCCATGCGGATTGGTGCGAACCTCTCCGGCATGCAGCAGAACCTGTCGTATGGCGCGACCGCCCATATTCCGGCACGCCTTGCGACCCGTGACGCCTACACCGACATGTATCCTGGGCACCCGACCTTCCCGGTGCGCGGCTCGACCGGCTTTGCAGCGAACGCCAACACGTTCGAGCACTTCATCGCTGTCAACCAGGTCGGTGATCGCTTCTTCAACGACATGGACCTGATGCGTGGCAACGCGGCTGGTAGCGCCTTCCCGGGTGGCAGCAACGTTCCGGCCCGTGGCGTGGAAATCAAGCAGGGTGACTGGCGCAACTCGAGCCGTGACCACATCCGCTCGATGTACAACCGTCACGCCGGTCTCGACGCTGCGCTGCAGATGAACTCCGGCTCTCAGGGCCCGGACTTCTTCTCCGGTCCACTCTGGGCGATCTTTGACGAAGGCGCTGTGGAACGTGCCGAACTGGATCTTCGCTTCCCGTTCGTCGCCGACAATGGCTACTTCTTCACTGCCGATACGCTCGAAGAACTGCAGGCCAAGATCAACGCCGGTCACAAGTACCAGCGCGTGCCGATGACCAATCTGGCTGCAACAGTTGATCGCTGGAACGGCTTCGTCGACGCGGGCGAAGACCCCGACTTCGGCCGCGGTGCGGATGCACCGATGCACAAGATCGAACGCCCGAAGTTCTATGCGGCGTCGATCGTCGTCGTCTGGCACGATTCCTACGGCGGTCTGCGCATCAACGGCAAGACGCAGGTTCTCGACATGAAGGGCGAACCCATTCCGGGCCTTTATGCCGGTTGCGAAGCCAGCGGTGGCGGTAACCAGCATGGTCTCGGCCGCGGTCTGGTGCACGGCTACATCGCCGGCACCAACGTGGTCAACGAGCCCGCCGCCTAAGCGGTCGTACAGGGCAGGCCCGGCGCACGGACGCCGGGCCTGCCTGTTCTTTCAGGACCATCAGCAGTGAATAATCAGCATGCTTGAGCCCGGACATCTCTATTTTCTCGCGCGCGAAGCCGAAATCGAGGCGAATGCGACCCTCACGGTTCTCTGCCGCGCCGCCCATGATCATGTGGGTTCCTTCGTCGAAATCTTTGACCACCTTGGAGCTTCGCGCGGCCAGTTTGAACTCGGCGCCGTTTCCGACGAAGTCGCCCAGACCGACCAGCTCGAATTTACCGGGCCGAACAGCGTCGGCACATTTGAATGGACCGCGCGCCTCGTCGCCGAAGACGAGGACGAACCGGTCGAGGCAGTCCTCAGCTTTGCAGTCCGTCCGATCAAGACCACGCTTCTGGTTTGGGACACGCCCAGCGCTGTCCCCATCGGCACGCCGTTTGCCGTCAAGATTGGCCTTAAGGGCAGCGACGGGGGCAATATGAGCGGCATGACCGTGGTGGTCACCGACGCCGCCGGGCTGGAAGTCGGCCGGACTGCCTTCACCGACGCTGTTCTGGCAGGCAGCGAAGCGCTCCATTTTGTGGAGCTCGAGCTGCGCGGTAGCGATGCGCTCGGCATCCAGCAGTTTTCCCTGTCGACCGAGGCCAGTGAGCAGCCTCCGCGGTTGGCAGCGGAGGCGAGCCTGCGCGTCAAACACGTGCCGGCGCCCGAGTGCCATGTCGAGATTTCGGTCATGGACAGTGCCGGCAGCACGCCGCTGGCGGGTGCCGAAGTGCAGCTTCATCCCTACCGCAGCCGCACCGATGCCACGGGCGTTGCGCGTTTCTTCCTGCCCAAGGGTGAATATCGCCTCACTGCCTCAAAGGCCAAGCACGAGGCCAACAGCCTCTCCATCGTCGTCGACACGGATTGCCAGGAGACCATACGCCTTGCTCAGGAAGCTCTGGTGGATCCCGATGCCCATTATTACTAGGTCCCGCGCCGGGCTGACGAAGTATGCGCTCGTCTGCGCCGTCATGGCTGCACTGGTCATGCCGGGCGCGGCGGAGGAGGGCGCCTATACGGCCGAACAGGCCGAGCGCGGGCAGGAGGTCTTCCGGATGCAATGCGCGGCCTGTCACGGGGACACGCTGGTGACGGCATTCGAGAAATATTCCACGGCGCTGAAGTTCTACCACTTCATTTCCGGGGCCATGCCGCGCCACGCGCCGGGCAGCCTGACCGAGCAGGAATATCTCGATCTCGTGGCCTACTTCCTCGACCGCGCGGAGTTTCCGCAGGGCAATTCGGAGCTCACCGCCGACCGCGCGACGCTGGAAGAAATCACAATCAAAGACCGATAATCTCACGCACCGTTAGGGCTTGAGGAGGAGACGAAATGAATAAACTGGCACTGGCAGCACTGGCTGCAACGATGATCGGCGGGATGAGTGCAACGGCCATGGCGGAGAGCGCGGTTGCGGTTCCCGTGACAGAGGCGCAGGCGACGCGCGGCCAGTCGGCCTATGCGGTGAGCTGCGGCGGTTGCCACGGCGCCGACATGCTGGACATCTTCAAGGGCTATGCAACCGCCGAGAAGTACTACCTGTTCATGTCGGGCTCTATGCCGGCGGATAATCCCGGTGGTCTTGAGCAGTCGACCTATATCGACATTCTGGCCTATCTGCTGCACGCGTCAGGCGCTCCGGCCGGTGATGCCGAACTGACGCTCGATCGCAAGTTGTTCGCCCAGATCGTCCCCGGCGAGCTCGCTGGCGAATAAGGATTTGGCGGGTGACTTACTGGTCACCCGCCGGTTACCCATGCATGTCGGGCGAGCGCCTCAGTAGGTGCAGCGGCCACCGGAAAGGTCGAAGACCGAGGCCGTTGTAAAGCTGTTGTCCTTCGATACGAGCCAGGCGACCATCGCGGCGGCTTCGTCGACCTCAAGGAACCGGCCGCGCGGAATGCGGACCAGCATGTAGTTGATGAATTCCTCGGTCAGGGTCTCGAGGATGCGCGTCTTGGCTGTCGCCGGCGTGATGCAATTGACCGCGATGTCATATTTGGCCAGTTCCTTCCCTAACGACTTCGTCAGCCCGATCACCCCAGCCTTGGCGGCGGAGTAGGCGGAGAGATTGGGATTGCCCTCCTTGCCCGCCACCGAGGAGATATTGACGATACGGCCGTAATTGCGGGCCTTCATCGAGGGGATGACCACCTTGTTGACGTAGAAGGTGCCGTTGAGGTTGATCTCGACCACCCGCCGCCATTCGTCCGGGTCGTAATCTTCGAGAGGCGCATTGTTGCCGGCAATTCCGGCGGAATTGACAAGGATCGAAACGGGCCCGACCTCTGCCTCGACCTCGGCATGTACGCGCTCCAGCCCGGTCAGGTCGGTGATGTCGACAGTCTTGCTGGACGCGCCGGCGCCGAGCGCTGCGACGGCCTTCTCGAGCAGGGCGCCGTCGCGATCCCAGAGGCTGACCTTGGCCCCGGATGCGAGAATGCGCTGGGCCATGGCAAAGCCCAGCCCCTGTGCGCCGCCGGTGATCACGGCCACCTGGCCCTGAAGGTCGATGTTATTCAATTGGATTGTCCTAAAAGGGGAGGGCCCGGCGTTACCGGGCCCGGATTGATCAGAGGCGAACGACTTCGCCGGAATGAATGGATTCGTCGGCGGCGAGCACGATACGGAGACTGTTGACCCCGTCGGTCATGTGCTGGCTGAGATCGATATCCTCGGTGATGGCTTTCAGCAGATAGCGCTGCTCGCGTTCGCAGAGCTCGTCGTGGTCGGGCTCATCGGACATGTCGATGCGTTCATCCGGACGCGTCATGTCGGCGTAATGGCGCAGGATCTGGTTAGTCTTGGTGTGCGCGTTGATATCGTCCGACTTCACACCCTCCGCATTCTCCGCCATGACGATGGAGACCGAGCCCTTGGGGCCGAACACGTCCTTCACGAAGAAGGCGGTTTCGCTGACCATCGGCCCCCAGCCGGCTTCGTACCAGCCGACCGAGCCATCATCGAACTGAACCTGAAGCATGCCATAGTTCTGCTTGGCGACCTCGTCGGTCAGCTTGGCGCCAATGGCATGGACCTTGACCGGCTTGGCGTCGGTCATCTGGCACATGACGTCGACATAGTGGACGCCGCAGTCGACGAGTGGGGTGAAGCTGTCCATCAGGCGCTTGTGCCAGGACCATGTCTCCCCGTTCGACTGCTGGTTGAGGTTCATGCGGAACACCAGCGGCGTTCCGAGCTCGCGGGCGATCTCGATGAACTTGTTCCAGCTCGGATGCTGGCGAAGAATATAACCGATCACCAGTTTCCGGCCGGTCCGCTTGGCCGTCTCCACCACGCGCTCGGCGTCTGCGACGGTGAGCGCCATCGGCTTTTCGACAAACACATGGGCCCCGGTCTCCATTGCCTTGATGGCGTAGGGCGCGTGTGTGTCGGGCATGGTGTTGATCGAAACAACGTCGGGCTTGAGTTCAGCCAGCGCCGTGTCGAAATCGTTGAAGCGTTTTGCCCCCTGCAGGGCCTCTGGCAACTGGACGTCGTCGATATGGCGGGTGCAAACCCCGGCCACCTCAAATCCGTCGATCTTTGCATAAGCCTTGGCATGGCTCATGCCCATATTGCCCAGGCCAACGACGAGAACGCGTAGAGTGCTCATTAGACTATTCCCTTCTAGCCGATACGGATGATTGTTCCGGATCGTGCGGATTCTTCGGCTGCGAGGCACGCCTCAAGCGCGGCTGCGGCGTCTTCGGGACGGCCGATATCGGGCTGTTCGCCGGCGAGCGCCTTGCGGGTGAAATAGACGAACTCGTCGCGCAGGGCGCCGCCGCGCACCCCGTCGAACATCGGCCAATAGGTCGTGTCCGGGCTGTGCAGCTTGTCGCCATCGACAATGGCGAGGTTCGGGAACGTGTCCTGAACGTGGATGATGCCCTCGGTGCCGATGATCGACATGCGCTCGTCAATGTCGAATGGGGTCTTGTCCGGCATGGACCACACGGTTTCGAGGGTAGCGGTGGCCCCACTCTCGAAGCGGAACATGGTTTGCCCGATATCGGGATGGGTAAGGTTACGGATCGACACGGTCTGGGCATAAGCCGAGACGATCTTCTCGCCGGTCAGCCACAGCATGATGTCGGTGTCGTGGATGGCGTCGCCGACGATCGGCCCGATCTTGGTGAGGATCGTCGGGGTCCAGGCAGCCGGAATATTGCGGCGGGAGGAGAGGGCGACAATCTTGCCGATCCGGCCCTCGTCGATCGCCTGCTTGGCCATGCGGAAGCGCGGGTTGAAGCGCACGACGTGGCCGATGAACAAGATGCCCTTCGAGCCCTGTGCCGCTTCAACGATCTTGCGGGCGTCCTCGACGGTCGAAGCGATCGGCTTTTCGAGGAAGACGTGCTTGCCGGCCTTGAGCGCCGCAATCGCCGGCTCGGTGTGCTGGTCCCACATGGTGCAGATCGACACCGCATCGATATCAGGGTCGGCGAGCATGTCATGGTAGTCGGTGTAGAGCTTGGAAACCCCGAACTTCTTGCCCTGTTCGGCAAGCCGGTCCGGCGTGCGCGTGCACAGTGCGTCCAGCTTCAGATTGGGAATGCCCATGATGGTCTCGGCGTGGATCTCCCCGAACCAGCCAAGCCCGATAATGCCAATGCGCAATTGCGACATGATTTTCTCCCCCTAAAGATCCTCGAGCGTGAGCTCGCGGGTCATCACAATGTTTCCTGAACTGAGGCCGCAATCGACCGGTATGACGGCGCCGGACACGGCACTGGCCGCGTCGGAAGCGAGAAATCCAACCACCGAGGCCACTTCGTCCGGCTCGACAATGCGGCCGAGCGGATACCAGCGCTCCAGTGTCTTGAGCACATCGGGGTCCTTCTGCGCGCGCTCCCGCCATAGCGGCGTGCGCACAGTGCCCGGCATGACGCAATTGCTGCGAATGCCATATTTGCCAAGCTCCTGGGCCAGCGTCCTCGTCATCGCGATCATGCCAGCCTTGGCCGCCGAGTAGGCCGGGTCGCCCAGCGCGCTCTGGCCATTGACCGAGGCGATGTTGATGATCACGCCGGACTTTTGCGCCTTCATGCTTTTGGCGCTGGCATGGGCGCAGTAAAATGCGCCGTTGAGGTTGCCGTTGATCTCCTCCGCCCAGCTTGCCGGGTCGGTCAAGCGCAGGACGTGGTGCTGCGAGTAGCCAGCATTGTTGACCAATACGTCCACTGTCTCGATCTCGTCGAACGCTGACTCGACCGCTTCGGCGTCACCGATATCGAGCCGCATGAAACGCGTATTGATGCCCGCATCGGCCAGCGTGCTTGCCGCGCCGCCCGAGGTGACGGATTTGTCGAGCCCCACGATGCTCGCGCCCCTCGCGCCGAACCAATGCGCCAGGCATAGCCCGATCCCACCGGCCGCGCCGGTAATGACGACCGTTTTTCCCGCGAACGCGTTCATAGCGGCACCCGCGCCAATGCTTCGCCAATCCACTCAAGGTTTTTGCGACGCTGGTGTCCCCAATTATAGAAGGCGAGATCAGTCACCCCGCCTTTGACCAGGATATCGACGGCGGCAAGGAATTCCGCCTTGCTCTCGATATCCGGGTAGCTCGGACGCAGAATGCCGCGGATGGTGGTGTCGCCGGAGACACGGTGCTTGAGGTCAAACAGATCCGCCGCAATGCGGGCCGCGCTGGGCTCATAAAAGCAAGCTTCGATAATGCCGGTGATCTCGGCGACAGTCTTGAGATCAGTGCCTTCGTACCATGCCCCGCCTGTTGGTCGCGCCACCGATGGAATGACCGCCACATTGGCATCAGCGCGGACGCGGTCCCGGATTTCGGCAACAAGACTGGACACCTGCTCGGCCCGGAAATCGAGATAGGCGCGCAGATCGGCATTGCCGACAATCTCGGCCATCCAGAAGGCGCGGCCCATGTCATCGGGAATATCGACATCGCTGTCGAGAAAGCTCTCGATCCGCGCGGCGACTTCCGTCTTGAGGCTTTCCGCCTCGACGCCCTGCGCCGTCGCGCCGGCCACGCAATGCTCGCAAAAGCACAACCCCATCAGGCCTTCAAACATCGGGTCCTGACGGACAAAGCTCATCTCGTGATGATAGCCGTGCGCGTATGGGGTAAAACCGGGTGCCTCAAGGCTAATTCCCGCAACCGGATAGCTTTCGGTTACGTCTCTGGCGAGGCCGATGGCATAGTCCCGGGCGGCCGGAGCGCTTGGGCAGAGGTTGTAGAAATACGGATCGCCGAAGGCGTTGCGCACCACCGCGTCGGGATGCTGCATGCCCAGCCGCGTATTGTGCATCAGCACCAGCCAGACGTTGATATCCATCCGGCCGTCGTCGCACAGCTGCGCCAGGACATCGGTCTCTCTGAGGATCGAGTTCGGCGCGGGCTTGATGGTGCCATAGCGGCTGTCGTCGTGGCGGAAATAGGCAGTGCCGTCCTCGGGAAAATATACCTTTCCCGATTTGCCCTGGGGACGGAGGAATTTGCCGGCGTGGTAGGTACCGGCCATGGAGACGGTGTCGAGCCCCATTTCGGCGAAGGACGAGATGGAGTTCCTAACCCCATGCTCGGCCAGATCCCATGCGTAGCTCAGAATGGCCTTGTAGCTCATTGCCCGAACCAGCCGTCCTTGAGGTACCGCATATATTCGAACACCGCGCCGTGCTTGAGCACGAAGGCGACTTCGAGGAAGTCACCGACAATGAATGGCGGGATCAGGATTTCATCGACCTCTGCAAGGCGCGCCTGCATGTCGTCGATCCTGTAGGCGACATGGGGGTTGTTCTTGACGATATCAGGAGTGGGGCTATCCGGCTCGTAGCGCAAGAATTCGATGTGCTCGGGGTGGTTGCGCGGATTGGTGACCCACAGGCGCGATTGCTCGACCCAGTCTTCCTGCGGCTGTTTGATGGTCGTGGTGATGCCCACGTGGTCAAATTCGAACACGATTATGCCTCGTCAGTTGCAAGAGGGGCGGGGCCTGTGACCCCGCCCGCCGGTCTCGATCAGAGGGTTGCTTCGATGGCAGCGATGTCGACGGCCTTGTATTCGTCGCGCAGTTCGAAGGCGTCCGCGTCGGCCTTGACCTTGGCGTGGTCAAAGTCGTTGGCGCCGTCGATCAGCGCGTTGGTGACGACATCACCAGCCTTGAGTGGCTGCGAGATCTGGCCGATCGCATGGATGGCATCGAAATAGGTCTGCCAGCTGTCTTCGAGGTGCAGGCCCCACTTGCCGCGCTTGTCCCAATGGGCGTGCATAAGACCGCTCTGCTGCATCAGCGATTCAACAGCGGTTGCGGGGTCCATCTGCGTGGCCAGGCCCGGGAATTCGTCCATCGCGATCTGCGTTGCCGCTGCCGGATTGAGCCAGCCGAATTCGAGGCCCATGGCCCATCCGCGAAGGTACTTCGTGTACTTCTCGACCAGCGCCGGATCCTCGAGATCGCTGGCGCGGACGACAAAGCTGTTGGCCGGGAACACCGAGGCGTTCTTGCCCAGCAGGTAGTCGAAATCAAAGCCCTGGCCGCGCCACTGGGCGCGCAGGCCTTCCCAGGTGAGCGCCGCATCGGCCTGGCCCTGTGCAAGCGACTGACCCCAACCGGCGACTTCGACATATTTGATGGTCGAGAGATCGACACCGGCGGCGGCCAGCATCGGGTCAGCAATGGACTGCCAGCCAGCCGAGCCGAGAACGATGGTCATGCCTTCCATGCCCTTGAGATCGGCTGGTGCCTTGCCCTTCTGGAAAGCGAAGTCGAACACGTCGCCGGCCATGATATGGAACACGGACTTGAGCTTCATTCCCTGTTCGAGGCCAAGCGAAAGCACGCCTGGAGAGGGGTAGCCGAAATCCGACTGGTTCTGATCCACAAGCTTGATGGCGGCGGTAGCGTCCTGCGGGCCGGCTTCCACCGAGGTTTCGAGATCGCCGAAATAGCCCATACGCTTGGCGACCCAGTAGGCGAAATCGTCCACCACTTCGAGCGAGCCGCGCGGCGAGACCCAGCGAACAGCGCCGTCCTGGGCAAAGGCGCGACCGCTCATGCCGATGGACGAGAGCGCGATACCCGCGGCACCGATCTGGAGCATGCGGCGGCGGGTGATAGTCGTCGTAGTCAGCAGATTGGACATAGATTTCCTCCCATATGTCCGGTTGACGCCCAACCTCTCTGTCAGGCGCCGTGCTGGGGTCTCAGGACTCCCAGCTGGTCCATTTCTTCCCGATCTGGAAGAAGATGACGTAGATGGAGATGCCGATGGTCGCGAGCAGCACGATGACGGCGAAGAACTGCGGCATGCGGATCATCGATGAGTAATAGTTGAGGCGGTTCCCCAAGCCCTCAGCGCCCCCGACCATCTCGGCGCCGACAGTCGTCAGCAACCCGAATATTGAGCCGATCATCAGGCCCACCATGATCATCGGCATGGCCATGGGGATGCGGATCTTGGTGAAGATCTGGAAGGTCGAGGCACCAAAGGACCGGGCGAGGGCGATTTTTGCGAGGTCAACGCGGCGGAAACCGGTCGCCGAATTGATCATCACCATCGGGCCCGATGCCAGCGCCACGGCAATGATGCGCGGTTCCCAGCCGAAGCCGAAGCGAAGAACCAAGAGCGGAACCAGCGCCAGCATCGGCGTTGTCACCAGAAGCAGGATGTAAGGCGTGATGATCTTCTCGGCGAACGGGAATTGGGTGATCACCGCGGCCAGGATGAAGCCGATGGAAGCGCCGATGGTAAAGCCGATCAAAAGCTCACATAGCGTCGTGACCAGATGCGGCCACAGGAACGGCCATTCAGATATCAGCGCCGCCCCGATCGCACTGGGCGGTGGCAGGATATAGAGCGGCACTTCGAAGATGCGGATCAGCAGCTCTGCGCCGCCAATGATCACCACAGCGACCAGAATGATGATCGCAATCTCGAAGGCGCTGCGGTTAGACCCGCTCATGAGGGCGCCAGCACCGCCGCCAATACCCACTTCGGTCTTTTGACCTTTCCCGCCGAAGCTCGGGATCTTGTCATGCAAGGCGTCGCTCATAAAATCTCTCCCTGCCTGGCAATCACGAGACCGGACGGTGGTCGATCATGCCCTTGATGGCTTCGACCCGTTCGAGGAAGTCCGGTGTGGTCTGGATCTTGACCGGCCGCGGACGGGGCAGGTCGACGTCGACGATGTTCGAGATTCGGCCTGGGCGGGCGGACATGACCACAATCCGGTCTGCCAGAAACACCGCCTCGGTGATGGAGTGGGTGATGAAGATGATGGTCTTGCCCGTCTCCATCCAGATCTCCTGGATGAGCAGGTTCATCTCATCGCGCGTAAACGCATCGAGCGCGCCAAACGGCTCGTCCATCAGCAGCACCGACGGGTCAACGGCCAGGCTCCGTACAATGGATGCACGCTGCTGCATGCCACCCGACAATTCACGCGGATATTTGGTCTCGAAGCCTTCGAGGCCCACGCGCTTGAGCAGTTTTTCGATCCGCTCGCGATTGGGCGCCTGCTTCTTGATTTCGAATGGCAGCTCAATATTGCGCGCCAGATTGCGCCAGGGCAGCAGGTTCGCTTCCTGAAAGATCATGGCGATCTCGGGATGCGGCTTGTTGATGACATCGGAGCCGAGCCGGATCTGGCCGCCACTCAGGCTGTGCAGACCGGCCATCGACCACAGCAGGGTCGACTTGCCGCAACCCGATGGTCCGAGCAGGCACAGGAATTCGCCTTCCCGCACATTGATCGAAACGTCATCGAGCGCATGAACGCCACCAGACTTGGTCTGGTAGACCTTCGAGGCGTGTTCAATCGTCATCTTTGCCGGATTTTGGGCGTCAATATGCGCCCCGGCTGCATCAAGCATGCAGCGTCCCTCCCTCACCGTCGCTTACTCTTCGAGCGCCGTCCTCATCGGATCAGCACTCTCCCTCTGGTGGGAACTGAAACAGAATTTCAGAGATATGCGTATACGACTTTAGTATTACAATGGGGGCGGATTTGATGCTTTTCGCGCGAAAAATAAGGGCTTATGCAGTATTTTGATTGTCTTGATGAGGGCTATTGGACCCGTCTTGTGAGGTCCGTGGGCAAATTCCACTTGCGAAACGGCCTTCATCCTGTAATTCAATTTCTTGCGAACCAGAGGGCAGGGCGCCACGCGTATGACCAAGTCTCCGCCAAACAACAGCCAGACCAGCGGGCAGTCCGATGTGATCGATATCGTCTCCCGCATGCAGCGCGTGGAGCCGCAATTGTCTCCCGCGGAACTGCAGGTGCTGAAAGCCGTTCGGACGGATTACGAGGCTACGACGCGCATGACGATTGCCGAACTGGCTGCTGCAGCGGAGGTCAGCCAGCCCACGGTGACGCGGTTCTGCCGGTCCATCGGGTGCGCCTCGTTCGCCGATTTCAAGATCAACCTGGCGACCACGCTGACGGTCGCTGCCGCCTATCTTCAGCCCGATCGCCAGTTCGACGACGACGCCGGCCAATTAGCGCAGTCGATCATGACGCGCGCGGTCAACGTCATGCGTGACGCGCTCAATGGCCTCGACACCGACGCGGTGGCCCGCGCCATCTCCGCCATTTCGCGGGCCCGGCGCGTGGATATTTACGGGCAGGGCGGTGGCTCGGCGAGCCTTGTGGAAGACGCAAAACTGCGCCTTTTCCGCATGGGCGTCCCGGTCTCCGCTTATATCGATGGCCACCAGCAGCGTATGTCGGCGGCGACGCTCGGCAAGGATGATGTCGTGCTCGCCATCTCCAACAGTGGGCGCTCCAAGGCGGTCGCCGAGGCCCTGCAGATTGCGACCTCCTTCGGCGCGACAACGATCGCGTTGTCGCGGCCGGATACCCCTGTCGCTGAAGGCGCTGACATCCTCATTCCCATCGTCGTGGCCGAGGATGAGAACGTCTATTCCCCGACGCCGTCGCGCTATGCGCACATGCTGGCCATCGACACGATTGCTGCCGGCGTCGCTGCAGAACGCGGCCCGGACGCGCGCGAAACCCTGCGCCGCGTGCGCTACACCGTGGCCAGTATCGGCATTGCCATTCCAGCGCCGGCGACTGACCCGACCATTCTGATGAAAACAATCAAACCCCACGAGTAAGGCCATGTTTTCGCAACAGGATTCCAAACCCGATTGGGTGTTCCGCAATGCCCGGATCATCGACGGAACCGGCGCCCCGTCCTATCTAGGGGAGGTTGCAGTGCGAGGCGATGTCATTACCGCGGTGGGGCCCGTGGGCACGATCCTCGAGCAAGGGACCAATGAGATTGACCTGGCCGGCCTGGCGCTTGCGCCGGGCTTCATTGACGCCCATACGCACGATGATCGCATCGTGCTCGATGCACCCGACATGCTGCCAAAAATCAGCCAGGGGGTTACCACCGTGGTGGTCGGGAACTGCGGTATCTCGCTTGTGCCGGTGCAGTTTTCGTCCGAGCCGCCGCCGCCGATGAACCTGCTCGGTAACGCCGCCTCATACCAGTTTCCAACTTTCGCTGACTACGCCGCGGCCATTGCCAGTGTAAAACCGGCGATCAATGTGGCGGCACTCATCGGCCACTCGGCGCTCCGCCTCGCCGTCATGCCTGACATTACCGTCAAGGCGACTGATGCCGAGATTGCGCGCATGGGCGATATGCTAACCGAAGCGATGGAAAACGGTGCCGTCGGCTGGTCGACAGGGCTCTTCTATCCGACCAACGCCGCGGCCGATGCCGACGAGGTGGCCGCGCTCGGCCGCTATGTGTCGGAACATGCCGGTGTCTATGCCACCCACATGCGCAATGAATTCGAAAATGTTCTCGAAAGCATCGACGAGTCGGTTGCAACGGCGAAAAACGCCGGGACCCCGCTGATCATCTCGCACCACAAATGTGCCGGCGTCGAAAATTGGGGCCGCACCGAACAGACCTTGCCCAAGATCGCAGCGCTCGCCGAGGAGCATCCGATCAATTTCGACGTCTACCCCTATTCCGCGGGCTCCACCAATCTCCGGGCGGACCTGATGACGGACACCTATCCGATCATGATCTCCTGGTCGGAGCCCCATCCCGAGATGACGGGTCGCTATATCGTCGATATCGCGGATGAATGGGGGGTCGATATCCACACAGCTACGTCGAGGCTGCAGCCGGCTGGCGCCATCTATTTTCAGATGGATGAAGACGATGTGCGTCGCGTGCTGAGCTCGGACCTGTCAATGATCGGCTCGGATGGATTGCCGCACGACGTCCACCCCCATCCGCGCCTCTGGGGGACATTCCCCCGCGTGCTGGGCCATTACAGCCGTGATGTCGGGCTGTTCAACCTCGAGACCGCCGTTCACAAGATGACTGGCCTCACCGCAAAAGTGTTTGGCCTGACCCGCCGTGGCGAAATCGCCCCCGGCAAATTCGCCGACCTGGTCGCCTTTCACCCCGATACTGTCGGGGACCTCGCGACCTACGAGAGCCCGCTGCAGCAATCGGTCGGCATCGACTGGGTCATGGTCAACGGCGCGCTCTCATTCTCCGCCAATGGTGCGCCAACCACTCGCGCCGGTCGCCTCGTCCATCGCGACAACTGACACACAGGCCCGCGGGCAGGGCATGGTTATCGTATTGGTGTTCTTCACTTGCGTCGTTCACGGTAGGCTCTGCATGCTGCACCGCAACTGCTATACCGCCTGACCCAAGGAAGACGCCTCGTGCCTAAATTTGCTGCCAACCTGTCCTTTCTCTACCAAGAGGTGCCCTTGCTCGAGCGGATTGCCCGGGCGGCCGCTGATGGTTTTGGCGCCGTGGAATATGTGTCGCCCTACGAGCTCGACAAGAACGCCATCGCTGCGGCCCTCACGGACGCCGGCGTAGTACAGGCGCTGTTCAATCTGCCGGTCGGCGACTGGGCTGCGGGTGAACGTGGTCTCGGCTGTCTGCCGGATCGGATCGAAGAGTTTCGTCGCGGCGTCGATACGGCAATCGCCTACGCGCGGGCGCTGAACTGCCCGACAGTGAACTGTCTCGCTGGTCTTGCGCCGGAAGGTGTCGACACGGAAATTCTCGATCGCACGCTGGCCAACAATCTCGCCTATGCTGCCCCGCGCCTCGCCGATGCGGGTATTGCCATGGTGACAGAGCCGATCAATCGCATCGACATGCCGAGTTACCACGTGTCGACCACCGCCCATGCCGAGCGGATCATGGAGATGGCCGGAGTCGACAACCTCAAGATCCAGTACGATTTCTACCATATGCAGATTTCCCAGGGCGATCTGATGCGCACTTTCGAGCGCCTCTTCGATCGGATCGGTCACGTCCAGATTGCCGATAATCCCGGCCGCAACGAGCCCGGCACCGGCGAGATCAATTACGGTTTCATCCTCGGCGAGCTCGACCGTCTCGGCTACTCAGGCTGGGTCGGCTGCGAATACAAGCCCAGGACGACGACGACCGAGGGACTTGGGTGGATGGCCCCGTTCCGCGGGCGCGCCTGACTGACCCTTGCTATCGACGGCTAAGGCAGGGACCTGGCTCTCGATAGCTTTGCATCGGCGGCGCACATCAGACAGTGTGCGCAGTGAAGACTATCTGGAGGATGTCATGGAGCTGGTGGTACACGAGAATGCAGGCCTTTTGGGCCGGCGTGCAGCCGAGATGGGGGCTGCGGCCATCGTCGAGGCAATCGCCAAAAAGGGCGGCGCCAGCGTCATTGTCGCGACTGGCGCCAGCCAGTTTGAAATGCTCGATGCACTCGTGCGCCACGACATCGAGTGGAGCAAGGTCACCGTGTTTCACCTCGACGAATATGTCGGGCTGCCGGAGGATCACAAGGCCAGTTTTCGCGGCTATCTCCGAAACCGTCTCGTCAACCGTGTCGGCGCACTGAGGGAATTCGTAGCCGTCGATGGAGATGCCCCCGATCTCGACGCCGAGCTCGCCCGTCTCAATGATCGGCTGGTACTGGAGACCATTGACGTCTGCTTTGCCGGTATCGGGGAAAACTGCCACCTGGCTTTCAACGACCCACCGGCCGATTTTACCACCGAGGCGCCCTATATAGTCGTGGATCTCGACGAAGCCTGCCGCAAGCAGCAGCTGGGTGAGGGCTGGTTCGAAAGCCTCGATGCCGTCCCGCGACGGGCAATTTCGATGAGCATCCGCCAGATCATGAAGTCGCAGAAAATCATTCTCTCTGTGCCTGACAAGCGGAAGGCCAAGGCGGTCCGTCAGGCGGTTGAGGAAGCGGTCTCGCCGCTCTATCCCGCCTCGATCCTGCAGCAGCACACCGATGCCACCCTCCATCTCGACACCGCCTCGGCGAGCGAACTGTCATGATCAGCGAAGGCCTGTTCGATCTTCAGGTCAACGGCTATGCAGGCATTGATTTCAATGATCCGGCGCTCACCGCGGCGCAACTGGACCATGCTCTGGAGGCCATGCTGGCCTCGGGCGTGACGCAGTGCCTGCCGACGATCATTACGGCGCTTCCGCAGCAATTGTCGGAGCGTCTCGTCGCGCTCGATCGCGCAGTGCGCACCAGCCGCCTCGGCCCGCGCATGGTGCCGGGCTATCATCTCGAGGGGCCGTTTCTCCTCGCACAGCCTGGTTACTCCGGCTGTCATCCCGAACGCGCCATGGTCGATCCGGACGTGGCCCTGCTGGACGTCCTGGAGGAGGGGCTCAGCCGCCCCATCCTGCTGATCACGTTCGCGCCCGAACGCAGCGGCGCCCTCCATTTTATTGCCGAGATGACTCGGCGCGGCAAGACCATCTCCATCGGCCACTCGGCCGCCGGTTTCGACGCCGTGCGCGTCGCGGCAGACATGGGGGTGACCCTCTCCACCCATCTTGGCAATGGTCTGCCCCACCAGCTCCCCAAGCTGGAGAACACGCTCGTCGCGCAGCTGTCCGAACCGCGTCTCGCCGCATGCCTCATCGCTGACGGGCACCATATGTCGCCGCAGGCGCTCGCAGCGTTGATCCGGCTGAAGGGGCCCGACAAGTGCATCCTCGTCACAGACGCGGTGTTGGGTGCCGCCGCACCGCCGGGCGTCTACAGCTTTGCCGGTATGCAGATTGAGCGCACGAGAGAGGGCGCAATGGTCCAGCCGGGGCGGGTCAATCTGGCCGGCTCGGCGCTCTGCCTGGATGCCGCGGTGCGCAACACCATCAACTGGACAGGGCTGCCACCTGAGACCGTCGTGGCAATGGCCGCCACTGCGCCGCGCAAGGCAATCGCAAAAAGCCTCAGCCATCACGGCATCAGGCTTGATCCTGGAACACTGCGGTGGAGCTCCGACCTTCAACCGACGCTTGAGGGCATTGGCGCGTGCTAGCTGATCGCGATCACCCGGGTTGAACCGAGTACGGCCGCGTCTTCGAACCGGGGGCGGGGGTCGCCATTGGTGATCAGCACGTCGATGTCAGCCATGCTGGTCACGACATGCGGCGCGCGGCGCCCGAACTTTTCCTCATGCGCCACAAGGATGATCTTTCGCGACAGCGGCAGGATTGAGCGGACGAGATCGACCTCCAGGGGATCGAATTCCTGCACCGTACCATCGCGGTCGATCGCGCTGGTGCCGATCACTGCCAGGTCAAATTTGAACCGATGCCGGCTCTCGTCCGCCAGTGTCAGCACCGAGGAGTCCTTGTTGCGCACATAGCCGCCATAGACATAGACGGTGGCGTCGGTCTTGAGCGCGCAGGAATGGGCCACCTCAAGATTGGGTGTCGCGATCAGCACGCCCGGATGGCGCGTCAGCACTTCGTGCAGGCTGTCGAATGTCGTGCCGAGGCCAACAAAGATCGTGGCGCCCGGGGCGATGAATTCCTCGAGCGCCAGAACCAACCGGCGTTTCATCGACTTCTGGCTGGCATTGCGTTCGTCATGGGTGTGCTGGGCCACGCCTGGCGAGGCGAAGGCGCCGCCAAAGCCCTTCTGCAGCAGCCCCTGCGTTTCGAGCGTGCGCAGATCGCGGCGGATGGTCTGGTAGGTCACGTCGAAACGCGCTGCAAGCTCGGCAACTGAGGCAGCGCCATTGGTGCGCACTGCCTCGAGAATGGCCTGCCGCCGCTCACCGGCACGGCCGGTCTCCAGCATCTGGGCCTCTGGACGTCGGGTCTGCCGTGGCTTGGTGTCTCCACTCATTTGAAGCGGACGCCCAGATAGGTACGGTCGTCGGTAAGTTGGGTTGGGGTCGTGCCCTTGGTGCTCATAAATCGCCCGATCTTGTGGAAGTCCTCGGTCTCGACTTCCTGAAATGCGGTTTCCCAGGATTCCACGCCAAATACCGCTCCGGGCTTGAAATAGCCATCGGAGAAGAGCTCGATTGTCTCGATCCCTTCGATCGAATAGCTGCGGGTCTCGATATATCGTTTGGGCACGGCGAAACCGTCGATGCAGCCATAGCCGAGCACCGGCTCAGTCACATTCTGGAACTTGCCCTGACCGTGGGAAATGCCGCCCCGGATCAGGGTCAGGATTTCGTCTTCCGGCACGCTCGGCAGATGCGCCCGACACGCGGTCAGCGCCTTGGCCTCAATAGCAGCATTGGTTGTAGGCTCGGCGGTGGGACTGTCTGCCGGCTGGTTCTGCGTGCCCTGCCACGTCATTGATGTCGCGAGACGATCGGCTTCCTCGGCCGGCTTGCCCTGCGCCTCGAAATAGCGCCAGGTCTCGCGGCGCAGAATGGCGGTGATGTCGTCGAGCGGCTTCAGCACCTGCAGCGTGTCTGTGCCGTTGATGCGAATGCCGCTGTCGCCGACGGCAATCACCTCGAGCCGGTCGCCGATGATCAGTGCGGCCACCACTGTGCAGCCACCCCGCAATTTCCAGTCGGCTTCAACCGCTGCAAGCGCGCCATTTTCCTCGTAGCCAGCGTGGATGGCTTTGCCGAGATAAGCGACGAAATGCTCGCCGCCCTGAAACTGCAGCTCGGGCTGGTCGCTCCGGCCCTGCGCGAGCATAAAGGTCTCGATGGCCCGCTGGACGGTTTGCGAGGCGAACTGCCCCGAGAGCATTCCGCCATAGCGCGTACCGTTGCGGTCGGTTACGCCGTCGATGACGGCGTAACCGCGGTTTGGCAGGACCACGAGACTATCTTCGTTGGTCTCTGGATGGCCGAACTTCTTGCCCAGCGAGAATGCTTCAAGATGCCTCATGAGGTCCTGCTTAATGGCAATCCACCGGCCTTGAGAGACGGCGGACTGCCCTATGTCCTTGCGTTATCGCGTGTTGTTCAGGAGGCGCTTACTCGCCGATTGCCGTGCGCCACTCGCCCAGCACAGCCTCGGCGCCGCCGAAGTCGCTCAGCGGCTTGACGTTGACGAGGGTGAGGTCGGCAAGGTTAGGCGTGCCGGCGGGACCAGCAACGTCGAGACGCACGGAGCGGCGGCCGATATCCATCGCCAGCTTTTCCTGGGTGGATTTTGACATGGCCCAGTCGATGAAGGCCTTGCCGCCTTCCGGGTTCGGGCTGCCCTTGACGAGGGCGACGCCGTCCGGAGTAGCCGCAGTGCCGTCGGTCAGGTGGACGATCGAGATCGGTGCGCCGCCCTGGACATATTCGAGCGCGTTGTCTTCGAGCGTCAGGCCCATCGACGTTTCGCCATCGGCTACAAAGCGCGGCACCGCACCCGAGCTGTCGGCAAAGACGAAGTTCTTGGCGATCTCGGCATATTTGGCCCAGCCTTCGTCACCGAAAACGGTGAGCACGGTCTGCAGCTGCTGCATGGCCGAGCCCGAACCATCGGCGCGTGCCGAAGCGATCTGTCCAGTCCATTTCGGATCAGCAAGATCGGCCCAGGTCTTGGGGGCTTCCTCGAGCGGCTGCAGGTCGGTGTTGACCGCCAGCACGTAAACAACGGCGGTGTACGGGGTCCAGGCGTCGTCCTTGATGAACTGCGGATCGATCTGATCGAATTCGGGTGGGGTGTAGGGCTCGAGCAGGTCGCGCAGCTCGGTCAGCTGGCTGCCGGAGATCGACCAGATCACATCAGCGGCCGGCGCGCCGGACTCGGCCTGAACGCGCTTGGCAATGTCGCCCGAGCCGAGCTTGACCACTTCGGCCTTGAGGCCAGTTTCCTGCTCGAAAATCGGCAGCAGCGTATCAACGATAGACGACTTGTGCGCGGTGTAGATCACCACCGAACCGTCCTGCGCCACGGCCAGCGACGTCATGCTGGTGGACGCGATCAGTGCGGCGGCGGACAGCGCCAAAAATGTCCGTTTGCGAATATTCATGTGAGTCCTCCCTTTCGAATTTGATCATTCATAGATCTTCCTGATCCTGAACCACGCTAAAATATGTTGCAATACGAAAGTTTGTCGGCTTCATATTGACGTCAGGGAAGAGGGAGAAGCCTGCATGAGCTATCTGACGGTCACCGATGCCACCAAGCAGTTCGGGCCCAGTTTCATGGCGCTGAACGGGGTGTCTGTTTCCATAGAGCGGGGAGAATTCTTCACGCTGCTCGGTCCCAGCGGCTGCGGAAAGACAACTTTGCTGCGGGCTATTGCCGGCTTCAACGATCTGAGCACCGGCTCAATCACGCTGGATGGCGCCAATCTACGGGCGGTCCCGCCGCATCAGCGCGACATCGGCATGGTGTTCCAGGACTACGCCGTCTTTCCCCATCTCAGCGTCTTCGACAACGTCGCCTTCGGTCTGAAACCGCGAAAGGTCCCGGCCGCTGAGATCAAGACGCGCGTGACCCAGGCGCTCGAGGCAGTGCGGCTCGGCGCCATGGCGGAGCGCCTGCCAGCGGCCATGTCCGGTGGCCAGCAGCAGCGCATTGGCCTCGCGCGTGCCATGGTCATCAATCCGCGCCTCCTGCTTATGGATGAACCGCTGTCGAATCTCGACGCCAAGCTCCGTATCGAGCTGCGCGAGGAAATCCGCGACATCCAGAAACAGGTCGATATCGCCACCATCTATGTCACGCACGATCAGGAAGAGGCGCTCGCCATCTCCGACCGCATCTGCGTGATGAACGCTGGCAGGATCGAGCAGGTGGGTACGCCGCAGGAGATCTACGGCAATCCCCAGACCCTGTTCGTGGCCGAGTTTGTCGGCACCATCAACCGCTTCAAATCCGGTCCTGCGCTCGATGCGATGCTGGGCACGCTCGGTCTCTCAAGCGCCGGTGTCACCAGCTGGGCGGCCCGACCCGAGCACCTTGCGCTCGGCACCCCCGGCGTTGACCACGCAGACGCGGCGACGCTCTCGGGCACGGTGACAAAATTCACCTATCTGGGTCGCGAGGCCCATGTTCAGGTCGATACGCCCGCCGGACTGCTGGTGGTCCAGCTCGCCAATCCCGGCATGACCGCGACGCGCCAAACCGGCGAGACGGTTACCGTCATCGTCCCGCGGTCTGCGCTTATGGCGTTCGGCGCCGACAGCGTCCGTGTGAAGGGGTAGGGGCTATGCCACGCTTCAATTTCTGGACTGTGGTCATGATCCTCACCTGGATCATGCTGTTCATGCTCCTGTTCATCCCGGTCGGCTCGGTTCTTGTGTCGAGCTTTTACGACCAGAGCGGCAGTGTCACGCTCGCCAACTACATAAAATTCCTCAGCGAACCGCGTTTCCATCAGGCCTTCATCAACACGCTTGTGGTCGGGTTCGGGGGCCTTTTCGGTGCCTTGCTGCTGGGCTCGATCATGGCCTTTTGCGTGTCGCGCTTCGTCATTCGCGGCGGCAAGTTCGTGTCCCTGCTCGCCATTCTGGCGCTGGTGTCGCCGCCGTTCATCGGCGCCTATTCCTGGATCGTGCTGTTCGGCGCCGGTGGTGTCGTGCGCGGCTTCCTGCGCGATTTCGGGATCACCATGCCTCCAATTTACGGCGTCGGCGGCATCCTCATTGTCTTCTCGCTGAAGTTCTACCCTTACGTCTATCTCATGGTCTCGGGTGCCCTGAGCAACGTCAACCGCTCGCTTGAAGAGGCAGCGGAAGGCCTAGGGCTGACGCCTTGGCAGCGCGCCATGAAAATCTCGTTCCCGATGGTGTTTCCGGCCCTGACCGCCGGGGGCCTTCTGGCCCTGATCCATGCCATCGCCGATTTCGGCACACCGCGTCTTCTCGGGCGTGGCTACAACGTGCTCGCTACCGAAGCCTTCACCCTCTACGCGGCGGAAGTCGGCTCCAACATGTCGATGGCCACCACCATCAGCGTGATCCTGATCATCGTCTCGATGGTATTCGTGCTGCTGCAGCGCTACATGTCCCGCCGCAACGTCTACCACGGCAACATGATCAACAAGCCGGTGCGCATCCAGCTCAAGGGCTGGCGCAACGTGCTCGCCCATTTCGCCGTTTATTTCATCGGCCTGTGCGGGGCGATGCCGGTGATCATCTCGATCATCTACTCCTTCCGCAAAACGAGCGGCCCCGTGTTTCAGAACGGCTTTGCGCTGCAGAGCTACGAGCGCATCCTGTTCAATCTCGGCGACGTCGTCCGCAATTCGCTGACCTTCTCCTTCGCCGCCGTCGCCCTCATCGTTGTGGTCGGCACCATCGTCGGCGTCCTCGTGGCGCGGCGCACCAATCTCAATACCGCACTGCTCGATGGCGCCTTCATGGTGCCCTATGTCATGCCCGGCATTGTTATCGGTATCGCCTTCATCGCCGCCTTCAATACCGGTCCGGTCGTACTGACCGGAACAGCCGCGATCATCATCCTCTCCATCTTCATCCGCCGCTTGCCCTATACGGTGCGCACAACGGCATCCTCGCTGCGGCAGATCTCGCCCAGCATGGAGGAGGCGGCGATCTCGCTGGGATACAGCCCCTTCCAGGCATTCCTGCGCATCACCGTGCCACTGATCGTGCCGGGCATCATTGCCGGCGGCATGCTGAGTTTCGTCACCGCCATCAACGAGCTGTCGTCCTCGCTGGTGCTCTACGTCGGCAGCACCATGACCATGCCGGTGCGCATCTACCTGCTTATTCTCGACGGGGATTTCGGGGTCGCCGCGGCGCTCTCGACCATCCTGCTCGCTCTGAGCAGTTGTGCCGTATACATCGCCTTCCGCTTTATGGGCCGAAACGAGCAGGCGCTGTTGTGACGCCCGCCTCGAACACCGAACGCAAACTGAGAATCTCCCGGAGGAACACCATGCCAAGCCTGACCAAGATTACCGCTACAGCCTTTTTCGCGACCGCCGTGTCGCTGGTCGCCCTGGCCAGCGCCCAGGGCCAGGAGATTTCGGGCACCACGCTCGTCGTCTATACCCCCAATGAAGAAGGCATGCTGCAGAGCCTGATCCCGGTGTTCGAAGGCAACACTGGCGTCACGGTGCAGCTGATTACTGCCGGCACGGGTGAGCTCTACTCCCGCATCCGCAGCGAGTCCGGCAATCCGCAGGGCGACGTGATGTTTGGCGGCGGCGCTGCTCAGGCCGCGGTTAATTCCGAGCTCTGGCAGGAATATGTTTCGCCCGAAGACGCGAACATGGTCGATGCCGGCAAGAACACGACCGGCGCCTTTACGCCCTACCAGGCCGACGGCTCCAATCTCCTTGTCAACACCGAAGGCCTGGCTGCCGCAGGCATCGAGGTCAACAGCTACGCCGACCTTCTGCAGCCCGAACTCAAGGGCAAGATCGCCTATGGCGATCCCACCGGTTCGTCCTCGGCCTTCGCGCAGCTCACCAATATGCTCAAGGCCGTCGGCGGCGATTATGAAGCCCAGGCCGGCTGGGATTACGTGACCGCACTGGTCGACCAGCTCGACGGCATTTCTATCGGCTCTTCCAGCCAGGTGGCCGCCGACGTGGCCAATGGCGAATATATCGTCGGCCTGACCTATGAGCCGCTGTCCCTGAATTTTGTGCTCAGCGGCGCGCCCGTCGAAATTGTCTATCCCTCTGAAGGCGCAGCCTTCCTACCGGCGACCATCCAGATGATCAAGGGCGGCCCCAATCCGCCGGCCGCCGAAGCCTTCATTGACTTCATCATCTCCGAAGAGGGCCAGACCATCATCGCCGAGCAGACCGCCGGTCGCCCGCTGCGCGACGGTATCGACAAGCCGGGCCTGCCCGCGCTCGCCGATATTCCGACCGTTCAGGAAGACGGCCCCTATGTGGCCGCGCACCGTGAGGAAATCGTCGCGAAATACCGCGCGATCCTCGAAGCGCGTTCCTGATTTCTGAGTATGGCCCGAGCCGGAGTAACACCATGACCCGAATATCTCTCAAGGCACTTCGCAAGGAGTATAACGGTCAGGTGGCCATTCCCGATCTCAATCTCGAGATCGCCGATGGTGAGTTTTTCACCCTGCTCGGGCCTTCAGGTTGCGGCAAGACCACGCTCCTGCGGATGATCGCCGGCTTCAACTCGATTGAAGCCGGGACCATCTCTTTTGATGGTCAGGTGATCAATGATCGTCCTGCCTCCGAGCGCAACATCGGCATGGTGTTCCAGAACTATGCCCTGTTCCCGCAGATGACGGCGGCCAAGAACGTCGGCTTTGGCCTCCAGACCCGCAAGGTCGCGCGGGCCGAGGCTGATCGCCGGGTTGCCGAGGCACTGGAATCGGTGCGCATGGCCCATCTTGGGGACCGACTGCCCGGCCAGATGTCTGGCGGCCAGCAGCAGCGCGTGGCGCTGGCGCGTGCGCTCGTTATCCAGCCGGCGCTTCTGTTGATGGACGAGCCGCTCTCCAATCTCGACGCCAAGCTGCGCGTCGAAATGCGCGACACCATTCGCCAGGCCCAGCGCGACGCAGGCATCACCACGGTCTATGTTACCCATGACCAGGAAGAGGCCATGGCAGTGTCCGACCGGATCGCGGTGATGAACCTCGGTGTCGTGCAACAGGTCGGCACCCCGGCCGAAATCTACCGCAGCCCGGCCAATCGCTTCGTCGCCGAATTCATCGGCAAGACCAATTTGCTTGAGCGCGACCTCGTCCGGGATGAGGGCAGGGCGCGCATCGACCTTGGCAATGGACAGGTGATCGACGTCACCGACATGATAGACCCCGGCGCGAGTGGCCGCGTGCAGGTCTCGGTTCGCCCCGAAGCGGTCAAGGCCGCCGCGACCGGGCTCGCCGCCGAAGTGGTCGACGAGACCTTCCTTGGCTCGCATTCCCAGGTGCGCGCTCAACTGCAAACCGGCGAAATCATCGAGTTCCTCGAGCACTCCCGCCGCTCGGTGCTATGGCAGCGCGGCGAAAAAGTGTTCCTCGAAATCGACCGGGACATGCTCACCTTCTTTGATGCCGTGAGCGGCACCTCGATCATGCGGGGAGAGGCAAGGTGAAACTCGCGGGCAAAACCGTAGATGGATGGACTTCTGTCGCACTGCTGCTGACGGGCGGCTACCTCTTCATGGTGGTCTGGCCGCTTGTGACCGTGCTGTTCGCCAGCGTGACCAATGGCGATGGCTTTTCGCTGGATGGGTTTGCGACCTTCTTCTCGTCGCGCCTTTATTACGGCACGCTGCTCAACAGTCTCGTGGTGACGGTCTGCGTGACGGTGCTGGCCTTCGCTATCGCCTTTCCGCTCGCCTATTTCATGACCATGTTCCGCATCCCGGGGAACCGCACCATCCAAGTGTTGATCCTGGCCTCCATGATGTCGCCGCCATTTATCGGCGCCTATTCCTGGATCCTGCTGCTCGGTAATAATGGTCTCATCACCCGGTGGTTCAAGGATATCGGGCTGGAAGTGCCGAGCATCTATGGCTTCACCGGCATCGTGCTGGTGCTGACCCTCCAGCTTGTGCCGCTGATCTTCACCTATCTCATGGGCGCCTGGCGCACCATCGACGTCTCCCTGCTCGAGGCGGCCGAGAGCATGGGCATGACTGGCTGGCGCCGCGCCATGAAAGTCATCACGCCCTTGCTGCTCCCGACCATCCTCGGCGGTAGCCTCCTCGTCTTCGTGCGTGCCTTCGCCGATTTCGGCACGCCCATGCTGATCGGGCAGGGGTTCCGCACCATTCCGGTACTGATCTACAGCTCCTTCGTCGGCGAAGTCAGCGTCGACCGCAGCTTCGCTGCCGCAGTCGCTGTGATCGTCATTGCGGTCACGCTCGGCGTGTTCCTGATCCAGAAGTACATCGTTGATCGCCGCACCTTCTCGATGACGGCCATGCGCGCCATCGAACCCATCCGCCTCTCCGGTTGGAAGGGTTTTGGCGTCTACGCTTATGTCTATGGCTTTCTGGTGCTGGCCCTGGCGCCGCTCGCCGTCGTGGTGATCAGCTCGTTCCGCAACACGCTCTATGGCCAGTTTGTCGACGGCTTCTCGTTCCGCAACTACATCACCGCCCAGCGGGACATCATCCGCTATATCACCAACACTTTCAGCATCGGCATCACTGCTCTGGTGCTCCTGGTTATCGTCGCGGTGTTGGTGTCTTACCTGACTGTCCGCCGCAAGGGAGCGCTCACCGGCGCGCTCGATACCATGACTATGGTGCCCTATGTGGTGCCGGGCCTTATCATCGGCATCGCCCTGATCACCGCGTTCAGCCAGCCCCCACTGGTGCTGACGGGGACATTTGCGGTGATGGTGCTGGCGCTGGCGATCCGCCGCTTGCCCTATTCGGTGCGCTCCACCACGGCGCTGATGTATCAGTTCAGCCCGAGCATCGAGGAGGCCGCCGTCAGCCTCGGCGCTTCAAAATTCCGGACACTGGTGCAGGTGATCGTGCCGGCGCTCGCGCCCGGCATCGTCTCGGGCGCCGTTCTGAGCTGGGTGACCATCATCACTGAACTCAGTACGACGCTCTTCCTCTACAATACCTCGACCCAGACGCTCTCCCTGGGCATCTACGCGCAGGTCATCCGCGGCCAATTGGGCACTGCCGCGGCGCTCTCGACCATCCTGCTCATTCTCACCATGCTCTCGCTTTTCCTCCTCCTCCGCCTCTCCGGCGGCAGCAAGGAAATCCGCCTCTGACCGACAGGCGACCAATGGCTCTGATCTCGCCATTGGTCGCCTTCTTAGTATCAATCGCCTTACGCCCTAAGCGCTGCATCTAGACCCGCCGCCGCCATGCAGCTCAATCACGCCCGAGCGTTCAAAGAACGCAACTCCCGAGGAAGTCTGCTCGAGTTGCCACTGCGGTCAGCAATGGGGCACGGCTCCGGCGGCTCTGACACGATCGTTCAAGAAAATTCCGCGTCATCTTCGCCACCAAGCAAGCGAGTCATGCATTGGGCATGTGTCGAGGGCAGAGCTTCAAATCGCGCGGTCGCGAAACTGTCACTCAACTGGGGTAACGCCAGCGCATCATCAGTGAGGCGCGGAATGAACAAGATTGCGATCCAGGAAACCACTCTCTCAAACGCAAGGATTGTGTTGGCAGATCAAGTTCTTGAGGGAGCGGTTTGCTTCGCAGACGGCGTCATCACCGACATTGGCGAGGCCAGCGGCCGTGGGCAGGATCTTAATGGCGACTATCTGATACCGGGCCTCGTCGAGCTCCACACGGATCATCTGGAAACCCACTATGCGCCGCGTCCCAAGGTGCGTTGGCACCCGGTGGCCGCTGTCCAGGCTCATGACGCGCAGATCGCGGCGTCGGGGATTACGACGGTTTTCGACGCCATCCGCGTGGGGCTGGATGAGCATTCCGATATGGGCACGGACGAGCTGCGAATCCTCGCTGATGCCATCACGGCAGGGGTGAACGCGGGCCGGCTGCGGGCAGATCACCTCATCCATTTGCGCTGCGAGGTCTCGGCGCCGGATTGTCTCAAGAGCTTTGAAAAGATCATGGACCATCCGCTGGTCCGGCTCGCCTCGCTGATGGATCATGCGCCTGGCCAACGGCAGTTTGCCAGCGCCGACGCCTATCGCGTCTACTACCAGGGCAAGCTCAAGATGAGCGATCAGGCGCTCGCAGAGTTCATCGCGCGCCGTAGCCACGAGTCCAGTGTCTATTCGGACAAGCATCGCAAGGCCTTGGCCGAGCTCAGCAATTCCCGGGGCATCGCGCTCGCTTCACATGACGATGCGACCAGTGCACATGTCGATGCGGCGAAGGCGCTCGGCATCCGCATTGCCGAATTCCCGACCACTCTCGAGGCCGCGCAGGCGTCGCGCGAGGCCGGTATGGCCATCCTGATGGGTGGGCCGAATGTGGTTCGCGGCGGGTCGCATTCGGGCAATGTTTCGGCGCGCGAACTGGCGGCGGCCGGGCTGCTGGACATTTTGTCGTCCGACTACATTCCATTTTCCATGCTGCAGAGCGCTTTCTGCCTGGTCGAGACTGTTCCGGGCATTTCCCTTCCGGAAGCGATCAGCTTTGTGACGAAGCGCCCGGCGGAGGCTGCGGGGCTCAAAGATCGCGGCGAGATCGCCATCGGCAAACGGGCCGATCTCGTGCATCTGCGGATCGAGGAGGGCATCCCGATTGTGCAGACGGTCTGGCGCCAGGGCATTCGGGTCATATGAGCGGGATCTTCGTCGCCATTGTCGGCCCCAGCGGGGTCGGCAAGGACAGTCTTCTCAGCTATGCCCGCGAAAGTATTGGGGAGGATATGGTCGTCGTTCGCCGCACCATCACCCGCGCGGCGGAAGAAAGTAGCGAGGAGCACGACAGCCTGACGGTTGCGCAGTTCGCCATGGCGGTCGCCGATGGGGAATTTTCGCTGCATTGGCAAGCACATGGCCTGAGCTATGCGCTGCCGAAAAACGTGGAGCGCGAACTTGCCTCGGGAAGGCTCGTGGTCGCCAATCTCTCGCGGGCGGTGTTGCCGATGGCGGCGGAGCGGTTTGACCGGATGGTGGTTGTGGCGGTGACGGCGCGCCCGGAGGTCATTGTGCAGCGTTTGTTCGGGCGGGGTCGGGAGAGCGCGGAAGAGATCCGGGATCGGCTCAATCGGTTGGTGGACTGCCTGCCGGCCGAGGCGATCGAGATCGATAATTCGGACGCCATCGATATCGCGGGCGATAAATTCGTAAGCCTGCTCAAGAGTTTACTGGCGAAACCACACTGACCTAGACGACCAACTCCAGGCGTTCGGCGGGGAAGCGGGTCAGAGCGTAGCTGAGCGGAAGGCCCTGCTGGTCGACGTCGGCCGCTTCAGAGACCAGGACTACGGCGCCGGGGGCGAGGTGCAGGTCCTGCGCTTCCGAGACATCCGCCTGCCGAGCAGAGATGCGGGTCCAGGCGCGCGAATAGTCCAAAACCCCATAGCTTTCAAAGACTTTGGTGATCGACTGGAGCTTGTCGGCGCGTTCGGCAAAATCGGGGAAGCGCCCCTCTGGGACCCAGGTGGTCGAGCGTGAAACCGGTACGCCGTCGGCTATGGAGAGGGATTCCATCCGCACACACAACGCTTCAGTTGGCAACGCCAAGGCGTTGTTAACTCTGGATGTTCCCGCTTCGACGTTCTGGGCCAGCAGACGGGTGATCAGGGTTTCGGCCTGTCCCTTCAGGCCATCGCGAAACCTTGTGCGCTTGCCGATCGGGTAGGTGAGTCGCTTGATGTCGCGCACGAAGGTGCCGCGGCCCTGTTCGGCGATGACGACATGCTCCTCGGCGAGGACCGCCAAGGCGCGTCGGACAGTGTGGCGGTTAGCGGAAAACCGTTGTGCCAGAAGGGCTTCCGAGGGAAGGCGGTCCCCCGGCGTAAGTTTGCCGCCGATGATGTCGAGGCGGATGCTGTCGGCGATCTGACGCCAGAGTGCGATGCCACCAGAAGCTTTTTGCGGGCCTGTCATATGGGCTTCACATCCTTGGCCTAGAGCGGCGTTCGTGATTAGTTGTCTATAGAACTAGACAAGTGGAGGCAAGCGAGTGAGTGACCCGAACGGGCGGAAAAGAGCGCTGGACGTTCTCGCGTCTGCCTCAGCTAAGGCATTGGCTGGAAAGTGGGATTTGTTCCCTAATAAGCCGGAATTCGTCAGCCTGCGCGGACCGGAGACTGGGATGGTGATGGTGCGCGGCAGGGCGGGCGGCGGCGGTGCAGCCTTCAATATGGGCGAGGCGACGGTGAGCCGGGCGAGCGTCCGGATTGCCTCAGGCGAAGTCGGGCACGGCTATTGCCTTGGACGCGACCTCGACAAGGCGCGCGTCATTGCGGTGATTGATGCGCTTTATCAAAGGGATAGCGCGAGGATCGAGGCCGAGTTCATCGCGCCGCTCGCGGCTGCGCGCTTTGAAGGGGATGCGCGGCGTCGGGCCGAAACGGCGGCCACCAAGGTCGATTTCTTCACCATGGTGCGCGGAGACGATTGATGCGTATGGACGATTTCAGCGTGGGGTTTGCAGACCCCGTTCGGGATAGCCAGGCGGTTTTTCGCGTGCTTCTGGACGCATTGGCGACGCCGGGCGCGATCAAGGCCCTGCCCAAAACCCTGCCGCGAATGAGTGACACCAGCCCCGAATTGGTTAGCACACTGCTAACCTTGACCGGCCCCGAGTGTGAAATTGCGCTCTCGCTCGCGCTGCAGACGGAGCCGGTCCGGCAGTTCGTCGCGTTTCACACGGGCGCGCGCCTGACGGACGAACTTGAAGCGGCCGCTTTTGTCTTCGTCGCCGAGGGCGATGCTCTGCCCAAGCTCAGCCAGTGCAATCTTGGCACCCAGGAGTTCCCCGACCGCTCCACGACGATCATCGTCGCGGTGACGTCGCTGACCGATGGCCCGCAGCGCGTGCTGCGTGGACCCGGGATCGAAACCGAAGCGCGTTTTGCTGTGTCGGGCCTGCCGGAAGATTTCGTCGCGCAGTGGTCCGAGAACCGCGAGCTGTTTCCGCGCGGGGTGGACATGATTTTCGTTTCGGACGGGCAGGTGCTTGGCCTGCCGCGCACGACCCGCATGGTGGAGGCATAAATGTATGTTGCGGTAAAAGGCGGCGAGGCCGCCATCGCCAATGCCCATCGCCTTCTGGCGGATCGGCGGCGGGGTGATCGAGCGGTTCCGGCGCTGCGCCTGGACCAGATCGTCGAACAGCTCGGCCTAGCGGTCGACCGGGCCATGGGCGAGGGCGCCCTTTATGATCGGGAGCTGGCGGCGCTGGCCATTTTGCAGGCGCGGGGTGATCTGATCGAGGCCATTTTCCTCGTGCGGGCCTATCGCACCACGTTGCCGCGGTTTGGTTATTCCAAACCCATTGATACCGGCGCTATGCAGATCGAGCGGCGCATCTCGGCAACCTTCAAGGATTTGCCAGGCGGGCAGATGCTCGGGCCAACTTTTGACTATACGCACCGCCTGCTGGACCCGACTATTCCCGATGATGTGGCCGAGACGCCGGTGCTCCGTGACGGCGAGCCGGAAGCGTCGCCCCGCGTTACCGACCTTCTCGGGCGGCAAGGGCTGATCGAGGACGACGGCGTCTATGACGCGACGGCTCCAGTGGGAGACCTGACGCGCGAGCCGATGAACTATCCGCTCGACCGCGATGTGCGCCTTCAGGCGCTGGCGCGCGGCGATGAGGGATACCTCCTGGCGCTGGGCTATTCGACACAGCGCGGTTACGGACGCACTCACCCGTTTGTCGGCGAGATCCGGGTCGGCGAGGTGGATGTGGAGCTCGATATTCCCGAGCTTGGCTTCGCCGTGAACCTCGGGCGCATTCGGGTGACCGAGTGTCAGATGGTCAATCAGTTCAAGGGTTCGGCAAAGATCCCGCCGCAGTTCACGCGCGGCTATGGGCTGGTGTTTGGCCATGCCGAACGCAAGGCCATGGCCATGTCGCTGTGCGACCGCGCGCTGCGGGCCGAGGAGTTTGGCGAGGATATCGTCGCGCCGGCGCAGGACGAGGAATTCGTCATTGCGCATTCGGACAATGTGCAGGCCACCGGCTTCGTCGAGCACCTGAAGCTGCCGCACTATGTGGATTTCCAGGCCGAGCTCGATCTCATCCGAAGGATGCGGGCCGAGCATGAGCGCAAGCAGGAGGCGGCGGAATGATTTTTGCGCCTTTACCCCTCATCCGTCTCGCGCGGGGCGCGAGCCACCTTCTCCCTCAAGGGGAGAAGGACAGTGCGGTGTCCCTCTCGACCTGCGAGGAAACAATCCAATGACGCAGTACAACTTCGCCTATCTGGACGAAGAAACCAAACGCATGATCCGGCGCGCCATTTTGAAGGCGGTTGCCATTCCTGGCTATCAGGTGCCGTTTTCGAGCCGGGAAATGCCGATGCCCTATGGCTGGGGCACGGGGGGCGTGCAGGTGACGGCCGCGATCATTGGGCCCGATGACGTGCTCAAGGTGATCGACCAGGGGGCTGACGACACGACCAATGCGGTCTCGATCCGGGCGTTCTTTGCCAAGGTCGCAGAGGTGCGGACGACGACCCACACGGCCGAGGCGAGCATTATCCAGACCCGCCATCGCATTCCCGAGCGGGGGCTCGAGGCCGGGCAGGTGATCGTCTATCAGGTGCCGATCCCCGAGCCGCTGCGCTTCCTTGAGCCGCGCGAGACCGAAACGCGAAAGATGCATGCGCTCGAGGAATATGGGCTGATGCACGTCAAACTCTATGAGGACATCGCGCGGCACGGCCACATCGCCACGACCTATGCCTATCCGGTGAAGGTCGAGGGGCGCTATGTGATGGACCCCTCGCCAATCCCCAAATTCGACAACCCCAAGATGCACAAGAGCGCAGCCTTGCAGCTGTTCGGGGCAGGGCGCGAGCATCGCATCTATGCCATCCCGCCGTTCACCGAAGTGGTGAGCCTCGATTTCGAGGACCATCCGTTCGAAATCCAGACTTTTGAAGAACCCTGCGCCATTTGCGGTGCGGAGAATGTCTATCTCGATGAGGTCATCCTGGATGACCACGGCGGGCACATGTTTGTCTGCTCGGACACCGACCATTGCGAAGAGCGCCGCGCGGCTGGGCATGTCGGGGCGCTCGGTGTGAGCCAGGAGGCGGCGGAATGAGTTTTGCAATGAGCGCTGAGCCGCTGCTGAAGGTCGAAAACCTCTCGAAATTCTATGGCGAGCGGATTGGCTGTACCGATGTGAACTTCGAACTCTGGCCCGGCGAGGTGCTGGCCATTGTGGGGGAGAGCGGTTCGGGCAAATCAACGCTGCTCAATACGCTGTCGGCCCATATCGAGCCGACCGGCGGCCGCGCGCTCTACCGTATGCGGGACGAGCAATGGCGAAATATCTATGAGCTGTCTGAGGCCGAGCGTCGGTTCCTGACGCGCACCGACTGGGGCTTTGTGCACCAGAACCCGGCGGACGGGTTGCGCATGACCGTGTCGGCCGGAGCGAACGTCGGCGAACGGCTCATGGCTGTCGGGGATCGCCACTATGGAAAAATCCGCGACACGTCGCTGGATTGGCTCGGAAGGGTCGAGATCGCGGCGGACCGGATCGACGATCAGCCGCGCAGTTTTTCGGGCGGCATGCGGCAGCGTCTGCAGATTGCCCGCAATCTGGTGACCGG
Organism: Devosia sp.; assembly: GCA_015234425.1. Taxonomy (GTDB): domain Bacteria; phylum Pseudomonadota; class Alphaproteobacteria; order Rhizobiales; family Devosiaceae; genus Devosia. Next base: position 171,308 of record JADGNE010000023.1, read on the forward strand.
CCCAAGGCTGGTGTTCATGGATGAGCCGACTGGCGGGCTCGACGTGTCCGTGCAGGCGCGCCTGCTCGATCTCCTGCGCCAGCTGGTGAGCGAACTGGGACTTTCGGCAATTGTCGTCACTCACGACCTGGCCGTGGCGCGGCTGCTGTCGCACCGGATGATGGTGATGAAGGGGGGCAGGGTGATCGAAGCGGGGCTGACCGACCGGGTGCTCGATGATCCGCGCGAGCCCTATACGCAGCTGCTTGTGTCTTCGATTTTGCAGGTGTGATCGTGGCCGAGCTGTTCAAACCCCTCACCCGTCTCGGCCTTCGGCCGATCCACCCTCTCCCTCAAGAGGAGAGGGGGAGCACCGCGTTCGTCTGTTCACTGAGTTTCCCTTTTTCCCCTGAGGGAGAAGGTGGGAAGGCGGGTGTCGTCTATCTTCACGGAGCTATCCAATGAGCGCTCTAAACGTTCAGAGCCTATCCAAGACCTTTACCATGCACCTGCGGGGCGGGATTACGCTGGGGGTGGTGGAGAATGTCAGTTTTGCTGTCGAGGCCGGCGAGTGTGTCGTTCTTGGCGGACCGTCGGGCGCTGGAAAATCGTCCATTTTGAAGATGGTCTATGGCAATTACAGCGTCGATCAGGGGCAGGTGCTGATCGGGCATGAGGGCGCAAAGGTGGATCTGGCCAGTGCCGATCCGCGCACGGTCCTGACCCTGCGTCGGGATGCGATTGGCTATGTCAGCCAGTTCCTGCGGACCGTGCCGCGCGTGTCGGCCATCGACGTGGTTGCCGAGCCGCTGGTGAGCCGGGGTGTTGCCAAGACCGAGGCGCTGGAGCGCGCCGGTGCGCTGCTCACAAAGCTCAATCTGCCGGAACGGCTCTGGAGCCTGCCGCCCGCGACCTTTTCGGGCGGCGAGCAGCAGCGCGTCAACATTGCCCGCGGTTTTATCACCCATCACCCGGTGCTGCTGCTCGACGAACCCACCGCATCGCTCGACGCCAGGAACCGGGCCGTGGTGGTGGAGATGATTGCCCAGAAGAAGGCCGAGGGCGTGGCCATGCTCGGCATCTTCCATGATGACGATGTGCGAAACGCCGTTGCCGACCGTGTGGTCGACGTTTCGGCCTTCGCCCCACAGCGGGCCGCCTGACAAAAAAGGCCGCCGCACAGGCGTTATGCCGTCTGTCCGACCCTGATTGCCCGGAAGAAATCCCTTCCGGGCAATATTTATTGGTGTCACCAAAGCTTCATTGCAGTGTAATGGCAGCGTCAACGGCGCGCTCTAAGCAGTCCTCATCGAAATGAGAGGGCGGTCCATGCTGAAGATTGCACACGTTACTCGCCGGTTTGGCGACAAGATCGCCGTCGACGATGTAACGCTGGATATTCCGCAGGGGCAGATGGTCGGTATCATCGGCCGATCCGGCGCGGGCAAATCGACCCTGCTGCGCATGATCAACCGGCTCAATGACGTCTCGTCGGGCGAGATCGTTTATGACGGGGTTCCGGTGTCGGCGCTCAAGGGGGCGGGGCTGCGCGGCTGGCAGCGCGACTGCGCCATGATCTTCCAGCAGTTCAATCTGGTGCCGCGCCTTGATGTCATCACCAATGTGATGCTCGGCCGCCTCAATGGCCGAAATCCGGTCGCCAATCTGTTACAGATTTTCTCCGAGGACGAGCAGTTCGCGGCGCTCAAGGCGCTGGAACGGCTTGATATTGCGCAGACGGCGACGCAGTGGGCGCAGACGCTTTCCGGCGGTCAGCAGCAGCGCGTGGCGATTGCCCGGGCGCTGATGCAGAGCCCGAAAATGATCCTCGCGGACGAGCCGATCGCCAGCCTTGATCCGCGCAATGCGCAGATCGTGATGGACAGTCTGCGCGATATCAATGCCGAGGGCATTACCGTCATCACTAATCTGCATACGCTCGATACGGCGCGCGCCTATTGCGAGCGCATTGTCGGCATGTCGGCGGGCAGGGTGGTGTTCGATGGCACGCCGGATGAGCTGACGACCGATGTGGCTCGCAAGATCTACGGCGCCGACGGGCTCAAGGAAGCTTTTTCCGAGGCCATGACCTCGACGTCGATCGCGCCGGTGGCGGTCCCGCGCGCCGATACACACGCCCAGCTGGGCTGATCCCTCTTCCAATCTCCTGCGGGCCGGCAGTCGGCCCAAATCCAAACCCGTCACCAAAGGATTACCAATGTTTTCCCTTCGCAAACTGCTGCTGGCCTCTGTTGCTCTCTCCATGTCCACCGCGGCTTTCGCACAGGACGTCACCGCTCTGCGCATCGGCCTTGATGGCGGTGAGAACGAAGCCGATCAGCTGCGTCGCTCCGAATGCGTTGCCGAGCCGCTGAAGGTCGCAACCGGCGCCAGCGAAGTGCAGTTCTTCCCCTCGCCGGACTATAACGGCATCATCCAAGGCCTGCTCGGCGGCACCATCGACATCGCCATCATGGGCGCCTCGTCCTATGCCGCCGTCTATCTTCAGGACCCGGATGCGGTTGACCCGGTGCTGACCACGCAGCAGGCTGACGGCTCCTCGGGCTATCACACCATCATGGTGGCGCGATCGGACAGCGGCATCACCGATCTGGCCTCGACCAAGGGCAAGAAGCTCGGTTTTGCCGATCCGGACTCCACCTCGGGCTATCTGATCCCCAAGGTGGCGCTGCCGAACGACATCGGCGCTTCGATCGAAGACTTTTATAGCGAGACCGGCTTTGGCGGCGGCCACGAAAACCTCGTGCTCGCCATTGTCGACGGCAATTGGGATGTCGGCACCACTTTCGGTTCGGGCCAGGGTGATTTCTCGGAAGGCTACACCTCCGGCAATCTGCGCATCATGGTCGACAAGGGCATCCTCGACATGGATGATCTTGTCGAAGTCTGGAAGTCGCCGATCATCCCGAACGGTCCGCTGATGGTCTCGAACAGCCTGCCGGCTGAAACCAAGGCCCAGGTGACCGCCTTTTTCAAGGCGCTGCCGGAGACCGATTTCGAGTGCTTCGACGCCTTCACCGCTGGCGGGTACACCAATTTCATCGACGCCGACCAGAGCCTTTACCAGACCATCATCGACGCCCGTAAGTCGGTGATCGGCGGTTAATTACAACATGCTGACGGCAGCCCATTGGGCTGCCGTTTTTGCTTTTAGGGGCTGTTTGCATGGCAGACATCGGGCACGCGGCAGGGCTGACGCCGGCCGGCCAATCGATCCTTGAACATTATCGGCGGCAGGTGCAGACGCGGCGCGTCTATTCGGTGCTGATCGTGGCTGGCGTGGTCATCGCGCTGGCCATGGCGATGAATTATGCCAATGCGGCCAACTCGGGGAAATTCTTCGAGCGGCTGCCCTATATGTTCGATTTCATCAAGAATTTCGTGCCCCGGGATCCGCTTGAGATTTTCCGGGCGATGTTCGATCTCGAGAGCCCCTATTTCGATGGCTCGGCGAAATATGACTATACGTCGAGTCGGGTCTATCTGACTGATAGTTTCTACATTCCGCATTTCATTTACCAGCTGGTGGTGACGGTCAATATCGCCGTGGTCTCGACGCTGATCGGCGGGGGGATTGCCTTCTTCCTTTGCTTTGCAGCGACCAATCTGGTCGGGGCAGGGGCCGTGCGCTGGTTCGTCCGGCGGGTGATGGAAGTGCTCCGCGCCTTCCCCGAAATCGTCATCGCGGGCCTCCTCACCGCCATCATCTCCATCGGTCCGATCGCGGCAATCGTGGCGGTGTCGCTGCACACGATCGGGGCGCTGGGAAAACTGTTCTTCGAGGTCGTCGAGAACGCCGACATGAAGCCGGTGGAGGGCCTGCAGTCGGTTGGCGCGAGCTGGCTGGAGCGGGTGCGCTACGGCATCATTCCCCAGGTCATGCCCAATTTCGTCAGCTACGGCCTGCTGCGGCTTGAGGTCAATGTTCGCGCCTCGACCATCATCGGTGCGGTTGGCGGCGGCGGCATTGGCGAAGTGTTCCGCCTCTCGATCGGGCGCGATTATGCCGCCCAGACCTACGCCATCATCATACTCCTCCTCGTCACCATCATCGCCATCGACCAGTTCTCGGGCTGGCTGCGCCGGCGCCTTGTGGGTGACCAGAGTTTTGAATTTGCAAAGGCGACCCAGTGATGACCGCTTTGAGCGCCGCCGAAAAGGCACGACTGCAGGCCAAATTCCCAAGTGTCTTCCACCAGGGCGTGTTCAAGCGCTTTGGGCTGGTGATGGGGCTGGGCGCTGCAGTGATTTACCTCGTCCTCTGCTGGTTCTTCTTCAATGTCGGCCCGGCACTGCAGAACGGCAAATGGGATCGCGCCGCGATCTATCTGCAGGATTGGTTCAGCTGGCGTGCGCAGCCGCGCCTGCGCTTTGGCGATGATGGCAGCGTGACCCCGCAATGGTCGAGCCGCGGGCAATATGCCCAAGGCGCCGAGATCGACTGGCTGACGCCCAATGCCGACGGGTCGATGCGCGTCAGTTTTGACGGGGAGACGGATCGGCTGCATGTGACGACGACGCAGGTGGACGTCTATTATGACGGGACGCTCTATCCGGTCGTGATCACGGCGGATGGCGCCTTTGCGCCCGAAAATGCGCCTGCCGCGATCCAGCAGGATCGGCAGAAGGTGATCGTCGATTATGGTTTTGCCGGGCAGGCGGAAATCCGCGGCAATCAGGTCTATGTGCAGCGGCGGTTCTTCGGCTGGGCCAATTTCCTCTACGATCCGCGCTCGGTGCTGTGGGGCAATGATCTCGTCTCGACCATCGGGCTGATCTTCTCCGGCGATCGGGTCGATCCCGATCGGTCCAATGCGGCACTGGTCCTGGATGAATGGCTCAATAATGAAGTCTGGCAGCATGGCGATATTCTCACCAAGCTGATGCAGACCCTGGTGATGGCCTTTGTCGGTACCCTCTTGGCCACTGCCGTCGCGTTCCCGCTGGCCTTCTTTGCGGCCCGGACGATCACCCCGAACCGGGCGACCAACTGGCTGATGAAGCGGTTTTTCGACTTCGTTCGGTCGGTCGACATGCTGATCTGGGCGCTGTTCTTCACCCGTGGTTTCGGCCCGGGCCCCATCCCCGGCATCGCCGCTATCTTCTTCACCGACACCGGTGCGCTCGGAAAAGTCTATGCCGAGGCGCTGGAGAACGTCGACGACAAGCAGCGCGAGGGCATGAAGTCAGTGGGCGCCAGCCCGATGGCGGTCAATCGTTTCGGCGTGGTGCCGCAGGTGCTGCCTGTGTTCGTCTCGCAGTCGCTCTACTTCTGGGAGAGCAACACCCGCTCGGCGACCGTGATCGGGGCCGTCGGGGCCGGTGGTATCGGGTTGAAACTGCTGGAGTCGATGGGCACCAATTCGGACTGGGACAAGGTGGCCTATATGGTGCTGCTGATCCTGCTGGTGGTGTTCCTCTTCGACAACCTCTCCAACGCCATCCGCTCGCGCCTCATAGGGCCGAATGCCCATTAGGGCGTTGCATTTGTGTCATGCAAATTTGGCGAAGCTGTCATGGCTTCGCCAATGTCTGACATCTCTGCCTCTTATCTCGGGTTCAACAGGTCAACCAGAAATCGGACAGACGATGAGCACGCTCCTGGGCATTGGTTTGTCGGTGAGTTCCACCGACGGGGAAATTGCCAGCCTCAACGAGGATCCCAGCCCATTCAGTCGCCGCCACTTATTCTACCAAGCACAAAGTCTACCAACCACAATTTGCAGCGAGCCAGCTGATTAACCGCCGAACGCCAAGGGTACGTCGAAGGTCCAGCTGTTTCTGCCGGCCCCGGAAGGTATGGGCGGGAAAGGGGCAGCGCGCTGGACGGTGGTGATGCCGGCCTGATCGACGGCGGAATTCCCAGACGAGCGGGCGATTGAAACATTCGCGAGTTGTCCGGACGCGTTGACGGTAAATCGGACCACGACTTCTCCCCGGTTTGAGCCAGTCCGGCGCAGGGCCCGACGCAGTTCCGAGATAACCACGCTGGGATAGCGAGCGACCTCTGCCTGTCCCCCGCTGCCATTGCCCGATGCCGTCGCCGGGGCGCCTGCCGCGGCCACCGAGTCGGCTTGACTTTGGCCGCCGTTCCCGGCCTGACCGGGCGCGCGGGTCTTGGGCGGTTGGGCAGCGGGACGCGGTGTGGGTTTGCTCGGGCGCTCAAAGCTAAGGGTCTGGGGAACCGGCGCGACCTTGAGGTCATCCACGCTGATGGGCTCGATCGAGGCGGTCTGCAGCGGTTCTACCGTCGACGACATTGCCTCAAGGGCGTCGGTGCTATCGGACGTCAGTTCAACCCTCTGCGGTGGTTCAAGCGCCTCCATTGGCTCCGCCTGAACGGGCACTTCAGGCGGGGTCGGATCAACGGGCTCGATTTGCTCGATCTGCAAAGGCTCGATTTGAGCCTCCACAGGATCGATTATTTCTGAGGCAAGAGGTTCAAGGCTTTGAACTGATGAGCCTGCCGAAACAGCCGTGACCGTCGCATCGCTCTGGAGCACCTGGGTGCTGTTGGTGGCTACCGTTGAGAGTGCGACAATGCTGACGCTGACGGGTGTGGGCGCCGGAGCGTCATCCACATCGCTCCAGTTGAAGCCGATCAGGAACAGTCCAATCATGCCGGCATGCACCAGGGCGGAACCGGGAAGCGCATAGTGCATCGGTCAGTCCGTTTGCCTGCGTTCGGTGATCAAGCCGATCTGGCCATAGCCTGCCGCTGACAGCTCACCCATCACCTCCATGATCCGGCCATAAGCTACAGTGGAGTCTCCGCGCACATAGAGCCACTCATCGGTGCCATCGACAGCCAGGCTTTGCACGGTCGCTACAAGGGTCTGCATGGTCACCTGATCACCATCAATGGAGAGGTCACCAGCATCAGTGACGGTGACTGTGATCGGCTTCCTGTCGAGCGGCATTGCGGATGCCGCCGTCCTGGGCAGATCCACTGGGACGCCCATGGTCATCAGCGGGGCGGCCACCATGAAGACAATCAGCAGCACGAGCATGACGTCCACCAAGGGGGTGATGTTGATATCGCCGATCGGTGCCGCGGAGGCCCGTCCGCGGCGTCCCTTGCGCCCCTTATTTCCGTTCAGTGCGATACCCATCAGTCAGCTCTTGCGGCGTCGAACTGGCGGGACAGCATGGCCGTCATCCGGTCAGCGAAAGCATCGAGGCGGGCGACCAGCTTGCCGGCGTCAGAAGAGAGTTTGTTGTAGGCTATTACCGCAGGGATGGCGGCGAGCAGACCCAATGCCGTGGCGAGCAGGGCTTCGGCAATGCCGGGTGCCACCACAGCCAGCGAGGTGTTTTCAGCCGAAGCAATCGCGGTGAAGGCATTCATGATGCCCCACACCGTTCCGAACAGGCCGACAAAGGGACCGGCGCTACCGATCGTGGCAAGGAAGCCCAGACGCTTCTCAAGTTCTGCGCTCTGTTCCGTGACGGCCAGATCTAGTGCGATTTCAAGCCGGCTTTGCAGCCCGGCGGTGTTCGTCGAGGCGGCGACGGCGTGGCTCTTGTCCAGCTCGTCCATAGCCGCGAGGAAGACGGCGGAAAGGCCGGTCGGGGATTTCCCGCCATAGATGCGACGCAAATCATCAAGGGACGGGTTGTGGGCGAAGGCCCGGTCGAACGCGGCCATTTCCTTGCGGGCCCGAGCATATGTCGCGGCGCGATTGGCGATGATCGCCCAGCACCAGACGGAGGCCAGCAACAGCCCGATCATCACGGATTTTACGACCCAGTCCGCCTGCAGGAACAGGGAGAGCATGGAGAAGTCGTGTGCCTGTGCTGTCATGGCGATCAGACCCCGAAAGCAACATCGGGCCGGGCCGTTGGCACCAGCGCGGACAGGCAGCTTGCCGGGTCGATGCCCTCACCATCGCAGGTGCCGATATCGTTGATCAGCACGCGGCTGACATCGGCGCATCGCAGACCCGCCAACTCAAACTGGAGCACCTTGGTCTTGCCTGGCGCCAGGTTCTTGAAATCCAGAGTGACGATCCGATCGATGGCGCCACTCTGGCCAAACAGAGCCATTTCGACAGCGGCACGATTGAGCTGGCCGCCAAGATCGTTGGTGGCAAGGAACGTGACCCGGCACCCCGCATCTGCGTCCTGAAAAGCGTTGAGCTCAAGGGCGAGAGCAGGTGGCCGTGGGGCTTCCTGGGCGAAGGCGGCGGCGCTGAGCCCAAGGCTGAGGAGGAGGGCGAATGGCATATGGGGCATCAGGCAACTCTGGTGTGAAATGGCGTATCGCGCCGAATGGATTGGGGGAGGACGAAAGGTGCGCCACCGGCAGGCCGTGCGCCCACGCTTAGCGGGCATTCGAATACGTCTTCGACCACTGAATCTGTGATGACGGCTTCCGGCCGCCCGGATGCGGCCAACTCACCCTTGCGCAGTGCGACAACCTGATCGGCGTACATGGCCGCGAGATTGAGATCGTGCAGAACGGCGATGACGCCGCCACCGCTGTCTGCGAACCTGCGGGCCACGTCCATGATCATCAGCTGGTGGCGGATATCGAGGCTTGAGACGGGCTCATCAAGCAGTAGAAAGCGGGGTACGCCGTCGAGCACAGGGAGCCAGACCTGACAGAGCACCCGCGCCAGCTGCACGCGCTGCTGTTCGCCGCCGGAGAGTTCACCATAGTAGCGACCGCCAAAGCCCGGCAGATCGACTGCATCGAGCGCCTGTTCGGGAAGCCGCGACAGCGCCGCGCGCGCAGGGCCCGGCCGCCCAGCGCTGATGCCCATGGCCACCACCTCTCGCACCGTGAACGGAAACGGAAGTGTGCTGGTCTGCGGAAGAACGGCCCGATGCGTCGCCGCTTCTACCGGAGAGAGAGCCGCCAGATCGCGGCCATTGATGCGAACATTTCCCTGGTAGGGATGGTCACGGCATACGGCCTTGAGCAGGGTGGATTTCCCCGAGCCATTGGGGCCGATTATGGCGGTCAGCTCACCGGCCACAGCGCTCATGCTTATACGATTGAGGATGGTGCGGCCGCCGAGCTGCACCGAGAGATCTTGTACTTCGATCATGGGCTACCACACAAAGGCCGAGCGACGGCGCAGCAAAATCCAGAGGAAGAAAGGGCCGCCAAAAACTGCCGTGACAATGCCGATCGGAATTTCAGCGGGAGCGACCACCAGACGGCTGATGGCGTCGGCCAGCAGCAGGAAGGCTCCCCCCAGAAGGGCGGATGCCGGCAGCAGGTAGCGGTGGTCCGGACCAATGATCAGGCGCAGCAGATGGGGCACCACAATGCCGACAAAGCCAATGCCGCCGCTGACGGCCACGGACGCGCCGGTTGCGGCAGCGACTGTGATGATGGTGAGGAGTTTGAAACGCTGCACCGGCACACCGAGATGGGCCGCAGTGGCTTCGCCCAAGGTCATGGCATTGAGGCCCTTGGCAAGAAAGCCCGAAACGGCCAACGCCACGATTATGATCGGACCGGATGCGGCAACCTTGATCCAGTTCGCCCCGGCAAGAGAGCCCAGTCCCCAGAAGGTAAGGTCGCGCAGCTGGGCGTCGGTAGCCACATAGACCATGACGCCGGTGACCGCCCCCGCCAATGCGGCGATGGCAATGCCGGCCAGCAACATGGTGGCTATAGCCGTCTGCCCACTGCGGGTGGCGACCGAATATAGGATGAAGGTGGTCACGAGGCCGCCGAAGAACGAGGCCAGCTGCAGCGAGTAGATGCCAAGGAGCGCGGTGAGCGGTGCCAGGATCGTGGTGCCGAGCACGATGATGCCAACGGCACCGAGGCTGGCGCCGGCCGACACGCCAACCAGACCAGGATCAGCCAGGGGATTGCGGAACAGACCCTGCATGAGCAGGCCGGAGACAGCAAGCGCAGCCCCGACCAGTGTGCCCATGATCATGCGCGGGAGCCGAATGTTGTAGATCACGGCGTGATCGCGAATGGCGTCCAGCTCACTTGCCTGGGCCATGCCAAGCCATTCCTTGAGGATGGTCCAGGCCGACGCTCCGGACGCGCCTGTGGTGAGCGACAGCACCATGGCAAGCAGCAGCACCACACCAAGCACCGCGACAGCGGATCGCCCCAGATGGCTGCGGTCGCCCGCTTCTGCTGGGCGCGATGTCTCGGAGGCGAATGTCATGACGCTGCTCATGGCTTCACTGTGCCTGCGCTGTCGTGCCGTAAAGCAGGCCGGAGACCTCAGCGGCTGCGGCCGACGTGCGCGGACCAAAGTTCAGCAGATACGCCCCATCGAGCCGATAGATGGCCTTGGTTTCTGCGATCGGTGTCAGGCCAATGGCCGGATGGGCCAGCAGCTCAGCGTCGGAGGCGGCGTGGTCACCCCCGCGATCCATCATCAGGATGGCATCTGGCGCTGCCTGAATGATCGCCTCTTCGGTGAGGGCTTTGTAACCGGAATATTCGACGATGGCATTTTGCGCGCCGGCCAGCGCAATGATCCCGTCGGCCGCAGTTCCGGTGCCGGAGGCCTGGATCTTGCCCCCCTCCACGCTGAGCACAAACAGCACGCGCTTTCGCGTTTCGATTGCTGCCGAGGCATCCTTGAGGGCATCGAATTGCGCCTGAATCTCATCAGCATAGGCCTGCGCTTTTTCGGCGACATCAAGCGCCTGGCCCACGCTGGTAATCTTCTCGATCACGCCCTCTGCCGAATAGCTTTCCGGGACGGTCTGAAATTCGACGCCTGCCTGGGACAGGACTTCGAGTGCCTCGGGAGGGCCGCTGCCTTCCAGTACCAAGAGTGCAGTCGGGCTGAGGGAAAGGACACCTTCAGGTGCGAGCTGACGGGCATAGCCAACATCGGGAAGCGCTGTTGCGGCTTCGGGGTAGGTCGCGGTTTGATCTCGCCCCACAAGCCTTTCGCCCTCGCCAAGGGCAAAGACAATCTCGGTGAGAGAGCCGCCGATTGAAACCAGGCGGGAGGAATCGGTGAAAGGCTTGAGCTCTGCGGCCGATGCCACTGGTGCCTGTGCGAGCGACGCACAAAGGATAAACGGCAGAATAAAAGTACGCATGATATCCTCAAGCCGCATCAGTGCGGAGGAAGGTGGGGAGCTGCTCAACAACGTCACGCCAGGGCGCACGCTCGTCGGCGCCCTCCTGGCGCTTTCCGAAGAACTGGATGATCAGGTCTCGATTGGCGTCGTAGACCTCCACAGAAGTGACGTGCCCGTCTGAGGTGGGTTTGCGGACACCCCAGACGCTCTCGATTTGATCGAGCCGCAGATGCAGGTGGAAGGTTTCGTCCATGACGTTGAGCCACGGGCCCATCGGTTTGACATTGACGATCGGGCCAGAGTGGATCTGGACGCAGCCCTGATTGAAGACGAAAGCCATGACGGGCAGGTCGGTGCCTGCGACGGCATCAAACATGGCCTGTACGGCGCTGTGATCCAGACGCCACGCAAAATCCTCGCCCACCATTTCCAGCGCGTCGAGGCGCGGCAGGTTGAGCTTTTTGAGCATGGGGAAGAATTGGTGTGTGTCCGTCATCGCCGTCCAATGCTCGCGCAGCTCAGCCGGACCGGCTGGATCCCGGGTTGCAACCGGCGCGGTGGGCATTTCGAGGGCGATGTGGTCGGACTGATCCGGATGGCGGAGGTTTTCGACCAGCAGTGCCCAGGCCTCGAGCTTGGTGGCCGGACGGGAATGGACCTTGAAGATCGCGTTACCCTGACCATCGAAGAACTGTAGCGAGCGGCGTACCGCGCCCTCATCTCCGGCCTTCTCGACGGCGAAGCCAAACTTCCACCGGCTGGAGAAAATGCGCAGGTCGATGTTTTCGCCCAGGGTCATTGAGGCCATCGGGCCGATCACGACCTCTTCGACTATGCCGATCTTTTCGTGAACGGCGGACTCGTTGCGCGTCAGAACCATGATTTCGCCGCAAGCGACGAGACCGTTGAGCAGCACCTCTACATCTGCATGCAGCCGTTCCACCGACAGACCAGTGTGAGAGGCAACAAGATCGGCTTCGGAAATGCCATGAATGCGGGCAAAATCCCTCTCGCGCATCTGGGGGTGCAGCGCGCGCAGGCTGCGAATTTCCTCGGGTGTTTTGTTTTCTTTATGTGTCAACGTCTGAGCCTATTTGGTGAGGATGAGCTTGTTTTGGCGTGTGACGCGGAGCCGGTACGGGACGCCGTTATGAAGGATGACGATCTCCCGGCTGCCAGCGAACAGCTCGTCACTTGTCAGCACACGCAATTCCGCCTCCTCGGCGACGACGTTGGTCGGCATAGGCATCTTCGATCCGCTATTTTTTTGATTGGCTTACGGCGGATAAGGTCGGCCGTTGGCTACTTTGATAAACTTGACTATTATAGCCATATTATCTAAGCAATGCAATAGGTGATCTGGCTTGTCATGTTTAGGCCGGATCAAACGTGTCAGCCAGCCGTCGCCAGCTCGCCGCAACCACATCATATCTGGAGTTACAAAATGGGGCTGGTTAAGAGCCACTCAGCGGCGCTGCTTGCGAGTGTCGCATTGGGAATGATCATGTCGCAGGGGGCAGCTGCGCAGACGCCGGTCAACGCAACCTATGTGACCTTGCTCGAGCGGCTGGTCATCGGTCTGGGCGGCGCGCCAAAAGTTGCCATTGATACGCCACAGGCAGTGACGGTGGTGACCGGGGACGACATTGATCAGCTCCAGGCAACGACCACTGGCGACATCTTCGCGACGGTACCGGGGGTTACAATTGTCGGCTCGGAGCGTCAGCTCGGTGAGGCCTTCAACATTCGCGGCATCGGTACGACGGAAAACTCGTCTGACGCGGCGCGTATCGTCGTCAACATTGATGGTCAGCCGAAATTCTTCGAGCAGTACCGCATGGGGTCGTTCTTCTCTGACCCCGAACTCTACAAGCAGGTGGAGGTGCTGCGCGGCCCGGCTTCATCGACGCTTTACGGCGCGGGTGCCATCGGTGGGGTAATCAACTTCACCACCAAGGACGCATCAGACTATATCAAGGACGGCCATACTGGCGCGCTCCGTCTCAAGCAGACATTTGACAGCAACGGATCGGGGACACTGACCTCAGCCGTGCTTGCCCAGCAGATCAACGACACGTTCGAAATTCTTGCTGCGGGCAACTGGCGCCGGACCAATGAAATTGAAAAGGCCAATGGCACACCGCTCTCGGGTTCCGAGTTCAACAGCCTATCTGGTCTGATCAAGGGCACCGCCCATTTCGGCGACAACGACGAGCAGACCCTGACGGCGTCCTATCAACGCTTCAACAGCCAGACCGATAAGAGCCGCTATTCACAGACCGGGGTGATGGCCGGCGACCCGTTTGGCTATATCGATCGGGATGTCATCGACCAGACCGGCGTCATCAAATGGTCCAACCCGGCCGCGGACAATCCCTGGCTCGATCTCAACCTGGCCCTCAGCTTCTCCGATACGCTGAACATGCAGCGCAATCACCGCGCCACGCCCGGCGGCCCGGTTACCAATTACCCCGCACCGAGCACCTTTGCTGATACCGACTATCAGTATCGCACCTGGCAGCTGACCGGCGACAACACGATCGAGTGGATCGGCGACGGCTTCGAAAACTACACGACCATCGGCTTTCAGGCCAGCACCCAGGACCGTCTGGTCAACTTCCCGCCCGTGGGGCATGTGCCTGTTGGGACCCATCCGGAGGGTACAGAAAACAAGCTTGGCCTGTTCGTCCAGAACGAATTCATCCTGGATGACCGGTTGACCCTGTTGGCCGGCGTTCGTGGTGACTTCCACGAAATCAATCCGACGACAGCAGGCCTTCCCAGCCGCTCCGACTCGGCGTTTTCGCCAAAGCTTGCCGCGCTCTATGCGTTCAATGACAATTTGAGTGTCTTTGCCTCGATCGCGCACACGCAGCGCCTGCCCACGCTCGACGAACTCTATTCGTCCAGCGCCAGCAAGACCACCAGCCTTGGCCTGCTCAAGGAGCGTGCCAACACGGTTGAAGGCGGCTTTGCCATATCGGGAAGCGATTTGCTGATGTCCGGTGACTCCGCGGCGCTCAAGACGACGGTTTTCTACAACCACATCCAGGACATGATTGCTTCCAACGGCACTGCAGTCGGGGTGCCGTATTACGGGAACGTTGCTGAAGCGGAGCTCTATGGCGTTGAAGTCGAAGCAGCTTACGACTCAGAATGGGCCTTCGCCAACCTGGCGCTGTCAGTCACAACCGGCAACAACCTTATCACAAACGCGCCGCTGACGACCGTGCCACAGTCCAAGGTGGTGGCGACCCTCGGTGGCAAGCACCCGGAATGGAACCTCGCTTACGGCGCTCGCCTGACGGTGGCCGCAAATGGTGAATACATCATCAGCCCGGGCGATGGTACGGCAGAAGGCTTCAGCACGGTCGACCTGTTCGCGTCGTGGAAGCCCGAGTCTGGCCCACTGGCAGGCACCCAGGTGCAGTTTGGCGTCGATAACCTCTTCAACGCGAACTACCGCGAGAACCTCGCATACGATCGGTCAGCCGGTCGCACGTTCAAGGTCAGCCTGTCTCGCCAGTTCGACTACTAAACGCTGCAACAAGAGCGGGGGAGGTTACTTCTCCCCCGTCCGAAGCTCATCGACACTCGGGTGCGGGCCGACCACCTTATTCGGCGTCACCGCACATGACGATCTCAACGCCCGTCTCGGCCAGATAGCCAGCTGCATCGGACGGTAGCCTGTCCGTGAAAAAATGCGTGACGCTGTCCAAGCGGGCAACACGCACGGAGGCTTCTCGACCCCATTTGCTGGCATCTGCAGCAAGGAAGGTCAGGCGGGCGGTGCTCATCAACTTTTGCGTTAATTGAGCCTCGCTGTAGCTGTAGTCCAGAATTCCCTTCTCGAGATCGAGGGCGCCGGCCCCGAAAATGGCGTGGGAGGCGTAGAATTTCTCGAAATAGTCGAGGGTGTCCGGGCCCACCACGTCGCGGTCATTATGGCGCATGATGCCGCCTGTGAGATGAACTTCGATCTGCGGCGCGTCTGACAGGGTCAGGGCGACGTCGATATTATTGGTTACAACGCGCAATTTGTCGTGGTTACGCAGGGCTTTGGCGACGAACTGAACCGTGCTGCCTATGCCCATGAAAATGGTGGACTCGGGCGGGATCGCTGCCGCCACCTGCGCAGCAATGTTCTGCTTGGCAGAGGAATGGAGTGCCGCACGGGCATTGACTGAAAGGTTGCGGCGCTGGACGGGCAGGTCCACGCCTCCGTGAAAGCGGCGCGCAAAACCGAGATCGCAGAGGGCATTGATATCGCGGCGAATGGTCTGCGTGGTCAGGTCATAGCGCAGGGCGAGCTGCTCGATATATTGAGCGCCTTCTGTTTCAATCAGCGCGATAATATCGCGTTGCCGCGCCGATAGCCTGTCCTGGCCCATGGCCGTCATTATCCCAGATAGATTTGTGGATTGTCGGTGATCACCCCGGTCAGCCCCGCTCTCCAGAAAGAGACGAGTTCGAGCGGGTCATTGCTGGTCCATGCGCGCACCTTGATCCCCCTGGCTGATGTCTGCTCGAGAAGGCCGATGCTCAGGCCCTTGAAATGGGCATGGATGCTGGTCGCCGAGGTTTCGGCAAGCAGGGCCTCCCAATTGTCCGGCACTCGGTCCCAGAGCATGGCCAGTTCGAGTTCAGGCGCCAGACGGTGCATGGCCTTGAGGCATTCCGGATCAAAGCTCGAGATCATTATCTGCATATGCGCCGGGCGCCTGATGATCGCGGCGTGCACCGCACTGACCAATTGGTCGAGCGACTGGTGATGGGGGTGCTGCTTGATCTCGACATTGATGTTGAGGCCAATCTCACCGAGCGCGGTGATAACCTCTGATAGGGTCGGGATGCGTTCGCCGGCAAAGCGGGGGGCGAACCAGGCTCCGCCGTCCAGGATCGCGATCTCTGCAGCTGTCAATGTGCCCAGATTGCCCGTGCCGGACGAGGTGCGGTCAACGCTGTCATCATGGATGACGATCAGCTCGCCATCGGCGCTGAGTGCGACGTCCAGCTCTACCCATTTTGCCCCTTGTTCCGCAGCGGCGCGGAAGGCCGCAATGGTGTTTTCCGGAGCGATCGCAGAGGCACCGCGATGGGCCTGGACCTCGTCCCGGGCGGGGCCGGGCAGTGGGGAGATGGTCATGGTCAAATCTTCTTGCAGTCCGCTCACGCGATATCAGTTCGGCGACTGGTTTGGGAGCTGAAGGGATGCAGGTCAGAAACAGGTGCATAGACAATTATTTCTGAGCCCTCAATGATTTCCGGCCTTCCGGGTATGGAAAGTACGATCGATTGGCCGGTATTGAGCAGACTGACGTGAACATGGCTCTCGCCACCGACCGGTTCGATTAATTCGACGGCGGTTTTGATCGCCACGTGGGCGGTGGCTGGCGCTTCCAGGACGAAGGAATCGGGACGAATGCCGACAATGTCGGTCCCAGAGGGCAGCGGGCCCAGCTGTTCGAGGGACGCCACGGGGATGAGGTTCATCGGCGGGGAACCGATGAAGCCGGCGACGAAGAGCGTCTCCGGGCGATCATAGACCTCCGTAGGCGTGCCGATCTGCTCAACGAGACCGCCATTCATGACGACCAGCCGATCGGCCAGCGTCATGGCCTCGAGCTGGTCATGGGTGACATAGAGGCTCGTGGTCTTGAGGCGGCGCTGAAGTTTGCGGATTTCGACGCGCATCTGCACGCGCAGCTTGGCGTCGAGGTTGGACAGCGGCTCATCGAAGAGGAAGGCGGCTGGTTCGCGCACGATGGCGCGGCCCATGGCGACGCGCTGGCGCTGACCCCCGGAGAGCTGGCGCGGCTTTCGATCGAGCATGGGCCCGATCTCGAGAATGTCGGCGGCTTCCTTGACGCGCCGGTCAATCTCTTCGCGTGGGGTGCCGCGGTTCTTGAGGCCGTATTCGAGGTTTCCGCGAACGGTCATATGCGGGTAGAGCGCATAGTTCTGGAACACCATGGCGATGTCGCGCTCGGCTGGTTCCGCCTTGACCACGTCGCGGCCGCCGATCTCGATGCGGCCGGAGGTGACGGTTTCGAGGCCGGCAACCATGCGGAGCAGGGTGGACTTGCCGCATCCGGACGGGCCGACCAGCACGATCAGTTCGCCATCGGCTACGGATAGATTGACGCCTTTGACGGCGGGGATATTGCCGTAGTCCTTCTTGAGGTCGACCAGATTAATGGTGGCCATGGCTTATTTCTCCGTTTCGACCAGGCCTTTGACGAACAGGCGCTGCATGAAGATGACGACAAGGACGGGGGGCAGCATGGCCAGGATCACGGCGGCCATGACGAGGTGCCAGAGCGGCTCGGTATCGGCGCTGGCGGCGAGGCGTTTAATGCCCATCACCACGGTGTAGTAGCGGCTGTCATTGGTGACGAGCAGCGGCCACATGTACTGCACCCAGCCATAGATGAAGAGGATGACGAAGAGCGCGGCGATATTCGTCCGGCTCAGCGGTAGGAGGATGTCGCGGAAAAACTTCATCGGGCCGGCGCCATCGACGCGTGCGGCTTCCATCAGCTCATCCGGAACGGTGAGGAAGAACTGACGGAAGAGGAAGGTGGCGGTTGCCGAGGCGATCAGCGGCAGGATGAGGCCCTGATAGGAGTTCAGCATGCCCAGATCCGCCACGACCTTGAACGTCGGGATGATGCGCACCTCGACCGGGAGCATCAGCGTGATGAAGATGATCCAGAACGCGAGAAGGCGCAGCGGGAACTTGAAGTAGACGATCGCATAGGCCGAGAGCAGCGAGATGACGATCTTGCCCACGGCGATGGCGATGGCCATAACCAGCGAGTTGAGCATCATCACCCAGATCGGCGGCGCGCCGGAGCTGGAAAGGCCCTCGTTCCAGATCGTCGAGTAGTTCTCGATCAGGTGGGGGCCGGGCAGGAGCGGTACGAGACCGCTGACAAAATTGCCCGGGCCGTGTGTCGAGGCGATGAAAGCCAGATAGACCGGGAACACCACGATAACGACGCCGGCGATGAGCACCAGATGGGTGAGGAACGTCAGGAAGGGTCTGTTTTCAACCATTTGCATCAGCCCCTTAATACTGGACCCGGCGTTCCACGAAGCGGAACTGCACGACGGTAAGCGCGATGACGATCAGCATGAGGATGACGGATTGGGCGGCGGAGGAGCCGATGTTCAGGTTCAGCACGCCGTCGGTATAAACCTTGTAGACAAGGATGTTCGTTGCCTGGGCCGGGCCGCCCATGGTCGTCGCGTCAACCAGGCCGAATGTGTCGAACATGGCGTAGTTGATGTTGATGATCAGCAGGAAGAACGTCGTCGGGGAGATCAGCGGGAAGACGATGGTCCAGAACCGCTTGAACGGGCCCGCGCCATCGATGGCAGCGGCTTCGTTGAGCGATTGCGGCACCGATTGCAGCCCCGCGACAAAGAACAGGAAATTGTAGGAAATCTGCTTCCAGGCAGCAGCGATGACGATGAGGGTCATGGCCTGATTGCCGTCGATGCGGTGGTTCCAGTTGATCCCCATGCCGCGCAGGATATAGGGCGCGATGCCAATGGATGGATTGAAGATGAACCACCAGAGAATGCCGACCACCACCGGCGCGACCGCATAGGGCCAGACCAGCAATGTCGTATAGATCTTCCCCGAGCGCAGCAGGCGATTGACCGCCACGGCCAGCAGCAAAGAAACGGCCATGGACAGCAGCGTCACCGAGATGGCGAAGATGGCTGTGCGGCCGAGAGAGCCGATGTAATTGGGATCGGCGAAGATGCGTCGATAATTATCGAACCAGATGAACGTCGTCCGAAAGCCAAAGGGATCCTCGCGCTCAAACGAGGATTTCAGCGCCTGAATGGCCGGCCAGATGAAGAAAATCAGCGTGACAACCAGCTGGGGGGCCAGCAAAAGGTAAGGCAGCAGCTTGTTTGGAAATATGGTGCGTTTGCTCTGCATGGGTCCTCGCACGGGCGCCGCGTGACGGACAGGGCGCGACGGCGCTGCCCATCATTCGAGCTGAAAAAGGGGCCAGATTGGCTCTGGCCCCCGATAACCAAATTACTGGTTGGTCGCTTCAAACTCGCGCAGGACCTCGTTGCCGCGGGCAACTGCGGAATCCAGCGCTTCCTGTGCGGTCTTTTGACCTGCGAGCATGGCCTCGAACTCCTCGTCGACCAACGTACGAATCTGGCTCAGATTGCCAAAGCGAACGCCCTTGGAGTTGGCCGTGGGGGTGCCGCGGGTGATCTGCTCGATGGCCACGGAGGAACCCGGATTGGCTTCGTAATAGCCCTGTTCCTGGCCCAGTTCATAAGCCGCATTGGTGATCGGCAGGTAGCCAGTGAACTGGTGCCAATCAGCCTGGACTTCCGGCTGGCTGAGATAGGTGAAGAACTCGGCGACGCCCTTGTAGACGTCATCGCTCTTGCCGTTCAGCACCCAAAGGGTGGCGCCGCCGATGATCGAGTTCTTGGGGTCCGTGGTGACGTCGTCATAATAGGGCAGGGGCGCGAAGCCGACTTCGAAGTCCTTCGAGTTGGCAATGACGCCTGCGCGCGATCCCGAGGAGTTCATGTAGACGGCGCATTCACCCGAATAGAACTTGGGCGGCGCGTCTGGGCCACCCACCGGGCCACCATACTGGTAGAGACCGGAATCGGACCACTTCTTGAGGTTTTCCCAGTGTTTGACCTGTACCGGGCCGTTGAAGGTGAACTCGGTGCCGAGGCCGCCAAAACCGTTTTCCAGCGTGCCGAACGGCTGGTCATGAATGGCCGAGAGGTTTTCGGTCTGGATCCAGGTGATCCAAGCTGAGCTCAGGCCGCACTTGGCTGCGCCGCTGTCCACGATGGTCTGCATCGCGGTTTCGAGCTCCGCCCAGGTTTTTGGCGGGGTTTCGGGATCAAGGCCGGCTTCTGCAAAGGCGTCCTTGTTGTAGTACATGATGGGGGTGGACGAGTTGAACGGCAGCGAGAGGATGTTGCCATCGGTGTCAGAATAATAGCCCACAACCGGGCCGAGGAAGCCACTTGGATCCCAAGGCTGGCCGTTTTCGGTCATCAGTTCGTAAACCGGCTTCACGGCGCCCTTGGCGGCCATCATCGTGCCGGTACCAACTTCGAAGACCTGCACGATGGCGGGCTGCTCATTGGCGCGGAAAGCTGCGATCGCAGCGGTCAGGGTTTCCGGATAGCTTCCCTTATAGGTCGTGACGACCTTGTAGTTTGACTGGCTGTCATTGAACCCCTGGGCGATGGATTCCAGCTTCTTGCCAAGTTCTGCGTCGAGCGCGTGCCACCAGCTGATTTCGGTCTGAGCCGACGCCGGGCTTGCAGCAAGCACGGCAGCCATACCCGCAGACAGCAGCATAATCTTCTTAAACATGCTCTCTCCCTTAGTATTCAGCCGGGACCTCCTCGCCCCAGGCTTGATGCCATATGACAACATGGAATCTTCCTTTGCAAACCAGAATGTTCATATGAACATCGGTCGTGTCCGTTTTGGACCGCTCCTTGGTGGCCCGTCGTTCTGGTAATTTAGGAGAATAACAGTGTTATGACAGAAGGGTTTGACGGCACCGTGCGCATGCAGAGCCTTTGCCTTGCAGTGCATTGGTTCATGTGAACATCCTATGAGGCAGGCGCTGGCCGACCGCCGCAGCGCGGGCACCTGCCGTCGAACAGGTGGGCAAGGAACGTGTCGCGGTGATAGATTTGGAGGAGGTCGCCGGCGAGGTTATGCCCGGGAACGGCGGCAGAGATTGCACCGAGCGACCAACAGCAAGCCCTTGTCCGCAGCCTGACCCAGCCGCGGGCAGGAGAATTCGGAACTGGGCGGCGAGTTGGTCATGCCGCAGAAACGGAACGAAACCAGAACTCAGGCAAGGGTGCGCAAGCAAGGGGGACGGCAAACCGTCTCTTGATGAAGAGTGTCTCGTCCCAACCGCCTGTCGTGCCAATCAGACCACAGGTGGTAGTTAACAATATCAAGAAGTTAGCTGGTGATTCCGGCGGGATTCGAACCCACGACCCCAGGATTAGGAATCCTGTGCTCTATCCTGCTGAGCTACGGAACCAGCCAATTCGGAATTAACAGCAGGATTGGCAAGTTGCAAGGCGTGGCGCGGCAATCCACCAGATGCTAGGGCAAAGCCCATGTCACAATTCCCGACCTTCATCCTTTATCCAGATCCAACACTCCGCGCCGCCGCCGCAATCCGCCCGGTCGATGCGGCGCTGCGAGCCACCGGCTCGGCTCTTCTCTCGGCCGCCGAGAGCCACCGCGTCTATGGTCTGGCCGCCGCCCATATCGGGCAGGTCGAGCCGGTCATCGTCATCAGCGTGGCACCGCCCGAAGCGCGTGACTATCGCGTGCTCTATAATCCACGCATCGTTGAAACCGGCGGCTCGCTGGTCAGCGGCACGGAAGGCTCCGTCTCCCTGCCGGGTATCGAGGTCGAGATCTCGCGCCCCGATCACGCCAGCGTCGCTTATGACGATGCCGACGGCGCACCGCGAACCCTGTCCCTCGAGGGTTTCGCCGCCCGGGTCGCTCTGCACGAAACCGAGCAGGTGAACGGCATTTTCTTCCTCACGCATCTCAGTCGCCTCAAGCGCGACGCCGCGCTGCGCCGCTTCCAGAAGCTCTCCCGAGATCAGAAGTGATTCTGATCTGAACGGCTTACGCAGCCCGCTCCCATCTGACGCGAACACTGTGCGCGTCTGGCCGACACGGTTGATCCCGGACCTGTGCTCGTTTAAACGGGGGCCAGCACAAACAAGGAATAGAAATGCGCACGGAAATTGAAAAGGCCGTTGCCGAAATCGAGCAGGTTCTGACCCTGCTGAGGAGGCATCTTTGACTGGGATACAGCTCAACTCCGCCTCGACGCGCTAACCGCGCAAACTGAATCACCCGACTTCTGGAACGATCCGGAAAAGGCCCGCGTCACCATGCGTGAACGCGACGAGCTGGATGTCGCCGTCAAGGCGGTGCACGAGCTCGAAGCCGGCATTCGCGACAACACCGAACTGATCGAGATGGGCGAGGCCGAAGGCGACGCCGATGTCGTCAAGGAAGCCGAGCAGGCGCTGCTCGAGCTCAAGCAGTCCGCTCGTCGCCGCCAGATCGAGACCCTGCTGTCCGGCGAAGTCGACGCCAATGACTGCTACGTCGAAATCCACTCCGGCGCCGGTGGCACCGAGAGCCAGGATTGGGCGAACATGCTTTTGCGCATGTACACCCGCTGGGCCGAACGCCGGAAGTTCAAGGTCGAAGTGCTCGAAATGCACGACGGCGAAGAAGCCGGCATCAAGTCTGCGACGATCCAGATCAAGGGCCACAATGCCTATGGCTGGCTCAAGACCGAAAGCGGCGTGCATCGGCTCGTGCGCATCAGCCCGTATGACTCGGCTGCACGGCGTCACACGAGCTTCTCGAGCTGCTGGGTCTACCCGGTGATCGACGACAGCATCGACATCGAGATCCGCGAAGCCGACCTCAAGGTCGACACCTATCGCGCCTCGGGCGCTGGTGGTCAGCACGTGAACACCACGGACTCGGCCATCCGCATCACCCACATCCCGTCCGGGATCATCGTGGCGTGTCAGCAGGAACGCAGCCAGCACAAGAACCGTGCAACGGCCATGGCCATGCTGAAATCCCGTCTCTACGAGATGGAGTTGCAGAAGCGCGAAGAAGCGGCGAACGCCCAGGCGGCCAACAAGACCGACATCGGTTGGGGCCACCAGATCCGCTCCTACGTCCTGCAGCCCTATCAGATGGTCAAGGATTTGCGCACCGGCGTCGAAAGCGGTCAGCCCTCCGTGGTGCTCGATGGCGACATCGACGACTTCATGGAAGCAGCACTCGCCCAACGCGTCGGCGCAGCGACGGACGTCGCCGCAGACTGATCGTCCCTGTGATGCAAGCAATCATGGCCGTCTCCTTCGGGAGGCGGCCTTTTTATTTAGCCCAGCAGCGCCTGGACGCGCTTGCCGGCGTCGAGGAATGTGCGCGGGTCGATCGGGGCGTCGCCCTTGCGGATTTCGAAATGCAGATGCGGCCCGGTCGAGCGTCCGGTTGATCCCACCTTGGCGATTGGTGTTCCGGCATTGACGCTCTGCCCCTCGCGCGCCAGATAGCCGCTGAGATGGGCGTAGCGGGTGATATGGCCGGTCGCGTGGGTCACTTCCACCACCTTGCCATAGCCCGATTTGGTCCCCACAAAGCTCACCACACCCTTTGCGGCGCTGAACACCGTGGTCCCGGTCGGAGCCGCAAAGTCGAGCCCGGCGTGAAACGCCCGGCCACCGGTGAACGGGTCCTTGCGGTTGCCGTAGCCTGAGCTGTTGCGATAATTGCCGGTCATGGGCATGTGGATCGGCGCCGCCTCGACGCTTTCCCGCGCCGCCTTGTAGCGCAGCAGCGCAGCCATCACCGCATTGGCGTCTTCCACCATGGGCGAGCTCTCCATGCCCTCGGCAGCGGGCAGCAGCGGGCCGCCCATGCCGAGTTCGCCGAGATCGGGCAGGGCCATGGCGATGCCCAGCTGGCGCATTTCGATGACAATGCCATCGGTCCGCTCCGTCGCGGCTTCGGCAATCCCCGTCATGGCGCGATGCGTCTCGCTCATCATCCGCTCTAGGCTCTCGGCGGTCGCCACGATGTCGGGATTGCCGGACGCGGTCGTGCTGGCAAGCTGTTCTGTCGCGGGCGCATCGGAAATCGAAACGGCAGCAATGCCCAGCTGATCAGCCTTGTCGACCAGTGCGCGCACCAGTTGATGCTGCTCCAGCAGCACATCCTGTTGGGCTGAAAGCTCCTGCAGCTGCAAATTGATATCGCCCGCCTGGGCATAATTGCGCGAGTGCAGCCGGTCGATCTCGACGCGCATCTGGGCGATGCGATCCTCATAGGCGCCGATCACCTGCTCGGACTGCGTGTTGAGCAACCGTGCAATATCCGGCGCCATAAGCAGGCCCGTCGCAGTCAGCCCATTGGCGCCCAGCAGCAGCGTGAACATGCCGTAGAACAGGGCAGGGTGGATCCCCTTGCGCACTGTTCGTGCCGACTTGTCTTTCTCGCCGAAGCTCGCAGATTGGCGCATTCTGGCCCTCACGCATGACCTGGAACATGGTGAGTGAAGTATGACCGGGCATGGTTAAGAAAGGCGAAAAGCCCGCGGAGCCTCAGCCCTTTGCGCCAAAACTATCCAGCGCTTCGAGCATTTTGGCCGCATGCCCCTTGATCCGGGTGGCCCTGATCACCTTGGCGATCCGCCCTTCGGCGTCGATGATGAAACTGGTGCGAACCAGCCCCATGAACTCCCGGCCATAGAGCTTCTTCAACCGCCACACGCCGAACGCCTCGATCGCCTTGCGCTCCGGGTCGGCGATGAGCGGCACTGCCAGCCCATACTTCCGGCGAAATGCCTGGTGGCTGTCGAGATCGTCAGGCGAGATGCCAATCAGAACCGCGCCGCGGTCCCCAAATTCGGCGGCCAGGGCGGAAAACTCCCGGTTTTCGTCAACGCAGCCGCCGGAATCGTCCTGGGGATAAAAGAACAGCACAACCGGGCGCCCCAGCTGTTGGGAAAGCGTGAAATTGGTGCCATCATCCAGCGGAAGTGTGAAATCGGGAGCGATGTCCCCAGGCTGCAAATGTGTCATTGTCTGGCTCCGCGGCTACGCGGCCTCAATAGTGGGTGTCAGCGCCACAATCCAGCCGGTATCATTGTCCAAATGACCGCTTTCAGGCGGATGATTCTGTGAGGAGCCGGCAGATAACTACCCATCCTCGATCTGGGCGCCAGTGAGCGAGTGACAATCCCCGCCGAGCCGACCGCAGTCGTAGAAGCGCCGCCGACCCGCAGGAGAATGCCTCGCGGGGCGAAGCTTGCTGCCTGGATTGTCGGTGTGCCGCTGGCGCTCCTCACAGTGCTCTATCTGATCCTTCTCGTTACCCCGATCCGCCTGCCGTTCGCCGGCGATACCGTGCGCGGGCTCGTCCAGTCGGCGCTGCCACCAGGCGCAGACATCGAACTGGGCGACATGGCGCTGGCGCTCGAGCAGGGTGTCTGGCCCGTCATCCAGTTTTCACCCGTCACCTACAAGGACAGCGTGTCGGGCGCCCGCGTCGCCATGGAGGCGCTGGAAGTCGGTTTCTCGCCGCTGCTCATGCTGGTGGGCAAGCCGGGAGCGACGGTCACCATTGTGGCTCCGCATATCCAGCTCGTGCAGGACCTCTATGGCCCGCGCCTCACCACATTCGAGATGGAAGAGGATCCCGAGGGCGGCCCGCCAACCCTGAAGGTCCTTGAGGGCGAACAGGCCTTTCCTCCGGTCGGCATCGCCCATGAGGGCGTCGTCGTCGGCAGCGAAAAGGCGCCGCTCCGCTCTGACAATGACTGGCTCGTCTATAATCTTGAATCGGCCGAAGTCTCGATCAACGACCTCGTCAAGCAGATCCGGCAGGGCCGCTTTTCCAAGCTGACAATCCGCGACGGCACGGTCGATATGTCCGACTCCGTCTATCAGCTCTTCCGCCGCATCGAGGACGTGTCCCTCACTGTGGGCACCGGTACATCGGAGCAGGAGATCCTCGGATCCTTCTCCGCCAATATCGGCAATCGCCAGGTCACTGGAACTTTCGAACGCGTCCTGGCCGATGACGGCACTTCGCGCCTCAAGGCCGATGTCATCAATCTCGATTTTGCCGCGCTCCTGCCGTTCATCGATGATGCCTCGGCCATGGCCGCCATACGGGGTGCGGGTGCGCTCTCCATCGATGTTGGTTTTGACCCGGCAGGCGGGACCCTGATGGAAGGGATCTTCCGCATCGATCTCACCGGTGTCGACCTGCGCATCGGCAAGGATTATTTCCCAGTCGCCAGTTCCATCATGGAAATCACCTGGAACCCGTCGGCCGGCCAGTTTGTGCTGGCGGATTCGGCAATCCAGATCGGTCAGAGCAATGCCCGGGTCGCTGGCACATTTGCCATGGGGCTCGACCCCGATTACGGCCCGACGATCGGCATTTTCCTTCAGGCGCGCGACGTCTCGATCCATCCCAATGATCTGGAAGCGCCAACCGCGCCCTTTACCACCATGGAATTTTCCGGCTGGTCTGCGCCGCTCTATGGGGCAATGGGCATCGATCGCTTCGTGGCCCGGCGCGACGACACCGTCGTCGAAACCATCGGCCGCATCGACATGCTGCGCGACGGCATGGGCCTCGAAATGACCGTGGCCGGCAAGGCCGTCACCGCCGATGACCTCAAGCGCCTCTGGCCCTACATCATGGGCGGCGAGAGCCGTGATTGGTTTGTCGCCAATGTCCCCGAAGGCCGGGTGGTCGAGGCCCGCCTCGAGTTCAATTATCCTGTCGGCACGTTGACGCTCGATGGTGAGGATGCGCCCACGCCCGAGGGCGCGATGAGCATCGACATGCTGGGCGAGGGCGTGAAGATCCGCGCCGTCGATACCATGCCGGCCATCGCCATCGATGGCCTCACCCGCCTCCAGATCAAGGACAGCAACGTCACCATCTCCGCCTCCGGCGGCGAGGTGCCAACGCGGGCAGGGCCCATCCGCATCGCCAATCCGGCCCTCGTCATGGACAATTCGGTCCCGGACGAGAGCATCATGGAAATCTCGGGCAGTCTTAAATCCTCCATCGCCTCGCTGGTAGCCCTTGCCGAGGACCAGGCACCGGACGTCATGGCCGGCACGGAATTCCCCCTGACCATCTCCGCACTCACCGGCGACGTCGATCTTGGCCTCGTAGCCACCATCGGTCTGCCGGACGAAGCGACTGGCCGAGAGATGGATGTCGACTACGTCGTCACGGGAACCCTCGCCGATTTCGCCAGCAGCGAGCCTATCCAGGATCGCCGCATCGGTGATGGCCAGCTCAGTTTCTCCGCGACCCAGGACAATTACGTCGTCGGTGGCACCGCCAATATCGACGGCATGGTGGCCGATATCTCGGTTGCCGGTACGCCCGAAACCGCGCCAAATCTCAAGATCTCCTCTTCCGTGGCGGTAAGCGACCTCAAGGCCATGGGCTTTGACGCCTCGCCCTTCCTCACCGGCCGCGTGAAGTTCAGCGCCGAGCCCCAGGCCGACGGTGCCCTCAAGATGGTCGTCGACCTGGCGGACGCCGGCCTCACCATCAAGGACATCGGCATCACCAAGGCCGCCGGCACGCCGGGCACGCTCACCGCAACCGTCCGGCCCGATGGCGAGACCACTCATCTCGAAGAGATCGATCTTGGTTTCGGCACCGTGCGTCTCAAGGGCGGCATTGAGTTCCACGCCACCAAGGGCCTTGTGGCGGCCAGCTTCGACACCTTTGCCCTCAGCCAGGGGGACAGTGCCCAGGTGGCGGTTTCGCCCATGGATGGCGGCTATGCGGTCCGCATCCGCGGCAAGCAGCTCGACCTCAAACCTGTGGTCCAGCAGTTCTTTGATCTCAACCAGGGCAGCGGCGGCGTCCAGACCACCCAGATCAACCAGACCCTAGCGCTCGACGTCCGGCTCGACCGCGCCGTCGGCTACTACGCCACGACCGCCTTTAACGTGAACGTCGACCTGCTGCTTCGCGGCAGCGACATGCGGCGGGCAACCGTCTCCACCCAGTTTGGCGAAGGCAATGCTCTTTCGATCACTACCAATCCGGCTCCGCGCGGCCGTACCCTCAGCGTTGCCTTCAACGACGCCGGCACCATTCTGCGCTTCCTCGGCATCTATTCCCAATTGGCCGGGGGTAGCGGCAGCCTCGTCCTCACCACTGATCGCGACGCCGACGCCGAGGCCGGCCGTCTCCTGCTGCGCAATTTCGCCATTGTGGATGAGGCCAATGTCGCCCAGATCCTCGGCAATCACTCCGATTCCCGCGCCGCCATTGCCGCCCGCAACCGTCTTGATTTCGACGCAGCCCAGGTTGACTTCGTGCGCCGCAAGGATCGCGTCGAGGTCACCAATGGCATGTTGACCGGCGACACGGTTGGCGGCACGGCGCGCGGCTTTATCTACACCGACCGCCGCCAGTACGATCTCAATGGCACCTATGTGCCGCTGTTCGGGCTCAACAACGCCTTCCAGAAAATCCCGCTGCTCGGCCCGCTCCTCGGCGGCCGTGACGGCGAGGGTCTTGTCGGCGTCACCTTCGCCATCCGTGGTCCTCTGGACAATCCGCAGTTCGCCATCAACCCGCTGTCGATCCTGCTGCCAGGTGCCTTCCGCGAGCTCTTCGAGTTCCGCGCCCGCGAACTTCCTCCGGCCGAATAAAAAAGGCGCCACAATCACTTGGGCGCCTTTTCAGATTCAAAATGTGAGAGCTCTTAGACCGGCTTGATCAGCGCGTGACGCTTCTTGCCGACGGAGAGCTTGATCACGCCCTCGTCGAGCAGGGCGTTGTCGCCGATCACCAGCTTTTCGTCATCGATGCTGGCGTCGTTGACCTTCACCGCACCCGAAGAGACATGCCGGCGGGCTTCGCCATTGGAGGCGGCGAGACCAGCCTTAACCAGTGCACTGAGTATGCCGATGCCGGAGCTCAGTTCGGCATGAGTCACCTCTGCCGTCGGCAGCGACAGATCGAGCTTGCCGGTCTCGAAGGTGGCGCGAGCCGTTTCGGCGGCTTCATCGGCCGCAGCCTGGCCGCGCAGCATGGCGGTGACTTCGGTCGCGAGGCGCTTCTTGGCCTCGTTGATATCGCCGGCCACGATGCGTGCGATCTCGTCGAGCGGCAGCGTCGTGTAGAGCTTGAGGAAGCGCTCCACGTCGGCGTCCTCGGTATTGCGCCAGTACTGCCAGAAATCATAGGCCGACAGCATGTCCGCGTTGAGCCAGATGGCGCCGTTCATCGACTTGCCCATCTTCTGGCCTGACGCGGTCGTCAAGAGCGGCGAGGTCAGCGCATAAAGCTGCGGCGTGCCCATGCGGTGCCCGAGGTCGATACCATTGATGATATTGCCCCACTGGTCCGAACCGCCCATCTGCAGGCGCACATTGTAGCGCTGGTTCAGCTCCACGAAGTCGTAGGCCTGCAGGATCATGTAGTTGAATTCGAGGAAGCTGAGCGACTGCTCGCGATCGAGCCGCTGCTTGACCGAGTCAAAGCTCAGCATGCGGTTGACCGAAAAGTGCTGGCCAACGTCACGCAGGAATTCGAGGTAGTTGAGCGGCAGCAGCCACTCCGCATTGTTTACCATCAGCGACTTTTCGCCGGCGAAATCGAGATAGTTCGAAAACACCTGCTTGATGCCGTTGATGTTGGACTGGATCATGTCCGTGCCCATCAGCTTGCGCGCCTCGTCCTTGAAGGACGGATCGCCCACCATGCCGGTGCCGCCGCCCATCAGGGCCACTGCGCGATGGCCGGTCTTTTCCAGCCAGTGCAGCATCATGATCTGGATCAGGCTCCCCACGTGCAGGGATGACGCCGTCGGATCAAAGCCGATATAGGCGGTCACCTGTTCGGTGGCGAAGAGATTGTCGAGACCATCAGGGTCGGACATCTGGTGGATAAAGCCGCGCTCATCGAGGGTGCGCAGGAAATCGGATTTGAACTTGCTCATTTTGCGATCCAAGTGCCGCCGGGGTCTCTGCCACCGGCGTCCGGGAATAGTAAGCGGCGTGCCCGGGTAAGGCACGCCGTGGTGAGGCGATCGCCTCCTTTGCGCTCAGATTTAGCGCCCGCCGCCGTCCGCGATCTCCTGACGGCGACGGTCGAGATATTCGGCACAGGCCGTGGTCAGTTCGTCCACCTTGCCTTCGTAGAAGTGGTTGGCGCCTTCCACGATCTGCTGCTCGATGGTGATGCCCTTCTGCGTCTTGAGCTTGTCCACGAGCTTCTGGACGGACGTCGGCGGTGCCACGCGGTCCTTGTCGCCGTGGATGATCAGGCCCGAGGACGGGCAGGGGGCGAGGAACGAGAAGTCGTAGAGATTCTCCGGCGGGGACACCGAGATGAACCCCTCCACTTCCGGACGGCGCATCAAAAGCTGCATGCCGATCCAGGCGCCGAAGGAGAAACCGGCGATCCAGCAGCCGCGCGACTCGCGGTTGATGATCTGCAGCCAGTCGAGCGCGGCAGCCGCATCGCTGAGTTCGCCGATGCCGTGATCGAACGCGCCCTGGCTGCGGCCGACGCCGCGCGAGTTGAAGCGCAACACGGAAAAGCCGCGTTCTGCGAACATATAGAAGAGGTTATAGACGATCTGGTTATTCATCGTCCCGCCGAACTGCGGATGCGGATGAAGAACGATGGCGATCGGTGCGTTCGGCTCCTTGCCCGGCTGGTAGCGGCCCTCGAGGCGGCCTTCGGGGCCATTGAAGATGACTTCAGGCATGGGTTTGTTTTCCGGCCTTTTTGGCTGTGTATTAAACGGAGTTTTCCAGTCAGTTTAAGGGCAGCGCGCCGCTTGACTAAGCGCGGGCCTCTCCCTAAAACATGGGTCGGAAAACCAGTTTAGAATTGTTCGAAACTCGGTTTTTGGCCGTACAACGGCCATGTGAGCGCCCCTTGTAATGAAATTGGGCGACATAATTCAAGGATTGTTTGGTCCCAGGTGCGCGGGAGCGTCCCATTGGGAGCATGGCAGGTATGTTGGGCAATGGGGTCCGGTTAAGCGCAATGGCGAGACAGAACGTCTATCTCGATCACAATGCAGCCTCGCCGCTTCGTCCAGAAGCGCGTACGGCGCTGCTTGCCGCGCTTGATTTCACGGGCAATCCATCATCTGTCCATGCCCACGGCCGCGCCCTGCGCGACACCATCGAGACCGGCCGTCGTCAGGTGGCAAGGCTCGCTGGCGCCGAACCGCGCCAGGTGGTATTCACCGGCTCGGCGACCGAAGCCATCACCCAGGCCATTGTCGGCGGGGCAAAGATGTTTGCGGCAAGCACCATCGCTGTCAGCGCTGGCGATCATGTCGCCGCCCCCCAAGCGGCCAACGCGACGGGCTTGCCTGTCATCTCCATCGGTCTTTTGCCAGACGGCCGCATTGATCTCGATCAATTGGCGACGATATTGGCCGAAGCCGAGGGAAATCTTCTGGTCTGTGTGCATTGGGTCAATAACGAGACCGGTGTTGTTCAGCCGATCGGCCGTATCAGCGCCATGGTCGGACCCACGCGCCACACGCTTCTGGTCGATGCCGTCCAGGCCTTTGGCAAGCTGCCTCTGGATTTTGCGGCCTCGGCACCCGATATGATGGCCATTAGTGGCCACAAGATCGGTGCGCCTTCCGGCATTGGTGGGCTGCTCGTCAAAGGCCATGCCGACACCGTGCGTCTCATCCCCGGTGGCGGTCAGGAACAGGGTCGCCGTGGCGGCACCGAGGCCTTCGCGCTGATTGCAGCTTTCGGCGCCGCAGCAGAGGCCGCGGGCAATGACGACCGGACCCGTCTTCAGGGTCTCGTCGACGCACTCGAAGCCGGTCTTAAAACGCTCGCGCCCGACGTTGTCATCTTTGGCGCGGAAGCCGAACGGGTCGGCAGCGTGGTCAACTTTGCCATCCCGGGCCTCAAGAGTGCCACGGCCATGATGGCGCTCGATCTGCAGGGTGTGTCGGTCTCGTCCGGCTCTGCCTGTTCGTCCGGCAAGGTGAGCGTCAGCCACGTTCTGCTTGCCATGGGCGTTGCGCCGGAGCTCGCCGAATGTGCTCTGCGTGTCAGCTTCGGCTGGAATTCCACGGAAGAGGATGCGACAGCGTTCCTTTCCGCACTTGAAACCATTCTGGCCCGCCAAAAGCGGTCCGGCCAGGCGGCCTGACGGTCGCCCATACATGTATCGTCCACGGCGGCCTTGACCCGCCGAGGGGCAAGAAGGAGAAGCCTGATGGCGGATTACGATATTCCGACGCTCAAGGAAGAAATTGACCGGGAGACGGTCGAGCAGGTTCTGGCGCTCGACGTCGACAAGTATAAATACGGCTTCGAGACCGACATCGAAGCCGATACGTTCCCGGTTGGACTGAGCGAGGAGACGGTCCGCCTGATCTCTGCCAAGAAGGAAGAGCCCGAGTGGATGCTCGAGTGGCGCCTTGAGGCGTTCCGCCGCTGGCAGACCATGGAAGAGCCGGTTTGGGCCAAGGTCCACTATCCCAAGATCGACTTCCAGGCGATCAGCTACTACTCGGCCCCGAAGAACTTCAACGGCCCAAAAAGCCTCGATGAAGTCGATCCCGAGCTGCTGGCGACCTATGCCAAGCTCGGCATTCCGCTCAAGGAACAGGCGATCCTCGCCGGTGTCCAGGGTGCGGCCGAGAGCGTCGGTACGCCGTTCGGCGCCGGTGTCGCTGTCGACGCCGTCTTTGACTCTGTCTCCGTGGTCACCACCTTCCGCGAAGAGCTGGCCAAGCATGGCATCATCTTCTGCTCCATCTCCGAGGCGGTGCGCGAGTACCCCGAGCTGGTCAAGCAGTACATCGGCTCGGTCGTTCCGGTCACCGATAACTACTACGCAACGCTGAATTCGGCCGTCTTCACCGATGGCTCTTTCGTCTACATCCCCAAGGGCGTGCGCTGCCCGATGGAGCTGTCGACCTATTTCCGCATCAACGAGAAGAACACCGGCCAGTTCGAGCGCACGCTGATCATCGCCGATGACGACAGCTACGTGTCCTATCTCGAGGGCTGCACCGCGCCGATGCGCGACGAAAACCAGCTCCACGCTGCCGTCGTCGAACTCGTCGCGCTCGACAATGCCGAGATCAAGTACTCCACCGTCCAGAACTGGTACCCCGGCGACAAGGACGGCAAGGGCGGCATCTACAATTTCGTCACCAAGCGTGGCGATTGCCGCGGCGTCAATTCGCACATCTCCTGGACCCAGGTTGAGACCGGCTCGGCCATCACCTGGAAGTACCCGAGCTGCATCCTGCGCGGCGATGGTTCGCGTGGCGAGTTCTACTCCATCGCCATCTCGAACGGATATCAGCAGGTCGATAGCGGCACCAAGATGATCCATCTGGGCAAGAACACGTCCAGCCGCATCATCTCCAAGGGTATCGCTGCGGGCTTCTCGGACAACACCTACCGTGGCCAGGTTTCTGCCCATGCCAAGGCCAAGAACGCCCGCAACTTCACCCAGTGCGACTCGCTGCTCATCGGCGACAAGTGCGGTGCCCACACGGTTCCCTATATCGAGAGCCGCAACGGCACGGCCGTGTTCGAGCACGAAGCCACTACCTCCAAGATTTCCGACGACCAGATGTTCTACTGCATGCAGCGCGGTCTCGACGAAGAAGAGGCAGTTGCCCTCATCGTCAACGGCTTCGTGCGCGACGTGCTCCAGCACCTGCCGATGGAATTCATGGTCGAAACCCAGAAGCTGATTTCGATCAGCCTCGAAGGCAGCGTCGGCTGACCACAGAAATCGCGGCTCACTCCCACCTCTCCCTTCGGGGAGAGGGCGGCTGAGGGAGCCTTGTTGAAGACACTGGCGCCGAGACGGCAGCCAAACCCGGAGTTAGAAATGACCACTCCCGTTCTTGAAATCCGCAATCTGCATGCCCGCATCGAGGAGCGCGAAATCCTCAAGGGTGTGAACCTCGTCATCCCGCCCGGCCAGGTCCACGCCATCATGGGCCGTAACGGTTCGGGCAAGTCGACCCTGAGCTATGTGCTTGCCGGCAAGGAAGACTATGAGGTCACCGAGGGCGAAATCCTGCTCAACGGCGAGAACATCCTCGAGATGGAACCGGCCGAGCGCGCTGCCGCGGGCCTCTTCCTCGCCTTCCAGTACCCGATCGAGATCCCTGGCGTCGCTACGATGACCTTCCTCAAGGCGGCCATGAACGCCCAGCGCAAGGCCCGCGACGAAGCCGAGCTGACCACGCCTGAGTTCATGCGTCTGGTCAAGGAAGCCGGTGCGGCGCTCAACGTCGACAGCGCCATGCTAAAGCGTCCGCTCAACGTCGGTTTCTCCGGCGGCGAGAAGAAGCGCGCCGAGATCATGCAGATGGCATTGCTCAAGCCCTCCCTCGCCGTGCTCGACGAAACCGACAGCGGTCTCGACATCGACGCGCTGCAGGTCGTTTCCCAGGGCGTGAACTCCCTGCGCGACGGTCAGCGCTCCATGCTCGTCATCACCCACTACCAGCGCCTGTTGAACCATATCGTCCCGGACGTGGTGCATGTGTTCTCGGATGGCCGTATCGTCGAGAGCGGCGACAAGGATCTGGCCCTCCAGCTCGAAGCCAAGGGTTATGCTGACTTCGACGGTCAGGCGGCTTGAGCATGAGCGCCCGTTTCCCCGTCCGCCTCGGTCCGGTTGAAAACACCCTGATCGAACAGCTCAAATCCCTCGGTGCCGATCAGGTCGCCGAGCGGATCACCGTTGCCGGTCTGCCGACCCGCCGCGTCGAGAACTATCACTATACCGACCTGAAAAGCCTGCTGCGGGCGATGCCGCCCCTGGCAAATCCCGCCAATGAGGCCAGCGCTCCGGCGCTACGCGTCGCCGGTGCTTATCAGCTGATGATCGCCAATGGCGTCGTTCAGACGGCAGCGACGGCTCCGGCCGGCGTCATCGTCGGCAAGACCCATGGCGGTGTTCTCACCAACCGCGACGATGTCATCGTCAACGTTAGCAATGCGCTAGCAAAAGAAGCCCTGACGCTGACACTTGAGGGCAGTGTCGATCCGGTCATACAGATCGATCGGCGCATCGAGGGCGTGGCCGCCCATGTCTCTGACGCGCTGAAGATTTTCGTCGCCGATGAGGCTTCGGCTGTCATCCTCGAGACCTTTTCGGGCTCCGACGCCGCCCATGTCGGCAACCACGGAACCTATGTGGCCCTCGGCAAGAACGCTAAGGTGACGCACATAACCGTCAACCTAAGTGCTTCTGAAACCACGCACTTTGCCACCAACGAGTATCGTCTCGCTGATGGCGCCCAGCTGCGGACCCTGATCATCCACGTTGGCTCCAAGCTCAGCCGGACCAACATCTATCCCGTCATGAACGGGGCAGGGGCACACGCCGACGTCACCGGTCTCAACCTCGTCACTGGCGAACAACACGCTGATATCACGATGGAAACGCTGCACGCCGTGGCGCACACCACGTCGCAGCCGCTGTTCAAGTCCATCACCCGTGGCCGTGGCACTGCCGTCGTCCAGGGCAAGCTTGTCGTCGCCCGCGATGCCCAGAAGACCGATGCCAAGTTCATGCATCAGGGCCTGATGCTCTCGGACGAAGCACAGATCCTCTCCAAGCCGGAGCTGGAGATCTACGCCGACGACGTCGTCTGCGGCCACGGTTCGACCTGCGGCAAGATCGACGAAGACAGCCTGTTCTACCTCGTCAGCCGCGGTATCCCCAAGGCCGAGGCCGAGACCATGCTGGTCCGCGGATTCATCGCCGAAGTGCTTGATCCTGTTGAAGATGAAGCCTTGGGCGAAGCCCTCAATGGCGTTGTCGACGGCTGGCTGCTGAGCGGCAACTGAGCTGAAACTCTCCCCTCGGGAGAATTGTGAAGCGAGCAAATGTCCAGTGTGGCGCTAAAAGTGCCACATCGTCTCCCTCCCCCTCGTGGGGAGGGATCAAGGTGGGGGGGCTCCTCCACGAGGACCAGACGTAGATGACCTTCGACTTCAATAAAGTCCGCGCCGACTTCCCGATCCTGTCCGAGCAGATCCATGGCCACCGCCTGGTCTATCTCGACAGCGGCGCCTCGGCACAGAAGCCGGTCCAGGTCCTCGACCGGATGGACTATGCCTTCCGGCACGAATACGCCAATGTTCACCGCGGCTTGCACACGCTCGCCAACCGCGCCACCGAGGCCTATGAGGGCGGCCGCGAAAGCGTCAGGCGTTTCCTCAACGCCGGCCGCGTCGAAGAAATCATCTTCACCCGCTCGGCCACCGAGGCGATCAACCTCGTCGCCCAGTCCTTTGGCGGTCCGCGCATCAGCGAAGGCGACGAGATCGTCACCACGATCATGGAGCACCACTCCAATATCGTGCCCTGGCATTTCCATCGCGAGCGCAAGGGCGCGGTGATCAAATGGGTCGACGTCAAGGATGATGGCAGTCTCGATCTCGCCGCCTTCGAACAGGCGCTGACCGACAGGACCCGCATCGTCGCCATCACCCACATGTCGAACGTGCTGGGAACCATCAATCCGATTAAGGACTTGATCGCGATTGCTCATGCAAAGGGAATCCCCGTCCTGATCGACGGATCGCAGGGCGCCGTCCACACCAAGGTGGATGTTCGCGACCTCGACGCCGATTTCTACATCATGACCGGCCACAAGCTTTACGGCCCCACCGGTATCGGTGTGCTCTACGGCAAATACGATCTCCTTGCCGAAATGCAGCCCTATCAGGGCGGCGGCGAGATGATAGAGACGGTCACGCTGGAAGGCGTCACCTATAACGCGCCGCCCCACCGCTTCGAGGCCGGCACGCCGCCCATCGTGCAGGCCATCGGGCTCGGCGCCGCGCTCGACTATATGGAAACGCTTGGCCGCGAAGCCATCGAAGCCCACGAGGCCGAGACCGCCGAATATGCCCGTGAAAAGCTGAGCCGGATCAATTCGCTGCGCATGATCGGCACCGCGCCGGGCAAGGGTGGCATCTTCTCCTTCGAGGTCGCCGGGGCTCACGCCCACGACGTCGCCACCATCCTCGACCGCTACGGCATCGCCGTTCGCGCCGGCACCCATTGCGCTCAGCCCCTGCTCAAGCGATTTGGCGTCACCTCTACCTGCCGGGCCTCCCTCGCCCTATATAATGGCAAGGACGATGTGGATGCGCTGGTCGATGGCCTCGAGCGCGCTCAGAAATTTTTCGCATAAGGCGAGACGGAAATGACAGACGAAAACACAACTGCTTCGCCGGAAGACGTTCGCATCACGCCCACCATGCCGGCCACGCTTCCGGAAGGTGAGGTCGAGCGCATCACCACCGAGCTAATCGGTGCGCTCAAGACTGTCTATGACCCGGAAATCCCGGTCGATATCTATGAGCTGGGCCTGATCTACAAGGTCGACCTCGACGACGACCGCAACCTCACCATCGACATGACCCTGACCGCTCCCGGCTGTCCGGTTGCCGGCGAAATGCCCGGCTGGGTGGAAAACGCTGCCCGCAGCGTAGAAGGCATCCAGGACGTCACCGTCAACATGGTCTTCGATCCCCCGTGGGACGCGACCCGCATGAGCGAAGAAGCCCAGGTCGCGCTGAACTGGTGGTAATCCCGCGCGTTTCGTCCTATATATCGTGAAATGCCGATAAAAGGTGGACCTGTCCATGCCCTTCAAGATCATGTCGCTGACCGATGCCGCTGCCGAGCGCATCACCGAGATCATCGAGGATTCGGACACGCCCGTCGTGGGCCTGCGCGTCGGCATCAAGAATGCCGGCTGCGCTGGCGTCTCCTACACCATGGAATATGTCGAGCAGCCGATCGCCGGCGATGACCATGTCGAGGACAAGGGCGTCAATGTCTGGGTCGACCCCAAGGCCACCATGTATCTCCTCGGCACGGTGATGGATTTCGAGCAGTCGAAAATGGGCTCGAGCTTCACCTTCAAGAACCCCAACCAGACCGGCGCGTGCGGTTGCGGCGAAAGCGTCACGCTCGCCGCAGCAGACCTCAAGGCACTGTCTGAGGCCCGGGCAGGGGCCTAGTACTACCCCGCCCAACCTCCCCCTGATAGGGGGAGGGGTCTGTCGGTGGCTCACAGATAATAGACCGACTCGATCTGTCCCTCCCCCTACCAGGGGAAGGTTAGGAGGGGGTCTCGCGAGGCCCCCTGGAGTGTGCCCGCACCAACTCCCCAATTGCCACCCGCGACGGTTTGTCCTAACACGGCACCATGCCAAACGCTCTCCCTCCCGCCTACGCCATCGTCCCGCCCAATCGTCCGCTTTCGGGCCGCGTTTCGCCGCCGGGCAGCAAGTCGATCACCAATCGCGCCTTGCTGCTTGCCGCGCTGGCGAAGGGCACCAGCCGCCTGACCGGTGCCTTGAAGAGCAAGGACACCGTGCTGATGGCCAAGGCCCTCCGGGCGATGGGCGTCGAGATCACCGAGCCGGATGCGACGAGCTTCCTCGTCACCAGCCTTGGCCGCCTCACGGCGCCCGCCGCGCCGCTGTCCCTCGGCAATGCCGGCACGGCCACCCGCTTTCTGACGGCCGCCGTTGCGACTATCGATGGCACCGTCATCGTTGACGGCGACGAGGACATGCGCCTCCGTCCAATCCGTCCGCTGGTTGATGCCCTCAATCAGCTCGGCATCGACGCTGAGAGCCCCACCGGCTGCCCACCTGTCACCATTCGGGGCACGGGTCGCTTCGGTAAGGGCCGGGTCGAGATCGACGCGTCCCTCTCGAGCCAGTATGCCTCGGCCCTGCTGATGGCCGCCCCCTTCGGCGATGGCCCCATTGAGATTGCCCTGGCCGGCAAGGATATCGGGGCCCGTGGCTATGTCGATCTCACTATCGCCGCCATGCGCGCCTTTGGCGCCGACGTCACCGAGGACGGCGAAGGCGCCTGGCTGGTCCAGCCGACGGGTTATAAGGCTACTGATTTCCATATCGAACCCGACGCTTCTGCCGCCACCTATCTCTGGGGCATCGAGGCGCTGACGGGCGGCAAGATCGACCTCGGCGTGTCGGCCGACGCCTTCACCCAGCCTGATGCTGCCGCCCAGGCCATCATCGCGTCATTCCCCAACATGCCCGAGATTATCGACGGCTCGCAGATGCAGGACGCGGTTCCGACCATGGCGGTTGTCGCTGCCTTTAACAACCGCCCCGTGCGCTTCGTCGGCATTGCCAATCTACGCGTCAAGGAAACCGACCGCATCCGCGCCGTCGCCAATGAGCTCAATCGCATCCTGCCCGGTCTCGCGACCGAAGAGGGTGATGATCTCATCGTCGCGTCCGATCCGGCCCTTGCCTCCCAGCTTTCCGGACGGAACTCGCGGATCAAGATCGAAACCTACCACGATCACCGCATCGCCATGAGCTTTGCCCTGGCCGGTTTGCTGGTGTCCAACATCGTTATTCTCGATCCGGCCTGCACAGGCAAAACCTATCCGGATTATTGGACTATGCTGGCCGGCCTCGGGGTCGAGCTTCAGCCGGACGGTTAGCCGCCCAGCAGCCTGAAGGAGCGGCAACAGCACGCCGACTTCATGCCGGACGCATGGAGAAACGTGCCCAGCCTTCCAACTCCAGGAAGCTGTGGTTCGTCGTCATCACCCCGCTTGTCCGGGTGATCCACGCCAATGCAAGGCAGCTTGGGAATTTGGCTGGGCTCAGCTCGTCCGGGACGTACAACATCCCTCCACGCCGTTTAGCGCGCCTACCGAAAAGCTTAGGCGGCCGAGACGCCGGTCCGGATATCCTCGAGAACGGCCTCGTAGGTTTCCTCAGTGACCACCCGGTTGCGGCCGGCATGCTTGGCCGCATAGAGGCAGCGGTCGGCGCGCTCGAAGAAGGCCCCGGAGCTTTCGTTCGACCGGAACAGGGCGATGCCGAACGAGGCGGTGATGCGACCCAGCTTCTCATTGGTCGAGCGCTTGAGCAGTTCCTTGGCGTGAATGGCCTGGCGGATATTTTCGGCCACGATTGACGCGCCCTTGAGGTCGGTCGACGGGAGCACCGCAACGAACTCTTCGCCGCCATAACGCGCCGCGATATCGCGGCCCTTGATGTTGGACTTGAAGGTCATCGCCACCAGCCGCAACACCTGGTCACCGGTCTGGTGGCCGAAGCGATCGTTGAACGACTTGAAGTGATCGATATCCGCCAGGATCAGGCACAGCGGATTGCCCGATTGCCGGGCGTCGGAAACCGCCTCGCGCAGGCCATCGTCAAAACTCTTGCGGTTGGCGATCTTGGTCAGCGGATCGAGCAGCGACTCGCGCCGGACATCGTCGAGGTCACGCTGCAGCGCTGCAATGTCCTCGCGTGAGGCTTCGAGCTTCTGTTCCAGCGTTCGGTTGGTGTCCTGCATGCGCCGTGTTTCGGTCAAAAGGCGCGCGGCAAGGAGCTGCAAATCCTCGGCGCTGATCGCCCGTTCCAGATCGCCCTGCGCTGATTGCAGGGAACCGGAATAAGCGTTGGCCGTGGCCATGGCCGTGTCGATTGCGTCGTGCACATCCTGGATGCGGACATGCATCCGCTGGGACACCATGGACATGCGGTCGTTGACGTCCGAGCGGAGGAACTCTTCGTAGAGGGTCTCGGCCAGAGTGGTCGTCGGCGCCTGTCCGCTGGCGAAGATCGCATTGATGCGGTTGTTCAGCGCCGGGTTCACACCGGTCGCATATGTGTAGAGGAGTTCATAGAATTGGGGATAGGGGGGAATACTGCCCCGTTTCAGCAAGTCGAGTGCTGACAGGCCATAGGCCAAAGCGCGTTCGAACTCGTGATCGGCCACAGACTTCCCCACGTAACCGGCCCCTCAGTGTCTGGCTGAGAAGGTAGAGCAAATATATCCCCCGCCGTCTACTGCTGAACGCGGGTGTCGCGTTCACAACAGTATTGACGGCGGCCCCCAATATACTTGCTCGCTTATCTACTCTGATAAGCGAGTCGGACGAAGAAGAAATGCAGGAATCGGTCCGGCGTCGCCAAAGGCGGACGTGTCGGATGATGTGCTTTCTTCTGGTCGCTTTGCCGGACGACGCCGGCTGTTCGAACTTGGCGCTGCCTGTTCGACCCGTACCACTTCGGGCTCGGGCGTAGTGACAGCAGCCGCAGGTGCCGAAGCCGAAGCAGGAGCCTGAACCGGAGCTACATCCGCCTTGGTGCGCCGCCGCGATGGTCGCTTGCGGCGCTCGGTGCCGGTGCTTTCCGCGTCGCTTTCACTCGCGGCTTCGGCCGCGGCACGCGCGGTTTGCGGTGCTGCAACTTCTAGCCATTCGATCGGCTTTTCGATCAGCTTCAGGATGGCGTCGAGATGCTTGCTGTCGGCCGAGCTGACCAGGGTATAGGCCACGCCGGAACGGCCTGCGCGACCGGTGCGGCCGATTCGGTGCACATAGTCCTCCGCGTGCACGGGCACGTCGAAATTGAACACGTGGCTCACGGCCGGGATGTCGAGGCCGCGGGCAGCAACGTCACTGGCGACCAGCAGGGTCAGTCGATCGCCCTTGAAGGCGTCGAGCGTTTCCATGCGGCTCTTCTGGTCCATGTCACCATGGAGCGCACCGGCCGAAAAGCCGTGCCGTTCGAGCGAGCGGGCGAGGGTCGCCACGTCGCGCTTGCGATTGCAGAAGATGATGGCGTTGGTCAGGCCTTCGGAGGCACGGATCCGCTCCCGCAGCGCCGCGCGCTTTTCGTCAGGCTTGGACGAAACCTTGACCAGCTTCTGGTCGATGGTGTCGGCAGTCGAAGCCGCACGGGACACCTGCACGTGCACGGGGTCCTTGAGGAACTTCTTGGTCAGCTTCTCGATCTGCCCGTCCATGGTTGCCGAGAACAGCATGGTCTGGCGACGGGGCGGCAGGCGATTGACGATCTTTTCGAT
This sequence comes from Devosia sp., assembly GCA_015234425.1. Lineage (GTDB taxonomy): Bacteria > Pseudomonadota > Alphaproteobacteria > Rhizobiales > Devosiaceae > Devosia. The sequence continues at coordinate 212,832 of JADGNE010000023.1, forward strand.
GTCATCGATGAAGCCCATGTCGAGCATGCGGTCGGCCTCGTCGATCACGAGGATCTCGACGCCGTTCAGCATGATCTTGCCGCGCTCGATCTGGTCGAGCAGGCGCCCCGGGGTCGCGATCAGCACGTCCACACCGCGGTCGAGCTTCTTGTTCTGGTCTTCAAACGACACGCCGCCGATGATCAGGGCCATCGTCAGACGGTGGTTCTTGCCGTACTTCTCGAAGTTCTCGGAGACCTGGGCAGCGAGTTCGCGCGTCGGTTCGAGAATGAGAGTGCGGGGCATGCGGGCCCGGGCGCGGCCATTTTCCAGCAGCGTCAGCATCGGCAGCACGAAGCTCGCCGTCTTGCCGGTGCCGGTCTGGGCAATGCCGATCAGGTCCTTCTTCTCCAGCAAATGGGGAATGGCCTGGGCCTGAATTTCAGTTGGGCGTGTATAGCCCGCCGCTAGAACGGCATCGGTAACCTTGCTGGAAAGGCCAAGGCTGGAGAAATCGTCGGTCAACGTCGGTCGATCCACTCAACGGTTTTCCGGTTGCAAACCGCCCGAAACACTCGGGTCGGCATTCCGGACTGGAAAGCGAGTTCCGCCTGAACGCGAAGCGTAATTCGCCTGTGCGGATGAAAAAGCAAAAAGTCGGTTATACATCCGCAACGGGTAAGGGCGCAGACACGGAAAAACCTGTAGTCACCGCCCCAGAAACATTGAGGCGACCGCGCGCACGCAAGCGTGACGCCGGGAGGCATATCAGTGCTCTTGCGGCGCGGACCATAGCGCAAAGGCCTACTCTGTCAACGCTTTTGGCGAAATCAAGGCTGATTGAGGTTAAGGGGCCCATCTTTTCTCCCCTCACTCGCTGGCCGAGCGCGCGCTGCTGCTGCGGGCGACAACGCGCGGGGTGACGACGAACTGGTCCGGCTCGCTGCGTCCATTGATCCGCTCGATCAAGAGTCGCGTCGCCTGCAGCCCCAGGATTTCCCCCGATTGGTCGATACTGGTGAGGCTGTTCTGGGCGAAGTCGCAGAACACCGTATTGTCATATCCGACGATGGCCAGATCGTCCGGAAGGGCAAGTCCCAGCTCGGTCGCGACGCTGATCGCCTCAAAGGCCATGAGGTCGGTCCAGCAGAAGATGGCCTCCGGGCGATCGGGGCCGTTGAGCAGTCGACGCAGCACCACCTGCACATCTCGCAGCATCTGCGGCGCCCGCACGATATTGATGTGCTCGCCGAGGCCCCGCTCCACCATCTCCATCCGGTAGCCGATCTCGCGCTGCTGGATGACTGATGATGCCGGCTGCTCGAGGCTGAGCATGGCGATCTTGCTGTAGCCATTGGTGATCAGGTGCCGGATCGCAAGGCGGGCACCCAGCTGGTCGTCATTATTGACCACGTCGAAATGCCGGCCGGTGTCCTGATGGTGACCGATCAGCACCAGGGGGAGGCGGGCGGCGATTTCCTCCAGCCGCTCTGCCTGTTCGTTGGGGCCGATCAGGATCAGCCCATCCATCTGCCGGTCGACCATGGCGTCGACCAGCGCGTGGACCGAATGGCTGATCCCCTGCATCGCCTGGTATTGCGTCCGCTCCAGCGCTGCATTCACACCGGCAAATATGTCGGCAAAGAACGGATTGCGCAGATCCGGGAAGATCAGCCCGATCGTGTAGGTCCTGCCGCGCAATCCGCGCGCCGCGGTCAATGGTCGATAGTTGAGCTTGTCCATCGACGCCCGGACCTTTTTCCGCAGGGCGTCGCTGACGCCATAGGCATCGCGCAGGACTTTCGAAACAGCGGCAACGGACACGCCTGCATCCGTAGCGACATCGCGAATAGTAATCCGGGGAGTGCGGCCAGCTGCCGGTTTTTTCTGCATGGGACCTCGTTTCAACCAGTTTCGCACCTAATCGAAAAAAATCCTATTGCGAAGCCGTCAAAATTGTAGAACGCTGCACGTAGAACAGTTTACACCGCGAAAAGCGGCTGAGGAGAGGCCCTGTGCTGAACGAAACCAATGTCGAGCTCAATGCGGGCTCGCCCAATTCCCGCCGCGCCTGGGCCGCCAAAATGGTCCGTCCGCTGTCCGACAAGGGTGTCGGCACGCCCGCGAGCTTCGTTTCCAAGACTTTTTCCCTGTCCGCCGTCACCGGCGCCGAGTCGCTCGATATCTCGGCGCTCGGTCTTTATGTCTGCTTCATCAATGGCAAGCGCGTCGGCCAGGACATCCTCACGCCCGGCTGGACCAGCTATGATGTCCGCCTGAGCTACCAGACCTATGCTGTCGCCGATCTTCTCGTGGCTGGCGAAAACCGCATCGAGATCTGGCTCGCCGACGGCTGGCTGCGCAGTCAGCTGATGTGGGGCAAGTTCCCGATCCACAATACCTGGGGCAGCGATATCGCCGCCTTCGCCGAGCTCCGCTCCGCCGCGAATGGCGCGGGCGACCTGCTCCTTGCCACCGACAGCTCCTGGGAAAGCGGCGAACTTCCTGTCCGCGAGTCCGGCATCTATTTCGGCGAGATTTTTGACGCCCGCATTACCCCCGAAGTCTCCGCCGGCACCGCCGAGATCGACTTCGACACCGCGCGCCTCGTCGCCCACGAAACCACGCCGGTCCGCGAACTCGAAGCCCTGCCGGTCGCCAAGCAGTGGAAGGACGCCGAAGGCCGCCAGATCTTTGACTTTGCCCAGAACATCGGTGGCTATGTCGCCTTCGACGTCACCGGCAAAGCCGGGGCGAAGGTGCTCGTCGAACACGCCGAAGTCCTCGACAAGGACGGCAATTTCTACAACGTCAATTACCGCACCGCCGAAGCCCGCCTCGAATATACGCTGAGCGGGCAGGGCACCGAGCACTATCGTCCGCTCTTCACCTTCCAGGGTTTCCGCTACGCCCGCGTGACCATTGAGGGCGAGGCCACCCTTGGCGCCATCACTGCCGTGCCGATCAGCTCGGTCACCGAAGCAAAGGCTAGTTTCACCTCCGGCAGCCCGCTGGTGAACCGGCTCTTCCTCAACACGCTCTGGTCCCAGCGCGGCAATTTCATCGAAGTCCCGACAGACTGCCCGCAGCGCGACGAGCGTCTCGGCTGGACCGGCGACGCCCAGGTCTTTGCCGGCACGGCCTGTTACCTCGGCGAGGTTCAGGGCTTCTTCCGCAAATATATGCGCGACCTCATGGTCGACCAGCGCGAAGACGGCGCGGTGCCGCACGTCGTTCCCGATCCGACCCGCCTGCAGCCCGAATTCTATCCCGGCTTTTTCGGCTCCACCGGCTGGGGCGACGCCGTCCATATCATTCCCTGGCAGATGTATCTGCACTATGGCGACACCGAGATGCTCGCTGAAGCGCTCCCGGCCATGGTCAAATGGGTTGATTTCGTCTGGTCGATCAGCGATGGCCCGATCGTCTCGCCGCCACGCGAATGGGGCGCCCGCGGCTTTACGTTCGGTGACTGGCTGCAGCCCAAGGGTCCCAGCGCCAAGCCGTTGCCCACCATCGGCGATGATGCCGCCGCAACCATCTATCTCTACATCGCCGCCAACTCGGTCGCCGAGATCGCGCGGATCGCGGGCGATGCGGCCACAAGCGCGCGGATGGGCAAGATCGCCGCGGACGTCAAGGCGGCCTTCGTTCGGGAGTTCATCACGGAGTCCGGTCGTCTCGCCTATGACGATCAGACCTCCTATGCGCTCGCCTTCGTCCACGACCTCATTCCGGCGGACAAATACGAAGCCGCCAAGCGCCACTTCAAGAACACCATCGACCGCGCGGAGTGCCGCATCGGCACCGGTTTCATCGGCACGCCGGCGCTGCTGCCGGCCTTGGTGAAAATCGGTGAGTGGGGCCTCGTCAGCGAGCTCTTCCTCCAGGAAGAAGTGCCAGGCTGGCTCTATCAGGTGAAGATGGGCGCCACCACGATCTGGGAGCGCTGGGACGCCATCCAGGCCGACGGTTCCATCTACAATCCGCAGATGAATTCCTACAATCACTATGCCTATGGCGCGGTGTGCCAGTGGCTGCTCGAGGGTGTGGCCGGTTTCCGTCCGGACGCGGGCGATCCGGGCTTCAAGACCATTGTTTTCGAGCCGATCATCCTGCCTGATCTGTCCCCGGTCGCTGCCCAGCACGATAGCCCCGCCGGCCAGATCAGTGCCGCCTGGTCCATCACCGGCGAAGCGGTCCGCTACGAGATCGAAGTGCCGGCGGAAAGCCGCGGCGTCCTGCGTCTCGCTGCGGCCTATCGCGATGCGACGCTTGACGGCCAGCCTCTGTCGGCCACCGGCGACGTTTCGCTCTCCGCAGGCCGGCATGTCATCACGTTCAATTATGCAGCCCCTTCGCGCCGTGAACGCGCCAAGCCGCATGTGAATGCGAACACGCCATGATGGCGCTATAGCAAAAATTTCAACTTGACCCGAAAAGGGTCCCAAGGGAGGTGCCTACTATGACCAAAACGAAGTTTCTCGCGCTCCTCAGCGCCAGCACGCTCGGCATGATGCTGACGGCCAGCGCCGTCAGTGCCCAGCAGTCCGGCAATCTGAGCTTCCTCGTCGACAACGGCCCGCAGTCGGTCGCCGTCGCGGAAGCCTGGGTTGCCGCCTTCACCGAGCAGAACCCCGACGTCTCCATCGACATGGAAATCCGTCCAGGCGGCGGTGACGGCGACAACATCGTCAAGACCCGCCTTGCCACCGGCTCCATGGCCGACGTGTTCTTCTACAATTCGGGCTCGCTGTTCCAGGCGCTCAACCCGACGCAGAACCTCCTGCCGCTGACGAACGAGCCCTTCCAGGCCAATGTCCAGGACAGCTTCAAGTCCGTGGTTTCTGCCGGCGGCGAAGTCTATGGCGCCCCCTTTGCACCGGCCATGGGCGGCGGCATTTTCTACAACAAGCCTCTCTACGAAGAGCTTGGCCTCGAAGTTCCAAAATCCTGGGACGAGTTCATGGCCAATAACGAGAAGATCAAGGCTGCCGGCAAGACCGCCGTTATCCAGACCTATGGCGAGACCTGGACCAGCCAGCTCTTCGTCCTGGCCGATTTCTTCAACGTTCTTGCGGCCGAGCCCGATTTCGCCGAGCGCTACACCAATAACGAAGCCAAGTTCGCCACCAGCCCGGCGGCCCTGCGTGGCTTCGAAAAGCTGCAGGCGGTCTATGAGGGCGGCTACCTCAACGAAGACTTCGGGGCTGCCACCTATCCAGATGGCCTGCGCATGGTCGCCACGGGCGAGGGTGCTCACTATCCCATGCTGACCTTTGGCATCGGCGCCATCGCCGAGACCGTTCCCGATCACATCAACGACGTTGGCTTCTTCGCCCAGCCGGGTGACAGCGTCGACAGCAACGGTCTGACGACCTGGATGCCGGACTCGGTCTATATCGCCAAGTCGACCGCCAATGCTGATCTGGCGAAGGCTTTCGTCGCCTTTATCGCCAGCCCCGAAGGCTGTGATATCCGCAACGAAGCCGTCGGTGCGACCGGTCCCTATATGATCGCCGGTTGCGAAATCCCGGCCGACGTGCCGCCCGCTGTTGCCGACATGTTGCCCTACTTCCAGGAAGGCGGCCAGAACGCTCCCGCCCTGGAATTCCTCTCCCCGATCAAGGGTCCCGCGCTCGAGCAGATCACGGTTGAAGTGGGCTCGGGTATCCGTCCTGCCGCCGACGGCGCTGCCCTCTACGACGAGGACGTGCGCAAGCAGGCCCAGCAGCTCGGCCTCTCCGGCTGGTAAGCACTTGTCATTCGACGGCCTGGGATGTCTCCTGACACCCGGGCCGTATCATCAAGGAGAAGGCGATGGCTGTTTCCAGCGTAGCCAGCATGGCCGACGCGCCAACCGGCATCCCTCCGGTCAAGCGCCGCTCTGCCTATCCCGGCTGGTTCTTCCTGCCAGCGGCCGTTATCTACTCGGTGCTGTTCCTCGCACCCACATTCGCCTCGCTCTATTTCAGCCTGACGCGTTGGACGCTGTTTGACGCCACCTTCATCGGGCTCGACAACTTCGCGCAGTTCTTCCGCGAACCCTTCCTGATCCAGGGCCTGGTCAATACGGTGGTCTATGCCGTCGTCACCTCAGGTCTCAAGGTTATTCTGGGCATGGCGCTTGCCGTGATGTTGACCAGCCAGATCGTGGCCCGCGGCTATCTGCGCTCCATCATCTTCTTTCCGGTTCTGGTCTCGACGGTCGGCGTCGGCATCACCTTCACCGTGCTGATGCACCCCACCGCCGGCGCCATCAACGAAACCCTGGCGCTCATCGGCATCAAGGGACCAGGCTGGCTCGTCGATCCCAAGCTGGCGCTCTATTCCGTCGCTCTCGTCGACGTCTGGAAGGGTGTGGGGCTCGCCACCGTCATCTACATCGCCGGCCTCGTCGCCATCCCCAAGGATTACTACGAAGCTGCGCGCATCGATGGCGCCACCAAGTGGCAGAACTTCCTCTATGTGACGCTGCCGCTCAGCCGGCCGGCGACCGCCACCGTCATCACGCTGTCCTTCATCGGCGGTCTGCGCACCTTCGATCTCATCTGGGCCATGACCAAGGGCGGCCCGGGCTTTGCCTCCGATACGGTCGCCTCGGTGATCTACAAGCAGTATCAGGCCGGCTTCTACGGCCTCTCGACGGCAGGCAATGTGGTGCTCTTCGTGCTCATCGGCGTCCTCGTCGTGCCTTTGACGATGTTCCTCAATCGCAAGCAGGGCCACGAATGAAATCGCGCGCTTCCCTTGTCGGCGGCCTGGCCGCCATTGCGGCGACCTTCGTCGTCTTCGTCATCCCGTTCATTTTCATCATCCTGATGGCCTTCAAGGACAAGCAGCAGTCATCCCTGCGCGACTTCTCCTGGCCGAACGGCTTTCACCTCTGGGACAATATCGTCCAGGTGGTGCAGACCCGAAACTGGATGCTGATCACCGCCTTCATCAACTCCAGCCTCATCACAGTTGCCAGCGTCACGCTGCTGATCATCTTTGCGGCCATGGTCGGCTTCGTGCTGGCCCGCCGCAAGACGCGCTGGAACGGGATGATCGAGTTCCTCATTCTCGCCGGCCTGATGATTCCGCCCGCCGTGGTCCCGACCATCTGGCTGCTGCAGGGCCTCAAACTCTTCGGCACGCTGCATGGCATGATCCTGATCGAAGTGGCCTATAATCTGCCGTTCTCGATCATCCTCTACCGAGCCTTCATCGCCACCATCCCGCGCGAGCTGGATGAAGCCGCCATCATCGATGGGGCGCGGCCGATGGACGTGTTCTTCCGCGTCATCCTGCCGATGCTCTGGCCGGTGACGGTGACGAACATCGTGGTGCAGTCGGTTGGCATCTTCAACGATTTCACCAACCCGCTCTATTACCTGCCGGGCAATGCCAACGCGACGGTGCAGCTGACGCTCTTCAATTTCCAGAGCCAGTTCAGCACCGCCTATAATCTGCTCTTCACCAACATCCTTCTCATCACCATCCCGCCGCTGATCGTCTTCATGTTCTTCAACCGTCAGATCGTGGCGGGCATGACGGCCGGCGCGGTCAAGGGTTAGGGCGATGACACCAACATTCTCACAGAGGGAGATCTGAGTCGTGGCCGGACTTGAGCTCAAGAACATCTACAAGGCCTACGGCAGTGTCGAGGTCATCAAGGGCGTGGACCTGTCGATCGAACATGGCGAGTTCGTCGTCTTCGTCGGCCCCTCGGGCTGCGGAAAGTCGACGCTCCTGCGCATGATCGCCGGTCTCGAGGAAATCACCGGGGGTGAACTCTATATCGGCGACAAGCTCTGCAACAATGTCGAGCCGCGAGACCGGTCCATCGCCATGGTGTTCCAGTCCTACGCGCTCTACCCGCACATGACGGTCTACGACAATGTCGGTTTCGGACTGAAGCTCGCCAAGACCCCCAAGGACATTCGCGACCAGAAGATCCGCGAAGCCGCCCGCATCCTCAAGATGGAGCATCTGCTCGATCGCAAGCCCGGCCAGCTCTCGGGCGGGCAGCGTCAGCGCGTCGCCATCGGCCGTGCCATCGTCCGCCAGCCGGAAGTCTTCCTCTTCGACGAGCCGCTCTCCAATCTTGACGCAGCCCTACGCGTCGACACCCGCATGGAGATCGCCAAGCTCCATGCCGATCTCGGCGCGACCATGATCTACGTCACCCACGATCAGGTCGAGGCGATGACCCTGGCCGACAAGATCGTCGTCCTCGACGCCGGCGTCGTCCAGCAGGTCGGCGCGCCCATCGAACTCTACCAGCGTCCCGCCAATCTCTTCGTTGCCGGCTTCATCGGGTCGCCCAAGATGAACTTCGTCGAAGTCACCGTCGACGCGGTCGAAGAGGGGGCCATCGTGGTCAGTGGCAAGGATGTCGCCAATCTTCGCGTTCCAGCGCAAACTGAGGGCGTCAACGTTAACAGTCTGCTAACATTAGGTGTCCGTCCGCACGACCTTTCGCCCTCATCCAGCGGCGCAATTGTCGGCCGTGTCGGCCTGGTCGAACGCCTCGGCAACGAGACCATCGTCAACGTCGAACTGGCCTCGGGCACCCAATGGCTCGCCGTTCTGGATGGCGATCAGGCCCTGCGCATTGGCGAAAGCTTGGTCCTCGCCGCCGACCCGGCAAAGGCCGTACTCTTTGATAAATCAGGGAAATCTCTACTCCCGCCAATATCCGTCGGATAGCGTTGAGAAAGCCCCGGGTGACCGGGGCTTTTTTTGACAGCGCCGCCGCCCAAACTTGTCGAATTGGCCGGCCGCGGATCGTCGTGCCTGCATGGAGGAAGCCAGCATGTCGCTCGATGCTATTGAAGTCATTACACTATTTGTTCCGAACCTCGACGAGGTGCGGGATTTCTACCAGCGCATTTTCGCGGTCGACATCGTCCATCAAGACGACGTTTCGGCTGTCTTCGGCTTTGCCGGGACCATGATCAACCTCCTCGCCGAGCCCCAAGCTCCCGTACTGGTCGACCCGATGCAAATTGGCAGCATCTCGGATGGTCCCCGCATGCTCCTGACCATCCTTGTTGACGACGTCGATGCAGAATACGAGAGATTACAATCACTTGGAGTGCCGTTCCTCAACGGGCCAATCAACCAGCCATGGGGGCGGCGGACTGCAGCCTTCGCCGATCCCGGCGGTTTCGCGTGGGAAATCGCCCAGCTCACGCCCGAAAAGTGAATTGCGCTGATCGTTCGTTGGGGTGGAGGGTAGCGGCCCACTGACAGGCCCTGTCGCCACGATAGTCTAAGGTCCATTTCCACCAGAGGTACGCTGCCCGCCGCTTCGCAAGGATGCCCTTATGAGCCCGTTTCATCAGATCCTGAGCAATAACCTCGTCGCTAACATCACCAATTTCACGGTGTGGTTTGCCCTGACATTCTGGATATTTATCGAGACGCAGTCGGTATTTGCGACAGGTATGGTGGCCGGCATCTTTCTGGTTTTCACCGCAGCCTGTGGCTTCTGGTTCGGCAGCATTGTCGATCACAACCCCAAGAAGGCGGCGATGCAAGGGTCGAGCATCGCCTCCTTCTTTTTCTATCTCATCAGCACGGCACTGGTTTTCCTTGAACCCGAAGGGGCCTTCGCCGACCCATATGGCGCCTATCTCTGGGGATTTGTCTTCGTGGTGATGCTGGGCGTGATTTCGGGCAACCTCCGGAGCATCGCGCTTCCCACCCTGGTGACGATCCTCATACCCGAGGATCGGCGTGACAAAGCCAATGGCCTGGTGGGCATGGTGAGCGGCATAGGCTTCCTAACCACCTCTGTCATAAGCGGTTTCCTGGTGGCCTTTGGGGGAATGAAGCTGACGCTGATCCTGGCCCTTGGCTTTACGCTTCTGGCCTTCGCCCATCTCCTTGTGCTGCGGCTAGACGAAGGCCGGGTCGCCCCCAGTGCCGACGTTCCTCAAGAGCCCAAGCGCGTTGATATCGCCGGCACGATCCGCGTGATCGCAGCCGTCCCCGGCCTCTTCGCCCTCATTTTCTTCGCCACTTTCAATAACTTCCTCGGTGGCGTGTTCATGGCCCTGCTGGACGCCTATGGACTGTCGCTGGTGTCCGTAGAGGTTTGGGGCCTGACGTTCGGGGCACTTTCAACCGCCTTCATCATCAGCGGCATCATCATTTCCAAAACCGGGCTGGGCAAAAATCCGCTCAGAACGCTGCTGACGGTCAACATCATTACCTGGTCGGTATGCTGCGTCTTCACTGTGCAGTCGTCCATCTGGCTGCTGGCCGCAGGCTGCTTTGTCTGGATGTTCCTCGGGCCCTATGCGGAAGCTTCCGAGCACACCACTCTGCAAAAGGTGGTGCCGCTGGAAAGACAGGGCAGGGTGTTCGGGTTCGCCCAATCGGTCGAACAATCGGCCTCGCCCTTGACCGCGTTCATGATCGGGCCTCTGACCCAGTTCATTTTTATCCCGCTCATGACAGACGGGGCCGGCGCCGATGCTATAGGCGACTGGTTTGGCCGGGGGCCCGAGCGCGGCATTGCATTGGTCTTCACCATCGCCGGCTTCATCGGCCTGATCGTGACAATCATCGCCTTCAACTCAAGGGCTTATCGGGATTTGTCCGCCGCCTATGCCACGCAAGGCGACGATGAGGGGGATAATGACGGGGCAGCCATGGCGGCAAGCCCCGTCTGATCTGCTCAGGCCGGGACCGCGCCGGTCGGGGCCAGATCCTGGTTCTTTGGCGGAAACGCCAAGGCCAGCGCCGCCGCCGCAAGACCGATCACGGCAGAACTGACGTAGAGCCAGTGATAGTCGCCGAACGTATCGAAGATCCATCCGCCCCCGAGTGGCCCAAAGGCCATGCCGATGCTTGAGGTCATGGTGATGCCGCCAAGGACCGTGCCCATTACCTTGGGGCCGAAATAGTCCCGTGCGAGCACAGCGTAGAGCGGCATGACCCCGCCATAGGCGAGCCCGAGCACCGCGGCCAGCGCATAGAAGTGGCTGAGTTCGCTGACATAAATATAGGTGTAGATACCAGCGGCCTGCAGAACCAGCCCACCGATGATCACCCGCTTGACCCCCAGCTTGTCGCCGAGAACGCCAAAGATCACCCTCCCGAAGAGCCCGGCGAAACCCTCGACGCTATAGATGCTGGCCGCGGCAATGGCGGAGGCACCACACAGCATGGCGTAGCTGACGGTGTGGAAGATCGGGCCCGAATGGGCGGCGCAACAGAAGAAGAAAACGCCGGCCAGTACGAAGAATTGCGGCGTACGGAACACCGCGCCCATGCGCGTTGGCTGGCTTTCTGCCGGCGCCACATCACTGGAGGGCGTGGGGGAGGCGGCCAGTGCGTCGGGCGCACGGCGAATAAGAAAGCTGAGCGGAACGATGAGAACACTCGCTGTGATCGCGGTCATCATCATGGCATCACGCCAGCCATAGGTCTGGATGAGCACGGTGGCCAAGGGCGTGATCACCATGGGGGCCACGCCGCCTCCGAGGGACACGAGTGACACTGCAAGGCTTCGGTTCTTGTCGAACCAGCCGATCGTCGTTGCCATGAGCGGTGCGAAGAAGGCGCCGCCGGAAGCCCCGACGAGCCCGCCATATGCAATTTGAAAGACAAGGAGATCTGTCGCGCGGCTGGCAATGAAGAGCCCGACGCCGAGCATGATGGCAGCGATGAGGACCACCGGCCGGGCGCCGATCCGGTCAGTCAGCGTTCCCCAGAGAAAGCCGGCTACGCCCATCACGATAAAGCCGACTGTCATGGCCCCGGATATGCCGGCGCGGGTCCAGCCGGTCTGGTCTGCCATGGGTTGGAGATAGACGGGCAGGGCGAACATTGCGCCCATTGCCACGCAGGTAATCACGGCCCCCGTCGCAACGATTACCCATCCATAATGTCGTTCCATTCGAAGGTCCTCCTGGGATGCATCCTTCGCGACGGATGAGGCGCCTGCCGCTCGACATTGGCAAGGGTCAATTATTTCCAACAAAAAGCCTCCGCGCTGTTGGCGCGGAGGCTATGTGCATGGCGTGAACGGCGGCGAGATTAGTGGCGGAATTCCTCGCTGCCGGCCCAATGATCATCGTCAACAGGGCCTTCTTCTTCCTCGTCGTAGAACGCGTCTTCACCCGTCAATGCCTGCTGGGCATCGATATCGTCAGGCGCAAGGGCGTGCAGGTGATCGGAAGGATCATCGGAGAGGCCTGCCTCGAGCGCGAAGTTGTCGTCGCTCGTTGACTGATCGCCGCTCAGCTCCTCGATCGCGCGATCGATTTCATCCATCATCGTAGCGGGGTCCTGGTCACCCCAGTCTCCGCTTTCGCGGGCCGCAGCCTCATCGCGCATTTCGCGCAGCTGCGTCAGCCGTTCTTCCACGCTGAGTGCGCCATTGAACACAAGGTCTTCGATTTCAGTCTGGCTGTAAGGCTGTGCGATGCCGGGCTGGTCCGCATTATCGAAATTGGTTTCCTGCGGCAGTACACCGCCATGGTCATGTGTCTGTGCCATTTCAGTCTCCATGCGATGATAAGCTCTCCGCACAACGTCGGGCGGGCCCAGTCGTTCGATCATGCATGAGAATGTGAACGCTGCGCCTGATCCAGTTTGGGCGGTGCATCCACCATGGGATTGACGCGTTCCTGATACCCATTGTTTCCAGCAACGATCCTGGGCTATGGCTCGCCGTTCAAGCCTTGGAGGAATTCAGGTGAGCGTCGCTTTCACGAAAGAAGACAGTGCCGAGACAGCATCGGAAACCATGCTGCCCGAGCGGCCAATACCGGATGGACCAAATCTGGTCACCGCGGAAGGCCTCGCCCTGCTTCAACGCGATCTCGAGGCGGCCAGGAGCGCCTATGAAGCGGCAATGGGGGTTGACGACATCAACGAGCGGCGCCGCCTTGCGGCGATACCGTTTCGCGATATTCGATATCTCTCAGAACGCGTTCGAACCGCCCAGATTGTTCCGCCGTCGCCTGCAGACTGTACGGTGCGCTTCGGCAGCACCGTGACCTTCGAGCGCGAAGATGGTCGCATCCAGACCTACCGGATCGTCGGAGACGATGAGGCAGACCCCAGCAGCGGCACCATTTCCTTCCGGTCGCCCATTGCTCGTGCGCTGATGGGCAAGACCGTGGATGAAGTCGCTTCTGTTGCTGGGGGCGACGTGGAGATCGTGAGCATCAGCTAGGCCGTCGCACTGCTTCAAGCTTAAAACTCTTCGCTGTTCTCGGCGCTGTCTTCAGTGTGCCGCCAAACAATTTCCTCGTCCGTTCCGGGGTCCTGGACGATGACAATGGAATGGGGGTCGCCGCTGATTCGGGCAGCGCCGATAGCGGCCTCGATTGCCTCGAAGCGGTTGTCGAACGGCGCTGTGATGCTGCCCTTGTTGGTAAACTGCCACTTTGCGTCGCGTTCATAGACGATGAAGTGTGACTGGCTCATCTTTTCCTCCGCCGGCCATAACGCACACCCCAGCGTGGCCGTTGCTGGCCGGTGGAAAAATGATAACAAACGCTACCTTTGCAAAGGAACGCGATCAGGTCACGAACGGCATGATGTCGACGGCGTCGCCGGGGAAGATCCTGAAATGCGGATGATCTTCGAAAAGGCGCGCGGCGGCTTCGATGCTATCGGCCTCGACAACGACATAACCACAGATCGCGTTGGTAGCAGCAGCTACGCCGCTCCGGCTGACACGCAGCGTCTTGCCGACCATGCCGCCAGGGTCGGCGAAAGCGGCTGAATGGCGCTCTTCCCATTCTTGCCATTTCGGCAGCCCTGCGGCGTCGATGGCGTCCTGATCCAATTTTGGCATGGCGCGGAAACGAGCGAGATCTTCCGGTTGCATGGTGTAGACGGCGAGAAAGCGGGCCATTTGGATTTCCTCCGTAACTTGAGCTTATCGTCAGGACGAATGAGTGCCAGCGGTTTCGACGTGGCAATCATTTTGGCTTGATCACTTGCCTCGTGAAAGAGTTTGTTAAGGCGGTTCGCGTCCGGTAGCGGCTGATTTTATCTCTGCGGACATCACACCATGCGCCTTTTCCTCAGTGCCGCCATCTGCGTTGCGATGATTGCTCCGGTGGCGGCCGAGCAATGGCGTTATGAGGGAGGGGGAACGCCGATCGCCTATGTCGACAATGGCGACGCGCAGTTCCAGTTCGCCTGTCGTGGCGGCGTACTCGCCATGGGATTCTGGGTGCGCACCCCGGACAAAACGATTGCCGCTGCATCGGCCACGAGCGCGGCCATTACGCCCGATGCAGCCACGGCTTCGTCAGCGCTGTCGGGGAATACCAGTTTTGCGCAGGACATGCCGCTGGTTCACCTAGACGGCAGCTCGGTGATTGTGCGCGGACCGGTGGCGCGGCAGTGGGCACGGATTGCCCAGAATGCACGGGAGACCATTCGCGTGGCCTTCGTGCGATCAAAAGGCGGGAGTGGCTTCGAAGCCGTCGATCCCAACATGTTCGGGGCGAAGGGCTCAAAGTCGACCATCGCCAGAGTGCTGCAAAACTGCCCCTGACGCGGGGAAGGTCCCAACACCTCTTTCGTCTCTCAGCCGTGAGACTCCGGACCGGAAGGTGTTCGGGGGCAAATTTTGCGGCTGGTGCCAGCCGTTGCTTACGCCCGGTAGCAGCGCAGGAACTTCAGCGGTTCCGGCGGATATTCAGTATCCGCTGCCGCGGTCCCGAATATCTTCAGAACAACGTCTCCGCCCGCGATCAGCGTGCCGAAGGCAGCAAAGCCCTGGCCGTCGGGATTGCGCATGCCGCCAAAATCGAGTTGGGGCTGATCACCGATGCTGATGAAGAATTCCGAGCTGGCGGTGCCAGGATCGAAACGCGCCATGGAAATGGTCAGATGCTTGTGCCGGAGCCCCGTTGTCTCTGTAGTTTCGTGGGGAATCGCGGGGAAAGCAGACGGGTTGTCCTCGGATGCCTGAGGGCCCCACTGCACCACTTCGATCTTGTGGACGGTCTCTGCCGGCTGGTTTGCCATGGTGACGATACGGTAGGCGGTCGAGTGGTCTATGTGACCGCCATCGACATAGGCCAGGAAATTGGCGGCAGTGATGGGGGCATTTTCGGTGTCGACCGACACTGTGAAAGCGCCGAGTTCGGTTTCGATATACACGGAAACGGGCAAGAGAGGCATCCCTTTAGAGAGGCTCCCGCCCTTTTGGGGCGGGAGCGATTGGCAGTTTATTCGGAGATTTCAGCGTCGCGGAAATACGGGACGTTGAGCGGGGAGCGCCAGAAGCCGGAGACCTTCGGGCTCATCATCATGTAGTTGTAGCGGTGATATTGCGGCAGGATCGAGTGATCGTTCATCAGGATCGCTTCGGCTGCACGCATGTGATCGCGCGAGGTCGCCTCGTCGCTTGCAGCCTTGGCAGCAGCAATTTCGGTGTCGTAATCGGCATTCGACCAGTTGTTGAGGTTGTTGGGCGAACCGGTGACGAAGTTGTCGAGGAAGGTCATCGGGTGCGGATAGTCTGCGCCCCAGCCCATCTGCGAGATCTGGTATTCGACCTTCTGCACTTCCGGATAATAGACCTGCCATTCGGTGGCTTCGATCTTCACGTCGATGTTGAGGTTTTCCTTCCACATCTGCTGGATCGCTTCGAGCAGCTTTTCGATCGGCGGCGAGGTGTAGGTGATGAAGACGGTCTCGGGGAAGCCTTCGCCATTGGGGTAGCCGGCTTCTGCCAGGGCAGCCTGAGCGCCTTCGATGTCGGCAGTTTCCGAAAGGCCGAAATTGTCGCGGCCATCGGTAAAGTCTTCACCGCCGAGGCTCATGCCCGGAGGAACCAGACCCAGTGCCGGGGTGTCGGCCGACTGAAGCACGAACTCGATGATCTCGGAACGGTCGATGGCCATGGACAGGGCCTTGCGGACATTCAGATTGTCGAGTGGTGCCTGGTTCGGGTTGAACATGGCGTAGGTCGTGCCAAGGGCGGGAACGACGAGGAACGCATCAGACTCGACCGAAAGGCGCGGAATCTCCGGCGCCGGTACGGACTCGATGCCGTCGACATCACCGGCTTCCATGGCGGCCAAGGCCGTTGCGGGATCGGGGATCAGGCGGAACGTCAGCTTGTCGAGGCTGACTTCGTCGGCAGCATAATAGTTCGGGTTCTTTTCGAACACGACGGACTCGCCGGCGTTGAACGCGCTGACTCGGAACGGGCCAGTGCCGATGAAGGTAGCGGGATTACGGGTCCAGCCTTCCGGATCAGCAGAGACAACGTCTTCGCGCACCGGGTAGAAGGCCGGGTAATTGAGCAGCTGCAGCATATAGGGCACGCGCTGCTTGAGCGTGAACGTGAGCGTTTTGTCATCCGGGGCCGAGATGGCGATGGCTTCGCTGTCCGCGCCGCCATAGGCCTCTTCCGCACCGACGATGTGGTAGAGCATCTGAGAGTTCATCGCGCCGGTTGCGGGATCGAGCACGCGCTTCCAGGCATAAACAAAGTCGGACGCCTTCACGGGCTCGCCATCGGACCACTTCGCATCGCGCAGGGTGAAGGTGTAGGTCAGGCCGTCCTCGGACACTTCCCAGGATTCAGCCAGAGCAGGAACAACCTGGCCTTCGGCGTCCATCCGCACGAGGCCCTCGAATGTGTTGCCGATGATGGGAGCGGCGAATGTCTCGGCGGTCGTGCCGGGATCGTACTTGGCGCTTTCATTGTTGACCCCATAGGTCAGCTCGCCTGCGGCCCAAACCCCTCCGGTGCTCGCCATCAGGGCCGCTGTCATCAGCGGCAGTAGCATCTTGTTCATCGCATTCTCTCCTGTTGCAATGTCGAACTGGTCCCTTGAGCCAGGTCTTTGGCGTAATGGCAGGCGGACACATGTCCATTGCCAAGGTCGATAAGCTGCGGCTCGACCCGCGCGCACAACTCGGTCGCGAGCGGGCAGCGGGTACGGAAGCGACAGCCTGATGGAATGTCGAGCGCGCTGGGGATTTCCCCCTGCATGGGTTCGACCGCGCGTTTCGCCGCCGGATCAGGGACCGGAATGGCTGAGAGCAGGGCCTGCGTATAGGGATGGGAAGGTCGGTGATAGAGCTCGCTGCTGGCCGCCAGCTCGACGATCTTGCCCAGATACATGACCCCGATACGGTCCGAGATGTGCCGGACCATTGAGAGATCGTGGGTTATGAAGAGATAGGTCAGGCCCAGTTCAGCCTGCAGGTCCTCGATCATGTTGACGACCTGCGCCTGCACCGACACGTCGAGGGCCGAAATTGGCTCGTCGCAGATGACCAGATCGGGTTCGAGAGCAATGGCGCGGGCAATGCCGATGCGTTGACGCTGGCCGCCGGAAAATTCATGGGCAAAGCGGGCCGCGCTGTCAGACGGAAGGCCTACGCGATCAATGAGATCGGCAACTTTCTTCCGGCGATCAGCTGGGGAGCCGATGCGGGCGATCTCCAGTGGCTCGGCGATCAGCTCGCCAACGCTCATGCGGGGATTGAGGCTGGCGTAAGGGTCCTGGAAAATCATCTGGACCTGACGCCGGAATGCACTCAATTGGCTCTCGGGCGCCTTGGCGACGTCCTGGCCTTTGAAGAGAATTTCGCCCGAAGTGGGCTCGTGGAGGCGGATGACCGTCCGGGCAAGTGTCGACTTTCCGCATCCGCTCTCTCCGACCAGGCCGAGGGTTTCGCCCTTCATCAGGTCGAGATCGACGCCGTCAACGGCGCGCAGAATGGGCTTGGAAGCAAATGGTCCTGCCGGCAGGGCGAAATGCTTGGTCACATTGCGGAGGGACAGGAGGGGTTGCTCGATCATGCGGCCACCTCGTGAACGGCGCCCGACTTCGGCGCATCAGGATGCTGAAGCCAGCAGCGGGACTGGTGGGCATCACCAAAGAGCGGCGGCAGGGCCGTGATGCACTGGTTCATTGCGTGGGGGCAGCGAGGGGCAAAGGGGCATCCCGGTGGCGGCGCCAGCATGTTGGGCGGACTGCCGGGGATAGGTGTCAGCCGCCGGTGCGTGTCGTCGCGGAGGTCTGGTACGGCGCTCAGCAGCCCGGTTGTATAGGGGTGGCCGGGACGGGCGAAGAGGTCGCTCACCGGAGCGGTTTCCATGACGAGGCCACCATAGAGTACCAATACGCGGTCGGTCACTTCGGCAATGACGCCGAGGTCGTGGGTGATGAGAATGACCGCCATGCCAAGGCGCTGCTGCAGATCTTTCAGCAATGCCAGGATCTGTCGCTGGATAGTCACGTCCAGAGCAGTCGTTGGTTCGTCCGCAATCAGCAGTTTTGGATCGCAGGCGAGCGCCATGGCGATCATCACACGTTGGCGCATGCCCCCAGAGAATTCGTGCGGATAGGATTTGAGGCGCTCCGCTGCGGAAGGGATTCGGACGAGTTCGAAAAGTTCGATGGCGCGGGCGCGGGCCTCTGCGCGGCTGGCCTTGCGATGGCGAAGGATGGTTTCCATCACCTGCTCGCCCACGGTCAGGGTGGGGTTGAGCGAGGTCATGGGGTCTTGAAAAATCACCCCGATGCGATTGCCGCGAAGATCCGACAAGGCGGTTTCGTCCAGCGAGAGCAGGTCCACACCCTCACATGTGGCGGTGCCTGATTTGATCTGGCCGCCAGCCTTGAGCAGTTTCAGCACTGACATGCAGGTGATCGACTTGCCCGATCCACTCTCGCCGACGAGGCCGAGAATTTCACCGGGATAGACATCGAAGCTCACGCCGCGAACAGCCTGCACTTCGCCACGGCGGGTGAAGAACGAGGTGCTGAGGTTTTTGACCGAAAGAATGGGCTCGCTCATCCGCGCAACCTTGGATCGAGGGCGTCGCGCAGACCGTCACCGAGGAAATTGAAGGCGAACATGGTCAGCGAAATCGCCGCTGCAGGGAAAAACAATTGGTGCGGGTAGGCGCGCATGGTTTCGACAGCCTCGGAGGTCAGCGACCCCCAGGACGCCAGCGGCGGTGTTACGCCGAGGCCGATGAAGCTCATGAAGCTCTCGATGAAGATGGCCGAGGGGATCATCATGGTCAGCGTGACGATGATCGGACCGATGGAGTTGGGCAGCAGGTGCCGAACGAGGATACGGGCAGGGGACGCGCCCATGGTTCGCGCCGCCGCGACATAATCCTGTGCCTTGAGGCCGAGGATCTGGCCGCGCACGATACGCGCCATGTCGACCCAGAACACCGAACCGATGGCGACGATGATGGAGAGCAGGCCGGAGTCGAACACCACCATCAGAAGCACGACATAGAGCGTCAGCGGAATAGTCGAGATGATCTCGACGATGCGCATCATGATCGCGTCAGCTCGGCCGCCGAGGTACCCCGCGATGCCGCCGTAAAACACCCCGATGAAGAAGTTCACCAGCGTAGCGACGAAGGCCACGGTCAGCGAAATCTGCGCGCCATAGAGCTGGCGAACGAGAATGTCACGGCCAAGCTGGTCGGTGCCGAACAGATAGGTCTTGTTCCAGCTCCAGCCCGATGGCCGTACCTCCGCGCCATCCTCGGTGATGAGGCGGACGGGAAGCTTTGAATAGTCGAGCGTGATGGTGAGATCGCCGAACTCGAAAGGCTGAGCCTTCTTGATCATGTCCTTTCGGCCGCCGCGCAGCAGGCCGAGGACATTCCCGTCAGCATCAACCTCATAAAGGTTGAAGTTGGAGGCATTGAGGAAAAACCGCGTCGTGGCGCCGGTGCTGTCTACGACGCTGTAAGTCTCGAACGCCGGGGGAATGTTGGCGAGCTTCAGATCCTGCTTGAAATAGGTGTGGGGCGAGAAATACGGGCCAAAGAACGCCGCCAGAACGAGCAGAATGATGAAGATGATGCTGGCGACGGCGGGCTTGTTGGCCCATAGCCGTCGGCGCACTTCCTGCCCATAGGTCGGTGCTGGCGGCGGTACCGGCGTGGCTGTGGCCGCGGGCGGTGCCTTGTCCCACATTTCGCGTGCGATATCGCTCATGCGCTGGCCTTGGAGAGTTTGATGCGCGGATCGAGCCAGACATAGAGCAGGTCAACGATCAGGATCATCACCATCAGGATGGCGGCGTAGAAGATCGTGATGCCCATGATGGCTGTGTAATCGCGATTGGTGATGGAGAGCACGAAGTGCCGGCCGATACCGGGCAGGGCAAAGATCTGCTCAATGACGAATGAGCCGGTGATGAGGTTGGCGACGACCGGCCCCAGGACGGTCACAACCGGCAACAGGGAATTGCGCAGGCCGTGCTTGAAGAGGATCTGACCCTTGCGTAAGCCCTTGGCCCGCGCCGTCGTCATGTAGTCCTGCTCGAGCGTCTCGAGCAACGAGGAACGGGTAAGGCGTGAGATAAAGGAGATCCAGAAGCCCGAGAGCGCAAAGACCGGCAGGATGTACCCTCGCCAGTTGTCGAGCCCGAACGTCGGTACCCAGCCAAGGCGTAGGGCAAACACATAAAGCGTAACCGTCGAAATCACATAGCTGGGGATGGCGACGCCCAGGGTGGCAATCATCATGACCGTGGTGTCGGGCCAGCGGTTGCGGTTCAGCGCAGCGACGATGCCGAGCGGCACCCCCAGGGCAACGACGCAGATTATGGCGAGCAGCCCTGTGCTCAGCGTCACCGGCAGGCCTGCAGCGATCATCGAATTGACCGACACACCCGGATATTTGAATGACGGACCCAGATCGAGGCGCAAGATGCCCGAGAGATAGTTCAGATATTGCTGCCAGACGGGCTGGTCGAGGCCATATTTCGCATTCAGCGCAGCTTCGATTTCGGGCGCCAGCATGCGCTCGGAGACAAAAGGTCCACCAGGAACGGCGTGCATGAGGAAGAAGGTCAGCGTGACGATGGCCCACAACGTCAGCACCATCATTCCCAGCCGATGCAGCAGATAGGAGTACATTCGCAGTGGAGCCCGGACCGATTTTATAACGCGTTACAGTGACATGGATACAGTCCTCGATTTGCATCAGCAAACGATGAGATAAGCAATCCACTTAAAGACTGTCCCGCCCGATCACGACGTCACCGGGCGAACGCACTGCTGACAGCTGGGTGTCCGGCAGCACCAAAATTGCCCATGCGGTTTCCGCTTGCAATCCGATTTCGGCTGTACAACGTTACACAAAACAACAATGCACATCGGCGTTCAACGCTGGGTGGAGGAGTTCCATCTTGTCTGATCCAACGTTGCCGCGCGCGGCCGCGAACCCTTTCGCACGCCCAGATGGCTGGGCGGCAAAGATGATCCACCCGCTTGCGGACCAGGGTGTGGGCACTGCTGGGTCATTTGTCTGCACCGAGTTCTCGATTGACACCGTCGTCGGTACGGAGACGCTGATTGTTACCGCCTGGGGGCTCTATCGGGCCTTCATCAACGGCCAGCGCGTCGGCGCCGATGTTCTGACCCCGGGCTGGACGAACTACGATGCGCGTCTGGCCTTCCAGGAATATTCTGTCGCCAACCTGCTCTTACCGGGCGAGAACAGGATCGAAATCTGGCTTGCCGACGGCTGGTTCCGCTCCCCTCTGGTTTGGGGTGGAGCCAACCTGGACAATGTCTGGGGCGACAGGCTCGGTGCTTTCGCGGAACTGCGGCGAGATCCAGCGGGCGACGTGATCGTCGCAACAGATGACAGCTGGCGAAGCGGCGAAACGCCGGTGCGCAAATCCGGCATCTATTTCGGCGAAAAATTCGATGCCCGGCTAAAGCCGCAAGCCGACAACGGGGTCCAGATACTCGACTTCGACCAGTCGGTCCTCATCCCCCAGGAGTGCAGGCCCGTACAGGAGCTTGCCGAACTGGTGCCTATCCGCAGCTGGCTCGATGCTGAAGGACGGACGATATTCGATTTCGGCCAGAATATCGGCGGCTACGTCGCCTTTGTGGGGATGGGCGAGCCAGGAGCCCGCGTCCTTCTGGAACACGCTGAAATCCTCGACAAGGACGGGAATTTCTACAACGTCAACTATCGGAGTGCAGAGGCGATCGTCGATTACACCTTTGCTGGCGAAGCAGTTGAAGACTACCGCCCAATCTTCACCTTCCAGGGGTTCCGTTATGCTCGGGCAACAATTGAAGGTGGCGTGCGGCTGGATAAGGTCGTCGCGGTTCCAATCACGTCAGTCCCTCATGCTGCAGCCTCATTTTCGTCGGCTAATCCCCTGGTCGACAGGCTTGTCGAGAACACGATCTGGTCGCAGCGTGGCAATTTTATTGACGTTCCCACGGACTGTCCGCAACGCGACGAGCGCCTGGGCTGGACTGGCGATGCGCAGGTTTTTGCTCCGACCGCCTGCTATCTCGCGGACAGTCATGCCTTTCTGAAAAAATTCGTGCGCGAGATGATCGTTGATCAGGACGAGGACGGAGCGATTGCCCATGTGTCCCCCTGTCCGCAACGTTTGAAAGCCGGCCCTGAGACCCCTGCCTATGCCGGCTCTACCGGCTGGGGGGATGCCATCAGCGTCATTCCATGGACCCTTTACGAACATTACGGGGACCGTGCCATTCTGGCAGAGGCCTTTCCGGCCATGACCCGCTGGAACGATTTTGTCTGGTCGATCAGCGGCGGGCCGATCGTGCGGCCGCCGTCAAATTGGGACATCAAGGGTTTCACCTTTGGGGACTGGTTGCAGCCACAGAACGATTTCCTCAAGGACGTGCCGACCATGGGGGACGATGCGGCGGCCACGATCTATCTCTATATGTCGTCCGTCCAGATCGCCCGAATTGCCGCGTTGCTCGGACACACCGAGGCGGCCCACAAGTTCGCGGCGCGGGCCGATGCGGTAAAGTCGGCATTCGCTGAAGAGTTCATCACGCCGGCAGGACGTCTGCTCTATGACGACCAGAGTTCATATGCCTTGGCATTCTTGCACGATCTTATCCCGGACCAGCACATTGCCGCTGCCAAGAATTGGTTCAAGGCGACAATAGCCCGAGCGGGGGGGCGGATCGGTACCGGATTTATCGGTACGCCGGCGCTGCTGCCTGCTCTGGTCAAGATCGGCGAGCCGGAACTGGCCGCCAGCATGTTCCTTCAGGAGGAAGTGCCCGGCTGGCTGGCGCAGGTGAAGCGCGGGGCGACCACGATCTGGGAACGCTGGGACGGGATCAAGGCCGACGGCTCCATTTTCGAGCCAACGATGAATTCGTATAATCACTATGCCTACGGCGCGGTCTGCCAGTGGCTCTTTGAGGCGCTAGCCGGCTTTCGGCCGGATGCGGACCAACCCGGGTTTGCAAAGGTCATTTTCGAGCCGCTTATCGTGCCGAGCCTGTCCCCCATTTCGGCGCATCACGACAGTGCGCGTGGTCGGATCGCGGCCGCATGGAGCGTCGATGGCGATCGGGTGACATACGAGTTCACGGTGCCGGACGGCAGTTTGGGCGAGCTCGTCCTCGCGCCCCGATATTTCGAGATAGACGTCGACGGCGAAGCAATCGCTGCGGCGGAGGGAGAAGCGGTGCGCCGCCAGGTCGCGCCCGGCAAGCACAGAGCGTGTTTCCGACTTCACTGGCACCAATGATGCCCATAAGGGCTCAAGGGAGGAACCCGATGACGATCAGACTTCATAGAACAGCCTTCGCCGGACTTGCCGCCAGCCTGTTGTCGATGACAGGCATGATCGGCCTCGCCATGGCGCAGCAGACGACTATAAGCTTCTTCACCGGTAACGATGAGGCGACCGTTGCCGTCACCGAGCAGCTAGTAGCAGACTTCGAGGCCGCCAATCCCGACATCAAGGTCGAAATCGAAATCGGGCCCGGCGGCACCGAGCGCGACAACATGGTCAAGACGCGCCTTGCCACAGGCTCGATGAACGATGTCTTCCTCTACAATTCGGGGTCGCTGTTCCAGGCAATAAATCCCGCCCAGTCGCTGGTCGATCTGACCAATGAGCCCTGGCAGGCCGAGGTGCAGAATTCCTTCAAGCTCGTCGTCACGGCGCCCGATGGCACCGTGCGCGGCGCCCCGATCCAGAACGCCATGGGCGGTGGCTTCTTCTACAACATTCCGATCTACGCAGAGCTGGGCCTGTCCATCCCCAAGAGCTGGGCTGAGTTCATGGCCAACAGTGAGAAAATCAAGGCGGCAGGCAAAGCGGCCCCGGTTATCCAGACCTATACCGACACCTGGACCAGCCAGGTTCTCTTCCTCGGCGACTACTACAACGTCCAGTCAAAAGATCCTGAGTTCGCCAACCGCTACACGGCCGGCGAAGCCAAATTCGCTACGGACCCGGTTGGCATCCGTTCGTTCGAGAAACTGGCAGAGCTGTCCGCAGCGGGCTACTTCAACGAGGATTATGGCGCTGCCGTATTGGCAGATGGCCTGCGCATGATCGCGTTGGGCGAGGGCGCCCACTACCCGATGCTGACCTTCGGGCTGGCGACGGTCGCACAGAACTATCCCGACAATGTTGAAGACGTGGGCTTCTTCGCCATCCCCGGTGACGACCCCGCGTACAATGGCCTCACTATCTGGCTGCCGAACGGCATCTATATTCCTGCCGCTTCAACGAACCAGGAAGCAGCAAGCGCTTCGTTGCCTTCGTCGCGAGCCAGGAAGGCTGCGCTTCCCAGGTGAAGGGCGGCGCAGTCACTGGCCCGTTCCTCGTCAATGGCTGTGAACTGCCAGCCGACGTGCCCCGCGGCGTCGCTGACATGCTGCCCTATTTCGAAGCTGGGAATACCGCCCCGGCACTCGAGTTCCTGTCTCCGATCAAGGGTCCGGCCCTGGAGCAGATCACCGTCGAAATCGGCTCGGGCACCCGCTCTGCTGCCGATGGTGCCGCGCTCTATGACGAAGACGTTCGCAAGCAGGCCCAGCAGCTCGGCTTGCCAGGCTGGTAACGACGCAAACAGCAACGCGGCCCGGTAGAAGAACCGGGCCGCGTGAGCGACGACAGCTGACCCGCAAGGGCCATGAGTGCTATTTCCGGCCTACAGCGTGCGGAAAAAGCTTTCGCGGGCCTCTTCGTCCGTTTGGGGGAAACGGCCGTCTGGGGTCAGCTTGTCGACAGCTTCGGGAATGCTGGTGGAGAGGCGCTTCAGCAGCTCATCGTAGGAGAGCCCGGTGGTGGACGCCAACTGGGTCAGCGTGTCACGGCCAAGTGCCGCCTCGACCTCATTGGTCGAGAGCCCCTTTGTCGGAACGCCGGGGGTGGTCCAGGAATCGGCCGTTTCGGTCTGGCCATTGTCCTTGAAATTATCGAGCAGGTCCTGAAGGCCACCGGTAAGGATGTTGCCATTGCCGGGCTTGCCGCTGAAGAGGTCGCCTAGACCACCCAGAATGCCGCCAAGGCCGCCCATTCCAGCCGCTTCCAGTCCGCCAGGCTGCTGGCCGTTGCCGGCATTGGCCTGCAGGCCTTTCAGCGCGTCACCGATCTTGTCACGGTTCTGATAACCGGCGACGGCAAGCAGGCCGAGCAGGGCGAGAAGTGAGGGGGAGCGATTTGCCATGAGTGTGTTCCTTTGATCAGGCGCGACGCGCTATAAAACCCCAAACCACGAGAATGATCACGGCGCCGACGATGGCTCCGATCAGGCCAGCGCCTTCTCCCGGCTGATACCAACCGATTGCCTGACCAAGAAAAGTCGCGACAAAAGCGCCAACCACACCAAGCAGTGCCGTGAGCACGAAGCCGGCCGGTTCTCGGTTTCCCGGTACGATGAATTTTGCCACGATGCCGGCAATAAGCCCGATGATGATGGTCCAGATGATACCCACGAGACATCCCCTTGCTTTAGGAGATCATGAAACGCGTGGTCACTAACTTAGGTTGCAAAGCTCAGGCCGCGTCGGTCGGCAGCTAGGCCGGTCACCGACGAATGCCCAAGAACCCAATGACGGGTTCATGGTGACATCGTCACAGGGTTGAGCGGGCTACTCGCTCTCGGCCGTGGCCTCTCCGATCGCCCAGGTCACGCCGAACGGATCTTTCAGCTGACCGTAGATATCGCCCCAAAATTGCTTTTCGAGCGGTTGCGTCACGGTGCAGCCGGCGGCAACCGCCCGATCCCACCAGGTCTGCGCGTCATCGACATGGATATGGATGTTGAACCCGGCCGGTGCGACGGGCGGGAAGCCATAATCGGGGAAGAAGTCGCTGAGAAAGATCGGCGTGCCGTTGATATCGACCTGCGCATGCATCAGCCGCTGGCCGTCCTCGCCCGCCATGGTCTCGCGCTCCACGGCGCCGAAAGCGATCTTGTAGAAGTCGATAGCCTTGCGGGCGCCGTCCACGGAAAGATACGGCGTCACGCCGCCCTTGGGATGATAATCGGCCATAATAACACCTCCGCTTGTGTAGGTCGGAGGTTACGCGTCGCGAGGGGGAGAGACAAGGGAGGCCGTCAGTCACTCAAGTCCCCCGCCTGTTTAGGTGAGCTTGGTTGTGAACCTGTGTCGCAGTCAGCTCCGCGGCCGTCTCGACATCCTGCTTGCCTATCCTGGTGAGAAAAGTTTGGCCCGGTCACGTTCGTGACCGGGCCATTCAAATTCAGCTACAACCCGTCGTCGTGCCGCAGGTGTCGCACTTCAGGCAGGTGCCGTTTCGGACCATCGTGAAGTTATGGCACTCGGTACACTGGTCGCCGGTGTAGCCCTTCATCTGGGCTTCGGCGCGTAGAAGGCCTGTATCCTTGGACGGCGGCGGGGCCGGGATCGGGGAGAGCTCGGCGACGTTGAGGGCGGTCGGGCTCGGATCGATCTTGAGGGCCGTAGCGCTGCGCATCGAGGTGACGGTGGAAGCGCCAGTCGACGTGGCAGGCGCATAACGGCTGGCCTCGGCGGTCGGGACAAGCATCAGGGATGCATTGGCCGTCTTGCCGCGGGTCATGCCGCGCGACACGAAGCGCTCGGCCGGAACCGGGGCTGTGGCGGCTGCATTGCGCGAACCCTGGTCTTCGGCAACACCCTTGCCAAGCGAAGTCGGGCTGTCGGGATTGACGTGGGCCAGGTCATCGCGATCGAGGTAGGAAACCGCAAGTTCACGGAACACGTAGTCGAGGATCGAGGTCGCGTTCTTGATGCGATCATTGCCCATGACCATGCCGGCAGGCTCGAAACGGGTGAAGGTGAAGGCCTCCACATATTCGTCCAGCGGCACGCCATATTGCAGGCCGATCGAGATGGCGATGGCAAAATTGTTCATCATGGCGCGGAAGGCAGCGCCTTCCTTGTGCATGTCGATGAAGATTTCGCCGAGGCGACCATCGGCATATTCGCCGGTGTGGACATAGACCTTGTGGCCACCAACGACAGCCTTCTGGGTATAGCCCTTGCGGCGATCCGGCATCTTTTCGCGGGTGCGGATTTCGACTTCACGCTCGATGATGCGCTCGACGATCTTCTCTGCAATGGCCGGGACGCGCGCGTCTGCGGTCATCGAGATGACGTTCTCGAGAGCCTCTTCATCTTCTTCGTCGTCGGCGGCAGCCAGGACGGACGAGTTCAGCGGCTGGCTGAGCTTGGAGCCGTCGCGATAGAGCGCATTGGCCTTGAGGGCGAGGCGCCAGGACAGCATGTAGGCGCTCTTTGCGTCTTCAACCGTCGCATCGTTTGGCATGTTGATCGTCTTGGAGATCGCGCCGGAGATGAACGGCTGGGCGGCCGCCATCATCAGGATGTGCGATTCAACCGAGAGGTAGCGCTTGCCGATCTTGCCGCACGGAGTGGCGCAATCGAAGACGGGCAGGTGCTCTTCCTTGAGGAACGGCGCGCCTTCGAGCGTCATGGCACCACAGACGTGGATATTGGCGGCCTCGATGTCCTTCTTGGCAAAGCCGAGGAAGGACAGCAGGTCAAAGGAGAAGTCATTGAGCTGCTCGTCGGTGACGCCGAGGCCCTTGAGGAAATCAGCGCCGAGCGTCCACTGGTTGAAGACGAACTTGATGTCGAAAGCCGACTTCATCGCGGCATTGAGCGCCTCGATCTTGTCGTCGGTAAAGCCCTTGGTCCGCAGGGTCGCCGGGTTGATGCCGGGAGCCTGGTTAAGATTGCCGTGGCCGACCGCATAGGCTTCCATCTCGGCGATCTGGTCTTCCGAGTAGCCAAGGGTGCGCAGGGCCGGCGGCACTGCACGGTTGATGATCTTGAAGTAGCCACCGCCGGCCAGCTTCTTGAACTTCACCAGGGCAAAGTCGGGCTCGATACCGGTGGTGTCGCAGTCCATGACGAGGCCGATCGTGCCGGTGGGCGCGATAACGGAAACCTGGGCGTTACGGTAGCCATGCTGTTCGCCGAGGGCGAGGGCATTGTCCCAGGCCAGCTTGGCGCGCTCGCTGAGGGCTGCGTCGGTGATATTGGCGTGATCAAGCGCGACTGGCTTGATCGACAGGCCTTCATAGCCATCGGTATTGCCGTAGGCGGCATTGCGATGGTTCCGGATGACGCGCAGCATGTGCTTGGAATTGCGCTTGTAATCCTTGAACGGGCCGAGCTCCTTGGCCATTTCGGCCGAGGTCGCATAGGACACGCCGGTCATGATGGCGGTGATAGCGCCGGCAATGGCGCGGCCTTCGGCGGAGTCATAGGGAATGCCGGAGGTCATCAGCAGGCCACCGATATTGGCGTAGCCAATGCCGAGCGTGCGGTATTCGTACGAGCGTTCTGCAATGGCGCGCGAAGGGAACTGCGCCATCATCACCGAAACTTCGAGCACGATGGTCCAGAGACGGACGGTGTGCTCGTAGGCGGCGGTGTCAAACGTGGAGTCGGCGTTGCGATAGGGCAGCAGGTTGACGGACGCCAGATTGCACGCCGTGTCATCGAGGAACATGTATTCCGAACACGGATTGGAGGCGTTGATCTGGCCGGCAGCCGGGGAGGTGTGCCACTCATTGATCGTGGTGTGGTACTGGATGCCGGGGTCAGCGGAGGCCCAGGCTGCGTAACCAATCTGTTCCCAGAGGTCGCGCGCCTTCAGCGTCTTGGTGACATTGCCCTTGATGCGGCCGATCAGGTTCCAGTCGCCATCGTTCTCGACAGCGTTGAGGAAGTCGTCGGTCACGCGGACGGAATTGTTCGAGTTCTGGCCGGAAACAGTCAGATAGGCTTCGCTATCCCAATCGGTATCGTAGATGGGGAATTCGAGATCGGTGTAACCCTGCTTGGCGAACTGGATGACGCGGAAGATGTAGTTCTCCGGCACCAGTGCCTTCTTGGCGGCGCGCACTTCGCGCTTGAGGGCAGGGTTCTTGGCCACGTCGAAGCAATCGTCGCCCGAACCTTCACAATTCACGGCGGCCTTCATGATGGCCTTGAGGTGCTTGGAAACGACCTTCGAGCCGGTGACGAGTGCTGCCACCTTCTGCTCTTCCTTGACCTTCCAGTTGATGTATTCCTCGATATCGGGGTGATCGATATCGATAACCACCATCTTGGCAGCGCGACGGGTGGTGCCGCCCGACTTGATGGCGCCAGCAGCGCGGTCGCCGATCTTGAGGAAGCTCATCAGGCCGGAAGACTTGCCGCCGCCCGAGAGCTTTTCGCCCGAGCCGCGAAGGGCCGAGAAATTGGTGCCGGTGCCCGACCCATACTTGAACAGACGCGCTTCACGGACCCAGAGGTCCATGATGCCGTTTTCATTGACGAGGTCGTCATTGACCGACTGGATGAAGCAGGCATGCGGCTGCGGATGCTCGTAGGAGCTCTTCGACTGCACCAGCTTGTGGGTGAACGGGTCGACATAGAAATGGCCCTGGCCGGGGCCGTCGATGCCATAGGCCCAGTGGAGGCCCGTGTTGAACCACTGCGGGGAGTTCGGAGCGACGCGCTGGGAGGCGAGCATATAGGCGAGTTCGTCAAAGAAGGCGCGGGCGTCTTCCTCGCTGTCGAAATAGCCACCCTTCCAGCCCCAATAGGTCCAGGTGCCGGCCAGGCGATCAAAGACCTGGCGGCTGTCCATTTCGGAGCCATAGCGCTCATTCTCCGGCAGCTTGGCCAGCGCTTCCTCGTCGGGGACGGAACGCCACAGCCAGGACGGCACCGAATTTTCTTCGACCTTCTTGAGGACCTTGGCGACGCCGGCCTTTCGGAAGTATTTTTGCGCAATGATGTCGGTCGCAACCTGAGACCAGGTTGCCGGCACAGCAATGTCTTCCAGCTTGAACACCACCGATCCATCAGGATTGCGGATTTCGCTGGTCGCGGAGCGGAACTCGAGCGAGGCGTAGCGGTCCGCGTTGGCAGTGGTAAACCGGCGTTCTATGCGCATGGTGTGGTCTCAGCTGATCTGTCGGTGGGGGGCACGAGGTGGGGTGGAGGACTCGTGCCGCGTTTGAATCCTATCAAAGCCTTATTTGAGCGAGAGTCGAGCCATCAATTTTTTCCAGCAGGCACACCATGGGTTGTGCGGAGCTTTGATGATTGCCCAAAATCTAGTGTTTAATATGGGAATAGCGTGGATAAGTTACAACGCTGTTTAGCGTGTCCCGCAGGGCTCCAAAGGCGCTCTGCAAGCGTTTATGACCCCTTAATTCCTGCCTCTAAAGCCGCGGAAAAGCTGAGGTTTTGACATCCTCAAGTGTGGTGCCCGAGTCGCTGAAATTGCTGTCAAGACCCACATTTTCGCGCTATCCACAGCCGGTGGGCTACCACATATTGTGTGTGGCTAGTCGCTGGCGCGCAAGCCGCGGGACTGGCCTCGCAAAACCCAAAGAGCAAGCGGCGCCATGGCGAGCCCGGCCCAACCGTAAGACGGCAATATGCCGATCGTGTCGGCCAACACGCCAAATGCCAAGGTGAAAACTACGCCCACCACATTCTCCGCCATCACCAGGGCGGAGGTGGTCGTTGCTCGGCTCCGCCCGTCCATCACGCGATGAAAACGCGCTTCGGCCAGAACGCCCATTGGTGCCACCAGCACATAGGCGAGGCAAAGCAACAGCACATAAAAGGGGGAGGCACCAAGCGACGCCAGCACAAGCAGGGCGCCGCCCGCGAGTGGCAACGACCAAGCCAGCCAAGGACGCCCGGAGAGACGATGGGCGTGTAGACTTGCGAGGGCATAAACGCCTTCAACACCGGCCGCCAAGAGACCCCAGGCCCATATCGGCACATTGATAGCGAGGTAGTAGAGCTGGTCGAACTCCTCGAGGATTTCGAAGATCACCAGGCCGACCGCGATATATGTGGTGGTGAAACGCAGATCCGCATGGATGCGAAACTCGTTCACGGCATCGATGAAGTGCGAGATATAGGTGCTTGGCGGAGTGTCGGTTTCCGTCTCTGCGGTACGGGTGCGGCGGACATCTTTCAGCCAGAAGGCCAGGGTCGCTGTTAGAAGCAGCGGCGGAATGGAAAGCCAAATCGCCCAATCAAAGCTCCGCCAGGCGACAAGGCCGCCGAGGAGCGTGCCAAGACCAATGCCCAGGCCCTCTGCCGCATTGTCTCTGCCCAACACCCTGTCGAAATCATCGCCACGCCCTTCCGCCGCCATGCGCTCGTAAAGCAGGGCCTCTCGAGAACCCGACTGCATGGCCTGGGCGAGGCTCCAGAAGAGAAAGCCCAGGCCGTAGAGCCAAAAATTGCCGGCTGCGATCGCCCACAGGATAAAGGTCACCGCCTTTGCCAAGGGTGCCAGGATCAGCAGGACGCGCCGGTCAAAGTGATCCGACAAGGCGCCGGACGGCATTTCGAGGACAATGGCAGAACCGGACCAGAGAGCCAGCAGAACACCGATCTCGGTGACACTGAGGCTATGCAGGGCGAACAGCGCCGTGTAGATCGCGTAGGCGAGCATGAAATCAAAGAGGAACACATAGGCATAATAGATGCGGAGAAAGCTCTGCAGGCTCATGGCAAACCCCTCCTTGCGATCATCAAGCCAGTCGCCACTATTGCGCTCCCGGCACCCAACATTTGCGGTTCAAGCGGGCAACGGGTGGCAGCTTTTGGCTAGGCTCATAGGCCGCGTCATGCTAAACCCCACCCCAATCGACTTGCCAATCTCGGAATCGACACGTGGCCAAATCCGGTATCAAGCAATTTCTCACTGAAATCTTCTCCTGGTGGGGTGGAAACACCTGGGGCACGCGCCTCTGGATCAAGCGGTTTGGCGAATATGTCGGGAGCGACGAATTCGGCAATCGCTACTATCAGGACCGCAAGGCCGACCGCCGCTATGTTACCTATGCAGGCCCGGCGGACGCTTCGACGATCCCGCCCGGCTGGCACGGTTGGATGCATCACCGCTCGGACCTCGTGCCGACCGAAGCCAAGTACGAACCGCGCGCCTGGGAAAAGCCGCACCAGAAGAACCTGACCGGCACTGCCGCAGCGTATCGTCCGGATGGCAGCTTGCTCAACAAGGGTGAGCGCCCGCGCGTTACCGGTGACTACCAGGCCTGGTCGCCCGAATAAGGACGCCGGCCTTTGCCGTTTTTCTCTCGTAAGTTTGGGAGAGCGCTCATCGGAGCGCTCTTCGTGATGGGCCTGGGTGCCGCATCGATTCCGGTTTCGGCTCAGCCTGTCGCCAATCCCGTCGCCATGTTGGCGGGCCTCGACAAGATCACCGGCCGGATTACCCGTTTCGACGTCTATATCGACGAGACCGTCCTGTTCGGCGCGCTCGAGATAACGCCCCGTGCCTGTTACAGTCGGCCGTCCAACGATACGTTGCAACGCACCTCGGCCTTCCTCGAGGTCGACCAGCGCAATCTCGATGGCACCGCCAAACGGCTCTTCACCGGGTGGGTCTTTGCGGATAGCCCAGCGCTAAACGCGGTCGATCACCCGATCTATGACGCCTGGCTGATCGAGTGCAAAACCTCGACCAACGTCCCGCCACCGGACGAGCGCTGAACTTTTTTCAGGCGAGCGTCGAAATCCGCTGTTTCTCATCGTTGCCGCAGTGAAAGCTGCTGGCAAAGACCTCTGTTTATGTCGGCAGCGGCCCAGTCTTGTGCGCGTATGCCACGGGTGGGGTTCTGATCGATAGGAGGAGAGACAGGCCATGATGACCCTGCCCGAAGTGATCGAGAGACCGGAACAGCACTACGTCTATGTTCCGTTCACGGTTCGCATGAACCAGTTGCAGAAACCTGCGGACGAGGGCTTCCCCCAAATCTTTGCCTATCTGGAAAAGCACGGGCTGGAGCCGGAGGGAGAGGCTTTTTACAATTACCGGCGGATCAACATGGCCGAGACCCTCGATGTCGAGGCAGGGATCGCGGTGCGGAGCCCAGGGCCTGAGGACGGAGCGGTGCGCACTTCAACCCTCCCCGGGGGGCGGTTCATGACGCTTGCCTGGCATGGTCACTACGACGCCCTGGAAAAGGTAACTGGCGTGCTGATCGGATGGGCGCGGCTCACCAACCAACCCTTTGACATGGTCGAGAAGCCCAATGGCGAACATTTCGCCTGCAGGCTGGAAATCTACGAGACCGATCCTGCCAAGGTTCCGGATCCCAAGGACTGGGTGACGACCCTCAGTTTCAAGCTCAAGGACGTCTAAAAGAACTCGTCCAGAGTGCAGTAGAAGGCGTAGCGGTGCGGGTCATATTCCGTGCCGTAGGCCTTTAGAAATTCGGAGACGTGGTCCTGCCCAACATTGTCCCGGATGCTGCGGCAGGCCAGAGCCAGATCCTGCCAGACGTCCGCGACACCCATTCGTCCGCAATCGACCAGACCCGAGAAACGGCCATCCATGGCCATGACATTGGGCGTGCAGGCGTCGCCATGGGTGACGATAGCTGTACCAACGTCTGGACGGTTGTTGTGCAGCCAATCGAGGAGGTCGGCCGGAGCCCTGCCGATGCGGTCCGCCTCGAAGTCGGTCTCATCAACGAGGCCGGCGGCCAGTCGCTGCTCGGCGAGTGCCAGTCGACTAGTGATGCTGTGATCGAACGGGCAGCTGGTCGGGTCCAGAGCGTGAATGCGCTTGAGGCCCTGGGCATAGATGCGAATGAATTCAGCGGGATGCTGGGCATGATTGGTGAGGTCCGCGCCGGGCACCGCACTCATCAGTAGCCAGACGCGATCGGACGATTGTTCGGCATCGATGACGCGCGGGGCCTTGAACCCCATCCGCGTCAGCCAGTTGAGCCGTTCGATCTCGCTCGGCAGTTCCGCCAGCGGATGCCACTCTTCGGATTTGAGAAAGACGGAATTGCCGTCGCCGAGCAGAATGCGCCAGACATGGGCACCGGACCGGCCGTGTGTAATAGGCGTCCAGTCGAGGCTGGTGAGGGGCCCAAAGCTTTCGGGCAAGTCAGTAGGAATGGTCATATCTTGTGGTCCAGTGCCGCCCAGTCGGCCTTTTCTGCGATGGCGCGGCCAAGGCGGTCTTCATATTCTGATCTGGGAATTTCAATGCCGCCCAGCGAGGCAAGGTGTGGCGTGAGGAATTGTGTATCGAGAAGCTGAAAGCCGCCGGCGTTAAGGCGCTCGACCAGATGCGCCATAGCCGCCTTGGATGCGTCCGTCCGTCGATGGAACATCGACTCGCCGAAGAAGGCTGCGCCGATAGCGAGGCCATAGAGGCCTCCCACCAGCTCGTCGCCCTCCCACACCTCAACCGTGTGCGCGATGCCTTGGCGGAAAAGCTCGCCATAAACGGCGCGGATTGTTCCGTTGATCCAGGTGGAGTTGCGATCGTCGCCGACCGTGGCGCAGCCTTCGATGACGGCTTCGAAGTCGGTATCGACGCGGATATCCCAGCCCGCCTTGCGCATGGACTTGCGCAGACTCTTGCTCAGGCGAAAGCCATCGAGCGGCAGGATCCCACGTTCTTCCGGGCTCACCCAGAAAAGGTCGTCATCCCCGGCGTCTTCGGCCATGGGGAAAATGCCGGCGCAATAGGCCCGGACGATGAGTTCGGGCGTGATGTCGAGATCGAAGGGGTCTGAGTGTTTGGCCATGGAAAAAAGATAAGGGGCGCCTGCGCGCCCCTCAACATCAAGCCTTGTTGTTGGCCAGGAATTTTTCCAGCCAGTGAATGTCGTAATTGCCCGCGATGATGTCCGGCTCCTTGAGGAGGCGCTGGAACAGGGGCAGGGTGGTCTTGACGCCGTCGACGACGAACTCGTCCACCGCACGGCCCAGTCGCTTGAGGCACTCTTCACGGGTGCGGCCATAGACGATGAGCTTGCC
Source organism: Devosia sp. (assembly GCA_015234425.1). GTDB lineage: Bacteria > Pseudomonadota > Alphaproteobacteria > Rhizobiales > Devosiaceae > Devosia. The sequence goes on from JADGNE010000023.1 coordinate 247,898, forward strand.
GATCAGCGAGTCGTAATAGGGCGGGATCTTGTAGCCCTGATAGACAGCCGAATCGACGCGGACGCCAACGCCACCAGCAGGGTGGTAGAAGGTGATCGTGCCTGGCGAGGGCGCAAAGCTCTGCGGGTCCTCGGCATTGATGCGCACCTCGATGGCATGGCCAAAGAACTGCACCTTGTCCTGCGTCATGGAGAGCTCTTCGCCGGAAGCGACGCGGATCTGCTCATAGACGATGTCGATGCCGGTGATGCGCTCCGTGACCGGGTGCTCCACCTGCAGGCGCGTGTTCATTTCGATGAAATAGAACTCGCCGTTTTCGTACAGGAACTCGATGGTGCCGGCGCCTGAGTATTTCAGCTTGCGCATGGCGACGGCGCAGATCTCGCCGATCTCGTCACGCTCCTGCGGGCTGATCGTCGGCCCGCCAGCTTCTTCCCACACCTTCTGGTGGCGACGCTGCAGCGAGCAATCGCGTACGCCAAGGTGCACGGCATTGCCTTGTCCGTCGCCGAGGATCTGTACCTCGATATGGCGCGGCTTGCCGAGGTATTTTTCCATATAGACGCTGTCGTTGCCGAAAGCCGCCTTGGCTTCGGAACGCGCAGTTGACCAGGCAACCAGCAGTTCGGACTCCGACTGCGCGACCTTCATGCCGCGACCACCGCCACCAGCCGTGGCCTTGATCAGCACGGGGTAGCCGATGTCCTTGGCGGTCTTGAGCGCCTGCTGTTCGGTCTCGACCGCGCCAGCAGACCCCGGGACAACGGGAATGCCAAGCTCTACCGCCGTCTTCTTGGCAGTAATCTTGTCACCCATGATCTCGATGTGGTGAGCAGACGGGCCGATGAAGGTGATGTTGTGCTCACCAAGGATCTTGGCGAAGCGGGCATTTTCGGACAGGAACCCATAGCCCGGATGGACGGCATCAGCCCCGGTGATCTCACAGGCTGCGAGGATCGAGGGGATGTTCAGGTAGCTGTCCTTGGCCGAGTTGGGGCCAATGCACACACTCTCATCGGCGAGGCGCACATGCATGGCATTGGCGTCGGCCGTCGAGTGCACAGCCACGGTCTGGATGCCGAGTTCCTTGCAGGCGCGCAGGATGCGCAGGGCAATTTCGCCGCGGTTGGCGATCAGGACTTTCTGGAACACGCGAAAGTCTCCTTACTCGATGACGACGAGCGGCTCGCCATATTCGACCGGCTGGGCGTCTTCGACCAGGATGCGGGTAACCGTGCCGGAGCGATGCGCCGGAATCTGGTTCATGGTCTTCATCGCCTCAATGATGAGGACGGTCTGACCCTCGGACACCTTGGTGCCGACTTCCACAAAGGTCGGCTTGCCCGGCTCCGGCGAGCGGTAGGCGGTGCCAACCATGGGGGAGGTGAGGGTGCCCGGATTGGAGGCAAGGTCTTCCTTGGCGGCTGGGGCCGCTGCAGGGATCGTCGAGACCGGGGCAGCAGCGGCAGGGGCTGCCTGTGGCGCTGCCATATACTGCATCGGCTGCGCATAGGTCGGAGCCTCAACAGGATAGGAGCGCGTTACGCGGACCCGGAAATCCTCCTGCTCGATTTCGATCTCGGCAAGGTTTTCCTTGTTGAGCAGTTCGGCGATGGCGCGGATCAGGTCCTGATCCACCTGAGATGACTTGGTCATTCTTATCGGTCTCCCGGCTTCGTCGTCGAAGCGTTATGCGAGTTTTTCGGCCAAAGCATGGAGCGCCAGCTTATATCCAAGCGTCCCAAAGCCGCAAATGACGCCGAACGCTACCGCCGACACGTAGGAATGGTGTCGGAAGGACTCGCGCTGGTGAATGTTGCTGATGTGAACTTCAGCCACCGGTAGTGCCACTGCCTTGAGGGCATCGTGAATGGCAACCGATGTATGCGAATAGGCGCCGGGATTGATCAGGATGCCATCGGCAGTGCCGAGTCCCTCCTGGATCCACGTCACCAATTCACCTTCGAAGTTCGATTGGCGGCAATCGACGGTCAGGCCCCACTCTTCGGCTGCGCTCCGACAGAGCGCCTCCACATCGGCCAGGGTCTGCGCCCCGTAGATTCCGGGCTCGCGCTTGCCGAGCATGTTGAGGTTCGGGCCGTTGAGGACGAGAACGTGCTTTGCCATGGTCTTTTCGTTGTGCACCGGCTATTTCCGGCGGTGCAAGGGCGGTTACACGAAATGCACTGAAAATGCGAGCCCGATCACGCCGACCGGCACCCGCTCGGCTCAACTGCAGACTGTTTCCCCGCATTCCCGCATATTTGCGATGCGTTCACGCAGGCCTTCGACGCCGATGGCGCCGGGAATGATCTCGTTTCCGATGATGTAGGTCGGTGTACCGGTGATTCCGAGCGCCTGGGCGATCTCATACGATGTCTGAATGGACTTGGCGACGCGCTCGTCGCCCATCTGAATTTCGAGACTGACCGGGCTCAGCCCGATTTCCTGCGCAGCAGCGAGCGCCACTGATTTGTCGACTTTGCCGCGGGCGCTGAACAGGGCCTCGTGAAACTGCCAGTAGTCCGCGTCTGTTTCCCCCACGAGTACGGCGACGCGGGCAGCATCGATCGACTCGTTGGAGAGGATTGGGAATTCCTTCAGGATCACCCTGAGATTGGGATCTTCTGCGAGCAGCGTCGCCAGATCGGGCACGGCCGTGCGGCAATAACCGCAGTTATAGTCGAAAAACTCGACCAGAGTGACATCGCCGTCGGGATTTCCGACCACCACCTGGCCAGGAGCGTTGAAGATCTGGTCCTGCATCGATGCGATGGCGGTCTGTGCCCGCGATTGTTCCTCGACCCGAAGCGTGTCCTCGAGCGCGACGGACATCCGCTGCAGGAGCTTGGGATCGCTGAGCAGGAACTTTTCAATCATGGGATTGAGAATGGCCGGGTCGATATCGGCGATGACGGGAGTAGTCGTTTCCGCCACGGCCGCCGCCTGCGCCGAGCGAGCAGCCAGCACTTCGTCGACAATGGCGCGCACAGCCGCGGTGTCTGTCTGTGGCTTGGGCTGGTTCAGCACCGAGTATCCGAGTGCGCCTCCGACGACGCCGAGGGCTGCTACAAGAACGAGAGTGACGCGGCTCATGGGGATTCGGGACTCCAGCAGATTGTCCCAAAGCTTCTAGCAGACTTGTGGCAGGCATTGCGACCCATGGGCGATGCCGCGCAGCGGGCTGGGTCAATTGTTGTTGAGATGCTCCGCCGGGTTGGGTAGTCCAGAGGCGCACACGGAGCAGCCCAATGACCGATCTTGCGCCAGACGCGCTGATGCCATTCCTCGCCATGGATATTTTGAAGCGCGCCCGCGCTCTGGAAGCGCAGGGGCGAAGCATCTGCCATCTCGAGGTAGGGGAGCCCGGCCAGCCACCTGCGCCGCGTGTTCTCGAGGCAGTGGCCAAGGCGCTGCCCCACCCCCAGGGCTATACCAACGCCAAGGGCACTACCGAGCTCCGCGAGGGTCTGTCGCGCTATTACCAGGATCAGCACGGCGTCTCCGTGGATCCGGAATTGATTCTTGCGACAATGGGTTCGTCGGCCGGCTTCATTCTTGCCTTTCACACTGCGTTCAAGCCAGGGGCACGTATTGCGATCACGCGGCCCGGCTATCCGGCCTATGTGAATACTCTGCTCGGCCTCGGATTTGCGATTTCGGAAATTCCGGTCTCAGCCGAAAACGGCTGGCATCTGACCGGTGGTGACATCGCCAAAGCCTACGCACGGCAGCCCTTTGAAGGCCTGCTTTTCGCCAGCCCCGCAAATCCCACGGGCGCCTCGGTCGACCGGGATGGCCTGGCAGATATTGTGGCAACCTGCGCGCGGCTGGGCATTACCTTCATCTCGGACGAAATCTATCATGGCCTCGATTATCGAGGGCGCTCTGTCAGCGCGCTCGAACTGACGCGCGATGCCATCGTCATCAACAGTTTCTCGAAATATTACTGCATGACCGGCTGGCGCATTGGCTGGATGGTGCTGCCGGAGGCGCTGATCCGGCGCGCCGAAGTCCTGCAGCAGAACCTCTTTATTTCGGCGCCAACCCTCAGCCAGATCGCCGCGACAGTGGCTCTCGGCGAGCGGGACTACGCCGAGGAGCAGAAGGCAAGCTACGCCCGGAACCGCGCACTGCTCACTGCAGGTCTGCGCGAGCTCGGGTTTGACCTTCCCTCGGCGGGCGATGGAGCATTTTACGCCTACGCCGGAATATCCAGATTTTCCAATGACTCAGTAGCTTTTTGTGAATCGATGCTGGAGGTGGCTGGTGTTGCCGCTACGCCTGGGCTCGACTTCGATCGAACCGCGGGCGACAGCTTTGTCCGGTTCTCATATGCAGGAAAGACAGAGACAATCGAATTGTCGCTGGAGAGAATGCAGCGGATGCTGAAGTAAATCTTAGAAATAGTATTGAACTATAGATGTAATTATTAAGGGGCTGCGCGTAATTTTTTGGCGTTGTTTTAGGAGCGCCATGCATGTCCCCGACGGGCGGTCCCCTCAGGACGTTGTCACGTTGCCAGGCACTGGTTGTTGCGCATGGCGAGCAGCATATTCAGATGATGCTGGGATTGTGCCGCAGTGTTGGATTTACCAATGCTGCCGACATGACCAAGGTGGGGTTGGGCACCGTAGCTCCCGGGACAATCTCTTATGTCCTCGTCCACTATGAGATGGGCGATGAGGCAAAAAAGAAGCTGATCGACGCCATCAGGCGCGCCCAGATTGGTGATATCCGCTTCGCGCCCATAATCCTTTTCTTGCCCGACGGACCGTATGAGGAGGTCCTGAAGTATGTCGAGATGGGCTTCGACGATGTGGTCTGCCTTCCCGAGAAACGGAACGTACTCTTCGCGCGGCTGGAGCAGCAGCTCATCAGCGAGCAGATCTATATCGAGACGCCCAGCTATATTGGCCCGGACAGGCGGCGAATGGAATTGCCCGGGACAGTTCACCCCGACCGCATGGGTACACACCAGTTTGGCAAGATCGTTATCAAACGCATTCCTGGAGACGGCGTGAAGGTGATCTCACGCCAGCACTTTATCCGTGGACGATAAGCGGATGGCAGGAACAAAAAGGGCGGCCCGAGGGCCGCCCTTTGTTTTTAACCTAGTCCGAGGCGGCGCTGCCACCAACCGACCTTTTTCTTCTTGTCCGGCTCATCGCCGCCGGCTTCCTCTTCCGCCTCGGGAGCCGCGCTGGACGAAACCACGACGCCCTCGGGCGGCAGTTCCTTTTTGGCGCGACGCGGACGAGCTTCGGTCGGCGCGTCAGCAACAGGCTCTGCTGAAGCAGGCGCCGGCTCGGCCTTTACGTCTTCAACGACTGCGGCGGCTGCTTCCGTCGGCGCCGTCACCTCGGCTGGTGTCGCGGCGTCAGCGGCGACTTCTGCCTTTGGCTTGCGAGTCCGAGGCTTGCGCTTCGGCTTTTCGGCCGGGGCCTCCTCGGCAGGGGGTGCTGCGTCAGCTTGTACAGCCACCGTTTCGGCAGCAGCTTCCGCAGCCGCCTCTGCCTTTGGCTTGCGGGTCCGAGGCTTGCGCTTCGGCTTTTCGGCCGGGGCCTCCTCGGCAGCGGGTGCTGCGGCCTCAGAGCTTTCCGCGACAGGAGCAGGCTCAGGCGTGGCGGCTACGGCTTCGATGGCCGGGCTCACTTCTGCACTGGTCTCAACTTCTGCGACAGGCGCTGGAGCAGAGGCCTCGACAGCTGCAGCTGCAGCTGCAGCCGCGGCAGGAGCACGGGTCTCCTCGACGCCGTTGTTCTCGTCCTGATCGCGGCGATTGCGACGGCCACCACGGCGGCCACGACGACGGCGGCGGCGGGTTTCGCCGTCTGCGTCGGCTGCAGAGGCGGTGTCTTCCGCTTCTTCGCCCTCTTCATCGGAAGCTTCGGTTTCGGTGTCGGAAACAGCCTCGACCGCGACCTGGGGTGCGCGCTCTTCGGTGCGCTCACCATTGCCGCCACGACGGCGGCGACGACGGCGGCGGCGGCCGGAGCCTTCTCCTTCGCCGTTCTCGGCGGCGCTGGGACGCTCTTCGGTCTCTGCGACGTCCTCGTCGGTTTCGACCTCTTCCTCTTCAGCATCGCCTTCGATGATGGCACTGTCGACACGCACGTGGCTGGCTGCGCGCTGATCGGCATAGGAGGCAACGCGGGTCTCACCCTTCTCGATAGAGAACTGGTGGCCAGTCAGCTTGCTGTCCGCCGTGATGGTGATCGACAGACCATTGCGAGACTCGAGCGCGGTGAGGGTGTCGCGCTTGAAATTGAGGATATAGAGCGCGACGTCGGTCGGCACGCGAACATTGATCGACTGGCCCTGCTTGCGCAGGACGTGGTCCTCGATGTGGCGCATGATCATCAGTGCCAGCGACTCGGTAGAGCGCACGAGGCCAGTGCCGTCGCAGATCGGGCACTTGTGGGTCGAGCTTTCCACGACACCGAAGCGGATTCGCTGGCGGCTCATTTCCATCAGTCCAAAATGGCTGATGCGGCCAACCTGGATGCGCGCGCGGTCGTCCTTGAGGCATTCCTTGAGCTTGCGCTCAACGGCCCGGTTGGAGCGGTTCTCCATCATGTCGATGAAGTCGATGACGATCAGGCCGGCCAGATCGCGCAGCCGCAGCTGGCGAGCGACTTCGTCCGCTGCTTCCAGATTGGTCTGGAGCGCAGTGTCTTCGATATTGTGCTCCTTGGTGGAGCGCCCCGAGTTCACGTCGATAGAGACGAGAGCTTCAGTGGGGTTGATGACGATGTAACCGCCGGAGGGCAGGGTGACCACTGGCGAGAACATCTGGTCCAGCTGGGCCTCGATGCCATACTTGGAGAACAGTGGCTGCTCTTCGACGTAGAGCTTCACGTTCTTCGAGTGGGACGGCATGATCATCTTCATGAAGTCCTTGGCCTCGCGGAAGGCGTTGTCGCCCGCCACCAGAACTTCATCGATGTCCTTGTTGTAGAGGTCGCGGATGGTCCGCTTGATGAGCGAGCCTTCCTCGTAGACGAGGCATGGCGCCTGGCTCTGGAGCGTCAGCGTACGAACGCTCTCCCAGAGGCGCATCAGATATTCAAAGTCGCGCTTGACTTCGGCCTTGGTGCGCGAGGCACCGGCCGTGCGCAGGATCACGCCCATGCCTTGCGGCACTTCCAGATCAGCAGTGATTTCCTTGAGGCGCTTGCGGTCGGCCGCATTGGTGATCTTGCGCGAGATGCCGCCGCCACGGGCGGTGTTTGGCATCAGCACGGAATAGCGGCCCGCCAGCGACAGATAGGTGGTGAGAGCTGCGCCTTTGTTGCCGCGCTCTTCCTTAACCACCTGCACCAGCATGACCTGGCGGCGCTTGACGACTTCCTGGATCTTGTACTGGTGACGACGCTGCTGGCTCGAGCGACGACGCTCGGGAACTTCCTCAAGGGCATCCGCACCGCCGATGGATTCGACAGGCTCGGAATTGGCCGGGGCCTGTTCGATATGGCTGTGCTCTTCGCCGTCATGCGAGTCAGTGTCGGCATCAGCTGCAGAATCGGCACTGGCGTCCGGGGCAGGGGCCTGGTCGGTTTCGCCCTGGGCCTCGTCTTCTGTCTCTTCATGCTCCTCTTCGAGCAGAAGCGCTTCGCGGTCAGCGACGGGGATCTGGTAATAGTCTGGGTGGATTTCGCTGAAGGCGAGAAATCCGTGGCGATTGCCGCCATATTCGACGAAAGCCGCCTGCAGGGACGGTTCTACTCGCGTCACCTTTGCGAGGTAAATATTACCCCGCAACTGGCGGCGGGTCGCCGATTCAAAGTCGAATTCCTCAAGCCGGTTACCGGCGGTAACGACAATCCGTGTTTCTTCCGGGTGGATGGCATCCACCAGCATTCTTTTGGTCGCCATAGTGAGCTCCGCGCACCCGCGCGCCGACAAGGGGCTGCCGGAAGTCCGGCACACCTGAAATGGCGCATTGCGGGGCGAATGGGTTGAATGAAGTAGGGCGCGAACCTCTCACGTTTCGCGCTCCGGTAGTCTTGGTCATGGCCAGAAAATGAGGCGATACAAAACGGCAATCGGACATTTCGATCGCGTCGCGCTTTGTTCGCCTGTGGGCCATATGACCTCTTCCTTATGGATGGCAGGCCGCGCGGGCGTGCCATCGTCCGGCTCGGGGGGAGCCGAAATTCAGCGAAGGCGCGAAAATGCCGCTTTCATTCCGGGCCGCATGCATCGAGTGCACGCTGGTCCAGCCGGGTTCGCAGCGGCGCGACACGGACTTACCGTCGTCGCTGGCGCTCGCGAAACTCCTGCGCCTTCTCCTTTAGCGTGTAGGGATGTTGCGCCAGATTGGCAACAGGAAAGTCAAAAACCCGGCCCCATACCCGCTTTGTGAGCCCGGTTCTTTGATTGATGACCCAAATCATCGCATAAGGCGGACAATGCCGCAGAATCGCCCGATGCTCGTGCCATGCGGCGATAGAGTTTTTAGGGGCCCGAACCAGACTTGATTTTGCGCGTCCTCATATCCGCCTTCGCCGCCATCCTTTCGTTCATGGCACTTCTATCCCCAGCGCTCTCCCAGGAGAGTGCCGCCCCCGTTGCGCTACCAAATGTCATTGATCTGCGCATGACAGCGACCGAAGATCGGGCGCGTCTTGTGATTGATCTGGCGGCGCGGACGGAGTTCTCATTTGTATCCATGAGCGAACCCGACCGCCTGGCGGTCGATGTGCGCGCCGGCACCTTCTCGGTTCCGCAGCCGTCGGCGGACAGCGATTCCGGCTCTCTGGTGACGTCCTACGTGATTGAGCAGGTGGCTGGAGACCGGGTGCGGACCACGCTCAGCCTTGCCGGACCGGCTCAGGTGCAGCAGGCTTACGTGCTTGACGCATTCAACGACCAGCCGGCACGCCTCGTCGTCGACATCATCCCGGCAGATGCCGAAATCTTTGCGGCCAACGTCGAACGTGACCGGCTCGTGTCGGACGCTGCGGCTGCAAAAATCGCCGAATCGACGCCCGCGGGGGGCTCTGAACTGCCGATTGGCAGTCGTCCTCTTGTGGTGATCGATCCTGGCCACGGTGGCATCGACAGCGGTGCCGAAGCTCCGAACGGCGTGCGGGAAAAAGACATCGTCCTCGCCTTCTCGCTGCGCCTGCAGGAATTGCTGGTTGAGTCGGGGCGCTTCGATGTGGCCCTGACCCGTGAGAGCGACGTCTACCTCCGGCTCGAAGAGCGTGTGGCGATGGCGCGGACGAACAAGGCTGATCTCTTCATTGCCATCCACGCCGACAGTTTCCAGCAGCCGGAAATTCGCGGCGCCAGTGTTTATACGCGTGACGAGAACGCCACCGATGTGCTCGACAAGGTGCTGGCAGATACCGAGAACAAGTCCGACGTGATCGCTGGCTTCTCCATGCCGCAGATGGCTCCAGAGGTCGTGGATATCCTTCTGGATCTGATGCGACGGGAAATGCGCGTACAGTCTTTTCTTGCCGCCCAGGCCATCGTCCACCAGTTGGAGCCAAGCGTCGCGCTGCGTCGTTTCCCGGTTCGCCAGGCTGACTTCTTCGTGCTGCAGGCACCGGACATTCCATCGGTACTGGTGGAGCTCGGCTTCCTGTCCAACGCCAGCGACATAGCAAATCTGACGAGATCGGAATGGCGCGATCGAACTGCGGAGGCTATTGCACGGGGTATATCGAGCTATTTCGACAGCCTCGAAAAACCGGAATAATGCCGGTAAAGCGACCCGGTCGATGAAATTCCTCGGCCAAACCTGTTATTATGCGAACCCCTCGCTGATGAGTTGGGGCTTGATTTGCGCGGCATGGAGTACCTGAGGCGATGTTTCGACTGCTCGGCTGGCTATTTGGCTTCGGCATGTTTGTGGCGCTGGGTGGCGTTGCTGTCGCTGCTGTGTATCTGGCTGGCGTCACCGCGCAGCTGCCGGATTATACCGTCCTCAAGGACTACCAGCCGCCGGTAACGACGCGCGTGCACGCGGCTGACGGGACCCTGCTGGCCGAATACGCGCGCGAGCGCCGCCTTTTCCAGCCGATGGAGACTGTGCCGCCGCTCGTCGTCGAAGCGTTCCTCTCAGCGGAGGACAAGGATTTCTACACGCACGGCGGTATCGCCTTTGACGGTATCGTCCGCGCCTTGCGCGACAATCTCCTCGCTCGCATGGATGGCAACAGTGCCATTCAGGGTGGCGGTTCGAGCATTACCCAGCAGGTCGCCAAGAACTTCCTGCTCACCTCCGAGCAGACCTGGGACCGCAAGATCCAGGAAGCCATTCTCGCTATCCGCATCGAGTCGACCTTCACCAAGGATCGGATTCTCGAGCTCTATCTCAACGAGATTTTTCTCGGTCTCAATTCCTATGGCGTCGCGGCAGCGGCCCTCAATTACTTCGACAAGGCCCTCTATCAACTGACGCTGAGCGAAGCCGCCTATATCGCGGCGCTGCCCAAGGGCCCGAACAACTACCATCCTTTCCGCCGCCCGCAGGCCGCTATCGAGCGCCGCAATTGGGTCATCGATCGAATGGTGGAAAATGGCTATGTCACGCCACAGGATGCCGCTGCAGCCAAGGATGAGCCCCTCAACGTCATCCCACGCGCCTCGGGCAGCCAAGTCTATGTGGCCGAGTATTTCACCGAGGAAGTCCGTCGCGAACTGGCCAAGCTCTATGGCGAGGACCAGCTTTATGGCGGCGGCCTGTCGGTGCGCACCACGCTTGAGCCGCGCCTGCAGGAATATGCCCGCCGGGCACTGATGGATGGCCTGATCGCCTACGACCATACCCGGGGCTTCCGGGCGCCAGTCGCCAGCATCGAACTTGGCGAAGACTGGGGCCTCGATGTCGCGAAAATCCGCCCGCTGAGCGACGTGCCGGAATGGCAGCTCGCGGTCGTGCTTGAGGTCGGCAACAACCAGGCTCGAATTGGCCTGCGCCCAGATAATGACGTGGATGGCGCAATCGGCCCGGACCGCGTTGAGGGCACATTGTCCGGTCCCGAAATTCGCTGGGTTTCCAAGCCGGTACAGGACATTCTTGCTGTTGGTGATGTTGTCTATGTCTCGCCAGTCGCGGGCAAGGACGGCATCTACACACTTGAGCAAGTCCCTGAGATTGAGGGCTCGCTGGTTGCCATGGATCCGCGGACCGGCCGTGTGCTGGCCATGGTCGGCGGTTTCTCCTTTGCAGAATCCGAATTCAACCGGGCTACCCAAGCGCTGCGTCAGCCGGGCTCGTCTTTCAAGCCGATCGTCTATGCCGCAGCTCTCGACAATGGCTATACGCCGGCATCCGTGGTGCTGGATGCCCCCGTCGAAATCCGCAACGGCGACGGCTCCATCTGGCGTCCGGAAAACTATGCGCAGGAATTCTACGGCCCGCAGACGCTGCGCCGCGGGATCGAACGTAGCCGTAACGTCATGACAGTCCGTCTGGCCCGCGACATCGGCATGCCGCTGATTGCGGAATATGCCCGCATGTTTGGCATCTACGATACCATGCAGCCTGTGCTTGCCATGTCGCTGGGGGCCGGTGAAACGACAAACATGCGCATGACGTCTGCTTATGCCACCATCGCCAATGGTGGCCGGAAGATCGTGCCGACGCTCATCGACCGTATTCAGGATCGCTATGGCGCGACCGTCTATCGTCACGACAATCGTTTGTGCGACGGTTGTTCCGCTGCCGACTGGCATGGTCAGGGCGAGCCGCGCATCGTTGACAATCGCGAGCAGGTGCTCGATCCGATGACGGCCTACCAGATCACCTCGATGATGGAAGGCGTTGTGCAGCGCGGTACCGGCACTGCAGCACGCGCGCTCAATCGCCCTGTGGCCGGCAAGACCGGCACGACCAACGACTATAAGGATGCCTGGTTTGTCGGCTTCACGCCCGAACTCGCCGTTGGCATCTATGTTGGCTTCGACCAGCCGCGTTCCATGGGCTCGTCCTCCACCGGCGGCGGCATGGTTGTGCCCATCTTCACCAATTTCATGGCCAAGGCACTGGCAGGTCGTCCCCCTACGCCTTTCAATGTCCCGCCGGGCATGACCACGGCTTGGATCAACCCGAACTCGGGTGCGAAGGCATTTGAGGGTGAGGCGTCGATCAAGGAAGCGTTCAAGCCCGGCACCGGGCCGAACCAGCTGACCTCGGTCATCGGCATCGACGTCAATGCCTATGATGCAGCTGCGCGCCAGCAGAACATGCAGCAGCAGTACAATAGCGGAATCACCCAGCCCAGCGGCAATGGCACCTTTATGGATCCCACCGTGCGCCGCAGGACGCTATTCTAGCGCCAAGCCCTTAGGCTCTCGGCAGGAGCGCCAACGAAACCCGCGGGGGCGCAATTCGCGGTTCACGCGGGCAGTGTGGCTCGAGAGCTTTGAGACAGGATGGCCGGCAGAGGAAAGCCGGCCTGCGGCCCGATTGCAGTCATCGCTCGATGACCGGCAAAAGCTGCCAGCTGACATTTATTGCACTGTGGTATGGAAAAAAATGGTGCCCCCCGCCGGAGCCAAAGCAACTGCCTGCCTAACGATATCAGTACGTTA
>JADGNE010000024.1 GCA_015234425.1 Devosia sp.
AGCGGCGCATTGCGGTCCCAGGCATTGAGCTTGTCCTTGCCGAACCACTTGGCCTTCATCTTGTAGTAGCGGTGCGAGAGGCGCGGATAGGCCTCCTGCACGGCGGTCTGCAGCGCATCGACCACTTCGCGCTCGATGGAATTGGCCATGTGGCGGCTGTCGGCAATGTCCTCGTAACCGCGCCAGCGGTCGGAGATTTCCTTGTCCTTGGCCAAGACATTGGTGATGTGGGTAAAAAGCCGGCTATTGGCCTTCAGCACCTTGGCGAGGGCGTGATAGGCGCTCTCGCGCTTCTTTTCGTCCTTGTCGGAGAGCAGGTGCAGCGTCGCTTCAATGCTCAGCGTTTCGCCATCGACCTCGAACTCGAGGGAGGCGAGAGTCTCGTCATAGAGCCGGCTCCAGGCCGAGAACGAGGTGACCGACTTGTCCTGGAATAGCTCTTCGAGCTTGTCATCGAGCTGGTAGGGCTTTGCCTTGCGCAGTTCGGCAAACCAGACGCGATAACGCGCGAGCTCCGGATCGGCAGAAAGGGCGGCTTCGAGATCGGCATCATCGATGCGGTTGAGCTCGAGCGTATAAAAGAGGGTCTGGGTCGAGAGCGCCGTCAGCGCCTCATTGATGTCGCCCATGAATTTTGCGCGGTCCGGATCGGTGGTGTTCTGCGCATATTGCAGGAACGCGAACGACCCGATGCGGCCGCCCAGATCCTCGAGCTTTTCGCTGTCCTTGATCGACTGGACCAGCTTGCCGGCCTTGGTCAGCTCGACCAGCTTGCCCTTGTAGTCAGCCTCAAATTTGCTCGCGAGCGCCTTGGCTTCGGTCAGGGCCGTCTTGAATTCGGGGCTGTCCTTGCCGGGATAGAGATCGGAGAGATCCCACACTGGAAGGTTGCCGAACTCATTATGGCCCTTTTGCGTGGTGGCGCTCATCAAATTCTCCCGGAAAATCAATTGCGGCGGACCTTAGCGGCCAGAATTGGCGCTGTGAAGGCCTTGCCCTACCAGCCCATCACGCCAACGAGGCCATCCCAGATCAGCTTGAAGGCCAGAAGGAAGATCAGCCAATAGGCGATGGTGTAGAAGAGTTTGGCCGAGATGCGGCGCACCAGATAAATGCCGATAAAGACGCCCAGCATGCCCACCGGTGCCAAAGCCGCCGAGAGTGTCAGATTGCTGACATTGAGCTGGCCGAGGAAGAAATAGGGGATCAGCTTGGAGGTGTTGACCACGGCAAAGAACATGGCCGAGGTGCCGGCATAAATGGCCGGGCTCAGCCTCTGGGGTAGCACATAGATCTGGAACGGCGGGCCGCCCGTGTGCGAGATGAAGCTGGTAAAGCCTGCCGTGGCGCCCCAGAAACTCCCCCAGCCTTTCGATGGCGGCAGGCCTTCGAGTTTCTTGCGGATCGGGAAGACGGCGTCGATTACAAAGAGCAGGGTGACGACGCCCACCAGGAGCAGCACCATGGCGTCGCTGACAAAGGCCCAGAGGGCCCAGCCGATCAGCGTGCCAATGGCAGCTCCGGGCAGCATTAGCTTGAGGATCGAGCGATCGAACTCCTTGCGATACATCCAGACCGCCACCGCATCCATGCAGAGGAGCACCGGCAGCATCATGCCCGCCGCATCGCGCGCCGGCATGATGAGGGCGAGCATTGGCACGCCGACAACGCCCAGGCCGCCGAGCAGCCCAGCCTTGGACAGGCCGACAATCAGCACCGCGAGCACGGCAACCGTGACGAAAACAGGATCAAACATTTTGGAAAGCGAATCCGGGAGGCAGGTTTGGTCTATCTGCGCTCTTGTATGGATGTTTTGTCAACCGGAGGACACTTGTAGCCCCCCACCCTTGATCCCACCCCACAGGGAGGGAGACGATGGAGCCGAGGGTTTTATGACTTTTTGAGGGGTACTGTCTGAGACCTCGGCCATCCACCGGCGGGCTTCCCTCCCCTTGATGGGGAGGGAATGAGGGTGGGGTGGAGCCACAGGCGCGGAGTCCGGTTATATCGCGACTGGGTCTTGGTCCAAGCGCCCCGGCTCTGCTGAGAGATTACCCCCACCCTTGCTCCCTCCCCACAAGGGGGAGGGAGACGAAGGAGCCGACGGTTTCGTCGTTGATGTGCAAGGGGCACAAACAAAAATCCCCGCCGGAGCGGGGATTTTCAAACTCGGATGCGATCCGCTTACTCGTCGGCGTCGCTCTTGAGCGACTTGAGCTTGGAGAACACGGAGTCCGCGTCGAACTCTTCGTTGTTCGGCGCCGGGCGGTGATGGTGCTCGCCGCCTTCGTCGTCAAAGCTGAGGTCGTGGCTGGTGCGGGCTGCGGCCCGGGCCAGCGCTTCCTCGGCGGTGAGGAGCGTCGTGCCTTCGGCCACATCGGTCTGCTGCACGGCCGCATCCTTGGACGCGCGCTTGACCTCGAGGTCGAGCTCGATCTGGCTGCACAGGCCCAGGGTGACCGGGTCCATGGCGGTCAGATTGGCCGCGTTCCAGTGGTTGTTGTCGCGCACCGAGTCGATGGTCGACTTGGTGGTGCCGACGAGGCGCATGATCTGCGCGTCCTTGAGCTCGGGATGATTGCGCACCAGCCATTTGATGGCATTGGGGCGCTCATTGCGGCGCGAGATCGGGGTGTAGCGCGGGCCTTTGCGCTTGACGGCGGCAACGCGAACCTTGGGATCGGAAAGCTTGAGACGGTAATTGGGATCCTTCTCGGCCTTCTCGATTTCCTCGCGCGACAGCTGACCGTTCTGCACGGGGTTGACGCCCATGATGCCGCTGGCGACATCACCATCGGCAATACCCTGGACTTCCAGCGGATGCAGTGTGCAGAAGGCGGCAATCTGTTCGAACGACAAGGCAGTGTTGTCCACGAGCCAGACGGCAGTCGCCTTGGGCATCAAAAGGGGCTGGGACATGTCAATTCTCTCCTGGTGGCGCGGCCGGTTTTCCACCGGGCCGCTCCGCCTCTTGGCCAAATGCTGAGGGGAAACTGTCCCTAATATAGAGTTTTGCGCTCAATCCTGCAACGCTTATCAACTCTGCCAAGGATTTATTAAGACAGATCCGCCGCACTCTCGCGTCCGTATGCGCTGAGCAGCACGAGCTTGCCGATATGGCCGCGCCCCTCCATCGCCGCATGGGCTTCAGCCGCGTTTTCGAGATCAAAAAGCCGGATGTCGGGCTTGCGCCAGCCGAGGGCGGCGAGGGCAGGAAGGAACGTCGCCACGCGCTCGGCGATGGCCCGCTTGGTAGCGCTGTCCTGTGGGCGCAGGGTCGATCCCGACAGCGTGATGCCCTTGGCCATTATCAGCCGCAAGGGCACTGCCGCGGTGCCGCCGTCGAGGGTCGAGATCTGAACGATGTGACCGTTGCGGGCCGAGGCCGCGACATTGACCCCCGCCATGTCCCCGCCGATGACGTCGACGACGCGGTCGACACCCTTGCCGTTAGTCAGTTCCTTGGCGCGGGCGGCGATGTCTTCGCTGCGATCAATGGTGGCGTGTGCGCCCATGGCCTTGGCGTAGGCGGCTTTTTCAGGGGTTGAGGTGACCCCGATGGCCCGTGCGCCCAAAAGCCCGGCGATTTGGATGGCCGCGCCGCCAATGCCGCCAGAGGCGCCGTGCACCAGCACGCTCATGCCGGCCTCAAGGCCTGCACGCATGACGAGGGTCTGGGTGACGGTGTACCAGGTCTCGGGCAGGGCGGCTGCCTCGGCAAAGCTCCAGCCCTGCGGCACGGGCAGCACCTGGCCGGCCGGCACGGCAACATATTCGGCATAGCCGCCGCCATTTGTCAGCGCCATGACCGCGTCGCCCACCTTGTGATTGCTGACATCGGCGCCTACCGCTGACACCGTTCCCGAGACTTCGAGCCCGGGAAGCGGCGATGCGCCCGGTGGGGGATCGTAATGGCCACGCCTTTGCGCCAGGTCGGGGCCATTGACCCCGGCTGCCGCCATGCGGATGAGGATGTCGCCGGACCCGATCGCGGGCAGGGGATGGCGGCTCGCGACCAATTGTTCTGGCCCACCGGGGGCGGTAATGGCGGTGGCCAGCATGTCGGCTGGCAGGAAATGTGATGGTGTCATGCCAGCATGTTTGCCCAAGCGCGCTTGCTCGGCAAGGCCGCTGCGCTAATCTATGACCAATGTCCAAAGGGAGAGTGTCATGATCGAGGAAGAGAACCGCAAGGCTCCGACAGCCCATGAGGTCGGCATGGCGCTCGATGCCCTGTCGGTGGGCGAACTCGAGCAGCGCATTACCCTGCTCGAAGGCGAGATTGTCCGGCTCAAGGCCGCCATCGATGCCCGCGGTCACACACGCAAGGCCGCCGAGGCTGCCTTCAAGTTCTGAGGCTTTCGCCGGCCTTCTTGCTACAGGTTAAGGTTAATCACTGGTTAAGATGGGGGCTGCCAGCGGAAGCGGCTAGGGTGCCCGCTGAGCCTGGGAAAGCCTGAAAATGAACTGGAACCTTTTTTCTGTCGTCGTCCTTTTTGTGGTGACTGGCCTTTGCGCCGTGCGGCGGGCGCTCAAGGCATCAGCGCGGGCTCCCGACCGGGAGCGCAGCCCTGTGGCATCCGCCCGAACGCCGGGCGAGCGCGCCTGGCGCGAGCAGCCAGTCCAGACATTTGTGTGGCAATTGCAGGCGGCCCGCTACAGAAAGCCGCCGTTTCGCCGCCCGTAGACCGTTTGGTCCGGGCGAATGATGGGAGAAAACGATGCGACAGATCGATAGCATTCTTGAAGGTGTGCGCCCGGCAGAGCTGGCGCATTTGCGCGCTTTGGCCGAAGGCCGTTTCGGTGGTGCAGCAGCCACCCAGCTGCGGTCCCTCGAAGAAAAGGGCTGGGTCGAGACCGTCGCCGGCACCTGCCTGATCACGTTGACCGGCCGGACGCTGCTCGACAGTTCATCGGGTGCTCAAGGCTGGTAAACAAAGCCTCGGTGGGCAGGGTTAAGAAAGTCTGTCCCATTAACATACAATTAAGAGTTTACGGGTAAGGTCTCATTATTCAGATTCTTCTGAATTCTTCAGAGCGGTTTCTCCCTCTGTTTGACGCCTCCCTGTTAACTTCGAGAGCCGTTTTTACGGCTCTTTCTTTTTGTTCACTTGGTCTGGCGGCTAACCACATCTTAGCCTAAGTACAATCGCAAGGGTGACGCTTGCCGGGATCGGGCCTATGGTTCGATCGTGACGGCGGGCAATCTCCGGCACCATGACTTAGGAAGCGGAATGGCGGAACAGGGCGACAGCACATCGGCAATAGCGATCGGACCGCGTATCGCGGCTTCCGGGGGCTTTACGGCGCTCTATCGCGAAGGCATGGGGCTGATCGAGGAAGTTGCCGTCTATCTCGACGAGGACGGGCGCGAAGACAGTCGCTTCCTGCCGCGCGAAGCTGCTTTTCTCTACGCCACCGAATCCATGCGCCTGACCACGCGCCTGATGCAGATCGCCTCCTGGCTTCTGCTGCAGCGCGCCGTCAACGAAGGCGAGATCAGCCGCGAGAACGCCCGCGCCGAAAAGGAAAAGGTCAAGTTTTCCGCCACGCCATCCGAGCGCGGTGGTCCGGGCTATGACCTCCTGCCGCAGATCCTGCGCGATTTCATCGACAAGGGCGATCGCCTGTTCGATCGCGTCATGCAGCTCGATCAGCTCGAACGTGGCGCCTTGCCCGATCAGCCGGCCGGCCAGACCAATGGCATTGCCGATCAGTTCTCCCGCCTGCACGCCGCCTTCCAGGCCAAGCGCTAACCTCTCTGTGCTTCAGCTGCGCGGGGCAAAGAAGATGACGGCCGCCCCGGCCAGCGTCAGCATGATGCCGGCCAGATCCCAGCGATCGGGCCGCACGCCCTCGACCCACACCATGAAGGCCACCGAGGCCAGCACATAGATGCCGCCATAGATGGCGAAGGTGCGCCCGGCGCTATCCATCCCGCTGAGGGCGAGGAGCCAGGCGAAGGCGCCCAGCGCGACAAGGGCAGGGGCCCAGAGCCACACCGGGCCCTGCCGCCACGCCTGCCAGACGAGAAAGCACCCGGCGATCTCCAGAATGGCGGCAGCAAAGAACAGCGTAAATCGCATGTGGAAAACCCTCCCGCGCGCCGTGGTTGCGAAGCTTTTGCTCCGCTGCGACATGGCCGTGAACAGCAAAAAGCCCGGCACAAGGCCGGGCTTTGAAACTTTTCGCCAGGGCGAGCCTTAGAGGCCGAGACCCTTGAAGCGCTCCTTGAAGCGCGACACGCGACCACCGCGGTCCATCAGCTGGCCCGTGCCGCCGGTCCAGGCGGGATGGGTCTTGGAGTCGATGTCGAGCTGCAGCGTATCGCCTTCCTTACCGTAGGTCGAACGGGTCTGGTAGGTGGTGCCGTCGGTCATGACCACGTTGATGGTGTGGTAGTCGGGATGGATATCGGACTTCATCGCATGCGCCTCAAATCAAACGGGCGCCGTGGCGCCCGGAGAGCTGGAAACTTGTGTTGGTCGGTCTATTACAGAACCAAGCCCGTTTAGGCAAGGGCGTGACAGCGGCAATTTTACCCGCAAGCTGCCTGTTGCCGCTCCCAGCCCCCGAGCCTATATCGAACGGACCGCCGCGCGGCGGCAAAAAACAACCGGAGCGGCGGACCAGCCTATGACAGATCAAGCCGTCCCGGCGGAAAACAAGCCCGAGCAGATCATCGAAACGCCCCGGCTTGAGCCGAAACGGCTGCAGCCCCTGCGCCGTCTCCTGCCGTTCATGCTGGCCTATCCGGTGCGCCTTGGCCTTACCATATTGTTTCTTCTGGTGTCGGCATCGGCCTCGCTAGCCATCCCCGCTTTTCTGGGCGGCGTGATCGACGAAGGCTTTATTGCACAGAACCTCGACAATGTCGGCCGCTATGGCTGGTGGATCATTGCCATCGCCTTCGTCATGGCCATTGCCAGCGGCGCGCGCTTCTATTTTATCTCCGTCATCGGCGAGCGCGTCGTTGCCGATCTGCGCCAGGCGGTGTTCTCGCATCTGCTCAAGCTCGATGCGCGCTATTTTGACACCAATCGCGTCGGTGAGCTCACCAGCCGCCTCAATGGTGACACCGCCATCATCCGGGGCGCAGTGGGCTCGAGCTTCTCGCTCGCCCTGCGCTCCATGGTCTCGATCATCGGCGCGCTGGCGATGATGATTCTCACCAGCCCGGTGCTGACCGTGGCTGTCGTCATTGCCGTGCCGGCGATCATCTTCCCGGTTATGCTCTATTCCCGCCGCCTGCGCGGCATGTCGCGCAACACCCAGGATGCCCTGGCCGATCTTTCGGCCATGGCCACCGAAATGCTCGGCGCCACCCGCACGGTAAAATCCTTCACCCAGGAAGAGGTGCAGGCGGACATCTACCAGACGCGCACCGAAGCCAGCTATGGCGCGGAAGTCCGTCGCCTCGGCGCGCGCTCCATTCTTGTGTCGCTGGTCATTTTCCTGGGCACTTGTGCCCTTGTGGGCCTCGTGTGGTGGGGTGCCCGTGCCGTGTTCGACGGCTCCGTCACTGCCGGCCAGCTGGCCCAGTTCATGGTCTATGCCCTGATGGCCTCGGGCGCTCTGACCAATCTCTCAGAAGTTTTGGGCACGCTGCAGTCGGTGGCAGGCTCAATGGAACGTCTCACCGAAATCCTCGATACCGACGCGGTGATCCGCGATCCGGAACACCCGATTGCCCTGCCAAAGCCATTGCTCGGCACTGTCGCCTTCGAGGCCGTCGATTTCGGCTATGACCCGGCCTCCGATGATCGGGTGCTGCGCGACCTCAGCTTCACCGTGGGCAAGGGCCAGACGGTGGCATTGGTTGGCCCCTCGGGATCGGGCAAGTCGACCACGCTTTCGCTGCTGCAGAGGCTCTATGACGTCACCAGCGGCCGTATTCTCGTCGATGGCGTCGATATCCGCGATACCAGCCTCTTCGAGCTGCGCCAGCGCTTCGCCTATGTCGAGCAGGAACCGACGATCTTCGCCGGCTCGATCGCCGACAATATCCGCTTCGGCAAGCCCGACGCCACGGAAGCCGAGATCGAGGCCGCTTCGCGCGCTGCCTTGGTCCATGACTTCGTGCTCGATCTGCCAAAGGGCTATGACACCATCGTCGGCGAACGCGGCGTCATGCTGTCGGGCGGCCAGAAACAGCGCCTCGCCATTGCCCGTGCCATCCTCAAGAACGCGCCCATCCTGCTGCTCGACGAGGCCACTAGCGCGCTCGACGCCCAGTCCGAGCGTCTCGTGCAGATGGCCCTCGAACACCTGATGCAGGGCCGCACCACGCTGGTCATTGCGCACCGCCTCGCCACCATCCGCGACGCCGACAATATCCTGGTTCTCGAAGCCGGTGAGGTCATCGACCAGGGCACCCACGACGAACTCGTCGCCAAGGGCGGCCGTTATGCCGAGCTGGCAAAACTGCAGTTCCGCGCCGAGTAGTTTGGATTTTTGAGGTGGGGCCGACTGAAGGCTCCTGCCGTGCACCACCTTCTCGGCTCTATCGCCCCCTCGCCCCTCAGGGGAGAGGGCGGGGTGAGGGGTGAAGGTTTTGGCGTCAATCGCACCCCCGCACCTAACCTCCCCCTGAAGAAGGGGGAGGGATCGGCCAGTGGATGTGCAGATATCGAGGGCCCCTATGGGCTCCTCCCCCTACCAGGGGGAGGTTGGGTGGGGGTATCCAGCTCGGTCGGCGTGCAGCCGTCGGGGGATTACCCTTCGGTGAGCTTGAACTCGATGCGCCGGTTGCGGCGGTAGGCTTCGTCGGTTTCGCCCGGATCAAGTGGCGCAAATTCGCCGAAGCCGGCGGCGACGAGCCGGGCGGGTGCAACGCCCTTCGAGACGAGATACTCCGCCACCGAAATGGCGCGGGCTGCCGACAGCTCCCAGTTGGACGGGAAGCGGGCATTGGAGATCGGCCGCTTGTCGGTGTGACCATCGATGCGCAGCACCCAGTTGATATCGGGTGGTATTTCCGCTTCGAGCTGCAAAATGGCATCGGCCAGCGCGTCGAGTTCGGGCAGGCCCTCGGTGGCGATCGTCGCCTGGCCCGCAGAAAACAGCACTTCGGACTGGAAGACGAAACGATCACCCACGACGCGCACATCGGCGCGACCTTCGAGGATCTGCCGCAAGCGCCCGAAGAAGTCGGAGCGATAGCGCGCCAAATCCTGAACGCGCTGGGCCAGCGCCACGTTGAGGCGGCGCCCGAGATCGGCGATCTGGGTGCGTGATTCGGTGTCGCGGGCCTCGGAGGCCTCGAGCGCGTTTTCCAGCGCCGCGATCTGCGTGCGCAGGGCCGCCAGCTGCTGGTTGAGCAGGGCAACTTGCGAATTGGCTTCGTCCGACAATTGCTCGGCCGCGAGCAACTCTTCCTGCAGCCCGGCAATGGTGGAATCCCGGTCGCCCAGCCCGGCGCCGATCCCGGCCAATTGCCCGGCCAGCGCGGCGTTCTCGGCTTCGGTGGAGGAAAGCGTCGCGGTCAGAGCGGCCAGCTGGTCGGCCAGATCATCGGAGCTGGCGCGCTCGAGCTGCAGCAGTTCCGTCAGCTCGGCGATCTGGCTGTTGAGCCGGGAGAGCGCGGTATCGCGCCCCTGGATTTCCTGGCCGAGGAAAAACTGCGTCAGCATGAACAGGCTGAGCATGAAGATGATGACCAGCAAAAGGCTGGACAGCGCATCGACGAACCCGGGCCAGTAATTGGCCTCCTGCCGCCTGCGGGAGCGGGTCGAGCCTGCCATGGCCTAGTCCCGGCGCTCGGTCTGGTCGGCCTCGTTGAGCATGGCCTTGATCAGGTCGCGCAGCTTCTTGTTGGTTTCGCCCTGCTCGTTGATATAGCGCCGGAGATCGTCCTGCTCGGTGCGGATATGCTTGACCAGCCCGTCGATGCCGCGGGCCAGCTCGGCCATGGCACGGATCGCGTTCTGGGAGGAATTCTGGCTCTGCATGGTGGCGCCGATGCTGTCGATCATCGCCTGCATGTCCGGGCCGCCGGCATTGGCCTGCATGGCACTGACAGGATGGTCGAGCTCGGTCATGGAGGTCATCCAGTCTTCGAGATCGGTGTAGAAAGCGTTCTGCGCCTGGCTTGTCTGGAGGTCGAGAAAGCCCAGAACCAGCGAGCCGGCAAGGCCGAACAGCGAGGAGGAGAACGCGGTGCCCATGCCGCCCAGCGGGGCCGCAAGGCCTTCCTTGAGATTAGCAAACAGCGCGCCGCTGTCGCTCGAGGTCACGTCCAGCGCATTAATGACGCCAGCCACCGAGGTCACGGTTTCAAGCAGACCGTAAAACGTGCCCATGAGGCCGAGGAAGACCAGAAGGCCGGTGAGATAGCGCGACGTGTCCTTGGCCTCGTCGAGGCGATTGCCCACTGAGTCGAGGATGGAACGCATGGAGGAGGGCGTAATGATCGCCTCACCGATGCGCTCGCGCAAAAGGCCGGCAACCGGCGCCAGCAGAATCGGCGGGCGCACATTGGTGGTGGTGCCGTCCTGGAGGGAATTGACCCATTTCACTTCCGGGAACAGCCGGAAAATCTGGCGGAAACTGAGGAAGATGCCCACGAACAGGGCAAAGAAGATCATCGAGTTGATGAACGGGTTGGCCCAGAAAAAGCTCGTGATCTGGGTGAACAGGATCGCCCCCACCAGCGCCACCAGCACCAGAAAGATCACGATCTTGACGAGATAAACCGTCGGACTGGCCAGATGATAGGGATCGTAACCTTGCGACATCGTGCCTTTGCCCTGTCCCGCCTAACGCAAATCAACCGCCCCGGACTCTAGAGGCGGCTGATAGAGGTGACAATGGAAAAGCTTAACGCCTGTCGGGGCGTCAGTATGGCAGCCGGAGAGATTTGCGCCCCGACCGGTGCCCGGCCTTACTGGATGGCCTTGAGTTCTTTCATCATGGCGCCATGCAGGATTTCATTGCCAGCGACGATCTGGCCGTTCCAGACCGAACCGGGCTGGCCGGCGTAGTCGGTGACGAGGCCACCGGCCTCCTTGACCATGAGCAGGCCCGGCGCCACGTCCCAGGGCTTGAGACCGGCTTCCCAAAGCGCGTCAAAGCGGCCGGAGGCGAGCCAGGCCATGTCGACCGCGATCGAGCCGGAGCGGCGGATGCCGGCGACGGCCGGGTTGATATGGGCCAGCTGGCGCAACTGCAGGCCGTCATTGGACGTGCCCTGGGTCTTGATGCCTGTGGAGATCACCGCATCGGACAGGTGGCGGCGGGCCGCAACGCGCAGGCGCTTGCGGTCGGCGAGCCAGGCCCCACCGCCCTTTTCGGCGGTATAGAGCTCATCCATGATTGGGTTGTAGATCACCGAGGCGACAATATCGTCGCCGCGCTGCAGTGCGATGGCGACCGCAAACAGCGGAATGCCATGCAGGAAATTGGTGGTGCCATCGAGCGGATCGATGATCCAGGTATGCTGGCCGTCGGTGCCCTTCACCTCGCCGCCTTCTTCCATCAGGAAGGAATAGGTCGGGCGCGCCTTGCGCAGTTCGTCAAAGACGATCTGCTCGGCCTTGATGTCGGCCTTGGAGACGAAATCGGCCGGACCTTTTCGCGACACCTGCAGGTTCTCGACCTCGTTGAAGTCGCGAGACAGCGATTTGCCGGCCTTGAAGGCTGCGTTGACCATGACGGTGAGAAGGGCGGAACGCGCCATTATATTGTGCTCGCTTGGCTCATGCGGCCGGTGATGCGCCGCCGGGACCAAAGCCCGCCGCAGCGCCGGATGGACCACAAGGTCCTGCCGCTGATTGAAAGTGTGGCGGGCTTATTGCCCCAGAACGCGCGCTCGTTCAAGGGTCTTGGGCCTCTGCTTCGTCCTCGGCCGGTGTGGTTTCGGCTTCGGGCGCTTCGTCTGCCGGGTCCTCGGCGCTGCTCTCGGGCGTCTCATCGGCCGCCGGGGCGGCTTCCTCGGGCGCAGGGTTGACCACCTGGCTCGGCGCGTTTTCGGGATCGGTCGGCGCCGGCAACAGCGGGCCGATGATCTCGGCTGGCGGCGGGCTGGCGCTTTCCGTCTGGGCGCGCGGCGGGTTTTCTGGCCAGAAGCGGGCGCGCTCCTCGGCCCGGGCCAGCGCCTCGGGGGGGATGGAGACCAGCAGGCGGTCGAGCGAAGGATCGGTCAGACCCTGCCGACGCGCCAGTGCGCGCCACATGGCCGCAGTCTCCAGATCGAGTGTCGTGCCTTCGCCCACGGCCATCAGCTTGGACAGGCGGTTTTGCGCCACGGGATTGCCCGCTTCTGCAGCGCGCAGATACCAGGACGCCGCCGCTTCAATATCGCGTTCGATGCCCTGGCCGAGATAGAGCAGGGTGGCATAGTCGACCTGCGCATCGGCGAGGCCTTCTTCGGCGGCAAGCCCGATATAGCGCGCGCCCTCTTCGGCATTTGGCGCGACGCCCGCGCCCTCGATCAGCATCGAGCCGTAATCATAGAGCGCTTCGGGCAGCTCGGCCTCGGCCGCCTCGCGCATCAGCCGCGCCGCGGTAGTGAGGCTCGGCTCGGCATAAATGCCCTCCACATGAAGGAGGGCCATATTGTATTTTGCCGGCGCATAACCGGCTTCAGCCGCCTTGGCGAACAGCTCGGCAGCGCGCTTGCGATCTTTTTCGACGCCCACACCATCCTGGTAGAGAATGCCGAGCTCGAAAGTCGCCAGCGTGTCGCCATTGCCCGCGGCCAGCTTGTACCAGCCGGCAGCACGCTCGTGGTTCTGCGCGACGCCAAGGCCCTTGGCATAAAGCTCGGCGATCAGCGTCTGCGCGGCCGCGTCGCCCTGTTCGGCGCGTGGCAGCGCCAGCTCGAGGGCGGAGAGGAAATAGCCCCGCTGGAAAGCCCCAAAGGCGTAATCGACATTTTCGGGCGTGCCGAACACGGCATTGCTGATCGCCTCGGCATCACTCGACTGCGCCACGGCCGGCTGCACGAGGCAGAGGCAGGCGATGGCCAGGAAGCGGGCGCGCCGCGTCATGCGTTTTCCTGTGTTGCATCGGCGAGGGCCGCGAGGGCCTTAGCCGGATCGGCAGCAGACCACACGCTGTCCGAGAGCGCGACGAATTCTGCCCCGGTGGCCGTGATCGCACCCGGTTGTGCCGCGGGATCGGAATGGACTGCCGGAATTTCAAACGTCTCGGCCCACCACTGGGCAAATTCGGCGGCGTCCTTGTCCGGCGCGCCTCCGACGGGCCCGAAAAACACGTAATCGACGTCGAGTTCGCCGAAGCTCATCGCGTCATGGCGCGAGCTCACGGCGCCTGCGCCGACAATGCCATTGGGCTTGAGGCCATCGACGGCGGCGCGGATTGCCTTGGTGCCACCCTCGCTGACGTGAACGCCATCGGCGCCGAGGCGGCGCGCGAGTTCGACGTCATTTTCGAGGAGCACGGCGGCGCCGGCGGCCTGGCCGATCTGCACCACGCGCTCGGAGAGACGGGAATAGTCCTCGTCGCCCATCGTGCCGCGCTGCACCAGAATGGCCGCGACTTCAGGGCCCGCCAGCACGGCCATCAAACGGCGCGGAAACTCGACAAGGTCCGGATCGGCAGGGGTAATGAGATAGATTTGGGGAGCCATGAAAAACCCGACTTGCGACGCTGCAATTCCCTAGTCTGTCATTGGGGCAGAAAGGGGACCCTTTCTCCAATAGGGCAAGGGCAGGGTGCTGGCAATGGAAGCCCGCCGACGCATGGCCGGGGAGCCCGCGCAATAAAAAACGCGCTCCCGGGGGAGCGCGTAAAGTGGGTCAGAAGGTTGACGGTAAAACTCAGGCAGCGCGATCGATGGCGTTGCTCCACTGGCCCAGCGCAGCCAGCGAGTTCATCTTGGCGCGATGGGTAAAGGCGGCCTGTGCAGCCGGGAAGTTCTCGCGGCGGCCGGCCCAGGTGCGCAGCGCCACGTTCTGCAGGGCGCGGCCATAGGAGAAGGTCAGCGGCCAGGGCTTGTTGCCGATCTGGTTCATTGCCGACAGATGGGCCGTTGCTTCTTCGTCGGTCTGGCCGCCGGAGAGGAAGGCAATGCCCGGAACGGCGGCCGGCACATGCTCCTTGAGCACTTCGACGGTACGGCGCGCCACTTCCTCAACGCTCGGACGGTCGCGCGAGTTGATGCCCGGCAGCACCATGTTGGGCTTGAGCAGCATGCCGGCGAGGTCAACGCCAGCCAGGCGCAGTTCCTTGAACACGTTCTCGAGCACGTCGCCGGTCACCTGGGCGCAACGCTCCAGCGAATGATTGCCCGGCTCGCCGTCGCCAACCACTTCCGGCTCGACGATCGGCACGATGCCGGCTTCCTGGCAGAGCATGGCGTAGCGGGCCAGCGAGTGGGCATTGGCGCGGATATTGTTGCGGGTCGGGGCGATGTCATTGATGGTGATGACGGCGCGCCACTTGGCAAAGCCGGCACCCAGATGGGCATACTGCTCGAGGCGCTGGCGCAGGCCATCAAGACCTTCGGTGATCTTTTCGCCGGTATCGCCCGGCATGGGGAACGCGCCGCGATCGACCTTGATGCCGGGAATGCAATCGGCATCAGCGAGAATGGCGCGGAACGGCGTGCCGTCGGCAGCTTCCTGCTTGAGGGTTTCTTCGGTGAGAATCACGCCCGAAACATAGTCGCGCATCGCCTCGGTGGAGCGGAACAGCATCTCGCGATAGTCGCGGCGCAGATCGAGCGAATTGGGCAGGTTGATCTTGGCAAAACGCTTGGCGATCGTGCCTTCGGACTCGTCGGCGGCCAGGATGCCCTTGCCAGTTTCCATCAACTTCTGGGCGATGGAGTTAAGCGACTTTGTCATGGTGACCCTCATTGGAAGCGGTCCGGTCACATTAGACTTTGGTTTTTGCGCTTTCGATTAGACCTGCGGATATAAGACGAAAGGCTAGCGCGGAAGACGCAACTATCGGGGGAACTTTCCGCGCAACTGTGACGTCGCGCGCATGCGCAACTCCGCCGCGTGCACAGTGCATGTCTGCGTCGCGCCGAAAGCGCAGCTTTGCGAAAAGAAAAAAGGCCAGCGCCATTGGGGCGCCGGCCGAAGCGACATCAGTCCAGCGCGTGTGCCGGTTTGGCGGCGGCAGCCCAGACGGCCCCGAGATCGCCCAGCCGTGCTTCAAGGCATTCGACCTGAAGGCGCACCGTGCCGCCCCCCGCAAAGGTTAGTTCCACTACGCCCGAAACGCCATCGGCGCCGGGGGCGAAAGTGATGGCCAGCAACTCCAGCACGCCTTCGGGCGCATTGGGATCAAAGCCGGCAAAGGCGACATGTTCGACCCGGTCGAAATGCAGGCCTGCCCGTTTGCGCAGACCCTTGCTGCGCGGCGCTGTGCTGGTCCAGTCGTAGCGGTTCATCAGCAGGGCGAAGCGCCGGTCGCGACGCGCATAGCCCATGTCGACAACCCTCACCACGGCATCCTGCACATGGGCAGAAATGACGGCGAGATCTTCGTCATCGAGGGCAAGGAGCTTGAGATCGGTCATGAATAGGCCCTGGAAATTGTTCTGACCTTTATCTGGTCACGCCGGGATAAAACTACAAGTTCAGGGAAGTCCGGGCAATGGCGGGGGCGTTTGCGCCCCGGCCGGATTTTTGATTCGGGCTTCGCCCTTTGGACGGCGGCCCGCCCTTCGAGCACAGCTCTTCGGGCCTAGTGCGCTAAAATCGCTCCACCGGAGCGATTTTGTCAAAGGCCGCGCACTAGCCAGCGAGGCGCTCGATTTCGGCGCCGCAATTGGAGAGCTTTTCTTCCAGCCGCTCGAAACCGCGATCGAGGTGATAGATGCGGTTGACGATCGTCTCGCCCTTGGCGGCAAGGCCGGCGATGACCAGGGACACCGAAGCACGCAGATCGGTTGCCATCACCTGGGCGCCCTTGAGCTGCGGCTTGCCGGTGATGGTGGCGAGCTGGCCATCCACCGAAATATCGGCGCCGAAGCGAACGAGCTCTGCCACATGCATGTAGCGGTTCTCGAAAATCGTCTCGCGGATGTGGCTCGTGCCCGAGCTCATCGTCATCAGCGCCATGAACTGGGCCTGAAGATCGGTGGGGAAGCCCGGAAACGGATCGGTTTCCACATCCACCGGCAGGATGCCATTGCCATTGCGCCGGACGCGCAGGCCATCGGCCTCGGTCGTCAGCTCAACGCCGGTCTGCGCCAGGATATCCAGTGCGGACTGCAGATGCTCGGGACGTGCGCCGCGCAGCAGCACATCGCCACCGGTCATGGCCGCAGCCATGGCAAAAGTGCCGGTTTCGATGCGGTCGGGAATCACTTCCACAGTCGCGCCATGGAGTTTTTCCACGCCTTCGACGATCAGCGTGCGCGTGCCGATGCCCGAAATCTTGGCGCCCATGGCCACGAGGCATTCGGCGACATTGGTGATTTCCGGCTCCTGCGCCGCATTCTCGATTGTCGTCGTGCCCTTGGCGAGAACCGCTGCCATGAGGATGGTGTGGGTCGCGCCGACCGACACTTTGGGGAAGACGATATGGGCGCCAACCAGCCCACCCTTGGGGGCGCGGGCGACGACATAGCCTTCGTCGATATCGATCTCGGCGCCCAGCGCCTTCAAGCCAAACAGGAAGAGATCAACCGGGCGCGTGCCGATGGCGCAGCCGCCCGGCAGGGAAACGCGGGCTTCGTGGCAGCGGGCGAGCAGCGGCCCGATGACCCAGAAGCTGGCGCGCATCTTGGAGACCAGCTCATAGGGCGCGGTGGTGTCGACGATATCGGCGGCGTGGAAGGTCATGCGCTGTCCGCCACCTTCCTGTTCGCCGCGGCGGCGACCATGCACGGCGATATCGACGCCGTGATTTTCGAGAATGCGTTCCAGCTGCTTGACGTCGGCAAGGCGTGGCACATTGGTGAGCACGAGAGGCTCATCTGTCAGCAGTGAAGCGATCATCAGTGGCAGCGCGGCGTTTTTGGCGCCTGAAATGATAATGTCGCCGTTAAGCGCATTGCCGCCGACCAAACGTATACGATCCATTAAATGGTTCCTCTGAACCGGCCCCTGTGGAGCCTTCTACCTGTAGGGAGGTAGGCGAGGTCTTCTGTGCCACGTAAGCCAGACCAGCCGCGCTCATGCGAATATGTGACGTCTCAGTTCGCCTGAAAATGGTTTACGGTTTCTTGACCGTGTCCGATTCAGGAGCCGGTGCATCATCCCGGGCAGCGCGCGCCCGAGCCTGATCCTTGCGGCGCTTGAGGTTCTCGCGAAGCTTTGCGGCCAATCTTTGCTCACGCAACAGGGCTTCGTTTGACTTGCTCATTGCCTTCCTGGCTACCGGTGATTCACAGGCGCTGTTGATAGGCGTTTTTTATGCTTGCGTCGAGATAAACCCTATGGCACTAGGCTGCCTGTCGCCGAGAGGAACCTTCCCCGGCGCCAAATCAGATGCTGCCGTAGCTCAGTGGTAGAGCACTCCCTTGGTAAGGGAGAGGCCGACAGTTCAATCCTGTCCGGCAGCACCAGTTTCCTCAAATATTTCAGTTGGTTAGTCCATCGGTTGCAATTGCTCGCCATCGGCTTTACCGCTAGCACGCGGGTAACACGTCAGTTCCTGCTTCATAATTTCCAAGGACTTAGCGGTTATATTATGCCCGTGTTAGCACGGCCCTAGCACATCGACACACCGCATAAAGTCGAAGGGTGCCAGCATGAATGCCATCGACAAACGCCCCTATGAGCTGTTCCAGCGACCGGACAGCCCAAATTGGTGGATGCGGTTTTCCATCAAGGGACACGGCCAAAAGCGGATCGGCCTAAAGACACCGAATGGCGAGTTAGCCCGCGTGCTAGCAGAAAAGGAATATCAGAAGGCCGTGTGGTCGGCAGAGGCCGGGGTGTTGCAAGGGAAGAGCTCGTTCAGCAAATTGGCCGAACAATACCTAGATAGGCTGGACAAGCTCAGCCAAACAGACCCGAAACGCCGTACCAAATATCGCCACGACAAGGGAATTATCGACCGCTATCTGGTGCCCTATTTCGGCAAGAAGACCGTGACCTCGATCACCCATGCGCGAGTGCAGGATTATCTAGAATGGCGTCGGCAATATTGGACCACAGGGCCAGGCAAGAACGAATACGCCATCAAGTATGAGCTTGATGGTAAGCAGTTTTCCCGACCAGTCCAGCATATCGAACCGGCTCAATCGACGTTGCGCCGTGAGGCAGTCACCTTGCGCAATGTGTTCAAGCTGGCCGTGACGCTCGGCTATATGAAAGCCGCCGATATTCCTGCCCCTGAACTGGCCACCGCGCCCAAGAACAAGCGCCCGTCATTCACGGTTGAGGAGACGGAAACGCTTCTGAAGCATGCGATGAACCGCATCGCCTTTGTCGGGAAACCCGACGAACCGCAACGTATGATCGACGCCAAGACCCGGTTCGAGCGCATGATGCTATGGGGTTTCATTCAGGTTGCTTTTCACACTGGCATGCGCCCCACCGAACTGCACAACCTCACTTGGTCTAACATTGAGGGATTGGAAACAGCCCGCAACACCGCCATCAAGGACGCTCGCATTCGCATCGTGGCCTATGGCAAAGGCAAATCCCCGCAACGCCTTGTTCCGAACGTCGAAGCGCTCGGTGCATTCGTGGCACTATGGGATGCTTTCAAGACCCGGTTTCGCCGTGCGCCTGAGCCGAGTGACGCTGTGTTCGCCAACATCGACGGCCGACGTGCCCAGAACTACAAGAAGAGCCTGAACAGCCTGTTGGAAGCCACGGGGCTGAAGAAGGACGCGTTTGGTCGTGCCCGCACCGCATATAGCTTCCGACACACCTATGCGACGAACCAACTTCGCAAGGGCACGGACATCTACACGCTTGCCATCAATATGCGCACCTCGGTTCGCATGATCGAGATGTACTATTCGGATGTGGTGCCCGACGATATGGCGAAACGGCTGGAGGGCAGTTTTTAAACACATCTCGGTTTGTGTGCACGCCTACGCTCCGTCATAGCTGCGATCCATCAATGGCTTGGCTTTGTCCAGCGTTGCGAGATCAGTGATGATGACTTCAAGGTCTCCAGTGCCGAAATGGCCGATGTTGCGTACGTCGCGGGTAAAACCGGGCTCAAGTTCGATGGTGTCTGGATCGACCTTCAAGAAAACCTTGAGGTGCCTGATCTGCGGTTTGACCTCGACGCATGCGAAGTTCTTTAGGCGGCGGAAGGCGATGTAGTTATCCAGGGTCTTCAACTCGACATCATCGCCCAACGCCAGCAGGTACGCCTTTGTCGCCTCGTAGAGGTCGACAAGGTTTTGGTCGGCATCCGCGAGATACTGCGTAACCGTTTTCTGGCGAGACCGTGGTCGTGCTGCCACGGGCTGACCTTGCGTGTCGATGTTGACAGGGAATTGCCGAACAGGCCGCTCCGATGCCGAGGTCAGCAGCTCGAACAGCAATAATTCTTCGCCAAACCGGCGGTAGCGAACCAGCGCGATGTTACGGTTCATCTGGTTTACTGCGTGAGCATCGTACTTGGTGAAGTCGCCGGCTATGCAGACCAGCCGAGGGGTTCCCCAATCAACGGCCTTTGCCTGTTCAGCGCCGAACCGTTCCAACACAAGCCATTCGAAATCGCGGCGGTGGTCCATGAGCCAGTCGAGATAGAACAAGCCTTGATTGATGACGTTCTCGTTGCTGGCCCTCTTGTATTCGACGATGACCGGAGAACCGTTTTCGTCGATGCCGAGCGAGTCCATGCGCCCGCCGTTCGTCGTCGGAAACTCGGAGGCGAGAAACCGCACGCCAAGGAATGCTTCCATGTTGCGTTCGATCAGGGTCTGCAGTGACCTTTCCAGCGCAACCGCGCTGCCGCGAAGCTCTGTGACGGACGTGCTGTCGGTGCGGAAAAGTTTGATGTCGCTCATAGCGCGCCCTCGGCTGATTCAGTTTCCTGCAGCAAAGCTCCCGTCATTCTGCCCCTTTACCTTCCCTAACACGCCGGAAGATTTCGACCGCAAGATGCTCGTGCGCAGCCGTACGAAATTCCTTGTCGGTCATCACGCGCGAGAAGATTTCTTCGTTGTCTTCCATGCGGTCGATGAACAATTCGTCCAGCATCCGTTCTAGGTAGGAAGAGAAGTTGGCGAGGTTGTTCGCCTTAGCGGCTTCAACGATTTTGTCGTCCTCTTCCGCGCTGGCGCGTATCTGGTCGAAGAAGAATTGATCGGCCTCGGTGAAATTCGTCCCAAAGCGCTCGTTGAGTTTCGACACCAAAGTCGAGAGTGCAACCGCTTCCTCGCTGAACCCGCCCGTGCCAACATCTGTTGGTCCTTTGAGCGGTGCAGCTTCGCCATAGCCGAGGTCGATTGACCCTTCGGTCATCTGTTGAAGGCGGAAGAAGCGGAGCGCGACTTCGTCGTCCAAGGCGAAAGCTTGGCCGTCGCCGGGCGGCGGTAGTTTGGCGATCAGGTTGCGGACGAAGGCGTACAGCTTTTCTAGTTCGCTGTCCTGATAGGGGATGATCTGCGAGAGGAAAGCATAGAGGTTGCGGAAGGCGGTCAGTTGGCCGCGAAACTCGTCCTGTTCCTGTTCTTCCCTCTCTCCAAATCTCTGCACGACCGCGTCGAGCACCGCATTCATCAGGCGGTGGTCGGTCGCAGAGTGATCACGCTTGCCGCGATACCATACCTCGGCAAAGGCATTGACGTCATCCGGCGCGAATATCGCCCATTCCAATAGCTTGTGCTGTAACTCTGACAGGCGGTGAGGATCGGCATTCTCGCCAATCGGCGTCGCTTCGTAATAGGGCTTGAACGCCTTGTAGATGTCGTTTTCCTCATTGGCGAAATCGAGCACGAAAGTGCGCGCCTTACCAGGAGCCATGCGGTTTAGTCGGGAGAGCGTCTGCACGGCCTGCACCCCTGCCAAGCGCTTGACCACGTACATGGTCTGCAACAAGGGCTGATCAAAGCCGGTTTGATATTTCTCGGCGACTAGTAGCACGCGGTAATCGTCGCGTTCAAAGGTTTCGGGCAGTTCGCTTTCGGCTAAGCCCTCGTTCATGGAAACTTCGGTGTAGGACGCACCGGGGTCTTCCGGGTCCTCGACAGTGCCTGAAAAGGCCACCAATGACCGAATGCCCGTATAGCCGTTGTTCCTGATATAGCGGTCGAAGGCCAGCTTGTATTTGACGGCGGCTAGCCGTGAGCCGGTGACGACCATCGCCTTGGCGCGCCCGCCAAGCTCGTGCATGACGTAGAGCCTGAAATGCTCCACAATGACCGATACGACTTGCTCGATATTGACGGGGTGCAGTTCAAGATACCGCGTCAGCGCCTTCGCGGCCTTTTTGCGCGGAACTTCGGGGTCGTTCTCTACCTGTTTGATCAGACCGAAGAAGCGCTTGTAGGTCGTGTAGTTTAGGAGGACGTCCATGATGAAGCCTTCTTCGATGGCTTGCCGCATGGTGTACTCGTGGAACGGCGATGTGCCAGACGGCCCCGGCTCGTCAAACAGCACTTTGGTCTTGAATTTTGGCGTCGCGGTGAAGGCGAAGAACGAAAGGTTCGGCTGACGCGCACGCTTCAGCGCATCGCGCAGCATTGCGGCCTTGGCGTCTTCGGAAAGGTCGTCATCCTCTTCGTCTGACATCTGCGCCGCAATTGCTGCCTCAATGCCATCCTTGTTCAGCATTCCCTTGAGTGCCGTCGCGGTCTCACCGCTTTGTGAGGAATGGGCCTCGTCCACAATCACGGCGAAGCGCTTGCCAGCCGTGTCGATCTTTACGCCTGTGCCCTTACCTTCGAGGGTAGACAGCGCCTGCGAAATGAACGGGAACTTCTGAATCGTCGTGATAACAATCGGCGTGCCTTGCGACAGGGCGCGAACAAGCTGCTGGGTGTCCTCGTCGATCTTTTCGACCACCCCGGTTTTGTGCTCGAATTGATAGATGGTGTTCTGCAATTGCTGGTCGAGCACGCGCCGATCGGTGACGACCACGACCGAGTGAAACACCTTCTCGTCGTTGACATCGTGCAGGCTCGCAAGCCGATGCGCCAGCCATGCAATGGAGTTCGATTTTCCCGATCCCGCCGAGTGCTGAACAAGATAGTTTCGCCCTGCGCCGTTCTCACGCGCATGGGTGACGAGTTTGCGCACTGCGTCGAGCTGGTGATAGCGCGGGAACACCATCGTTTCCTTGCGGATGGTACGTATACCCTTGTCGGTCTTGACCTGTCGGTCCTTCACCTCCAGGTGCATAAAGCGCTGCAAAATGTCGATCAGGCTATCGGCCTGTAGCACCTCGTCCCAGAGGTAATGGGTTTTCCAGTTGCCCTCGACTGGCGGATTGCCAGCGCCATGATTGTTGCCCCGGTTGAACGGGAGAAAAACCGTCTCCTTGCCCTTGAGGCGCGTAGACATCCACACCTCGTCCGGGTCCACCGCGAAATGCACCAGCGCCCGTTTCTTGAATGCGAACAGCAAATCGCGCTCGTCGCGCGCATCGCAATATTGGCGAACGGCATCCGACGCGCGCTGGCCGGTGAGCGGATTTTTCAGTTCCGCCGTCGCTACAGGCAAACCGTTCAGGCTGATCGTTACGTCAATGATGCAGCGCCGGTTCTTGCCGTCCGCGTTTTTCATCAACGAGGTGAAAGCGACCTGCCGTGTAATGGTCAGCCGGTTGGCGGCATGTGACGCAGCAGCTTCGGGGTTCATCCCCGAGTTGGGCCGGAAATAGGCCAGCCGGAAGGTTTTGCCGTAGCATTTGAAGCCATGTCGCAGAACGTGGAGCGTGCCCTTGATGTCGAGTTCCTTGGCGAGACTGTCCAGCACGGTCGCTTCGGTCTTCGCCCCGAGCAGGGCTTCAAGCTGCGCCCACCTTGCCGCCTGACTGTCCCTGAGGAAGCCGGTTACATCAACCGGGAAAATCGCCATAGACTCGTCATATGCGGTGGGTGAGCGTGTGGCATAGCCGCCCGCGCCGACTAGTCCGGCTTCAATGGCCGTCTCAAAATCGCTTTCTGTATGCCCCGCCATAGCGCCCTCAAACCGTATTCACGGAGTCATTTTCAAGCTCATCGAGCCCGAGTGTTTCGATGTCATCGTAATGATAGTGACGAACGGACGGGTCCCGAGCGAGATATTTCTTATCGGCATCGAGATATGCGTCAGGATTGTTATTTTCGGTCAGGACGAACTTCTTGACCTTCAAGGGTCTGTTGTCGCCGGTATATTGAGCGACGACCTTTCGCAAACAGGCGCACCAATGTGCTCCCGACTTTAGCTGGTCGATTATCGAGCCCGCATCGAGGCTCTTTGTCTTGAACTCGAATAGGTATGCCGTCAGCTTCCGGTTGAAGCATTGGAAGACGACGAAGTCGCAGCGTTTGGACCATTCCTTGCCGTTGTCATCAAGGAAATGGAAGAGAGGATTGTTGCGCCCGTCGAGCTTGATGGCGAATGCCTTGCCCTTATAGGACAGCCTCACCTCGCGCGTTGTCCTTTTGGTCTCGCCTTCGCGGAAGTATTTCTCGCGAAGGACGATCTCGCCCCCGTCGCCACGATGAACGATGTACTCATCACTGATGTACGCCTTGATATGATCGAAGTAGCTGGACGCGTCGAGTGTCATGCGAGGTCAGCCACCTGACCCGTGATCGCTGCCGTTATTAGAGCAGCGCGATACTCTGTGAGTTGGCGCAGCGACTGAGTGATCTTCTCCGACGCACTGCGCAATTTGTCGGTCTGTTCCGCCAGATAGCTGACAATTCCAGCTTGCTCAGGAACAGGCGGAATTGAGAATTCAATCTCGGCATATCTTGATGGGTTAAGGTTTGCCTGTCCGATGCTAGGTAACGCAAGGGTGCGGGCCAAGCGCAGCAACCCCTCCGTGCCCATTACGAAGTTGGCATATTCCGGGAGGTAACGTTCGGTGAAACGGAAACGCACGAGATAGGACGCAAGCGATACTGGGAAGTCAGCACCGCCTCGAAAGATTGCAGCCTTGCCCACCAAGTCCAGACTATTGGTACGATTGAATACAACGTCACCGGCCTCAAGAATAAGATTCTGGTCAACGTCATCGAGGAATCTCAGATCGCCAAAATCGATTTCCCCTTCGGTGAGGTTGCCCATACGGAGTACAGCAACATCTCCCGCAGGCTCCAGTGATGCAGAAATGCCGTAAGTTGAGCTACGCAACACCCGTCTTAAGGGTAGAACCTCCCAATGCGTTGGGATGTCGCCGAGCCAGTCGATGCCGGAGGGTTTCATGGGGGCGTCGGGATTGAGCCCCTTGGTGACGGCGCGGGTGATGAGTGCCTGGTGCTTTTCGGCCAGCCGGTCCAGAAGCGCGCGCTTCTTCTCAATCAGCCCGTCGATTCGTCCAGTTCTCTCATCCAAAAACCGCGCAATCCGGTGCTGGGTGTCGAAAGGGGGCCACTTCCAGGGTAGTTTCAGGATGTCCGAGGGATTGACCCTCTGGTGGGACCGAGTTGCGGATTGCACTATTGCCGATAGCCGATCTGTTACCTTCTGACTGCACCAGAGGTAGTAGGCATATCTGCGGTCCATTGCGTCCGACTTGATTGCAACGAATTCACCTGACGCCAATGTCGGATGCTCGCCGTGAGGTTCGGCGATACAAATTGTCCGTTTGCGAGGATTCAGCTTCGACACCAACAATGTAGGTGCCGTGATGAGGAGCTTGGTGCTGTCTATGTCACTCGCTGGCTCGATGATCGGGCCACCTGTCTCCTGCACTTGTGGGATCGAATAATGCGCGACAAGGTCATCGCCGAATACCGACGGGTCTACGGTGACGCGGTAGGGATCGCACAGGAAATCTGCGCGCTTCTCGCTCCAGTCGGCGGGCAAGCCACCAAGCCATTGCTGATCAAACTCGTCACTCATGCGACCAACCCTTTCAGCAGCCCTGCAATCTCGCCTTCCAGCGCTGTGATGTCGGCTTCGATCTCATCCAGCGGGCGCGGCGGTTTGTAGACGTAGAAATGCCGGTTCACGGGGATTTCGTAGCCCACCTTGGTCTTGTCGTAGTCGACCCAGGCATCGCCCACATGCGGAAGCACTTCGCGCGCCATATAGGCGTCGATCACGTCGCGGAACTCGTCGACCAGCCGGTCATTGGGCTTGTCCGGTCCGAACTGCATGGGCAGTGGCAGGATGGTGCCCTTGGGCAGCGGGACGTTCTCGGTATCGCGCAACTCGCTGTCTGGCTCAGGCCTGTCCTTACTGTCGCGGCAAATCTCGGCGTTTGGATCACGCTCACCGAGCGCGGAAAAGATCGCCTTCTTGATGGGAGCAGCCAGTTTCAGCCCGGCCCGTTTGGCAGCTTGGGTCAGGTCAACATCGAACGCCTCGCGATCCAGGTAGCGACCCTTGGCTTCCAGAGTTGAAAGCAAGGCGCGAATGGCATCCTGTTGGTCCCGGCCTGCGGCTTCCTCAGCCTCGACTGCCTTTGCATCCTTGCGCTTCTTGGAGATCGCGAGAACGGCGAACGCTGACTGTTCGTCCAGTCGCGAAATGCGCAGTGGTGTCGCCTCGAAATTCATACGCAAGGGGCGCTCGACCGTCACTTTCAAAAAGCCGAACTCATGGTTCTCGAAGATGCGAGAGACCACACGAGTTTCTTTCTCGCCGGTCTTGTGATCCGTGGTGACTTGGGCCTGTTCGCCGTCTTTGAAGCCGCCATAGATTTTAGTGAGGGCGTTGATCTGGTCGTCAGTGATCTCATTGCGCTTGTTGTTCAGGCTCTTTTTCATTCTGTCGAAAAAGCGCGTGCCGTCGATCAACTGCACCTTGCCGCGCCGCTCTGCGGCTTTGCGGTTGGTGACAAGCCAGACATAGGTGAAAATGCCGGTATTGTAGAAAAGCTGATCCGGTAACGCGACAATGGCGTCGAGCCAGTCATTCTCGATGATCCAGCGACGGATGTTCGATGGACCGGATCCAGCATCGCCCGAAAACAGCGGTGAGCCGTTGAAGACGATGGCGACCTTGGAGCCGGTCGCGTTCTCGTCGCCCTGCTCATAAGGGTGCATTTTCTCGATCATGTGCTGCAAGAAAAGCAGAGAGCCATCGTTGATGGCGGGCAGGCCTGCACCGAAGCGACCAGAAAAGCCCATCTCCTTGTGCTCGCGTTCAACGACTGCCTTCTGGTCCTTCCACTCCACGCCGAAGGGTGGGTTGGCGAGCATGTAATGAAAGCTGCTCCCCTCGAAGCCGTCACGGGTCTTGCCATCGCCCAGCGTGTCGCCAAGGACGATGTTCTTTGTGTCTTCGTCCTTGATGAGCATGTCCGAGCAGCAGATCGCCCAGGACTCGTCATTGTACTCCTGCCCATGCAGGGCAAGATTGGCTTGGCTGTTCTGTCCGAGAATGAACTTTTCCGACTCCGACAGCATCCCGCCCGTGCCGCAGGCAGGGTCGTAAATGGTGCGGAAAATGCCCGGCGTGTAGACGTCCTGTTCGCCCGTATAGACGAGGTTCGCCATAAGGCGGATGACCTCGCGTGGGGTGAAGTGGTCGCCGGCTTCCTCGTTCGCCTGTTCGTTGAAGCGCATCACCAGATGCTCGAAGAGGTAGCCCATTTGTAGATTGTCAATGCGATCCGGGTGCAGGTCTACATCAGCCATTGCCTTGACGATGGTGAAAAGCCGGTTGCTGGCGTCGAGCTTTTCGATCTGGTCGGTGAACTTGAACTTCTCGAAGATCGTGCGGGCGGTGGACGAAAACCCGTTGATGTAGGAAACGAGGTTCGGCGCGATGTTTTCAGGATCGCCTAGCAGCCGCTCGAACGTGTACGGACTGGTATTGTAGAGCGGATGCTTGCGATCCGGATCGGCAGCGCGGCCAAGCAGGCGCTCCATCGCGCTTTCCGGCATGTTCTGCGCGGTCAGCTTCTCGTATTGTTTAAGAACCGCATCCTTGCTCGGCTCTAGAAGACAATCCAGACGCCGGAGTACGATCATCGGGAGCATCACAAGCCTGTACTGCGGTGGCCGATACGGTCCCCGCAGTCGATTGGCAATTTCCCAGATGTCTTGTTTTAGCTCGTTGTGACGTTGGACATTCATGGCGACACCAGTTCGTTTTGGCGCCCATGTGACACGCATAGATTTCATTATTGGTTAACTATGGCATGCCCACGCGCAGCCCTAGGCGAGAACGACAGTCCTAACAGGCGGAAGCGGCGACGGGCTCGCAATGTGCCGAGGTCCGAAAGTCATAGAAATGTATGTTCTATGATGTTCCGTCACACATCGAAGGCAACCACAACACTCAGCAATCCTCGTTTTTGCAGTTTTCGGTCGCATCGCAGAGACAGCGACAACATCCTGATTTCGATCAGATCGCGACAATACTTAGATTGCCACCAGGTCTGGGAGCCACGTGAATATCCCACTAGATGTCCTGTCACTGGGACCTCGGCGACACGTGTGGACGTTGAGCCCACTCTCCAGTATCACAATCCAAAAAGGGCTTGGGGAGAAGCAAGGTTGGGCTCGTATAGCAAGGCGAAAACTTTCGATGGCATAACGTTCACTGAACATGGGGCTGCTCACGCAAACTATATTTCCTTGAACTACCACCGCTTCCCGTTGCTTCCGAACAAAACCTTATGGAGCAAGGACTTCTCGGTAGATGAAGAGTACACGTTGTTCTGCACCTGTCGAGAAAATAACTGGCAGTGCGCAAGCGGTATCTATTGGGGTGTCGTTGATAAGGCGAAGCGCGTAATCGGCGAGAGCGGAGAGAAGATATCGCAATCTCCTAACAACACCGCTCCTGACAGTCCTTGGCACTCTTATCCAATAGATACTGCGAGACGGCGTGTTCCGGACGAGATTGTTGATCACTGGCAGGATATGGAGCTGATATCCGGCCCAACCGCCAAACGTATTCGGCGAGGGGATCTTTGATGAACAAGAAAAGTATAGTCATCGAGGGTAATTTCGTCGAAGCATACTTATACTTCGATCATCTGTGGCTAATATCAGCTCATGGCGAAACCTGGGCTTTCGATATCTCATTGTACCTATCCGAAAGTGATCCAAGCACTTTCGAGGTCGCTAGGGCAGTTTTCGCCAACAACGACCAGTTGGCTCCTGGCCAGCAGTTTTTTAGTTATGACCACCTCGGTCAGCCGACTAGGGACTATTTGGATACTGGTGATCTACACATCACGTCGGCCGAGCTGGAGCAGTATTCAGTAATCTTCGACACGCGCATCAGCGCCAGGTCCGTCATGGACATGAGATGTTACTACGGCCGCGCATTTGTGGCGACCGAAAACCAGGTCATTCAACTGCGGGTACTGAACCGGGCAGATCTAGATCATGTTGGGCGCGGTTTCAGAGCAAATGGACAGTTGGGAGGGTGGAAGGTCCATGAAGCTCGGTGTTTACAGTTCCGGTGCGGGTTTGGTGCGCTAAACATTTCCTGTGGCGATGACGGAGGTCTATACTCGACAGGCGCTAGTTCAGATGACGTAAATTGGAGGCCCGCATTCAAATCCTTTGCCGGCAAATCGACCGCCTCCGAGTATATTGCTGAACGTCTAGTGAGTGTTGGTGGGGACCTGAAGGTTGATTTATTCCACTCTCTAATGAAGGCCAGGGGTTCTGCATCGCCTGAGGAAATGCTCGGCGAGGAGGAGAAGGCCGAAAAGGAATTGATAGGCTTGGAGCGAGACCAGGGGGATGAAGTCGACGCGATCTACAAGTCGATGGACGAGATCGCAGGCGACAAAGAATGGCAACCCCGCCGGGTATTTTTTAGCAAAAGTAAAATATGGCTTTGTGGGCCCAAGGGTCAGCTTGCATCGGTAAACGTGGCGGAACGCTCTCAGTGGATCAATCCGACAGCATCAACAAGAATGCCGGGGCTCGATAGCACTGTCCTAAGGATTTCAACTAGCGGTGCTGGATTACTGGCCGAGCTTGATGAAAGTGCCGTGTTATACGCCGATCGCAGATGGCAAACTATCTTCGATGGCGCAGTTTATTCTGTTCGAGGCTACCCGCAGTCGAAGCGGTACACCAAGATGATAACTGCCGTTGGTGAAGACCGGGCTCAACTAACTTTTGTCGCTTAGTTCGGGTTTAGCCTACCTAGCGCAGCTGTTGTCTCTCGACTGACCTTCCGCTGGTGCGTGTAAGACCTGCTGTCCTGGCGCCGCTGGCAACCGTCTTCGTTGCGGAAGTTACAACTTCTGCAACGAATTGCCGGGTCAAGGCATTCAGTGGCTTGCGAGCAGCAAAAGTCCGTTGCAAAACAAAGACATGATATATGGCTATGCCCGCGTATCCACCGATGGTCAGACGCTCGATGCGCAGCGTGAAGCGCTGACCTCCGAGGGGGCCGGAAAGGTCTTCTCGGAAACTGCAAGCGGGGCAAAGGCGGACCGGGAGGAACTGGCGAAGGTGCTCGCCCTCGTCGGTCAGGGGGATACGCTGCTGGTGACACGGCTGGATCGACTGGCGCGATCCACCGTCAACTTGCTCAACATCTTGGATGAGCTATCCAGAAGGGGAGCCATGTTCCGATCGCTCACCGAAGGGTGGGCCGACACAACCACTCCACATGGCCGACTAACCGTAACCATAGTGGGTGGGGTAGCAGAATTTGAGCGTGAACTGATTCGTGCCAGAACCGGCGAGGGACGCGCCCGCGCCAAGGCACGCGGCCAGAGCCTGGGCAGACGTCCCACACTCACACAGCATCAGCGGGAAGAAGTCCGACGCCGTAAACTGGCCGGGGAAGCCGTGCGGGAAATCGCCCGCAGCTACAATGTGAGCGCCAGCACGATCTCACGGACCGTTTGACGCTACTATTCTTCAAGAGGTTGGTTGTTAGGGTCGTGCAGAAACGTAAAATGGACGGGGAATATCTTGCAGAGCCAGCATCCCACTGACACAGAAACAGGTTCAGCCGAGCCAGTTGCACTGCTTCTGCAGGATGGAATCGTCGCGGCAGACTGGGGGAGTATACTAGAAAGGGCAGGTATCGGGGTTAGAGCAGCCGGCGGCTTTCACCCTGCACGCGCTCTACTAGCTGCCGATCCAGAGATAACGCATTTGGTCACAGATGTGGGGGTATATATCGGCCCATCAGTCGAAGAACTCGTGGAGTATCTGAAAACACACCCAAGGCCGCTAAAGATTGTGGTTACATCCGAAAAGACAGCCAAGATGGACGCCCTGCCGAACAACACAGTCTTTCTGTTAAAACCCGTCCAACCTTCTTATCTGATCGATGCCATAAAGATTTAAGGCATTCGCACGCGAAGTGCCCACGGCCATAACGGACAGCTTTGCTGCCGTTATGGCCGTATTCATTTCAAGAGCGGCTGACTTTATCCATGAACCGTTCGAGGTCACCTGTTCTCATTAACTTCCCAATTTCTGCTTCCGGGAATATCCGATGAATTTCCCGCAGCATGGGGAAACTGTGGTCATCAAGCACGACGGAATGCGCGATGACTTTAACGTTCGGGCGCTTGGCGTTCTTTACGTCCATGAGTGTCATGTGGAACCCACGATCCGCGAAATGACCGACCAGCGTTTCGTAAATCCATCCGTCCCTGGAAAAGCCCCAAAGCTCCCGCACCCAAGCACGAAGGAATTGAC
Source organism: Devosia sp. (assembly GCA_015234425.1). Classification (GTDB taxonomy): domain Bacteria; phylum Pseudomonadota; class Alphaproteobacteria; order Rhizobiales; family Devosiaceae; genus Devosia. The sequence continues at coordinate 30,629 of JADGNE010000024.1, forward strand.
GCTTGAGCACCCCGAATGATCCATCAGCGCGGACTTGCAGATTGCGGAGGTGGATAGCCTCATATTGTGAGAGGTAGCTTGAAAAGTCCTCGAAATCCGCCAGTGACTTCAACACACGCTTGTTGCGAGCAGACCAGGCCTTGAAGCTGATGTAGGCGCGTTCGGCATGGTCGACCGTTTCCCACGGAAGCGTATCAAATGCCAAGTGAGGTTTAATGTATCCGGGAACCGACAGCGCCACCGGATCAATGGGTCGTCGCTTGAAATCAAAATCTAGATTCAGAGTTATGTCGTGACTACAGGCGACAAGATCGCTTTCGTTCATCCACATGTCGCGCATGCTACTGAGCGAATTGCGGGGATGCTTCTCTCCGAATTCCCGGTTCAGGTAGAGGCCCAGCATATATTCGTTGTGATCGGCGCTTTCGGCCAGTGGTTTGACACCGGCTTTGGCCAGCACGATAGGATAACCCGGAATGGACTCCCCTGTCATCTGGCCTCGGGTTTTCATAGCGACCACTTGAGCGACCCGGTGCTTTTCGACCAGCACGGTATTGTCGTTGAAAGCGAGTTTCCGGAACCGGCGAAATTCGGATGTGAGTGGCCCATCAAGGGGAATTTCATCAAATGGCGCATCGGTGAGAAAGCCATCGGTTGTCGCGCTGATAATTCGATACTGAGAAGGCACAGCCGCAATCAGCTCGCCAAGGACCGCCCGGATAAAACCTGTCACGTGAGCCGCATGCCAGGGACTGGTGATCGCTGACGGGGGAAATCTGTTTGACGTGCCTGTCTTGGGGTCAAACGCCCGGCGTTCATGAACACCCTGCCCGAGCTTACCATAGAGGCTGTTGCCCATCTCTTTCCAGATGGCATCAAGTAGGCTCTTTGCCTGCGCCTTAGCGCGATTAGCCTGCACCTTGGTGATGAAATCCATGAAAATGGGCTGCTCGTCCAGCCACGGGATGACGACACCCTCCAGAATTTCCAGTTTAGCGCCGAGACGATAAGCCAAAAGAAGCTCAGGGGCAGTGCAACGGCTCTCCCCTTTGAGCGGGAAAATCATCCCCTCCCGAAGCCGGACAGGCAGACAGGGAAAGCGCGTCTCGGGTGAAAACTCAAATCGGACTCTAGCCATCCCCGCAATGTTGGGGTCGTGGCGCTCCAGGCCTGTCGTATCGATGCCGAAGCTGGCGAGGTGCGTGGTATAGCGCGCTGCCCTGAAATCAAGCGCGTAGAGCCCACACATAGCGGTCGTGTAAGCGCTGGCAAGATCGAGATCGAAGAAAACCCCTGTCGGTGAGGGCCCACAATAGAAGGACTCATTGCGCCCCCCATGATAGCACATGGCACCCCATTCATCGTTGCCCTGCCGGGCAAAGGTTGGGTGCAGGGACCGGTACGTGTAGTAGCGGTTCGTGCGGGCACTATAGCGTTTCTCATCCACAACCACCTGGCTAAGGGCGCCGTTCAAATCGACACCTTGAGCGCGGAGATGCTTCTTCAGCCCGGCAATGCCCATACCGGCAAGCGTGAGCGGCAGCTTGGAAAGCCCGAGCTCCTTCCGGGCGAACTGCTCCATGTGGAGATAGTATTTCAGTGTAAGCCGAGCGTCGTGGAGCGCATAATTCGCAAAGGCGACGGGGTCGGCCTTCAGGAATAGATCCATCCGATCCTTGGTAAAGCCGGGAGGCAAATCGACCTTGGCCTCACCAATCAGCGACGCAGCCGAATCCAAGGAGCCCCTGCCAGGGGTCAACAACATGGTATCGGCGTAGCGGACTTTAACGATCTGGCGGTCATTCGTTCCACCCATGATCAACGCAAAGGATTTTGAACTTTGCGGTTCATCGGATGCGTCCCAGTCGATGCTCTGCCGGGTCTTGCCGGTAAAGGTTCGCCCAAACCCATCCATAAGCGTCTTGCGAGCCCAGAAGTCAGCGAAATTCGGCAGATCGGCGCGCAGGAAGTGACCAATTATAATGACCTCGGTCGGAAACGCAGAGAGCATCCCCAACTTCGCTAGCTTCTTGATGGTCATGGTCACCAAAGCATCCAGCCGGAAGCGCTTTCGAGGGTTGCCGGACCGCGTGTAGAGGATTTCTTCGTAGGATTTACCCTCGACATCCACCGCCAGCTGCACGCTTAGCACGTGATTGAAAGGCTTGCCGGTATGAGGGTCCTCGCGCGTCACCCATTCGCTGTCCATCGCAATGCGAACAGATGGACCTTTTGCGAGTGTAGGCTTCCTACGCTTCGATGGCAGGCCACCATCGGACGAGTGAGACTTGACGGCACGATTGGTAGTGTAAAGTTTTATATGCCCCAATCTATGAATTACACCTTCTAACACAAGCAGGAAGGATGGGCAGGTTGACCCTGCCCATCTTCGCGACTTTTACAGTCCAAACATCTCGTTCAGGCGATCATGGATTACCTCGATGTTCTCCTCGGCTTCATCAATGACTCCGATTAGGGCGTCACCCTTCGAGTAAATGTAGAGGCGGCCATTTGCTTGGCTATATCGCCCAATCATCATAGGATCGACCGTGATGTTGGCGGTCAGCCTAATCATCCGGTTCGGCACCACGCGATGCGATGCAGACCGGGCGCTGTGGGTTTCAGTCGAGTTCACTTGACGCGCTCCTTCTTGTTGGCGACGGCGAATAAATTCCAGACATCCGCATGACTGTCAAGTTCGATATTGAATACGACATCGACTGATAGACGGAAGCGAAACAACCGGGTATGCATAGTCCATGGGCAAAATTCTTAGCTATCTCCGATCATTTTCCGGCGTTGAGCCTGACACCAATTTCCAGAGAACGCGCATCAAGGGTTTCGCGCTGGCACACGGCTGGACCGTCGAAGGCTGGTTCGAGGACATTAGTGATGAGGTGCTGACACCTATGATGGAGCGGGAGCGCGGGCAGGAACTGGCCAATCAAGTCCGGCCGGGCGACATCATCATCGCATACTCGGCGGAGGCGATTTCAAACTCGGCCACGGACTTCGTCGGTGCCATCGATTATTTCACGCGCAAAAAGGTTCAGATGTTTCTCGTACAGGAAACCTTGGAAATGGCGCCTGTAGCCACTGACATGGCCCGGAAGCTCGCTGCGCGCTTTGAACTCGGCGAGAAACGACGCTCATTGCTCCTGTCCCGTGCGCGGCGGGAGAAGGAAGACAAAGGACAGTTTGCAGGGGGCAGAGTCCCATTCGGCTGGAAGCGAGATGAAGAAGGCAAGCTCGTGGCCGAACCATCACAGCAAGAAGCCATTCGGGAAATGCGCCGGTTACGAGGCCAAGGCTTTAGCTACAGATCGATTGAAGCGAAAATGGCCGAACATGGCTTCAAGGTTTCCCATCAGAGCGTCAAGGCCATATTAGCGTATGAACGCAATCAATAAGGCCATGCGCGGGATTTTCTAATCCAAACCATGCAGATGGGATTTAACTCCGTGTCTGTGGTTCTTGGTGTTCGTCGTCTGGATCTGTTCGTTTGTCCTGGTTCAGCCTGTCATAGCAATTCAATTGCGCGGCTCTGAAGGATCAAAGGCGCGCTCTCTAAATTGCTATGCCGGTCCCCGCAATGTCAGCCGCGCGTGGCACAGGTTGACCGCATGGGGACGGGATCGGCTCAACTGCCGATAAGGTCTCGAAACAAAATGGTTTGCCGAAGGTCGTCGTATCCCCACGACGTCATCTCCTTGGTGACGTAACCGGAGAGGTTGCCATCATACTGCTCTTGCAGATCGATGGTGCCACCGGGGCAGAGCTTGGCCCATATGGCGGCGCAGTGCTCTCGCAGCGTGGCTGTCGTTTCATTACCCGCGAACCGCACCATGGCATGCCCATGGATGTGGGTCGTGATTTGCTCAAGGAACATAATGCCATCGGTGCGCAATGCCAGCGGCTTGCCTTGCGGCGGCCGATGCAGCAGCTTGCGGTCCAGGTGATGGTGAAACTCACGCACCCGCCGCACAAATTCCGAGTATGGCATGTTGCACTTGCTGGCCAGGGTCAGAAAGTAATCGGGGAACTGGTCCGCATAGGCGATATATAGATCGCGTATCTTGGCCTCGCGCATATAGCGGTACGTCTCCGCCTTCTCCTGCTGCCTCGTCATCGCGAAATCCTCCATCATTGCCCGAACCGCTAAATACGGTTGCAGCAGCCGTTTCCGGCCTGCTGCTCAATTGTATTTATGGCGGGAGGGTCAGCGACGATGACGCAGGGGATCGAGTTTCTGGAAACTATCTACGGGCAGCTTCACGAGGCCCGAATTGTCCGCTCCAAGGGCGAGTTCTCGGAGCGGTTGCTCGGGAAGTCGCCGAGCTACTTGACCTCAATGCGGGCCAAGCAGCGGGTTGTTTCCAGTTCAGTGGTCATGGGTTTGAGCGATAGTCTCATGGCCGAGATTACCAGCCTCGGCTCTTGCACAACCCATGCCGAAAATCGCGCCATACTGCGTCGTGCGTTGGCGCAGGTGAACAATTATTTGGCCGACCAGACCGTCCCTGCGGGAGTTCCGGCTTCGGAAATGACACCACCTTTTCCACGGCAAAACTGGTTGTCATCATTGTTTCGCATGATCGTCGGTGTTTCAGTCTGACAACCGAACTTGGCAGGCTTTTTGGTGAGCTGGATTTCGCTGCTCCACATTCCGTACACCCCGCAGTGGGACAGCAATTCAATTAGCAATTGCAGCTATTGTGGATCAGGAGGATCGAGCCAGCGTCAATGGAAACCAATCCAGAGCGCGCCGCAAGACAGGCCGGGAGTGCACGATGTCAGGACGTGGAGGAAAAAACCCTTATGCAGATCGTTGAGGAAGATCGCCTCAATGCGCTCAGGGAATATCGCATACTCGATACCGAGCCGGATGAAAGCTTTGAGCGGATTACAAGAATTGTGTCAGCCGCGCTTCGTGTTCCCATGGCCGCCATAACCTTGGTTGATGCAGATCGGCAATGGTTCAAATCACGCCTTGGCATCGATCTCGATGAAACGCCCAGAAGCGCATCCTTTTGCGCGCACACCATGATCGGGGATACCGCCATGGTGGTGCCTGATGCCATGCTTGACCCTCGGTTTTTGGACAATCCTGTGGTTTTGGGTGACCCGCGCATCCGATTTTACGCTGGCTTCCCTTTGGTTTCTCCAGGTGGCATGCCGCTTGGGGCTGTGTGTGCGCTCGATATTGAGCCACGCACCGCCAGTCCGGAGGAGCTAGGGCTTTTGAAAGACCTGGCTGCGCTTGTGGTGGAGCAACTCAATCTGAGGCTTTTGGCGTCGACAGACGGTCTCACCGGATCGCTTCGCCGGGAGGCATTCTTTGAGGCAGCGTCCCGAGAACTTCGATTGTCACACCAGTACGAGTGGCCGACGAGTTGCCTAATGATCGACGCGGACCACTTTAAATCCATCAATGACAACCATGGTCATGAAGTGGGGGATGAGGCTCTCGAAGCTCTCGTTCAAGCCATAAAATCCGGGTTACGATCAACGGACATCGTGGGCCGAATTGGGGGCGAAGAATTTGCGGTTCTTCTGCCCCGTACGTCTTTGGATGCGGCGCTAGGGGTCGCGGAACGAATTAGAAAACAAGTTTCCGCCATCGAAATTCAGGCAATGCCTGATCCCATAAAATTTACCATCAGTGCAGGAGTTGCCGACGCAATGGAGGGCGAAAACATCACTAAGCTGCTGCATAGGGCGGACGTGGCGCTATTTCGTGCAAAGCAATCAGGTCGAAATAAGGTGCTAGCTTGGTGACGCCGCATGGCGCTGTTCCAGGAGATTGATCAGACACACATGCAATTGCGTAAAGCCATCTTTAACTATTGGGTGAGTTGTGACCCTGGTTTCGCTGTCTAATCCTGCGCCCGTAAGGAAATCTGCCGAATACTGCGCTTGAATGATCGTTGTATCTCTGCTGAGCTTGCTGTGCCTCCATGAACGACGGTCAACTCTTTGAAACTCTTACCTTAGCGATCCCAGGATTAGTCTGGGTTTGCGATGCGCAAGGCTATGTTGAATTCAATAACGCCCACTGGTCCGAGTTTACAGGGCTTCCGCAGGAGCGTGGACTTGGCCACGGTTGGCTTGAGAGCATTCATCCTGCCGATGCAGCTGCTTTTCGCGCACAACTCCCGATGGCGCCTGGTGCCTTTGAAGATGTTCAAGCGGAATTGCGGGTGCGTCGATATGACGGAACGTTTCATCGCCATCTTCTCAATGTCCGCCATGTCGGTGATGGCAAATTAGTCGGCTGTGCGATCAATGCACATGAGTGGCTGACGGCAGAACTCCGAGATGCCACCCAGGGCAACATCCTCGACATGGTGATCGCCGGTGTCGAACTTCCCCAGCTACTGGCAGAACTGTGCAAGGCCGCAGAGCGTCAGATCCCCGGCGCCACCTGCAGCATCCTGTTAGTCGATGCGGTCAAGGGCAGTTTTACCGCTGGTTGCGCGCCCAATCTGCCAGATGACATGCTGAGCGCTGTCCCAACCATTAAGATCGGGACTGGCGTAGGCTCTTGCGGCACCGCTGCGTTTGAAAAGCGCGATGTGATCAGAGGTGGCACCGGATTTTGATCCAAGAACGTTCGGGTTTCGCAAGCTCAGCGATCTGGTGCGTGGCACCAGCAAGTTCGATGTCGAGCAAACTGCTGGCGGACCATTGCGCATTCGCTCTCGCTAGTCCAACGGCCTGCGCTCGCGCCGCCCCTACGGTCCCCGCTGGCGGGGCTAGTCGTATCAGTAAGCCGTTGTTGCACTACCCGGGCTACCAGCCCGCTATGCCCCTTGTTGGGCGCGTGCCGGTAGCCAGGATCTCTTCGATATAGCTGCCGATTTCCATGTCGGACTGGAAAGCCGCGGCAAGTTTCGCGGGACTTCTGAGCGGCCTCATGGGCATAAGCGCCGCATTTCGGTCGTTGGACGAGCCTTTGCGCTTCTGCGCTAAGGGTTGGACTCTACCCCTTAAAACCTTCACAAGGGCACGGGCGGTAAGCGGACATATGGAACGTCCAGTGGGCACAAGGGGCAAGGTGTTAGAGCGTGATGCATGATGTTCGGTCGTAGTAGTGCACGGCGCCGTAGGCTCCTTGACGAGCACCGTTACGAACGGGCTATTGAGGAGATCGAGCGGGGAGAGCAGCGAAAAGGCATTTGGGCTAAAGCTTTAGCTCAGGCTAATTTCGATGCTGGAAAGGCAAAAGCGCTTTACCTGAAGCTAAGGGTTCAGGCCATGGCTGATGAAGAGCAGGAGTCGTCACCGACGGTTGCGATGACCCCACCGCCCCCGCCGCAAAGAGTGAGCCTTCCTGATCGTGAATTGGCAGAACTGCGCTCCGAGGCCTCATCGCGAGTTGGGAGGTATTTCCGCGCATTTCTTTGGATCGCCCTCGGAGTATTCCTCTTTCACACCGTGAATTACCTATTCTTCGGTGTCGTTCCCTTGATAAACCCCATATCCTGGATGGAGTCGGCCACATACCTCCTCAATGGGATGCCCTATCTAGGACTATACAATCTCGTTTCGCTCGTCATGTTTGGCCTGCTCGGATATTGCGTGTATCGCGCTGTGCGTGCCATCCGCGCGCGCTGAGTAGGTTGAGCCAACCCTCTCAGGGTGGAGTGTTATGCATGCAGCTTATGCTCCATTAGTCAGTGCATCAGGGCGAACAGAATTTTGCCGGCGCCCGATTTCGATCTCGGCGTAAAAGGCGAGCAGATACCAGCCAATGTGTGGGCTGCTTTGTGGTAGTTGCGCCCGGTAACGTGCCCGCTGATGCCCTACAGCACCCGAGAGCTGAGTTGGCGATCAACGGGCAAGCCGCGCTGCCCTATAGGACTACCACCCCGCTATGCCCCTCGCTGGGCGCGTGCCGGTGGCCATGACCTCTTCGATATAGGTGCCGAGTTTCATCCCGAACTGGAAGGCCAATTCACGGCACGCCTGGCGGGTCTCCGGCACGGCTTCATAGGCATAGTCGAAATGCATAATCGCGATCTGCACATCCTTGAAAGCCCCGTTTGCTACGTTGGCATCGAGCCATCCGTTCTGGTCCATGTCGCGGCTAGCGAACAACATGGTCTTGGACCAGTCACCAACTAATTGCAGAACCGTTGCCCGGAGATTGGCGCAGTCTCTTTGCCCTTGCTGGTAATGGGCACGTGCAGGAGTCGCCAAAGACAGAATTGCCGGGAACAGCACAATGGCCATTCCCGACATGCGGAGGTATTTCGTGATCGCCGGGATCAATCGGCCTTGCGCAGCATGTGTCCGCGTTCGGCGGCTGCAGCCGCAAGCTGGGCGTCGAGTTCACCGGCACGAACAGCCTCGGTCAAGGTATCGAGGATCGCGGGAAGCGCCGAAAGCTCGCCAACGGCGATAGCATTCTTGTCCTTGGCGAACTCGATGGGCTTTCCGGCATAGCGCAGACCGAAAAAGGTCTGGCCACTGGCATCCACAAACCAGCCCGCGCGGAGACGCTTCGGGGTTTCGACCTGGACCCGCTGACCGTCCTCGTTCTTGCGCCAGACCATATGGGTCGGCGCGTAGTGCTGCCCTGCAAGCTTGGCTTCGGCCATGTCCTTCTGTTCGGCCAGGGCTGCGATAACCTTGTTGCGGGCGCGCTCAACAGGATCATTGCTTGTGCGCACCGGCTGGGCCGTGGTGAGGGTCAGCTTCTTGAGGATGCTCATGCAGTAGGGTCTCCATGTGGGTTGCTTTCCACATGGCCTACAGCCTTCGCCCAAAAGAGCGACCACAAATGCCAGCTACATATCGACAACCTGACCTGACAGGGTTTGCCCAGAAGGAACCATCAACTCAGGCAACTTTGCCGCTATTGCGTCAAATTCCGGGCGGAACTTTTGCAATAAATCTATCATGGCATTGGCTAGCTGTTCTGCGTCCTGAATGTAGTCAACAGGCACCGAGTTACTTTTCAGAAACTTGGAATATCGCCGCCCCACCTCGGCGGCCCCTTTCTGAAAGCCGATACGCTTGGAAGTGATCGCTGCGCCAACATCCCGAATGCCTTCAATCAGCCTGCGTCTATCGTCCTGATTGGCAATCGGCCCAACTTCGGCCTGTAACCGCACCTGACCCTTGGTGCCGTCTTTCCCATCAATGACCTCAAGCCAAACGATAAGCGCCCTGGCCATCCACCAAGGCCCGGTCAGCGCCCAGGCATCAGCGTAGTTTGTTAGTGTCTCGAACCATCGAACCGGTAGAAAGCTCAATGTCCGGTTGTTCAGACTGCCGAAAACATAGTGAGCAGCACCAATTTGATATGGGATGAACTGCTCCGGCTCATCGCCAAACAATGCGCGGGCTGCAACGGCGAAATCTGATCCAGCACCGTGCTCCATTACAAAGTCGAGCACCTTCCGATGATCGCGATATAGGGATCGCGCTAACCGGATCATGTCTTGCCGCTCTTTGCTCATCCCCGTGGCCTCCTCCAAGACTTCCCTATAGTGCGCCAGAAATGTCATGACCTCCTGAGACAGCAAATAGCGCTCCTGTCCAGAAATTTGCTCAAGAAGAGTGCAGACCATGCTGTACCTAATCGGCGCATAGCGGGCATCGGCCGGCTCTTCGTCCGTAAGGGTAAGGAACACCCCGCGCATGAGCAGACCAGCACTACGAGGACCGTAGATCGCCTGCACTTTGGCCATATACTTGGCGAGTTGCCCTTCATGCTGTCGGCTGTCGTATTTGTTTTCGATGATGAACGCCCAGCTATTCGCTGGGCTGAAAATGCAGCGCGACAAACAGGGTGAGATTCAGCGACAATCAGGATGAGACGGAGCGGT
>JADGNE010000025.1 GCA_015234425.1 Devosia sp.
AGCCGGATATGCGTGGAGGCCCTGCCTCAGTTACACCACGCCGAGGGACACGATCATTGATCGAGATCGGAACAGCTTCGGCTCGCGATATTCTCGCTGGCGTGCCGGCCCCTCTCGATGAAGTCAAAGACCGGAGGTGGCAGCTCCGGCGAGAGCTTGACCGCGCGATCGACGAGCTCGAAGATATCGATCTGCACATGCTGATCTTCAAAGCGAAGAAAGCAGTGCGATGAAGATCTGGATCATCTCAGACCTGCATCTCGATCATATGCCCTGACCTCCGCCGATCCTACCCGATCACGACGTGCTGGTCATTGCAGGCGACGTCAGCAATGACCCTGCCGCTGCACTCTCTGAGTTGTCGCGGCTGCATGCGATGACGCAGAAGCCAATCGTCTTCGTGCCGGGCAATCATGATCTGAGCGGAGGCGGTCTGGATGCTTTCGAGGCGCAAGTCGACGGCCCCGTGGTCGTGCTGCCGGCTGGTCAGAGCGTCGTCATCGACGGCTTCCGCTTCGTCGGTGCCACGCTGTGGACGGACTTCGCCATTGCCGGCGACGCCTATGCTTCGCAAGCATGGGCGGCACGGCACATGCCAGAATACCAACGCGTGACAGGGCCGGACGGGGACCTTCTGTGGCCGGAGCATACATTCGACGCCCACGCGCTTCATCGCGCTGCCATTGATCGAACGCTGGCCCAGCCGTTCGACGGCCCGACAGTCGTGGTCACGCATCACGCGCCATCGCCGATTTCATGCGGGCACCACCCCGGCCTCGAAGACGCTGCATACGCGTCAGATCTCAGCGATCTGATCCGTGTAAGATCGCCAACGCTGTGGATACACGGGCACATCCATCGCCGGTGTGACTATGTGCTTGAAAACACACGTATTATCGCCAACCCGAGGGGATACGAAAGCGACGACTGGAGCGAAAATCCCGATTTCGATCCGCAGTACGTCGTCGAAGTGGGCGTGTAAGCCGTTGAAGTTGATAACTTATTCGGCGCGATGTCGAAATATGATCCCCCCTGGGTCAGATCCAAACGACAATCAACAGCGTCCCGGCTTCCTGATCCGTCGGGCCCATCAGCTCTCGACGGCCCGGTTCATCGAAGCCTGCAAGCCCTACGATATGACCACGACGCAGTTCGGCATGATGTTCGTTCTGAACGCGCGCCCCAATATCGATCAGGTCAATCTGGCAAGGCTCGCCTTCTTCGATCGGTCCACCAATTCAATGGTTGTCGACATGCTGGCCAACCGGGGCTGGATCGAGCGGAGGATCGATCCCCAGGATCGGCGGCGGCGACTGCTCAGCCTGACAGGACTGGGTACCGAGGTGCTCGACGCCGTTACACCCGCCACGGAAGACGTACGGCACGCCTTGCTTGCCGGTCTTGAGCAGTCGGAACAGGATTTCCTGATGCGCTGCCTCGACCTCATCAATTCCGCATTGGGCGACGCGAACTTCTAGTTCTGCCGATAATCCGGCGCGCTGACAGGCTCAGGAAAGAGTCTGTCAGGCGCTCAGAGAAAGGCAGTGGCGACGTCGCTCAGCCGCAGGACGCGCCGTTCGGGGAACAGAGGAAGACGCTGTCTAGGCCATAGCGCTCGGCGATCGTTTCGATTGTCCCGTCCGCCCACATCTGGTCCAGCACCGAGGAAACCTTGCGCTGGAGTGTGACGTCACCCTTCCAGAAGCCGAGGCCGAGGGAAAACTGCTCCAGCGGCTCGCCGAGCAGGGTGACATTGAGGTCGTTGTCGTCGGCCATGGACGCGGCAAGCAACCCCTCGGTCACGCCGCCAGCGATGGTGCCACGCTCAAGATCCGAACGCAGCGCATTGGCCGTGTTGACGATTTTCGGGCTGATCCCGGATTGGCGCAGATACTGGCCAAGGCCGATGCGATCAAGACCCGTCAGGCCAGCATAAAATCCGATCTGCCCGTCGATATCGGCGAGCGCTGCATCTGACCGACTGATCAGCGCCCAGCCGGTCTGCAGATGCGGCCGCGTCGTATCGAGGAACGACTGCGTCGTCGCACTCATCACGATGCCTCCTGCCAGCATCTGGCACTGGGCGCGGTTGATGCGCCAGTTGCGCGGGTTGAAGTCGCGGCCCATGGCGGCATTAGTGACGATGTTGAGCCGCCAGCCGAGACGATCGGCGATCTCGTTGACCAGTTCCACCTCAAAGCCTGGGGCTTCGGCATTGCCCGTCACCAGTGGCGGATAATTGGACGGCATGCAGACGCTCAGCCGACCAGTAGCGTCGACCTCGGCGCTCGAGGTGTCGGGCGGCAGGAAGCCGAGGCTGATCAGCAGCGCGAAACACGCGGCAAGCGGCGCGAAATCAAACAGCCAGTGGCGTTTCCGGTCTGCGGGGCGGGAGGCAGCGTCGCGGGCCATCAGATCTTCCTGAATTCCCACATGGCGAGCGCGAAGAGGCTCGCCGCCATTGCGCCGACCACGGTAAAGCCCAGCGTAGGATCAAATTGGTTGAACCCGATGAGGATGCCGCGCATGGCGTCGACCGCATAAGTCATCGGATTGTGCTCGACGATGACCACCAGCCATTCCGGATAGGTGACGAGGGTCTGGGCGCGGGTCAGTGCCGGATCGAGCGGAAACACCGAGCTGGCAGTGAAGTAGAGCGGCAGGATGACCGCGTTGGAGAACACGCCAAAACCCTCAAAGCCACGCACATAATTGGCGATGATGATGCCGAAGGCCGTCAGCCCGAAGGCCATGGTGAACATGAGGGCAAGGGCCTTGAGGATCGTCTCTATGGTCAACCCGATCCCGACGAAATGAGCCACGGCCAGCACCATGCAGCCATGGATCACCGCCGTGGTCGCGCCGCCCAGCACCTTGCCGAGCAGGACAAGATTGCGGGAGATCGGGGCCACCATCACCTCGCGCATGAAGCCGAACTCACGGTCCCAGATCAGCGAGACCGCCGACTGCACGGAGGTATAGAGGATGTTGAGGACGACGACCGCGGGGAAGATGAACTGGATATAGGTGTAGGGCACGACGAAACGCACTTCGCCATACACCTCGCCGCGGAAATAAGGGTTGAGCCCGATGCCGAGGATGAGCACCCACAGCAGCGGCCGGCTGACGCCGCCGATGAGCTGCCCCTTGTCGCGGAGCGAGCGTTTCACCTCGCGCAACCAGATCGCGTAGACACCGCCCAACTGCCCCAGAACGCTACCCATCTGGTTCTTCCTATTCACTGAGATTGCGACCGTAGAATTCCGAAGCCGGGTCACTCAGGACCAGGTCGCGGATACGGTTCCAAAGGTAATTGCGCATGTCGATGAAGCGCCCGTCCGAACGCATCTGCGCGGAATGGCGCGGACGCGGCAGATCGACTTCAAGCGTTTCCAGAACCTTGCCGGCGCCCATGATCACCACGCGGTCGGCCAGCACCAGCGCTTCGTCGACGCTGTGGGTCACGAACATCACCGTGGGCATGCGCTGGCGCCAGATGGCCAGAAGCTCGCCTTGCATCAGCTCGCGCGTCTGCGCGTCAAGGCTGGCAAAAGGCTCGTCCATGAGCAAGACGCGCGGTTCGCTGGCGAGGGCGCGGGCGAGGGCCACGCGCTGCTTCATGCCGCCCGAAAGCTGCGACGGCCAGGATTTGGCCGAGCGGGACAGGCCTACGAGATCGAGATAGTGCAGCGCGCGTTCGGCACGCTCGGCCTTCGACAGCGGCAGGCTCTCGAGGGCAAATTCAACATTTTCCTGGACACTGGCCCAGGGAATGAGGCGAAACGCCTGGAACACAAACCCCATGTCAGGGCCGGGACGCGGCGTCTTGCCGTCGATAAGGACCGAGCCCGCGTCGGGCTCGATCAGGCCATTGGCCAATCGCAAGAGTGTCGTCTTCCCGCAACCGGAGGGACCGATCAGGGCGACGAACTTTTGCTCGGCAATGTCCAGCGACACTCCACCCACCCCCGTGCTGACGGTGCCGTCGGGGCGTGCGAAGCGCTTTTCGACCTTGTCGAAGCTGAGCAGGGGCTTTGGCCCCTGCATGTTCGTTTGGCCCCGAGGCGTGTCGGGGGAAGACGTGTCACTCATCGATCAGCAGGGTCCATGCCGTCTTCGGTACCGATATCCGCCAGCACGGCGTCGACAGGAGCAAAATCCACCCACTGGTTGAGCGGCAGCTTTTCCTGGCCTTCGAAATCGGGGGTGTCATAGAGCCAGTCGGCGGTGAAGTTCAGTTCCTCGGCGCTCATGCCGCCGTTGACACTCCAGCTGCCTACGAAAGCCTTGGAGAGCAGTTCCAGCGTCTCGAGCTCGACGTCCGGGCGCGCCTTGGCCATAGCGTCGACCCACTTCTGCGGATCGGCAGCAAATTCGCGCGACAGCTTGGTCAGAGCGCGGATCACGGCCTCGACGTCTTCGGCGCGGTTTGCGAGCACATCGCCGGAGACTGCGTTGACCTTGTTCACCACCGGCGCGCCTTCATAATAGGCGTCCTGGTCAACGAGGACATGCAGACCCTCGGTGTCGGGCAGTTCGCTCCAGACGCCGATGGAGATCGTCGTCGCGTCGATCTGGCCGGCGAGCAGCGCCTGGCCGCGCACGTCGGGCTGGCCGATGGCGATGACTTCGGAATCGTCGAGCGAAAGGCCAAGGCTCGAGAGCACCTTGCTCGAGAGCGAGTGGTCAAGGCTGCCGACGCGACCAACGCCAAAGCTGCGACCCTTGAGGTCCGCCGCCGTCGCGATGTCTTCCTTGGAAGCGATGAGGAAGGGCAGGGATTTGTTGGGCGAGGTCACGGCGCGGAAGTCGGTCGCGCCATTGTGGATGACCTGCAGCAGCGCATCGACGCCGATGTTGGCCATTTCGCCTTCGCCAGACTGCAACGCGGCAATCGCCGACGGGGTCTGCTGCACGCGGACCAGCTCGACGTTGACGCCCTCTGCCTCGAAGTAGCCGAGCTCGACAGCCAGATCCATGACCGAATTGGGCACCAGCGGGGCCTCAAGATGGGTCACGATCAGCCGGAACGGCTCATCGGACTGGGCCAGGCTGGCGCCGGTCATCAGGGTCATCACGGCGATGCCGCCGCCGAGCGAAGTCAAAAGTGATTTCAACATAGCAGTCTCCTCTAAACTAGCGCCGCCATCTTGCGAGGCGCAATTCGACGAACCGCAGCGTCTCGGTGACAACAACACCGATGGCCGCGAGGGATAGAACGATGACGAAATATTCCGCCATTCGGAACGTATTGCCGTAAATTGCGAGAAGCCCGCCGAGGCCGCCGACGGCTGTATAGAGCTCTGCCACCACGGTATTGATGAGCCCGATCGTGGCGCCCAGCCGCAGGCCGGTAATCACATAGGGCACGGCTCCCGGCAGCACGATGCGGGTAAAGATGCGCAGGCGCCCGGCACCCACCGAACGTCCCATTTCGATGAGCTCGGGATCGGCCTGTCGAACACCGGCATAGGTGTTGAGCAGGATGGGCATGACCGCGCCCAGGAAGACGATGAACACCTTCGCCTGCAGCCCCAGCCCCAGCAGCACGATGATCAGCGGGATGAACGCGACGCGCGGCGTGGCAGAGAGGGCATAGACGAAAATTTCGATGGTCCGGCCAAAGAGGCCAAACGCGCCCATGAGCACGCCCAGCGGAATGGCCACGGCGATGGCAAGGCCAAAGCCGGAGAGATAGATGGTCAGGGACTCCAGTAGTCCCTTCTGCAGGCGGCCCTGTTCCAGCAGTTCACCGGCAGCAGCAAGCGTCGCCATGGGCGAGGGGATGAGATTACGTGCCACATTGATGGAGGCAATCCACCACAGCACGATCAGCAGGGCGAGAAAACCCAGCCGCGTCAGCGCAATGAGCCAGGTCGGCTCCGTACCATCCCGCGCTTTGAGTGCGAAGCCCGCCATCTTAGCCGCGTCCCCGCTTTTTGGCCGGCGTGGCGCGCGCCTCGCGCAAGTCGCGGCCGGTCAGCGTCAGGAACACACTCTCAAGGCTGGGCTGGTCAACCGTGACATGCCGGAGCTGGTTGCCGAATTCCTCGAGCAGGGCATCGACGGTGATGTCGTTCGAGCGGATCACCAACTGGCCGTCTGCCGCCTGCACGGTGCCGGGGAAACGCTCCATCAGGGCCGCATGCGCCTGCGGCGTGCGCGGGCTGACGCGCAGCAGCGGCGCAGCATGTGCCTGCTTGAGCGCCTCGGGCGTGCCATGCGCAAGGATTTTGCCATGGTCGATGATGCAGATGCTGTCGCAGGCGTCCACTTCTTCGATGTAGTGGGTTGTCACGATGACCGTGAGGTCCTCGCTGGCGCGAAGCGTCTCGAGATAGGACCAGATCTTGGCGCGCGACTGGGCGTCGAGGCCCACCGTCGGCTCGTCGAGGAAGAGGATGCGCGGGCGATGCATCAGGCCGCGGGCGATCTCGAGACGGCGGCGCATGCCCGCGGACAGCGTCTTCACAAGCGCATCGCGCCAGTCGGTCAGTTCCACCAGCGCCAGCATCTCGTCGATGCGTTTGCGCCGGTCGGCGCGGCTCATCTGGTAGACGAGGCCATGGAAATCGAGATTTTCCTCGACCGACAGGCGAGTGTCTAGCGTGGCCTCCTGGAAGACGACGCCAAGCTGATGCCGCACTTTGAGCGGGTTCTTGGCCACGTCTATCCCGGACACTTCTGCCCGGCCGCTATCCGGCTTCTGGATGGTGCAGAGGATGTCGATGAGCGTGGTCTTGCCCGCGCCGTTCGGGCCAAGCAGGGCGAACATCTGCCCCTGCGGCACCGACAGCGACACTCCGTCGAGGGCCAGAACGCGGCCGAAACGCTTGGAAACACTATCGACCAGAATTGCCGGCGGATTGGCGATGTCACTCATGACAGAACTCCCTTGGCGCGAAGGGTATGGGTGAAAAGCTGGTCAAGATCATCCTGGGTGGAAACCGTGAGGAAATGCCAGTGCTTGGCAGTGAACAGTCCGTGCAGTTCATCCTGCCGCGCAGCGAACAGGGACCGGTACTGGTCGAGCAATTGGGCATCAATGGACAGTTCAATCTCCTGGCCGGTTTCAACATCCTCAAGGGTCACGATACCCTGATCCATGCTCGAAGGGTCAATTTCATTCGGGCCGAGGACCTGTATGGCGACCACTTCCTGATCGCGCGCACGCAGCATGTTGAGCGCAGGTCCCACATCATCGTCCCACCAGTCGCTGACCGCGATGACGAGGCCGCGCGGCGGCAGATGCTGGGGCAGGGCGCGCAGCATGTCGATGAAGCCGCCCTCTTCGCCCGCCGTGCGCTTGTCGATCCAGTCAAACATATAGTCTGCCCGGGCCGCGCCATGCCAGCGCGGCGACAGCAGGGTCTTGTGGTCGGCGGTGACTGCGAGCTGCACGCGATCACCACTGGCAAGGGCGATGAAGCCGAACAATTGCGAGATCAGCTTGGCGCGCTCGAATTTCCCGTTGTCTCCAGACGCCATCGAGGCCGAGAGATCGAGCGCGATGGTCACCGGCAACTGCTGGCTGCGGGCATATTCGCGCACCACGAACTCGCCGGTACGGGCGTAGAGATAAGGGTCGAGATTGCGGGTGTCGTCGCCGGCCTGATAGGGGCGAAAGTCGAGAAACTCCATGCCCGCGCCCTTTTGCCGGGACAGCCGCTCGCCCATGCCGACGGATGGCTGCGCGGAAGCGGGCAGCATCCTCGATCTGGACAGGCGCTCGAGCAAAGGGGCGGGCGGTCGCATCTCAGAGCTTTCCGACGGTCTGTTCGAAGACGCGCAGCAGCAGCGCATCAATATCGACGTTTGCCGCGCGACCCTCGAAGTTGAGCTGGACGCGGTGGCGCATCACCGGCAGCAGCACGGCGCGAAGGTCGGCCACGGACACATGGTTGCGCCCGGACAAAAGCGCGTGGGCCTTGCCGGCAACGGTCAGGGCCTGTGCGCCGCGCGGGCTGACGCCGAAGCGGACATATTTCGCCACATCCTTGTCGGCCGATGCGCCCTTGGGCTGGGTCGCAATGCAGAAGCGGGCAATCGCCTGCTGCAGGGTGAGCGCCGTGGGAACTGTGCGGGTGTGCCGCTGAAGCGTCAGCAGTTCCTCGGGCGTGATTGCCTGCGCGACGACGGCTTGTTCAGCGCCGGTAGTGGCCGTCAGAATGCGCGTCAGCACATCCTCGTTCGGATAGGCCACGTCGATGCGGAACAGGAACCGGTCAATCTGTGCCTCTGGAAGGGTATAGGTGCCTTCCATTTCGATCGGGTTCTGCGTCGCCAGCACGAAGAAAGGCTTGGGCAGGTCCATCGTGGTGCCGGCGGCCGAGATCGTGCCTTCCTGCATGGCTTCGAGCAGCGCCGACTGGGTCCGGGGCGTTGCGCGGTTGATTTCGTCGGCCAGCAACAGCTGCGAGAAGATCGGTCCCTTGCGGAACTCAAGATGCGCGCGTCCATCGGCATTGGGCACCAGCACCGATGCGCCGGTGATGTCGGCCGGCATGAGGTCAGGTGTAAACTGCACGCGGGCAAAGCTCAGTCCGGCAACGGTCGCCAGCGTACGCACCAGCAGCGTCTTGCCAACGCCCGGGGGGCCTTCGAGCAGCACGTGCCCGCCGGCCATCAGTGCGATCAGCATGAGGTCTACGACGCTCTCCTGACCCACGACGGCACTGCCAATGGCTGTGCGCGCTGCCTTCAGCGTCTCCCTCAACCGGTCGAGGTCGGCAATTGCAGCGTCAAGCTGCGGCTGTGATGCTGTCATCGGATAGTTCCTTCTGGGCGCAGGCCATTGGGGGCGCTGACCGAGGCTGTCGCAGGTCGGCGGGATGAGAAGCCGCGATAGCGGAGTGTCAATTCGAGGAGGAAGAGCGCAAAAGCGATGAGGCACCACACCGGCCAGTTGCGCTCCCAGGCGAATTCGACGCGCGAAGCCAGAGCGGACGCGGCGTCGGCTGAGATTTCCCCGCCACCGGTTGCGGCCGCCAGGGCAGCAGCGCCACCAACGCGGGAGAAGTCATAAAGCGGGCTATACGAGTGATAGTGAACGGCCCGCAGCGCAGCCTCGTCCTCAGCGTCCCCGAGCGCGATCTCATAGCGTCCGGTTGCGCCGAGCATCATGCGACCTTCATAGTGGCCGGGCTTTGCTTCGGCGAGGGTGATCGCGGTGGTGCCGCCATCCGGATGGGTGATCGTCGCGGTAAGGACCTGTCCGCCAAGCGGCAGCCCGTCGTCATCCAGCGCGCTCACGCCAAGGGTCAGATAGTCCCCGTTGCTTGCGAGGTCGAGCGTTTCGCCAGGACGCGGGGTGATCGGCTGGAACTGGGTCAGGATGTCCTTCCAGAGCGCGCCATACTCGGGCAATCGCTGCCAGGCCTCACCCCATGTCCCTGTCGCATCCGTGGCGAGGGCCAGCACCTGACCATTGCCATAGCGCCAGGAGGCGAGGATCGGCATGTCGCGTTCCTTGCTGTCGAGCGCCGTTACGAAGAGCTGGGCGTCGTCCTTTGCCGTCGTTCCGACAAAGCCGAAAAGCGGCGGCAGCTGGCGGGGCAGGGCGGAGAGGTAGTTGGCAGCCGGTCGGGTCCAGACGGGCTGGGTCGTGCCCTCCTCGACCGGAGAACTCAACAGCATGGCCTCCTGAGACAGGATCGACGGCAAGGCGGCAAAATCCGACGAGACATGTGCCGCACCGCCGCCGAGCGCCGCGATCTCCCGTGCCGCCGCAGAGTCCGCGCCCTGGCCGATGGCGACGGCCGATACGGTTGCGCCAAGCTCCCGCAGTTCCCCGACCACCTGCGTATAGTCCGTCGGCTGGCTGAGCCCGTCCGTCATCACGACGACATGCTTTGCCTGCGCGTCAATGGTGCGCAGCAGTTCAATCGCTTCCTTGAGGCCCGGCAGAATGTCGGTGCCGCCGCCGGGATCGAACCCGCTCAGCGACGCTTCCACGGCTCCGGGTGCGTCGGCGAGACGGGTCATCGGAAGCACGGTGCGTGCCTCCGCGTCAAACACGATGATGCCGACCCGGCTCTGCGGATTGAGCAACTCGGTCGCCGACACGGTCGCCATCTTGGCAACGTCGAGACGGTTGGCCTGCCCAACGGCCTGTTGCATCGAGCCGGACCGGTCGAGCACGAAAACCATGGCCACTTCAGGCGCGTCCTGGGGGACGCGGCTCGACAGCGGCGAGAGGGCTTCGAGTGGCGTGCCGAAATAGCCGCCGGGACCAAAGCTGTTGGCGCCGCCCAGCATGACAAGGCCCATGCCGTGTTCGGCGACCAGTTGCTCGATCAGCACCTGCTGGGACGTCGTCAGCGAGAGCGCCGGCGTATTGAGCAGGACGATGCCGCCGTAGCCCAGCCAGTCTTCCGCGTAAAACGGCAACTTGCCCGGCGTCAGCAGGCTGGCTTCCAGCCCCTGGTCCGACAGAAGCTGGGTGAAAGCCTCGCCATGCACGGGATCGGCGGCGACCACGGCAATGGGGCGCGCCGGGGAGGCGCTGACGATGCGGCCGGCCACATTGTTCTGCGGATAGGCGTCATCATGGACAACGCGCAGCTCAATGAGGGCTTCCGCGTTCTCGAGGCCCGGCAACACAGTCTCGATCCGATTGCTACCGGCTGTCAGCGCCTGATCCTGGCTGGCAATGACCTCGCCATCGACAAGCAGTTCGATCTCGACGGATCGCTCTGCCGTGCTCTCGACCAATGCCGTGAGGGTAAGGGGTTCACCCGGCAGAATGAGATGCGGCATGTCGAGGCGCTGGACATAGACTTCATCCGCGCCCGGCGTCACGAGAGGCAGATGATGCACCATCGTCCGTCCGCCCGCTGCCGTGCGTTCCAGCCCAACATCGCGCTGGGCATCGCCCGATAGAACGACATGTGCCTGCCGATCCGGCGGGATCATCGCCGCAGCGAGATCATAGCTGACGCCAAGGTAGGGTATCCGTGCGGCACCAGTCGCGGATCCAATCCCGTCCGCACCCGCAAGCACGCTGGTCCCTGGGCCAATCGCGATACTGTTGCTGTCACGGCCCAGGGCGATCCCGTCGTCCGCCGAGATGGCCGCCAGCCCATTGCTGTTCTGGTACCACGGCAGGGGCAGGTTGAGCGCCGCAGCGATGAGCAGTGCGAGCGTCGCCACGCGCAACAGCGAAATCTGCGGCAGGCGGCCCTTGCGCCGGGCGGTAATGATGGCTTCCACGGCCAGGACCGCAAGCGCCAGACCAATCAGCCAGGGCGCAAGACCATAGGGCAGCTTTGGATAGGGCTGGGCCTCGGCTTCAGCTGTTTCGTCCTCGTTGTGCGGTGCGTTGACGGCGATCAGCCTTGCGTCTGCGCCCGATCCGATCTGGAACAGTCCGGCGCGCAGCGGAACATAGGCTCCGTCCGGGACGACCTCTGCGCCTGCATCAGCAGTGTCGAGACTTTTGAGCGGCTGGCCGATCAGGCGCGCGTCGATCTCGCACGGGCGCCCCGCCACGCAATTCGGTGCCAGAGGTCCACCGGGCTGAACCCCCATCCAATCGATGAGATTGGAGACAAAGACCGGGAATGCATAGAGCTCCGGCCAGTTCGAGGCCGCCGGGTCAAACCCGAGGCGCACCTTGCGCCCATGCTCGGTGGTCGCCGCTGTCATCAGCGCGACGCCGTTTGCCGCGAGAAGCACGACATCGTCGGGTGCGGTGGTAAGGCCCGAGCCCGCGCTTATGGTCAGGGAAGACCAGTCAATGTCCCGCGTCATCGGATGGTCGCTGACCCAGAAATCGGGATCGACATCTGCGAGCGCAGGACCATCGGCTTCGATGCTGACAACATTGCCCCGGAGTGCGGAGGTGTCGCGTGCGCCGTCGACAACGATCAGGCCATAATCGCTGCCATCACCAGCGGAGGCAGTGTCACGAAAGATCTGGGTGCCACCAACGGCGTTGAGCGCCTTGAGCAGGAGCTGATCGCGCTCCCCGATATAGAGGACATCAAGGGTCTGCGGCGCTGCGTCGGCGATAAACCGCAGCGGTTCCTGGGTCGCCTCGGTGCCGAGCGAAACGGTGACGATACCAGGTCCCGGGAACTCGAGCGGCACAGAGATTTTTGCACGACCCGACGTGCCGAGCTTGATCTCGCGCTTGGCCCAGTCGAGCGGGGTGCGTTCGGCGGCGGTCGCATAGTGGACAAAGAGCGTTTCGGTGGTGGCTGCATCGCCAATCGCTTCGCCCTCGAGTGTCCAGAGGTTCTTGTCCGCATCGGTGAGCGTGAGATTTGCGATGACCTTTGGGCCCGCCGGAGCGGCAGCTAGGGAGCGGTAGGCAAAGGTGAGCTCCGGCCAGTTTTCGGCCAGCGGCTCCATTTGGCCACGCGAGCCGATCGTCAGGACCTCGGTGCTCTCCTTGCTCCCGAGCGTTGCCTCGATCAGGCGCGTCGTTTCGGCCCAGTCCGTTGCCCCATCCGTCGGCTTCAGGTCGGTCAGCGCATGGTGCAGCCGCTCATCCTGCCAGGACCAGCGGGCGGCGATATAATGGGGGAGCGGTCCGCCTGTGATGACCGTAAGGGTCTTTGGCGTCGGCCCGCCACGACCGGTGAAATCGGCCGTCATTTCTGCTAGTGCGTCGGCAAGTTGGAGCGTCTGCGCGTCAGCATTGCCTCTGGTCGCGCTGGTGTCGACAACCACCACGAGGTGATCGGTAACATCCTGGCGACCCCAGAAGGGCGCGGTCAGGGCGGCGGCGAGCAGCGCAACGGCGATCAGCTGCAACACCAGCGCCAGCGTAATGGGCGGCACCAACCGTGCTTTGCGTTTAAAGCCGGCGTTGTTGCGCAATTGCTGCCAGATGGCGAGGCTGGGCACGACCTGCCGATATTCACGTCGGCTGTGCAGGAACCAGACATATCCGGCCGCGAGGACCAGAAGTCCGAAAAGCGGTGCCGCAAAACCCATCATTGTGCGGTCCGTTCAAAGTAGCGCGCGGCGATACTGCGCGCGGAGACAGGGATAAATTCGCGGTCGACCGGCTCGGTGGAACCCGTCCCGCTCTGTCCGCCAATGCTGTTGGCTTGCCCGGCGACATTGGTCACATTGGCATCCGGCACGATCTCGATGCGAATGCGCGCGCCATCCGGCTGCGGCTCGGCACTGATCAACATGTCTTCGGTTGGCTCAAAGCCGAGGCGAGCAAACTCATCATCTGCGCGGAAATCTTCTTCACCAAGGCCCGCTGCGTGGGAAACGCCGCGGCCGGAGTCGAGTGCCGCCCCAACCGGGGTGGCGCCGATGGCCTTGATTTCCTCTTCCGTCATCGCCTGCGGGCTCTGCCCAAGGGTCAGGCCTTCAAGATTCCCCGACGCTTCGGGGTCGACCGCGGTCAGCCCAGTCTCATCGCTTCCTTCACCGGCCTCTGGCGCGGTGCTGAACTCTCCTGGAGGCGAGGAAAAGCGCTCTTCCGGCGGCACGTAATAGGGGTCGACGGCCAGTTCCAGCGGTGGTTGCGCGCCAGGAGCGTCGGCCGGATCCATTTCGGCGAGGGCTTCGTCCAATTCGAGCAGTCGTGATCCCTCGGTCGAACCGAGCCAGCTGGGTGCATCTTCACCATAGCTGGCGGCAGCCTGGTCGAGGAGATCGTTGACCTCGCGCGCCAGTCGCTCATCGAGCGGGGCGCCGGCGGCTTCCGCGACCTTGTCGGCGAGCGTCTGTGCAATCGCTTCAAGCAGGGGGTTCTCGCGAAGCTCGGCATCCGTCGCCAGCATTTCGGTGACGCTTTCGATCGTCTCGAGCGCGGCCGCGTCCTGCTCGCCGGCCAAAGTTTCAGCGGTCATCGGCTGAGGCATTTGCCGGACATAGATTGTGGCGACAGCCAGCAGGGCCAGCAGCACGAGGCCCACCCAGAACCCCTTTGTAAAAACAGGGACGACCCGGGTCTCGGGGAGCCCGCCGAGACGCGCTTCAACCGAGCGGATGAATTTGGCGACCACAGGCGTATCAACGGGCGCTGAGGCACGAGCCAGCTCGACGGCGGTCCCAAAACCCTCTTCGAGCCCGCCGGCCCGGTCCAGCCGGAAGGCTTCCGCCAGCGGCGTCGGGCGCAGGATCTCGGTCACCAATAGCGCACCGGCGATCGTCGCGCCGGCAACGGCCACGACTGGAATTGTGGGGTCGATGACGGTGCCCATGCGCGCAGCGATCTGCACGACGAGATAAGCGCCAAGCCCGGTGACCGCACCAGCGAGCACCGCGTGAACGACATTCCGAACGCGTCTTCGCCGGCTCACCACCCCCAGCGGGGCGAGGATCGAGGCGTAGGTGTCTCCAATACCCGTCACAAGGCACCAGTCATGAACAGCGTCGCCAGCCAGTTGAACGGCGTCAGCGGCAGGCTTTTGTGGAAGACGACGACCAGCGCGGTGATTGCGACGGTGACCCAGAAATGGCGCCTCACCAGCCAGCGGTGCGCCTCCGGCGACACGCCCTGCAGCACATATCCGCCAAGCAGCGGAGGCAACGGAACAAGGTTGATCGCGAGGGTCCAGGCTGCGATCTGCGGGATTTCGCGAATGGTCCAGTCGACGAAACCAGCGCTGCTCGCCGGCCAGTAGCTGGCTACGAGGGGCAGGAGCACGACGGTGAGCTTGCTCAGCATCAGTGTCACGAGGGCCGCTGCAAGCGCGGCGAGCGCCGAAGCCCACCGGCCACCGAGGCTTTCGGCGGTGTCGATGCGCAGCGGCTTGATCCAGCCAACGCGGCCGAACACGCTCGTGACGATGGCGAAGAGGTCGACATGAAGAATGGGATTGGGCTTCAGCTTGCCCTCATAGCCGACACCCTTGTCGCCGAGCAGGCGCGCGGCGCCGGCAAACGACAGGCCGAGAACACTCAGCACGAGGGTCGCAGCGATCAGGCGCGACAGGACCTGTGGAAAAGTTAGATCGAACACGCCAAAACCTTTCCTGCCCGGAAGCTCCCGGCAGCTGGACTAAAGCGCGGCTGGACTGAGATCGGACGACCCATGGCTCATTCCCCGGGGAGTTCGAACTCGGTCAGCAGACCGGAAAATTCCTCGCCCGCGCGCAACTGGCTGATCGCGCTATCTAGCATCTCGCGCAGATAGGTCTGGTTGGACGGCAGGGCGATGGCAAAGGGCTGGGGCTCGACGCTGAAGGGCGGCGCGACGATCTGGATATCGCCCGCGCCGGGCTCGGTCTGCGCGGCGATGGAGACGGCCGGCTCCCAGACCACAGCTGCCAGCAGGTCGCCGGCCGCGAGCGCGCGGATCAGGCTGACGTTGGATGCATAGACCCGGCGCTTGAGCTTGTTGGCCGAGCTTCTGGCATAGGCGCGCACCTGCATGTCCGACAGCGTGCCGACGCGGCTGCCAAACTCGGAGCCTTCCGGCAATTGGTCGAGGGCAGGCGGGGCGTCCTTGGAGAACGCCAGCATGAAGCGCGGTGTGTAATAGGGCGACGTCGTGGTCAGCCAGTCATAGGTCAGGTCCATGAACGGCATGGGAAAGCCCAGAACGGCGTCGCAATTCTCGCTGATCTGGATGAACAGATCTTCTTCGCCAATGGCCAGGTCATAGCCCCATGGGGCAGGCTCGATGGCGTATTTGAGCTCGTAGAACTCGGCCGGGACCAGCAGGATGTCGGCCAAAGTCTGGCCCAGGGCACGATCGAACTCGGCCAGAGAACTGACGGGATTGATACAGAAGCGGATGTTTCCACCCGCATAGACCGCGGTGTTCACCATGTTGTCGGGAACGACACGTCGGAATTGGGCAGAAGAGGGGAGGACAGATCCGAGAAGAGCCACTGGAAGGATCAGGGTACCGGTTAGGCTGCGTGCGAACATGTTTTCCTCCAAAGAGGGAAGCGGCCCTTGGGCCACCTCCCGATCAAGCCTTCAACAGGCGCGTATCAGCAGATTACTTCTGCGGAAGGGCGAAGACGACCACTGCGTTGCCGCCTGTGACCACTTCGCGGGGGCTAAGCGCCACGAAGGGGGCAATGTCGAGCCAGGAACCAACCTGGACGGCAATGTACTGACGGCCATCGACTTCGTAGGAAATCGGCACGCCACCGACCGAAGACGGAACGATCGCTTCAAACAGCACGTCGCCATTGTCCTGGTCGAAGGCGCGGAAGCGACGGTTGGTGTCGCCACCGAACAGCAGGCCACCCTGGGTGGACAGCAGCGAGGTGGTGAAGTCTTCCTGGTCGAGGCTCCAGAGCTCTTCGCCCGTTTCAACGCTGATGGCGCTGATGGTGCCGATATTGGTGACGCCCGGTGCCATGACCGGAGGCGACAGACGGATATCGTTCGGCAGGGTCACGGACTGCATGCAGTTGTTGGACAACGGCGTGTAGATCGCATTGGTCAGCGGGCTGTAGGTGCTGGTGAACCAGCGACGGCCACCCGATGCAGACGGGCAGACCAGCATGGACTGACCGATTTCGGTCGGGATCATGTCATGCGGGATGGTCGCACGGCCGGTTGCGGTGTCGATGTCGGAGATAACGTTCTGGAAGACGGTCTCACGAGCCCAGAGGAACTCGCCGGTGCCAGCGTCCATCGAGTAGAAGATGCCGGTCTTGCCGGGGATACCGGTCACGACGCGACGCTCTTCACCCGGAGTGACGTTCGGGTTGATCCAGCGGACTTCATCGGCGTTCGGTGCGATCGCGGTGTTCACGAGAACGCGTTCGAACGGATGGTCGAGGTCCCAGTGGTCGCGCAGATGCTGCTGGAACCACTTGAGCTCACCGGTGTCGGCGTCGATGGCCAGGGTCGAGGTCTGGTACAGGAATTCCTGTGCATCCAGGTCTTCGACGCTGTCGAAGTTTGCGAAGTAGAACTTCGAGTACGGCGAGGTCACCGAAGTGCCGAAGTACACGAGGTTCAGCTCGGGATCGTAAGCGGGCGAAATCCAGCTGCCGACGTGGTGACGCAGGCTGTCGTCAACGCCGTTCCAGGTCTCGCTGCCAGCCATGTCGCCATGCGGAAGCGTGTGGAAGCGCCACATCTCTTCGCCGGTCTTCATGTCATGAGCGGTGAGGAAGCAGGTCTCGGGACCACCAACGGGGGTGTCACCGCTCGGCTGCTGGGCGCAGGAGCGACCGGAGATGGCCTTGCCGTTGACGATGATCGGGCCAGGCGTGGACCATGCCCAGCTGTCCTGGTCGCGGAGCTGGGTTTCCCAGACGAGCTGACCGGTCTTGGCGTCGAGGGCAACCAGGTAGTTGTCCTTGGAGCTGAAGACGATCAGATTGTCCCAGATAGCCATGTTGCGGGTTGCAACAATCATCGGGACATTGTTGGGAAGCTCGCGCTTGTATTCCCAGAGCAGGTCGCCATTGGTGGCGTCGAGGGCCTGGATGATGTCGCGCGGATGCGGCACGAACATCACGCCGTCATGAACCAGTGGCGTACCTTCCTGGTAGCCTTCGGTCATGCCGCGGGACCAGACAACCTGCAGGTCGCCAACGTTTTCTTTGGTGATCTGGTCAAGCGGGCTGAAGCCCTGGTTGTCCAGCGTGCGGCGGTAGCTGAGCCAGGCGCCGGGATCGGGGTTCTGGATCATTTCGTCGGTCACCGGAGACATGTTCTCCAGAAGGTCCGACTGCGCCGCGACTGGCAAA
The DNA here is from genome assembly GCA_015234425.1 of Devosia sp. Classification (GTDB taxonomy): domain Bacteria; phylum Pseudomonadota; class Alphaproteobacteria; order Rhizobiales; family Devosiaceae; genus Devosia. Next base: position 17,634 of record JADGNE010000025.1, read on the forward strand.
GAGGTCAGGACCAGCGCGGTCCCGATCAATAGTGCAGACAGGCCATTCATCTTCATCTGTTCATTCCTGGAAATCTCAGAATTGGGTAGTCCAGTGCCCCCGCGAACGTCCGACGCTCACGGCGCTCATTCAAAAAGGATGCGGCCCTTGGGCCGCATCCCTCGATCGTCAAGCCGGCAGATTACTTCTGCGGCAGGGCGTAGACGACGATGGCGTTGCCGCCCATCGGGATGTCACGCGGGATATTGTCGACATATGGCGTCATATCGAGCCACGAACCGACGGGGACAGCGACATACTGACGATCGCCGACTGCGTAGGTGATCGGAACGCCACCGACGGCGGACGGAACGATCGACTCGAACAGCACTTCGCCGTTGGTCTGGTCGTAAGCGCGGAAGCGACGGTTGGTGTCACCACCGAACAGCAGGCCACCCTGGGTCGCGAGCAGCGACGTGGTGAAGTCTTCCTGATCGAGGCTCCAGAGCTCTTCACCGGTCTCGACGCTGATGGCATTCAGACGGCCAACAACGCTGGTGCCCGGTGCGAGCACGTCTGGCGACAGACGGATGTCGTTCGGCAGGGTCACGGACTGCATGCAGAAGTTCGCCAGCGGCGAGTAGATCGCATTGGTCAGCGGGCTGTAGGCACTGGTGAACCAGCGCTTGCCACCGGCGTCAGACGGGCAAACGAGCAGCGACTGGCCGATTTCGGTCGGGATCATGTCGAGCGGATGCGATGCGCGGCCGGTTGCGGTGTCGATATCAGAGATAACGTTCTGATAGGTCGTCTCGCGAGCCCAGAGGAACTCACCGGTTGCAGCGTCGATCGAGTAGAAGATGCCGGTCTTGCCCGGGATACCGGTCACGACGCGACGCTCTTCACCAGGGGTGACGGCCGGGTTGATCCAACGCACTTCGTCAGCGTTCGGTGCAATCGCGGTGTCCACGAGGATACGCTCGAACGGATGGTCGAGATCCCAGTGGTCGCGGATGTGCTGCTGGTACCACTTGAGTTCGCCGGTGTCGGCGTCAAGGGCCAGGGTCGAGGTCTGGTACAGGAATTCCTGCTCATCCAGCTCTTCGATGCTGTCGAAGTTGGCGAAGTAGAACTTCGAGTACGGCGAGGTCACCGAGGTGCCGAAGTACACAAGGTTCAGCTCGGCGTCGTAGGACGGCGAGATCCAGCTGCCAACGTGGTGGCGCAGGCTGTCGTCAACGCCGTTCCAGCTTTCGCTGCCGGCCATGTCGCCATGCGGCAGGGTGTGGAAGCGCCACAGCTCTTCACCGGTCTTCATGTCGTGAGCGGTGAGGTAGCAGGTTTCCGGGCCACCAACTGGGGTGTCGCCGCTCGGCTGCTGAGCGCACGAACGACCGGAAATTGCCTTGCCGTTGACGATGATCGGACCAGGCGTGGACCACGCCCAGGTGTTTTCGTCACGCAGCTGCGTTTCCCAGGCCAGCTGGCCGGTCTTCGCATTGAGGGCAACCAGGTAGTTGTCCTTGGAGCTGAAGACGAGCAGGTCGTCCCAGATCGCAATGTTGCGGGTGGTGATGATCATCGGCGCGTTGGCCGGGACTTCACGCTTGTATTCCCAGAGCAGGTCACCGGTCGTCGCATCCAGAGCCTGGATGATGTCGCGCGGGTGGGGCAGGAACATCACGCCGTCATGGACGAGCGGAGCGGCTTCCTGGAAACCCTCGGTCATGCCGCGGGACCAGACAACCTGCAGGTCGGAGACGTTGTCCTTGTTGATCTGGTCAAGCGGGCTGAAGCCCTGGTTGTCCAGCGTACGGCGCCAGCTGAGCCAGGAACCTGCATCCGGGTTCTGAATCATTTCGTCGGTAACCGGAGACATGTTCTCCAGCAGATCCGACTGCGCCATCGCCGGCGCAGCCGTCAGGACCAAGCACGACCCCATAAACAGGGCCGCAAGTGACTTCATCCTCATAAGAACCTCCCTAGAGATGATGAAAATCTGTTGTCGGGCAAATTGGCATGCGCCATCGATGCGTTCGGATGCCCAATCCGAAAGCCCAAAACAACGCACGACTTCCCGAGCGCTCAGAAGAACGCCAGGCGAAACTCAATGTCTGGAAGTGGTAGGAGCTGGTGCGGCGCCGTCGTTGCGGGCCGTACCAGCTTTAGTCTTTAGATTTTAACGGTAGACAGCAATCTCTTCAGCCGTAACCGGGCCCAGGGTGTTGCCCCAGGAGTTACGGATGTAGGTGCCCAGAGCCGCGACTTCTTCGTCGGTCAGGAAATCGAACTTCGGCATGAATTCGCCGCCGTGGATGACCTGCGACGCGATCAGAACGACGTGCTTGAGGCTCTGGCTGCCGGCGAACTTGCGCTCGGCGTCACCGTTCTCGCCATGGCAGGCTGCGCAATTGTCGGCATACAGTGTGCCGCCAAGTTCCATCACTGCGGGATCGATCTCGGCAACAGCGGCGTCAGTCGATTCTGCGGCCTGGAAGGCCATGGTCGGAGCAACGGAAACTCCAGCAATAAAAAGGCTGGCCAAAGTGGCCACGGTTGCGAGCTTACGCTTCAAAACTCTTCTCCGAAAAATACGCACATTTCGCAATGTGAGGTGCAATGCCGCACCCTGTGCCAATCGGCCGCGGAATGTCAAGTGACGCATCAATGGCTTAGCTCGGCCGCAGCTTTTGGCGCCTTTTCGGGACTTGTGCCCAAACGATCCACTGCCTGCCCAAAAAATGCCCGGATATAGCCAATTTAAGGGCAGATTTTTCCGCTCGAGAAATCGGCTCTGCACGCCTGACATGCATAACGTATGACAGGATACATTCGACTAAAGTTGAGTGCATAAATGTCGCACTCCGGGGTGCGACAATCCCTACAGCAATGGCAATACCCCAAGCGACATACCGTCGCGCTTGGATTCGCAGCGGGCGAATTGAGGTCTTGCCGGTCAGCCAATCAATCGATCGGAATGCAGATGCTGGCGACACTCCTCGAGAAAACTCTCGGTGAGCGATGGATCGGCACTGAAGCGCGCATATTCCTCGGCGCTGATCCGGAAATAGGCCTCGAATTCCACCGCGCGGACCGAGCCCGATATGGGGGTCGACAGATAGAGCCCGCCGGTCTGCTGGTCTTTGCCCAGGCTGAAGCGGTGACGCCGGCTGACATAGAGGTCTGTGAAGCGTTGTGTCATGGGCTGCCTTCTGGTCGCGCTATTCGTAAGACGCGCCGGCTGGCCACAATCTTGGCAAGTGTCCGGAAAAACCGGCAGGGCAGGGTGGCGGGCGTCGCTCTCAGCCGGCGCTGGCCACTTTCTGGGCGTTCGACGTCTTGCGTGTGTTCAGCATGCGCATCAGCGGGGCATAGTGATCGACAACGGCGCGGCGATAGCCTTCGCGGTCACCCAGCTGGGCCGCGGTCAGCAGATCGCCGTGCGCCTTGGCTGTGATCTGGATATCGGCGGGCAGCGCCAGGTCGAGCTTGGGCAGCACTGCCGAGTGAATGTCCCAAAAAGCTGCCACGAGCTGTCCGGCAAGCTGGTTGCCGACGGGCGCCAGGAGTTCGGAGTGGAATTGCCGGTCCTCGGCGAGGAAGGGTTCCCCGCGTGACGCATTGTCCATCATCTTGTCGACCAGTGCCTGCATACTGGTGTTGACCCGGCCCTCGTGGGCTTCGACCACGCGGTCGGCCAGCGCCAGGTCGAAAGAGCAGCGCAGGTCCACCACTTCCCGCAGGGCCTCAAGATCATCGCCCGGGGAAAGCACGCCGCGGAAGACGAGGGTCTCGACGAGCGGTGCAAGGCTCATATTGCCGACCACCGTGCCGAGGCCGTGGCGCACTTCAACAATGTCGAGTGTCGCGAGGGTCCGGATGGCTTCGCGCACCGAGGATCGCGACACGCCCAGTTCCTGGCAAAGCTCGATTTCGGTCGGGATCGTATCGCCTGGTCTCAGTCCCGAGCGCAGAATCAGCCGTTTGATTTCCTCGGCTGTTGTGCTGCGCAACATGCGCGACTGGGCCTGTGCACTGTCGATCGGTCCGCTCATGTTCCTGTCAGTCCCTCCAATTTTGTCCCCGCCTTCAACGACCACGGTTGGGGCTAGCATACAAGGCTTGCGCAAGGGCACGCGAGAAGATAGTAGACATCTGACGTCTGATGTCACGGAGGAATTCATGCGTATTGTCAAATTCGGCGTATCTCGTCGGGCCCTGTTCATGGCTGCGGGGGCGTTTGCCTCCATGTCCCTTCTCGGGATGAGCGCTGCAAAGGCGCAGGTCGCCACCGACAATATCGATCTCGATGCCACCATCCAGGCCGGCATCGCCTATGGCCTGTCCGGCACGTTCGACCCGCTCAGCGCCTCGGGTGCGGTCACGGTTGCTGCCAACTGGCACACGATGGAAGGCCTGGTTGATCTCGATCCGGTCACCCGCGAGCCCTATGCGGCTCTGGCTGCCGAAATGCCGACCAGCGCGGATGGCATCGAGTACATCGTCAAGCTTCGCGACGGCGCCGTCTTCCATGATGGCACCCCGGTGACCGCTGAAGACGTTGTCTACTCGGCCGAGCGCGTGCTCGACCCTGCGTCCAACTCGCTGTTCCGCTCTTTCGTGTCGTTCATCGACAAGGTCGAGGTTGTCGACGAGACCACGGTCAAGTTCACCAATAAATTCCCTTTCTCGCTGTTCAACGAGCGCATTGGTTCGATCAAGATCGTGCCCAAGGCTCTCGTTGAGGCGGATCCGGAAGCCTTCGGCAAGCTCCCGACCGGCACTGGCCCCTACAAGCTGATCTCGGCTGTTCCGGAAGCGGAAATCGTCTTCGAGCGTAACGAAGACTACACCGGCAACCGTCCGGCTCTGGCCGCCGACATGGTCTGGAACCTCATCGCTGACCCGACCGCTCGCGTGAACGCGCTGAACTCGGGCACCGTGATGGCGATCGAAGACGTGCCCTATATCGACGTCGACGCGGTTGCTGCCGTTGCCGAGCTCGAAAAGGCCCAGTCGTTTGGTCTGCTCTTCGCCATGTTCAACACCCAGACCGCACCGTTCAACGACGTGCGCGTCCGTCAGGCGTTCATGTACGCCATCGATATGGACAAGGTAATCGGCACCGGCATGCTGGATAACGCCACTGCGGCGAGCTCTTTCCTGCCCGAGACCCACCCGAACTACCATCGCGCCGAAAACGTCTACGGCAATGATCCGGAAAAGGCCAAGGCCCTCCTGGCTGAAGCTGGCCTCGAAAGCGTCGACATCACGCTGATGAGCACCGACCATGGTTGGGTCAAGGACGTGGCGCCGATCATCAAGGAATCCCTTGATGCCGTTGGCTTCAACACCACGCTCGATATCGGCCAGTCCGGTGGTCAGTATGTGAAGGTGGACGCTGGCGAGATGCAGGTGATGATTGCCCCCGGCGATCCGTCTGTGTTCGGCAACGACCCTGACATCCTGATGCAGTGGTGGTTTGGCGACAACATCTGGCCGACCACGCGCTACCGCTGGGCTGAAAGCGAAGGCTATGCCGAGCTGACGACCCTGCTCAACGACGCCCTGCGTCTGTCGGGTGAAGAGCAGCAGGCCAAGTGGAACGAAGCCATGGACCTGATCTCGGTCGAGGTTCCGCTCTATCCGCTGCTGCACCGTCAGCTGCCGACTGCCTGGAGCGCCGAAGAACTTGAAGGCTTTGCCCCGGTTCCAACGACTGGCCTCTCCTTCCTCGACGTTGGCGTCAAGAAATAAGCTGATCTGAAAACTTCAGGCTCCGGGGCATACCCGGAGCCTGGCAGGTTCCCTGCAACTGAAAAGCGAGCCGGACGGCCATGCTAAATGTGCTCAACCTGATCGGGCGCCGTCTGGTGCAATTGCCGATCATGATCCTCGGGATCACCTTCCTCGTCTTCTTTGTCATGTCCTTTTCGAGCGTCGATCCTGCGATCACGGCGCTGGGCGAGGGCGCCTCGCTCGAGGCGCGGGCGCAATATCGCGAACTGCACGGCCTCAACGAGCCGCTCCTGACGCGCTATGTCTCCTTTGTCGGCGGCCTGCTCCAGTTCGACATGGGCACATATTCGGCCCGCCAGCTCCCCGTCATCGACGAGGTAATGCGCGCTTTCCCCATCACGCTGCAGCTGACTTTCCTCGGCCTCATCATCGCCGTCGTCTTCTCGCTGCTGCTCGGCGTTATCGCCGCTATCTATCGCGATCGCTGGCCCGACCAGGTCATCCGCATCTTCTCCATTGCCTCGCTGTCGACGCCATCCTTCTGGCTGGCTGTGCTGCTGATCCAGTTGCTCGGTCAGAAAGTGGGCATTTTTTCGCTGCTGCCGACCGCCGGACGCCTGCCGGGCATGTTCGGCAATTTCGGTGGCTGGTTCATGCGCATGTTCCTGCCGGCCGTGGCGCTTGCCGTGCCGGTGATCGGCCAGCTCTCCCGCGTGGTACGAACCGCCGTGGTTGAAGAGCTGGACAAGGACTATGTCCGCACCGCGCTCGGCGCCGGCATCCCGCGCCATGTCGTGGTGGGCCGAAATGTGCTGCGCAATGCGCTCATCACCCCGATCACCGTTCTGGGCCTGCGCATCGGCTATCTCATGGGCGGTGCGGTCATCATCGAGATCATCTTCAACATCAACGGGATGGGGATGTTGATCATGAATGGCGTCACCAACAACGAGCCGAACCTGGTTCAGGGCGTGACCCTCACCGTGGCGATCGCCTTTATCGTCATCAACGTCATCGTCGACCTGCTCTACGTGCTGGTCAATCCGCGCATCCGGGATATTTGACGTGATCAGAACCGAAACCACTAAAAAGCTTTCCGTTCCTGGCCTTGCGCTTTCCGGGCTGCGCCAGCTGTCGCTGACCTCCCGCTTTGCCCTAGGCGTGCTGGTGCTGGTCTGCCTTGGCGCGATCTTTGCGCCGCTGATTGCGCCCTACGATCCGCTGGCCACCGGCCTCACCCGTGGTCCCGCCGGTCCTGACGCCGCGCATTGGTTCGGCACTGACCGTCAGGGCCGGGATATCTTTTCCCGTCTCGTCTATGGCGCCCGCTATTCGCTCATCATCGGTCTGGCGGCGACGGCAGTAGCTCTCGTGGCCGCCGCCATTCTCGGCGCCATTGCGGCCACCTCGGGCAAATGGGTCTCCGAAGTGCTGATGCGCGTGCTGGACATGGTCATGTCCTTCCCCGGCATTGCACTCGCTGTGGTGTTCGTCACCGTCTTCGGCCAGACCATGCCGGTGCTGGTGCTGACCATCGCCTTCCTCTACGTGCCCCAGCTCACCCGCGTCATCCGCGCCAATATCATCGGCCAGTATGGCGAAGACTATGTCGCCGCGATCCGCGTGATGGGCGCTTCGACACCGCATATCCTGATCAAGCATGTGGCCCGCAACTGCATTGCGCCCGTGCTGGTCTTCGCCACCATCCTTGTGGCCGATGCCATCGTCTTTGAGGCTTCGCTCTCCTTCATCCAGGCTGGCGTCCCCGACCCCGAACCCTCCTGGGGCAATGTCATGGCATCCGGTCGTCAGCTGGTGATGTCCGGCGCCTGGTGGTCGACGCTCTTTGCCGGTGCGCTGATCACCGTCACCGTGCTGGCGCTTAACGTCCTCGCCGAGGGGATGACCGACGCCATGGCCGCTCCGCGCGCCCGTGCCCAGGTCAATGCGGCCGAGGTCGAAGCCGCCATCGAACAGCTCGAAGCCCCCAAGGCCGAGGAAACTGCTGATGCCGCCGGCTCCGCGCTCCTCGAAGAACGCCTCGCCGAACTCCGCCGGGTCGAACTGGCCCGCACCGACCGCCTCACAATGGACGAGACCGTCGCGCCCATCCTCGAAGTGCGCAATCTCTCCATCGGCTTCCCGCGCCACGGCAATGTCGATGTCGTGGACAATATCTCCTTCTCCGTCCGCCCCGGTGAGACCGTGGCGCTGGTCGGGGAGTCTGGTTGCGGCAAGTCCATTACCTCGCTCGCCATCATGGGTCTGCTCGATCCCAAGGCGCGCATTCGCGGCGAGATCCTCTTTGAGGGCAAGAACCTCCTCACCATGAGTGAGAAGGAACGCAATGCCCTACGCGGCAAGGGCATCGCCATGATCTATCAGGATGCGCTGTCCTCGCTGAACCCGGCCATGCTGATCCGCTCGCAAATGGCCCAGCTCACCTCGCGCGGCGGCACTCGCTCCGCCGAGGACCTGCTGACCATGGTTGGCCTCGACCCCACCCGCACGCTCAATTCCTATCCGCACGAGCTTTCGGGTGGCCAGCGCCAGCGCGTCCTCATCGCCATGGCCCTGACGCGCAACCCCAAGCTGGTGATCGCCGATGAGCCCACCACGGCCCTCGACGTGACCGTGCAAAAGCAGGTGGTCGACCTCCTCAATCGCCTGCGCGAGGAACTGGGCTTTGCCATGCTCTTCGTCTCGCACGATCTGGCGCTGGTGGCCGAAATCTCGCACCGCATTTCGGTCATGTATGCCGGCCAGATGGTCGAGCAGGGCAAGACCCGCGAAATCCTCACCCAGCCGGTCCACGAATATACCCGTGGCCTGCTCGGCGCCGTGCTCAGCATTGAGGCCAGCGCCAGCCGGCTGCATCAGGTGCGCGGCACCGTGCCCTCGCCGCGGGAATTCCCCAAGGGCGACCGCTTCGCCCCGCGCTCGTCCAATCCCGCGCGCAATGCCGGCGTCACCCCCGTCTTCCGCCAGATCCCGGGCACCGAGCATTTCTACGCCGCTCACCCCGATGACGAGATTGTCCAGCCGATCGAGGCCCACGCATGAACGCGATCACCAGCAAGTCTGCCGATAGTGCCCTGATCGAACTGCGCGACGTCTGCGTCGACTTCCGCATCCGCTCCTCGCTGTTCAAGCCGGTCGCCCTGCGCGCCCTCGATCATGTCTCGCTCGCCGTCCACCGCGGACGCACGCTCGGCGTGGTGGGTGAGTCCGGTTCGGGCAAGTCGACCGCCGCAAAAGTGCTGATCGGGCTGCTCAAGCCCAGCGCCGGCCGGATCTTCTTCGGCGGCGAAGAGGTGAAAAACTTCGACGCCGCCACCCGAAAGCGCATTGGCCGCGTCGTTTCCGTCGTCTTCCAGGACCCGGCAACCGCCCTCAATGCCCGCATGCTGGTGCGCGATGCGCTGACCGACCCTCTCAATGTCCACGGCATCGGCGATGCCCAGAGCCGTAGGGCTCGCGTCTCCGAGCTGGTCAACCTGGTCGGCCTGCCGCAGTCCGTGCTCGACGCCATTCCCGCCCAATTGTCCGGCGGCCAGAAGCAGCGCGTCGCCATTGCCCGCGCCTTGACGCTAGAGCCGCAGGTCATCGTCGCTGACGAGCCGACCTCCGCGCTCGACGTCTCGGTCCGCGCCCAGATCCTCAATCTCCTGCAGGATCTCAAACGCGAGCTCGATCTCGGCATGGTCTTTATCTCCCACGACATCCAGACCGTGCGGCACATCTCGGACGATATCGCCGTGATGAACCGCGGCAAGGTCATTGAGTTCGGCCCCGGCGCGCAGGTGCTGGGCTCGCCCTCGCAGGACTACACAAGAACCCTTCTGGCGGCGGCGCCCAGCCTGCTGCATGCCAAGAGCGCCTGATCCCCTCCTTCTCCTCCCCCTGACCACTGGTCCCCTAAAGCATGTCCAAGCATAGTTTCCGCGGCATCATTCCCCCCATCGTTACCCCCATCAATCCCGATGGTACGGTGAACCATGCCGATCTCACCGCCCTTGTCGAACACCTCATCTCCCAGGGCGTTCACGGCATTTTCGCCCTCGGCTCCAGCGGTCAGGTCGCCTACCTCTCCGACGAAGATCGCCTCGCCGTCATCAAGACCATCGCGACGGTTACGGCCGGCCGCGTGCCTGTCATTGCTGGCGCCATGGACCTTTCGGTCCACACTGTCATCCGTTCGGCAAAGGCCTTCATCGAAGCCGGTGCAGACGCCATCGTCATCACCCCGCCGCTCTACACCATCAATGACGAAGCAGAAGTCGCCGACCACTTCCGCGCCGTCGCCAAGGCCATCAGCGTTCCGCTCTTTGCCTATGACATCCCGGTCCGCGCCCACAAGAAGCTCTCGGCCAGCCTGCTGGTCCAGCTGGGCAAGGAAGGCGTCATTGTCGGCGTCAAGGATTCCTCGGGCGACGACGTCGGCTTCCGCCGCCTCATTGCCATGAACAAGGCCGCCGGCAGCCCGCTGACCCTGCTCACCGGCCACGAAGTCGTGGTCGACGCCATGGGTCTTGCCGGTGCCGATGGCGCCGTGCCCGGTCTCGCCAATGTCGATGCGGCCTCCTATGTCCGCCTCTGGAATGCCATCGAAGCGCGCGATTTCGAAACTGCCGTCAAGGAACAGGAATTCATCAATGCCCTGTTCGAGATCGTCTTCGTCCCCAAGGGGCATTCGGGCGACGTAACCGGCATCGGCGCCTTCAAGGTCGCAATGGCAGCCCGTGGCCTCCTGAGCTCGGCCACCAACACCGCCCCGCTCAAGGATCTCGATGCGCCTACCGTTTCGGCGATCGAAAAGATCGTGCGCGATCTGGGCCTCATCGCCTAATCTGCTGACCGATTCCGGCAGCATCCATCCGGGTGCTGCCGGCACTCTTTCCATAGAAGGCATTTTCAGCGTGGACATTCTCAGCCGCATCCGTGGAGGCCTCGTGGCCTCGTGCCAGCCCGTCGATGACGGTCCGATGGATCGTCCCGAGATCGTTGCGGCCATGGCCCAGGCCTGTGTCGCCGGTGGCGCCGCAGCCCTGCGCATCGAAGGCGTGGACAACCTTCGCGCCACCCGCCCGCATGTGAACGTGCCGATCATCGGCATCGTCAAATCCGACCTCGACGGTACCCCGGTGCGTATCACCGTGCGGATCGCCGAAGCGCTGGCGCTGGCCGACGCCGGTGCTGACGTCATCGCCTATGACGCCACCAATCGCCCGCGTCCGGACAGCCGCAAGGACATTCTGAAAGCCATTCTCGGCGCCGGCAAGATCGCCATGGCCGACAGCTCTACCTTCGAAGATGGCCGCATCGCTCTGGCCGCGGGCGCGCAGATCCTGGGCACCACCATGTCCGGCTATACCGCCGAAACCGAAGGGCTCAATGACGGCCCCGATTTCGAGCTGATCCGCGGCTTCAAGGCGCTGGGCGGTTTCGTCATGGCCGAAGGCCGTTTCAACACCCCGGAGCTTGCCGCTGCCGCCATGGCCGCAGGCGCCGATGCCGTCACCGTCGGTAGCGCGCTGACCCGGCTCGAGCACGTCACTTCCTGGTTCGCCGATGCCATCCGGGGCGCCAAATGAGCCTTGATGGTTTCGCCGTCGATCTCGGCGGCACCAAGACCGCCGTTGCCCAGATCGAGAACGGCGTCGTCACCCGCCGCCTGCAGCAGCCGACGGACGCCGGTGCGGCGCTGGCCGATCAGCTGATCGCCATCGAGACCCTGCTGGCCGAAGCTGGCTACAAGGCGGGCGAGCCGCTGGGCGTCGCCGTTGCCGGTCGCGTCGACCGTGAGGGCAATTGGCACGCCGTCAATAAGACGACGCTGAGCGCCATTACGTCCGCTCCGCTGGGCGCGGAACTCGCCGCCCGGTTCGGCCCGCGCACCAAGGCCGTCAATGACGCCGCCGCCGCTGGTTGGGCCGAGGCCCAGTTGGGCGCAGGGCAGGGCAGTTATAATTTCGCCTATCTCACCGTTTCGACCGGCATCGGCGGCGGGCTCGTGCTCGGCGGCCGGCTGATCGAAAACGCCAATGGCCTCGCCGGACATGTCGGCTTTGTCTCCTCGCCGCTGGGCGACACGCTCTGTGGCTCCGGCCGCTTCGGCACGGTCGAAAGCGTGGCCGGTGGTCGCGGCATCGCCGCTGCCGCCTATCTGCCGGACGCCCGCGCGGTGTTCGAGAGCGGCGCCTATGAGGCCATTATCGACCGCTCCGCCCGCGCCGTCGCGACCCTCGTCGCTGACCTGACTTCCATCCTTGGCCTCGACCGCGTCGCCATCGGTGGCAGCATCGGCCTCGCCCCCGGATATCTCGAGCGCGTCGCGACTCACCTTGCTGGCGAGCCCGACCTCTTCCGGCCCGAACTCGTTGCCGCGACCCTCGGCCACGACAGCGGCCTCATCGGCGCGCTCCTGATGGCGCAACAGGCCGGGCGCTAACCGCCCGGCTCTTCAAATTCTGCCGTCCTCGGCTTGGCTTTGCCGCTTAACCGCACTAGGCAGGACGCCAAGCCGAATAAGGACGAGTTTCATGCTGCCCTGGATCAAATTGGACGAGACCGCTGTTCCCGGCGGCGGCGTGCTCAAACTCATGCAGCGCGGCACCGAGTTCTCCATCATGTCCGGCGTCATCGAGCTGATGAACAGCCGCCTCAGCGGCTCCGAGGAGCAGCTGGCCGTCATATCAGCCGAACGGGTCGGCACCCGTCCCGGCGCCCGCATCCTTATCGGCGGGCTCGGCATGGGTTTCACCCTGCGCACGGCCCTCCAGCATTTCGGCCCCGACGCCGATATCACCATCGCCGAGCTGGTGCCTGCTGTTGTCGACTGGGCCCGTGGCCCCCTCAAACCCATTCACGGCGACAGCCTCGATGACCCGCGCGTCAAACTCCATCTGGGCGATGTCGCCACGGCGATCACCGAAGGCGGGTCTTACGACGCCATTCTCCTTGACGTCGACAATGGCCCCGATGGCCTGTCGCGCCCGGAAAATGACCGGCTCTACAGTGCTCGTGGCCTGGAGGTCGCCAAGACGGCACTGACGCGCGGCGGTCACCTGGCCGTCTGGTCGGCTCACCCGGACGCCAAATTCACCAAGCGCCTCAAGTCAGCCAATATGAACGTGGAGGAGTTGCCGGTGCGCGCCAATGGCAAGCGCGGCGGCGCCCGTCACCTGATCTGGGTCGCCACCAAGAAATGACCGATACCATCACCGCGCCCGAAACGGCGCGCAGCGAGTTTTTCCGCGGCCTCCGGGTTTCGGTTCCTGTCCTCCTGGGCTTCATCCCCTTTGCCTTGGTCCTTGGCTCGCAGGCCGCCGAAAAAGGCATTTCCGCGCTCGAAATCGCGCTGATGACCGGGCTCAATTTCGCCGGCGGGTCCGAGTTCACCGTCGTCGATCTCTGGACTTGGCCGCCGACCATTCCGCTCATCGTCGCGCTGACCCTGCTTGTGAACAGCCGCCACATCCTGATGGGCGCGGCGCTTGCCCCCACCATGCGCCATCTGCCCTTGCGAAAGGTGCTGCCGGCGCTGGCGCTGATGTGCGACGAAAGCTGGGCGCTCGGTCTCGACGACGCGCGCAAGCGCAATGGCGTCCTCAGCCTGCCATTCTATATCGGCCTCTCGCTGGGGCTCTATCTCTCCTGGCCCTCCAGCGCCGCCATCGGCGCGCTGATCGGCCCGGTCCTCGGCGATATCACCCGCTTCGGCTTCGACATGGCATTTCCCGCCGTCTTCCTCGTCATGCTCTCCGGCATGTGGCAGGGCGTGGCGACGGCCCGGCCTTGGCTCGTGAGCCTCGTCGTCGGCGCGGGCACCTATCTCCTCGTCCCCGGCGCCTGGTATGTGCCCGCCGGCGCGCTCTCCGGCATCATCGCAGCCTATATCTGGGCCAAGCCCGATGCCTGAGCCCATCACCATTCTTGCCATCGTGCTGATGGCATCGACCACTTATTTCACCCGCATCGCCGGCTATTTTTTCCTGCGCAACCGCACTTTGAGCCCGCGCCTCGTCACGGTCATGCAGTCTGCGCCCGGTTGCGTGCTCATCTCCGTCATCGCGCCTGACTTCGTCACCGGCCGCCCCGCCGATCTCATCGCGCTGGCCATCACCATCCTCGCGGCCACGCGGCTACCCATCCTTCCGACCGTCATAATTGCCATCCTTTCGGCTGGTATCCTGCGCGCGCTCCTCCCCTAGCTTCGCCTATAGTCCAATAGTCGTAAGCCTTTAGCTTAATGTAGGGTCAAAGTGCCCGGCGTTCGGCGGGAGGCCGCACGCACATGGGCTGCTGCATCGGCAGCATCAAGAACAAGACAGGGCAAGCGCCCGAAGGAGAAGAAATGGTCGACGACAACAAGCCGAGCCAACACGCCGCGGCACTTCACTTTCACGAATATCCGCGCCCCGGAAAGCTCGAGATCGTCGCGACCAAGCCGCTCGCCAACACGCGCGACCTGTCACTGGCCTATTCTCCCGGCGTCGCCATCCCCTGTGAGGAAATCGCCGTCGATCCGCAAGCCGCCTATAAATACACCGCCAAGGGCAATCTCGTCGCCGTCATCTCCAACGGCACAGCCGTTCTGGGCCTGGGCAATATCGGCGCTCTTGCCAGTAAGCCGGTGATGGAAGGCAAGGCTGTCCTCTTCAAGAAATTCGCTGGCATCGACTCCATCGACATCGAGGTCAACGAGCAGGATCCCCAGCGCTTCATCGATATCGTTGCCCCGCTCGAGCCGACCTTTGGCGGCATCAATCTCGAGGACATCAAGGCTCCGGAATGCTTTGAGATCGAGGAAGCCCTGCGCGAGCGCATGAACATCCCGGTCTTCCATGATGACCAGCATGGCACCGCCATCATCGTCGCCGCCGCCGTGCTCAACGCCATGGAGCTTGTCGGCAAGGACATCGCCAAGGTCAAGATCGTGACCTCGGGCGCCGGCGCCGCCGCCATTGCCTGCATGAAAATGCTGATCGCCGTCGGTGCCAGCCGCGAAAATATCTGGCTGGCCGACAGCAAGGGCCTCGTCACCAAGGCGCGCCACAACAATGTCGATCGCTGGCGTGGTGCCTTTGCCCAGGAGACCGAGGCCACCGAACTGGCCGAAGTCATGGACGGCGCCGATATCTATGTCGGCCTCTCCAAGGCCGGGGCGCTCAAGCCCGAAATGATGAAGAACATGGCGCCCAATCCGCTGATCCTGGCGCTGTCCAATCCGACCCCGGAAATCATGCCGGAACTGGCGCGCGAAACCCGCCCCGACGCCATGATCTGCACCGGCCGCTCGGACTATCCCAATCAGGTCAACAACGTCCTCTGCTTCCCCTTCCTCTTCCGCGGCGCGCTCGATTGCGGCGCTACGGTCATCAATGAGGACATGAAGGCCGCCGCCGCCCGCGCCATTGCCAAGCTGGCCCACGAGCCCGGTCTCGAAGCCTCGGCCCACGGCGTGCCCGCTATTTTCGGCCGCGACTACCTCATCCCCAATCCCTTCGATCAGCGCCTCATCCTGCGCATCGCTCCGGCTGTCGCCAAGGCGGCAATGGAGAGCGGTGTCGCCCAGCGCCCGATCGCCGATTTCGGCGCCTATCACGACCAGCTCAACCGCTTCGTCTTCCGCTCCGGCCTCGTCATGAAGCCGATGATCGAGCGCGCCCAGGGCCAGGACAAGCGCGTCGCCTTCGCCGATGGCGAGGATGAGCGCGTCCTGCGCGCCGCCCAGGTCCTGCTCGAAGACCGCATCGCCCGTCCAATCCTCATCGGTCGTCCCAGTGTCATCGAAAGCCGCCTCGAGCGTTTCGGCCTTACCATCCGCCCGGGCAAGGACTTTGAGATCATCAATCCCGAGGACGATCCGCGCTATCGCGACTATGTCGCCGATTTCCATGCCCTCGTCGGCCGCAAGGGCGTCACTCCGGATACCGCCCGCACCATCGTGCGCACCAACACCACCGTCATCGGTGCCCTGGCCGTGCGCCGCGGTGAAGCCGATGCGTTGATCTGCGGGCTCGAAGGGCGCTTCATCAAGCACGCCCGCGACATCCAGTCGGTCATCGGGCTCTCGGCCGAAGCCAGCCAGCTCTCGGCCCTGTCCATGCTGGTGCTCGATCGCGGCGTGTTTTTCCTCGCCGACACCTATGTGAACATCGACCCCTCGGCCGACGAGATTGTCTCCATCACGCTTCAGGCCCGCGATCACCTCAAGCGCTTCAATCTCGAGGCCAAGGCGGCGCTGCTGAGCTATTCCAATTTTGGTTCGCGCGAAGGCGAAACCAGCTGGAAGATGCGCGAGGTCTACGAAAAGCTGCAGGCCGTGGCCCCCGACCTCGTGGTTGATGGCGAAATGCAGGGCGACCTCGCCATCAATGAGGGCCTCCGCGACCGCTATATCCCGAACTCGGTCCTGCGCGGCGAAGCCAATCTGCTTATTTTCCCGAACCTGGAAGCGGCCAACCTCTCGATGACGCTGATCAAGGAGCTCAACAATGGTCTGGCCATCGGCCCGCTGCTGATGGGCACGCGCCAGCCGGCCCATATCCTGGCCCCCAGCGCCACCAGCCGCGGCGTCGTCAACATGGCTGCCATCGCTGCTGCCGAAGCTGTCCGCTAACAAACCCTGGGAGCAGGGCCAATCAGGCCCTGCTTCCGCTCTCCCCGGAACTCCCGCCTATCCCGGCCGTTATCGGCCACATGGATCACACCGAACGACTTGCAGCGCAACCGCACCGCAACCAGGCCCTGTGGACCCTCACGCGCGGCCGCTCCCCCCTTATCGGCACGGCCATTCATGATGGCCATATCGTCAGCGACGATCTCCTCGCGCGCATGGCTCTTGATGAACCCGGGCGTCTGCGCGAAGAGGACCCCTTCACCGCCCGCTTCATCGCCGACATCGACAACCGCATCAGTGTCCATCGCTCGCGCTTCGAGCTCGATCTCAATCGCGCCCTCGCCGAGGCAATCTATCTGAGGCCCGAACAGGCCTGGGGGCTGAAGGTCTACGAAACCTCCCCTGACGCCGTGCAGCTCGACCGCCTAGCCCGCCAGCACGCCAGTTATTATGCCATGCTGAAAAGCACGCTGGTCGATATCGAGGCTGAGCACGGGGCGTTCGTCCTCCTCGACATGCATAGCTACAACCATCGCCGTGGCGGGGCCGACGCGCCTGCAACCGATCCGGCAAAAGCCCCGGATATCAATATCGGCACCTTCTCTATGGATCGCGCCCGCTGGGCCCATATTCTTGATCCCTTCATGGAATGCCTCCGTGATCAGCCCTTCCTCGGACGCCGGCTCGATGTGCGCGAAAACATCGCCTTCGACGGCAAGGGCGAACAGACCCGCTTCGTGCATGAGCATTTCCCTCAAACGGGTTGCGCCATCGCGGTCGAGTTCAAGAAGATCTTCATGGATGAGCTGACCGGTGCACCCGACGCCGAGGCCATTGCAGATCTGCAGGCGGCCATCCGCGCCAGCCTGCCACTTCTCGAAGAGCGTCTCGGGGCACGGCCATGAGCAGCACCGGCCCCCGGGCGGCGCTGATCGAAGAGGTCACCGAGGCCCTGGCCGGCGAGACCCCCATCCGCCTTGATCTCGGCGGCAAGGGGCGGCTCTATCTCGATCGCCCCATGCCCTATCTCGCCGTCCATGTCGGCAAGCGCAGCGAACTGGCCGCGCGCCAGGCGACCGCCGCCAATACCGCCTATCTCATCGCCCGCACCAGGACTGACGCCATCGCCGTCGCCTCGAGCGTCGGCTCGGCCATGCAGCAGCGGTTTGGTGCTTTCCTTATCCTCGATATCGGCGAACTCGAGCGCGACGACCTCGCCGAGGACGCGCCCTATCTTGCCCCGTTCGAAGTGTCGGTTTCCGCCCCTGACGATGGCCTCGGCCACACGCTGGCGTCGACCATTTCAAGCGCCGTCGAGGCATTGGGCGCCCGCTATCGTGCGCCCCAGATCCGGAAGCTGGCGCTCAACGACGATCCCCATGCGGGCCTCGCGCGAAAACTCCCGCAGTTTCCCGTGGTCACCATCCGCTTTGCCCCCATCTATCGGGCGCCGGGGACCGGCGAAATCTATCCGCATCTGCACGAACGGCTGGTCGCCGCTATATTTGACGCGGGCCTTCAGGGCGTCGCCGCCTTTGCCCGCGCCACCACCAGCCTCAAGCCGCCCACCCATCGCGCGCTGGGCCGACGCGTATACGTCGATGCCGTCGCCCGCGCCGACCGCGCCATAGACGATATCGCCACCCGCTTCGATTTCCTCCTCGCCGTCACCCCGATCAACGCCGAGGCAGCCTGGGCGGAGTTCAAGGCCGGCAAATTCAAGCGTGCCCCGGCCTTTCTCTATCGTCCTCTCTCGGTGGATGTGGAGGACAGCAAGCGCGCGCTCTTTTCGGTGGCACTCGACCATTTCGAGGACCCGGTTCTGGGCGCGCTCTATCGCGAAAAGCAGCAGGAGCTCGACCTCCAGCTTTCACTGCTCGCGGCGCGTGAAACCCCGCGCTTTATCGAACTGGGCCGAGCGCTCTATGGTTCGGTCGAGCCTCGCCTCCTCGCCGCCGCCCGTTCTATCCTCGAAAAGACAAAGCCCGGCGCCCGCAAATCTCCGGCCGAGACCGCCGACTATCGCCTCGTCGAAAAGCGCGCCCGCGCCATGATCGCGCGCTATGCCGAACAGTCGAGCGCCTTTGCGACGCCAGTCGAGGTGCGCGACGACTTGCCGAGCGGGCTCATGGTCTCCAACGGGCGGCTGCTGATTTCCCGCAGCACCGCCATGGATCGTGCCCGCGTCGAACCGCTTTTGAGCCACGAAGTGGGCGTTCACATGCTCACCTATTTCAATGGCTCGGGCCATGGCCTTCGGCTCTTCCGCACCGGCCTTGCCGGTTATGAGGGCACGCAGGAAGGCCTCGCGGTTCTCGCCGAATATCTTGCCGGCGGCATGACCATTTCGCGTCTGCGCCTCATCGCCGCCCGCGTGCTGGCATGTGCAGAAATGCTCGATGGCGCGCGCTTCCCCGATAATTTCGCCCTTCTTACCAAAACCCACGGCTTCTCCGACAGCGGTGCGTTCAACCTCTTGCTGCGCGTCTATCGCGGCGGCGGTCTCGCCAAGGACGCGATCTACCTCCGCGGCCTCCTCGAAATCCTCGCCCATCTGGGCAATGGCGGCTCGCTCGACCCCTTCTGGCTCGGCAAGATCGCCGCCAGCCACTTCGGCATCATCCAGGAGCTGGCCGCGCGCGGTCTCCTCGGTGCGCCGCGTCTCGTTCCCCAATTTCTGACCATGCCCGGTGCCTCCGATCGCCTCGATCGGCTCAAGAGCGGCGCCGCCCCCATAGATCTCATAGCGTCCTAGGAGACCTCATGCGCATCGCATTTTTCGTCAATTCCATCGCCGGTGAATCGGCCAAATACACCACCACCGGCCTCGCCCTCGCCGCGCTGATGCGAGGCCATGACATCTGCTACGTCACCCCCGGCGATTTCGTCCTCCGCCCGGACGATACGCTCTCGGTGCGCGCAACAGTGCTGCCTGCCGCCAATTACAAAAAACCCGAAACGCTGCACAAGGACCTCCACTCGCGCGACACCCGGGTCGAAACCTACGACATCTCCGAGATCGACGTGCTGTTCCTGCGCAATGATCCCTCGCTCGATGGCTCCGACCGTCCTTGGGCGACCAATATCGGCACCATTTTCGGGCGCCTCGCCGCCGAGCGCGGCACGCTGGTGCTCAACGATCCCGACGGTCTCGCCAAGGCGCAGAACAAGCTCTATTTCCAGGATTATCCTGCCGTCGTCCGCCCCAAGACGCTGATTTCCAAGAGCGTCGAGGAGATCCGCAGCTTCATCGACGGCGAAAAGAAGGGCGCCATCGTCAAGCCCCTGCAGGGTTCGGGCGGCAAGAATGTCTTCAAGGTCACCTCCGCCAAGGACCCGAACCTCAACCAGATTTTCGAGGCGGTGAGCGAGGAGGGCTATCTGATCGCCCAGAGCTTCATCCCCGAGGCCAGCGAGGGCGACGTCCGCTTCTTCCTGATGAACGGCAAGCCAATCATCCGCGACGGCCACTACGCCGCTTTCCGCCGCGTCCCGGCACAGGGCGAAATTCGCTCCAATGTCCATGTCGGCGGTGGGCCCGCCAAGGTCGAGATCACTCCGAAAATGCTGGAGATCGCCGAAACCGTGCGCCCGAAAATCCTCGCGGACGGCATGTTCTTTGTCGGCCTCGATATTGTTGGCGACAAGATCCTCGAGATCAATGTGTTCAGCCCCGGCGGCCTCAACAACGCCTCCGAAATGTACGGCACCAATTTCCTAGACAGCGTCATCACCGCGCTCGAAGACAAGATCACGACGCGCGATGCCTATGGGCGGCGGCTCGAGAACCGTCAGCTTGCTATTCTGTAACCCGACACAACAAAGCACGGAGCTGCGATGATCACGGATGTGGTGCCCCCCGAAGAGCTGATCTATTCATCCGACAGCGAGCCGGGGTGGCGCCGCATCCGGCGCGGCGACCACTTCGCCTATCTCGACGCCGCGGGTAAGGCACTCAAGGCAATGGACCGCCAGCGCATCGAGGCGCTGGTCATCCCGCCCGCCTGGACCGAGGTCTGGATTTGTCCTGATCCCGACGGCCACCTTCAGGCTACCGGTCGTGACGAACGCGGCCGCAAGCAATATCTTTATGATCCGCGCTGGACCCAGCACCGCAGCGAGACCAAGTTCGGCTCGCTCCTGTCCTTTGCCAGGGTCCTGCCGAGCATAAGGGAACAGGTCGAGGCGGACCTCAGGCGCCGTCGCACCGATCTGCCCCATGTCGCCGCCTCGGTGGTCTGGCTCCTCGACAATTCCCTCATCCGCATCGGCAATTCCCGCTATGCCAAGGAAAACAAGAGCTTTGGCCTGACCACCCTGCGCAACCGCCATGTCGAGATCGCCGGCAAGGCCGTACGCTTCCGTTTCAAGGGCAAATCGGGAAAGCAATGGAAGCTGGAGCTGACCGATCGGCGCATCTCCCGCATCGTGTCGAACCTGCAGGACCTGCCGGGCCAGCATCTCTTCCAGTATGAAGACGAGGAGGGCGTTCACCCCATCACCTCGCGCGACGTGAACGCCTATATTTCCGAGCGTGCCGGCGGGACGTTCAGCTCGAAACATTTCCGCACCTGGTCCGCCACCGTGGGCGCATATGACCTGCTCTCGCAAATGGAGCGGGCCGAAACCAAAACCGGCCGCGCCCGCCAGGTCAACGAAGTCCTCGACACCATCTGCCAGCGTCTCGGCAACACGCGCGCCGTCTGCCGCTCCGGCTATGTCCACCCGCGCGTCATCGCCGACTGGGAAGAGGGGCGCCTCATCCGCCCCAAAGGCGTCCGCACAAAACCGTTTCTGGACCGCGATGAACTGGAGACGCTGGCCTATCTGAAAGGGATCGAGGCCAATGACCAGTGAACTGGCCGAAGCAAGGCTGGGGTGGGGGGACCTCTATCACCTGCCCATCGTCATTGCCCGGCTTGTGTGGAGGATCTGTGCTTTAGTGGTGGCATCAGC
>JADGNE010000026.1 GCA_015234425.1 Devosia sp.
GCCCTTGCCATCTCGAACTTCCTCCGCCAGCATGACCTGGTTCAGGTTCAATGGGTAACTCTCAGCTCCGGCAGCAACCGGAACACCCCAGCGAGACGATGCAGACCTTATTGAGAGATCATTGACTGTGCAAGACCCCAGCTCAGGCGCGGCGCCACACCCGCTGCTCGCCTTCGAACGCCCCATTGCCATCGTTGGAGGCGGTGCCGTCGACCCCGCGCTTCTCCACGACCTCACCGCCCGCGGCGTCGCCCTGATCGGCGCCGATGGCGGAGCCGATGTCATCGGCGATGCCGGCCTCGTGCCGGAAGCCATCATCGGCGATCTGGATTCGGTGCGCGATCGTGCGGGGTGGGAGGCGCGTACCCGCGTGCTCCACATCCCGGAACAGATCACTACCGATTTCCAGAAAACGCTCTATTCCACCAGCGCACCGGTCACCCTGGCACTCGGCATGACCGGCAAGCGCCTCGACCATACACTCGCCGCGCTGAGCGCCGTGTTGCAATTTGCGCCGACGCGACGCCTGCTTGTCGTCGACGAAGTGGATGTGGCGCTGGCGGCGACCGGCCCGGTCAGCTTCGATGCCGGCGTGCGCGAGCGGGTCTCCATTCACCCGCTGCTTCCGATAAGCTTTGTGCGCTCCACCGGGCTCTACTACCCGATGGATAAACTCCAGCTCGTGCCCGGCGGCCTCCTCGGAACCTCGAATGAAGGCACGGGCGGGCTGGTGGAAATCGTCCCGGAAGATGATACGCCCTGGCTTCTGATCCTCGGCAAGGAGCGCCTCTGGGACCTTATGGCGCTATAATTTTGGCCTGCCGCACAAAAAAAAGCCCCCGCGCCGGTTCGACGCGAGGGCTTGTAGATTGGTTTCGGCCGGTCAGCTGTGTGCAGCCTCGCGCACCGCTTCCTGCACCTTTTCAAAGGCGCGGACTTCGATCTGCCGGATACGCTCGCGGCTGACCTCATATTGCTGCGCCAGCTCCTCGAGCGTCGACGGGTTCTCCTGCAGGCGCCGCGCCTGGAAAATAGCGCGCTCCCGATCATTGAGCACATCCATGGCCTGGGTAAGAAGGCCCATGCGCTCGTCGAACTCCTGGGTTTCGCCCAGAGTTGTTTCGGCATCCGGCGTGTCATCGACCAGCCAGTCCTGCCATTCCGACGAGCCCTCGTCTGCCCGCATAGGCGAGTTGAGGGACGCATCGCCGGAGAGGCGAGCGTTCATCGACACAACGTCCTGCTCGGTCACCTTGAGCGTCGTCGCGATCTGCTTGATCTGGTCCGGATGCAGGCTCCCCTCTTCGAGAGCCGCGATCTGTCCCTTCACCTTGCGCAGGTTGAAGAACAAACGCTTTTGCGCCGCTGTGGTGCCGATTTTGACGAGGCTCCACGAGCGCAGAACATATTCCTGGATGGCGGCGCGGATCCACCACATCGCATAGGTCGCGAGACGGAAGCCCTTTTCGGGCTCGAAGCGCTTGACCGCATGCATCAGGCCCACATTGCCTTCCGAGATCACCTCGGAGATCGGCAGGCCATAGCCGCGATAGCCCATGGCGATCTTGGCGACCAGACGCAGATGGCTGGTAATGAGTTTCTGGGCGGCGCCGGGATCTTCGTGTTCCTTGTAGCGCTTTGCCAGCATGTACTCCTCGTCCGCTTCCAACATTGGAAACTTCCGGATTTCCTGCAGATAACGCGACAGTCCGCCTTCGGCGGAAAGAACAGGCAGATTTGTTTGGGCCATGGACGCACCCCCTTTCAGCATCCCCCGCATTGCGCGGGCGGAACTCCGAGACTTGTCCAGACTGGCACAAGCCGCGAATGTACCGCCATATATAGGGGGCACTTTGGCGAATTTAAGAGGCTGAAGCTCTATCCAACGTTACAAATTGGACAGAGTTCCCGCAGCCGTTGTTTTCCGGCGCTTCGGTTACACAATCATTACGCGGCCGGGCGCCATTTGGTTCGTTCACCCTTGGGTGAATCGCTCTCAGCCTATCGTGCGATAGCCCGATTATACTGGCCAAGCGCTTCTTCGAGCGCCGCGAGGTCGTCGGGAAGCTCGGCCTCGAACATCATCTCTTCGCCCGTGCTCGGGTGCTCGAAGCCCAGCTCGGCCGCATGCAGCGCCTGCCGGCCAAGGCCTCGGACGATCTCTGCGAGCTCTTCTGGAAGCTTGTTGATCTTGGTGGCATAGCCCGAGGCATAGACAGGGTCTGCAACCAGCGGATGGCCGATATAGGCCATGTGGACACGGATCTGGTGCGTGCGCCCGGTCTCGAGCTGGCATTGGATCCGGGTGATGTCCCAGCCCTCGTCGCCATAGCGCGCTTCTACGGCATAATGAGTAATCGCCTCGCGACCCTCCTTGCGGACAGCCTGCTTGAGCCGATTGGCGGGATCGCGCCCCAGCGGCACGTCGACAGTTCCAACGCCGCCATTGGTCATGCCCCAGGCGAAAGCGGTATAGGCGCGGTGCAGCGGGCCGGTGCGGCCATGGTCGGCAAACTGTGCGGAGAGATGGCGGTGCGCCTGCTCAGTCTTGGCTGCCACCATCACGCCCGACGTATCCTTGTCGAGCCGGTGCACGATGCCGGGCCGCCTGACCCCGCCAATGCCCTTGAGGCTATCGCCGCAATGAAAGATCAGCGCATTGACCAGTGTGCCGTCCCGCGAGCCCGGCGCAGGGTGCACCACCATGCCCACCGGCTTGTTGATGACGATGAGATCGTCGTCCTCATAGAGGATGTCGAGCGGGATATCCTGGCCCTGCGGCTCTGGATCTTCAGGGGGTGGGGCAAGAAGGACGATTGTCTCGCCGGTCTTCAGGCGATATTTGGGTTCGCTGACGGTCTTGCCGTCGATGGAGACGGCGCCGGACAGGATAAGATCCTTGATCCGGCTTCGGCTGAGCACGTCATGCTCCTTGGCCAGGACGGCATCGAGCCGACCACCGGCGTTGATTTCATCGACGACTACCTCGACCGGCTCGCCCTCGAATTCGAAATCGGTGTCTTCTGCCATGAGTGATCCTGAAAAGTCCGGCAACAACGTCAACCCGGCAGATGCAAAGATCTCGCCCGAGGCGGCTGCTGCTTTTGGAAAGGCGCGCCGATCCTTCGCTTTTTCGATCGGCATCATGTTGGTCGGCTTTATGGCCGTTGGCTTCGCGCTTGTCTATCGGCTCAACCGCGATAGCCCGCCCCCGCCACAAACTGCCGCGGTTCTGGTGCCAGCCGAGGCGGAAGTGGTCTCCGCGCTGTCCACCGATGGCACCATTCAGGTGACTTACAGCCTCAATGGCAGTGTGAGCCTTGCAGTGTTTGATGCCGGCACGGGCGAACTCATCCGCACCATCGAGATCGGGCGCCGCTAAGCCCGACCGCTAGCGGCCCTGGATTTCCCGAACTGCAGCCAGTCGGTCGGCCAATGTGCCGCCGCGCGGCTGGGCCGGTTGATGCTCGATCACATCTTCGCTTTCCCCGTCGTCGGCAAAGCGCTGCACGCGCGCGAAAAGGCTCTCCTCTTCCGGCGCGGCGGTCGCCGCCTGCGGTTCGGGTGCATAGACCAGCCGGCTGACGCTGGTGGCAATGGCGTTGAGCTGGGCGCGCAGCGCGCCGCGATCGAGCGTGTTGCTGTCCCAGCCCGATAGGATGGCGCTCTGCACATCCATCACGCTGACGCGCAGCTTTTCCACCTCGTCCTCAAGGCCCAGCCGGTCGGCCAGCAATCTGTCGTCACGCGTCCCATCGGGGCCTTTTTCCGGTCCGTCAGTCTCGGCGAGCAGGGCATTGAGCTGGTTTTCCGCGCTCGCCATCCGCGCTTCGGCGTCCTCGAGATCTTCGGGCACAGCCGCAGCCATGGGCTGGCTGTTCACGCCTGAGCGCAGCTCGTCCATCTCGGTGCGACGCGTCTCGGCTTCCCGCTCGCGCATGCGCAGGCGCTGGGCGAGGTCGGTCGTTTCTTTTTCGAGCTCGATAATGCGGGCCCGCATTTCGATTTCGCGCTTTTCGAACTCCCGGACAATGCCTAGGTGCTTCTCGCGTTCGATCTGCAGTGCCCCGAGGTCGGTGCTCTTCTGGCTGGCGGCGCTCACCTGCTCGGCCAGCCGCTGGCGCAGCGCCTCGACATTCATTTCCAGCCGCCGCGTGGTGAGAGCGAATTCGGCCCGCAGCTGATCCTTGTCAGCGCGGAATTCAGCCAGGGTAATGGGTGTTGCCGCTTCGATCCGGCGCTTGGTCAGGCGGACGGCCCGCTTCCACACGGCCGGCATGATGATGAGCGCGACAAGGCCGGCAGCCAGCACGCCCAGGGCGAAATACATCAAGTTTTCGATCAGCATCACGCAATACTCCAACCGTAACCGCAGGCGGCGCCGAAGAGGCTCCATCCTGTATTTGGCGACGCTGGGCCCGTCTGGCGGGTCCCGCCAGTCCCGGACCCTAACCCACTTTGTGCCGCCCCGTCACGACAAAGCCGGAGCGAACGCCCCGGCTGTGCAAGACTTTACCGCCAAGACCCTACCGCAATGGGCGCGATCAGAACGGGTTCCAGGTGGGCTGGTTGGTGAAGTTGAGATAGCCCACATTGATGCCGAGCCGCGCGCCAACGCCGGAGCGGATGGGCACGACCACCACATTGCCGCGCTTGACCACCGTCATGCCAAGCCCGCCGAAGACATAGGCCGAACCATCAACGCCGGGATAACGGCCCAGGATGTCCTGGATGGTGTTGAGGTTATAGACCAGCATCATCACTTTCGAGCCGTCCCCGCCGACGTCAAAGCCGATGCTTGGACCCTGCCAGAACAGCGAGTACTGCCCGGCATTGCGGGTGTGGAGCGTGCCTTCACCGTATTTGGCGCCGACAAAAAGTGCGCCACCGGCTTCTTCGCCGAGCACATAGCCATTGGGCAGGCCGAACTGGCTGACAGCCCGCTCCACCACCGAGGCAAGGCCCTGCGCGGCAGAGCCAAAAAATTCGCGGCCGCTTTCGACCAGTTCTTCACCGGAATAGGTGTCGCTCAGCGATCCCTGGGCCATCACCGGGGCAGCCGGCAAGGCAAAGGCGATAATCAGGGTAGCGATCCGGGCCAGACGCTTCAGCATTGAATTCTCCCAACGGCGACGATCGTGGCGGTTACGAAGACCTTAAGGTCTTTGCGGCAAATTCACCTCATGCTGACCTGCCGATCCTGAGCGCGATAATGACGCATATCTCTAAACAAATCTTAACCATGCTGGCCCTGTTGCTGCCGCTATTGGGCCTCTTTGCCGCCATGGTTCAGACCGCGCAGGCCCAGTCGGTGGTGAGCTATATCGTCACTGATCCGCTGACGGGCGTGGCAATCGGCGGCATGGATCCGGTGTCCTATTTTACTGATCCGGCCCCTCTGCCGGGTCGGCCGGAATTTGAGACCGAATGGATGGGTGCCCCCTGGCACTTCGCCAACGCGGCCAATCTTGAAAACTTCAAGCGTGCCCCGGAAATCTATGTGCCTCAATATGGTGGCCATGGCGCGATGAGCATGGCGCGCGGCTTCGTGTCCGATTCAGACCCGGCGATCTACACCGTCTTCAAGCAGCGGCTGTTCCTGTTTTACTCGGCTTCTAACCGTGAAGCCTTCCTCCTGTCGCCCGATGCAGCAGCCCGCCAGGGGCTGGCCAATTGGCCGGCATTGTCCAAAACACTTTCCACCCGGTAGTGCGGCGACGCCTCGCCCATTATTGTCCCACTGACTGATTCTCGCCCGACGGGCGCTACGGAGACCCCACCCATGGCCGATATTATTGAGCTCAAGGCAACCGATCTCGCGGCCATGCTCTGCTCCAGAGTCTGCCACGACCTCATCAACCCCATCGGCGCGATCGGGAACGGTCTGGAAGTTCTGGCCGACCCCAATCAGGGCGAGATGGCTGGCGATGCGCGTGAGTTGATCGCCAATGCCGCCAAGCAGAGCCGCGCCAAGCTCGAGTTTGCCCGCCTCGCCTATGGCGCGTCCTCGACCTCCGGTACCGACATCGACACGCGTGAATGCGAGCGCGTCGCCCGCATCCAGTTCGATGTCGAAAAGGCAGATCTCGACTGGCAGGTGCCGCTGATCCTGCTGCCCAAGCACAAGGCCAAGCTGTTCATGAACATGCTGCTGATCGCAGCCGGTTCGGTGCCGCGTGGTGGCACGGTGACCGCCAGGATCATCGGGGCGGCCGGCGAAGAGCGTTTCGAGTTCACCTCGAAGAGCGATCCGGAAAAGCGTCAGAAGACGCTCGTGCCGTCGGGCGCAGCTGGCCTCCTCTCCGGCATGCCGGAAGAAGGCTTTGTCGACGCGCGCGGCATCCAGCCTTTCTACACGGGCCTGCTCGCCCGCATGACCGACATGGAAATCAACATCGGCCTCGAGAACGACCAGTTCTTCTTCACAGCCGTCCCCAAGGCCAAGGATGCTGAAGTCGCGCCGGCGGCCGCAGACGCTCCCGCAGCGACCACCCCGGACGCTCCGGATGCGTCCGCCACGTCGGGCGAATGATTGGCATTTCGCTAACCATTCTCCAACCGTTTGCGGTCCATAATCCGGGCGGATAGTTCTGCCCGGAGGATCGTTATGCGCAGCTGCCTGATCGTTGACGATTCCAGTGTCGTGCGCAAAGTGGCCCGTCGCATCCTCGAAGACCTCGACTATATCGTCGATGAAGCCGAGGACGGCCAGGAGGCCTTTGAAAAGTGCCGGCAGGAAATGCCGGACGCCATCCTGCTCGACTGGAGCATGCCCATCATGGGCGGGCTGGAATTTCTCAAGCTTCTCCGCGCCTTCGTTGGTGGCGAAAAGCCCCGTGTCATTTACTGCACTGTCGAAAACGACATCGGCGCCGTCGCCATGGCCCTCAGGGCGGGCGCCGATGATTACATGATGAAGCCCTTCGACCGGGTGCTGCTCGAAGCCAAGTTCGAGCAGGTCGCGGCTGCCTGAGGCCTTCGCTCAGTCGGCGTCCTGCCCGGACGTTTCCGCCGCTCGTCCCCTGAGATAGGAGCGTTCACGCTCGTTGCGCGTCATTTCCGCGGCCTTGAGGAAATCGAGATTGGCCTCGGTATGGCGTCCTAGCTTGCGCAGGAAATCCCCGCGCACCCCGTAGAACAGGTGATAATTGTCGAGCGTGCCGCTTGCAGCGATCCGCTCGATGATGCGCAGCCCCGCATCCGGCCCCTCCGCCATCGACACCGCAACCGCCCGATTGAGCTCGACCACGGGGGAGGGCATCACCCCGGCGAGCACCCGATAGAGCGCGGCAATGCGCGGCCAGTCCGTTTCCTCAGCCGTGCGCGCCCGCGCGTGGCACGCCGCAATCGCCGCCTGCAGCGCATAGGGCCCGGTCGCCCCGCCCAGTTGCGTCACCCGATCGAGCCCGGCCATGCCCCGGCGGATCATCAGCTGGTCCCACAGCGCCCGGTTCTGTTCGAGCAGCAGCACCGGCTCGCCCTTGGCATTGGTCCGTGCAGCAGCGCGCGAATGCTGGATTTCCATGAGCGCGAGGAGCCCGTGCACCTCCGGCTCGTCTGGCATCAGTCCGGCGAGAATGCGCCCCAGGCGCATGGCCTCCTCGCACATTTGCGGCCGCATCCAGTCCTCGCCCGCGGTGGCCGCATAGCCCTCGTTGAAAATAAGATAGAGCACGCCGAGCACCGCCGAGAGCCGCTCGGTCCGTTCCGCCCCGCCGGGCACTTCAAACGGCACCCCGGCTTCCGCGATAGTCCGCTTGGCCCTCACGATGCGCTGGCCGATGGTCGGCTCATTGGCCAGAAACGCCCGCGCGATCTCCTCGGTGGTGAGCCCGCCGATCAGCCGCAGGGTCAGCGCCACACGGCTTTCGGCCGGCAGGATGGGGTGGCAGGAGGTAAAAATCAGCCGCAGGAGATCGTCGCCGACCTCGTCGTCGAGATGCTCATGAATCGTGGTCTCGCTATCGGGCATGTCCTCCTCGAGGCTCCTGCCCATTTCCTCGAGCTTGCCAGCCGCCATTTTGCGGTGCCGGAAATAGTCGATCGCCTTGCGCTTGCCCGCCTGCATCAGCCAGGCGCCCGGATTGTTCGGCACGCCGCGGTCCGGCCAGGTGCGCAGCGCTGCCATCAGCGCCTCCTGGGCCAGTTCCTCTGCCAGCGAAATATCGCGTACGAGCCGCGTCAGCCCGGCAATCAGCCGCGCCTGCTCGACGCGCCAGACCGCACTGATGGCGCGGTCGGTCTCGCTGCGGTCGTTGCTCATCGGGCCGCTCTTTTCTGGCCAATAGGAAACACCAGAGCATCAGGAATTGCTCGCGATCGTCAAGGGGCGGAACCGATGCTGCCGATGGGCAGTCCCGGTTCCGCGTTCACCTTCCAGACGAATGGCGTGCTTGCATTTCGACAGGGGCGCCAATGCGCTGCCGTCAGGGGGTAGCTTCCGGCTCGACGCGATCAAAGCGCAGGCCCGAAAGCGCGCAGTCAGGCGCATCGCCAATGCTCAGCCCTGTTTCGTCCTGCTCCACCGGGCAGGTCATGGGGAAGCTGGCATTGCCCATGCGTCCGGTAGCGTCCGACAGCACGAGTTGATCTGCCGACATCGTATAGCGGCCCGACACCGTGCGGCTGAGGCGATCTTGCATGTCGAAGCTGCCGTCCTCGGAAAGGGCAAGCGAGATGCCATTGCCCTGTCCCTCGGCCAGAACCCTGTAGGTTCCGCTCGCGGCCATATCGGCTGGTGCATCGGATGGTGCAGCTGCGGTTGGGGCGGGAATGGCCTGCGCAATTTCGCCTTCAACCGCTTCGAGTTCGCTCGAGCGCTGGGCCAGATTTGCGGTCAGCTCCTCCACCTGCGGCTGAAGCGTCGCCAATTGCTGCTCATAGCCGGCAACATCACGCTCCAGCGCGTCGCGCCGTGTTTCGAGTTCGCTGACCTGGGACTGCAGCGTCGCGAGCTGGGCGCCTGCCGCTTCGGTCTGGGCCGAGGCATCGGCAAGCTGCTGCTGCGTTGTGGTCAGCTCGCTTCGAGCCGCCTGCAGCTGGCTTTGCGTTTCGGCAAGGCTGGCCGTGGCGCTCGCCGCTTCTGTCGCGATCTGGGCGAGATTGGCAGTGGCGGTCTGCTCCTGACGCCGGGCGTCTTCGAGGCGTGTGCCGACGTCATTGAGCTGCTGTTCGGAGCTGTCGATCTCGGTCTGGAGGGCAGCCTGGCGTCCGGCCAGTTCTTCGGTCCGGGTTGTGGCATCGGCTAGGGCCTTTTCGGCCGTGGCTGCTTCCTCGGTTCGGGCCGCCAGTGTCTCGGTAAGCGTATCGAGCTCATCCTGGCGGGACTGGAATGTGGCGGTTGCGGTTTCGAGCCCGGCCGTCGCCTCGGTGCGCTGGGCCTCGAGGGCAGCCAATTCCGTTGTCAGTGCCTCGATGGAGCCATCGGTTTGTTCGCGCTGGTCGAGCACGCGATTGGCCTCGTCGCGCTGGGCGGTCAGGGTGGTGATTTCGCCACTCAGACGATCCGCCTCGCCGAAACTGTTGATCCACATGGCAAAGAAGGCGAGCCAGCCCGCCACGGCGATGATGAGGACGGTCAGAACGAGCGGTTCGCGCAGGCGCTTCGACAGGTCGGACATGTTGGCTTCCCCCAATGGTTGCTTAGGCAAACGTGCAGGCGCTTGCACGGTTCCGAGCCTAGCTGATCATGGGGAATGCGCCATGGCAAAAGCCCCGCGCTGGTGAGCGCGGGGCTTTTGAAATTCGTGAGTGGCCTTGAGTGTGGGATCAGGCGACGTTTTCGCTGTAGCCTTCGTCCGCGTCGGGCTCGCGCAGCACATAGCCGCGGCCCCAGACGGTTTCGATGTAGTTCTTGCCGCCGGTCGCAACAGAGAGCTTCTTGCGCAGCTTGCAGATGAACACGTCGATGATCTTGAGTTCGGGCTCGTCCATGCCACCATAAAGATGGTTGAGGAACATTTCCTTGGTCAGCGTCGTACCCTTGCGGAGCGAAAGCAGCTCCAGCATCTGGTATTCCTTGCCCGTCAGGTGCACCCGTGCGCCCTGGACTTCGACGGTCTTGGTGTCGAGGTTGACCATCAGATCGCCCGTCGAAATCACCGACTGGGCATGGCCCTTCGAGCGACGGACGATGGCGTGGATGCGGGCCACGAGTTCGTCCTTGTGGAACGGCTTGGTCATGTAGTCGTCGGCACCGAAGCCGAGACCGCGAACCTTGTCCTCAATGCCGGCGAGGCCGGAGAGGATCAGGATTGGTGTCTGGACCTTGGCCACGCGCAGCGTGCGCAGCACCTCGTACCCGCTCATGTCGGGGAGGTTAAGGTCGAGCAAAATGATATCGTAGTCGTATAGTTTACCGAGATCGACGCCTTCCTCACCCAGATCGGTGGTGTAGACGTTAAAACTTTCGGACTTGAGCATCAGTTCGATGCTCTGCGCAGTCGCGCTATCGTCCTCAATAAGGAGTACCCGCATTATATTCCCCTTGTCATTCGTTCCTGCTGGAACCCGCGCTACGGAGGACAAGCACGCCCATCGCGCCCCAACCCTACTGGATATGACTGAAGCCTAAGCCCTAATAGTTAACAAAGTTTAATTCCGTTCGGCAATACGCAAAGGTAGGTAAGGTGAATTAAGTCTAAATCGTTGAAAATTCGAGATAAATTAGCTGAAAATTTCTTAATCTAACACATTAAGAAGGTATTGCAAACGACTCCCGGGACTCAAGCAATCCGGCCCTTTGCAGCCAAATCGAGGCCTGTGGACAGAAATCCCACCGAAAGGCCAATCGATCAGCAGATAGCGAAAAATGGTAAACATTCGGTTATCTTCCGATTCGAAGGCCCGACGATTCGACCTCCGTCGGAAACCATATGCGTTAACCCCTAGGATTGCGGACGCCCATGAAGGCGCTGATCTCGGCTATCGATGCCATAGACGATGTCGAGGTTTTCGGCCGCGTCAAATCCGTGCAGGGACTCCTGATCGAGGTGGTCGGCCCCGTGCGCGAACTGCGCGTTGGCGGCCGGGTCATGATCGAGGGCGCCGAGGGTGGCACGCTCGCGGCCGAGATCATCGGTTTCCGCGACGGCCACGCGCTCTGCCTTCCCTTTGGCGAGCTCAGCGGCGTTCGCCTCGGCTGCAGGGCCGTGTTCAAGCGTCATGACGGCTCGGTCAATCCCGCCATGAGCTGGCTGGGGCGGACCATCAATGCAAATGGCGAACCCATTGATGGTCTGGGCCCCCTCGCGCGCGGCGCGCGTGCCTATCCCTTGCGCCAATCGCCTCTCGCCGCCCACGACCGTGTCCGTGTCGGTGATCCCCTTGATCTTGGCGTGCGCACGCTCAACACCTTCACCACGCTCTGCGAAGGTCAGCGCATGGGCATCTTTGCCGGCTCCGGCGTCGGCAAGTCCGTTCTCATGTCCATGCTGGCGCGCAACACCAATGTCGACGTCTCGGTCATTGGCCTCATCGGCGAGCGCGGCCGCGAGGTGCATGAGTTCATCCAGGAATATCTGGGCGAGGAGGGTCTCAAGCGCGCTGTGGTTGTCGTCGCCACGTCGGACGAGGCTGCGCTCATGCGCCGGCAGGCAGCCTATATCTCGCTCTCGCTCTCGGAGTTTTTTCGGGACGAGGGCAAGCGCGTCCTCTGCATGATGGACAGCCTTACCCGCTTTGCCATGGCGCAGCGTGAAATCGGGCTTTCCATTGGCGAACCCCCCACAGCCAAGGGTTATCCACCGACCGTTTTCACTGAATTGCCCCGTCTTCTCGAGCGTGCCGGCCCTGGCACGCCTTCTACCGGTTCTATTACCGGACTTTTTACCGTTTTGGTGGAAGGTGATGATCACAATGAGCCCATTGCGGACGCCGTACGCGGTATTCTTGATGGGCACATCGTGATGGAGCGCGGTATTGCCGAACGGGGACGCTACCCCGCGGTGAACGTGCTTCGGTCCATCTCGCGCACCATGCCAGGGTGTGTTCCGGCCGATTTTCGGCCGGTTCTGGCGCGTGCGAGGGAGCTCATGTCCATTTATTCGGACATGGAGGAGCTGATCCGGCTGGGGGCTTACCGCAAAGGGTCAGATCCGAAGGTGGACCGTGCCATCGCCATCAATCCCACGCTGGAGGCTTTTTTGAGCCAGCAGAGGGAGGAAACGACGACGATTGCGGAGGGCTATGAACGCCTCCGTCAAATCATCGCCGAGGCTGATGCGCAGGTCTGACGGCGGATCCGGAAGAGCCGGTCCGGAACTGACTTGATGTGTAAGGAGTACAGGTCTTGAAATCGCGCAGCGAGAGTCTCATCAGGCTCAAGAAGTTCACGGTGGACGAGAAGCGCCGCCAGGTCATGCAGATCGAAATGATGGTCGCTGACTTCGAGCGCATGGCTGCCGAGCTCGACCAGCAGATCGAAATCGAACAGAATAAGACTGGCATTTCGGATGTGGCGCACTTCGCCTATTCCACCTTTGCCAAGGCTGCATTGCAGCGCCGGGACAATCTGCTTGCCTCCGCCAACGACATGCGCGGCAAGCTCGAAACCGCCCAGGACGAACTGGCCGAGGCGCTCGAGGATCTCAAGAAGGTCGAACTGCTCGACCAGCGCGAACATCAGCGTGAACGCGATGAGCAGAACAAGCTCGAACAGGAAGGCTACGACGAAGTCGCCCGCCTGCGCCATCGCGGCAGATAGAATTTTTGGTCATCCGATCAAGGAAAAGGCCCGCCGTAAGGCGGGCCTTTTTTGTTGGGTTCGGGGAGTGCGAACCCGACAACCCTTCCTGCGCCGGCGGTGCCGGGCAGTCGAGCCGATTACATGGCGGTGTCGTTCACGCGCATGGCCGGGTCGGTGGCATAGGTCTCTTCGTTGTACTCGGGAGCGGCTTCAAGCTGCTCGCGGGTAAAGTCGGTATGGACCACGATATCGCCGTTCTCATTGGAGGCGAAGTCG
Organism: Devosia sp.; assembly: GCA_015234425.1. Lineage (GTDB taxonomy): Bacteria > Pseudomonadota > Alphaproteobacteria > Rhizobiales > Devosiaceae > Devosia. The sequence goes on from JADGNE010000026.1 coordinate 12,962, forward strand.
ATGTTGTCGAGGCCAACAGCCACGCGCTTCTGCCCGATCCCGAGGAAGCCACCGAAGTCGATCAGCATGGCTTCGATCTGGCCGGACTGGTCGAGCAGGATGTCGCCGACTTCAGCGATATCTTCGTTGTTCGGGCCGATCACGGTTGCACCGGTGAGGTTATCCGTCGTCAGGGCCTGACGCTCGATCGTGGCATAGCCTTCACGCGGAACAATTCCACCGGGGGCGGCGGCAGTATTGTCGGTCGTCACCGCGGGAGCCATTGCGTCACCCGCCGGAGCAGGGGTCACGACAGCGCCAGGTGCCGGAGCCATGGCGTCACCCGCCGGGGCAGGGGTCACGGCAGCGCCAGGTGCCGGAGCCATGGCGCCGCCAGCATTGACGTCAACCGGCTCATCCTCGGCCCAGACGAAGTCAGGGGTATTGGTCAGCGCGTCGGCCGTGGTGGGAAGCACCCAGCGTTCGGTATTGTCGGCTGCGAGAGTGAACTCCAGCGAGCCAAAGTCCACGGCGACCGACTTTTCACCGATACCCAGGAAGCCGCCGACGCCGATCACCACAGCGGTGATCTCGCCTTCAGCCGAGAAAACAAGATCGTTGATCGTGCCGATTTCCTCAGCATCGTCACCGGTGCTGGAATAGACAGGCTGGCCCATCAGGCGCGAACCAAGATTGTCGGTGTCTGCGGCCACATAGCCGGCCGACATATCCCAAGGCTCGTTGATGTCGGTGGTCTGCGCGGCGCCGGTATTGAGATCGCTGCCGGTCACGCCATCGGTTGCAGCCGGAGCTTCAACCGCCTGGCCATCGGTTGCCGGAGCAGGTGTCGTCGTGGCCTGTGCGAAGGCGGACGACCCCATGAGCACAGCAATAGCGGTAGTGGTCAAAAGCGTGCGGATCATTGTAGGCTCCAAAGGTTCATCGTTGACATGAACAGGGCCGTGCGGTGCTGGAACTTGCCGGTAAAAGCGCCGTGCGGCCCGTTATGGTTTCACAACGTCGCGACCCGAGCAGACGTTCCCGAGCAAATTTGCCGTCGATTTTGGAACCATTGAAAAGGCCGGCTCCCGCGCTAAGACGGTGCCGGCCCTTTTCCGCCTCCCTGGCGGTTTAGTCGCGTCCTGCGATGGGCAAGAATTCGCGTTCTTGCCCACAGACACCACACATGTGCTGTCGCCCGGCAACGGACGCGCTCTTCGAGCGACAAGCCCACCATAGCGTAAGTTCTGTGGCAGTTGAGTCGAACTCGGGTTAATGCGTTAAGCCATCGTTAATCGACGAGGATGGCGCTGTCCTTGTCATAGTCGCGCATCGCCCGATGCGGCATGCCGCCATCCATGAATTCCGGGCCAAAAGCGACGAAGCCGAGCTTTTCATAGAGCACCAGCTTGTCCGACTGGGCTGTGAGGAAAAACCGGTCCCGGCCCTGCGACCGGCAGTAGTCCTGCGCCGCGGTGATCATCTTCCGCGCGATGCCCTTGCCGCGCCACTGTCCGTCCACAGCCACGCGGCCGATCTTGATGTGTTCATCCATGGCGATGAGGCGAAGCGTGCCCACGACCTCGCCCTCCGCCACCGCCACGATATGGGTGGCGGTGAGGTCATAGCTGTCGTGCTCTTCTTCCTCGGGAACCTTCTGCTCCCAGACGAAGACGACGCGTCGCAGCCGGAAGGCGGCGTTGCACAATGTGGAAAAAACGGGTGCGCGAAGAATGGTGATCTGGTCCATCCTCCGCTCATAGCGCGCTACGCTTTTGGGCTCAATCGCCTTCAAGCGCCAGAGCGAGGCGCTGACACTCCGCCCGACAATCAGGCGGTCGAACCATCAGGCGCGCCGTTCGTCTTCTTCGCTTTTCGAGAACGACCAGCGGTTGCGACCGCTTGTCTTGGCACGATAGAGCGCCTGGTCGGCCTCGAACTGCACATGCTCGATCGACAGCTCGCCGGTGATGAACATGGCGATACCGACGCTGGCGCCGATCTCGATCCGGTTCCCGTCGATCTCGAACGGCATGGAGAGCGACTTGACGATACGCGTCGCCACCAGCTGGGAGTAATCCGGGTTCTCGAGGTTGCCGAGCACCACCGCAAACTCGTCACCACCCAGGCGCGCCGCGAGGTCGTTCTTGCGCAGCACCGCCACAAGCCGTGTGCCGACCTCCTTGAGCAGGGCATCGCCGGCGGCGTGGCCAAAGGTGTCGTTCGCCTGCTTGAATTTGTCGAGGTCGATATAGAGCAGCGCGCAGGACTGCCCGGCATTGGACGGGTGCAGCAATTGCTCAAAATGTTCGGCAAGGCTGATGCGGTTGGGCAGGCCAGTCAGATGGTCATGATAGGCCATGTGGCTGATCCGCAGCTGCATGCGCTTGCGGTCGTCGATGTCTTCCAGCGTGCCGATCCATTCGGCTGGAACGCCCTGGGCGTCAAAGATCACCGCCGCCCTCAGCGTGATCCAGACCCAGCTCTGGTTCCTGCCACGCACGCGCGCCTCGGCGGTCACCGTCGCGTCGCCGGTGCGGGCGGCGTTTTCGAGGGTCTCGAGAAGGTTGGGCAGGTCTTCCTCATGGATCTGCTCGGACCAGTTGCGGCCAAGGGCGCTGTCCGCTGGCCGTCCGGTGAAGTCTTCCCAGCCTTCAATTTCCAGCACCTTGCCGCGATTGTCGGCGCGCCAGGTCACCATGGCTCCAACCTTGGAGACGGCGCGATAGCGCTTGCTCGACAACTCGAGCTCATTGGCGCGCTCGGTCAGGCGCTGATGGGAATTGACCTGCGCATTGTAGAGCGTTTCGAGCTCATCGACGATTGTTTCGGGCGCCGGGGGCAGGGCAGCCTTGGTATTCTGCGCGATGGCCTCCGAACGGGCCACCATCGCTCGGATTGGTCCGGTGATGCGCCGGGACAGGAAGAAGGACAGCAGCACCGCCACGAGAATGGCAACGATCACGCCGATGCCGAAGGCGCGCAGCGGGTTCTGCCAGCGGGCATCGAGAATGGCCTTGGGCATGCCGACCACGACGACCCAGCCCGGTGTACCTTCAATGCTGGAAAACCCGAACGAGATCGGCGTGCCATTAAAAGCGATGGCGTCGAAAGCGTCTGATGGAGCGCCCACCGCAAGCAGGGCTTCCCAGGTGGGAACGCGCTTGCCGAGGTTTTCCGCCGCTTCCGTCGAGCGGGTAATCATATTGCCATTGCCGTCGACCACGGCCACCAGCGTCTGGTTCTCCATTTCGCCAAACGATATCTTTCCCGACACAGCCGTGGAATCGGCCGTCACCCGCATCTGGTCGCCGGTGCCGTCTGCCAGAGGCACCTCGAAGACCAGCTTGGCGCTCTCGCCGGGATTGATGTCGAGGAGGTTCGATACTGTCCAGGGCCGGTCCGGGCTGGTGTCTGCCGATGTGTCGGAAAGAACCACGGCCTCGCCGCGGAAGTGTTAGGTGATGAGATCGAGTTCGCTTTCGAGGTCGGTGTGCAGTTCGTTGACGTGGGACCCCACCGTCTTGAGCACTTCCACATCGGAGACCAGCGCGCCATGAACCATGGATGCGATGACCTTGGAATTGTCGACCAGAATAGTCAGCGCTGCGGCGCGGTCTGTCTCGGCGGTGCGGAACACCACCAGGGCCAGCAGCAGCAGCGGCGGCGCCAGGGCAGTCAGTATGACAAAGCTCAGAAAAGCGGTCAGCGATATGCGTCGCTTACGTCTGACTGACCCTTCCATCGCGCACCCCATTACGTAGACACACGTTAATGTAGCACGATAATGACAATAAAAAACTGCGCCGCACTATTAGGTTATTCCAGTATTAATCCGTGCCTTCTTAAACGCTGCCAACAGTCCGCAGGCGGACGCGCGGATGCACTTCGTTCTGGCTCATGACGACCGTCTGCGGGCGGAACCGCTCGATGATCGAGCGCACATGCGGGCGGATGGACGGCGAGGTGATCAGCACTGGCAGTTCGCCCTGCTGTGCTGCCTTTTCAAAGGCGGCGCCGATCGAGGCGATGAACTGCTGCAGGCGGCTCGGCGCCATGGCGAGGTGCCTGTTTTCGCCTTCGCCAACCATGGCTTCGGCGAAGTCGCGTTCCCACTGCGGCGAAAGCGTGAGGAGCGGCAGATTGCCGTCCGGCCCGAGGTTGGTGGCGCAGATCTGGCGCGCCAGACGACTGCGCACATGCTCGGAAATGGCCTGGATCGAGCGACCGGGTCCGGCGATCTCGGCAATGCCCTCGAGAATGGTCGAGAGATCGCGGATCGAGATGCGCTCGGCCAGCAGCGCCTGCAGCACGCGCTGCACGCCCGACACGGTGATCTGGCTGGGGACGATGTCTTCCACCAGCTTCTGCTGTTCCTTGGGCAGGCCCGAGAGCAGGCTCTGCACATTGGCGTAGCTCAAGAGCTCGGCGACATTGGCCTTGAGCACTTCGGTCAGATGGGTCGAGATCACGGTCGAGGGATCGATGATCGAGAGGCCGCGCAGCTCGGCTTCATCGCGCAGCGCCGGATCGATCCAGGTCGCTGGCAGGCCGAAGGTCGGCTCGGTGGTCTGATGGCCCGGCAGGTCGATCTGGTTGCCATAGGGATCCATGACCATCAGAAGGTTGGCGTGGATCTGGCCGTGGCCCGCCTCCACTTCCTTGATGCGAACCTTATAGTCATTGGGCTCGAGCTGCATGTTATCGAGGATGCGCACCGGCGGCATGACGAAACCGAGGTCGAGCGCGAGCTGGCGGCGCAGTGCCTTGATCTGCTCGGTCAGGCGGTCAGTGCCGGTTTCATCTTCCTTGACGAGGCCGAGCAGGCCATAGCCCAGTTCCAGCTTGAGATCGTCGATCTTGAGGCTGTCGGAGATCGGCGGCTCGGCAGCGCGACCCGGCGCATTTGCAGCACCCGGAGCGCCCGGCGCGCCGGCGGGGGCAGCGTCGACTGCGGCCTTGGTCTTTTCAACGACCTCACGTGCAGCCTTGGACTTGCCGGCACGGTAGGCGGCGTAGCCCACGCCACCCGAGAGAGCCAGGAAGGGCACAAGCGGCATGCCCGGCAGCAGGGCGAGGGCCGCCATCACAGCGGAGGCCATGCCCAGAGCGCGCGGATAGCCGGCGAACTGCTGGGAGAGAGCCTTGTCGGCGGCGCCGGTGACGCCCGACTTCGAGACCAGGATACCGGCAGCGGTCGAAACGATGAGGGCGGGGATCTGGCTGACGAGACCATCGCCGATGGTCAGCAGCGTATAGACATTGCCCGCTTCCTGGACGCTGAGGCCTTCCTGCATGATGCCGATGGCCATGCCGGCGGCGACGTTGATGAAGGTGATGATAAGGCCGGCAATGGCGTCGCCGCGCACGAATTTGGAGGCGCCGTCCATGTTACCGAAAAAGGCGCTTTCGCCTTCTAGTTCGGCGCGGCGCTTCTTGGCGGTGTCTTCGTCGATCAGGCCAGCCGAAAGATCGGCATCGATGGCCATCTGCTTGCCCGGCATGGCGTCGAGGCTGAAGCGCGCGGCCACTTCAGCGATACGGCCCGAGCCCTTGGTGATGACGATGAAGTTCACGATCACGAGGATGATGAAAATCACGATACCGATGATGAAATTGCCGCCCGTCACGAAATTGCCGAAGGCTTCGATGACGTGACCGGCTGCAGCCGTGCCGTTATGGCCTTCCGAAAGGATGAGGCGCGTGGTGGCGAGGTTCAGGCCAAGCCGCAGCATGGTGGCGATCAGCAGCACCGTGGGAAACGACGAGAACTCCAGCGGCTTCTGGATGAACAGCGCCGTCATCAGGATCATCACCGAAAAGACGATCGAGATCGCCAGCAGCATGTCCACGATGATGGACGGCAGCGGCACGATCAGGATGACGATCAGCCCCATCACGCCGGTGGCGAGCGCAATGTCGCCAGAGCGCAGCATGTCCATGACGCTTTTCACGGCTGGAAGCGAAAAGCCCGGGCGTGATGCAGGGGTAAGATCGGTCATGATAAAGGTCCGGTGGGCCTGAGGAAGTCAGAGCCCCCCTTCCGGGGAAGGGAGGCTCCAGGAATTTTGGTTCAGGCGACGCTGCGTCGCTCGCCGGGGTCGGGAACGGTCATCCCCTCGTCCGAATACTGGTTGAGCTTGTTCCGCAGCGTGCGGATCGAGATGCCCAGGATATTGGCCGCATGGGTGCGGTTGCCCCAGGTATGGTCGAGAGTGTCGAGGATGAGCTCGCGCTCCACCTCGGCCACGGTGCGGCCGACCAGCGCCCGCGACATGGCTTCGGCGGTCTGGGCCAGCTGCTGGGCCGGGGAGTTGATCCGCGCGGCTTCAGCCAGGCCCATGCCGTCCGGCAGCACGATGGCTTCCGGACCGATCATCGAGCCGGTGGCCAGCAGCACGGCGCGATGCAGCGTGTTTTCCAGCTCGCGGACATTGCCCGGCCAGGGCGCCTGCAACAGGGCCTGGCGCGCCTCTTCGGAAAGCTCGCGATTGGGCAGGCCATTGGCCTTGGAATATTTTGCGACGAAATGGTCGGCCAGCGCCACGATGTCGCCGGGGCGCTCGCGCAGAGCCGGCAGGCGGAGGTTGACGACGTTGAGGCGGAACAGCAAATCCTCGCGGAAGCTGCCTTCGCGCACAGCGTCAGTCAGATTGCGGTTGGAGGTCGCCAGGATCCGGATATCGACCGGAACCGGCTTGCTGCCGCCGACGCGGTCGATGACGCGTTCCTGAATGGCGCGCAGCAGCTTGGCCTGCAGGCGTACATCCATTTCCGAGATTTCGTCGAGCAGCAGCGTGCCGCCGGAGGCTTCCTCGAACTTGCCGACGCGACGCGCGATGGCACCGGTAAAGGCACCCTTTTCGTGGCCGAAAAGCTCCGATTCGAGCAGCGCCTCGGGGATGGCGGCGCAATTGACCGAGATGAACGGCTTGTTGGCGCGCTTGGAGCGGGCATGCACGAAGCGGGCGATGACTTCCTTGCCGGTGCCGCTTTCACCCGTGATCAGGATCGAGGCGTCCGAGCCGGCGATCTGCTCGGCCATCTTGACCACGCGGCTCATGGCCGGGTCGCGATAGAGGAAGTCCTCGGTTTCGCGCGAAACGGCCTGGATCACGGCAGCAATCAGGGCGGCATCGGGGGGCAGGGGGATATATTCCTTGGCCCCGGCGCGGATGGCGTTGACCGCGGCAGCGGCATTGGTCTCGACGCCGCAGGCGACAACGGGGATGGCGATGCGTTCGGTTTCAAGCGCGGCGATGAGACCGGTAATGTCCATCATCACGTCGACGAGCAGCAGATCGGCGCCGCGTCCGGTCCGCAGGGAAGCCATGGCGATATCGATAGAAGGCGCGTGGGCAACGCGTGCACCACCATCCATGGCCATTTTGGTTGCCTGGCTGAGCTGGCCTTCCAGTGCTCCGACGATGAGGAGACGCATTGTCAGCTTCCTTATTGTGCCTTGATGATCTCGGTCATGGTGACGCCGAGCCGGTTTTCCACCAGCACGATTTCACCGCGCGCCACGAGACGGTCATTGACGTAGATTTCCACCGCTTCGCCGACCTGACGGTCGAGTTCGATGACGGTGCCGGTGTCGATCTTGAGCAGATTGCTCACTGGCATCTTGGTGCGGCCCAGCACGACGGAAACGCGAACGGGGACGTCGAACACGGCCTCGAGGTCGCCGGCTGTGCGCTCGACAAAGGCTTCGGCGCGGTCGTCACGCTGGGGCGGAGCCATCTCGCCAATGCCCAGCTCTTCATTCAGCTCGCTACCGGGATCGGTCGGGTTCATTCGCCGCCCTCCTCAATTGTGTTGGGGCCACCAAGGGCGGCCAGATAGTCATTGATCTGCTTGTCGATTTCGGCGGAGAGCGCTTCGCTGTCGCGCACCAGCCCGCCGTCTACCCATTCCAGCCGCCCGTCGCCGAGGCGGATATCGGGATCGCCCATCACCACCAGCCGGCCGGCAAAGCCCGAGGAGGTGATCTGCTCGGTGGCGAGGTCACGCAGGCTGTCGGCGAGGTCGGGGTGGCAGCGGATCACCAGATGCGGCACGCCGCTGAGGCTGGGCATGCATTCCGCGATCAGCGCCCGCAGCTCTTCGGTCGGCTGCGCCGCGATCAGATTGGTGGCGAGCTTGCTGCCCACGCTGGCGGCCAGCGACACGGCCTCGCGCCGGTAGAGCGCAATGGTGTCGTCGAGCGAGGCGCTCATCCGCGCCGTATGGGCAGCGAGCGTGCCGGCTGCGGCGGCAATCGTCTGGGCTGCCGTCGAGGCCGCATTGCGTTCCCCGGCGCTGACGCCTTCCTTGAAGCCGTCCTCGCGGGCCTGGGCGACCATCTGGGCCACCACTTCCTCGGGCACGCCGATCGGCTCGGGGACGAACTCGGGCTCGGGCTGGGCCTCGGGCGCGAAGTCATCGGCAACGACCGGCTTGGCGGAGCGGGGGTGCTCTGCCAGGTCGAGGTCGAAGGTGAAGCGGGCAAGGGCGGCCATGGCGTCAGGCAACCATCTGGTCGTCGGACTTGGACTTGACGATGACGATGTCGCCCTTGGCTGCCAGATCCTTGGCGGTGGCAACCATGCGGCTCTGGGCCTCGTCGACGTCCTTCAGGCGCACCGGACCCATGCCGGCCATGTCGTCCTGCAGCATCTTGGCGGCGCGGGCAGACATGTTCTTGTAGAAATAATCCTTGATGTTGTCGCTCGCCCCCTTGAGGCAGAGAGCCAGTTCGCGCTTGTCGACGCGCGAGACCAGGGTCTGGACCGCCGACATGTCGAGCCGCACCAGATCCTCGAAGGTGAACATGAGCGACTTGATCCGCTCGGCGTCTTCCCGGTTCTGCACTTCCAGATTGGTGAGGAAGCGCGCTTCGGTCTGGCGATCGAAGGCGTTGAAGATCTCCGCCATCTGCTCGTGGCTGTCCTGGCGCTTGGCGTGGTTGAGCGTCGACATGAACTCGGTCCGCAGGGTCATCTCGATCTTTTCGAGAATATCCTTCTGCACCGGGTCGAGGCCCAGCATGCGCTGCACCACATCCATGGCCAGCTCCTCAGGCAGCACGGCGAGGACTTCGGAGGCATGGTCGGGCGAAATCTTGGACAGGATCACCGCAACGGTCTGCGGATATTCGTTCTTGAGATAGGCGGCCAGGATATCGGCCTGCACATTGGAGAGCTTTTCCCACATGTTGCGGCCGGCCGGCCCACGGATCTCTTCCATGATGGCGTCGACGCGATCCTGCGGCAGGAAGCTCAGCAGCAGCCGTTCGGTGGAGTCCGAATTACCCAGCAGCGCGCCGTTCGAGGCGATGGAGGAGACGAACTCGCTCATCAGCTCGTCCAGCATCCGCGGGGTGATCGGGCCGAGCTTGACCATGGCGCGCGACAGCGCCTTGATTTCGTGCTCGTCCATTTCGTCGAAGATCGGCTTGCCGTGGTCTGGGCCAAGCGCCAGCATCAGTGCCGCGGCCTTTTCGTCGCCCTGCAGGGTGCGCTGTTCGGCATTGCCGCCGATCTTCAGCTGCGGCGTCATTCCGGCGCTCTCGGGAGCGGATTGGGATACCAGTGCCATGATCAATTACGCCGCGTTGTTGAGCCAGTTGCGCACGACCAGCGCAGCCTGCTTGGGGTTTTCATCGATCAGTTCACCGACTGACTTGAGGGCCTGCATCTGCTGGTCACCCACGGCCTTGGCGTCGGACACCCAGTCGATCGATGCCGGTGCGCTGTGGGCAAGCTGTTCGTCGACCGGGATCACTTGGCCGTCGGCGTCAAGCGTGCCGTTCTGACCCAGCTCGACAGCGGCCGGCAGGGCCAGGGGCCCGGGTTCCGGGCTCATGACCTTCTTGAGCAGCGGACGCAGCACGAAGAACATCAGGGCCAGCGCGATCAGGAGGGTCACGGCCATCTCGGCGCCGTTCATCAGATCGTCGCGGGTGAAGTCGAGCAGGCCTGCATTGGCATCGGTACCCGGCGTCGCCAGCTCGGGACGTTCGGCGAACTGCATGTTCACCACTTCCACGCTATCGCCACGGTCGGCCGAATAGCCCACTGCCGAGCGCACCAGGGTCAGGATCTGGGCCAACTCGTCGGCGCTGCGCGGCGAATAGGTGATGTTGCCCGCGCCATCGTCGGCATAGGCACCATCGACCACCACGGCAACCGACAGGCGCTTGAGCGAACCCGCTTCGGTAACGGCGGTCTCGGTCTTCTTGGAAATCTCGTAGTTGATGACTTCTTCGGCCGAATTGCCGCGCTCGCCCTGGCCGTCGCCGGCATTGTCGGACGCACCCGGCAGCTCGGTGGCGACCGAGACCTGACCCGAGGCATTGGCCGATTCATTGGCCGCTTCACGGATCTGGGTCGAGCGGACAACCTGGCCGTCCGGATCGAAGGTTTCAGCCGTCACGGTCGAGCGGTTGAAGTCGAGCTCTGCGCTGACTTCGACGCGCGCCCGGCCTGCGCCGACCACATTGGCCAGCATGTCTTCAACGCGGGTCCGCAGGCGGTTCTCAAAACCAAGCGTGCGCTCTTCGGCCTGGCCGGAGAGGGCTCCAAGCCCGGAGTCCTCGGCGCCCGAGGCGAGAAGATTGCCGGCGTCGTCGACGATCGACACGCGCTGCGGGTTGAGACCTTGGATGGCCGACGCCACCATGTGCTGGATGGCGCGGATTTCGCCGGTCGAAAGCGCACCGCGCACCGACAGGACGATCGACGCCGATGGATCCTTGCGTTCGCGGCGGAACAGTTCGCGCTCGGGCAGGACGAGGTGCACGCGGGCACTCTTGATCCGGGCCAGCGAGGAAATGGTGCGCGCCAGTTCGCCTTCGAGGGCTCGAACATTGTTGATGTTCTGGACGAAGCTGGTGGCGCCCAGCGTCGACTGCTGGTCGAAGATCTCATAGCCAACCTGGCCGCGACTGGGCAGGCCTTCGCCGGCCAGGTTCATGCGCAGGGTGGTGATCTGGTCACGGGGGACGAGGATGGTGTCGCCTTCGCCGCGCAGCTCGAACAGAATGTTGAGCGTCTGCAGTTCGGTGACGATGGCCGAGGAGTCTTCAAGGCTCAACCCGCTATAGAGCGGTGCCAGGTTCGGTGTCTGGGCGCGAAGCACCAGAAAGCCGAAGAAGCCAAGGATAAGCACAGCGACTGTGCCCATGGCTGCCAGACGCGGCAAGCCGATGCGATTGATTAGATTGGTAAGACTTTCCACGCTGCCACTCAAGTTCGGACCAGCGCGACCGTCGGAGCCCCCGTCGACCGCTGGGCAAAAATTACCCACCAGATGGTAAACAATGTATTAACCTCCGGTCCCAAAGCGGGATGCGCGGCAATTATTGCCCAGTTGTACAGGGGGAGAATGCGTTGTGATCGAGGTGCTTGGCCGGCTGACGTCGATAAATGTCCGGAAAGTGCTCTGGGCGCTCGATGAACTGGGGGAACCCTATGAGCGGCAGGACTGGGGTCTGCCGCTGCGCGATCCCAATGTCCCGGAGTTCCTGGCGCTCAATCCCAACGCTCAGGTGCCAGTGCTTGTCGATGCCGACGGCACAACGATGTGGGAGAGCAATGCCATTCTCGTCTACCTGGCCCAGACGCGCGGAAAACTTCTGCCCACGCCCCGCCAGGACCTTGCCACGCTCTTCAATGGCTGGGCTGGCAGGCCTCAGAGCTCAATCCGACATGGGGCTATGCGGTCAATGCGCTGATGCGCCGGACCCCGAGATATGACGACCCGGCAGAGATCGCCCGCTCAACCGGGCGCTGGTCATCGAGAATGAAACTGCTTGAAAACGCGCTCGCCGACGGCCGCGCCTTTATTGCCGGCCCGGACTTCACAGTAGCCGATATCGCGCTGGGCCTTTCCATCCATCGCTGGTTCGGCACGCCGTTCGAAAAGCCGGACCTGCCTGCGGTGAAGGCCTACTACGATCGCCTGCGCGCGCGCCCTGCGAGCGCCAATGCGCTCGGCTTGCAAACGCCCTGACAGCGCGACAAACGCAAAACCCCCGCAGGACTTGTGTCCGCGGGGGCCTGCCAGAATATGGCTACACTATCAGCCTTCGCGATAGTGCTGGATCCAGGTGGTCCGAAGACCAGCCAGTCCATGCTTGTCGATTGCCGCCTGCCAGTTCAGAAACTCATCGACGCTCAAAGCATAGCGGGCACAAGCTTCTTCCAGGCTCAGCAATCCACCACGCACGGCGGCCACGACTTCGGCCTTGCGACGGATCACCCAGCGGCGTGTATTGGGAGGAGGCAGGTCCGCAATAGTGAGCGGGCTGCCGTCCGGTCCGATAACGTACTTTACGCGAGGACGCATTTGTACGGTCATTTTACTCTCTACTCAACCTGACCATATGGTGAGGAGAATAGGGTATCGGCCTTAAGAGACCCCTAAGGGGAAACTTACAACAGGTTAAGAATGCTATGAAATTTCAGTCAATTGACCGGGATTCGGACCCGTTCTGGGGCTGAACGCCCCTGATGGGGCGCAGCGGTCCCGCCCGCCTGACCCCGGGGGCCTCGGGCGTCAAACACCCGATGGCCCTCAAATTTGCGCGGCGCTGACTGCCAGTTTCGCTGGCTGGCGCGGCGTCTCGCCTCAGGAAGCGGCCGGTTCTTCATCCGCGACCGGCTTGGCCGGCTCGGCAGCGCGCACTTCCGAAATGTCGCGCAGCGGCACCTTGCTGGCGCCGACAGTAACCATGGTCTCGCGACCCGAGAAGTCCACGGCCGTGACCGTGCCCACCGAGGAGGTGGAGACATTGACGGTCTTGCCTGACAGATTGGTGCCGTCAATGCGGATGGTATAGAGCCCGTCCGGATAGGGCGTGCCGTCCGAACCGATGCCATCCCAGGCAAAGGTGCCTTCCCCGATCCCCAGCGAGCCGGTCTGGGAGTAGACGATGTCACCCGTGGCGTTCTTGATGGTGATATTGGCGTTGGCCACATTGGCGTCGGCATTATAGGCCCAGAGCGCGTGGCTGCCCTTGAGCTGGGTGGTCGAGCCCGACACCGTCACCTGCTTGCCGATATAGGACACCGCGTCGGACCGCTGCGTATTCTGGGTGGTCGTGAGCAGGCTCTCGAGAAACTCATTGGTCTTGAGCTGCTGCTCGACCCCGGTGAACTGCACCAGCTGCTGGGTGAACTGGTTGGTATCCAGCGGGTCCAGCGGGTTCTGGTTCTTCAGCTGCGTGGTCAGGATCTGCAGGAAGGTGTCGAAATTCTGGGCAATCGTGGTGCGCGAGCCGGAGAGAGCCCCATTGCCTGCGCCGCTCGAACCGGAAACGCCGTCGATCATGATTGTACTTCCTTAGGCGACAATGTTGAGGCCGCTGGCTTGCAGCGCCCCACGATAAAGGGTGACGGCGGGCGGAGCCTCGCTGTCTTCGGTTCCCGCTTCGCCCTGGTCGGCCACGCCGCCCTCGCGTTCGGGATGGTCATTCTGGTCGCCGGCAAACGGGTTCTGCTTGAGCGAGAATTCGAGATTGGTCTTGCTGGCGTCGAGCCCGGCCTGCTGCAGCGCCCGTTCAAGCGCGCGCTGGTCGCGCTGCATCAGATCGAGCGTTTCGGCCTTTTCCACCGTCAGCCTGGCATTGACCTGGCCATTGGCGTCGATATCGAGCTTAACGTCGATGCGGCCCAGTTCGGGCGGATCGAGGCGGATCTGGAAGCGCGTATTGCCGCCGTCCACCTGCCGCGCCATTTCAAAGGCGATCTGCGGCAGATTGATCTGCTGCTGGCTGGTCTGGTAGCCGGCCTGAACCACGCGCGGCACGGCGGCCGAGGTGTCCGTCGGCAGCTTGGCCACATCGGTCGGGCTCTGCTGGACGAGGTTGAGCTCGGCTCCATCGGCGCCATTGGCCGCCGGATTGGGGGCAGGGCGCCCCGCATCTGCGCCGGCGGGACGCTCGGCACGCAGCGCGGCCTCGGGCGCAGCGCGCTGGCCCGGTTCCTTGTCAGACACCGCGTCCTTGGACTTGCCATCGGTCGCAGCACCATCCTCGGCCTTGCCGGTCAGCACCGGCTCGGAAAGCTTGAGTGTCGGCTCGGCCAGCTCTGGCTCGGTCGGCACCATCTGGGCAAACTTCTTGGCCGCATCGACGAGCCGGCTGAGGTTCGCCTGGATTTCCGGGTCGAGGGTTTCGGCGTCGGTGCCGAGCGCCTTGGCCAGGAAGTCGGTCAGCTTGGCGAGCAGCTCGCCATCGGCGTCACCCTGGCCACCGGCGACGGCTCCATTGGCCTCGGCCAGTTTCTGCAGCTGCTGGATGAGGCTGGCCATGTCGATGCCCATGGCATCGGCCAGTTCACCCAGCGCGTCCTCGATATCCTTGAGCGGGCTGCCTTCGGCCTGCCCACCCAGGGTGGACACGACAGCGGCAAGCGCTTCGAGCAGAGCCTCGGAGAGCGGCGTCTCCGTTTCGGCAGCGTCGTCTGCTTCACCCGGGACAGCCTCGGCGACGGTCGCTGGCTCGCCTGACACAGCATCGTTCTTGGGCGGCGGCGCATCCCGGTCAGCAGTCTTTGCCGGTGCAGCGGCCGTGTCGGCAGGCTTGTTGTCTGCCGGCTTTGCTTCTGGTTCGACCAGCCGGGCAAACGCGTCGTCCCGCGCATCTGCCTTGTTCGCAACCGGAGCGACAGGCTTTACCGGCGCGGCACCAAATGCGGAAAGAAGTGTCAGATGTGATGCCAAAGCCGAGCGCCTCTCGATAGTCCTATTCTGCAAACGCAATGCAATCCCCTTGCCAACTCGCGATCCCAGAAAATTCTGATTGAGAAACAAGGTGTTGCAAATGTCAGCGCGGTTGCGCTCCAATCCGTTACAGGCAATTAGCGCTCAACTCCCGGCAATTCCTGCCGGGTCCGCCGTTGCAGCCTCCCGCCAAAACGCGTATGAGCACTCCCCATCAATCCGCTGGCCCTTGAACCCAACCGGATAGAGGACAAACATGTTGAATTCGCTTGATATCGCCAAGCGTCCAGAGGACACGCGCGTTGTTGTCGCCATGTCCGGGGGCGTTGACTCTTCCGTCGTTGCCGGCCTGCTCGCCCGCCAGGGCTATGAAGTCGTGGGCATCACTCTCCAGCTTTACGATCATGGCGAGGCCACCCATCGCAAGGGTGCCTGCTGCGCCGGTCAGGACATCCACGATGCCCGCCGCGTCGCCGCCAAGCTGGGCATTCCCCACTACGTTCTCGACTATGAGGAGCGCTTCAAGGCCTCGGTCATTGAACCCTTCGCCAATGCCTATCAGCAGGGCGAAACCCCGGTTCCCTGCATTGCCTGCAACCAGTCCGTGAAGTTCGTCGACCTGATGACGGTTGCGCGCGATCTCGGCGCCGACGTCTTGGCCACGGGCCATTACGTCCAGTCGCGCCTTGGCGACGATGGCCGCCGCCAGCTCTTCCGTCCCGTCGACAGCGAGCGGGATCAGACCTATTTCCTCTTCGCCACCACCCAGGAACAGCTCGATTTCCTGCGCTTCCCCCTGGGCGGCATGGGCAAGGCCGAAGTGCGTGAGTTGGCCCGCGACATGGGTCTCGAGATCGCCGAAAAGCACGACAGCCAGGACATCTGCTTCGTGCCGCAGGGCAAATATGCCGATATCATCCGCAAGATGCACCCCGAAGCCATGGCGACCGGCGAAATCGTCCATCTCGACGGTCGTGTGCTCGGCACCCATGACGGCATCGTCAATTACACCATCGGCCAGCGCAAGGGTCTCGGCGTCGCCGCGGGCGAACCACTCTATGTGGTCAAACTCGATCACCGCACCGGCCGTGTCATCGTCGGCCCGCGCGAAGCGCTAAAGACCCACACGGTGCGCCTGCGCAACGTCAACTGGCTGGGCAGCGTCCCGCTCGCCGAAGCCAGCGCCGGCAATGGCGCCCCTGTGGAAGTCAAAGTCCGCTCTACCCGCGGCCCACAGCCTGCCGTCATCCAGATGCAGGACGGGGAAGTCTACGTCACCCTCGTCTCAGGCGAATACGGCATCTCCCCCGGCCAGGCCTGCGTCTTCTACACCGACGACAGCCAGACCTCAGAAGTTTTAGGCGGCGGCTTTATTGCTGAAGCAGTGCCCCAGGCCCTGGTGGCCTGAAAACCCCCACCTGACCTCCCCCTGATAGGGGGGAGGAGCCCATCCAGTGTGCCGCGATGCCGGTGAGCCACCGAAGGCTCCCTCCCCCTTGTGGGGAGGGTTGGGGTGGGGGTGTCCGCCGCTTCCGCCCCACAAAACCCTCAGCTTCATCGTCCCCTCGCCCCTCCGGGGAGAGGGTCAGGGTGAGGGGAACCCCGCCGCAAAAGAAATGCTGCTTAAGGCCCGAGGCCCCGCCGCCGCCAATCCATCACTCTGAGATAGTCGTGAAGTCATGAGGGGCTTCCGCCTCCCCGATGCGTCCCTCCCCCTGCCAGGGGGAGGCTAGGTGGGGGTAATCCCCTTCAAACACACAAAAACCTACTGCGCCGGCTCCACCTGCTCGGCACTCGGCGTTTTGGCCGCATTGGCGGCTTCCTTGAGCGCATTATACGTCCCCAGCCCGCCCGAAAACATCGAGATGCTGATCAGCAGCACCAGCGCGCCCAGCGCCAGAATGATAATCCGTGTTGAATTGAGTTTGAACGGGCTCTCTGGCTTGTCTATCATGATCTTGGCCTTTCGCAGCGTCGACGTCAGCCTTCTATAGGCCCCCGTGCACAGCTTCACAAAAATATCTCGGCCCCGACCCAAAGGAAGTTTCCGGCGCCGGCGTCTTAGCCTCTAATTAAGCCAAAGAGGCCAGATGTGCATGCTGCCATGATGGGACTGACTGCCGCACCACCGCTCGATCCCGCAACGGCACTAGCCGAGGCGCTGGTCCGGCGCGCGCAGAACGGGGACTCCGATGCTTTTGCCGAGCTTTTGGAAACCCATTACGACCGCATCTATCGGACCGCCTGGCGCTGGTGCGGCAATCGCGACGATGCCGAGGATATCGCCCAGGATGTCTGCATAAAACTTGGCGGGGCCATTTCCGGCTTCGATGGGCGCAGCGCCTTTTCCTCCTGGGTCTATCGCATCACGCTCAATGCGGTGCGCGATTGGCAGCGCGCCGGCCAGCGCAGGGGGCGACATGCGAAAAGCTATGCCGAGATAACACCCTCCGAGGCCGAGCCGGACCAGGAGGCTGCCACCACCAACCGCGAACTCTGGGCCGCCGTCCGCACCCTGCCGGAAAAACAGCGCGACGCCGTGCTCCTCGTCTATGCCGAGGAGCTGAGCCACGCCGAAGCCGCCGATATCATGGGCATCCGGGAGGCGACCATTTCCTACCATGCGCACGAAGCCCGCAAGACATTGAGGGGGCTGCTATGAGCCACCACGACCACGATCCGTTCGACGCCCTGAAATCGACAACGCCGCCGCCAGTGCGTCCAGATGCCCGCGCTGCCGCCCTCGCCGCGGCCCGCGCCGCCTATGATGACGCCCAGGAAGAAGAGCAGGCAAAAAAATCTGCCGCCCCATCCAAAGGAAATTCCGGGGGCTGGCGTCTCACGTCCATCATCGCCTCCTTGAAGGGATTTTCGATCATGGACGCCCGCATTCCTCTCGGCACCGCCGCCGTCGCCCTGCTGCTCTTCCCGCTCGGGCTGCAGTTTTACAATTCCACCGCGCTGACCCCGGTCGGTGGTGCCGCCCACGATCCGGCCCCGGCCGTGATCTCCGACACCGCCGGGCAAGCTCCCGTGCTGGTCGAAACCCAACCCGCTCCGCCCGAGCCTGCTCAGGAGGCCGAAGCGATGATCGCCGATGCCGTCATGCCCTCGCCGCAGGACAAAATGGCCGAAGCCCCCATGGTGCGCGCGCCTGCGCCGATCTCGCCCTCCATCGCGCTTCAAACGGCGGCGGCCCCCAGCCCGGCCGCGGGCCAGATGCTGACGCGCAATTCCGTCGACAATTTCGGCTATGCCCCTGCGGCTGAACCCAGCGGCGATAGCTTCACCAGCTTCGACGAGCAGCGCCTCAAGGCCGTTGCCGACGAACCTGTTTCGACCTTCTCCATCGATGTCGATACAGCCAGCTATGCCTATGTTCGGCGCCAGCTCGAGGACGGCTATCTCCCCGAAGCCGATGCGATCCGCATCGAGGAATTGCTCAATTATTTCCCCTATGACTACGCCGCGCCCGCCAGCGCCGATGTGCCGTTCCAGCCGACCCTGAAAGTCTTCCCCACGCCGTGGAACGACAAAACCCAGCTGCTCGAGATCGGCATCAAGGGCTTCGAGCCGCCCGTGGGCGCCGACACAAAGTCCAATCTGGTCTTTCTCATCGATACCTCAGGCTCGATGGATGCGCCCGACAAGCTCCCGCTTTTGAAGCGCGCCTTTGCGCTTCTGCTCGACAAACTCTCGGCCAATGACACGGTGTCCATCGTGGCCTATGCCGGCTCGGCCGGCATCGTGCTCGAGCCGACCTCTGCCGACAACAAGGCGAAAATCCTCTCGGCGCTCGACGGCCTCTCGGCTGGTGGCAGCACAGCCGGGGCTGAAGGCATCGAACTGGCCTATCGCCTCGCCGAAGAAGCAAGGGTGGAGGGCACCAATCGCGTCATCCTCGCCACCGATGGCGATTTCAATGTGGGCATCGACGACCCTGAGGCACTCGAAGATTTCATCGCCGAAAAGCGCCAGACCGGCACCAGCCTTTCCATCCTCGGCTTCGGTCGCGGCAATCTTGATGACGCGACCATGCAGGCCCTGGCCCAGAACGGCAATGGAAATGCCAGCTACATCTCGAGCTTTGCCGAAGCCAAAAAAGTGCTGGTCGAGGAAATCGGCGGCACGCTCCACACCATCGCCCAGGACGTCAAAATCCAGGTCGAGTTCAACCCAGCAGTGATCGCCGAATACCGCCTCATCGGCTACGAAACCCGCGCCCTCAACCGCGAGGATTTCAACAATGACGCGGTGGATGCGGGCGATATCGGTGCCGGCCACACCGTTACCGCGCTCTATGAAATCACCCCGGTCGGCTCGGGCGGCGAACAGATCGATCCCCTCCGCTATGGCGAAAATGCCACCACCAGCGGGGCAGGGGAGGAGCTCGCCTTCCTCAAGATGCGCTACAAACTCCCCGGCGAAACGGTCAGCCAGCTCATCGAAGAGCCGGTCACCGCCGATGTGGTCTATGATGACATCACCACCGCTGGCCCCGACGCCCAGTTCGCCGCCGCAATTGCGGCCTTCGGCCAAAAGCTGAAGTCCAGCGTCTACGGCTTCGCCATGACATGGGCCGAAATCGAAGCCCTCGCCCGCGCCGGCCGCGGAGACGACGAAGGCGGCTACCGCGCCGAATTCCTCCGCCTCGTCTCCACCGCCGCCCTCCTCAAACCCGACACGACAACGGCGCGCTGAGGCACTAGGGGCTCACCACCACCCGCGCCCAAAAACGCGATCGGCCTCCCTCCCCCTCGTGGGGAGGGATTGAGGGTGGGGGGCTTACGTTTCCACCACTAAGCCAACCCCAATCTCGATCTGTCCCTCCCCCTACCAGGGGGAGGCCATGTGGGGGTATTCCTCCGCCTCCGCCTCCGCCTCCACCAGCCCGTCCCCTCCTGCGTCCCCTCGCCCCTCCGGGGAGAGGGCCAGGGTAAGGGGACCTATCGGCCTCCCCACTCCCTTCCCCCCACTAGCCCCGCCATGCCAAACTCTCCCCACCATCGGAGAACACTCAATTGCGCGGCTTTGACTTCACTTCCTGGCAGGGGATCCTGACCTCGCTGATCGGCATCGCGCTTTTTGCGCTCATCGGCATCGGCATTCGCCTCGTCATGATGACCACCATCCAGCAGCGCCAGCAGCGGATGAACCGCCAGATCAACGAGCGCCTCAAAACCCTCATCGCCGCTTACAAGGTGCTCGGCGGCTCCTTCACCGGCCGCCTCTCCGTCGATCCCCGCCATCTCCGCGATATCCGCGCCGCCGAAAAGGCCGCGGCCGAAGCCGGTGGCGAGGCTGTCCCACCCCGCACCATGAGCGACGAGACGTTCGAGCGCGTTCGTCAGGTGCGCGACAATGTCGAGGCCGCCCTCTCAGACATCATCCTGCTCGGCACCGACGAACATGTGCGTCTGGCTGAAAAAGTCGCGCGCGAGCTCGTCGCCGGCAACCAGGTCCACACCCACGACCTCGTCGTGTCCCTGCGCAATTTCATCCGCCAGGCCCTAGATCTCACCCCGATCCCCGCCGATCTCGAAATCCCCATGCAGGGCCCGACCCGTCCCGCCAGCGCCGGCGGTGGCCGTGGCGGTCGCGGTGGCCAGCCGGGCGGTCAGGGCCGCGAAGGTGGCGGAGGCGGGCAGGGCGGCGGCGGTGCCGGCGGCGCAGGCGGTGGCGGCATGGGGATGGGCATGGGCATGGGAATGGGCGGCCGCGCCGCCGACGATGCCATCTCCCCACCCCCCGGCGTCTAGGCCGCCAGTCGCCACTCGTCGCTGCATAAAACAAAAAAGCCCTCCCCGAGGGAGGGCTCTTTCTTGGCTATGACGCTTAGTCGAGCGGCTTCAGACCGGCCTCGATCTGGGCCCGGTGCGGTTCGAGGAAGGGCGGCAGGGCCAGCGTTTCCCCCAGGCTCTCCATCGGCTCGTCCGCGGCAAAGCCGGGCACGTCGGTGGCAATCTCGAACAGGATCCCGTTCGGCTCGCGGAAATAGAGCGAGGTGAAATAGAACCGTTCCACCTCTCCCGAGGAACGGATGCCAAAGCTGTTCACCCGTTCGATCCACTCGCGCAGGCTGTCCTGGTCCGGCGTGCGGAAGGCAACGTGGTGCACGCCACCGGCGCCGGGCCGCACCCGCGGCAGGCTCGGATCGACCGAAACATGCAGCTCGGCTGCCGGGCCGCCCGGACCCATTTCATAGACGAACACTTCGCCATTGCGCTCGCGGGCCGGGTAATTGCGCACCTGGCGCATGTTCATCACCTTCGTCAGCATCACGTCGGTCGGCTCGAGTTTTGGCACCGACAGGGTGATCGGCCCCAGCCCGATGATCTGCTTGTCTACCGGCACGGGCGACTTGGCCCAGGGCACGACCTTGTTGCTGCCGTCGACGACAAGACGGAAGCGCTGGCCTTCAAAATCCTCGAAGTCGAGCGAGGTGTGACCGAAGCGTTCCTTGATGCCCGAGGTCGAGACCTGATGGGCTTCCAGATGGTCCTTCCACCACTTCAGCGTTTCCTCGCTGTCGACGCGCAGCCCGGTGCGGCCAACGCTGTGGTTGCCGCGCTGCTCGCGCAGCGTGTTGAAGTCAAAGAAGGTCAGGTCCGCGCCGGGAGAGGCCACGCCGTCGCCATAGAACAGGTGATAGGCCGAGGTGTCGTCCTGGTTCACCGTCTTCTTGATCAGGCGCATGCCAAGGGTCTGGGTATAGAACTTGAGATTGCGCGGTGCGTCGGCGGTCACGGCGGTCAGATGGTGGATGCCGCCAAGTTCGAGGGTCATTTTCGTCTCCCAATTGCTGCGGCGTCTGGCGCCGTGTTCGAGGAGGAATGTAGAACTCTGGCACCTTCTTGCCTAGAAAGCCAATCGCAACGCACTGGTGTCGTTTCTTGAACGATGAGCGCGCAGGCCGCGAGCGCGGAGCAATCCATTTTTGTAGGCTATCCCCGACTGTTATCCTGGGCTAGCATCCTCTCGACTTAGGGAGCGCATCGATGTTTCGGGCCAGACGAATACCTCCCGCCGATCCACCTGGCGCCACAAGCCGCCCGCGCTCCAGTGGTCAGTTTATCGGTTTTCTTTACGCCGCCCTCGTCACCCTCGCTCTGGGGATTGCGGCCATTTCCTTCACCTTCGACTACCAGCGCACCCGCGACGACCTCGAAAACCGCGTCGAGGCTTACGCAGTGTCGCTCGCCACCGATGTCCGCTGGTATGTGGAAGTCGCTCGCCAGACGCTCAGCCGCGTCGCCGAACAACTGGGTCCCGTGTCGAGCGATGTGGATTCCACCCGCACCCTTGTCGCCGCCCTGTCCGACCTGCCCGATGGCGTCACCATGATCATCTATGACGCCGAGGGCAATTCCCGCGAGTTCATCGGGCTGACGGCCCGCCCCGTCAATATCAGTGATCGGCAATATTTCGGCCAGATGCGCGACGGACAGAACTGGGTCATCTCCAATCTCATCACCGATCGGGTCACTGGCAACAAGACCTTCGCCATAGGCCTTGCCCTGCGCAGCCATGGCGTGTTCCAGGGGGCAGCGGTTGCCTATGCGCCTCCCGATATCCTCAGCCACGCCTGGGTCGGCATCGGCGGCGATTCCAATGCTTTCGTTGTCCACCGCGGCGGCTGGATAACCGCTCGCCTGCCGCCCATCGATACCGAAGTCTATGACAACACGGTGTCCCAGGAGTTCGTCGGCAATTTCACCGCCAGCCCGACTGGCGTCTACTGGGCGCCGGCCTCTCCCATCGATGGGGTCACGCGCGTGCTGGGCTATTCCAGCGTCGAGGCCGCCCCGCTCATTGCCGTCATCGGCGTCGATCCCCAGGTCGAGCTTGGCCAGTTCTGGTCGCGCGTCGGCGTCACGCTGGCCACCCTGGCGCCAATCCTGATCCTTCTCGGGGTCGCCTCCTGGCACATGCGGGGCCTCGCCATGCAGCAGGAACGCACTGGCCGCAAGCTGGAGACATCCCTCGCGCGCAACGAGAGCCTCCTCCTCGAGATCCACCACCGGATCAAGAACAATCTCCAGTCCGTACTCTCCCTCGTGCGCACCCAGGTGCGCAATCCGGATATCCTCGCCGAGATCGAGCCGCGCATCGCCGCCATGGTCTCGGTGCACGAGCACATCTATCGCAATATCGATTTCGTCCAGGCGCCGGCGCGCAGCTACATTACCGACATCGCCAGCAAGGTGATCTATGCCAGCTCCGAGCAGATCCGCCTCGAAACGGCCATCGCCGATGTCGATCTGCCCAGCGAAATCGTCATGCCCATCGGCCAGCTCGTCAACGAGGCGATCATCAACGCCGTCAAATATGGCTATCCCGACGGACGCTCGGGCACGATTTCCATCCGCATGGAGGTCGACGCGTCCGGCATGGCCGACCTTTCCATCCACAATGATGGCGACCCGCTGCCCGAACGCAAGGCGAGCGGCATTGGCCGCCGCCTGATGGAATCCTTTGCCGCCCAGGCGCGCGGAACCCTCCACACCGCCTCCTCGGCCGATGGCGTCACCGTCAGCCTCAGATTTCCCCTTGGCCCCCCTGAAGAAGCCTGAGGCGTCTCAGGCCGAACGCAGGATCTTCGCCATGGCCTTGCCGTTGGCCACTTCGTCCACCAGCTTGTCCATATAGCGGATGTTCTGCATCGTCCTGTCTTCGATCTCTTCCACCCGCACGCCGCAGATAGCACCCTTGATCAGCTCTCGCGCCTGGTTCATGGCCGGGGCCTTGTCAAAGAAATTGCCCAGCGTCTGGCCCTCATCCATCGCCGCTGTAAGGCTTGCCTCATTGTGCCCGGTCAGCCAGCAGATCACCTGGTCGACCTCTTCGCGCGTATGCCCCTTGCGCTCCACCTTCGCCACATAGAGTTCGTGGATGCTGGCCACCGAATATCCGAAGACGCGGTCGTAATTGGTCGTTTTCATGCCTGGCTCCTGGTTGTCGCCATCATACGCCGCCCGCGCCCCTCCCGAAAACCCCCGCGAAAACCGCTGCCCCCTCCGCTTTTTCCGCCCCCATTGCCGCGCCAATCCGCTACCACTGGCGCATCGACCCAGAACCACCCCGCCCGAGACGACCACCCCCGCCATGACCATCCCGAAAAACCTGACCCTCGGCGTCATTTTCGCCATCGTCACCGGCGCGCTCTGGGGCCTCGTCTTCGTCGCCCCGAAAACGGTCACCGCCTTCAGCCCGCTGATGCTCGTCGCCGGGCGCTATCTCGTCTATGGGCTCCTCGCGCTCGGGCTCGTGCTCTTCCGCCTCCGCCAGATCCTGCCGCTGCTCACCGCGAAAAACCTCGCCATTGCCTTCGGCCTCGCGATCATCGGCAACACGCTCTATTACCTGCTGCTGACCAATGCGATCCTCCTCGCCGGCGTGCCCATCGCCACGCTGATCATCGGCCTCATGCCGGTCACCATCGCCCTTGTCGGGTGCCTGCAAAAGGGTGCCGTGCCCTTCATGCGCCTCGCGCCGGCGCTCACCTTGGGCACAGCCGCCATCGCCCTCATCACGCTCGATGCCTTCGGCACCGGCCTCTCGCTGGGCACCGCCGGCCCGATCATCGGCATGGTTCTGGCCATGGGCGCGCTGCTGTCCTGGACCGGCTTTGCCGTCGGCAACAGTTTCTTCCTCGAGCGCCACGCCGATATTTCATCCGAGGACTGGAACCTCATCATCGGCCTCGTCACCGGCCTTCAGGGCCTTGCGCTCATGCCCGTCGCGCTCAATCACGCGCCCCTGCCGACCGACACCAGCCTGTGGCTGAATTTCCTCTTCGTCTGTGTAGCGATCGCCTTTTTCGCGTCCCTCGTCGCCAACGCCCTGTGGAACCGCGTCAGCCGCCTGCTGCCGCTCACCCTCGTCGGCCCCATGGTGCTGTTCGAAACCCTCTTTGCCCTGCTTTATGGTTTCGCCTGGGAACAGCGCCTCCCGCAATTCCTCGAAATCGCCGCCATGCTCCTCATGCTGGCAAGCGTCCTCCTCAGCATCCGCGCCCATCGCACCCAGCCAAGGCTGCACACTCAGCCCGCCTGAACCAATCTTTCGACCAAGGCCCGCTTCTCGCCCAGCGTCTCATTGCCAGGTGAGGAGCAAAACCATGAGCGAGCAGCCCGAAAAAACAGTCCCCACTCTTTTAGAGGCTGCGTTGGCGCGTCTCTGCGGCGGCACCCTAGCGGTCTTTGAATATAGTCTCGCAGTCGCCACCATCACCGCCCTGATCCTCTCCCTCCAGCCCGAAACCCGCCCGATCTCCACCCTCGCGGCAGTTCTCATTGCCACAGTCGTCTCCCGCCCGCTGCTCGTTGCCATTCATCTTTGGGTGGAGTGGGAGAAGAAGCCGCGCAAAAGAAGTAGGTGAATCGCCGGCCGCGACAAAAACGGCGAAGAACCTGTTAAGTCGCTGTTGCTCGTGTCTTAAGTGGCCACTTGCGGAGAGCCCGAAAGACTGAGAAGCTTAATTCGGGCGGGGGTTCAAATGATATCTGGAAATGTCAACAGATGGGGTGTTGCGTGTCTTTTATTGATATCGCTCTACTTCGCCTCGACTTCTGCTCCACGGGCCGACTTTGAACTCAGTCGGGGGTGGTTCGGAGAGCTCGGCGACGAGGATCGAGTTGCGCTTCAGACAGATCTTACGCTCGCAGGGTTCTATGACGCCATAATCGACGGTGCGTTTGGCCCTTCAACGTATCGGGCGCTCACTGCTTTCCAAAAATGGAATGGAGACACTGCGACTGGCGTCCTTGATGGTACGGCTATGCGTGCACTGTCTCGGGCCGCCCAATCCGTTTTCGAAGAACTTGGCTTAGAGATTGTCCACGACGAAGGCGGCAAACTCGAGATTGCGGTGCCGCGGGCTTTACTTCCGGACACCAGTCGAACCTCGGTCGGGACAGCCTACACTCGGCCTGACGGATTTATGCGCCTCGACACCGTTAGGTCCTGTTGACAAACTGGATTCCCAAATCGGGTTTGCCGTGATTCAAGACT
>JADGNE010000027.1 GCA_015234425.1 Devosia sp.
AGCCGGATATGCGTGGAGGCCAAGCCTCAGTTACACCACGCAGTGGGGCACGATCAAAAGCCCGGAAGGATCGGACATAAAATCCAAGCTTTCCGGGCGCTAAAATGGTGGGCCCACCAGGACTCGAACCTGGAACCAGACCGTTATGAGCGGTCGGCTCTAACCATTGAGCTATAGGCCCCCGGTAGCCTCTTAGCAGGGGCAGGGGCGGTGTCAAAGGGGTTGGTGGAAAAACTGCCAGCTTTTCCGGGGGCATGAGGGACTTTGCCGGGCAACTAGACAGTCTTCGACATACGTTGATAGGCGATCTTGGCGATGACATTGCCTTTGCCGATGGCCTCATTGGTCTTGATCGCCATCATCGAATTGGCCGTTGCCGAGAGCTGCTGTACGCGGGCAAAGCCTTCCTTGCGGCGGGTCCGATGGTATTCCATCTGCTGCCAGCGGAACATCTGCGATATCTTGCCAATGCTTGCCATGAGCGAATTCTGGCAAGCAAAGGTTGCGGCTTATTTAATGTGTCAGTGCTGGAAAACGACGAGGCCCGCGGCGCCGGCCATCATGGCGCCGGCGGTCTTGTTGAGACGGCCGAGGGCCTTTTCGCTGCGGAACATTTCGCGGGCCGCCGAGGCGAGCCAGGCGTAGGCGCAGCCGACAATCAGCAGGCAGATCACGACGATTGCCGTCAGCTCGGCGAAGGCGAGCGGGTTCATTTCCGCCAGCGGTACCACTGTGGGCAGAATGGCGAGGTAGAACACAATGGTCTTCGGGTTGCCCATAGTGAGCGAGAAGCCGGCGAGGAAGGTCTTCAATGCGTCTTCGCTCTTCGGCTTCATCTGCTCGGAGCCCGGCTTGGCGCTCCAGAATTTCCACGCGATGTAGAGGAGATAGGCGGCGCCTGCCCAGCGGACGATGACGAAGACCGGCGAGAAATAGGTGGCGATGGCGGCAAGGCCGAACACGGCAAAAAGGAAATAGACGAGGTCGCCGGCGAGGATGCCGAAGACCATGGGCATGGCGCTCTTGAAGCCGCCGCCGAGCGCTCGGGCCACAATTGCTGCCACGCCGGGGCCGGGCACCACCAGGGCAATGAGGTAGGCAATGGTGAAGGCGGTGAGCGTGAAGATGTCCATGGAAGCGGATCCGGCGGCGTCGTGGCGGGCGATATCCCTACTCCGGTACGCCTCAATTTGCCAGAGGGCCGGTTGACGCGCGGCCCGGGTGCGCTAATTATGAGGGACCGCAACTCGACCGGATGGTGCCCAATGGACCGTATCTCCACCGCAATGCCGACCTGCCTTGCCACTGGAGATTTTTCGATCCATGCCCTTTTCCGTCACGATTTCGCAGCTGTCCTATACCGGGCCTGACGGCCAGACACTCTTTTCCAATCTTGACCTGACATTCGGCCCAGGGCACACAGGCCTTGTGGGGCGAAATGGCGTGGGCAAGACCACTCTGTTGCGCCTTATCGCCGGTGAATTGACGCCGAGTAGCGGGTCAATCGCCATGTCCGGGCGGCTCGGCGTATTGCGTCAGCAGGTGCAGCCAGCCGAGGGCGAAACCATAGCGGACCTTTTCGGCGCGCGGGCGGGGTTGGCGTTGCTGGACAAAGCGATGGTCGGCTCGGCCAGTGTCGATGAACTGGCCGAAGCGGACTGGACGCTCGAGGCGAGGCTATCGGCAGCGCTCGAGACGCTTGGCCTGCCGGTTGGACCGGAAACGCTACTCTCGACGCTGTCAGGCGGCCAACGGACGCGGGCGGCACTGGCCGCACTGGTGTTTGCCGAGCCGGATTTGATCCTCCTCGATGAGCCGACGAATAATCTCGATGCGGATGGGCGTCTGGCGGTGGCGGACATGCTCGCCGGGTGGCGGGGGGCAGCGATCGTCGTCAGCCATGATCGCAATCTGCTCGAGCAGGTGGATGCGATTGTCGAGGTGACCAGCCTTGGCGCCAGGACCTATGCCGGCGGCTGGAGCCAATATCGGGAACGACGGGCGCTGGAACTGCAGGCGGCCGAGCACGACCGGGACTTTGCCGAGCGGCAGGTGCGGGAGGTTGCGCGAAAGGCCCAGGACGCGCGGGAGAAGCAGGCGCAGCGCGATGCTGGCGGGCGGCGCAAGGCGGCCAAGGGGGATGCGCCGAAAATCCTGCTCGGTGGCCTAAAGCGACGCGCCGAGGAAACGGCCGGGGGATTGGATACGCTGGCGGAAAAACAGGCCGAGAGTGCGCAGGAGCAGGCTCGAGCCGCGCGGGAGCGGATCGAAATCCTGACCCCGTTCGCAGTGAAACTGGCGCCGACGCATCTGCCGCGCAGCAAGATGGTGCTGCGGGCGGTGGGGCTGATCGGTGGGTATCAGTCCGGACGACCGGTTATCCGCGATATGTCGTTTGAGATCGTCGGGGCCGAGCGGGTGGCGATCACCGGCGACAACGGGAGTGGGAAGACGACGCTGCTCAAGTTGCTCACTGGCGGTCTCGCACCGACTGCGGGGAGCGTGCAGATCGGCGGGCCCTTTGCCCTGCTCGACCAGCAGGTGGGCCTTCTCAGGCGGGAGGACAGCATCGTCGACAATTTCCGGCGGCTTAACCCCGAGAGCACGGAGAATGACTGTCGGGCGCTGTTGGCGGCATTCAGCTTTCGCGCGGATGCGGCGCTTCAGGTCGTAGGGACGTTAAGCGGCGGGGAAATGCTGCGGGCGGGGCTCGCCTGCGCGGTTGGCGGGAAGACACCGCCCATCCTGCTGGTGCTAGACGAGCCCACCAACCATCTCGACATCGAAGCGATTGAGAAAATCGAGGCGGGATTACGCGCCTATGACGGGGCGCTGCTGGTGGTGAGCCATGACCGGGCGTTCCTCGATAATATCGGGATCACACGGGAGGTTCGGCTGGGGGAAGACTAGCTCAGTACCCGCCGCATGATTTTCTGGGACAGATCGGCGTCTTCTGCGACCGGGGTTGAATCGATCACCTGGTCGAAGGAGCCGAGAATGGACAGGTTCTTCACGGTCGGGTCGGTGATCGCACCCATGAGGGCGGCGACGGCGTCATCGACATTGAGGGTGGCGAAGGGGCGCTCGTGATAGGGGCCAATGACAGGCTCGAAAGGGGCGATGCCGAGCCGGTTTTGGGTATGGGCGAGTTCGCGATAGGCGGCGGCAAGGGCCTCGCCGCGGGGCTGCCATTCTGTGGCGCCGAGCGCCGACTGCAGATGCGGCGTCAGGCGGGCGGCGATGGGGAGACGTTCAAAGGCGCTGCCGAGCCATTTGGCATAGGGGGCGTATTGGCGCTCGAGCAGGAAGCCAATACGCATGATATCGCGCGCCAGCCGGGCGGCGATTATGCGTGAGCCCAAATCGTCGCCGACCTGTCCGGTGCGGCCAACAAAGGCCTGTTCCTCAGCGATGCGCCGCCACTGGCAGGCGAGCTTATAGAGCCAGACATCGTGCGGGAAATAGGCAAATCGCTCTCGCGCCCGGGTGAGCCTGCCGTCGTCGTCGTGGAAGACGGCGCCAGCGGTGAAGGCGAGGAGTTTCTGCTCGGCGAACCCGAGCCACTGAAGTGGTGTGAGTGTATCGACCGAGGGGGTGGCGAAATGGGCGTCGAGGCGGGCTTCGAGCGTGTGGATCTCGAGGCCATGGGTCGATGGCGCCCAGAGAGCCGGGGCCGCTTACCGCGGGATGAGGACGGCTGCGCCAACCGATGGGTTCGCCGAGATAGGTTTTCGGGGCCATGGCGGTGAAGGCGTCAACCAGCCTGCGGGCGTGAGTGGCGAAATCGTCGGCGGTGACGATGAGGTGGACGCGCGGGCCCCAATTGTGGTCGCGGGAGGTTTCGTCGTCGAAGCCGAGGAGTTCCGAGCCATAGCCGATTAGGGCGGCCGCGTGGGACAAGTCGGGGGCAGTGGTAGCGAGCCAGGGTCGCACAATGTCGGCGTAGAAGCGGCGCGATAATTCTATGCCCTGCATCAACTGCCCCGCTCCCTAAGGTTGGGGATAGAGTTTCTGGATACCGGGCTTGGGTCAAGCGTGGAGGCTTCCCCTCCTAGCCTCCCCCTTGAGTAAGGGGGAGGGACAGATCGGTGATTGGGACGGACTGAATGTCCGATCAGGGCAGGCGAGCGAGGCGTTCGGTGAGGAGTTTGAAGAAGCCCTCGGCGTCGCCGCTGCGCAGGAAGGTGGCGTTATGCGGCTTGCCGGTCACGTGCCAGTAGTCGGCGACGGTCATGCCAATGGTGAGCTCGCTCGCCGTTTCGATGGCGACGTGGCAGGCGCGGCCTTCAAACAGGCTTGGCTGGAGCAGGTAGGCGATGACGGTCGGATCGTGGAGCGGCGCGCCGGCCCAGCCGTATTTCTTGAGGTCAAAGCCTTCCGAGAAGGTCAGCATGTCGTAGACCGCCTGGCCCGAGCGGTTGCCGAGGCCCTTGATGGCAGCGAGGCGCTCGGGCGTCGACTGGATCATATGGGTGACGTCGAGCGGCTGAATAACGATCGGGATGCCGGAGCGCAGCACGATGTCGGCGGCTTCGGGATCGACATAAATGTTGAATTCGGCGGCCGGGGTGATGTTGCCGACCTCGAAATAGGCGCCACCCATCATCACCAGCTCCTGGACCCGCTCGGCGATACGCGGCTCCTTGACGAGGGCCATGGCGATGTTGGTCAGTGGCCCGAGGGTGCAGAGGGTGATCGTACCAGGCTCGGCCGCCATAAGCGTATCGATGATGTAGTCGACGCCGTGCTGGGCCTGTAGTGGAATGGTGGGATCGGGCAGCACGGGGCCGTTGAGGCCAGTGTCGCCATGGACATGCTCGGCGGTGACAAGGTCGCGGCGCATCGGGCGCGCGCAGCCGGCATAGACCGGAATATCGTGACGGCCGGAGAGTTCGACGATCTTGCGGGCATTATTGGCGTTGTGGTGGAGGCCAACATTGCCGGCGACGGCAACAATGCCCAGCACGTCCAGCTCCTCTGGGGAGGCCAGGGCGAGAAGAATGGCGACGGCATCGTCCTGACCGGGATCGGTGTCGATAATGATCTTGCGGGGCATGAAGGGTCCTTGAGCGGCAGAAGTCTTTTTCTGGGACGAGCGATGCCTCTGGATGGCGCTGGCGCGTCGTGATGGGCGAAGATTCCCCAAATCCGCCCATTTGTCACCGTGTTCTGATCTCTCCCCGCCGTTCACCACGCGCGACCCACAAAAAGCGACGGGCAGACATGCGGCAGATTTTCTTGACGCGCGCGCTCCGTGGTCACAGTTTCGGTCTTCCAAGGAGTATGCGATGGCCCAAGACCTGGTGGAGACTGTTTCTCACGCAGCAGGGGGAGGGGTCGACCTCCTTCCCGTGGTGATCCTGTTGGGGGCGGCGGCCGTAGCGGTGCCGCTGTTCCGGCGGCTGGGCCTCGGCTCGGTGCTGGGATATCTGGCGGCGGGCGTGCTGCTCGGCCCTTCCGGCTTTGACGGGGTGACGGACCCATCGGCGGTGCTGCACCTGGCCGAACTCGGCGTCGTCATGTTCCTCTTCATCATCGGGCTCGAAATGGAGCCCTCCCGCCTCTGGGCGCTGCGGCGGCAGATCTTTGGGCTTGGGGTGATCCAGGTCGGGGTCTGCGGACTGCTGCTGACCGGGGTCGGCATGATGCTCGGCTTTGCGCCGGTCGTATCCTTCGTGTTCGGCATGGGTTTTGTGCTCACCTCGACCGCTATCGTCATGCAGATGCTGGGCGAACGGGGCGAACTGGGGAGCGAAAGCGGCCAGAAAATGGTCTCGATCCTGCTGCTCGAAGACCTCGCCATCGTGCCGCTCCTGGCCATCGTGGCGCTCTTGGCGCCGGGCGCAGGGGATACCAGTTCTCTGACCCGCATCTTGTCCATAGGCCTCGCCATCGGAGCGGTGCTGTTGCTGATCTTCCTCGGCCGACGGATCATGAATCCGTTCTTTGCCGTGCTCGCCGCCGCCAAGGTCCGCGAGCTGATGACGGCAGGAGCGCTGCTGGTCGTGCTCGGCGCGGCGCTGCTGTTCCAGGCGGCGGGCCTCTCCATGGCCATGGGGGCGTTTCTTGCCGGCGTGCTGCTCTCGACGTCGACGTTCCGTCATCAGCTCGAGGCTGACGTCGAGCCATTTCGCGGGCTGCTGCTGGGCCTGTTCTTTCTTGCGGTCGGCATGTCGCTGGAACTCAGCGTTGTGGCCGAAAACTGGCAGGTGATCGCCGCCGGCGTGGTTGCGGCCATGCTGGTCAAGGGCGTCGCCATCTACATCATCGCTCGACTGCTGCGGTCGAGCCATGGCGAGGCCATGGAGCGGGCGGTGCTTATGGGGCAGGGCGGCGAGTTCGCTTTCGTGCTCTACACCACGGCCGTGAGCGCGGGGCTGATCGATGGGCCATCCAACGCCATTTTCACCGCGACTGTGATCCTCTCCATGGTGCTGACGCCCCTGTTGGTCATCCCGATGCGGCGGCTGATGCCGAAGAAGACGATGTCGATGGACGGGATCGAGGAGGTCAACGGCCTCAGCGGACGCGTTTTGCTGATCGGGTTCGGGCGGTTCGGGCAGATCGCCAGCCAGCCGCTGCTCGGTCAGGGACACCAGATCTCGATCATCGACAATGATGTCGAGATGATCCGGGCGGCATCGCAGTTCGGTTTCAAGGTCTATTATGGCGATGGAACCCGGCTCGATGTGCTGCATGCCGCCGGGGCAGACCGGGCCGAAATGGTGCTGGTCTGCGTCAACGACGCCAAGGCAACGACGCTGATCGCCGAGCTGATCCGGGATCATTTTCCGCTGGTCAAGGTGATGGCACGCGCCTTCGATCGGGGCCACGCCATCGAACTGCGCGAGATCGGTGTCGAGTATGAACTGCGCGAAACCTTCGAATCGGCGGTGCGGTTCGGGGGGCAGGCGATCCGCATCCTGGGCGCCAGCGAAGTCGAAATCGACGATGCCATCGAAGGGGTCCGCAACCGTGACCGGATGCGGTTCGAGGCGCAATTGCTGGGCGATCTGCGCCAGCAGGATTTGTTGATCTCCAACGCGATAGACCAGGCTAGGGAGAGTGGCGTCGAGGTCGACCCCAACGCTGCGGAGGCAAGTGCCAAGGCCAGCACAGAGCCCCATTGATGCCGCTTTGCGGTATTTTTTGGGGCTTTTCGATGCTGAAATTAAGTGCAAGAGTGTTCCTGTCCGAGGGGAACATCGTCATGAAAACTGGATTGCGATATGCCGCAAAAGCCGATCGTCTACGATGCTCCAATCCACGAGCCCCGTGCCATTACTGTTGAAGCCATTCAGGCTGAAATTCTTGAAAGGCTGATCTATTCCGTAGGTAAGGACCCCATTGTCGCCCGCCCGCATGACTGGCTGACCGCCACGATCCTGGCAGTGCGCGACCGTGTGATGGACCGCTGGATGGAGAGTTCGCGCGAAACCTGGCGGACTGCCAACAAGCGGGTCTACTACCTCAGCCTCGAATTCCTCATCGGCCGGCTCATGCGCGATGCAATGAGCAATGTGGGGCTGATGGAGCCGGTGCAGCAGGCGCTGGCCAATCTCAATGTCGACCTCGGCGATCTGATTAATCTCGAGCCCGACGCGGCGCTCGGCAATGGCGGTCTTGGCCGCCTCGCAGCGTGCTTCCTCGAGTCCATGTCTTCGGTCGATATTCCGGCCTATGGCTATGGCATTCGCTATGTCCATGGCCTGTTCCGGCAGGAAATGAGCGAAGGCTGGCAGGTCGAGCTGCCCGAAGAGTGGCTAGCCCACGGCAACCCATGGGAATTCGAGCGGCGCGAAAGCACCTATGAGATCGGCTTTGGCGGACACGTTAATCCGGTGCAGGACCCGGATGGCAGCATTCGTCAGGAATGGGAGCCCAACGAGCATCTGCTGGCGGTGGCCTATGACACGCCGATCGTAGGCTGGCGCGGCAAGCGGGTGAATACGCTGCGCCTCTGGAGCGCGCAGCCGATCGACCCGATCCTGCTCGACAAGTTCAATTCCGGCGACCACATCGGCGCGCTGGAAGAAAGCGCCAAGGCAGAGGCGATCACGCGGGTGCTTTATCCGGCGGATTCAACGCCGGCCGGCCAGGAATTGCGCCTGCGTCAGGAGTTCTTCTTCTCCTCGGCATCGCTGCAGGACATCGTGCGGCGGCATCTCCAGCAATATGGCGACCTCAGCTCGCTGCCGGAGAAGGTGGCCATCCAGCTCAACGACACGCACCCGGCGATTTCGGTGGCCGAGCTCATGCGCATTCTCATCGATGACAATGGGATCAAGTGGGATCAGGCCTGGAAACTGTGCAAGGGCACGTTCGGCTATACCAACCACACGCTCCTGCCCGAAGCGCTCGAAAGCTGGCCGGTGGCCCTGCTGGAACGACTGCTCCCGCGGCACATGCAGATCATCTACCAGATCAATGCAGAAGTGCTGACCGAGGCCCGGGTCAAGGCCGGGTTCAACGACCAGCAGGTGGCGACCATCTCGCTGATCGATGAGCATGGCGGTCGTCGCGTGCGCATGGGGCAGCTGGCCTTCGTTGGCTCGCACTCGATCAATGGCGTCTCGGCGCTGCATACCGAGCTGATGAAGCAGACGGTTTTCGCCGATTTGCACAGGCTTTATCCCGAGCGGATCAACAACAAGACCAATGGCATCACGCCGCGGCGCTGGCTGCTGCAGTGCAATCCGAGCCTGACCAAGCTGGTCAGCGACCGTATTGGCCCAGAGTTCATGGACGACGTGGAGAAGCTGCACCTTCTGGCGCCCCACGCCGAGGACAAGGGGTTCCAGAAGCAGTTTGCGGCGGTGAAGTTCGCCAACAAGCAGCGCCTCGCCAAGCTGATCAAGGACCGTCTCAACGTCACGGTGTCGCCCGAGGCGCTGTTTGACGTGCAGATCAAGCGCATCCACGAATACAAGCGCCAGCTCCTGAACATCATTCACGCGGTGGCGCTCTATGACGAAATCCGCGCCCATCCGGAGCGGGAATGGAAGCCACGCGTCAAGATTTTCGCGGGCAAGGCGGCGCCGAGCTATTGGAACGCCAAGCTGATCATCAAGCTCATCAACGACGTGGCACGGGTCATCAATAATGACCCGGCAGTGCGGGGCCTCCTCAAGGTTGTGTTCCTGCCGAACTACAATGTGAGCCTGGCTGAGGTGATCGTGCCTGCGGCCGATCTCTCCGAGCAGATCTCGACCGCAGGCATGGAAGCGTCCGGTACGGGCAACATGAAGTTCATGGCCAATGGCGCCATCACCATCGGCACGATGGACGGCGCCAATGTCGAGATGCACAAGGAAGTGGGACCCGACAATATCGTCATCTTCGGGCTCTCGGCGCAGGAGGTCGAGGACAAGCGCAGCCGCAGCGAGGTGCCGCGCTCGGCCATCGACAAGTCGCGGCGCCTGCGCGAGGCGCTCGAGTCCATCTCTTCCGGCGTGTTCTCGCCCGATGATCCCAACCGCTATCGTGATCTGATCGGCGGTCTCTATGACCATGACTGGTTCATGGTTGCCCGTGACTTCGACGCCTATTGGGCGGCGCAGGAAAAGGTCAGCCGGCTCTGGGCCAATCCCGACCGGTGGTGGGCGATGGCGATCCGCAATACGGCGAACATGGGGTTCTTCTCGTCGGATCGCACGATCAGACAATATGCCGGCGAAATCTGGGGTGTGCCCACGGCATAGCCGAATTTCTCGCGGATCGGAGCCACGCGGGGAAACCAAAGGTCACCGCGCGTGGTTTACTATGGTGCACTAGTGGGGACCGGCGCCCTGGGGATGAATGGCGTGAGCAAAGAAAACTGGCAGGCCGATGCGCGTGAAGTCGAAGCAATCGTGGCGGGACGCCATGGCGATGCCTTCGCCTTCCTCGGCCTGCATGAAATCGACGGCAATTGGGTGCTGCGCGCCTTTATTCCGCACGCTGAGGCTGTCACCGCCTATACGCTGGACGGCACCGAACTGAGCCATCTGTTTCCGCGCCATGCGGCGGGGTTCTTCGAAGGCAAGGTCAATCTGGACCGGCGACAGCCCATTCGGTATCGCGCCAAGAATGCCGGCGGAGAATGGGATGCCTATGATCCCTATTCCTTTGGTCCGGTGCTCGGGCCAATGGACGACTATTATATCGGCGAGGGCAGCCATCTGAGGCTGTTTGACAAGCTCGGCGCCCACGAGATGGAGTTCGAGGGCGTTCACGGCACCCATTTTGCGGTGTGGGCACCCAATGCGCTGCGTGTTTCGGTAGTGGGAACGTTCAACGATTGGGACGGACGGCGCCACCCGATGCGCAATCGCGGCGGCATCTGGGAAGTCTTTGTTCCGGTCGTTGGGACAGGCACGATCTACAAATATGAGATTGTCGGGCCGGACGGGAAAGTCCTGCCGCTCAAGGCCGATCCGTTTGCACGGCAGGCCGAGTTGCGGCCGCGCAATGGCTCGGTGGTGCCAGACCCGACGCCCTTCACCTGGACCGACGACAAATATATGCGCGAGCGGTCGAGCCGGGATTGGCGCCGCACGCCGATGTCGATTTATGAAGTGCATCCCGGATCGTGGCGGCGGCGGGCCGACGGCAGTTTCCTCAGTTATGACCAGTTGGCCGAGCAGCTGATCCCCTATGCGGCGGACATGGGTTACACCCATATCGAGCTCCTCCCGATCAGCGAGCATCCGTACGATCCGAGCTGGGGCTACCAGCCAACCGGGCTCTATGCACCAACGGCGCGGTTCGGTGATCCGGCGGGGTTTGCCCGGCTGGTCAATGCCGCCCATGAGGCAGGGCTTGGCGTCATCCTTGACTGGGTGCCGGCGCATTTCCCGACCGACGAATTCGGTCTCAGCAATTTCGACGGCACAGCGCTCTACGAGCATTCCGATCCACGGCAGGGTTTCCACCCCGACTGGAACACGGCGATCTATAATTTTGGTCGCAAGGAGGTTTCGGCCTTCCTCACCAATAATGCGCTGTTCTGGTTCGAGAAATTCCACATCGACGGGCTGCGGGTCGATGCCGTGGCGTCGATGCTCTATCTCGATTATTCGCGCCAGCCGGGGCAGTGGGTGCCCAACAAGCATGGCGGCAACGAGAACCTCGAAGCGGTTGCGTTCCTGCAGCGGGTCAATGCCGAGGTCTACAAGCAGTTTCCCGGCGCATTCATGATCGCTGAGGAGTCCACCTCATGGCCGGGCGTCAGCCAGCCTACCTACACCGGCGGGCTGGGGTTCGGTTTCAAGTGGAACATGGGCTTCATGAACGACACGTTGCGGTTCATGGCGCGCAGCCCGATCCACCGGCGCTACCATCACAACGACATGACCTTCGGCCTCGTCTACGCCTTCAGCGAGAATTTCGTGCTGCCGCTGAGCCATGACGAGGTGGTGCATGGCAAGGGCTCGCTGCTCGACAAGATGCCGGGCGACGAGTGGCAGCAGTTTGCCAATCTGCGCGCTTATCTGGCGTTCATGTGGGGGCACCCGGGCAAGAAGCTGCTGTTCATGGGCCAGGAGTTTGCCCAGCGCGCCGAATGGGCCGAGGGCAAGGGGCTCGACTGGTGGCTGCTCGATGCCGCGCCGCATGAGGGCATGCGCCGCCTCGTGGCCGATCTCAATGCC
This sequence comes from Devosia sp., assembly GCA_015234425.1. Classification (GTDB taxonomy): domain Bacteria; phylum Pseudomonadota; class Alphaproteobacteria; order Rhizobiales; family Devosiaceae; genus Devosia. The sequence continues at coordinate 11,631 of JADGNE010000027.1, forward strand.
GCCTACCGGAGCCTTCCAGCCCTGCATGAGCGCGATTGCGAGCCGGACGGGTTCGAATGGGTCATCGGCAATGACCAGACCAACTCCGTGTTGGCATGGCTCCGCAAGGCACCGGACGCCGAGCCGGTGCTGGTCATCTCCAATTTCACGCCGGTCCCGCGTGAACACTACAAGGTGCCGCTGCCCAAGGTAGGGCGGTGGATCGAAAGGATCAATACTGACGCCGGATGGTACGCAGGGGGGAATACGGGCAACCAGGGGGGCATAATCGCCCGCGAGGTGACGGGGCAGCACTGGCCGGCGGAAGCCGAGCTCTATCTGCCGCCGCTGGCAACCCTTTTCCTGAAATACGATCCGGATTGAACCGACTATAATGGCAATGTCCCGGGGGAGCCGGGCGACGTGGAGGGAAGAAAATGGCTGATTACAGGGTACCATCGCCATTGGCCCGCGAGGCGATGGCCTATGTGCTGGCCGGGGGACGCGGAACACGGCTGATGGAGCTGACCGATCGGCGCGCCAAGCCGGCTGTCTATTTCGGGGGCAAGTCGCGCATCATCGACTTTGCGCTCTCCAATGCCATCAATTCGGGCATTCGCCGCATCTCCGTGGCAACGCAGTACCAGGCGCACAGCCTGATCCGCCACTTGTCTCGCGGCTGGAACTTCCTGCGCCAGGAACGTAACGAGAGCTTTGACGTGCTGCCCGCGAGCCAGCGTGTGGCCGAGGACATGTGGTATGCGGGCACGGCCGACGCCGTGTTCCAGAACATGGACATCATCGAGGATTACGGCGCCCGCTATATCGTCATCCTGGCCGGCGACCATATCTACAAAATGGACTATGAAATCATGCTCCGCCAGCATGTGGATACGGGCGCGGACGTGACCATTGGGTGTCTTGAAGTGCCGCGCAAGGAGGCATCGGCCTTCGGCGTGATGCATGTCGACGGGCGTGACCGGGTGATCGACTTTGTCGAAAAGCCCAAGGATCCGCCGGGTATCCCGGATCGGCCTGATACGGCGCTGGCGTCCATGGGCATCTATGTGTTCGAGACGCGCTTTTTGATGGAGCAATTGCGCCGCGATGCCGCGACCGAGGGCTCGAGCCGGGACTTCGGCAAGGACATCATACCCTATATCGTCAAGAACGGCACAGCCTGGGCGCACCGGTTCACGCGCTCCTGCGTCCGCTCCAGCAATGAAAGCGTGGCCTATTGGCGCGACGTGGGCACGGTGGATGCCTATTGGAAGGCCAATATCGACCTCACCGACATCAACCCGCAGCTTGACCTCTATGATCGCGACTGGCCGATCTGGACTTATGCTGAAATTACCCCGCCGGCCAAGTTTGTGCATGATTTTGATGGTCGACGCGGCTCTGCGGTGAACTCGCTGGTGTCGGGCGACTGTATCATTTCGGGCGGGCATCTGCAGCGGACGCTGTTGTCCACCGGTAGCCGGGTCCACTCCTATTCCGTGCTGGAAGAAGCGGTGGTGCTGCCCTATTGCGATATCGGGCGCAGCGCGCGGTTGAAGAAGGTCGTGATCGACCGCGGTGTCAGCGTGCCCGAGGGACTGGTCGTCGGCGAGGCCCCTGAATTCGATGCCAAATGGTTCCGGCGGACGGAGGACGGGGTGACACTGATTACGCAAGCCATGATCAATCGGTATCTGGCCGACAGATGATCGAGGTTCTATCCGTTGCCTCCGAAGTCTATCCGCTGATCAAGACGGGGGGCCTGGCCGACGTGGCCGGCGCCCTGCCGCTGGCTTTGGCCGAAACGGGCGTGACCATGCGCACCCTGGTGCCCGGTTATCCGGCCGTTGTGGCGAAGTTGACCGGTGGTCGCGAGGTCGCGCAGTTCGATGATCTCTTTGGCTTCCGCGGTCGGCTGATCGCCGGGCGGGTCGATGGTCTTGATCTCATCGTGCTTGATGTGCCGGCGCTCTATGATCGGCCGGGAAACCCCTATGTGGGACCCGAAGGCTGGGATTGGCCGGACAATTGGAAGCGCTTTGCCGCCCTCTCCTGGGTGGCGTCGGAACTTGGGCTCGGACTGGTGGACGGATATCGGCCGCAGATCATCCACGCCCACGACTGGCAGGCAGGCCTTGTGCCGGCCTATGTCAAATACGGGCCTTCGGCGACGCTGAAGACGGTCATGACCGTGCACAACATGGCCTTCCAGGGCACGTATGGCGCAGATGTTTTCGGGCAACTGCGCCTGCCGCCGCATGCGTTCTCGGTGGAGGGCGTGGAATATTATGGGGGCGTCGGTTACCTCAAGGCGGGGGTAGAATGCGCTGACGTGGTGACCACAGTCAGCCCGACCTATGCCGCCGAAATCCGCACGCCGGCCTTTGGCATGGGGCTGGATGGCCTCCTCAGCCATCGCAGCCACACGGTGTTTGGCGTGCTCAACGGCATCGACATGAATGCCTGGGATCCGGCGACCGACAAGGCGCTGACACGGAACTATACGGCAAACTCGCTGCATCACCGCGCGGAAAACAAGGTGGCTGTGCAGGAGCGGTTTGGCCTCGAACAGAGCAATGGCCCGCTCTTTGTGGTCGTCAGCCGGCTTACCTGGCAAAAGGGCATCGATCTTCTCGCCGGCTGTATCGACATGATCGTGGCAGCCGGTGGCCAGTTGGCCGTGCTGGGATCGGGCGAGGCGGAACTCGAAAACGCCGTCCGGGGCGCTGCCATGCGCCATCCCGGACAGGTCGGGCTCGTGACAGGCTATAATGAAGAGCTGAGCCATCTGCTGCAGGGCGGCGGCGATGTCATTCTCGTGCCATCGCGCTTCGAGCCCTGCGGGCTGACGCAGCTTTATGCACTGCGCTATGGGGCTATTCCCCTGGTGAGCCGGGTCGGCGGGCTCAATGATACCGTCATCGACGCCAATGTGGCGGCCCTGCAGGCAGAAGTTGCGACCGGCGTGCAGTTCTCGCCCCCGAGCGAGGCCGCGCTGGCCGATGCAATCAAGCGCGTGCTGGCGCTCTATGCCGACGAGAAACTTTGGAAAAAGATGCAGAGACGCGGGATGAAATCGGACGTGAGCTGGCAGGCCAGCGCCGCCAAATATGCCGCGCTCTATGCCTCGCTGATCGGATTGGACCAAGTATGACCGTGACAGTTAAGACCACCCCGTACAGCGACCAGAAGCCCGGCACTTCGGGCCTGCGCAAACGCGTGACCGTCTATCAGCAGCCCAATTATGTCGAGAATTTCATCCAGTCGATCTTCGACAGTCTGGAGGGGTTTTCCGGCCAGACACTGGTGATTGGCGGGGATGGCCGTTTCTACAATGACGTGGCGATCCAGAAAGCCATCCGCATTGCGGCAGCAAATGGTTTTGGCAAGGTGATGGTCGGGCAGGGCGGTATTCTCTCCACCCCGGCGGCAAGCAATATTATCCGCAAATACAAGGCGTTTGGTGGGCTGGTGCTGTCGGCCAGCCACAATCCGGGCGGGCCGGAAGGCGATTTCGGCATCAAGTACAATGTGGGCAATGGCGGCCCGGCGCCGGAGAAAGTCACCGACGCGGTCTATGCGCGCTCGCAGGTTATCGACAGCTACAAGACGCTGGAAACGCCCGATATCGATCTCGGCGCGGTGGGTACGCAGACGGTCGGCGATATGGTGGTTGAGGTGATCGACCCGGTCAGCGACTATGCCGAGCTGATGCAGTCCCTGTTCGATTTCGATGCGATCCGGGCGCTGTTTGCGGGCGGTTTCCGCATGACCTTTGATGCGATGAGCGCGGTCACCGGCCCTTATGCGCACAAGATCCTCGAGGACATGCTGGGCGCGCCCAAGGGCACGGTGATCAATGGCGAGCCCTCGCCCTCGTTCAATGACGGGCATCCGGACCCGAACCTCGTCTACTGCAAGGACATGTATGACCTGCTGATGACGGCGGATGGCCCGGATTTCGGCGCTGCCTCGGATGGGGATGGCGACCGCAATCTCATCATCGGCAAGAACCGGTTTGTCACGCCTTCGGACTCGCTGGCGCTGCTGGCGGCCAACGCGCATCTGGCGCCGGGCTATAAGGACGGCATTGCCGGGATCGCCCGCTCCATGCCGACCAGCGCGGCGGCGGACCGTGTAGCCGAAAAGCTCGGCATCGAGATGCATGAAACCCCGACCGGCTGGAAGTTCTTCGGCAATCTGCTCGATGCGGGACGGGTGACCATCTGCGGCGAGGAGAGCGCGGGTACGGGCTCGAACCATGTGCGTGAAAAGGACGGGCTCTGGGCGGTGCTGCTCTGGCTCAATATCCTCGCGGTGCGCAAGCAGGGCGTTGACGCGATCGTGCGCGAGCACTGGCGGACCTATGGCCGCAATTATTATACGCGGCACGACTATGAAGAGGTCGATGCAGCCATTGCGAACAGCCTTGTCGATGATCTGCGCGGGCGGCTCGCGAGCCTGCCGGGGCAGGTGCTGAACGGGCTTGAAGTGGCCTATGCCGACGACTTTACCTACCACGATCCGGTGGACGGCTCGACCAGCGCCAAGCAGGGTGTGCGGATCGGGTCTGCCGATGGCTCGCGTATCGTGCTGCGCCTTTCGGGCACCGGCACAGTGGGCGCGACGCTCCGGCTTTATCTCGAACGCTATGTGCCGGCCGATGGCGATCACGACCAGGATACCCAGGTTGCGCTGGAGCCGCTGATTGCGCTTGCCGACGATCTCGCCGGCATCAAGGCACGGACCGGTCGCCCAACGCCGAGCGTCATCACCTAGGCATGAATGAATGACTATCCACATTGTGCCCGGCGCTGGGTCTATCGAAACGCTCGGCGCCACACCCGTCTCGCGTGGGGTGAATTTTGCCGTCTACTCGGAAGCTGCAGAGGCCATCTGGGTCTGTCTGTTTGACAGCAATGACCGGGAAATCGGGCGCTACCAGCTGGATGTGAGGGCGGACAATATTTTCGCCGGTCTTGTCACTGGTATTGGTCCGGGCGCACGCTACGGGTTACGGGCGGATGGCGCCTATGACCCGGACCAAGGCCTGTTCTTTGATCCGGCGAAGCTGCTGGTTGATCCCTATGCGCGCCAGCTGGATCGGGAGTTTGCCTATTCGCCGCGCCTGAGGATGCCGCGAGAGGCCAATTTCGATACGTCCATTCTGGTGCCCAAGGCGATCGTTCCGGGGGCGGGGGCGGCTCCTGCCGTGCCGCGAAAGAAGGCGCCGGGGACATTCTACGAGCTAAATGCGCGCGGGTACACCAAGCGCCATCCGGCTGTGCCGGAACGAGTGCGAGGGACGATTGAGGGGCTGACGGCAAAGCCCGTTGTCGAGCATCTCAAGCGCGTCGGGATCGACACGGTGCAGCTGATGCCCATCGCGGCGTGGATCGATGAGCGGCATCTGCCGCCCCTCGGTCTTGCCAATGCCTGGGGCTATAATCCCATTACCTATTTCGCGGTGGATCCGCGCCTCGCGCCGGGCGGCATGGCCGATCTGCGGGCGATGACCGACGTCTATCGCAAAGCCGGGATCTCGGTGATCCTCGATGTGGTCTATAACCACACCGGCGAGAGCGACGCCGAGGGTCCCATCGTCAGCATGATGGGGCTCGACCCGCACAGTTATTATCGCTTCGTGCCGGTCGATGGGCGGCAGGTGCTGGTCAATGATGCGGGCACCGGCAATACGCTACGGTGCGACCATCCCGCGGTGCAGCGGCTGGTGATCGAGAGCCTCCGCGCTTTTGTCGAAGAGGGCGGTGTTTCCGGCTTCCGCTTTGATCTGGCGACCATTCTGGGGCGCGAGCCGGGGTTCAATCCCAATGCCGAGATGATCCGGCTGATCAAGGAAGACCCGCTGCTGAGCCAATGCATCCTCGTCGCCGAACCCTGGGATCCGGGACCTGGCGGCTATGCGCTGGGGCAGTTCGGGCGCGAGTTTTTTGAGCACAATGACACATATCGCGATGAGGTCCGGGCATTCTTGCAAGGGCAGAATGGCCGCATCGGCTCGCTCGCCGGCAAGATTGCGGGGTCATCGGAGATTTTTGACCGCGATGGCCGCAAGCCCAGCCATGGCGTCAACTTTCTGGCCGTGCATGATGGTTTTACCCTGCGCGATCTCGTCAGCTACAGCCACAAGCACAATGGCGCCAATGGCGAAGACAACCGTGATGGTCACGACGCGAATTATTCGTGGAATTGCGGGGTCGAGGGCGAGAGCACTGACGAGGTGATTAATAGCGCCCGCAAGCGCGACGTGAAGGCGCTGCTGGCAACGCTGTTCCTGTCGCGCGGGACCCCGCTGATGCAGCAGGGTGACGAAATGTTCCGCACGCAGAGGGGCAATAACAATGCTTATGCGCAGGACAATGAGATCACCTGGCTCGACTGGGGCGGGACCGACGACGGCATTGCCGAGCTGACCGCAGGGCTCATTGCCTTTCGCAGGGCGCATCCGGCGATCACCCATGACCATTGGCTCACCGGTCGCGAGCACCATGGGGTTCGCGACGTCGTGTGGCTGCACCCGGATGGACGGGAGATGACCGAGGGGGACTGGAACGATCCGGCCGGTTCGGTTCTGGGCGCGCATCTCCGGCACAAGGAGGATGAGGTCATCGTCTGGATCAACCGCCGGATAGAGCCGGTGGTCGCTCATCTCCCGGAGGGTGACTGGTCCGTCGGCATTGTCTCGGATGAGACGGGCAGCCTCGTGCTCACACCGGGTACGGCAACGCTGCCGCCGCGCTCGGTCGTGGCTCTGGTGCGACCGCAGCCCGAGCGCTAGTCGGGGACTTCCACCATGCCGAGCCGCGCATAGAGCCGGCGGGCGGCAGCGTTTTCGGGTTCAACCTTGAGGTCGACATAGTCGGCGCCGCGTTTGGCGAAGAGGCCTAAGGCATGTGTCATCAAGGCGGCACCAATACCCCGCCCCCGGAAGGTGGGAGCGACCGCCAGGTCCTTGATGAAATTGCTGGTCCAGCACTGGATGAAGCCGGCGACCCTGCCGTCCCCTGCGACAGCGGCGACGCAAAGGCCGGGGTCGTATTCGTTGTCGGTGACGAGATTGCCGTGCCAGTCGGCAAACGGCGCGATGCGGCCGGGGAAGGCTTCTTCGAGAACAGCGTGCGCGAGGCGCGGATCGATGCTGCCCAGTTCCATCGGACGGATGCCAGTAGGCCAGGAGGCAGCATCGATCGGACCGGCAAGGATCTTGCGCAGCCGCAGATGGCTCACTTACTCGGCCGCCTCGGCGACAAAGCCGCCGTGCTTTTCGATGAAGCCGATGATCTGGTCGAGGCTCTCGCGGCGCAGCAGGTCGGTGAAGACATAGGGCCGGCCATCGCGGATTTTTTGCGTGTCGCTCTCCATGACTTCGAGGCTGGCGCCGACATAGGGCGCGAGATCGGTGTGGGTGATGACGAGGAGATCGGAGCGCGAGATTGCCGGGCCACCCTTGCGCGGGATCTTTTCGCCCTGGGCGACCGAGATGACGTAGATGGTCAGGTCCGCAAGGTCTGGCGAGAAGGTCGCTGCCAGATTGTCGCCGCCGCTTTCGATCAGGATGATGTCGAGGTCGGGGAATTTGCGATTGAGCTCGTCAATGGCAGCCAGGTTCAGCGAGGCGTCTTCGCGAATGGCGGTGTGCGGGCAGCCGCCGGTTTCAACGCCGACAATGCGATCCTCGGAGATGGCCTGAACCCGCGAGAGGATCAGCGCGTCTTCCTTGGTGTAGATGTCATTGGTGACCACGGCCATGGAATAGCGGTCGCGCATGGCCTTGAGCAGCATTTCGCACAGCGTGGTCTTGCCCGAGCCGACCGGCCCACCAATGCCGATACGCAGGGGACCGTTGAGGCTCTTGGACATGGAAGGTTCTCCTAGACGAGGCGAAGGGCGATAAGGGCGAAAAAGCCGAGGCCGATGAACAGGCAGAGCGGCGAGTAGACCCGACGATCGTTGAGGCGGAAAATCGGTTCTGCCGTGATCGCCTGCCACTGCGGCGTGTAGCCGATGACACCGCGGGCAACGAAGATGGCGCCGAAGAGGCCGCCGACGAGATTGAGCGCCATGCCGCCGCCCTCAGGGTCGGCGATGGCGAGCGCGATCATCGAGGCGTAGAAGGTGGCGATGGCGACGGCCAGGGTCAGCAGGCGGTTGGGCATCTTTTCGATGCCGGTAAAACCGACCACCGTCTGAGCCAGCAACTTCTGATCGCGCAAGGGCCATGAAAAGCCGATGGCCCAGACGAAATGGGCGAGGGAGACAGCCAACAGGGCGATACAAACGAAGGCGGCAATGAGCATGCTCATGAGCGGAAAATCCTCGTCGCCAGGGTTTCGTGCTTCATCTGGGCGATATCAGCGCCATAAGCGACGCTGCCGATATCGTCTAGTGTCGCTGCCAGACAAAGTTCGGCAATCTGCGCGATTTCCGGCTCCAGCGACGCCATGATGGAAAGACCATCGGTCTGGCCGATAGCGACCAGACGCACCGCGACGGAGACCTGTCCGTGGATGGTTGCCGTGAGGTAGGCCAGGAGGGTTGAGGTGAGGTCGACCGCGTGGCTGGCGGCGATTGCGCCTACAGCAATATGGTAGGGGCAGGCTTCGGGCAGGGCCGCTGGCGCAGTGCTAGGCCAGGCGGCGCTGGCAAGGATGAAAGCGCGACCGGTCTGCAGCGTTTCTGCATGGCGTTCGCCGGAGGGCGAGAGCGCAAGGCAGAGATCGGCGAGCTCTGCCAATTGAGCCGGGTTGGCAAAGTTGCGATGCGCGTGGGCGAGCAGGATGGCGTCATTGCGCAGGCCGCCATGGTGGAGGCTGCCGGCGACCCAGTCCTGCGTGCTGGTCCGGTCATGCACCCGACCATCGACGATGGAGGTTTCGAGGCCTGCGGACCAAGCGAAGGCCCCCACCGGAAAAGCCGGGGAGAGCCAGGTCAGGAGTTTTTGCAGCGCGGCACTCACGGGCGGGCGAGCAAGGCGTGGGCGCCATCGGCGTGGCTATGGCTGTGATAGGCGCCATGCTCGGCAAAGAATGGCTCTGTGACATTGCTCACCGTGGCGCCAAGTCCCTCAAGCATGGTCTTGAGGACATGGTCGCGCTTGATGAGGATGCGATGCTCATCAAGCTGGGCCGGGGTGTGGCGGTTGCCGATATGCCAGGCGAGCCGGATGAGATGGGCAGTGTCGCGGGCGCGGATTTCGTAAAGAAGCTCCGGTGCGGCGACGATTGCCACATCGCTGCCATTGTCCAACTCCAGCCGCTGGCCATGCTCGAGCGTTGTCACTTGCGGCAGATCCAGCAGGACTTCCGTGCCTTTTGCGCCGCGCAGCAGCTTACGCCGGACACGGCGCTCGTCGTGGTCCAGCGTGATCGTGTCGATGGGCGCTTCGCGTCTGTCGGCAGCGGCGTGGAGGGCAATGACGGCATGCATAGGGGCGGTCGTTCCAGTCAGGTTGTGTAGAAAAAGCGGGCAGCCATCGTTGCCTGATGCATCAGGTGGATGATGACGATTGCCAGATGGACGCGGGCATTGGCCGAAAACGCTCCGAGCGCGCAGAAGGAGAGGCCGACGGCGGCCTGGACAAAGTAGAGGCCGCCATATTCCTCCCAGTGCCCCGTGCCCTTAAGAAGAGTGTCGGCGACGTCGAAGACGGCAACGGCGGCAAAGAGGCCGAAAAACCATTTCCGGCGCTTGATGAAGAAGTCTTCGTAGCCCCGATAATCAGAGAGGTTGTCCGGCGACAGCAGCGCGGCGATCAGGAACAGGAGAATGGCAAAGGCGACGAGGAAGACCGCTATGCCGAAATTCCAATGGCTGAACTTGAACAGCGCGAATTCCCACCACCAGAACAGCAGGAGTTCCAGCAGCATGGACCCCACCCAGAGCAGGTGTAGGGCCGACAGCTTGGCGCGATGGGGGTGCTGGATGATGCCAGCGATGGTCACGAGAAGACGCGCCATGCCCAGACCGATAACGGTGCCGAGCAGGACGCGCATATGAGGGAATATTTCCGCTGTTACGGTCTGCATCTTGTCCGTCAGGGGGTATTGCTGGCCTGAGTGCAGCTCAGCATGGGCTCAGCCTCCTCGTCCTGCATGAGATCGCGCAAGGTTCCTTCGCCCTGGTGGCTCCACCACTCATAGGGGCCAGAGACGTAACGGGCGCCCGAGCCCGAGATAGTGGTGGCAAAGACGTGATGCTCACCCTCGATTGGCACGATGGCGAGGAAGTTCGGCGCCGCATTGATGTACTGAACGGTGAGCACGTCGCCATTGCTGCACTGATAGGTTTCGTTTGTGCGCTCAATGTCGCCAGCGCTTTGCAGTGTCAGCGTCAGGGCGGCGCTCACATTGTTCTGTGGGGCTGGAGCGGGCGCAGGAGTTTCGTCCTGGGCCAAGGCGCTGCCGCAGACGAGCAGGATCAGTGCCGCCGTAGCGGTCATGGTTTTCGTCATGTTCATGTGTTCCCTCCTGGTTGGGTGAAATGCCGAAGCACTTCCACCAACCGGCCCCACAATCATGGCGAATACGCGATCTGGCAAGGGTTTGTCCGCCTAGAACAGGAAGTAGCGCTGGGCCATTGGCAGGACTGTCGCTGGTTCGCAGGTGAGCAGGACGCCGTCGGCGCGCACTTCATAAGTTTCCGGATGCACCTCGATATGGGGCATGGCGCTGTTCAGTTTCATCGCGGCCTTGCCGATGCCGCCGCGCGTATTGGTGACAGGGACGAGGTCCTTGTCGACGCCGAGGCGGTTGCGCAGGCCCGCATCATGGGCGGCCTGGGAAATGAAGGTGACCGATGAACGGCTGACGAGCTTGCCATAGGCGCCGAACATGGGCCGGTAGTGCATGGGCTGGGGCGTCGGGATGGAGGCATTGGGGTCGCCCATCGGGGCGGCCGCGATGGAACCGCCGATCAGCACCATTTCCGGCTTCACGCCAAAAAAGGCTGGGTTCCAGAGCACTAGGTCGGCGCGCTTGCCCACTTCCACCGAACCAATGTGCTGGCTCATGCCATGGGCGATGGCGGGATTGATCGTGTATTTGGCGATATATCGGCGGACGCGGAAATTGTCGTTGTCGCCGGTTTCCTCGGGCAGGGGGCCGCGCTGGCGCTTCATCTTGTCGGCGGTCTGCCAGGTGCGGATCAGCACCTCGCCGACGCGGCCCATGGCCTGGCTGTCGGACGAAATGATCGAGAACGCGCCCATGTCATGCAGGATATCCTCGGCGGCGATGGTCTCCTTGCGGATGCGGCTTTCGGCAAAGGCCACGTCCTCGGGGATGTTCTGGTCGAGGTGGTGGCAGACCATGAGCATGTCGAGATGCTCGGCAATGGTGTTGTTGGTGTAGGGGCGCGTCGGATTGGTCGAGGACGGGATGACATTGGGCAGGCCCGCGACCCGAATGATGTCGGGGGCGTGGCCACCGCCAGCGCCTTCGGTGTGGAAGGCATGGATGGTGCGGCCCTTGAAGGCGCCGATCGTGTCTTCGACGAAACCGCTCTCGTTGAGCGTATCGGTGTGGATCATCACCTGCACGTCAAAATCGTCGGCGACGGCGAGGCAATTGTCGATGGCGGCCGGGGTGGTGCCCCAATCCTCGTGCAGTTTGAGGCAGGAGGCGCCCGATAGGATCATCTCTTCGATCGGGGCAGCGACAGAGGCATTGCCCTTGCCTGCGAGGGCCAGGTTCATCGGGAACGCGTCAAAGCTCTCGATCATACGTTCGATATGCCAGGCGCCGGTGCAGGTTGTGGCGAGCGTGCCATGAGCGGGGCCAGAGCCGCCGCCGAGCATGGTGGTGACGCCACTCATCAAGGCTTCCTCAATCTGCTGAGGGGCGATGAAGTGGATATGGGCGTCCATGCCGCCGGCGGTGAGGATACGGCCTTCGCCGGCAATGGCCTCTGTGGAGGGGCCGATAATGATGTCAACGCCGGGCTGCGTGTCGGGATTGCCGGCCTTGCCGATGCCGACGATGCGACCGTTCTTGAGACCGACATCGGCCTTGTAGATACCGGTGTGGTCGACAACGAGGGCATTGGTGATGACGGTGTCGACGGCGCCTTCAGCGCGGGTGCGCTGGGACTGGCCCATGCCATCACGGATGACCTTGCCGCCACCGAACTTCACCTCCTCGCCATAGATGGTGAAATCCTTCTCCACCTCGATGAAGAGCTCGGTATCGGCCAGTCGCACCTTGTCGCCCGTGGTGGGGCCATACATGTCGGCATAGGCGGCGCGGGAAATCTGAGCAGGCATGGCGGCTCCGGAAGATCAGGGGCAGACGTGAAGAACGGACAGCACAAACACCTTTGGCGCCCGCCCCGGATGGGACGTGCGCGCAAGGCCGTATGCGGCTGGAAGCGGAGTGTGGTTTAGTTCGGGTTGGACCGGGTCTGCTGGCGGTAGATGGCCACCGAGCGATCGATTATCGCGTCGAGCAGCATCTCGCCCTGGGCCATGACCTGGTCGGCCCGCTGGGTGGCGACAATCAGCGAGACCGCGAGAGCCTGGATGGCATAGGCCTGCTTGATACGACCGGCCTGGTGGTGGCCGTTGCCCTTGGCCTCGAAGGTCTTGAGCAAATCGTTGTAGGTCTCCGTGGTCATCACGGATTTCGCGCCGCTCCAGCTCTGCTGTTTCAGCGAGGCGGCCAGCTCGGAGGCGAGGCTCCCGATCAGCGCCATCGTCTCGCCGTCGCGTGTACCAGCCTCCTGCAGGTCCTGCAGGACAGAGGCAAAGCGCTGCTTGAATTCGGCTTCTTTGGTCGGTGCGGTCGTCATGGGCGTCCAGGCAAAGGGTTTGGCTGGCGGTCCTTAAACCACCATTTGGCATAAATTGCCATGCCGCGGTGCGGCTTTTGCCTCGACACATGACCTCCATCACAGTGGCCCCATGACCATCTGGCGGAAGCCATAGACGCGTCGGTCGCCGCCGATGGGAATGAGGCGGACTTCGCGCGTCTGGCCCGGCTCGAACCGCACTGCAGTGCCGGCGGCAATATCGAGCCGCATGCCGCGGGTCATTTCACGATCGAAGCGCAGGCCGGCATTGGTCTCGAAGAAATGGTAGTGCGAACCGACCTGGATGGGTCGGTCGCCAGTATTGGCGACCTCCAGCACGATCTGGGCGGCACCGACATTGAGCTCGATCGTGCCTGGTTTGGGAATGACTTCGCCGGGGATCATATGACGCTCTCCGATCAGGCGCCGAAAGCCAGCCACAGGCCGCCGAGGGCGGTCGCGGCACCAGCTGCGCGGGTGATGAGCTTGCCGCTGATGCGGGCAAGGCCGAGGCCTGCCGCAATGCCGGCGGCGTGGAGCGCAGCTGTTGCGACGATAAAGCCGATGGCGAACTGCCAGGCACCGGCCTCGCCGAGTTCACCGCCATGGGCGTGGCCATGGAAGAAGGCGAAGAAGCCCACGAGGGCCGCTACAGCCGCGGTCGGGAGGGGCAGCGCCAGGGCAATTGCCACACCGACGAAAACCACCGATGCGAGGATGACAGGCTCGACGAAGGGCAGGGGGGCACCAAAGATGGCGAGACCAAAGCCGAGGGCCATGGTGCCGACAAAGGCTGCCGGCACCTGCCAGATGGCCTTGCCGCCCTGTTGGGCGGCCCAGAGACCAACAGCCACCATGGCAAGGATATGGTCGAGGCCAAAGAGGGGATGGCTGAAACCGGCGGCGAAGGAGCCATGCTCGGCGGGATCGAGATGGGCAAAGGCCGGCAGCGTGGCGGCCAGCGTCAGGGACAGGGCAAGGAGAGAGCGCTTGAACATGGTCGGTTCCTATCGGATCGGCTGGTGGACGGTGACGAGCTTGGTGCCGTCCGGAAAAGTGGCTTCGACCTGGACGTCGTGGATCATCTCGGCGATGCCCTCCATGACCTGGTCGCGGGTGATGACATGGGCGCCGGCCTCCATCAGCTCGGCCACAGGGCGGCCATCCCGAGCGCCTTCGACGACGAAATCAGTGATGAGGGCGATAGCCTCGGGATGGTTGAGCTTGACGCCGCGTTCGAGGCGGCGACGCGCTACATTGGCCGCCATGGCGATCAGCAATTTGTCTTTTTCGCGCGGGGTGAGGTTCATGGCCTGGTCCTAGAGGTGCCACAGGCGCGGTAGATCACCGGCGCCAGTGAGGTCGATCAGAATGGGAACGATGAGGCGGCGCAGCGCCAGCCCGCTGGGCGCGCTGGCGCGCACCACCACGCGCTCGCCGATCTGGCTGGCTGCAATGTTTGCGGATGGCGGCAGGGCGGCGCGGATATGGGCGAGGCGCTGCGCCGCCCGGTCGGCGTCGGCAGCAAGATGGACAATGGTGGCGATGGCGCGGGCACCGTCGAGGAGGGAGAGTGCGTCGCGTTCGCGGTCGCGGCCGTCGAGACGGGTGGCTTCGGCATGGACCAGCCGGCCATTGCGGCGGATGCGCCAATCGTCGGTGAAGACGGCGTCCCGCGCTTCCTCGCCCATGGCGTCGCGGCCCAGCAGTACGGCCTCGATCGCGGTCAGGGTCGCGCCATCGTCGAGATCGATCTCAAGGATGCGGGCGAGGCGGCTGCCGGCAAAGAGAATGGTTTCCTGCGGCAGCCAATCGAGATGCGCGTTGCGGCCGACCTTGAGGCGGGTGGTCACTTCAGCCGTTGCACCGGTGGAGCGGTAGCTGCGCTCGCAGGCTTGGGTGGTGAGGATCATCTGCCCTTCGGCAGCGACCTCCGCCCCCCATTCGAGAATGTCCCCTCCGGTCAGGCCGCCAGCAGTATTGATGAGGACCGCCTCCAGTGCATCGGAGTGTGTTCGGGGCAGGCGGATCTTGGCGCAGCCATCCTGATAGAGTTGGGCAAGACAAGTGGATGCGCCGCGAAGATATGTATCGACCCGGCCAGTTCCGCGTGCGCGCTGCATTTTGGGGTGGGCGATAACATGTGTGAGAGGTGCGGATATCATCGCAACGATACCTCGCCCGCTCCGTTAGTTTCTTGAGCAAACGCTCTTTGATAGCGAAATTTCAAGAGGTTATAGGCATGAATATCAAATCTGCACTCTCTATTCTCGCCCTGAGCACAAGCCTTGCATTCAGCGGTTCGGTAATGGCGCAGACGTCTATCAACGGTGTTGACTTGAGCGATGCCGACCTGCCTGCCGTCCAAGAACGCTGCGACCAGCTGCTGGTTGCTGACACCACTGCATCCACCAGCACTGCGACGGAAAGTTCCGAGCCTGACAGCAACGCTTCCGACGATTCGTCCGGCGCTGCTGATGCAACCATTGAGGATGCGCCGGCCGTGAACGAGATGGCCAATATGACCAGCGCGATCGACCTCGATACCATTGATCTCCAGGCATGCCTGGATGCGGGTCTCGTCACCCGCTAAGGCGCAGTCCATCTGTTCCTTTCAGGGCGCCCGGCTTGCCGGGTGCCTTTTCATGTCTAGACCATCAGGTGTTGACGTATTTCGGGCCGGTCCAGATCCTGGGCAGGCCCGCTATGCATGATCTCGCCGCGGTCCATGACGTAGATGTCGTCGGCAATCTCGCGGCAGAAATCGAGAAACTGTTCGACCAGAAGAATGGTCATGCCCTTCTCGTCGCGCAGGAATTGCAACGCCCGGCCGATATCCTTGATGATCGAGGGCTGGATGCCCTCGGTGGGTTCATCGAGGACGAGCAGGGTGGGGCGGGTGACGAGCGCGCGGGCGATGGCCAACTGCTGTTGCTGGCCACCAGAGAGATCACCACCGCGCCGATTGAGCATGGCCTTCAAGACCGGGAAGAGCTCGAAAATGTAGTCCGGGACGTTGCGGTCGGCGCGGGCAAGACCGGCAAAGCCGGTTTCGAGATTTTCGCGCACTGTCAGAAGCGGGAAGATTTCACGACCCTGGGGCACGTAGCCGAGGCCCATGCGGGCGCGTTTGTAGGGTGGCGCTTTTTTAAGCAGATCACTGCCGAAAATAACGGCACCTGAGGAGATGTGATTGATTCCGGCGATGGCGCGGATGGTCGAGGATTTGCCTACGCCATTGCGGCCGAGAATGGCGGTGATCCGGCCGGGGCGGCATTCGATGGAAACGCCCTTGAGCGTCTGTGCCGCGCCATAGTGGAGGTCGATGGTGTCGAGGGAGAGTGCAGCGTTCATCGGCCGAGATACCTTTCGATAACAACGGGGTTGGCGCTGACTTGATCGAGGGAGCCCTCTGCCAGCACCGAGCCTTCGGCAAGGCAGATCACCCGCGAACCCAGCGCGCGCACGAAGCTCATGTCGTGCTCGACGACGACGACTGAACGGGACTGGGCGATGTGCTTGATCAGTTTTGCGGTCTCTTCTGTTTCGCTGTCGGTCATGCCCGCCACCGGTTCATCGACCAGGAGGAGCTTCGGATCCTGTGCAAGCAGCATGCCAATCTCGAGCCATTGCTTCTGGCCGTGGCTGAGATTGGCGGCGAGTTCGTCTTTGCGATGGGTAAGACGGACAGTGTCGAGGATCTCGGTGATGCGCGCCTCGTCCGTTGCATCGGGCGTGTAAAAAAGCGTCGAGAAAATGCCGCGCGGCTTTTTCAGCGCCATTTCGAGATTGTCCCAGACCGTATGGCTTTCGAACACGGTGGGCTTCTGGAACTTGCGGCCGATGCCGAGATTGGCAATCCCCGCCTCGTCGAGCCGCGTAAGATCGGTGCGGCCGTCGAACAGAACTTCGCCGGCGTCGGGTCGGGTCTTGCCGGTAATGATGTCCATCATCGTTGTCTTGCCGGCGCCGTTGGGGCCGATAATCGCCAGCATTTCTGCCGGCCGGACGATGATCGAGAGGTTGTTGATGGCCTTGAACCCGTCGAAGGCGACAGAGACGCCATCGAGGTAGAGCATGGTTTGCTGAGCCTTTTGCATGGTGCTCACTCCGCTGGACCAGGTTGAGGGGCGGCGCCAAAGCTTGCCGGATTTTCGCCGCGTGTAATTTGGGCTGAGGCAGGAGGCGTCGGGGCGGCGGGTGTTTCGGCGCGGACAGTGCGGCGACGGCTCGCGATCTGTTTCCAGAGCCCGACAATGCCCTTGGGCAGGAAGAGGGTGACCAAGACAAAGAGCGCGCCGAGGGCGAAGAGCCAGAATTCGGGCAGGACGGTGGTGAACCAGGATTTGCCGAGATTGACGACGATGGCGCCGATGATCGGCCCGATCAGAGTGCCGCGCCCGCCGACCGCCGCCCAGATGACGACCTCGATGGAATTGCCGGGTTCAAACTCGCCGGGATTGATGATGCCCACCTGCGGGACATAGAGCGCCCCGGCAACACCGGTTATGATGGCAGAGACGGTAAAGGCGAAAAGTTTCACATACTCAACGCGATAGCCGAGGAAGCGGGTGCGGCTCTCGGCATCGCGCACGGCGACCATGACCTTGCCCAGCTTGGAATTGACGATCATTGAGCAGATTAGCACCGAGAGCGCGAGGGTGATTGCGGTGGCCGCAAACAAGGCGGCACGGGTGGTTTGGGCCTGGACCGGGGCGCCGAGGATTTCCTTGAAGTCGGTAAGCCCGTTATTGCCGCCGAAACCCATGTCATTGCGGAAGAAGGCGAGCAGCAGGGCGAAGGTCATCGCCTGGGTGATGATCGAGAGATAGACCCCGGTGACGCGACTGCGGAAGGCGAAGAAGCCGAAGACGAAGGCGAGGAGGCCGGGCACGAACACCACCATCGCCATGGCAAACCAGAAATTATCGAAGCCTTGCCAATACCATGGGAGTTCCTTCCAGTTGAGGAACACCATGAAGTCCGGAAGGGTCGCATTGCCATAGACGCCGCGGCTGCCGATCTGGCGCATGAGATACATGCCCATGGCATAGCCGCCGAGCGCGAAGAAGGCGCCATGGCCGAGCGAGAGGATGCCGCAATAGCTCCAGACCAGATCGAGCGCGAGTGCGAGGATAGCGTAGCTCAGATACTTGCCGAACAGCGAGACCATATAGGTCGGGACGTGGCCGATATTCCCCGGCGGGATCAGAAGGTTGGCCATGGGCACAAGGATCGCGACGGCAAGGAAGATGCCGATGACCCAGATGGCCTTTTTGTCGAGGGCGCGGAACAGGGCTTGGGTCAGCATGGTCTTGTACCTTTCAGAAGCACCCCCTCACCCCAACCGAATTCGGCAACGAATTCGGTGACCCTTCGGGCACCCTCTCCCTCAAGGGGAGAGGGGGGTATCGAGTTGGTGACGAGAGCCGGGCTTCCCTTCTCCCCTCGAGGGAGAAGGTGGCGCGGAGCGCCGGATGAGGGGGGCTGCAAATGTCGGATGATCATTGCTCCACCGCCCGCCCTTTGAGGGCGAAGAGGCCGCGCGGGTGGCGCTGGATGAAGAGGATGATGAGGACCAGAATGATGATCTTGCCCAGCACGGCACCGGCATAGGGCTCGAGAAATTTGTTGGCGATACCGAGACTTAGCGCGCCCACCAGGGTGCCCCAGAGATTGCCCACGCCGCCGAAGACGACGACCATGAAGCTGTCGATGATGTAGTTCTGCCCCAGGTTTGGGGAAATGTTGTCGATCTGGGTGAGGGCGACACCGGCGAGGCCGGCGATGCCGGAGCCGAGGCCGAAAGTCATAGCGTCGACGAAGGGGGTGCGGATGCCCATGGAGGAGGCCATGCGGCGGTTCTGGGTGACGGCCCGCATCTGCAGGCCCAGGGCGGTGCGGTTGAGGACGAGCAGCAGGGTTGCGAAGACCAGCAGCGCGAAGATGACGATCCAGAATCGGCCGTAAGTGATGGAAAGTCCAAAGAAATCGACCGAGCCGGACATCCAGGTTGGAGCAATGACCATCTGGTTGGTAGGGCCGAAAATCGAGCGGACGGTCTGCTGCAGGATCAGCGACAGACCCCAGGTGGCGAGGAGGGTTTCGAGGGGGCGGCCATAGAGCCAGCGGATGATGCCGCGCTCGATGCCGATGCCGATGGCGCCGGTGACGAGGAAGGCGGCGGGGAGGGCGATGAGAAGGGAATAGTCGAGCAGAAACGGGAAGTTAGTGCGGATCACCAGCTGGACGAGGAAGGTGGTGTAGGCCCCGAGCATGACCATTTCACCGTGGGCCATGTTGATGACGCCCATGACGCCGAAAGTGATGGCAAGGCCAATGGCGGCGAGGAGGAGGACCGAGCCTAAAGATATGCCAAACCACACATTTTGCAGCGCGTCGCGGACTGCCTTGGCCTGCTGAAGACCGGCGAGCGCCGCGTTGATGCTGGTGGCGAGTTCGGGTGGCGCATCTTGTAGCGCGAGGGTCAAATTGGTTAGCGCATTGTTAGCATTTCCCGCAGCAATCCGCGAAATTACGGCCTGTCGGTCACTGATCGGTGCATCACTGTCGCGCAGGATTATGACGGCCCGGGCCGTCTCAAGCGTGTCGCGGATCGCGGTGTCGGTTTCAGCTGCAATGGCCTCATCGAGAATGGGCAGATTGGCCGGATCCGGAATGGCGAGAAGCTGGGCGGCCGCGGAGCGACGCCGGGCGGGATCGTCGCTCATCAGCGTCATGCCCGAGAGCGCGGTGGCGATGTCACGGCGCAGGCCATTGTTGACGCGGATGCGCGAGAGGTCGGCATCGGGGCCGAGTTCGATGGCGTCGCCGGTCAGCGGATCGGTAATCTGTTTGCCGGTCTGGATGACGACGCGGCCGGAGGTGTCGTCGACATAGAGATTGCCGTCGGCGAGGGCGGTGAGGGCGGGCACCACGGCGCTGTCGCCGGTGGCGGCGAGTTCGGTGACGATGGCGCCCAGTTCCTTGAGGCTAGCTTCGCCCATGGCGGCGATGGCGGTGGGAATGTCGGTCTGGGCCTGGGCGGTGGCCGGGAAGAGAAGCGACAGGGCCAGGAGCGCGAGGCGGAGGAAATTGGTCATCGCTTGGTGTCCTTGTCGGTGGTGTGCAGGTCGGGATTTAGGACTCCACCCGGCCTCCCCCTGCAGGAGGGGGAGGGGTGGATCGCGTGTGCGGCGCGGGTGGTTACTTGGAGGCTACTGCCGAGCCGCAGGTCTTGGTTTCGGTGTTGTAGTTGCCGCAGTTGATCGGGGCGGTCCAATCGGCTTCGAGCATGGCGCTTTCGGGCAGGAAGTCGGACCAGGCGTCGCCGGGGACGAGGTCTTCGGTTTCCCAGACCACGAAGAACTGGCCGTCGTCCTGGATTTCGCCGATCAGCACCGGCTTGGTGACGTGGTGGTTGGGGAGCATCTTAGCGATGCCGCCGGTGAGGTTCGGGGTTTCGAGGCCGACAATGCTGTCGATCACGGCGTCGGCCTCAGTGGAGCCCGCGGCCTCCACGGCCTTGACCCAGAGGTTGAAGCCGATGAGGTGGGCTTCCATCGGGTCGTTGGTGACGCGGTCGGTCGAGCCGATGAATTTCTGCCAATCAGCGATAAAGGCTTCGTTCTCGGGCGTCTCGACGGACATGAAGTAGTTCCAGGCCGCGAGATGGCCGACCAGCGGGGTGGTGTCGAAGCCGGAGAGTTCTTCTTCGCCGACGGAGAAGGCGACGACGGGAATGTCTTCGGCCTTGATGCCCTGGTTGCCCAGCTCACGATAGAACGGCACGTTGGCGTCGCCATTGATGGTCGAGACCACGGCGGTCTTCTTGCCGGTCGAGCCGAAGGCCTTGATGTCGGAAACGATGGTCTGCCAATCGGAGTGACCGAAGGGCGTGTAGTTGATCAGGATGTCTTCCTTGGCGACGCCCTTGTCGAGCAGGTACTGCTCAAGAATCTTGTTGGTCGTCTGCGGGTAGACATAGTCGGTGCCGGCCAGCACCCAGCGTTCCACGCCTTCTTCGTCGGCGAGGTAATCAACGGCCGGGATGGCCTGCTGGTTGGGCGAGGCGCCGGTGTAGAAGACGTTGCGCTGACTCTCTTCGCCTTCGTACTGGACGGGGTAGAAGAGCAGGGAATTGAGCTCTTCAAAGACCGGAAGCACGGACTTGCGGCAGACCGAGGTCCAGCAGCCGAAGACCGCGTCGACATCATCGACTTCGATCAGCTGGCGGGCGAGTTCGGCGGCGAGCGGCCAGTCGGAGGCAATGTCGACGACGACGGTTTCAAGCTGCTTGCCGAGCACGCCGCCCTTGGCGTTCTGCTGTTCGATCAGGAACAGCATGGTGTCCTTGAGCGTCGTTTCCGAGATCGCCATGGTGCCCGAAAGCGAGTGCAGGATGCCGACCTTGATGGTGTCGTCCTGCGCGATGGCCGGAACCATCGGCAGAGCAGTGCTGCCGGCGAGAGCGGCGGCGAGAAGAGCGCTGCGGGCGCTGAAAATGGTCATGTTAGTCCCCTGAAAGTTTGTTCCCCGATGACACCAAGGGAGGCGTCTCGGGAGGAGACTGGGGCGGATGCGCCTCAAAGCCCTATACGTCGATTGACGTAACCGCCGGGAACCCGCGGCGCGGGCAATCGCACCAAGCGCCCGAAAAACCGGGTGATTTGACGAAAAAGCGTGCTATGGATGCGCTGGTAATTTTTTGGGCAGAGAGTGTTTCTGTCTATTAACTGGGCGAATAATGGCGCGACAGCGGATCATTCCTATTCGGCGTGACTATAATCGCTGGGTCGCAAACCAGACTCTCGAGGACTATGCGCTGCGCTTTACCGCCAAATCGGCGCGGCGCTTTTCCAATGATCGCATCTCGCAAACGGCCATCGGGGCGATCTCGTTTCTGGCGCTGGAAGCCATCGGCGGGGCCATCACGCTCTCCTATGGAACGACCAAGGCGCTGATCGCCATCGTCATCGCGTCGATTGCCATATTGCTCGTGGGGGTGCCGATTGCGCGCTATGCGACGCGGCATGGGGTGGATGTGGACCTGCTGACGCGCGGGGCGAGCTTTGGCTATATCGGCTCGACCATCACCTCGCTGATCTACGCGAGTTTCACCTTCATCCTCTTTGCCATCGAAGCCTCGATCATGGCGAGCGCGCTGCAGCTGGCCTTCGGGTTGCCGCTGTGGATCGGCTATATTGTTTCGGCGCTGGCGGTGATCCCGCTGGTGACGCACGGCATTGCCATGATCAGCCGGTTCCAGATCGTGACTCAGCCGATCTGGATCGTGCTCAACATCCTTCCCTTCATTTTCATCGCCTTCATGGACTGGGAAAAATTCGACCTGTGGCGGGCCTTTGGCGGGCTGGGGCAGCCAGAGGGCGCGGCCGGCAGTTTTGCTCCGTTCGAGGTGGCCAAATTCGGCGCGGCGTCGGCGGTGATCCTGGCGCTGATGACCCAGATCGGCGAGCAGGTGGACTTTCTGCGGTTTCTGCCAGCCGAGGGCGCGCCAAAATGGCGGCAGAAGATCGGCATTTTCCTCGCCGGCGCAGGCTGGGTGATCGTCGGTGCACCAAAACTGATCGCCGGGTCGTTCCTTGCCGTATTGGCACTGTCGGCTGGCGTGGCGCCAGAGCACGCCGCCGAGCCGGGCTATATGTATGCGGTGGCCTTTGGCTACATGATCCCGAACGAGTTCACGGCGCTGATGCTGATGGCGGTGTTCGTCGTGGTGAGCCAGCTCAAGATCAATGTGATGAACGCCTATGCTGGGTCGCTGGCCTGGTCGAACTTCTTTTCGCGGCTGACCCATAGCCATCCGGGCCGGGTCGTGTGGCTCTTGTTCAACGTGGCCATTGCGCTCCTGCTGATGGAGCTTGGGATTTACCGGCTGCTGGAAGAGACGCTGGGGATCTTCTCGATTGTCGCCATGGCCTGGCTCTGCTCGATTTCGGCCGATCTCTTCGTCAACAAGCCGCTGGGGCTGGCGCCGCCGGGGATCGAATTCAAGCGCGCCCATCTCTTCGACATCAATCCGGTCGGGGTCGGGTCGATGCTGCTCTCGGCGGTGATCGCGCTGGCGGCGCATTTCGGCGCTTTCGGGGAGATGGCGGCGGCGCTGGCGCCCTATATCACGCTGGTGGTGTGCTTTGTGGCCTCGCCGGCAATCGCCTGGGCGACCAAGGGGAAATATTATCTGGCGCGAAAGCCGCGGAAGAGCTGGGCGGCCAAGCCTTCGGTGACCTGCTCGATCTGCGAGCATCCGTTCGAGCCCGAGGACATGGCCTGGTGCCCGGCCTATGCGGCGCCGATCTGCTCGCTCTGCTGTTCGCTCGATGCGCGCTGCCACGATATGTGCAAGCCGCATGCGCATTTCCGGGCGCAGACCCATGCGGTAGCAGAGACGATCCTGCCGGCATGGGCGATTGAAAAGCTGCAGACGCGGCTGGGGCGCTATGGCGTGTCCATGGGGATCGCCGTGGGCATTCTCGCGGCGATCCTGGGGCTGATCTATTATTTCGCCATCGGGGCGGCGCCGGCGACGGCTGAAGTGGTGGGCGGGACGCTGCTGGTGGTGTTCTTCGTCTTCGCGGTGGCGGCGGGGATCATGACCTGGTTCCTGGTGCTGGCCCATGACAGCCGGCTGGTGGCGGAGGAGGAGAGCTCGCGCCAGAACACGCTGCTGCTCAAGGAAATCGACGCGCATGGGCGCACCGATGCAGAGCTGCAGCGGGCCATGGAAAAGGCGGAGGCGGCCAATCAGGCCAAGTCGCGCTATGTGGTGGGGCTCAGCCATGAATTGCGCACGCCGCTCAATGCGGTGATGGGCTATGCCCAGATTTTGGAGCGCGACGAGGGCGTGCCGGAGAACCGGCGCGGCTCGGTGCAGGTGATCCGGCGCAGCGCCGAGCACCTCTCAGGGCTGATCGACGGGCTGCTCGATATATCGCGGATCGAGACGGGGCGGCTGCACGTCTATTCCAACGAGATCAACATTCACGAATTCCTCGACCAGATCGTCGACATGTTCCGGCTGCAGGCGCGGGCCAAGGGGCTGGAGTTCCGGCACGAGCGGGCAAAGTCGCTACCGCTCTATGTGCGGACCGACGAGAAGCGTCTGCGGCAGATCCTCGTCAACCTCCTGTCGAACGCGATAAAATTCACCAGTTCCGGATACGTCCGGTTTGAAGTTGGTTACCGGTTGCAGGTGGCGAGCTTTGTGGTCGAGGACAGTGGCAGCGGTATTCCCGAGGCGGAGTTGCCGCATATTTTCGAGCCCTTTGTGCGCGGGGAGGCCGAGCATAGTCGCTTCACGCCGGGGCTGGGGCTCGGGCTGACCATCACCAAGCTGCTGACGGAAACGCTGGGCGGGGAGATCAGCGTGTCGAGCACGGCCGGGGTGGGGACGCGGTTTCAGGCGCGGCTGATGCTGTCCAAGGTGGAGCGGCCCGCGGCGCATCTCTCGGCGGCGCGGGAGATTGTCGGCTACACGGGGCCGCATCGGACAATTCTGGTGGTGGATGACAATCTCGATCATCGCGAACTCTTGCGGCAGATGCTGACGCCGCTGGGCTTTACCGTGCTCACGGCCGAGGATGGTGCGGCGTGTCTTGCGGTGCTCGATATCGTGCGGCCGGACCTCTATTTCCTCGATATCCGCATGCCGGGGATGAGCGGCTGGGAGCTGGCGGCGGCGTTGCGAGGCTGCGCGGTGGGCGCGCCTATTATCATGCTCTCGGCCAATGTGGGGGACGGGGCGGGCCCGGCGAGCCTTGATGCCGGGCATAGCGACAGCCTGGCCAAGCCGTTTGATCTCAACCAGTTGCTGGACAAGATCGGGCGGCATCTCAAGCTCGAGTGGCAGTTTGACGGGGCGGGGGCAGCGGGGGCTACGGCGGACACCGTCCTGCGCAATCCGGGAGCTGAGCATCTGCAGGAGCTGGCGAGCCTTGGGCAGATCGGCCATTTCCGCGGCATCGAGGCGAAACTGGCGGAGCTCGCGGCGGATCCGGCCAATGGGGCGCTGGTGGCGGCATTGCGAAAACCGCTCGAGGCCTATGATTTTGAGGGGTATGCAGAAGTGCTGGAGGCTATTGGCCATGAGCCGGCTTGAGAAGGATCAGGACATCGTCCTTCTGGTCGATGACAGCCCGGAATCACTGGGGTTTGTCACGGCGGCGCTGGAGACGGCGGGGGTGACCGTGCTGGTGGCGCGCAGTGGACAGGCGGCGCTGGGCATTGCGCAGCGGGTGACGCCGGATGTGGTGCTGATGGACGCGGTGATGCCGGGGCTCGACGGGTTCGAAACCTGCCGCCAGCTCAAGGCCATGGCGACGCTGACCCATGTGCCGGTGATCTTCATGACCGGGCTGACCGAGACCGAGCACATCATCCATGCGCTCGAAAGCGGGGGCGTGGATTATCTCAGTAAGCCCATCAATGTCGATGAACTGCGGGCGCGGATCCGGGTGCATCTGGCCAATGCACGGCGGGCGCAGAGCGCGCGAATTGCGCTGGATGCGGCTGGAAGGCATCTGGTGGCGTTCGATGAAGCCGGGGGCGTGATGTGGTCGACGCCGCAGGCCAATCGGCTGCTCGAGCGCTCGGGCATGGATGGGGCGGGGCAGGCGGAGATGGCGCAAAGGTTTGCGCTTTGGCTCAAGGGTAATCCCGGCCATGGCGGCGTGTTCGAGCTGTCGCTGCCCGAGGCGCCGCTGTTGCAGTTTTCCTTCCTCGGCATTGTTGGGGGCGCGGAATATCTCTTCCGGCTGGCGGGAGCGCAGGCGGCGGGGCAGGAGGACGCGCTGCGGCAGAGTTTTGGGCTCACCAATCGCGAGAGCGAAGTGCTGCTGTGGATTGCGCGGGGGAAGTCGAACAAGGATATCGGCGATATTCTGGGGCTCAGCCCGCGCACGGTGAACAAGCATCTCGAGCAGGTCTATACCAAGCTGGGGGTCGAGAACCGGGCCTCGGCGGCGATCAAGGCGCTGCAGGTGCTGCCGACCTAGGCTCTGTTGACAAAGTGTGGCATCCATATCCTTGCGGCGGCTAGGGCG
>JADGNE010000028.1 GCA_015234425.1 Devosia sp.
TCATCATGACCCAGCTGCACGCCGGCGGTAAGTTCGACCAGAACTCCTACAAGGTTTCCGGCGGCCTGCACGGCGTGGGCGTCTCGGTCGTGAACGCGCTTTCGGTGTTCCTCAAGCTGCGCATCCGTCGCGACGGCAAGGTCCACGAGATCACCTTTACCCATGGCGTCGCCGATGCGCCGCTCAAGGAAGTGGGCGAATACGAAGGCCGTTCGGGCACGGAAGTGACCTTCCTGCCGTCGTCCGACACCTTCACCATGGTCGATTTCGACTTCAAGACGCTTGAGCATCGCCTGCGCGAACTGGCCTTCCTCAATTCGGGCGTGCACATCCTGCTCGCCGATCGCCGCCATCCCGAGCCGATCGAGATCGATCTGTTCTACGAAGGCGGGCTCGAGGCTTTCGTGCGCTATCTCGACAAGTCCAAGCAGCCGGTGATCGAAACCCCGATCATGATGCGCTCAGAAAAGGACGGCATCACCGTCGAAGTGGCGCTGCAGTGGAACGACAGCTACCACGAGAACGTGCTCTGCTTCACCAACAACATCCCGCAGCGCGATGGCGGCACGCACCTTGCGGGCCTGCGCGGTGCGCTGACGCGTCAGGTGACCGGCTATGCTGAAAGCTCCGGCATTTCCAAGAAGGAAAAGGTGACGCTCTCGGGTGATGACACCCGCGAAGGGCTTACCTGCGTCCTCTCGGTGAAGGTCCCGGACCCGAAATTCTCCTCCCAGACCAAGGACAAGCTGGTCTCGTCCGAAGTCCGCCCGGTCGTCGAGAACATCGTCAACGAAAAGCTCGGCCAGTGGTTCGAGGAGCACCCGAACGAAGCCAAGACGATCGTCGCAAAGGTGGCCGAGGCCGCTGCGGCGCGCGAAGCCGCCCGCAAGGCGCGCGAGCTGACCCGTCGCAAGGGCGCACTCGAAATCTCGTCCCTGCCCGGCAAGCTGGCCGACTGCCAGGAACGCGATCCGGCGAAGTCTGAAATCTTCATCGTCGAGGGTGACTCGGCAGGTGGTTCGGCCAAGCAGGGCCGCGACCGCTCGAACCAGGCTGTGCTGCCGCTGCGCGGCAAGATTCTCAACGTCGAGCGCGCCCGCTTTGACCGCATGATTTCGTCCGACCAGGTCGGCACGCTGATCACCGCGCTCGGCACGGGCATCGGCCGGGAAGAGTTCAACCCGGACAAGCTGCGCTACCACAAGATCATCATCATGACGGACGCCGACGTCGACGGCGCCCATATCCGCACCCTGCTGCTGACCTTCTTCTACCGGCAGACCCCGGCCCTGCTCGAGCGCGGACACATCTACATCGCCCAGCCGCCGCTCTATAAAGCCACGCGTGGCCGCTCCGAGCTCTATCTCAAGGACGAGCGCGCGCTGGAAGACTATCTGCTCCAGGGCGGGCTTGAAGACGCCGTGTTCAAGACCCGCGACGGCATCGAACATGCCGGTCCGGATCTCCTGGGCATCCTGCAGCAGGCGCGTGACATCACCTACGCCATCGACAATCTCAACACGCGCTACAATCGCAGTCTTGTCGAGCAGACCGCCATTGTCGGCGGACTGGATCCCGATGGCATGTCCGATCCGACCAAGAGCGGGGAGACGCTCAAGCGTGTCGCCAGCCGCCTTGACCGGATTTCCGACGAACTCGAGCGCGGCTGGACCGGCGAGATCACCGAGGACGAGGCCCTGGCCTTCTCGCGCACCGTGCGCGGCGTCACCGAGACCCACCAGATCGACCGCGCCCTCCTCCAGAGCGCGGACGCCCGCAAGCTGCGCCAATTGGCCGAACGGCTCGATGAATTGTTCGGCGGCGTGCCGACGCTCACCCGCAAGGGCGACACCATCAACATCTTCGGACCGACCTCGCTGTTCAAGGCCGTCACCGATGCCGGCCGCAAGGGCGTGTCGCTGCAGCGCTATAAAGGCCTCGGCGAAATGAATGCCGAGCAGCTCTGGGAAACGACCCTCGATCCCAATGCCCGCACCCTGCTGCGCGTCGAGATCGACAAGACCGACGAGGCCGACCAGATCTTTACCGCCCTCATGGGCGACCTGGTCGAGCCGCGCCGCGACTTCATCCAGGACAATGCGCTCAATGTGAGCAATCTGGACGTCTAACCAACAAAGGCCCGTTTTTCGAAACGGGCCTTTTGTTATTGCTGCAGCCTATTGGCCCAGCATGCAGATCCGGTTCCGCCCAGCCTGCTTGGCGCGATAGAGCTGGGCATCGCTGGCTTCAATCAAGGCCACTGGATCGAGCCCCTCGCCCGACACTCCGGCAACGCAGCCACAACTGATGGTCAGCACGGACCCAAGCGGCGAGGCGGCATGGGGAAGCGCCAGCCTGCGCACATTGTCCATGATCCGCTCCAGCACCTGGCGCGGATTGGAGGACTCGGGCAGTACGAGGCAAAATTCTTCCCCGCCATAGCGCGCCGCCGTGTCATAGGGTCGCCAGGCGGCCGAAGCGATGGCCTCGACGACCGCGGCCAGCGCCAGATCGCCCTGCCGATGGCCGTAATGGTCGTTGTAGATCTTGAAATAGTCGATATCGATCATCGCGACCGAGAGAGACGTGCCGTCGCGCCGGGGGAGGCTGCAGGCTCGCTCCAACTCCTGGTCCAGCGCCCGCCGGTTGCTGATCCCGGTCACCGGGTCGATCAGCGCCTGCCGCATGAGCTGGCGGTTCTCCTCCCGGAGAAGATCATTGTTCCTCTTGAGCTGCTGCTCGGCCAGCCAGCTGTCGGTGACGTCGATGACATAGCCGACGGCCCGCGCGGGATTGCCATCGCGATCGTCAAAGATCAGCGCCGAGGAGCGCACCCAGCGGATTTCACCATCCGGGCGCACGATGCGAAACTCTATGCCGTAGTTCTTGCGCTCCGAGAGCAGTTCACGCGCCGTGCTCTGCACTTCAGTGGCCCGCTCCCGGTCCTCGGGGTGAATGACGCTCTGGAAGTCGGCGACAGTAACGATGGGTCTGCCGGGGTCCCGCCCCATGATCGCATACCAGCGCCGGTCGCAGGTCATGCGGCCGAGAGCGATATCATAATCCCAGACGCCGAGCCCACCCACCTGGGCTGCCAGTTCAAGGCGCTGCAGCTGTTCGATCAAATGGACGCCGGCGACAATGCCCTGACCTTCCGCTTCCGGCGCGGGCCGGTCAGCGTGAGAAACACCTGTCTTACCGTCAATATGCATGTGTCCCCCAGCCTGGTTCGCGACCGCCAGTGGACATCCCTCCCCCGGGAACCGCAAACCTCTTTGGCGCGGAGATAATCAACTGGTTCCGCGCCCCTCGACATTGCCGCATATGCGCCGGGCAGGCGATACAAAAAAAGCGGACCTTGCGGCCCGCTTTTAAAATTGTCCGGATGGGGCGTCGCCTTACTTTGGCGCCAGCACCATCACCATCTGACGGCCTTCGGAACGCGGCTGGCTTTCCACCTTGGCGATGGCGTCCATCTGTTCCTTGACCTTGATCAGGAGCTGCATGCCGATGTCCTGGTGAGCCATTTCACGGCCACGGAAACGCATGGTGACCTTGACGCGGTCGCCATCGTCGAGGAAGCGCTGCACAGCCTTCATCTTGGTGTTGTAGTCGTGATCATCGATGTTCGGCCGGAGCTGAACTTCCTTGACCTCGATCACCTTCTGCTTCTTGCGCGCTTCAGCTGCCTTCTTCTGGGCCGCATACTTGTAGCGGCCGAGGTCTAGCATCTTGGCGACAGGCGGGTTCGAGTTCGCGGCGATCAGGACCAGGTCCAGACCCGCTTCCTGCGCTTCCGCCATGGCGTCGCGCGTGCGCACGATGCCACGGTTCTCGCCCTCAGCGTCGATCAGCTGAACGTCGGGGCTGGTGATGTCCTCATTGGCAAGCGGCCCATCCTTCTGGGGCGCCACGGGTCTCATTGGACGGCGAATGGCAAGCGTTCCTTGTGCTATTGGTGCAAGGGGGTGAAATCGGCCCTAAAATCGTGTTACCGGATCAAGAAGTCAACTGGCGGAAATGCTGAATTTAGGCCAGTTGAGCCGGATAAGCGCCCCATTTGGGAAGCAAAAGCGACAGAGTGCCGATGAGTTCCCTTATACAGCAGAAACTTCGCGTCGGCCAGAGTGTCTCCGGGCGTGATATTGCCGTGCTGCGGCGACAGGGTCGGCACCCCGGACTTTTTTGGCTCAATGGTTTCCGATCGGTTATGACGGGGGCCAAAGCGAGCGCTGTCGACCAGTTTGGCGCCGAAAACGGACTTGGGGTTACCCGCTTCGATTATTCCGGTCACGGCGCTTCGGGCGGCGCTTTTGAAGATGGCACCATCAGCCGCTGGCTCGAAGAGGCCGAGGCGGTCTTTGCTCTCACCGAAGGCAGCCAGATCATCATCGGCTCCTCGATGGGTGGCTGGCTTGCCCTGCTGCTGGCGCGCCGGCTGCTCGCCAACAGGGATGGGCGCGTGAAGGGGCTCGTGCTCATTGCCCCGGCGGTCGACGCCACCGAAACGCTCATCCCGGCCCGTTTCACGCCCGCCCAGCAGATCGAATTGCAGCGCGACGGTTTTGTCGAGCTCGACAGCCGCTATGGCGACGGCCCCTATCGCTACAGCCAGGCGCTGCTCGACGATGGCAAATATCATTTGCTGCTGGGCTCGCCGATCGAGACCAATTGCCCGGTGATTATCCTGCAGGGCGGACGCGATCCCGACGTGCCTCCGGCGCATGCTGAGAAACTCCTGATCCATATCCTCCACGACCCGGTGACCTATAGCCTGATCCCGGATGGCGACCACAGGTTGAGCCGCCCCGAGGACCTCGAGCGCCTGACGGCAGCCATCCGCACGCTGCTTTAGGCTGCGGCAGTCGCCAGCAGCTTTAGGCTGCGGCTGGCACCAGCGGCTTACGCCGCGGCTGAGGCCAGCTGCTTGCGCTTGAGGAAGGGGTCGTTGAGAAACGTACCGAAGGGGAAGAACGAGGCGATTGTCGTCCGCGCCCATTCCAGCGGGGTAAAGCCCCGACCCCAGAGACACACAACCATGGCGACCAGATAGATCACGAAGGCCGCCCCATGCAGGGCGCCGATCGGCGGCACGAGATCGGGAATGCCCAGCCAGTATTTGGCAGGCATGGCGACGAGGAAGAGGGCCAGGGTTGTAATCCCCTCGAAGACCCCGATATATCTGAATGCGCGTATCATGATATGTCCCTAGCGCATGGGTTGTATCCAGCGCCACGCGACAAAGCAGCGCAAATTGACCTTGCGCCGCGCCCAAACTCAGATATTTTAGAAGCGTTCTAATTTCGCCGGAGGTACCATGTTCATCCAGACCGAAGCCACTCCCAATCCGGCGACGCTCAAATTCCTGCCCGGGCGCGACGTGCTCGTCGGCGAGCCGCGCGAGTTCCGCTCCGCCGAGGCTGCCGATGTCTCGCCGCTGGCCGCGAGCCTTTTCTCCATCTCCGGCATCACCGGCGTGTTCCTCGGTTCCGATTTCATCTCGGTCACCAAGGACGACACCAACTGGGCCCATATCAAGCCGGCCATTCTCGGCGTGATCATGGATCACTTCCTCTCGGGCAAGCC
>JADGNE010000029.1 GCA_015234425.1 Devosia sp.
CCCTTTCACGGTGCAGAGAGGGGTTCGATTCCCCTAGGGCGTACCACGCTTCCCCATTTCGCGGAAAATGTGATCAGACACCACCAGTTGGTGGACTTTGGCATGCGCGCCATACCGGCATTGTCAGAGACTTAGCCTCGCCCCTTCCCCCGGCGAAGCGAAAGACACTCACCACCGATCCGGTTGTCCAGGGCATTACTCCAAGTCCCGATCAGGTTCTGATAACCAGTTTCCAGCAAGCGCCCGCCTCCCGCGCGTTATTCCTTGCAAAACACCCACAATCGCTGAAGACTATAGGCCAGTCCTATCCGTGGGAACTATTTGGGGGCAAATAGTGACAATATTCCGCACACTGGGTCGCGCCATCACAACCGCGATCGCATGTATTACTTTCTCTCTTCCGGCGACAGCCGATACCGCAAATCTTGGCGCATTTGAGGGGTTCGTCGCCAACGGGAAATATAGAGACGCGAATTTCTATCTGGCGAATGGATTTCTTACGGCCAGCGAGATCGATACGAGTCAGCTCTTCTATTCCGTCCTGCATTCTCGCTTTGGCGACGACATCCGTCGAAATGCCAGGGGGATCGACGAGCTCTACAACTATCTGACCCCGCTTGGGAGCATCGACCTAAATCGCCCATTCGCCTGCGGCCGGGACGACGAAGATCTTTGCCTCCTCGTCAACGACCTCGTCAGAAAAGGCGTCCGGCCCAACGAACTGACTTGGTTCGTGGCGCGCGGCCTCGACATGAACAAGCGCGATGTCGAGTTTGTTCCGGCCACACTGCCACTGATGGCGCGGTTCGGCTCGCACTACAGCCTCAATGAACTCAACTGGTTCTCTTCCAACGGGATGGTGCTGGGCGACGAGAGCTACACGATCGAGGAACTGGTCAATTATCGAGACAGCTTTATCTGGCATCAGCGCTCCTACGCGCTGAAAGTTCCTTCGAATTTCCTCAATCTGGGTGACCAGAATTTCCTCGATGTGCTGGTCATGGTGCTGGCAAGCGACATGGACCTGAACGATCTGCAGCAGAGCCGTCGGCGCGAGGCGCTATGCAATTTCATCACCTATGCCGCTGCGTCCTATGCGCCGTCATATGACTATCTTCAGCACGTTCTCGATGAAGTGACGCAGTTCCGTGGCGGCAATATCGGCCAGCAGGTGCGGGCAAACGGCGGCATCTATGCGCCCTTCCCGAGCGCCTGTGTCTCTCTGGTTCAGGCCATGGCGGTCAGCCATGCCCGCCTCAATGAAGTCATCGACAATTTTGCCAGGTCCGGAGACGTGAATACCGCCGGCTGGCTCCTATCCCTGATGCAGGTGAACACCCAATGAGCCCGATTACAAACGCGCACAGGATCATTCCTTTCATCTGCCTGGCCTCACTCCCCTTGGTACCGGCTCCAGCCGTGGCACAGCAGCGCCTCGTCGAGGGTATATTCGCGCTGGGCGGCGCAATGATCCTCAATGAGATGAACGAACGTAATCGGGGGCAAAACACCGCGCCGCGCCGGACGCAACAGGTTGATCCGGCAACAGCCCAAAGGGCTGCCGAGGAACGCGAACAGATGCGTCTTGTCCAGGTCCGTCTCAATACGCTGGGATTTGACGCCGGCTCGCCGGATGGCCTCTCCGGCCCCAAGACCAGGCGCGCCATTTCCGATTTCCAGGCCAGTATCGGCATGGCGCCAACGGGCAAGCTCACGCATGAGCAGATTGCGGTGCTCTATCAGCAATCTGCCGGCATTGGCGGCGGACACGTCGGAGGCCCCCAGCCCGTATATCCGCCGAGCGGCGCATTTCCGGCTTTGGTAACGCCGGCCGCCCCACCGATGGCAGCGACACCGGCATTCCCTTCGCTCGGCACCCCAGCAACCCCCACGGCCGTTGCCCCCGGGGCCTTCCCTGCTCTCGGAGGGGCGCCAACACCCCCTGCCCCGGCGGGCAATTTCCCTGCCCTGGCGGCAACCGCACAACCCGTTGGCGTACCGGCGTTCCCCACCATCGGCACGCCTGTCGCCGTCGCAACGCCGACAAACCCGCTTGTCGCGGGCAGCGCCCAGGCGAGTCAGGCCTTGCCGACTGCGACCAGCCTAGCCGAAGAAATCATCAAGACCCCCTTCGTATCGGCCGACAAGCAACCCGCCATACTTGGCGTTACCCTTGGCTCGACCGCCGAAGACTTTACGTTAATGCTCGGTGAAAACGCCTTCGGCAACTGCACCGGCGCACCCGGTGCCCAGCAATGCAGCCGACAGACGGCAACCCTGTCGGACGTCGTCAAAGGCTGGGTCGCGGCGGACGGCCAGCTTTGGGCGATGGCTAGGCTAATCCAGTTCAACGAACCGGTTCCTGCCGATTTCATCCACGGCCAGTTCACCCAGACTTATCCCGAACTAATGGCAGCTCCTGGCGGACTGGTATCGTCTGGCGAAGCCTGCGAAGTGAATGCGCAATCCGTTCCGGCACTGGCGGCAGTCTTCGATCAGCGCGCCGGCGTGCCAGAGGCGACCGAAGTCCCCAGCGCCCTGCTCGATATGGCGGTGCAATGTCCGCTCGCCTATTCGCTGGCCTTCAACGAAGGCAATGGGCATGTCGCCGCCGTGCAGGTGCTTTTCTTTGACGGCACGAGCGTCGTGCGCCAGCACGTCGCGGCGCATGAGGCACTCCAGACCCAGCTTGGTGCTGATCTGAAATTCTAGGCCGACAAAGCTGGAACCAATTAATGCGGCCCCACTCATCTGAGCGGGGCCGTTGGCGTCTTCAGTACCTCATCGCAGAGTGACCAGCCTCAGTTCACCTGAGCTTGGGCTTGCGCAACGATGTCCATGCCGACGAGGTCGCTCCAGGCTTCCAGGAGGCGTTTGGTAATGGGGCCGACCTGGCCGTCGCCGACTGTGAGATTATTGAACTTGGTGGACGGCATGATGCAGTAGGGCGTCGAGGTGAAGAACATCTCGTCGGCTGTCGCCAGATCATAGGGCAGCAGCGCGGTTTCCTCGGTGGGGATGCCGAGCTTTCTGGCCAGTTCGAGCGCCGTGGCCCGGCTGACCCCGGCGAGACAATTGACCGTGGACGGGGTGCGCAGGACACCATTGGTGACACAGAAGATATTGCCACCCTTGTTCTCGGCCACGTGGCCATTCATGTCGAGGATGACGCTCTGGGCGGCGGGGTCGACCTGCTTTACTTCCATCTCGGCCAGCGTATAGGCCAGACGGCTGCGGTTCTTGATGCGCGGATCGAGCGACTGGCTCGGCACCATGCGGCTCACCGGCGTCACACCATGGCAACCTTCGGTGTAAAAGCGCGCCCAGGGCTTGAGTTCCATGAACTGGGTGAAGATCATCACCGTTGCCGAACCGGCCTGAACGGTGGGGTCGGCGCCAGCGATGGCGAGGCCGCGCGAGATATTGTGGACGATCCAGCAGTCATCGTCCGGGCCGTAATTGTGCTCATTGGCTTCAAACACCTCGAGCGTGGTGCGCAGCATGTCTTCCGCGCTCATGCCGGGATCAATGCGCGTCAGCTTGAGGGACTGGTAGAGGCGCTCGATGTGCTGCTCGAGCTTGAATGGCTTGTGGCGGAATGTGCGCGTCGATTCCGTGACCGTGTCGGCCAGCATGATGGCGCTGTCGAAGATCGAGATCTTCGCGTCCGCCTCGGCAACCATCTTGCCGGAAATATAAACCTGTCTACCCAAAATGCTTTCCTCCCAAAATTCTTTTTCGAGGGAGTGGGCCACAGCGCAGGCGTGCCTGCCGCAAGAGTAACCCCCCACACCCTCAAAGATTTTGTTATAAGGATAACATTATAACCGTCAAGGATAGGGTCAGCGACCTATTCGCATGGGACGATATCGTCTCCCCAAGACCAGGGAACTCGGCTAACGATAAAAAACGCCCCGGACGGAGTGTCCGGGGCGTTTGACAGCCAGATCTCAGGCGGCAAAAGGACCGGGGTCCGGATCGTCGTCCGTTCCGGCTTCAACCCCGGCGGGCGTATTGGCGACCTTTAGGACCTTGAGCCTTTGCATGGTGCCGTCTGTTTCAAGCCAGCTCATGACATGGTCCGGTCGGAGGCCGAGCAGTGCTGCACCATGGCTGGACGTGACCGAAAGGCGATAGGAGCCGCTGCGGTCGACATGCTCGGGCATCACCAGCTTGACCGTGCGCTCCTCCCCCGGGATAGGCTTGTAGCGCACCACGCTGCCGATCCGCACCACGTCGGACGGCAGAAGGCCGTCCTTGACGATGCGGGCACGGTCCAGCTCATAGAGCAGGAAATCCATGCGTTCTGCGCTCTGGCCGATATCGGTGAGCGCGGCCACTGTCAGCCGGCGATGCTCTTCCTCGCCGATGACGATATCGGGCGACTGGGTCCATTCAGACAGGGAAATCGTCGTCATCCTTGCACCTGCGGTTTGGGGAGCTTCTCGGGGCTGGGAGCGCCCGATCGCTCATAAATGGAAAAGAGATGTTCAGGCTTGGACACCGCGCCCTCATAGGGGCGCTGGCACCAGGGACAGCGGCGTGCGGCCCGGGGTCTCGGGCCGGCACAGGAGCGGCAATAGCGCAGGGCTGGCATTCATGACTCCATCAGGACAGAGGATTTTGGGCGTAGGTTTCGAGGATACGCTTGCGGTCATCGAGCGAGCGCAGGCGGACCGTCATGGTCTCGGTCTTGATCGGGGTCTGGTACGGCAGGCTGTATGCCACCTCTGGCAAATGCGCCTCTGCCCAACTCCGGAAGCGGCCCAGCTTGTGGCTGCCGGTGATGGGAAGGGTGACGGAATATTTGAAAGTCATCGCGATGGCCTCATGCGGACATGTGCAAACACCACGCGCGAAGGCGTGGCGGGCAGATCAGAGTGTTTTGGTGATTGGTTCGAAGATCCTGGTGCCGCTCTTGCCGTGACGGCAGGTAGCAACACCAGGCAATCAGCCTGCCTGGCGAAGACCGTGTATGAACAAACGTGTGGCGACAAAAACTGTGTTCATACGGCCATCATGGCCATATTGCCCGCTTTGTCAAATCGGCCGGAAAACCCCGCAAACCGGGTGGCGGCTACGCCTCAGACGGGGCGACGATACTGGTAGATACCGACGTCGATGACGCCTTCAGCAAAGCCCGCCTCGCAATAGGAGAGGTAGTAGACCCACTTGCGCCTGAACTGCTCGTCATAGCCGAGCGGGGCGATCATCGGCCAACGCTCCAGGAAGCGCTCACGCCACAGCCGCAGCGTCCTGGCATAGGACTGGCCAAAGGTTTCGACGTTTTCGAGCACCAAGCCGTATTTCTCTCCGAACTCGGCCATGACCGTCTTGGTCAGAAGCATGCCGCCGGGAAAAATGTAGCGCTGGATGAAATCGGGGCCGCTGCGATAGCCGTCAAAATCCGCCTCGTCGATGGTGATGGCCTGGATCGATGCGGTGCCACCGGGCTTCAGCCTGTCATGCACAGTCTGGAAATAGCTTGGCCAATTGTCCTCGCCCACGGCTTCGATCATCTCGATCGAGCAGACGTGGTCGAACTGGCCTTCGGTGTGGCGATAGTCTTCGAAGACAAGAGTAGCGAGCGCGTCGAGCCCCTGCCGGGCCAGCCGCTCCTTGCCGAATTTGAGCTGTTCGGCCGAAAGTGTGATGCCGCGGAGATGAGCCTTGTAGTCGCGCGCGACAGTTTCAGCAAAGCCGCCCCAGCCGCAGCCGATTTCGAGAACGGACGCGCCGGGCGTGACCCCCGCCATATCAGCGACGCGGTGATATTTGGCCAGCTGCGCAGCCTCGAGGCTCTGGTCGCCCGAGGTGAACACAGCCGATGAATAGGTCATCGAGGGATCAAGCCAGAGACCATAGAAATCATTGCCGAGGTCATAGTGCTCGGCGATGTTTTTCTTGGAGCCCTCGAGCGTGTTGCGCCGCGACAGGTGATAGTGGAGGTCGGCGGCAGCGCGGCGGAAAAAGCCGGGATTGGCCTTCTCGAACATCGCGCGGTTCTGCAGGAAGAAGCGGAACAGCGCGGTGAGATTGTCCACCTCGATATCGCCGTTCATATAGGCCGCCGCGAAGCCGACGGTGCCGCGCTTCATTGCCTCGCCGATCACGTTGAAATTCTTCAGCCGCAGCACGGAATGCTCGCCGGTCTGCGGACTGCCCAGCGTCCGGGTGCGGCCATTGGGCAGGATAACGGTAATCGCGCCGTGGGTCGGCTTACCGATCAGGGCAACGCCGATCCGCTCGACCAGCCTTGAGGCAAATCGGGTCCAGAGCGTAACGCCGGTTTGGGAGTGGTCGACAACGGATTTGCTCATCGAATACTAAATCCACAAGCGCCGAAAGGCAGGCGAGACGAATTCAATGGTCTTTGGCAAGGATCGCCGAGCCGTCACGCGCCTACGCAGACCAAGCCTTCGATCTATGTCTACCAGTACCTTAACGGCCAATATTGGATATGCAAGCAGCAGTTTGCGCCCAATAGATGGCAGACCGTGGTGATCAGCGCGCCGGGCGGGCGATGTCGGTGAGGCGGAACTGGACCTGTTCACGGCCCTGGTAATGATCAATGGAAAGGCCCCCGGCGAAGTGCAAAGGCGCTTCGGTATCGCGCAGCAGCACATCGCCGAGCGGGGTGCCGGCTGCACGAAAGGCAATGGCTTTCAATCGCGCGCCGTCGTCGGAAGCGAGGGAGAAGCTGACATGTCCGCCCTTGCCGACGATCTGTGCGAACCGCGCGCGATGGGCGGGAAAAACGAAAACCGGATTGGGATTGCCCGAGCCGAATGGGCCGGCCTTTTCGATGGTGTGGAGGAGGTCGACACTGGCGCCACGAGCGGTCAGCGCCGCATCCACTTTCAGGGCGGAGGCCGCCCGCGCGGCCTCGACGCTCGACACCAGTTTTTCAGCGAGAAAAGAGCGGAAGGCGCCGATTTCGCCGGGACGCAGAGTGACGCCCGCCGCCATGGCGTGACCACCACCCTTGGGGATGAGCCCGCTGTCCACGGCAGCAATCACCGCCGAGCCGAGGTCGACGCCGGGCACAGAGCGCCCGGAGCCGGTGCCATGACCGTCGGGATGGAGCGCGATGGCAAAAGCCGGACGATCGAACCGCTCCTTGAGACGCGCGGCGATCAGGCCGACAATACCGGGGTGCCAGCTTTCCGAAGCGAGAACGAGCACAGGCGGCCCCTCCCCCGCACCGATTTCGGCAGCCGCGACGGCGGTCGCTTCCTCCACCGCTTCGACCTCGATGCGCTGGCGTTCGGTGTTGAGTTCATCGAGGCGCGCGGCAATCACCATGGCCTGATGCTCATCGTCCAGCGCCAGCAATTGCGTGCCGAGCGCGGCATTGCCGATGCGGCCGCCGGCATTGATACGCGGGCCGATGAGAAAGCCGAGGTGGTAGGGGTTGAGCGGCCCTGAAACGCGCGAAGCCAGCGCCAGGGCAGCCATGCCCGGATTGTCGCCGCGGCGCGCCACTTCGAGGCCGCGCAGCACGAAGGCGCGGTTCAGCCCGACCAGCGGGACCACGTCGCAGACCGTGCCCAGCGCCACGATATCGAGGAGGCGCATCAGGTCCGGCAGGCCGGCGGCGCCCTGCTGGCGCAGCGCACGATTGACTGCCACCAGCACCATGAAGGTGACGCCGGCAGCGCAAAGATAGCCGAGCCCGGAAATGTCGTCCGGACGGTTGGGATTGACCAGCGCATTGGCCGGCGGCAGATCGTGGTCGGCCAGATGGTGATCGATGACCAGCACATCCACGCCACGGCCGCGCGCATGCCGGATTGGGGCGTCGCTGGTGGTGCCGCAATCGAGCGTGATGATGAGGCTGGCGCCGGCGTCGATCAACTTGTCCATGGCCGCAATATTAGGGCCATAGCCTTCAAAGATGCGGTCGGGAATATGCACCTGCGGGTTCAGCCCGAAATGGCCGAGAAAACGCACCATCAGCGCGCAGGAAGAAGCGCCGTCGACGTCGTAATCTCCAAAGAGCGCGATGGCTTCCTTATCGGTGACAGCCTTAGCGATCCGCTCGGCCAGCGCGTCCATGTCGGTGAGCGTGGATGGGTCTGGCATCAAGGCGCGGATCGTCGGCTCGAGATAGAGGCCGGCGCCATCGAGATCGACGTTTCGACCGGCAAGAATGCGCGCGAGAATATCGGAGACGCCCGTCTTCTGGGCTATGGCCCCGGCCAGCCGCGTGCCAGCACTGTCGAGCCGATCAACCCACGAGCGGCCGGAGACCGACTGGGTAACATCCAGAAAATTGCGCCGTGTTTCCAGCATGCCCCGGTGTTAGGCGATTTGGCGCGGGAGAGGAAGGGGGTGTGGAACCAAGCGCTACAAATGCAGCTCTGAGTTCGCCCGCGTTACCCCCTCCTGACCTCCCCCTGATAGGGGGAGGGATAGATCGAGGACGCTGAAATTTCGAGAGCCGCAGTGCGCTCCTCCCCCTATCAGGGGGAGGTCGGGTGGGGGTATGGGAGCCAGCCCCTACCGCGAATGGCGGGCCTTGATCCAGCGGGTGGTCTGGCTCCAGGAGCGCATGACGATGGTGCTGGTTTCGACATTGGTCCGACGCAGCCGAACGCCCTCGAGCAACGTGCCGTCGGTAATGCCGGTGGCGGCGAACAATACGTCACCGGAGGCGAGATCACCAACCGTATAGATGCGATTGGGGTCGGCGATGCCCATCTCATGAGCGCGCTGGCGCTTGGTGGGCGTGTCGAGGATAAGCTTGCCCTCCATGTGACCGCCAATGCAGCGCAGCGCTGCCGCAGCGAGCACGCCTTCGGGGGCACCACCGGAGCCGAGATAGATATCAACGCCTGTGTCCGCCGTGTTCACGGCGTGGATGACCCCGGCAATGTCGCCATCGCTGAGGAGCTTTACCGAAACGCCGGCGGTGCGCAGTTCCTCGATCAGCCCCGCATGGCGCGGCCGGTCGAGCACGATTGCGGTGATCTCGGCCAGCGGCACCTGCTTGGCCTTGGCGAGCGAACGCACATTTTCCGTTGCCGACCAATCGACATGCACGGTCTCGGGCGCATAGTCGGCGCCGATGGCGATCTTGTGCATGTAGACGTTACGGGCGACGTTGAGCAGCCCGCCGCGCTCAGCCATGGCCAGGACGACGATGGAATCAGGCTGGTTCTTGGCGCAGAGGGTGACGCCTTCGAGCGGGTCGACGGCAATGTCGACCTCGGGCCCCTGTCCCGTACCAACCGGCTGGCCGATATAGAGATTGTCGCACTCGTGCTCTTCGCCCTCACCGATGACGATGCGGCCAGAGATGGCCACATTGTCGAGTTCGGAATTCATGGCGGCGACAGCGGCGTCATCAGCCGCCTTCTCGTCGCCCTTGCCGCGCCATTCGGCAGCGGCAATGGCGGCGCGTTCGGTCACCCGCACCATTTCAAGCGTCAGCGAGCGGTGCAGATTGGTTGGGCTCTTGCCGTCTTCGACCTTGCTGAGCTTCATGTTTCCCCCGGGAGCACGATCTGCCCTGATCGGGGGATCAGAGCCGTTCGATGCGGATCAATTGCGGTTCGCCGACAATGAAACCGTCAGCGGCGATCTGTGCAAGCGCTTCGCGCACCGATGATTCCAAAGTCTGTTGGGTAATCATCACTACCGTGCGGGCCGGCGAGCCATCGGGGGCCACTGCCTTGGCTCCCAGATCGGAACGCTGAATGACCGAATCGATGGAAATCGACTTGTCGCCCATGCGCGTCGCAATGGCCGCGAGCGCACCCGGGACATCCTTGGCACTGAGGCGGATGTAGAAGCCGCCTTCATGTGCGCGCATCGGCGCCTCGACATAGGGCAGCAGCTCGTCGCTCGGCACGCCCAGCGGCGGCACGCGCGTGCCACGGGCAATGTCGAGAATATCGGACAGAACCGATGAGGCGGTCGGCGGGCCACCGGCGCCGGGACCGGCAAGCAGCAGTTCGTGCACATGGTCGGTTTCGAGCGCGACCGCGTTCATCACCCCATCGACACCGGCAATGGCGCTGCCCTTGGGCACGAAGGTGGGGTGGACGCGCTGCTCGATGCCGCTTTCCGTGCGCTCGGCAATGCCGAGCAGCTTGATCTTGTAGCCGAGGTCGGCCGCGACCTGGATGTCGTGCTGGGTGATCGAAGAGATACCCTCGACGCGCATCTTGTCCGGGGCGATCTCGTAGCCAAAGCAGAGCGTGGCGAGGATCGAGAGCTTGTGGGCGGTGTCGTAACCCTCGACGTCGAAGGTCGGGTCAGTTTCGGCATAGCCCAGCGCCTGCGCATCCTTGAGGCAATCGGCAAAGCTGATGCCCTCATTGCCCATGCGGGTGAGGATATAGTTGCAGGTTCCGTTCATGATGCCGAACACCTTGGCGATACGGGCCGAACCGAGGCCCTCGCGCAGCGTCTTGATGACGGGAATGCCACCCGCAACAGCGGCTTCAAAACCGAGCTGGGCGCCAGATTCTTCGGCCATGCGGGCCAGCGCCACGCCATGCTTGGCGAGCAGCGCCTTGTTGGCGGTGACCACCGGGCGGCCAATCTCGAGGGCAGCTTTGACAGCGGCAAAGGCCGGGCCGTCTTCACCACCGATGAGCTCGACGAACAGGTCGATACCGTCCGACTTGGCGAGCGCGACGGGATCGTCGAACCACTCGATGCCAGAAATATCAATGCCGCGGTCGCGGGAACGCGAGCGCGCGGCAACGGCCGTCACCTGCAATTGCCGGCCCAGTTTCTTGTTCAGCTCATTGCCGTCCTTTTGCAGGATACGGACAAGGGTAGCGCCAACATTGCCCAGCCCCGCCACGCCAATGCGCAGGGGCGTCTGGGTTTCTGTGTCGCCGAATTCGGCCATGGCCTTGAGGATGCGCGCACGCGTCTCGGTGCGCGGCTCGCGACCGTCCCGGAGGTCAAATACAAACAGGGGATCGCCGGCAACAATTCGACCGAAACGGGTGGGTGTCCAGCCGCGGGAAGAGATGAAGGATTCGACGGATTGGCGGAAAGATTGGATATCGCTCATGGTGGCGCCATCTGCATAGGAATTCGCCTAGTCGTCAATAGGAGTTTGTCCCCGACCACCGGCTTTCGGGACAAAATTACCGCTGAACGCCTATTGCGCTGGGTGGCGTGTCAGCAGAACCATCGCTTCGTAGTGGTCGGTCTGGGGAAACATATCGAAAAGCCGGATGCGCTCGGGCCTATAGGAAGGCAGGGCAGCGATGTCGCGGGCGAGCGTGACCGCGTTGCAGCTCGAATAGATGATGGTCGCAACGCCGGTCGCTTCGAGCGTTTCGCAGAGCTGGTCACCAAGGCCGCGGCGTGGCGGGTTGACGATTACGACGTCGGGCGGGTTGCCGGCCCCAAGAGCGGTAGCATCGCCGACGGCGAAGGACACGTCGGTGAGGCCGGCCTCGGATGCACTCAGCTGCGCCGACGCGACGGCGGGCGCGCTGATCTCTATGCCATGAACGCGACGACCCGGCGCTGCCACATGGAGGGCGAAGCCCCCTACTCCGCAATAAAGGTCCCAGATCGATCGTGCGCCGCGCTCATCGACCCAGTCCCGCGCCTGGTGATAAAGTCCGATGGCGATGTCGGTATTGGTCTGGAAAAAACTTGCCGGCCGGAGATGAAGGACAATGTCGCCCAGCCGCATCGGCAGGGTTTCGCTACCGGCGAGGAGGATTTCCTCATCCCCTTCCAGCACGGCCTTGTGCTCGGGCAGGAGGTTTGCGGTGACCACGACCAGCTGCGGCAAGGCCGCCAGCAGTTCGGCGAGGTGCTTTTGCATCCGGCCGACAGGCTCGGTGGAGCGCAGCACAAAGCGCAGCATCAGCGCGCCATCGGCAGATTCGGTCAGGAGCACGTGCTTGAGCTCGCCGCGGCGGCTCGGAACATCATAGGGCGCTATGCGGGCGCGCGCGATGAAACGCTTGATCGGCTCGAAGGCCACCCGCAGCCCGTCCGCGAGGATGCCACAACCAGTGAGATCGACCCCATGCTGGGTCGGATCGAGAATACCGAGAGTGGGCGCGTCGGCCGTGCCGCCCACCA
The DNA here is from genome assembly GCA_015234425.1 of Devosia sp. Taxonomy (GTDB): domain Bacteria; phylum Pseudomonadota; class Alphaproteobacteria; order Rhizobiales; family Devosiaceae; genus Devosia. The sequence continues at coordinate 12,070 of JADGNE010000029.1, forward strand.
CCATTTTCGCCTTGTTCCGAAAACCTTCGGGTCGGCTGACCATCGGCGGGAGCCAGACGGCGTCCGGCCAGGCAGCCAGCAGATCTTTGGCGTGCGCCGTCTTGGCGGCGATCTGGTCGTCATAGGGCGTGCCCATAAGGGTGCACGAGCGGCAGACGCCCCGATCGAAGTAGTCGCAGTGCATAACCGTGCTGAGACCTGTTTTCACCCGTCCATCCCACGGTGTCGAAGGAGGCGGCGCGCCGCCCCCTTCAGACGCATAATTTTACTTCGTGCCACCAGCGAGCGGCACCACGTTGCCCTGGTCGCCCTTGGAGCCCAGCAGCTTCTTGATGTTGCGCGCGGCCTGACGGATGCGCTGCTCGTTCTCGACGAAAGCGAGGCGGATGTACTGGTCGCCATATTCGCCAAAGCCGACGCCCGGAGCCACGGCCACACCGGTTTCCTGAACCAGCATCTTGGCAAATTCGAGCGAGCCGAGGTGGGCGAACTGGGCAGGGATCGGCGCCCAGGCAAACATGGTGGCCTTGGGAACCGGAATATCCCAGCCGACGCGACCAAAGCTTTCCACCATGACGTCGCGACGGTGCTTATAGACCTTGCGGACTTCCTCGATGACATCATCGGAGCCATTGAGCGCAGCGACGGCCGCAACCTGGATCGGCGTGAAAGCACCGTAGTCGAGGTAGGATTTCACGCGCGCCAGAGCGGCGATCAGGCGCTCGTTGCCGACGGCAAAGCCAACGCGCCAGCCCGGCATGGAATAGGTCTTCGACATCGAGGTGAACTCCACCGAAATGTCGATCGCGCCCGGCACCTGCAGGATCGACGGCGGCGGCTCCTTCTCGTCGAAATAGATCTCGGAATAGGCGAGATCGGACAGGATCAGGATGTCGTTGGCCTTACAGTACTTGACCACCTCGGTGTAGAAATCGAGGTCGGCCGTGTAGGCGGTCGGGTTGGCCGGGTAGTTCAGCACCAGCGCGATGGGCTTGGGGATCGAGTGACGGACGCCACGATCGAGCGCGCGCATGAAGTCTTCACCCGGCTCAGCCGGCATGGAGCGAACAACGCCGCCCGACATGATGAAGCCGAACGAATGGATCGGATAGGTCGGATTTGGCACCAGCACCACGTCGCCGGGGGCGGTGATGGCCGAAGCCATGTTGGCGAAGCCTTCCTTGGAGCCGAGCGTCGCCACGACCTGCGTGTCGGGGTTCAGCTTCACGCCAAAGCGGCGACCGTAATAACTGGCCTGGGCCTTGCGGAGACCGGAAATGCCACGCGAAGTGGAATAGCGATGGGTGCGACCGTCCTTGACCGTTTCCTGCAGCTTTTCGACGATGTGGTCGGGCGTCGGCATGTCCGGATTGCCCATGCCGAGGTCGATGATATCGACTCCCTCAGCGCGCGCCTTGGCCTTGATCGGGTCGATATGGGCAAAAACATAAGGCGGGAGGCGACGGATACGGTGGAAAACTTCGCTCATGTGATTCCTCGGCGGGCCTCTCAGAGACCCTGATCTTGCCGCGACGCGCTCGGGCGCCAAACCTCGATTATGGGAGGCTGATTATCGCGGAATTATGGTTGCAGACGGGTTAAATCGCCCGGTCCGATTGGGGTTTGCGCTGTATTCGGCTCTTCCCGGCCACGAGCATGGCCATGTGGGAAGAGCTAGCGGGCGCTTGCCGCGTTGGCGGCCGCGGCAACCGCCATCACCTTGCCGGCGAGCTGGGCTCCAACCTTTGCAACAGTGAACGGAGACAGCATGTCTCTTGCCCTTCGGAAGTCATTTTTGTAAGGAAAGCAACGATCGACAGGCTGTTCTTAAATCGTCCTCCGGGTCTTGTAAATGGGCCGCGGGGTTCCGAAGTTCGGAACCGAACGGCGTTAGGTGAGGTTCGAACTTGAAGCGTATTGCCCTGGTGACGATCGGCACGCAAGGCGACGTTCAGCCCTATCTCGCCCTGGCCATTGCGCTTCAGGAGCGCGGATATACGGTTGCACTCGGCGCGACCGAAGAATTCGAGGATCTGGTCACCGGCTACGGGCTTGAGTTCCACTCGCTTGGACCCTCGATCCAGTCCTTCCTCAAGGAATCACGGTTTGAAAGCGCGATGAGCACTTCCATGCTCATCAATGGCCCATCCCTCTTGCGCCAGGGCCAGCAGATCGTCGATACCGCGGCGCGCTCGGCCTGGCGCATGTGCCAGGGCGCTGACGCCATCATCGTCAACATGAACACCAGCTTCGGCATCGACATCGCCGAGGCGCTGAAGATCCCGGCGATCATGACGGCGCTGCAGCCGCTCAACTCGACCAGCGAGTTTCCGCTGTCGATGTATTATGTCGCCGATGACCTCGGCCCCACGCTCAACAAGCTCTCCTATACCGCCGCCACCATGCAGCAGGCCTATTGGAACCTGCCGCGCAATCGCCTGCGCCGCGAGTTGATGGGGCTCGATGCGCGCAATATGGGCGGCGTCTTCACCAATACCGATGGTTCGGCACTCACCACGCTCTACGCCTATTCCACGGCCGTCAGCCCGCGTCCGCGCGACTGGCCCAAGACTGCGCTCGTCACCGGCTACTGGAACCTTCGCGATCGCAGCGGCTGGGAGCCGACGCCGGAATTTGAAGCTTTCCTCTCGGCAGGCGAAGCGCCGGTTTATATCGGATTTGGCTCCATGCCCTTTGGCGCCGAGCGCAATACGCGCATCCTCAAGGAAGCCATGGCGCTCTGGGGCGGCCGCGCCGTCGTCGCACGCGGCTGGGGCGGCATCGATCCACGGGACCTGCCCGATACGATCTTTGCCATCGAAAAAGCACCGCACGACCGTCTGTTCCGCTATGTCAGCGCCGTGGTGCACCATGGCGGTGCCGGCACGACCTCGGCGGGCCTCCACCTCGGGCGCCCGACCTTTGTGGTCCCGCAGGCCATGGACCAGCCATACTGGGGTCGTCGCGTCTATGAGCTGGGCTGCGGCCCCAAACCCATTCGCCTGCGCAAGCTGACGGCAGAAACGCTGGCCCAGTCGCTGACAGATCTCACCAGCAACGAAACCTATCGCCGCAATGCCGCCGAACTGGCCGAAAAGCTGCGCAGCGAGGATGGTGTCGATCGGGCGATCAAGGTGATCGAGCGTGTCATGGCCAATTTCGTGCCCCGCGCCGCTAAGGTCGAGCGCAAGAAGACCAAGGCCAAAAAGCTCTCACTCAAGAAAGCCGTATAGGGCGACCCGCGTGTCGCCCTCTCTTTTACGCCTGGCCCTGACGGGACAGGCGATAGCTGTAGTACGTGCCGATCAAGAGCGGCCCGAAAATGCAGATGGCGACAATGGCGAGCAGCCAGCTCGTATCCGCAATCAGCACGGCCGCCAGGGCCATACCGCCCCCGCCCACCATCATCAGCATGCCGGAAAGACGGTTTGTCGCCTGCCAGTTTGCCGGATTCTTCATGGTCCAGGGCAAACGCATGCCGGCAAAACCGTTCGGCTGCGACTTGGGCAGGATATTGCCCATCGCGATGAACAGCGCGCCCAGGCCGAAGACGATCACCCGAACCATCTCGAGATTGGAGCCCAGTGTGATGGCAATGGCCCCCGCCTGGATTACCGACATCAGCAGGGTGAAGCCGGCGAAGGCCGTCCGCAGACCTGCGAGGGCCCGTTCACCCTGCGGCCCCCGCTGCAGCACGATCTGAAAGATCACACCCATGACAGCGATCAGCCCGATTGGCATCAGCGGAGCCCAATCGCGCATGAGATAGGCGTCAGCCTTGCCGTCCGGCCCCCAGTGGACCGGCATTTGGGCTTCGGCCGGCACCAGTAGATAGCCGATGATGGTGATGACGATGAGCAACGCCACGCCCGCCAGGACAGATGGACTGACAATATTGGCTTTCTTCATTTCTCTTCCCCCAGCGAAAGCACATCGGCCAGTGCCTGTTCCAGCACCGACGTATTGAGATGGTAGATGAGGCTCGTCCCCTGTCGCTCCACGGCCACGAGCTCCGCTTCCTTGAGCTTGGCAAAGTGGACCGAAAGCGTGGGCCGGCTGATCTCGAAATGATCGGCAAGCTCGCCGGCGCTCATCGGTCCAGTCTTGAGCAGCGCCAGAACCTTGCGCCGCACCGGATGCGAGAGCGCCTCGAAGACGGCGTTGATACCCAAGAACCTCTCCTATTTCGATGCCGCGCTAATTAGCGTTTTGCCTAATTAGCGTCAAGGCGAAATATATATGCAAAAAAGGGGAGGCTTGCGCCTCCCCCAGTACGGAGATGGGGATTTCTTATTCCGCCGGCACCGCGTTGGGTTCAATATCGAGCGCTTCGATGCTCTCGCCGCGGTCGTATGTGGCCTGGTCGAGAATGCCCTCGCGCTTGGCGACGATGGTCGGCACGAGCGCCTGGCCGGCGACGTTGACTGCGGTGCGGCCCATATCGAGGATCGGGTCGACGGCGAGCAAGAGGCCGACGCCTTCAAGCGGCAGACCGAGGGTCGACAGCGTCAGGGTGAGCATGACAGTCGCGCCGGTGAGGCCGGCCGTGGCTGCCGAGCCGATGACCGAGACGAAGACGATCAGCAGATAGTGCTCGATGCCAAGGCTGATGCCGAAGAACTGGGCGACGAAAATCGCCGAGATCGCCGGATAGATGGCCGCGCAACCGTCCATCTTCGTGGTCGCACCAAGCGGCACGGCAAAGGAGGCATATTCGCGCGGCACGCCGAGGTTCTTCTCAGTGATGCGTTCGGTGACCGGCAGCGTGCCGATGGAGGAACGCGACACGAAGGCGAGCTGAATCGCCGGCCAGGCGCTCTGGAAATAGCGGATGGGGTTGAGGCCATTGGCCTGCAACAGCACCGGGTAGACAACGAAGAGCACGAGGGCGAGGCCGATATAGATGGCGGCCGAATACCACCCCAGCTGCGCCAGCGCATCCCAGCCATAGACGGCGACGGCATTGCCCAGGAGGCCGATGGTGCCGATCGGCGTCAGGCGAATGACCCACCACAGGATCTTGTGGACGATCTTGAGGAAGGAGCGGTTGAAGGCGAGGAACGGATCGGCGGCCGGACCAACGCGCAGGGCGGCGATGCCGACAACGATGGAGATCACGAGGATCTGCAGCACGTTGAAGTTGAGGCTGGTCGTAGCGCCGCTATCGGTCACGCGGGTCGACGCCTGCAGACCAAAGATGTTGGACGGAATCAGCCCCTTGAGGAAATCGAGCCAGGACCCGGTCGAGGACGGCGCGCGGGCAGCGGCTTCGGTGACGGCGGTGTTGATCCCCGGCTGAATGATGAGGCCGAGCGCAATGCCGATGGCCACGGCGATCAGCGCAGTGATGGCGAACCAGAGCAGTGTCTGCCAGACGAGCTTGGCCGCATTGTTGAGTTCGCGCAGATTGGCGATCGAGGCGACAATGGCGGTAAAGACCAGCACCGGCACCAGCGCACGCAGCAGCGAGACGAAGGACGAGCCGATGGTCGACAACGTCTGGGTGAGCCAGTTGGCGTTGCCGGCGGCATCGGGACCGATATTGCGGGCGATGAAGCCAAGGATCAGGCCGACCACCATGGCCGCGAGGACCTGGAAGCCAAAGCTTGCGTAAAAGGGCTTGGGAGCACGCGGCGCTCGCGCCGCCGAAACGGTTGTGGGAGACATGAAAGGTGACCTTTGAGCTGACAGGCCAGCGCGTTCTCTGACGCTCGCCTGCGGGTTGCCCAAAACTTACGCCTGCCCTCCACCGAAAGCAGCGCATGGCATTCCATTTCCTTCCAAACGCGAGGAAATTCCTAATGCCGGCGCAATGGATTGGAGATCGAACGTCTCAGAGGGGCCGCGTGACGAGACTCACGAGCCCGGCCAGCAAAGGCAACAGCAGCAGGCTGAGGGCGTATGACGTCACCAATACGCCCAGCCCCGGATCGGCCCAGGCGAGCACAGCAAGCCCCATACCGGCAAGGAAAGTCGCGACGCCCGTCACGCGATGAACGATAACCCATGCCCGGTCGGACGGCACCGGCCAGGGCATGCGCAATCCACCATAGGAGTGGCGTTCGGCACCATAGAGCACGATCCCCAGCAGCATCAAAACGGCGCCAAGGCCGAAGCCGGCAAAGCGAATGAGGTCGAGGTCGGAGCCGATCCCCGCGAACAGCAGGCCAAGCTGGCAAAAGGACGGCACGGCGAGCAGCAGGGTCAGGGCCGGATCGAGGATATGGCGGGTCTTGGCGAGGTGGTTTTTCGTCAAGGCGCGCCCCAGCAGGTAAAACACCGCGATCAGCCCGACTTCTATCAGCGGCGCCGCGGCCAGCGCCAAATCGCGCGGCCAGACCCAGTCGGCCACGCTGCCGCTCCAGTGCGCTACAAAGGCGAAGCTTTCCGGCACATGGAGGAGCGCCACACCCGTGGTCGCGAGGGTGACGAAAAAAATGAGGAGATGAAAGCGGGTAACGAGGCTGGGCATGGACGGGCTCTATCGGCAGTACCCATATGGAGAGCGCTGGGCGGCTTGACCAGCCTGTCGGGCAAGGAAATTGCGCCCTCCCCGCACACCCTCCAAAAACAAAGGGGCCGGTTTCCCGACCCCTCTGCAAATCTGGCAAGTTCGAAAAGCTTAGCGCTTCGAGAACTGGAACGAACGACGGGCCTTGGCCTTGCCGTACTTCTTGCGTTCCACGACGCGGCTGTCGCGGGTCAGGAAGCCGCCCTTCTTCAGAACCGGACGCAGGGTCGGTTCGAAGTAGGTCAGTGCCTTGGAGATGCCGTGGCGGATCGCACCGGCCTGGCCGGACAGACCACCACCAGCAACGGTGACGTTGACGTCATACTGGTCGAGGCGCTCGGAAGCGACGATCGGCTGCTTGACGATCAGCTGCAGAACCGGACGAGCGAAGTACTTCGCAAATTCACGGCCGTTGACGGTGACCTTGCCCTTGCCGGGCTTGATCCAGACGCGAGCGACGGCGTTCTTGCGCTTGCCGGTGGCATAGGCGCGGCCGAGGCTGTCGAGCTTCTGTTCGTGAACGGGAGCAGCGTTGACGGCGGGTGCGCCGGCAGCAGTGCCGAGATCTTCGAGAGAGTTGATGGTGTCGGCCATGTTACTTCACCCGGACGTTCTTGGGGTTCATCGCGCCGACGTCGAGAGCGGTCGGGTTCTGTGCGACATGGGGGTGCTCGGAACCGGCATAGACGCGCAGGTTCTTGAGCTGGGCGCGGGTCAGCGGGCCACCGGGCATCATGCGACGCACGGCGTTTTCCAGCACGCGGTTCGGGAAACGACCCTCGAGCAGTTCGCGCGCGGTACGGTCCTTGATGCCGCCGGGGTAACCGGTGTGCCAGTAGAAGCGGTGCTGGTCGAGCTTGCGACCGGTCAGCTTCACCTTGTCAGCATTGATGACGATGATATTGTCACCCATGTCCATGTGAGGCGTAAAAGTCGCCTTGTGCTTGCCGCGCAGACGCGAGGCAATGATCGAAGCAAGACGACCCACGACCAGCCCTTCGGCGTCGATGAGGATCCACTGCTTTTCGATCTCGCTCGGTTTTGCCGAGTAAGTGCTCATAATCGAAATCCCTAAGATTCAGGCAGTCGATCCACAGGGAACCGACCAGTTCGGTGGGGTCTTTAGGAGGGATTCGACACGCCGTCAACCCCACCTAAAAAGTCATTTAAAAACAACAGCTTACAAATGCGGTATTATTTTACCGTACCGAGAGCGTGTGTTTTCGTCATATCGGCCAGATACGCCGCGATTGCGGAGGCCAGAATGAAGGCGAGACCCTGGTGCGCGACCGCCAGATCGATATTGATCTTGGAGAGCAGCGTCGCGATGCCGAGGGCAACCTGGGCCACGACCAGAGCCATGATCACCACCAGCCAGCGATGCACACCCGAGAAGCCATGGTTCCGGGCCTGCAGCCACACCATCACCGCCGCATAGATGGTGATGAGATAGGCCAGCATGCGGTGGTTGAACTGCACCGTCAGACCGTCTTCGAAATGGCTTAACCACGCCGGATCATGGGCATAAAGACCATCGGGAATGAACTTGCCTTCCATCAGCGGCCAGGTGTTGAAGCCCATGCCCGCCTGGATACCGGCGACAAAGGCACCAGCGGCGATCTGGATTACGAGCAGCCCGAGAAGGATGGCCGCGGCCCATTTGTTGAAGCTGGTGACGGTATTCTCTACCGGCTCGGGCCGCATTCGTCGGGCCACCCAGATCAATGCCAACAACAGGATCAAGGCCGCTGTCAGATGGGTCGCCAGGCGATATTGCGACACAGAGGTCAATTCGGTGAGGCCGGACGAGACCATCCACCAGCCCAGAAAGCCCTGAAAACCACCCAGAATGAAAAGACCGGCCAGCGGCAGGGTCATGTCCGACGTCAGGCGGCGCTGGAACAGGAAGACAAGGAAGGGAATGGCGAAGGCAAAGCCGATGATCCGGCCGAGGAACCGATGGCCCCACTCCCACCAGAAAATGCCCTTGAAGTCCTCAAGGGTCATCCAGTGATTGTAGACCTCATACTGCGGGATCAGCTTGTAGCCTTCGAACTCGGCCTGCCAGTCCGCCTGGGTCAGCGGCGGGATGATGCCCGATATGGGCTTCCAGGTGGTGATCGACAGGCCCGAACCGGTGAGGCGGGTCATTCCCCCCACCATCACCATGGCGAGAACCATCGCGGCCATAATATAAAGCCAGATCCGCACGGGGCGGAGGCGGTCACCAACAATACTCACTTTGCCGGGTGCGGCATCCTGCAAGGTCGTCACAGCGATCTTTCTGGTATCGAAGAAACTGGCGCAGTGGTAATCCCGGGGGCATGTTCCCGCAACAGTCCAGATGCCGCACATGACCCAGCGTAATCGCAAATTGATCGGCGCGTTCCTGATCGTCGCCTCAATCGTGGCGTGGTCGGTCTTGGCGACATCGATCTACCTTGCCCTGCCGGAGGGCCTGCCCGGGCTCGTCCTGATCCTCTACTTCATCATTGCCGGCATGGGCTGGCTGCTTCCGGCCATGTGGCTGGTGCGTTGGATGGCGCGACCGGACGCGGAGCGCCGGGCCGGCTAAAGGACCCTACCCCATCACCCGACCCATCTGGGTGAAGAGGCCACCGCTGGCAAAAATGTCGACATAGCGCCGCTGCTGGAAAAGCCCGTTCAGCGAAATGCGCGGCAGGGCGGTGAGACTAGCGAGGTGGGCGGGATAGAGCCCTCCCGGGCGCGTCGTCACCGCGGTGCGGAACCCAAGCTCGGTCGCCAGCGCGAATTCCCGCGGCCCGCACGAGAGCGGCCCACCGAGCGGATAGGAAAAGTGCATCGGCCGTTGGCCGAGCTTCGCTTCCAGGATTTCGGCGGATCGCGCCATTTCCGAACGCGCTTCCTCGGCGGGCAGTTTTGCCAGTTCGTAGTGGTTCACCGTATGCGCGCCGATGGTGCAGAGCGGATCGCTCGCCACCGTCATCAACTCCTGCCAGTCCATGATCAGATCGCGGCACTGCTGCGCGAGATCATAGCCATAGTTTTCGGTGAATTGGGCGAGCAGATGCCGGCGCTCCGGCTCTGGCAGTTTTCGCATGCGCCAGTAGATCCGGTCGAATGCCTCGCTCTTCTGCGCCGCGGTCCGTATATCAAGGTATTCGGTCTCGCCGTTCTCCGAGAAGGCGACAGCCTCCTGGCGGGCGATGATATCTTCGATGGCCTGCCACCACAGCTGACCGGTCCCATCGACGAAGGCGGTCGGAACATAGAGCGTGAAGGGGGCTGCGTGCTTTCTCAGCACCGGCAGGGCATGGACGAGATTGTCACGATAGGCATCGTCGAAGGTGAGGACGACAAACCTGCGCCCCGCAGTCTTCGCGGCGAGCCGGTCGACGGCCTCATCGAGCGTGACAATATCCATGTCGAGCCCCCGCACGCGCTCGACGACGTAGTCGAGAAAGCCCGGCTCGATCTGCAGAATGGCATTGGGCGAGAACGCCGCGGGCTTGTTCGGCAGCACGCGGTGGAGGGTGAAGATCACCCCGCGTGATGCTGACAGGGCGCGGGAAAGTTGCGGCAGCCGCGCCAACCACAAGGCTTCAAAGGCAGCACGAATTGCGGTGTATTTTAGCGACATCGCTATCCGACCGGCTAGGCGGCCAGATCGGCCAGAGCGGCGATCTCAACCTTGGGCAAGCCGGCATCGAGCAATTGGCGTCGAATGTCATTGGCCTCATCGGTCTCTTCCGAATTGGCAGCCACCAGCACGACGCGACCACCAAGATCGGCAAAGAGCGGCAGGCTGGAACGCCCGGCAACCCGCCCCGTCAGCACCACCACAACCTCATAGATGTCGCCCAAGGCCTCAACGAGGGTGATCGGACGGGCGGAATTGCGGTCGATGGCGTCCCCCTGCCCCCAGGCGATCTCGGCAAAACTGCTGGAGGCCGATTTCTGCACGATATCGCCAAAGCTCACGGCGCCGGCGCTGAGGTCGGACAGACCGGGGATCGGGCCAACCCGGCCGCTACCGGCGTCGACGAGTGCCACGCTGAGCCCCTTGGACAGGGCATCGTTGATCAGTTCGCGCGCCAGGGTTTCGCTGGGCAAGTCGCGGCCATAGTCGGCCAGCAACAGAAGATGGGTGCGCCCGAGCACCAGATCGGCCGCGAGGTCGGCGTAGCGCACCATGCCCGGAACTCTTTGGCGCGGCGGAGCGGGTGGCGGTGGCACGGCCTCTTCCGGAGGCGCAGCGCGTTCGCGGCGTTCGGTCAGTTCCTTGAGGAGCGCGCGGGTATCGCTCGAAGCAATGTCCGCCACGTCGCTGGCATCGCGGGACAGGAGGCTCTGCGGCTCGGTGCGGAGAGACGGCTCGTCTTCGCTCGCAGCCTCGGGCTGCGGTGGGGTTTCGACCACGGGCAGCTGGGTTTCAACCGCAGCAGCCGGGACGACAGAAGCAACAGGAGCCACGGGCTCAACAGGATCGGCCACGGCAACCGGAGCCGCCGGAGCAAAGCCGTGAACGGGCCGGAGTGCGCGGCCGGACAGCAGTTCGCTGAAAATGGCGACGCCAACCTGGCCTGCCAGCGCCACAAAACCGACAGCCGCAAGGATCAGCGCGGTCTTGGGCGACGCCGGCACGACGGAGGGCGCAGCTTCGGTTACGACACGCACGTCTGGCAGCGTCGAATTGGTATCGACGCGCGATGAGGCTTCCGTATAGCGCAGGAGATAGGCCTCGAGCAGGTCGCGCTGGGCCTTGGCTTCGCGCTCAAGCCCGTCGAGCGCCACTGTGTCGCGGGTGGCCGTCGAGGCGGTCTGCTTAAGCCGGTCGAGATCGGCTGTGAGCGTAGCTTCAAGATTGCCCTCGACCTTACCCTCGGCTTCCAGCGTCTCGGCAACGCGCATGCCTTCCTGACGGATCTGGGTTTCGAGCTCGCGCAGCTGGGAATCGATGGCGCGGATGGTGGGATGATTGGGCAGCAGCGTCGCCGACAGCTGGGCGCGCTCACCCTGCAGGCGGACCTTCTCCTGGCGCAGCTGCTGAACGACGGCGGAGGCGCGCACATCGGTCACCCCATCAATGGGCTGGCCGCTGAGCAAGAGGTCGCGGATCAGCGCGGCGCGGCCGAGCGCAGTATTCTTGCGCTCCTGGGCCGTGGCGATCTGGGTGGAGATGGTCGAAAGCTGCTGGTCGAGCAGGCTGGTGCTGTTGGCGCCGACATAAAGATCATTGTCGACCTTGAACTGGGCCACGGCGGATTCGGCCTGTTCCACCGAAATGCGCAGGCGGGCGATTTCCTCATTGAGCCAGCCGGAGGCGTCGGCGGTGTCGGAGAGCGAGAGCTGCGCCCGGCGCACCACATGGGCGCGCGCCACCGCATTGGCGATGTCGGCGGCAAGCTGCGGATCGGTCGAACGCACCAGCACGCTGATAATGCGCGAGTCGCGCTCCTGCACCACGGTCATGCGATCATAGAGCGTATTGAGCACTGTTTCGTCGATGCTGACGGGCCGGTTGCTGCGGCCCAGCAGCTGCATCAGCACGCCCATCGGCGAAAAGCCCGACTGCGAGCCGTTGAATTCGGCCTTGGAGCGCAGGTCGAGTTCATCGATGACTCGCAGCAGTGTATCGCGTGATTTGATCAGCTCGATCTGGCTGGAAACAACGCCGGTATCGGCCCCGCCGGCGCTGGGCATCTGCTCGTTGGAGGCGCGCACGAAGGCGTTGGACCGCGGCTCCACCAGAATAGAGGCAGATGATTCATAGAGCTTGGGCATGAACATCAGCACGACAAAAGTCGCTGCCAGCAGCACCAGAGTAACCAGGATAATTCGGGGCAGTTTCCGCCCCAGCGCACCCATCACCGCTGCAATGTCAATTCGCGCATCGCGCATGCTGGGCGCATCCAGAGTCATGTCAGGTCCTCACCGAGACCAGAGTTATCACCCTGCGTAGTCAAGATTACGTTAATCGGCCCCGCAAAACGGGCTGCACCGCAAGGGCATAAGGGAAATCTTAACCATAAAGAACAACACTGTGGCCAACTCGAACGCGCGGGATTCCCAATGCGCTGGCTACCCATTCTCGCTGTTACACTGCTGATGCCGCTGGCGGCATGCTCCACGACGTCCTCTCTGCCCTCGACCTATACGGTCGAGACCAAGGGCGTCTATTCGCTCGACACCGGCGATGTAGTGCGAGTGTCCGTCTATGGCGATGCCGAGTTGACCAATACCTATCGCGTCAATGACGCCGGCGCGATTGCTTTCCCGCTTGTCGGCGCTGTGCAGGTGCGCGGCCAGACCACCAGCGTCGCGGCTTCGCGTATCGCGGCCGCGCTGGCCAATGGCTTCATGCGCAATCCCAATGTGGCCGTGGAAGTTGCCGAATACCGCCCCTTCTTCATCCAGGGTGAAGTGCGCACCTCAGGTCAGTTCCCCTATGTCTATGGCATGACCGCCCGCGCCGCGATCAGCACGGCTGGTGGCTTCAACGACACCGCGGACCGCAGCAAGGTCACGGTCTATCGCCGCAAGGGCAATGAGATGGTCAAGGGCACGGTCGAGCTCGACTTCCCGCTCTCCCCCGGCGACACCATCGTCGTCAACGAGCGCTGGTTCTAAACCCCTTGTCGCAGCTCGGCGCGAACAGCCAACTACGCGTCCTCCAGATCATGCGCGCGCCCGTCGGCGGGCTTTTTCGCCATGTCGCCGATCTGACGCGCGCGCTCGACGGCATGGGTCATGACGTCGGCATCGTCGTTGACAGCCTCGCCAGCGACGCCCAGACTGAGACCCGCCTCGCCGCCCTCGTGCCGCATGCCAGGCTCGGCATTCATCGCCTGCCGATGCCGCGCCTCCTTGGCCCGGGCGATCTCACTACGCCGTTGGCCGTGCGCAGCCTCGCCAAAAAGCTCGAGATCGACATTCTGCATGGCCATGGCGCGAAAGGCGGCTTTTATGCCCGCCTCGCCCGCATCGGCAATGCCAAGGCCCGCGCTCTCTATACGCCCCATGGCGGGGTGCTGCATTTTTCCGCCAGCTCCGCATCGGGAAAACTGTTTCACCGGCTCGAACGCGGGCTGATGCCGCAAACCGCGGCAATCATCTTTGAGAGCGCCTACGCTAGAACAACATACTCTCGCCTCATCGGCCCGCCCACCTGCCCGGTCGCTGTCATCCACAATGGCGTGGCGCCGGAAGAATTCGTGCCGGTTGCGACCGATGTGGATGCCGCCGATTTCGTCTTTGTCGGCGAACTGCGCGATCTCAAGGGCATCTTCCCGCTGGTCGAGGCGATGACCGGCCTCACCCGGCCCGATGGCACTCCCGCAACCCTTATCATGGCCGGCGACGGCCCGGATCGCGCCGCGCTCGAAACAAGGCTCGCCGAGCTCAACCTCACGACCCGCGTCAGCCTCGTCGGTGCCCAACCCGCCCGGGCCATGTTCGCGCGCGGCAAGACGGTGGTCGTGCCATCGCTGGCCGAGTCCCTGCCCTACATTGTTCTGGAAGCTGCAGCGGCCGGGAAGCCGCTGATCACCACCAATGTCGGCGGCATTCCAGAGATCTTTGCCGGCGAGACCGATCTCCTGCTTGCCCCCTGCGACGTCGGATCACTGTCGCACGCAATGCAGTCAACACTGGACACCCCTGCCGTGACGCGGGCCCAGGCCGAACAGCGACGCGAGGGGATCGCGGCCCAATTCGCAGTGGCCCCGATGAGCACTGCCATAGAACAGCTCTACCGGACTGCGCTGTCGCAATCCTAGGAGACGATTTCACTGAACATAAAGGTCTGTGACGCAGTATCGGTCATCTAGTGTATTGAGTACTGGTGCCACTGATGTTTCGTGTCGACCCAAAGCAGGCCATTTCCGGCCATGCCTCGCGCGAGGCCAATCCCGGCACCCCACTGTCCGTCCCCGCCGAAGAGATCATCGCGCGCCCGGTTGAGCGCACCTATTCGGGCAATGTCATCTCCGGCGTGGCCCAGCTGGTGGAAGCAGGTCTGCTGATCGCCCTTGGCTTTGGCATCCAGGCCGCCTATGTGCCGCCGGGCGACGAGACGCTCTATACAATCCTCATTGTCGTTGCGGCCTTCCTCAACAATATCGGGCTCAATGCCCTGCGCACCCACCGCGTGCCGGCCTATCGCCGCGTTGTCGGCCAGGTGGGTCGCGTCCTTGCAGTCTGGGCCTCGGTGATGGCCATCCTCACCGCCGTCATCTTCTTCCTCAAGGCCGGCGACATGGTGTCCCGCGTCTGGCTGATGACCTGGTTCATTGCCGGAGCGGTCCTGCTGATCTGCTACCGCATGCTGCTGCATACGCTGGTGCAGCACTGGACCCGCCAGGGCCGGCTCAAGCGCCGCACGGTCATTGTCGGTGGCGGCAAGGATGCCGAAGTGCTGATCGAGCAGATCAATGCCGGTGCGGACAAGGACATAAACCTCCTCGGCCTCTTCGATGATCGCATCGATGAGCGTTCGCCTGACGAGGTGGCTGGCTACTACAAGCTGGGCAAGGTCTCGAGCCTCATCGAATTTGCCCGCCGCACGCCGGTCGATCTCGTCATCGTCTCCATGCCGCTCTCGGCTGAAAAGCGGGTCCTCGACATGCTAACCCAGCTCTGGGTGCTGCCGGTCGACATCCGCCTCTCCGCCCACATGAGCAAGCTCAAATTCACCGACAAGGCCTATTCCTATATCGGTGGCGTCGCCGTCCTCGACATGGCCGACCGCCCGATCTCGGACTGGAACCTCGTGTTCAAATGGGGGTTCGACAAGCTGGTCGCCGTCACGGCGCTGGTCTTGCTCTCGCCGATCATGCTGGCCGCGGCCATCGCCATCAAGCTCGAGAGCAAGGGCCCGGTGTTCTTCGTGCAGAAGCGCCATGGCTTTAACAACCAGCTGATCAATATCTACAAGTTCCGCTCCATGCGGACCGACACGCTCGATGCCAATGCGGCCAAGCTCGTGACCAAGGACGATCCGCGCGTTACCCGCGTCGGCAAGTTCATCCGCAAGACCTCGATCGACGAGCTGCCGCAGCTGTTCAACGTGCTCAAGGGCGAGCTGTCCATTGTCGGCCCCCGCCCCCACGCGCTTCAGGCCAAGGCCGAGAACCAGCTCTATTACGAGGCGGTGGAAGGCTATTTCGCGCGGCATCGCGTCAAGCCGGGCATGACCGGCTGGGCCCAGATCAATGGCTGGCGCGGCGAGACCGACACGATCGACAAGATCATGCAGCGCGTGAACCACGACCTCTACTACATCGAGAACTGGTCGCTGCTGCTCGATCTCTATATCGTCGCGATGACCCCGGTATCCCTTTTTGCCAAGAGCGAGAACGCCTATTGAGCCTGTCTGCCCCCTTCGATACCGCCTTCGTCGGTTCGAAAGAGGCGGCGCAGGCTTTTGTGCGCAAGAAGGCCCAGCGCCTCCTCGACGTGATGGTGGCACTGTGGATCTTTGCGGGCGGCATCGTCCTTATCGAGCCCTCGCCCTATGAGTTGATGTTCGTGCTGGTCCTGCCCGTCGCCGTCATGGCGGGGGTTGGGCTCTACCGATCGACGCTCGGCCTGCTGGCGATCATCCTGGGGTTCATCCCCTTTGCGCTGATTGCCGTCTTCCAGGTCCAGTTCACACCGCTCACAGACGCGCTGATCTTCACTCTGGTGACGATCTTTCTCCTCATCACCTCCTATTTCGCCGCCAATTACGTCGC
Source organism: Devosia sp. (assembly GCA_015234425.1). GTDB lineage: Bacteria > Pseudomonadota > Alphaproteobacteria > Rhizobiales > Devosiaceae > Devosia. The sequence goes on from JADGNE010000029.1 coordinate 28,297, forward strand.
GGAGGACACGATCCGCCGGATGCGGCTGATCATGGCCGCTTATACCGCCATCGCCGTGCTCCTCGCCATCATCGGCACGCTGGCCTATCTGCGGCTCATGCCCGGCGCCGACCTCTTCCTGCGCTATGGACGCGCCAAGGCGACGTTCAAGGATCCAAACGTCTTTGCGCCCTTCCTGATCCTGCCCGCCATGTTTGCCCTGCAGCGCGTGCTGCTGTTGCGCGGCTGGCCCGCGATCATCGCCGGTGGCGTCTACCTCGTGCTCTTCGTTGGAGTGTTCGTCAGCTTCTCCCGCGCCGGATGGGGGCATTTTGCGGCCTCATCGATCATCACGCTCGTCCTCGTCTTCGTCCTGGAAGCAGGCGCGCGCGACAAGGTGCGGATCATGATGATGTCGCTGGTCGGGGCCGCAATGCTTGTGGTGGCGCTCGGGGGCCTGCTCTCGATCCCCGCCGTTTACAAGCTCTTTGAAACCCGCTTCGCCACCCAAAGCTACGACACCGGCGAAACCGGTCGCTTCGGCCGCCAGGGCTATGCCTTCGAGCTGGCACTCGACCATCCCAGGGGACTGGGGCCAGGAGAGTTCCGCAATTTGCGCATCATCGAGGAGCCACACAATGTCTATGTTTCAGTGCTCCATAATTACGGCTGGGGCGGCGGTGTCCTCTTCTACCTGCTGATCGGCGTCACACTCTGGAAGGGATTTACGTCGATCCTGCGTCCCTCGCCTTACCGGCTGCTCGCCATACCGCTCCTTGCGACATTTTCAATGCTGGCTGCCGAGTCGTTGATCATCGACTCCGACCACTGGCGGCATCTGTTCCTGCTGATCGGTCTGGTCTGGGGCGTCTCAAGCGCCATCGACAACGATCCACGCACCAACGTCCGCCGCGAAGAGGCTCTCATTTAGGACAGCCTTCTTATAGGATACCTTTCTGACGCAGGCCCCTCGCCTCCATCGCCCCTCAGGGGAGAGGGTCAGGGTGAGGGGTGAAGACTTCAGAGTGGGCACAGACCAGCGATCTCACCGTACCTTCGTCATCACCCGGCTCATCCTGGTGATCCACGGCGCGACGACATGGCACCTTAAGCCCCTAACCCCAGATCGGCCCGCGTATGAAGCGTTCGGCGAGATCGGCGCTGCCTTCGGCATAGCCGTCCATATGGGTCTGGGCGAGATTGGTCTCAGCATGCGAGCCAATCCAGGCCAAGAGGGCCATGCGCCGCAACATCACCATGGCGTCGAGCATGGCGATATCTTCACCGCTGAGCGCCCGCACACTCTGATAGCCTTCCACCCACGCTGCCTTCAGCGCCGGAATATTGGCCTGCGTCTCATGGAAAGAGACCGCGGCAGCAAAGTCATAGGCGAACCAGCAAAAGCCGCTGTCGTCGAAATCGATCAGGCTGATGTGGCTGCCTTCGACCAGCAGATTTCCAAGCCGCATGTCGGCATGGATCAAGCCATAGCGATCCGCGCCAGTACCATAGTCCGCCAGCCGCTGCGCGAGATCGACACAGAGCCGGTCGAGCACCTCCCGCACCCGGGCATCCACCCCCGGCGTGACGCGCCAATCGCCCCAGAGCCCGTCGACATCAAGGATGGTGGCGGCGTTCCACACCTGCCGCTCAAAGCCGGCCGGCGGTGTCCAGCTCATGACATGAAGGTGCATCCGCGCGGCATAGGTGCCGAGTGTGCGGAACAGCGGGACGAGATCCTCGTCCGGTCCGGGCTCACGCCCGGCGATAAAGCGGAACAACACGCCACGGCGCTGCTCGCCAGCGGGCGTCTCGAAATTCTGCAGCAGCGCGCCATCGCGACCCGCGACCGGCTCGCTGATAGGCAGGTCCGTGTCGCGGCGGAGCGCCGCAAGCCAGGCCAGCTCGCTGTTTATTGAAATTTCGGTCTGATATTCGGGCCGATGCACGCGCAGCATGAACGGCTCACCGCCGTCGCAATCGATGCGAAAGGTCTCGTTTTCAGAGTGATTGACGAGGTGTGCGTCGCGGACATGGCCAGCAAGCTGCGGCCAGAGCGAGAAGGCGGGCTCGATGTCGCTTTTCGTCAGCGCCATTTTTCCCCCAGTCAGCCCCGACAGGACTGCCGGACATTGCCGCGTATGATTTTGGAAAATGGTCGGAGCGGCCGGATTTGAACCGACGACCCTTTGTCCCCCAGACAAATGCGCTACCAGGCTGCGCTACGCCCCGACTGCGCGGAGACATAGAGAAGCTGCGCTTGGCGTGCAACCTAAAAATTCGTGGGCTGGGGAGCAAAGTGACAATTCCACAGCTAAACGCCTACCGGGCCGGAATGTCCGGCTCGCCAGTGTCGATCACGTCTTCATCGGGCTCTCAAACGGGAATGCCCTCAGCTGGGCACAGTCTCAGCACGGCCGCTGTTTGGCACAAAATCGGCCTGCCTCCCAGGCAAGGCGTCATAAAACCCGGCAAGGGCTGGCTCGACTGACATTGCCAGCTCACGGCAAGTCGCGAGTGCTTCGGCAGTCCCCTCCCCGGCGGCAAGCAGCGTCAGTAGCGTCCCGTGCGCTTCGGCAAGGCTGGAGAAGGCGACGCTGTCCCTGACGTTCTCATCTCCAACAAGAATGAGAATCGGCTCGCGCTCGCTCATGCCCTTGAGTTCCACCCTGCCGGCGTCGAGAAAGGCCAGCTCCGACGCCGCGGCAGCCGTCGGCGCGCTGACAATGATCTCATGCCCCACCGCCCTGCACATGCTTTCGAGCCGCGCCGCGACATTGACCGTGTCGCCGACACAAGAATAGTCGAACCGCTCGGCAAACCCCATGTTGCCGACCAGCGCTGGACCGCTGGCTATGCCGATGCCGATATTGATCTGTTCGCCGCCCTCGGTATTGAGCGCGTCCAGCGCCTTGCGCATGGCCAGCGCGGCCCGGCAGGCTAAGAGCGCATGCCGCTCGATCCGCACCGGCGCATTCCAGAACGCCATCACCGCGTCGCCCATGAATTTGTCGATCGTTCCCTTATGGTCGACAATGGCGTGACCGAGCGCGCCGAACAGCCGGTTGAGAATGCCCACCAGTTCATCGGGCGCAACGCGCTCGCCCAGGGCGGAGAAATTGCGCACGTCCGAGAACATCACCGTCAGCTCGCGCACCTCCCCGCCGAGGCGCAGCAGTTTTTCGTCCGCTTCGATCTGCGTCAGCAACGAGGGCTCGACATAGTGGGCGAAGGCCCGCCTTATGCGCCGCCGGTCCGCATCGGTGGTGGCAAAGCGATAGACCACCATGGCCGCAAACAGCGTCAGAATACCGAGAAGCGGAAAACTCGGATCGATCAAGAGGCGCGCGCCGGAAAAGGCAAACCAGCTTCCTGCCGTCACCGCCGCCACCGTGGCCAGCGATACCACCAGACCCACCATTGGCCCGGTCCACACCACGCTGCCGACGATAAGCAGGCCCGCGGTGACAAAGATCAGCACCTCCAGCCCCGCTACCCAATCGGCGCGATCAAGGAAGGCCCCCGTCATCATCTGCTCGAGCACCTGCAGGTGGATGGTCACCCCCGGCACATCCTCGCCCAGCGCGCTGGAGCGAATATCGAGGAGCCCCGTCGCCGAGGTGCCGATGAGCACGATCTTGCCGGCGATGCGCTCGGTCAGCGCCGTATAGTCATCCCCCAAAATCCCCACCGCGGAGGTGTAAACGTCATCGCCGAGGGGGCGATAGTAGATCCAGAAATCCCCCTCCGGCCCGGTGGGCACGGTGAGGTCGCCAATGCGCAGCTGATCCACATGCCCGCCGCTGTCGCCCAGCACCACAAGGGTGGAAACGCCCATGGCCACGCGCATGGCCTCGGCGGCGAGGGTCGGAAAAATCTTGCCGTCGCTGTTCCAGAGCAGTGGCAGCCGACGCGCCACCCCGCCCCCGCCGCGCTCGAGGCTGGCGACCCCGAGGCCCGAGGCTTCCGCCGCCAGTTCCGGCAGGGGCTGCGCGACCCCGCCCAGCATCGGCAGGTTTTCCAGCGGGTCGACACCGGTCACCGCCAGCCCGCCTTTCGGCGCGAGGCGCGTGGGCACCGCCCGAGGGCTTTGCGCCATGGCGAGCACGGTCGGCCCGCCCGCCAGTGCCGCGGCCAGCCGGCCGTCATTGCTCAGCCCGGCCTCCGTTCCAGCCGGTCCCATGCGGTCGGGCTCGCTGAACAGGAGATCGAGCGTCACCGCCGCCGCCCCCATTTCGAGCAGGCGCTGGGTCAGCAGGGCAAAGACGTCCCGCGGCCACGGCCATTGTCCGATCGCGGCCAGCGCGGCCTCATCGATATCGACGATATGGACGGGCAGCGGGCCCGCCACCGGGCGCGGCAGCATCTGCTGATAACTGTCAAAGCTGGTCTCGCGCGCCACCTGCAGCGGATAGGGATCGGCCAGCCGCAACAGGGTCAGAGCTGCGATCACCGCGACGCCGAACACGACCGCGATCCATTTTCTCCTGTCCATGCCCGGCGTCAGACCGCCGTGCGGTGGACGACCACCGGGAGCACCGAAACCGGCGGCCTCGATCGGACATCGCGCCGGAAATCGGTGGGCGACTTGCCAGCCACCCGGCGGAACGCCTTGTTGAAGGCGCTGAGCGAACCGAACCCGCTCTCCATGGCAATAGTCAGGACGCTCTGCTCGCTGCGCATCAGCTGCGCCTGCGCAAACGAGAGACGCATGAGATTGATGTATTCGTTCAAGGTCATGCCGGTCGACTTCTTGAACACAGCCATGGCGTATTTGGGATGGATATCCGCGGCCACGGCGATATCGAAACTGTCGATGTCCTCGAGGAAATTATCGGCCACGAATTCGCAGATGCGCACGATGATCGGGGTGATGTGGTGGTCCGGACCACCATCCCCGGCGGCGTTGCAAGGCCCCGGCAACAGGTCATAGGACGAGAAGCGGATGCGCTCGATGCGCAGCAGCAGTTCGTCCACCGCCATCGCCGCCTTCAGCGGATCGCCGGAGCGGGCATAATTATTCCATCGCGCGAAATTGATGGGGTCGGAATCGTCGGTTTCCTGGGTAATCAGGGTCGCACCCTGCATCAGCCGTGCCTGCATTTCCGAAGGCAGGCGCAGCCGGAAAAAATGCACCAGCGGCAGATGTCCTCCGGCATAGACAAGATCATCAGAGGCATCGTCCAGCCAGTGCGGCTGCCCGCCCCAGAAAAGCGTCAAGTCCCCTTGGGAAAAGCGGATTTCGTGCCCGCTCATCTTGTAGTGGGCCCAGCCCTTGACGATGAAATTGACTTCTACCTGCACATGCCAGTGCGATGACTTCATCACCAGTGGCGAGGAATGGAACATGTGCAGTTCCGTGGGCAAGCCCTCAACGCCGTCCACCAGCGGCTCGTAGTATGCGCGACTAATCTTACTTTCCGCCAAGTTCGCTTACCGATTGAGAGTGACGGCGACAATTGCGTCGTTACTCTAGGAAGCGCTCGGAGGAAGAGCAAACAAAAAGGGAGGAATACAATGTCTCGCAATGTTACGCGGTGGACCCGCACGCTTGCCGTCGCCCTGACCGGCATCAGCATGTTCAGCGTCGCGGCCTCTGCCGCCGAACTGACCGTCTGGTGCTGGGACCCGAACTTCAATATTCCCGCCATGGCCGATGCCGGCGCGCGCTATACCGCTGCCCATCCCGAAACCACCTTCAACATCAACAATGTCACCCAGGACGAGATCAACCAGAAGCTGCAGACCCAGCTGCTTGCCGGCGTCTCGGACGGCCTGCCTGACATCGTCCTGATCCAGGACGACAATATCCAGCGCTTCCTGCAGTCGTTCCCCGGCGCCTTCGTGCCGCTGTCCGACAGCATCGATATGAGCAAGTTCGCCGACTACAAAGTCGCCGCCGCGACCCATGAAGGCAAGTCCTACTCCCTGCCCTTCGACTCCGGCGTCACCGGCCTCTTCTACCGCTCAGACTATCTCGAGGAAGCCGGCTACACCGCCGCCGACGTCCAGGACATCACCTGGGACCGCCTGATCGAAATCGGCAAGGACATCCTCGCCAAGACCGGCCACCCCCTCATCGACATGGACTATAATGACGACGGCCAGATCGTCATGATGATGCAGTCCACCGGCCAGTGGTATCTCAAGGACGGCAATGAGCCGAACATCCTCGATAATGCCGCGCTTCGGGAATCGCTCGAAGTGTTCCAGGAAATGGCCCAGGCCGGCCTGATCAAGCCCGTCTCAGACTGGACCGGCTACACCGGCGCATTCACCTCGGGCGAAGTGGCCATGGTTCCGCAGGGCGTCTGGATCACCGGCACCATCAAGTCGACCGCCGACCAGGCCGGCAAGTGGGGCGTGGCTCCGCTGCCCAAGCTCAATGATGTCGAAGGCGCGACCAGCTACTCCAACAATGGCGGCTCCAGCTGGTACGTGTTGGCCTCCTCCCAGAACCAGGAAGAAGCCATCGACTTCCTCAAGACTGTCTGGGCGGAAGACGTCGACTTCTATCAGGGCATTCTCGTCAATCAGGGCGCTGTCGGCTCGCTGCTCGCCGCCCGTGAAGGCGAGGCCTACAAGGCCAGCGACGATTTCTTCGGTGGCGCACCGGTCTGGCAGAACTTCTCGAACTGGCTGGCCCAGGTGCCTTCGGTCGACTATGGCACCTTCACGCCTGAAGCCCGCCTCGCTGTCCGCGCCCAGCTGCCGAACATCGCCAATGGCGGCGATATCGACGAGGCCCTCAAGGCCATGGATTCCCAGCTGCGCCAGCAGATGCAGTAACGCCGACTCCTCGGGGCGGGCTCCGGCCCGTCCCGACCGGGTGGCACTTCTCTTTTGATCGGAGTGGGCATGGCGCAGACCCGTCTGGACCGCAACGAGCAGATCAACGGCTGGGCATTCGTCATGCCCGCCCTGGTCCTGCTCGGCATTTTCATGATCTATCCCATCCTCTGGTCGCTCTGGATGAGCTTCCAGGTCGGACGCGGGAACAGCTTTTCCTTTGGCGGCTTCGCCAACATCCAGCGGCTGGCCAATGACGCCCTGCTGGTGCAAGCACTGCTCAACACCGGCTTCTTCTTTGTCGTCCAGGTGCCGATAATGATCATTCTGGCGCTGCTGTTCGCAGTGGCGCTGAACGATGCGACCCTGCGGTTCCGGGGCCTGTTCCGCACGCTGATCTTCCTGCCCTGCGTCACCTCGCTGATCGCCTATTCTAGCCTTTTCAAATCGATGTTCTCGGGCGATGGCATCGTCAACCAGACGCTGATGTCGCTGCATCTGATAAGCGCGCCCCTGCCGTGGCTGACCGATCCGTTCTGGGCGAAAATCGTCATCGTCCTCGCCATCACCTGGCGCTGGACCGGCTACAACATGATCTTCTATCTGGCGGCGCT
>JADGNE010000030.1 GCA_015234425.1 Devosia sp.
GGATATGCGTGGAGGCCAAGCCTCAGTTACACCACGCAGTGGGGCACGATCCTTTTCAACAAATTTGGCGTGTCGTGCCGACGCAGTGTCCTTCGCTAGAGTCAAAACGTAATGCTGCCCAGTAGCTGATGTGGAAATCGTTCGGGCTCGATCGCCGGGAACGATCATACGATCACTTCGCTCGAAATCTCAGTTACTGCCATTGCCTTTTCGCCTGCCTTGGAAAGGTCCGGTATCCGAGTCAACGACTAAGAGCCGCCCGTCGGCTCTCCACCCCAAATCTGACTAATGCGCGTTAATTCAAAGGTTGCCGCTGGTCCACACAGTTGGTACACAAGCCATAGCTGATGCGGTTCAAAAGCTGAGGGTTTCTCGCTGTTTTTTGGTGTTGTGTTGGAGTCCCTCTCTCTCCGCCACTTCTCCCCTATCTTTCATGGCAGGTTATTCTGGTGCCAAAGCCAGGATATGTGTTGCGACGTGTCCGTCGGGACTTGTCCTCCATCTCAGTTTTGCGGGCATCGGGTTATGATATGCCTGATGCGCCAGGCAGCCGTGCGCGCCCAGAAACATGCGAAATCTCGCATTTTCGTCAACTGTTGACAGTTACCAGTTTAGTTGCATACTGCCTTTGACGTGCTCTGAGAGGGGTGCCGTGTCTGCGAGGAGCAGACGGGCCAGCCGTGCACGAAACAAAGGGAATTTCGTAAATGACACATTTTGGGCGAATCCAAGGCCTGGCTGCCGCTGCATTGTTTGGCGCCTCGTCACTGCTGGCGCTGACGGTTGCAGCGACGGCTGCTCCGGAAGAACTCACCATCGCACTCTCGGGTGACATGCCGACGCTCGATCCGAGCAAGGACACCTCCCCGATCGGTCTGAACCTGCGTCTGAACGTGTTCAACGCCCTGACCGAAATCGGCAGGAACGGCGAAGTCATTCCGCAGATGGCTGAAAGCTGGACCGTCAGCGAAGACCTCGTCGAATGGACCTTCAAGCTTCACGAAGGCATCAAGTTCCACGACGGCTCGCTGATGACTTCCGACGACGTTGTCTTCACCACCGAGAAGGTGCTGGCTGACGACACCTCGCCGGTGCGTTCGTTCCTGCGTCTCGTCAAGACCGTCGAGGCCGTGGACGCGAACACCGTCAAGTTCTCGCTGACACAGCCTTATGCGATGTTTGATCGCCAGATTAAGTATCTGTACGTCATGTCGCGCGCCTATTACGACAAGGTTGGCGATACCGGCTATGCGACCGCCCCGATCGGCACCGGCCCTTACCGCCTCGCCGAGTGGGTCAAGGATGACCGCATGGTTCTGGAAGCCTTCCCGGACTATTTCGGCGGCGAGCCGGCCGTCAAGAAGGGCATTTTCCGTCCAATCCCGTCCGATGCAGCCCGCGCGAACGCCGTGCTGTCGGGTGAGATCGACCTCGTTCCGAGCATTGCGCCATCGCTGATGGACATGGTTGGTGGTAACCCGGATGTGCGCGTTGCCATTGCACCGGGCTACCGCGTCACCTTCCTCGAAATGAATCCGGATCTGGCACCCTTCGACAATGCAAAGATCCGTCAGGCTGTGGACGTCGCAATCGATCGTCAGGCGATCGCCGAGCGTCTGATGCGCGGCACCGGCAAGGCAACCGGCAGCCTCATCCCGAGCTCCAATGGCGGCTTTGACGCCTCGCTCGAGCCGACGGCCTATGATCCGGCCCTCGCCAAGCAGCTGGTTCAGGAATCCGGCTATGATGGCACGCCCATCCCGCTGGACTACCCGAACAACAACTACCCGATGGCCAATGAAGTGGCGCAGGCCATTGCCGGCTACCTGACCGAGGCCGGTCTGAAGGTCCAGCTCAACCCGATGGAATTCACGGCGTTCTTCCCCGCCTGGGTCCAGAACAAGATGAGCCCGATCTACTACTTCGCCTACGGCTCGTCGCAGTTCCACGCCGAGAACATCCTCGCGACCGTGTTCGAATCCGGTGGCCATATCCGCCGCATCAATCCGGAGATCGACGTTCTGGTGAAGGCCCAGCGTGAAGAGCTCGACCAGGACAAGAAGAACGAAATGATCTCCCAGATCTGGGAGATCGCTGCCGAAGAGCGCCAGTTTATCCCGCTGTACGAAATGCAGCAGGTCTATGCGGTCAAGGCCGACATCGACTACACGCCGTTCCCGGATGAGGTCGTTCGCCTCTACACCTTCGAGTAGTTCTGCTCGCAGCTGCGTACGAATGGGCTGGCCTTGCGCCAGCCCATTTTTATTTCCGTGGCTTGCGCACTGAGCAGGTGGGGAAGTCGTTCAGATACAAAAAAGCCCGGCTGAGCCGGGCTTTTTGATTTTGGCTGACCCTACTGGTAGAGGGTAAAGAGATTGCCGGGGCTCATGATGCCGGCCGGGTCGAACTCTTTTTTGAGCGTTTCGTAGAGAGCGCGCACCGCAGGCGTACGGGTCTCCATGAAGGGGTATTTGCGGCCGATCTGCATATGCACGCCGCCCAGCTCGCGCCATTCGGCAAGAATGTCCTTGGTCAGCACTTTGAGGCGCTCGCGCGATTTCGGATTGTCGGGGCGCTTGCGCAGGGCTGCCTTCTGGGCGTCGCTCATAAAGCTCAGGTGCAGCGGCAGGGGCGCGTCTGACCAGCGGATGAGAGTTTCCACACCCACGCCGGACGGGCCGTGTGTCGACAGCAGGTAGCCATGGGAAATGCCATGGGCCTTGAGGTCTTCCGCATCGCGCTGGAAAATGGCCTCGGTGCGATTGAAGCACTCGCCGCCGAGCGAATTGGGCACGACCGTGTGCAGCCAGGCCATGCGCTTGCCGGAGGGCGTCAGCAGGCCAGACATGGGCGGGAAGGGCATGTTGCGCATGACGCGCGGAATGGAGGCGGGGATTTCCCGCCCACCTGCATCGCGTGCGATGGCGCGGACACGCCGGGCGCGCCGATTGGCGTCGTGCTGGTCGCCGCCTTCAACGACCGTATTCATCAGGTAGCCGATCTTCTTGGCAAAGCGGCGGCCATGCAGCGCGATCAGGCCCGCATCGCGGACGCCGGCGGTGAGGCTGGAGGCGCCCTTGACCACTTCGAGAGCGATCTTGATATCGGCGATCAGGCCTTCGCTGGCCATGCGGGACTGGGCTGAGAATGGGTCCATGCCCTGGCATTCGGTCGCCAGCATTTCGGCGCCGATCTGGCCCATGGCGCCCATCTGGGCTGCCGGATCATCGAAGGAGAAGCTGACATAGGCCTCGCCTTTGGAGGCCGGGATGAGCTGCAGCGTAATCTCGGTCTTGACGCCGAAGGCGCCGCAATCACCGAGGAACATGCCGGTGATGTCGGGGCCGTAATTGCGGAAGAAGGGGCCAGTGTTCTCGCCACCTGCCGATCCTGTGACAACCACCTCGCCGGTGCCCGTCACAACCCGCAGGCCAATCACTGTTTCCGCGGAGCTGCCGCGCGAGGCCGAGCCAAAGAATTTTGCGCCTTGCGACACCGAGGCGCCGACAGTGGCGTGGCGGCCGGAGAACGTGCCCCAGAAGGGTGTCGTCAGTCCCAGTGGCCGGAGCGCATCGCGCAGGGCGGACCAAGTGACGCCGGGCTGCACTGTGACATAGCGGTCTGTCGCGTTGAGCTCGATGATGGCATCGAGCCCCGACATGTCGATGAGCGCGCATCCCGGCCGGTTCGGCAGATAACCCGAGCTGTAGGAGAGCCCCCCGCCCCTGACATAGAGACCGACGCCGAAACCCTGCGCGGCACTGACCAGCTGCATGACGTCATTCTCGTCGCGGGGACGGAAGACGGCTTCGAGTGTGTTCGGGGCATTATAGAAGACGTCGGTGGCGTATAGCGCGAGGTCCTCTGTGATGGCCGGGATGTCCGATACGCTTGAGATCAAGCGTGCCAGTGCGTCAGATGTGGTGCTCACGGGCAGTATTCCTAGGCGTTGAGGCTACGGCGCAGGTAGCGCCCATGTCCGGCTGTGGTCTCGACCATCTGGCCGTTGCGGTAGACTTCAACACCGCGAACGAGCGTGTTGGTGACGCGCCCAGTGAATTCGCGTCCTTCGTAGATGCTGTATCCAGCGTTGCTCTTCACGTCGTCCTTCTGCAACGTGTAGGTCGCGTCGAGGTCTACCAGCACGATGTCGGCGTCAAAGCCGGGCGACAGGGCGCCCTTGCGACCCCAGAGGCCCATGGCCTTGGCCGGCTTTTCGCTGACCAGCGAGACGATACGTTTGATGGAGACGCCACGGCGGTGGTGTCCCTCGGTCAGCATGACGGGCAGGATGGTTTCGACACCCGGGCAGCCGGGCGAGGCCTTCCAGACGCCGCCGTCCTTGCCGGCAATGCCGCGGTGGACGTGATCGGATGCGATCGTGTCGATTGCGCCGGATTCGATACCGCGCCAGAGAGCGTCGCAATCGGCCGCTTCGCGCAGCGGTGGGTTGATCTTGCCGACCGTGCCGCCTTCCCAGGTGATGTCGTGGGTCAGGTAGTGCGGGCAGGTTTCGATGGTGATGTCGACACCCTCATTGCGCGCGGCAATGGCCGCATCGAGGGCTTCGCCCGACGAGGTATGCACCATGTAGATCGGCGCGCCGGCTGCACGTGCGAGACGGGCCGACCGCTGGATGGCGTCTGCTTCCACAAACGGTGGGCGCGATTCGTTCCAGGACGCGAGGCCATTGGTGCCCTCCGGGTCCTTGGCCATGACCTGATCGCGCAGAAAATGGACGACTTCGATGTTTTCCGGATGCGGGCAGACGAGGCCACCGTGCGCGGCGCAGGCCTGGGCAAGGCGGAAGAGGAACGCGTCATCGATATCGGGCAGGCCGAGGCGTTGGCCCTCGCCGCCACGATTGTTCATGAAAATCTTGAAGCTGGGGACGCCATAATCGGCGATATAGGCCGGGATCTGCGCCAGCTGCTCTTCGGTGGAAATGATCAGGTGGTAGCCGAAATCGATGTGGCTGCCCGCTTCCGTGACCGTCCGGATTTCGTCGAAGATCTCCGAATGTTCCTTGGCCGAAAGAATGTAGGGGATGATGGTCGTCACCCCGCCGCTGGCGGCGGCAGAGGTTTCGCTCGCAGCGTCTGCGGCTTCGCGCGGGAACGAGATGTCGTTGCCATGCCCGAGATGCACGTGGACGTCGAGCGCGCCCGGCAGCACGAGACGGCCGGTGGCATCGAGGCGATCGCGCGCCTCGGCATCGCCGCCGGGCTGAAGGATTGCGGCCACGCGACCATCGCTCACGGCGATGTCGAGCAGGGCGGGAGGCTGGCCAGGCAAGGCGACCATGCCGCCATGAATAATCAAATCATACATGTGTCTCTCCTTAACTGGCCACTGCCTGCGCTTAGGTGTAGCGCTTTTCCATTGCGTCAAAATCGCCCTTGCGGACAGCGTTCTGGCGCATTTCAAAGCTCGCGAGCTGGCCCTTTACGGTTTCCAGCGATCCGGTCTTGAGCAGTTCGCCCAGCACATTGTGCACGGACAGGAGTGCAGCCTGCAGCGCGGCATTGGCGTAGAGCCCCGCGCCGAAGCCGAATTCCTTCAGCTTGGCCTGATCCATTGGCGGGGTCTTGCCGCCGAAGACGTAGTTGAAGATCTGCGGGACGGCGAGTTCGCGGGCAACGCGCGCGATGTCCTCGAGGTTTTCAGGGGCCTCGACAAAGGTCACGTCGGCGCCTGCCTCGATATAGCGATGGGCGCGCTCGAGCGCGTCCTCGATGCCATTGACGGCGATCGCATCGGTGCGGGCGATGATCTGGAAGTCGCCGTCCTGACGGGAGTCAGCGGCGGCCTTGATCTTCTGGACCATTTCATCGGTCGGGATAACGGCCTTGCCGGAGAAGTGGCCGCATTTCTTGGGGAAGTTCTGGTCTTCGAGCTGGATGCCTGCAGCGCCGGCGCGCTCATAAGTGCGCACGGTCCGGTAGGTGTTGACCGGGTTTCCGAAGCCTGTGTCGCCGTCGACGAGGAGGGGGATGTTTACAGTATCAGCGATGACCGCGATATGCTGGGCCATCTCCGACATGGTGATGAGGCCCACGTCCGGCACGCCGAGATACATATTGGTAACGCCGGCACCGGTAATATAAGCGCATTCATAACCCAACTCTTGGATTACGTTGGCGAAAAGCGCATTTGGCGCTCCCGGCATCAGCACGGCTTCTCGGCGAGCCAATATGCTTTTAAGCCGTGTCGCTGGTTTGGTCACGCTTGTCTCCTTGCGTCCGCACGACGCGCCATTCCCACAACGGCGCACCATCTTAGATATGACTAGACACAATCTCTGACGTATGTTGTAAACTGTCAACAGTTGATGACGCATGACGTCCTTTCTGGGGCGATTGCCGGAGGAATAGCGCATGACTGTGTCAGGGATGCACACGCAGCCACCAGCATCTGCCGCCTTGCGAGGTTTCGTGACGGTCGATGGCTGTCGGCTCCATTATATCCGCCAAGGGCAGGGTCCGGCGGTTGTCATGCTGCATGCCAGCCCCTGTTCTGCAAAGGTCATGTCGGACCTGCAGGCGCGTTGGGGTGCAGAATTCACCACGATCGCCTTTGATCTTCCGGGATTTGGTCTGTCGCAGTCGCCAGATGGGGTGATTACGATCCCTGTGCTCGCCGAAATGATCGTTGGCGGTATGCGCGCCCTCGGGATCGAGCAGGCTGCTCTTTATGGCCGGCATACCGGCGCCAGCGTCTGCCTCGATATAGCGCTGAACCATCCCGGGATGGTTTCGATGCTGCTGACCGATGGTCTCCCGATCTTTGCCGCGCCCTATACCGAAGAGCGTCTCGCCCAATATCTGCCGCCGATCGAGTCGCGCTGGGATGGCGGGCATCTGACCTGGGCCTATTTCCGCTACCGGGAACAGCACATGTTCTGGCCGTGGGATTATTCGGTGATTGCGCACCGCGCCGATGCTGATCTCCCGGATGTACAGTTCCTGCATCGCGGTGCGGTGGAGCTGCTCGAAGCCGCAGAAACCTACGCGCAGACCTATCAGGCTGCCTTCCGCTACGAAACCTTGCCGCTGGTCGACAAGGTTGAGGTGCCGGTGTTCTGGGGCAATCGCCCCGGAGACAGCCAGTTCAAGACCATTCCGCGCTATCCTGCCGGCGCGCCCATCCATGTCGTGGACCGGGATCCCGAAATTGCGCTGGAGGAAGAGCTTGCGTTGCTCCGCCTCCATCCTGCAGTCGGCGACGTCCCGCAGTTCCAGTCCGGTTTTGCAGCGTCGAGCCTGCCGATGCGGCTTGAGGACTATATTGAGACGCGCCACGGATGTGTGCGTGCCATTGGCATTGGCCTGCAGCACGGCGGCGTCCCGCTGATTTACCTGCACGACCTTCCCGGTGGCATTGATCTGCACCTCGAGGAGATCGAACTTCTGGCGCAAAATCGCCCTGTGCTCGCGTTCGAGCTGGCCGGAAACGGCGAGTCTTATGTGTCGAGCGCGCCGGGCAATGCGCTGTGGCTGGATCAGATCGATGATGTGATTGCCCAGCTCGGGTGGGCAAGGGTCGAGCTCTTTGCGCATGGAACCTCCGCGGGTCTGGCGCTCGACTACGCCCTCAAGCATCCAGCCAATGTCGCCGGGGTCATCCTGCGCTCTCCGCCGATCCTGAGTGCTGAGGAGCGTGCGTTGTTCCGCACAGGCTATGCTCCTGACATCACCCCGAGTGAGGATGGCGGTTATCTCCTGCGGCTCTGGCACCATTTGCGCGATCAGGAATTGTGGTACCCGCATTTCCGCAGGGATCATGCGTCCCGCCGTACTACCCCGCCGCGGATTGATCCGGCATGGCTCACGCGTCGGGCAGTGACCCTCCTCAAACAGCCTGAGCACTATGCGCCGATCTGGCAGGCTGTATTCGACCAGGACGTTGCTGCGGCGCTCGGCGCGGTCACGGTCCCCGTGCATGTGATCGTTGATCCAAGCGACATTTTTGCTGGCACCTCAGCCAGCCATGCCAGCGGGTCTACGCCCGCGGCGATTTCGGAATAGAACTTTCATCGGAGAATATCATGACCATCGATGCCTCTAACTACACATTGCCGGATATCCAGCGGCAGCCTTTGGAGGCCGTCCGCGCGCTGCAGAACAATCTGCTGCGCCATATGGTCGAGATTTGCTACGAGCATCACCCCTTCTATTCCAAGCAGATGCGCGATCTGGGGCTGACTCCGGCGGACATTCAGACTGTCGATGATCTGGTCAAGCTTCCCCCGTCCTCAAAGACCGACTTCCTCGCCGATCCCGAAGCGTTCCGCCTGCGTCCCGAGGGTCTGCCGGCCGCCGAGGCGACCCTGTGGAAGATCATCTACACCACCGGCACCACCACCGGCCGTCCGGCACCGATTTTCGTGACCAACCACGATCACTTTGCCTATCAGGATCTGTTCCGCACGCGCCAGGATCTGATTGGCCTCAAGAATACCGATTTGATCGCCAATCTCTTCCCGCAGACCTCCTTCCCGATGGGCGCCTATTCGCGCGGTCCGGATGAGGCGGCAGCAGTGGGTGCGGCGATGCTGATCGCCAATACCGGTCGCGTCGACCACTATTACCCGGTCAACCGCAGCACCGACGACGCTGTCGAAGCCATTGCGCGCCACAAGGCGACCGTGATCTGGGGTGTTGCCGGCTTTGTCCGTCGCGTGCTGCTGCGCGCTGCCGAACTCGGCGCCGATTTCACTAATGTCCGCATGGTCATGACGACGGGCGAGGCTGCTTCGCCCGCTATGCGTGAAGACCTCCGTCTGCGCATGCGCAATCTCAACTGCGCCGACACCCAGATCGTCAACCGCTACGGTTCGACCGAGCAGGGCGGCACGATGATCGAGTGCTGTGACGGTTCGGGCTTCCACAGTTCGCTTCCCGACCAGATTTTCCACGAAATCGTGGATCCCGAAACCGGCGCGCGCCTGGCTGACGGTGAAGAGGGCATGCTGGCCATCACTCACCTCAACCGTCGTGGCACCGTCTTCCTGCGCTACAAGGTTGGCGACATGGGCGCGCTCGACCACACCGCCTGCCCGCACTGCGGTCGCACCACGGTTCGCCTGTCGTCCAAGCCCGTTCGGACCGGCGACATCATCAAGATCAAGGGTGCGCTGGTCAACCTGGGCAACCTCAAGGCTGAACTCGACAAGATCGAGCAGCTGGAAGAGTACCAGATCGTGGTGACCTCCGAATCCGAGACCGATCCGTTCTCGCCCGACGTGCTCCTCGTCCGGCTCGCGCCGGTGGCCGGTGCTGCCGAAGAGATCGGCGGCGACATCGCCAATCTCGTGACCAAGCTGACCAATCTGCGACCGCGGATCGAACTGGCAAAGCGCGACGAGATTTTTGATCCGGTGACGATGGCCAAGCCACGCCGTATTCTCGACCGCCGTCAGGGTCGATGAGCGGACCAAGCGAAGCCCTGCTGCTGACGCGGCAGGGCGCCGTCGCCACAATCACCCTCAATCATCCCGAGCGCGCCAACGCGCTCGACCCCAGCGAGTTTCACGCTCTGGCCACCCTGCTGACCTCGGTCGGGGCGGATCCGGATGTCCAGGCCATCGTTTTGACGGGGCAGGGAGAGCGGGCCTTCTGTGCCGGTCTCAATCTCGCTGACCGGGAGGCGATCCGGGCCGATATAGCTTCATCAGGGCCGACAGGGCTTGGGGCGTTTCTGCGCGCTGCCTTTGGGCTTAACGTGCCGCTGATCGCGCGTCTCAATGGCTCCTGCGTTGCCGGAGGCATGGGTCTTCTCGGAGCATGCGACTACGCGATTTCGGTTTCCACGGCGCGCTACGGTCTGCCTGAAATTCACCATGGCATGATCCCCCATGTGGCGCTCGCAGGCCTGCGTGGGCGCGCTCGGGAAGAATTTCTCGAACAATGCGCTCGTAGTGGCGATCTTTTCGACGCCCAAACGGCGGTGACCGCCGGGCTGATCGACCAGGTTTGCGAGCGCGAAGAACTCGACGCTGCAGTCGAGCGGTTTTTGGCCGGTGTTCTCGCCGGGGCCAAGCCGGTTCGGATGCAGCGACGCCTCGCGGCTGACATGGTTGGCGCACAGGAGCGGTTTGCAGCAGCGGATGCTGCCGCACGCTCGAGCGCTAAATCGTCGACAGTCGACAGTTTTGATGATATTTCTTAGCTTCGGCTTATAGGAGGCCACTTTGGCAGATACATACCAGTTTGACCCCAGCACCACCAAAGACGGCTATGGGGCCATCGACATCGTGGTCAATTTCTACACCCCGCAGGTGATCGCTGAAAAGCGCGTGCCGACGGACGAGAATTTCCGCGACCAGGTGCGCATGGCGGACGACCATCGCCGCGGCCTGACGCCCGAGCAATACATCGAAAAGATGGATCGTGCCGGTATCGAGCGCTCGCTGCTGATCGCTGCGCGCTGTGGTGACCGCCGTATGAGCACGTCCACCGAGATCCCATACGAATACATCCATGAGGCTGTGCAGAAGTATCCGCACCGCTACTCGGGCGTTGCCGGCATCAACCCGCTGCTGGGCATTTCCGGCCTCAAGGAGCTCGACTACGCCGTCAAGGAACTGGGCTTTGTGGGTGCGCATCTTTATCCGCACTGGTTCGGCCAGGCTCCGGATGCCGCGATCTACTACCCTTACTATGCGCGCTGCGCTGAGCTCGGTATTCCGATCATGATGCAGGTGGGTCACTGCCTCGTCTATCGCGACGACAATCGCCTTGCGACCGTTGCCAAGCCGATGATGCTCGATCGCATCGCCATCGATTTCCCTGAACTGACCATCATCGGCATTCACCTGGGCTATCCGTGGACCGAAGAAATGATCTCGGTCGCGACCAAGCACAAGAATGTCTACATGGCCGGTGACGCCTATGCGCCCAAGCATTGGGGTGCCTCGGCTGTCCACTTCGCCAATACCTTTGGACAGGATAAGTTCCTGTTCGGAACAGATTGGTGGGTGATTGATCCGGAACGTGCAGTCAAGGAAGTGGACGACCTTAATTTCCGTCCGCATTCCAAGCGGAAGGTTATGCGTGACAACGCCTTGAAGGTGTTCAAACTTCCGGGCGATGTCGCCTGACGCCTTTCTTTGTACTTGGTGACGCCATAGATTGTAGTAAACAGTCTGCGCAGAAATGGCGTTGCGGGTGAAATGCGCCGCCATCGGGGGAGCAAGTATGAGTACGATACAACCGATTGTAGGTGCCTCGCTGAGTTCAGAGGCACTGGACATGGTGGTTGCCGCGATCACGTCGGGCGAGTTCCTTCCTGGAGCTCGCCTGTCCGAGGCCGAGCTGGCTCGCCGGCTCGGTATCAGCCGTGGTCCCCTGCGTGAGGCCCTCGGGCGTCTCGAGGGGCGTCTGGTCACCCGGACGCCCCGTATCGGCGTGCGCGTCATCGAGCTCTCAAAGCAGAACATCATCGATCTCTTCTATGCTCGCGAGGCATTGGAAGGCATGGGTGCACGTCTTGCCTGCGAGCGCCTGACGGACAGCGAAATCGCGAACTTGCGGGATTTGTTGAACACCGATCGGGCCCAGCCGGAAGTTGCTGCAGGCGAGGCTTATTCGCCACGTTCGCTCGACGACGACTTCCATCTCTCGATCATCAAGGCCGCTCAGTCTGAACAGATCGAGCGGCTGCTGATGGACCAGATCTACTATCAGCTGCGCATTCACCGTCGCAAATCCAGCACGCTTCCAGGGCGCGCGCGGGCGGCTCTGATCGAACATGAGAGCATCGTCATGGCGCTCGAAGCGCGCGATCCTGATCAGGCCGAGAAGGCAATGCGCACGCATTTGCGCAATGCACGCCTCAGCGCAATGGCTGCGTTCACTGAGGCCTGATAACTGTTGACAGTTCACACTTTTGGCACTTGAATCGGGTCAGTCATTAGCCGCGATTTCATGGAGTCAGCAGTGAGCGAAAATATCTGGGACGGGGTCATTCCACAGGAAGAAGTCGACGCCTATGAGGCTGCCGGCTTCGGGCGCGCGAGTGGCGTGGGCAGCAAGCCCGCGCTTCTCATCATCGACGTGCAGTATCGCACCGTCGGCACCGAGCCAAAGCCCTTCTGGGAATCGATCAAGGAATTCCCGACCTCTTGTGGCGAAACCGGCTGGCAGGCCGTCGCCCAGATCGAGAAGCTGGTTGCCCAGTTCCGCGAAAAGGGCTGGCCGATCATCTACCCCTATGTTGCGCCGAAGGAAAACTTCGACACTGGCCGCCTTGCCGCCAAGGTGCCTGCCCTGATGGGCGTGGCCGCCAAGGGCTACGAGTTCGTGCCACCCGTTGCGCCGCAGCCGGGCGATATTCTGCTGCCCAAGCGTCATCCGAGCGCCTTCTTCGGCACGCCGCTGGTCAGCTATCTGGTTGAGCGCGGCATCGACACGCTGGTGGTCACCGGCTGCACGACCAGCGGTTGCGTGCGTGGCAGCGTCGTGGATGGCTTTGCCTATAACTACCGCGTTCTCGTGCCTCATGATGCTGTCTACGACCGTTCGCAGACGTCGCACCAGGTCAATCTCTTCGACATGAACGCCAAGTATGCAGACGTCATGTCGACCGACGAAGCCGTCGCGACTCTCTCCAAGGTCGACGCTGCCTCGTAAGGCTTTCTATCCAAGTCACAAAAAGGCCCGGCAGAGCGATCTGCCGGGCCTTTTTAGTTCCAGGGTTCAGGGACGCTTAGAGCGGCGCTGCAACCGACTTGGTTTCGAGATAGGCGTTGAACATCTCCTCGCCCTTCTCGCGACCCCAGCCGGACTGACGGAACCCGCCGAAGGGCAGGGCGCTGTCGCCGACAAAGTGCCGGTTGATGCCAACCGTGCCGGCGCGGACGCGGGCCGCCATCTTATGGGCCAGGGAGAAGTCCTTGGTGAAGATGCTGGCGGCAAGACCATAAACGCTGGAATTGGCCTCTGCTGCGATGGCGTCGAGATCGTCATCGGTGAAGCGCAGAGCCGAGAGCACCGGGCCGAACACTTCTTCGCGCACAATGGCCGAGTCCGGCGTCAGATTTGCCAGGATGGTCGGCTGGTAGAAATAGCCGTCGCCCTCGATCGCAGCAGCACCGGTCACAACGGAAGCGCCGTCACGAACAGCACGCTCGGTCATGCCGGCGACGCGATCGCGGTGGGCGGCGGTGATCAGCGGACCCATATTGGTCGCTGGATCAAGGCCATAGCCGACGTTGAGCTTGCCGGCGGCTTCAGCGACGCCTTCCAGAACGCGGTCAAACGCCTTTTCGTGGACGTAGAGGCGCGAGCCGGCGGTGCAGATCTGGCCGGCGCCGGAGAAAATGCCGGCAGCGATGGCAGGGATTGCCGCCGAGAGGTCGGCGTCCGGGAAGACGATGACCGGGCTCTTACCGCCCAGCTCAAGGGTCACGCGCTTGAAGTTGGACTGCGCTGCGGCAACGGCAATGGCGCGGCCGACGCCGGTCGAGCCGGTGAAGGCGATCTTGTCGACATCCTGGTGCGACGAAAGGGCGCTGCCCACTTCGGCGCCGCCGAGCACGACGTTGAACACGCCTTCCGGGATGCCGGCTTCGAGAGCCAGTTCCGCCAGGTAGATCGCCGTCAGCGGCGTCTGCTCAGCCGGCTTCAGCACGATGGTGCAGCCGGTCGCAAGCGCCGGAGCCAGCTTCCAGGCCGCCATCATCAGCGGGCCATTCCAGGGAACGATCTGGGCCACGACGCCCACCGGGTCGCGAAGCGTATAGGCGTGCCATTCGCCCGGAGCGGACACTGGAATGGTACGGCCCAGCAGCTTGGTCGGCCACCCGGCTGCATAGCGCAGGAGGTCGACCGAGGTGCCGATATGGCCCAGCTTGGCGGCGCCGATTGGCAGGCCGGCATTGAGCGATTCCAGCTCGGCGAGGACCTGGGTGTGTTCTTCGATCAGATCGGCGAACTTCCACATCACGCGAGAACGCATGTTGGGCTTCATGTCCCGCCACGCGCCCTTGGTGAATGCAGCGCGCGCTGCGCTGACGGCGCTGTCCACATCGGCGCTGGTACCGGTTGGAACCTGCGTCAGCTGGCTGCCGCGACCCGGATCCATGACGCTGGATTGCGCGGCGCCAGCGGGGACGACGATCTTGCCGTTGATGAAGTGGCCGAGCTGGCGCGCCAGAAAGGCGCGCGTTGCCGGCTGCAACTCAGGGAATTGTGCAGTCATGAACTAAACCCCGGAGTGAAAGTCGATGATCTGGCGCACCGGAGTGCCGCCATAGAGGTTCTTGAAGCCCTCATTGACCTGTTCGAGCTCGATCCGGTCGCTGATCAGGTGGTCGAGCTTCAGGCGGCCCTGCTTGTAGAAGTTGAGCAGGTTCGGGATGTCGACGCGGAACTGGTTCGAACCCATGGACGAACCCTGGATCTTGCGGTCCTTGATGAAGAGCGAACCTTCAAATTCCAGCTTGGTGCCGGGCTTGAACATGCCGAGCAGCGTCGCTGTACCGCCCATGCGCAGCATGCGGAAGGCCTGGTCAGCAGTGACCTGAAGGCCAAGCGCCTCGAACGAATAGTTGACGCCGCCCTTGGTCAGTTCCATGACCAGCTCGACCGGATCGACATCAGTGGCGTTGATCACGTCGGTGGCGCCGAGCTGCTTGGCGACTTCAAGCTTGCTGTCGAGGCGGTCGATCGCAATGATGCGACCCGCACCGGCCAGCTGGGCACCGGAGATGACGGACAGGCCAACGCCGCCGCAACCGATGACGGCCACGGTCGAGCCGGGCTTGACCTTGGCGGCGTGGATGACGGCGCCGACACCGGTCAGCACGCCGCAGCCGACGAGGGCGGCGCGGTCCAGCGGAACGTCGCGGTCGATCTTCACCACGGCATTTTCGTGCACCAGCATCTGCTCTGCGAAAGCCGACAGATTGGACGACTGGTGAATCACCTGGCCGTTGAGGGACATGCGACGGGCGACGCCAGCGGGCAGTTTGGGTGTGTCAGATTCGCACAGGCTGGGGTGGCCGGTGACGCACTGCGGGCATGTGCCGCAGAAGACCGAGAGACAGCCCACGACGTGATCGCCGGGCTTTACGTGGGTCACATCCTCGCCAACGGCCTCAACGACACCGGAGGCTTCGTGGCCGGGAATATAAGGCATGGGATGGGGATAGGTGCCATCCGAGAAGTGCAGGTCGGAGTGGCAAATGCCAGCGTAAGCGGTGCGAATGAGCACTTCGCGGCTCTTGGGTTTCTCGATCGTGACGTTCTCGATCGTCAGCGGCTCGCCCGCTTTCCAAACGACTGCTGCTTTCATGTCCTGTCCTTTTTCTGTAGACCGTCGCCCTGAGAGAATGCCCTTCCGGGCAGCTCATCATGTCGTCGCACGCTAAAGACGAAACCGCTCATTGTCTACTGTTGACAGTTTTCGGCCCGCGTTTTAGCCTTCCTCATTGTTCAGCTTGGCGTGGAGTGGATTGCGGGAAGCGCAATTCGGTCAGACGGGCACAAGGAGGCGATATGGCAGGCTTCATACTCAAGCGGCTGCTGCAGTCAGTATTGACTATAGCGGGCGTGATAACCGCGGCGTTCTTTCTGACGCGGCTTGCCGGCGATCCGTCCGTGCTGCTGTTGCCGCCGGAGGCTTCTGCCGAAGACGCTGCGCGTCTGCGCGCTGCCCTTGGTCTCGACCAGCCGTTGTTCGTCCAGTACATTTTGTTCATGGGCAATGCGATGACGGGCGATTTCGGCATGTCGCTCCGCCAGGCGGTGCCCGCCATGGATCTCGTCCTTGAGCGCATCCCTGCGACGCTTGAACTTGCTGTGGCATCCTTCGCCGTCGGTATTGGCCTCGCCTTTGTGCTTGGGATCCTGATGCGCATGACCCGCCACGCCTGGGTTCGCGACGTCATCACCTGGGCCGCTCTCGGCCGTCAGGCGATCCCCGTTTTTTCCTTCGGCCTCGTGCTGATCCTCATCTTCTCGGTGTGGCTGCGCTGGTTGCCGTCTTATGGGCGCGGCACTTTCGCCCATCTCATTCTGCCGGCGCTGACGCTGGGCACCTATGAGCTTGCCCTCTACCTGCGCCTTTTTAATGCCTCGCTCTCGGCTGAGCAGCGGAACGACTATGTCCGCACCGCCTATGCAAAGGGCCAGGGGCGTATCCAGGTGCTGCTCAAGCACATGCTGCCCAATGCGCTGCTGCCGTTGATCACCGTGGCCGGTATCAATCTGGGCATGCTGCTGGGGGGCACCGTCGTTACGGAGACCGTGTTCAGCTGGCCAGGCGTAGGCCGCCTGATCGTGCAGTCGGTCAGCCAGCGTGACTTCCCCGTCATCGTGGCCGGCGTCTTCCTGATCTCCCTGGTCTTTGTCGTCATCAACCTGATCGTCGATATCCTTTACGGATTGCTCGATCCCCGCGTGAGGCTCAAGTGATGGCCCGGATTTCATTCTCTCAGGCCACAGCTGGCATCCTGCTTCTCATCATGGCGGTGCTGGTCATCGTCATCCCCCTGCTGCCCGGCTACGATCCCTACACCCAAGATCTGGGTGCAACCTTGCTGCCCATGGGCGGGACATCCTTTGATGGAAAGTATTTCATCCTGGGAACCGATACGCTCGGCCGAGATCTCCTGTCGCGTCTGGCACTTGCGGGCCAGGTGTCCACGCTGATCGGCCTCGGCGCTGTTGCGGTGAGCCTTGTCATCGGTGTCACCCTGGGCCTGATCGCAGGATATTTCCGCGGTCCGGTTGAGGCGGTCATCATGGGTCTTGCAGACCTGCAGCTCTCGATCCCGCGCGTCCTGCTGCTGATCGCCGTCACCGCCATCATCGGACCGAGCGTCTTCAACCTCGCCATCCTCCTTGGTCTGACCAGCTGGGTCGCCTATGGCCGCGTGGCTCGTGGCATGACGCTCAGCCTGCGCGAGCGCGAATTCATCCTGTCGGCGCGAGTGCAGGGCGCATCCGCGACCTGGAACATCCGCCAGCATCTTCTGCCCAACGTGTTGCCGCAGATGCTGATCGTGGGGTCCTATGAGTTCGGCATGATTGTCGTGCTCGAAGCCTCGCTGAGCTATCTCGGTCTTGGCGTTCAGCCGCCATTGCCGAGCTGGGGTATGATGGTTTCCGAAGGTCAGAACTATCTCTCCCTCGCGCCGCATCTCGCCATGCTCCCCAGCATTGCCCTCTTCATTCTGGTGGCCGGGTTCCAGTTCCTGTCACAGGCCTTCACCAAGGAAAATGACCTGGAGATGGTGTCATGACGCTTGCTGCTGCAACTGCCGTTTCAACCGCTCCTGCTACGGTCCTGAGCGTTCGCAATCTGTCCATCGATGCCAAGGCGGCTGATGGCGGGGTAATCCACCTCGTGCGCGACGTCTCCTTCGACGTCTATGAGAACGAGGTTCTCGGGATTGTCGGAGAGTCCGGCTCGGGCAAGAGCCTGACCATGCTGGCCGTGCTGGGCCTCCTTGGCCCAGGCCTCAGCATTGCCGGCGGCAGCATCGTGCTGCGCGGTCAGGAGCTGACGACGCTCAGCTTTGCCGAACTGCGCAAGGTCCGCGGCAAGTCGGTCTCGATCATCTTCCAGGATCCGCTGACCACGCTGAACCCCGTGCTCAAGATCGGCGACCAGATCGCCGAGGCGATCCGGCTGCACAATCCGAAGAAGTCCGGCGCAGAAATCCAGGCACGCGTCATCGAGCTCCTGTCGCTTGTCGGCATTCCCAACCCGGAACGCCGCGCGACCCAGTTCCCGAACGAATTCTCGGGCGGCATGCGCCAGCGCGTGGTCATCGCCATGGCCATGGCCAATGAACCAGACCTTTTGATCGCCGACGAGCCGACGACGGCTCTCGACGTGACCATCCAGGCTCAGGTGATGAAGGTGCTGGCCGAAGTGCGGGCCCGCACCGGCGCCGCCATGGTGCTGATCACCCACGACCTGGGTCTCGTTTCTGAATATGCCGATCGCCTCGCGGTCATGTATTCGGGCCGTGTGGTGGAACAGGCTCCGGGCGAAAAGCTCTTCGCCACGCCTGAGCATCCCTATACGGCGGGCTTGATCGCCAGCCTGCCAAAGGTCGACCACAAGGTTTCCTCGCTGTATTCGATCCCGGGCTTTGTTCCCGATCCGCGCAAGCGTCCGCAGGGCTGCGCGTTTCAGCCGCGTTGCGCCATCGGTCGTGATCGGCCCGAATGCGGCGCGTCGGATCCGGCATTGCGCGCCACCGACAGCGACCGCGACGTGGCCTGCCACTTCGCCGAGGTAACACCCGACTGGCTGGCCGAGCAGCGTGCGCTCAGTGCCGCCCCGGCAGAGCAGGTCGCCGCAAACGATTCCGATGTCCAGCTCAAGTCGGCTCTCAAGGTCGAGCATCTCAACAAGGTGTTTGACGTGCGCGGAAAGGCCTTCCGTCCGCACAAGCTGCACGCGCTGCGCGATATCTCCTTTGATCTCAAAAGCGGCAAGACGCTCGGCATTGTCGGCGAGTCCGGTTGCGGTAAGTCCACTCTGGCACGCGTGCTGCTGCGTCTGGCCGAAGCCAGCGGCGGCGAGGTCTACCTCAACGGCGAACCCTTCTTTACGCTGCGCGGCCAGGCCCTGCGCAACAAGCGTAAGGAGCTGCAGGTGGTCTTCCAGGACC
This sequence comes from Devosia sp., assembly GCA_015234425.1. Taxonomy (GTDB): domain Bacteria; phylum Pseudomonadota; class Alphaproteobacteria; order Rhizobiales; family Devosiaceae; genus Devosia. The sequence continues at coordinate 18,632 of JADGNE010000030.1, forward strand.
CCTATTCCTCGCTCGATCCGCGCATGACCATTCATGACGTGATTGCCGAGCCGCTGCGGATCTCTGGCAATTACAGCCGCGACCGCGTCAATGAGCTGCTCGAATATGTGGGTCTGCCGCCCGAGGCGGGTCTGCGCCGGTCGCCGGAGTTTTCCGGTGGGCAGCGTCAGCGTATCGCCATTGCACGCTCGCTTGCGCTTAATCCGGATGTGCTTATTCTGGACGAAGCGGTGTCGGCTCTGGACGTTTCAATTCAGGCGCAGGTCATCAACCTCCTGATGAAGCTCCAGAAAGACCTCGGACTGACCTATGTGTTCATCTCGCACGATCTGTCTGTGGTGCGGCACATCTCCGACGAAGTTGTGGTGATGTATCTCGGCCGGATCATTGAGCAGGGCAAGACCGAAGACGTGTTTGACAGTCCGTCCCATCCCTATACCCGCGCGCTTCTGGCCGCGATCCCGCAGATCGGCGGCAAGTCCGATACGGATGGGCTGATCGCCAAGGGTGACCTGCCCAACCCGATGAGCCCGCCGTCCGGCTGTGCTTTCCGCACTCGCTGCCCGATGGCCGTGGATCAGTGCGCCCAGTCCGAGCCTGCGCTCACCTCCCATGGCAAGGCGGATCACCTCGCAGCCTGTCATTTCGCCCGAGCTTAGGGCGCATGTCGGGGGGAGGGGACATCGAAAATTGGGTTGAAGGCATAAGGTGCCTTCGCCTGCCGATGCCGGCCTTCGGTGGCGTCAACGCGCTGATCATCGGTCAGCGCGGCAGCCACGCCATCATCGATACCGGGCTGCCCAACGCTGCGACTGCCGCGGTCTGGGCGCAGGTTGAGGATGACTGGGTAGAGGGTGCCCAGCACATTCTCTGTACGCATATGCATATCGATCACGTCGGTCAGGCCGGGCCATTGCTGGAACGCAGCGGCGCCGCTTTTCTGATGACCGCGACCGAACACTCAGATGCCATGCGGCTGAGCAATACCACGCAGGCTGAGCGGCTGGTCGAGTTGCAGGTGCTCTGGGCGCGAAACGGCTTTGACGCCAGCGCCGCGCGCCTGCCATCCGACTATTCGGTCATGGCGCCCTTCCCACAGGACTTTCAGGTTCTCCAAGCAGGCGACCATATCCGTCTCGGCGGCATCGACTTCGAGGTACTCGTCGGTGGCGGGCATTCACTGGCGCCGGCCTGCCTTTATGCGGCCGACCGAAAGATCCTGGTTGCCGGCGACCAGCTGCTCTCCGGGTCCGGACCCCAGATCGTCGTCCAGAGCAATGATCCCGAGTACGACGCGATGGGCGCCTATCTCGATTTCCTAGAGGCCATGGAAGCGCTTCCGGCCGATACGATTGTGCTTCCCGGACATGGCGATCCCATGCCTTTGGGATCAACGATTGTTCGTATCCGTCAGGGGCATCTGGCCCGTCTCGATCGACTGCGGGCAGCGATCACGCATCCCATGAGCTGTGCGGAGATGGTGCCGCTCGTGTTCTCGGATCGGGCCCTGGCACATCTGGGAACCCGCATGCCGCACATGATGCCGGCCTTTGCCAATTATCTGACAATCCGCGGACACCTTGTCCGACACACCGACGACCGTGGGGTTGTCCTCTTCGGGCCCGTGTAGCCCACGCATCTGCGACCAGATTCAGCGGTACACCTGACCCGATCGACTGCATCGGTGCCTTTTTGGCGCGCGTGGTTCCGATCGCCGGTGAAATTCCGCGACACTTCAGCACCCTAGATGAAAACTGTTGACAGATGACTGTTGATGGGGAAATTTGGGCTTGAGGAGTCCCGAATGCCATTTTTATCGACCCGCCTTTCCGCGGTCCTGCTGTTGCCAGCCATGGCACTGCTCGGCGTGTGTTTGGCTATCCCCTTATTCTACCTACTTAATTTTAGTACGCTTACCGGCGACTTTGCAGTTCAGGATTTGCAGGGGCCAACCCTCAGCAATTTCTCTGATCTGTTGACAGATGCATTCTTCCTGGGTGTTGCCGGCAAGACTTTTCTGATTTCGCTGGGCGTTACGGCGGCCGCGCTCGTACTCGGGTTTCCTCTGGCCGCTTTGATGTGGCGGGCGCCTGCCGTCTGGCGCTCGCCGATTTCCATCATTGTGCTGTCGCCGCTCCTGGTGAGCATGGTGGCCAGCTCCTATGGCTGGATCGTCATCCTGGGGCAGAATGGCGTGATCAATAATGCGCTGATCGGGCTGCGTCTGATCCAGTCGCCGATTAAGCTGCTCTATACCGACCTCGCCATCGGCATTGGCCTGGTCCATGTCGTCCTGCCCTTCATGGTGCTTAATCTCGTCGCTGCCCTCGATCGCATCGACATGGCGGTCAGCGAAGCCGCTGCCTCTTTGGGGGCGAACCGCGCGCGCATCTGGTGGCATGTGCTCTTGCCGCTCTGCGTGCCAGGCATCGGTGCGGGCGTTACGCTCTGTTTCTCGCTCTCGATCTCGGCCTATGTGACGCCGGCCGTTCTAGGTCCGAGCGGTCCGAACTTCATCACCACCCTGATCTACCAGAACTTTGTCAGCCTTTATGAATGGGGCGCCGGCTCTGCCATGGCCTTCCTGCTGCTCATCGTCGCCGCGAGCGCTGTGTTCGGCCTAGGCGCGCTGACCAATCTTCTGGCCCCCGCCCGGAGGCGCACATGATCGGCCGCATTTTCTTCGGCGTGGTCATCGCGCTGCTGTTCACCTTTATCCTTGCGCCCACAGTGGTGATTGCGCTCAGCTCCTTCGGCACCAGCGAGATCCTCGAATTCCCGCCGCAGAATTTTACGCTGCGCTGGTATTTCTTCGCCCTCGCCAAGCCCGAATTCCTGTCTGCAGCCTGGAACTCGCTGTGGCTGGCCGTCGTCTCGACCGCCATCGCAACGCCGCTCGCCATTGCAGCGGCGCTCGCCATCACGCGCAGCAATATCAAGGGACGCGAGGTGTTCCAGACCATCCTCCTGGCCCCGCTGGTTGTGCCATCGGTCGTCATCGGTCTTGCCATTCTTCTGGCAACCTCCCGCATTGGTTTTGGGGCGGGCAGCACCCGTTTGATCGTGGCGCACGTGCTGATCGTCCTGCCCTATCTCCTGCGCACCACCAGTGCCAGCCTGATGCGGCTTGATCCCCTGGCCGAAGAAGCCGCGCGTACGCTCGGGGCCAACAACATCAAGACCTTCCTCTTGATCACCCTGCCGGGTCTTGCTCCCGGCCTGATCGCGGGCATGGTCTTTGCCTTCGTGATCTCGTTCGACAATGTGTCGATCTCGCTCTTCCTCGCCAATGCCAGGATGAACACCCTTCCGCTGAGCCTGATGAGCTATGTCGAGTATAATCTCGACCCGTCGGTCGCCGCGGTTTCCACCCTCCTCATCGTGATGGCTCTTGTCGTCGCAATTGCGCTTGAGCGCTTTGCGGGTCTGCGCAAGACGCTGGGAGCATAGAACGTGACTGCACTCAATTGTTCGAACATTTCCAAGAGCTACGGGCGCCTCAAGGTGCTCAACAATGTCTCGCTCTCGATCGAAAAGGGTGAATTGGTCACGCTGCTGGGCCCCAGCGGCTGCGGCAAGACCACGCTGCTGCGCTCGATTGCCGGCCTTGCTGATATCGACGAGGGCAGCATTGTCCTTGAAGGGCGCGACGTCACGCGCACGCCGATCCACAAGCGCCATATCGCCATGGTGTTCCAGTCCCATGCGCTGTTCCCGCATATGAGCGTGGCCGACAATGTCGCCTTCGGCCTCAAGATGCAGGGCGTGGCGCGCGAGGAGCGTGAGGAACGGGTGAAGAAGGCGCTGTCGCTGGTGCGGCTCGATGCGTATGTCAGCCGCATGCCGCATGAGCTTTCCGGCGGCCAGCAGCAGCGCGTTGCCATCGCCCGCGCCATTGTCACCAATCCGACCGCTCTTCTGCTCGACGAACCCTTTGGTGCGCTCGACCGCAAGCTGCGCGAAGCGCTGCAGGTGGAACTGCGCCGCGTGACCAAGGAACTGGGCATTACCGCGATCTTCGTGACCCACGACCAGGAAGAGGCTGTGGTGCTCAGCGACCGGGTCGCGGTGATGGAGGGCGGGGTCATCCAGCAGATCGCCCCGGCCAACGAGGTCTATGAGAACCCGGCCAATGAGTTCGTGGCGAGCTTCATGGGCTTCCAGAACATTCTCGATGCCAAGATTGATGGCGTTGAGGGTGGCCAGACGCGTCTGAAGATCGGCGATGCCAGCGTTCTGGCCGATGCCGTGGCTCCGGCGGGGGCCAAGGATATTCGCTTTGCCATCAGGGCAGAGCGGGTCGCGCTCAAGCGCACACAGGAGGGCGAGGGGATCGCCGGAAAGGTCAATTCACTGACCTATCTGGGCGAGCAGAACGCCTTCGTCGTCGACACGTCGGTGGGGCCGATTGTGGCCCGTGTGTCCACCGCGGTCGACAGTTTCAAGCCGGGTGAGGAGGTCTTTGTGACCTTTGACCGCTCCGCCATCCGCCTACTGAATTCTTAAGGGAGAAACTTAATGTCCATTTCAATGAACCGACGCCATTTTCTGGCGACAACCGCCGCGGCTGGTCTGATCACCGGCTTCCCCGCGATCGTACGTGCGCAGAGCAAGACCATCGTGACGACGCTGTTCGGCGGTGCCTATGAAGAGCACTATCGCCGCATCGTGCTCGATCCGTTTGCCGCTGCGCATGGCGTTGAATTCGTCATCAAGTACGGCTCGGCCGATGAGTGGCTGAACAATGCCATCATCAACCGCAATGTGCCCGAGATCGACCTGCCGTTCCTCTCGCTGCCGGTCGCCATGCGCGCGATCCGCGTTCCGGACCTCTTCCTCGAGCTGACGCCGAACGACATCCCGAACCTGGCTGACGTGCACCCGATCTTCCGCGACGTCTATGAGAGCAAGGCCGTCGGCTTCAACTATGTCGACTACGGTATCCTCTACCGCGAAGACATGGTCGAAAAGCCCATCACGTCCTGGGCTGATCTGTGGGATCCGTCCCTGGCCGGCAAGATTCTCGCGCCTGCCGCTTCGGCCGGTTCGATGTATGAATTCGTGATGATCGCGGCAAAGCTCGCCGGCGATGGCTCGGACTGGACCAAGGGCGTCGAAAAGCTCAAGGAACTCAAGCCCAATATCGCTCGCTGGTTCAACACCTCGAACGAAGTCGATGGCCTGATCCAGCGCAAGGAAGCTGGTGTGGCTGCCGGTTTTGGCGGCTTCCGCTCGCACGCACTCATCGATGGCGGCGTGCCGGGCAAGTTCATCATCCCGGCGGAAGGCGCACCGATGGGCGTTTTGTCCTACCACGTGCCGGCGAACCACCCGAACCGCGATCTCCTGCTCGAATTCGTCAACTTCGCTCTGGCGCCCGAGCAGCAGGCTGCTTTCGGCAATGCAATGCCGACCGGCGTCACCAACTCGAAGGCCGTGCTTGACCCGGCCGTCGCCAGCAAGGTCGCTCCGGCGGACCAGCTGCTGCGCATCGACTGGGCGTCGATCCAGAGCCAGTTCACCGAAATTACCCAGCGCATGCAGCAGGAAGTGATCTCGGGTTAATCGCCATGTCCAACGGTTCTCTTCCTTTGATCGGCGGCTTTGCCGAAGACCGCTTTGCCCCGGTCGCCCGGGCGTTTTCCGAGAATTTCACGCAGCGTGAAGAGCTTGGCGGCGCCGTGGCGATCTACCACGGCAACAAGCTTGTGGTTGATCTGTGGGGGGGAAGCCGGGACGCCGCAAGCAATGCCCCCTGGCAGGCCGATACCATCACGCTGATGATGTCGGTCGCCAAGGGGATTTCCGCGATCTGCGTGGCCATGGTGGCCGATCGCGGATTGCTCTCGCTCGATGCTCCGGTCAGCCAGTACTGGCCGGAGTTCGCCGCCGAGGGCAAAGAAAAAGTGACGGTGCGGGAGGCGCTTAGCCATCTGGCTGGGATTCCCGTCACCGATCTGGCCAAGCCTGGTGATTTCTACCACTGGGACCGGATGATCTCTGCCATCGCCAACCAGAAGCCGCTTTGGCCGGTGGGCGAGCAGCAGGTCTATCATTCCTCGACCCTGGGCTTTATCGCCGGTGAGCTGATCCGCCGGGTGACGGGGAAGACGCTGGGCACATTCCTCAGGGAAGAAATCTGTGCGCCGCGGGGGTTTGACTACTTTATCGGCATGTCCGAGGCCGAGCGGGCGCGCTGTGCGACGATCGTGCCGTCGGCCAATAATGTGGTCAATGCCGCCAAGCGGGAGCCGGTGGAATCGGTCGCCTATCGCATGTGGCAGTCGGTGCCGGTGGAAGAGGATTACAACTCAACCCTTTGGCGCCAAAACGAAATTCCGTCCGTAAACGGACATGGCACGGCGCGGGCCGTCGCTGGGATCTATAATGCCGTCATCAATCCCGGCCCCAATGGCGAAAAGCCTTTGGTGGGCCAGGAAACGCTGGCGCAGTTCCTGACCGAGCAGCGGGCGCGGGGCGAGAATGCCGAAAAGGGCCGGCTGCGCATGGCCGTCGGCTTCATGCTCAACTCCCCGCCGCACCGGGCAATGGGCCCGAATCCTGAGGCTTTCGGGCATTCCGGAGCCGGTGGATCGCAGGCTTTTGCCGATCCGGTGGCGGGTCTGTCGCTGTGCTGGACGACCAACAAGATGCATGACGGCGGCGATATCGGGCCGCGCGCGGCCGCAATCATCGAGGCCGCATACGCGTCCATCGCGTGAGGCATTGGCGGTGAGTTGGTTAGCAGACTGTTAGCGTTGAGAGCTTCGGGCTGCGAAATGTGATGGGAGGGCATGGCCCTCCCAAAGTTGTTTCAGCGCAGGAGCACGAGCGAGCGCGGTGCCATCTTTATGGTGCCGTGGGTCGGGGTGGCGCGATGGTCTTCGAGAGCGGCGGTGTCGATCTCGACGATCCAGTCTGAACCGTCGGCGCGCTCGGGCAGGACGAAGTCGACTTCGCCGTCATGGGGGTTGAAGAGCACAACCACCTCCCACCAGATGCCGTCCTGATCCTTGAGGTCGTCGCGCGACAGGCGCAGGCCCAGTGTCGTGGCGCCGCCATCAAGCCAATGGGCGGTCTGCTGTTCGCCGCCACCGGGATTGTACCAGGTGACGCTCATCATATCGCGCCAGTTTTCGCGATGGACCAGCGGCTGGGCCTGGCGGATGGCGATCAGCTTTCGGACGAAATCGGTCAGCGATTTTGCGTTCTCGCTATGGTCCCAATGGATCCAGCTGATTTCGCTGTCCTGGGCATAGCCATTGTTATTGCCATGCTGGGTGCGGCTGAACTCGTCGCCCGCCAACAGCATGGGCGTGCCATGGGAGAGGAAGAGCGTCGCGAGGAAATTGCGCTTCTGCCGCTCGCGGATGGCGACGATGTTCTCGTCGTCGGTCTCGCCCTCGGCGCCATAATTATAGCTACGGTTGTCGTTATGGCCGTCGTTGTTGTCCTCGCCATTGGCCTCGTTGTGCTTGTCATTATAGGAGACGAGGTCATGGAGGGTGAAACCGTCATGGGCCGTGAGGAAGTTGACCCCGGCCCAGGGGCGACGGCCGCGCAGATCATAGACATCGCCTGAGCCGGTGAAGCGGGCGGCAAAGTCCTGGGAAATGTGGTCGGTGTCCTTCCAGTAGTCCCGGATGGTGTCGCGGTATTTGTCGTTCCACTCGGCCCAGCCGGGCGGGAAGCCGCCGACCTGATAGCCGCCGGGACCGATGTCCCAGGGTTCGCCGACGAGCTTGACCTGCGAGAGGACCGGGTCCTGCCCGACCGCATCGAAGAAGCCGCCGCGCTGGTCAAACCCTTCCGGCTCGCGCCCCAGAATAGTGCCGAGATCGAAGCGGAAGCCGTCTACATGCATGTCCTCGGCCCAGTAGCGCAGGCTGTCCGTGACCATCTGCAGAACGCGGGGATGGCTGGTGTTGACGGTATTACCGGTACCGGTGTCGTTGATGTAGTAGCGCGGGTCGCCCGGCATGGTGCGGTAATAGGAGAAATTGTCGATGCCCTTGAAGGAAAGGGTCGGCCCCATCTCATTGCCTTCGGCGGTATGGTTGTAGACCACGTCCAGAATGACTTCCAAACCGGCATCATGGAAGGCGCGGATGGTGTTGCGCAGGCCATTGAGCCCATTGGGGCCATAATAGCGATTGGCCGGGGCAAAGAAGCCAAGGGTGTTATAGCCCCAGAAATTGCGCAGGCCCTTTTGCAGCAGGAAGTCGTCGTCCGGAAAGGCGTGGATGGGCAGGAGCTCGACGGAGGTGACGCCGGTCGACTTGATGTAGTCGATGACTTCCTTTTGCCCGAGACCTTCAAACGTCCCGCGCAGTTCTTCCGGGATGGCCGGGTGCAGCTGGGTAAAGCCTTTGACATGGGTCTCGTAGAATATCGTGCGTGCCCAATCGATATCGGGCATTGTATCATTGCCCCAGTCATAGGATTTTGGGTCAATGATGCGGCCCTTGGGCATGAAGGCGGCGCTGTCGGCGTCGTTGAAGGAGAGGTCCTTCTCTTCCGCCTCGGCATTGTAGCCGAAGAGCGCAGGGTTCCACTCCACTGCGCCGACGATTTCGCGGGCATAGGGATCGAGGAGGAGTTTTGCCGGGTTGAAGCGGTGACCATGTTCGGGTTCGAACGGGCCATGGACGCGATAGCCATAGCAGGTGCCGGGACGCAGGCCGGGCACATAGCCGTGCCAGATCTCATTGGTATATTCGGGGAGATCGACGCGGCCGATCTCGGTTTTTCCCGTCTCGTCATAGAGGCACAATTCGACCCGCGACGCATAGGCAGAGAACAGCGCGAAATTTGTGCCCTCCCCATCCCAGTGTGCGCCCAACCGACGATGGTCCCCGGCCTCGACTGAGAACCGCGAAGATGAAGTGGACATGAATGTGTCTCCGTTGCCCGCCGACAACGGCCAGAGCTCGGCCTTGGTTGCACGGGCCGACTTCGCGCCAGCGGCGCTATCCCGCAGCAATGGGGACGAGGTGGCGGGCCGCCATGTCGATGAAGGCCGACTGATTGGTGCCGACGCAATGCAGATGGATGGCCTGCGGGTCGAGGGTGGCGAGGGCCTCGATCCAGGCGCGGTGCCGGCCGGGGTCAGCCGAAATGGCAACGCTTTTGCGGATCTCGGCTTCGCCGACAAGGCGCGCAACCGTGTCGAAGTCCGACGGGCGGCGCAGATCCCAGGCGGCCTCGCCGCCAATGGCGGCGGGGCCCCATTGCTCCAGTGCCATCTCAAGCGCTTCCGCCTCGGTGTCGGCCCATGAGAGCGCCTGCTGGATATGGATCGGCTTGTGTTCGCCGCCATTCTCCCGGAAGGCATCGACAACGCGGCGCACCGTGTCGAGATCGCCGCCCACGGTCAGCAGGCCATCGGCCCAGCCGCCGCACCAGGCCGCCGTCCTTGGCGTCATGGCCGCGCCGAAGAGGGGCACGGGATGATCGGGCAGCGAATAGAGCTTTGCCTCGATGACGGTGACACGGCCGCGATGAGTGACTGTCTCGCCATCGAACAGGGCCCGGATGATATCGACGCATTCGCGCAACAGCGCATTGCGTTCGGCCTTTTCGGGCCAGGGCAGGCCGGTGATGGACTCGTTGATTGCCTCGCCGGTACCGAGCGCCAGCCAGAAGCGGGACGGGAACATTTCGCCGAGCGTCGCGGCGGCCTGGGCTATGATGGCGGGATGGTAGCGATAGCCCGGAGCGGTGATCGAGCCGATGGGAAAGGCGGTGGCCTCAAGGGCCGCGCCGAGCCAGGACCAGGCAAAGCCGGAATGGCCCTGGCGTTCGCTCCAGGGCTGAAAATGATCGGACGACTTGGCACAGGAAAAGCCCGCAGCCTCTGCCTTTTTGACCAGCTCAACCAGGGTACGGGGCGAAAACTGCTCATGGGAGGCGTGGTAGCCGATACTGGTCATGCATACTCCGTCCAGTTGTCGATCAGCTCGCCTGTGGTGCAGGTCGACAATTGCTGGCCGAAGCGAGAATGAAAAAGGGTGAGGGCAGCGTCATGGGTCTCGTCGGCGGAGCCGAAGACAGCGTCACTGGGCAGGATGATGCGGTAACCGAGATCGATGGCCCCGATGATGGCGGCCATGACGCAGACGTCGGTCTCCCCACCCGTGATCACCAGCGTATCGATGCCGCGTTGCTGCAGGGCGGCATGCAACTGCGTTCCAAGCCAGGGCGAATAGACGCTTTTGTCGAGCACATGTGCGGGCGGGACGAACCGCTGCAGCGACGGGACAAGGTCGATGAGCTCGGGGGTGAGACGCTCGCCAGTCATGGCGGGCCAGCGGCGGTAATAATCCTGCCAGGCGCCAATGGCATGCTCTGCGGTCTGGGCGGGAATGAAGCGGGTGAAGACGGTCCGCGCGGGATCGCGCTCCACCAGCGCCTCGATGGCGGGCAGGGTACGGGTCAGCCATGGAGCGCACCAGTCGGTGTCGGTGGCGAACATGGTCTGCACGTCGATGCAGAGATGGACGCGGCGGGCGGCGGCATCAGCCATGGCGGTGGTTACCAGACAAGGGCCGACCAGGGCCCAAGCGCGAGCCTCTCGCCATCGACCCGATGCGTTCCCGTGGCGGCCGCCGGACGATCGACCTTGCACGCGAGCGTGATGGCCTTGTCCTGTGGGTTGAGCGCCATGGAATAGGTGCCGGCCTCAAACACCCAGGTAATAATAAGGCCATTTTCCTGGCGGGCGCTGTGGGCGGCGCGGCAGACGCTTGAGGTCAGGGGCCAGACAATGTCGCGACGATATTGGGCGAGCTGGCGGAAGCGCGCGAGCGCGGCGACGGCGTCGGGAGCGGAAAAACCATCCCAGTCGAGCCGCGCCATGTCGAAGGTCTCGGTGGCGTTGGGATCGGGCAGGCCACCGGGCGGCAGCTTTTCCTTGAACATCTCCTTCATCTGCTGGTCGCGATCCCGCCGCTTGGCTTCTGCGGCCTCTTCGGGAAAATCGATGAAGAAGGGGAAGCGCGTGCGCAGGCTGGCTTCTTCGCCCATGAAGAGCAGCGGGATCTGGGGGGCGAGCAGGGCTACGAAATAGAGGAAGTCGAGTTTTTCAGCCGAGATGCGGTCGGCCAGGCGGCGGGCGTCGGCACGATTGCCGATCTGGTCGTGATTCTGGACATAGGTGATGAAAGCATCGGGCGGCAGGTCGCTGGCGGGCTCGTTGCGGGTAGTGCCGTCGGAGGGACCGGGGGCTTCGCCATCATGGACAAAGCCATCGGCGAGGGCCTTTTCGAGGTCCGCGAAGGGGTCCTTTTCCGGATCGTCATAGCCGAACTTGGGCGCGCCGGTGACGAGGTGGGTGAGGACATGGTGGATGTCGTCGTTCCACTGGGCGGCGTAGAGGACGGGCTCATCCTCCGGAGTCCGTTCGAGCCAGGTGGCGGTATTTTCCATGTTCTCGAGGATCAGCTTGGCGTGGCGCTTGGCGGTGCGCGCCACATGGGCAAGCTCGATGAGGAAACGGTCGCGCGCCTCGGTGCCGATCTCGTGGACGCTGTCGAAGCGCAGGCCGTCGAAATCGAACTCCTCAAGCCACATGCGGGCGTTCTCATAATAGAACTGGCGCACCATGGGTTGGGTGAAGTCTACCGCGGGGCCCCAGGGGGTCTCGATGTCGTCGGCGAAAAACTCCGGCGCAACCTTGGGGGCGAAATTGTCGACCTCGCCAAAATGGTTGTAGACGACATCGAGCACCATGCAGAGCCCCAGCGCATGGGCGCGGTCGACGAGGGCGCGCAACTCCTCGGGCGTGCCATAGGCGCTCTCGGGGGCAAAGATCAGCGTGCCGTCATAGCCCCAGTTGCGGGTGCCGGGAAATTCGTTGAGCGGCATGATTTCGAGGCAGGTGTAGCCGGCATCGCGAAAATGCTCGAGGCGGCGGGCCAGTCCGGCAAAGGTGCCTTCGGGGCTGGCCGTGCCGACATGGACCTCGCAGATGAGGGTTTCGTGCCAGGGGCGCAGCGGGGTTTTCCGCCGGGAGGGCGGCAGCGGAGCGCGCACGACGGACCAGCCGGTGGCGTCTCCGTCCTGCTGACGGGAGCCAAGGTCGGGGAAAACCAGCTCGCCAATGGCGAATTTATAGCGTGTGCCGGGGCCTGCATCGGCGACTTCGAGCTGCCAGAAGCCATCCGGAGCGCGTGTCAGGGGCCGCGCGGCCTGGCCCCTGATCAGCAGGTTCGGCGCCTTGGCGCTGGGCGCCCAAAGGCGGAAAGTGGTGGTCTCTGCTCCCACGAGGGGTCCGTGGCGGGTGGTTTGCCGTACCAGAGCCTCGGGGGCCTTATCCAAGATCAGATCCATAGCGTACCTCCACAGCCCGCAACGGCAGGATGCAGCTTCGGTTCCAGCGGGTTAGGAGGTGGGCGGGGCAGGTTTTGTCCTTCGGCGGAGGACAGTGTGCTAGGGATTGGCGGTGGGCGGCGGCCGGTGTTTTCACGATTGCGAGAACCATTTGCGCCCTCGCGACGTATCATCCTCAGCGTATCAAGTGAGATTTTCGGTCATGGCTGCAGCGAGCAAAGCGGAATCCCCCCGCGCGTCCACCAAGCGCAAGCGGGGCTGGGGCAAGTGGCTGGTGCTGGCGCTCGCTCTGGCGGCGGTCGGGACCTATGGATTTATCGAGCGGCCGTGGGAAGAAAAGCCGGCGGAAGTGGCGGTGGAAGCGGTGGCGGCCGGGCCGATGAGCCAGCTGCTCGCGGTCAATGGGCGCGTCGTGCCGCGCGAAGAGGTCAAGGTGCGCTCGGCGGTTTCAGCACCGGCGCTGCAGGTCAATGTCGCCGAGGGCGATGAGGTCAAGGCTGGCGAAGTGCTGGTGCAGCTCGATGTGGCGCGGCCCAAGGCGCTGCTCGACCAGGCGCGCGCGGCGCTCGAAGCCGGGATCGTGCGCCAGCAGCAGGCACAGGCAACGGCCGACCGGGCGACGGCGCTGGGCGAGAATGCCTCGCGCTCGACCCGCGAGGACGCCGATCTGGCGCTGACGGCGGCGGCGACCGAGGTCAGTCGCCTGCGTGCGGCGCTCGACGAGGCGGAAACCGCGCTCAAGCAATATTCGATTACTGCGCCGCTCAGTGGCGTGGTGCTGTCGCGCTCGGTGGAGCGGGGGCAGCTGGTGGATCTGCAGTCCGAGCTGTTCACCATTGCCGATATCGACACGCTGCTGGTCGATACGGAAGTGGATGAGCTTTATTCGGCACGGATCGAAGAGGGGCTGAAGGTCTTGCTGCAGCCGGTGGGTGATAGTGTGCCGCGCCATGGTTCGGTGGTGTTTGCGGCGCCGCGCGTCGATATTTCGACCGGTGGGCGCATGGTCAAGATCGCCTTTGACGATCCGACGACGCTGCCGGTGGGCCTCACGGTCAATGCCAATATCATCGTGGCCGAGGTGGAAGAGGCGTTGTCCATTCCGCGCGGGGCGATCATCACCGAAGCGACGGAGAGCCATGTGCTCGTCGTCGAAGGCGATGTGGTGGTGGCGCGCAAAATCGAATTTTCCGACTGGCCGGCGGAGCGGGTGATGGTCACCGAGGGGCTGAGCGCGGGCGATCTCGTGGTGCTCGATCCAAGTGCGGTGGCGGCGGGCGAAAAAGTGAAGGTCGAATAGGCCATGCTCTACGGGCTCAAGATCGCCATGCGGTATCTGACCGCCAACAAGGCCCAGACGGGGCTGCTCATCGCCGGGGTGGCGGTGGGCGTCTTTGTCTTCATCTTCATGAGTGCGCTGATCGGCGGGCTGGCGGTGTTCCTCGTGCAGCGGACGGTGGGCGATATTGCCCATGTGACCGTCGAAGCGCCGAGCCGCAGTGCCGGGCTTATCCTGCCCGACAACCCGGGATATCTCGTGGTCGAACAGGCCTCCAACCAGCGCGAGCAATTGCGCACGGCTGGGGCCTTCCTGCCGCTGATCGAGCGGATGGATGGGGTTGTCGCTGTGTCGCCGCAGATTGTCGGCAATGGTTTTCTGGTGCGCGGGCAGGTGACGGCGCCGGTCGGCGTGACCGGGGTCGAGCCGGACAAGGTTTCGGCCATCGCCAATCTCGACAAGGGGCTCGTCGCCGGCAATACGCTGCTCGCCAATAACGGGATCATCCTCGGTAAGGCGCTGGCAGATGATCTCGGCATTGGCGTGGGGCAGGTGGTGCGGCTGCAGTCGGACCGGGGTGAAGAGCGGGCGCTGGTGATCTCGGGGATTTTCGAACTCGGCGTCGATGCGCTCGACCGCCGGGCTGCTTTTGTCAGCATTGCCGCGGCGCGAACCCTCTTTGAGATGTCGCAGGGGATTTCGCGGATCGAGATCAAACTTGCCGATCTCAACGCGGCGGTGGCCTATTCGGAGCGGATCGAGGCCGAAACCGGGCTCGACGCGACGCCTTGGACCGAGGGCAATGCGCAATTGCTCGACGGGCTGCGGGCGCAGGCGAGCTCGGGCGATCTGATCAAGGCGTTTGCGCTGATCACCATTGTCATTGGCGTGGCGAGTGCGCTCCTGCTCTCCACCTATCGGCGGCGGCCGGAGATCGGCATCATGCGCGCCTTTGGCGCCAGCCGGCGGTTTGTCATATTCGTCTTCGTGACGCAGGGGGCTCTTATTGGCATTCTGGGCGGGCTGATTGGCGCGGGCCTCGGCTATGCGGCGCTGTCACCGTTTCCGGTGCCGGAACTGGCGCCGCCGGGTGGCCTGCCGGTCGATGTGCGGCAGGGGGCCTATGGGCTGGCGATTGCGCTGACCGCGATCGGGGCAATCCTTGCGTCCATCCTGCCGGCCCGGGCGGCGGCGCGAGTGGACCCGGTTTCGGTGATCGGCCAATGAGTGTGCTTTTAGACGTTCGGGACCTTGTGAAGACCTATGGCGAGGGGGAGGCCGAGACGCGCGTGTTGCGCGGGCTCAACCTCACGCTCGACGAAGGGGAGCTGGCGGCGTTGCTGGGGCCATCCGGCTCGGGCAAGAGCACGCTTCTTACGATTTTGGGGACGCTGCTGCGGCCGACTTCGGGCTCCTACACCATGCTGGGAGAAGAACTGACGCGGGCGTCCGATGCGGCGCTGACCGAGTTTCGCAACCGGCACGTCGGCTTCGTGTTCCAGTTCCATCATCTGCTGCCGGACTTCTCCGCGCTCGAAAATGTCATCTTTCCCATGGCAGTGCGCGAGGGGCGGGAGACGGCTTCGGCGCGTCGGCGTGGCGAGGAGTTGCTGGAGCGGGTGGGGCTGGGCCATCGCATGGACTTTCTGGCCACCGCGCTCTCGGGCGGGCAGAAGCAGCGCGTCGCCATTGCGCGGGCGCTGATGAACCAGCCCGAACTGGTGCTGGCCGACGAGCCGACCGGCAATCTCGACCGGGAATCGGCGACGCAGGTGATGGAGTTGATCAAGGAGATCAACGAGAACGAGAAGACGACTTTCTTGATCTCGACCCATGACGAGAAGATCGCTCAGACCTGTCGGCGGCAGGTGCTGGTGGCCGATGGGGTGGTGACTTAGGGTTTTTGGGGTTGGAGACCCCCTCCTAGCCTCCCCCTGGTAGGGGGAGGGACGCATCGCGCTTGGGGTGGGTGAGGGTTCAGCTTTCACCCATCACCCCATCCCTCTCCCCTGAGGGGCGAGGGGGCGCAGACTGAGGGGGCAGTTGTCAGATTTGCTCGGAGGAGCCAAGCAAAACCGGTGGCTGAGCAAGAGCCCGAACCCAAAAACCTAAAAATGACCCCAGTGGCGGACGGCGAAGAAGCCGGCGGTGGCGGCGAGGGCGGTGAGGAAGGTGCCCCAGGCGAGGTCGACGATAGTGACGAGGACCGGCCAGTCGCGGATGGTGGCGAGATTGGTGAAGTCATAGGTGCCATAGGCGACGAGGCCGAGGAGGGCGCCGAGGCCCAGCGCCATGAGCCAGGAATTGGCATTGGCGGCGGGCAGGATGGCGAAGACCGTCACGCCGATGAGATAGACGAGATAGAAGGCCGCGGCGACCGGGAGATTGGGGCTGTCAGCCAGGAGCGCGCCCATCTGAGGCTTATAGAGGAAGCGCGTCGCCGTGCTGAGCCAGACAAAGTCGATGGCGAAGAAGACGAGAGCGGAACTCAAATAGGCAATGGCAAAATTTGGCATCCCGCTCTCCCTGGGGGTCAGATTTTCAATATGGGCTGCAAGAGGCGCAGGAGCGGGCTCTTGAAGCGCAGCGGCGCATCGGTGACCGCAAGACAGATGCACTCGCCATCTTCTCCGGCGCGGGGCTGGTGCTCGAGCCCGTCATAGCCTTCCTCGATCTCGCCGACCGTGAAGCGATCATCCTCGTCGACCAGCGTGCCGCGCAGCACGACGGTCAGCTCGAGGCCGCGATGACCATGCTCGGGCACAGGCGTGCCGGCCGGAATGCGCAGGAGCCGCACTGAGGTTTCGCTGTCGCCGGTGGGGATGATGAATTGCTGGGCGGCGGTGCCGAGCTTGCGCCAGGCGACGCTCTCGAGATTGGCGCCGATGTAGCGTCGCAAGGGCGAAGGAACATCGCCGGCGGCCGCGTGGGTGGTCCGGATGGGCGGCGCCTCAACCGGGGTGGCGTCGAGACGCTCGAGCACGGATGACAAGGCACCGGCGCGCAGGGGCGTGACCTCGATCTCTTCGAGCATGGCTCCGCCGATGCTGGCGGCCGCGCGGGCGCGCTCCCGGCATTCGGGGCAGGAATGAAGATGGGTGGCGACGGCAAGGCTCCAGCCTTCGGCAAGGCTGCCGGCCTCATAGCTCACAAGGAGCTCATCGCTGACGTGGTGACTGTGGGTCATAGCTGCGGCCCCAGCTTGGAGGAAAGGTCGGAACGCAATTTGCGGAATACCTGCCGCAGGCGCGACTTGACCGTTCCAAGGGGAATCTTGAGTTCG
Source organism: Devosia sp. (assembly GCA_015234425.1). Lineage (GTDB taxonomy): Bacteria > Pseudomonadota > Alphaproteobacteria > Rhizobiales > Devosiaceae > Devosia. The sequence continues at coordinate 35,524 of JADGNE010000030.1, forward strand.
GTGGCGATGGTGCTGTGGGACTTGTCCTCGTAATAGGCCAGGTTCAGCAATTGCCGTTCGTTGTCGGAGAGCTTGGACATGGCTTCGACAATCTGGGCGTTCGACTGCTTGGTTTCGAGCGCCTGGTCGGCCGTGGGCACGCCGCTGATCTGCAGCGCCGGTTCTTCGGCATCAAGCTCGGGGTGGCTTTCGCGCCGGAAGGCGTCGATGCGCCGGTTGCGGGCGATGGTAAAAATCCAGGTCGACGGGCTGGCCTTGGTCGGGTCATAGAGCGCAGCCTTGCGCCAGACGAGGACCATGGTCTCCTGCGCGAGTTCCTCGGCCATCAGTTCACCGCCACCCAGGCGCATGAGATAGGCTTTTACGCGCGGAGCGAAATGTTCGAAGAGGGCTTCGAAAGCAGCGCGGTCGGAGCGTTCGGCGATCGCCAGGATATGGGCAACGAAAACTTCCCGCTCGCTGCCGCCGGCCGGGTTTGGCGTCACGCCCACGGCAGGCCTCCCGCGACGGCGCGGCCGGAGGGAGCCGGCGCGTTCGCCTTGGGGGAGCGTCGGGCGCTCGATCTGGATTTCAGGTGACCACATGCCCTGATTACGCAGGGGCTAATTGGCTGGATCACCGGACACGAAAAAAACCTCGACACGACATCCACTCCATACTCGCCCCCGTATTAGAGGAGGCAACAAGGAGCCTGCAAATTGTTTCACGATCCTCACCGCCATCAAGATGCGTCTGGCCGGAGGATCGCTGTCATTGGAGCGGGCATGGCCGGCCTGTCGGCAGCCTGGCTTTTGAGCCAGCGCCACCCCGTTCGGCTCTATGAAAGTGCCGACCGGATCGGGGGCCACGCCAATACGGTGGAAGTCGAGACCCCGGCGGGGCCGGTCAATGTCGACACCGGCTTTATCGTCTACAATGCCGCCAACTACCCCAATTTCGTCGCCCTGCTCGATCACCTCGGGGTGGAGAGCCTCGAGACCAATATGTCCTTTGCCGCTTCGAGCGGGGACGGGCATTTCGAATATTCGAGCGATCTCATCGGCATCATGGGGCAGAAGCGCAATCTGCTGCGCCCGTTCTTCTGGCGCATGCTGGCCGATATCGCCCGCTTCTATGGCCATGCGGGATCGCTGCTCGACAGCCCGGAAATCGCCGGTATGTCCCTGGGCCAGTTTCTCGACAAGCACGCTTATTCGCAGACGCTGATCGACCACCATGTGCTGCCCATGTGCGCGGCGATCTGGTCGAGCTCGCCCGAGCAGATCAAGGCCTTCCCGATGCAGGCCTTCGTGCGGTTCTTTTCGAGCCATCAGATGTTCCTGCTCGGCCGGCGGATCAACTGGCGCACGGTCAAGGGTGGCAGCCGAACCTATGTCGAAGCGCTGATGCGCAATTTCGGCGGCGAGCTGGAAATGGGTAATGGCGCCCGCAGCGTGACGCGCGGCAATGGCATGGTGATCGTCGAGGATGATCGCGGCCAGCGCGATGTGTTTACCGATGTGGTGATGGCGACGCACGCCGACACGACACTGAAACTGCTGGCTGACCCCGACCCGCTGGAGCAGCGCCTGCTCGGCGCCTTCGGCTATACCGACAATGTCGCGGTGCTGCATGATGACCCGAGCTTCATGCCCAAGCGGCGCCATGTGTGGGCGAGCTGGAACTATGTCGCTGACAGTGCGCCGGACGCGCAGAACCAGCTCTGCGTTTCTTATTGGATGAACCGGCTGCAGGGGCTGGACAAGCGGCACAATCTTTTCGTGACGCTCAATCCGGGGCGCGAACCGCGCGAGAGTTCGGTCAAGCGCAGCTTCAACTATACCCATCCGCTGTTCGACCTCGGGGCGCTCGAGGCGCAGAAGGATCTCTGGCAATTGCAGGGGCGGCGGAACTCCTGGTTCTGCGGGTCCTATTTCGGCTATGGTTTCCACGAGGACGCGCTGCAATCGGGCCTCGCGGTGGCCGAGAATTTTGGCGTGCGGCGACCCTGGGATGTGCCCAATGCGTCCGGGCGCATCAGCCTTGAACCCCTTTCGGAAGTGGCAGCGGCGGAATGAGCCCGGAGAGCGGCATCTATACCGGACAGGTGGTCCATGCCCGGCTGCGGCCAAAGAAGCACAAGCTCGCCTACAAGGTATTTTGCCTGCTGCTCGATCTCGACGAGCTCGAAGCGCTGGACCGGGGGCTGAAGCTTTTTGCGTTCAATCGCTGGGGCGTGCTGAGTTTTCGCGAGCGGGATCATGGCGACGGCGGGCCGCTCAAGGCCTGGGTGGTGCGGAAGCTCGTGGCGGAGGGGATTGTGGCCGATGGGTCGATCCGGGTGCTCTGCTATCCGGCCATGTTCGGCTATGTGTTCAATCCGCTGACCGTCTATTTCTGCCACGGGCAGGACGGGGCGCTGAAGGCAATGATTTATGAGGTGCACAATACGCACCAGGAGCGGCACGCCTATGTGCTGAAAGCGGGGGATGCCGAGGGCGGGCGGGTGCAGCAGGCGGCGGCGAAGAACTTTTTCGTGTCGCCCTTCATGCCGATGGAGTGCACCTACAACTTCTCCATCCTGCCGCCGGGAGAGAAGGTATCCATCGGTATTCGCGAGACCGATGAGGCGGGCACGCTGCTGACCGCCAGCTTTGCCGGAGATTTTGCGCCGCTGACGGATCGGGGGCTGTTGCGGGCGCTGGTCGGGCATCCGCTGATGACGCTCAAGGTGAGCGCGGGGATCTATTGGGAAGCGCTGAAACTCGTCGCCAAGGGTTTTCGGATTTTTCCGCACATGCCGATCCAGCCGCGGGTTCAGCGCACCAGACGCCGGGTGATGGCGAAAAAGAGCGGATAGGGCAGGACGCCCAAAAGCTTCATCAACATCTTCATCTGCCAGGGGAAGACGATCTCGAATTTTCCGGCCTCGAGCCCGTCGGCCATGATCTTTGCGGCCCTGTCGGGCTGCATGAGGAAGGGCATGGGGAATTTATTGCGCTTGGTCAGCGGCGTGTCCACGAAACCGGGATTGATCAGGGTGAGATCGACATTGTGCGGCTCGAGCTCGGGTTTGAGCGCTTCACCCAGCGCGATGATGGCGGCCTTGCTGGCGCTATAGGCCGAGGCGGTGGGGAGGCCCCGATAGCCGGCGACGGAGGCCATCAGCGCGATGCGACCCGATTTGCGGGCGATCATGGCGGGCAGCAGCACCGCGAGGCAATTGGCTGTTCCCATGATGTTGGTGTCGATGACGCGGGAAAATTCAGCCAAATCGAAATGGGTGGCGGTCACTTCCGAATGAGTGCCGGCATTGAGGACGACGAGGTCGGGCACGCCGATATCGCGCACAATCTGGGTCATCACCCGATCAACGCCCTGCTTGTCGGTGACATCGAGGCCATAGGGCTTGATCACCCCCCCAAGAGCTTTGGCTTCTGCGGCGAGGGTGACGAGATCGGCTTCGGTGCGGGCGCTGGCGGCGATGCGGTGGCCGCGCGCGCTAAGCTCCAACGCCAGGGCGCGCCCCAGCCCCTTGCCGGCGCCGGTGATCCAGATGGTCTTTGGTGTCATCGTCCGTTCCAATCTTTGCCCTTCTGCTACGCAGGGGCGCGTCCGTCGGATCAGTGTTTGGCCATTTGTTCCACGGCCCGGGGCGGGCTATGGATAGGGCAATATTGTCTCCTATCCGGATTGGACCATGACCGACACTGTTCTTGACCGTTTCCTGCGCTATGTGGTGATCGACACCCAGTCCGATGGCGACTCGCCGACCCAGCCCTCCACGGAAAAGCAGAAGAATCTGGGCCATCTGCTGGTCAAGGAACTGCTCGAGATCGGGCTCTCTGACGCGGCGATGGATGACAATGGCTATATCTATGCCACCATACCATCCAACAACGACAAGGATGTCCCGGTCATCTGCTTCTGCTCGCACATGGACACCTCGCCGGACTTTTCGGGCAAGGATGTAAAGCCGCAGATCTGGCAGAACTATCAGGGCGGGGACATTACCCTGCCGGGGGACACAAGCCGGGTGATCCGCGTGTCCGAACATGGCGAGCTGGCCAACCAGATCGGCAATGACATCATCACGTCGGATGGCACGACGCTGCTGGGTGCCGATGACAAGGCGGGCATTGCCGAGATCATGACGGCGGCCAAGATGCTGATCGACAATCCTGCGATCAAGCACGGCGACATAAAAATCCTCTTCACCCCGGATGAGGAAATCGGGCGCGGCGTCGACAAGGTGGATCTGGCCCGGCTCGGGGCACGCTTTGCCTACACGATGGACGGGGAGACGGCCGGCACGATCGAGGACGAGACGTTTTCGGCAGACGGGCTGGAGCTGGTGGTCAATGGCGCGGCGATGCATCCGGGCTTTGCCAAAGACCGGATGGAAAACGCGATAAAAATCGCCAGCGAGATCGTGGCGCGGCTGCCGCGCGATGTGTCGCCGGAAGGCACGGATGGGCGCGACGGGTTTGTGCATCCGACCGGGATTTCCGGCTCGATGGAGCGCGCCGTGGTCAGCATGATTGTGCGCGACTTTGTCGATGATGGGCTGGTTGAGAAGCGCCAGATGGTCGAGAAGATCGCCGGCGAGGTACTGGCAAACTATCCGCGCTCGAGCTTTGCCGTTTCGGTCAAAGAGCAGTACCGCAATATGAAGCAGGTGCTCGATAAGAACCCTGAGATTGTCGAGAACGCGGTGGAAGCGGTGCGCCGGGCCGGGATGGAGCCGATCAAGGGATCCATTCGCGGCGGCACGGATGGGTCGCGCCTGTCCTATATGGGCCTGCCCTGCGCCAATATCTTCGCTGGCGGCCATGCCTTCCACTCTCCGCTCGAATGGGTGAGCCGGCAGGACATGGAAAAGGCCGCGGCGACGATCGTCGAACTGGCCAAGGTCTGGGAAGAGCGAGCCTAAACGGGCTCTACTGCCAATGGGCGACGCGCTGCTTGCGGCGCGGGGCCTGTGCGGTCGGTGTGGCGGTCAGCGTCACATCGGCCATGGCGGCGAGATGGGATGAGCCACCGGCCTCGGCATCGAGGGTGATGACAACCACATCGTAGAGCTCGACAAGCGCGAGCAGCAGGGTGCGCACCTTTTGGGCGGAGGGATAGAGCGTGTCCTGACGGCCCCAGGGAATGAGGGCTGCCACTTCAGCGCCGGTGCCGTGGATGATGTCGGCAAAGCCAGCCATGCCCATGGAGAGATCGCTGATCCCGGGCGCATTGCCACGGCGGCGGCTGGCGGCATCGATGAGCACGACGCGCTTGCCCTCATCGGCGAACATGTCGAGCAGTTCGCGGGCTTTTGCGCGGGTATCGCCCGGCGTACCGCGCGAGCGGATGGCGACGATGCGGGCATCGCTGAGCCCGGCTTCGTCATTGCCCGGCTCGGGAGCCGGTGCAGCGGTGGCGGCGCGGGGTGCTTCGGCGGCAGGCGTGCCGATCCAGTTGGCGGCGATAGGGATCTGCGGCTCGTCGAGACTGCCGGCGAACCAGTTGTGATCGCTGATGGGCAGGGCCCGGATAGGTTCGGGCGCAATGGCGGCCAGAGGCTGGGGCGCGGTGGGCGGGAGTTCTGCCGGGCGCGCAATCGGGGCTTCCGCCTGCGGGGCGGGCACAGGAGCCGGAGCGACTTCAGGCGCAGCCATGAGCGGCGGCGCGGCTTCGGGCAGGTCGGCGGCGGGAGAAGCTACGGGCTCAGCGCTTTTCTTTTCGCGTCGGGCGCGGGGCGTGCGGGCAGGGCGCGGTGGCTTTGGCTCGCGCGGCTGCTGCAGGGCGATGAGCCCGAGCTGGCCGAAGAGAGCCGCGCCGCCGGCAAGGCCGAGGGCCAGCGACGTGCCGATGGGACGTGGCATGGCGCTGACGCGTGGGCCGGTATCGCTTTCGACCGAACCGGTGAGAATAGTGTCTTCGATGGCGGCGGTGCGGCTCGCCAGCTGGGCTTCATATTCGCCGCGCAGTGTCGCTTCGAGCTTTCTGGCGGCTTCGCTGTCGGCGCGCATGAGCTCGGCGAGCTGGCGGGCCTGATCGCCGATCTCGGCATTGGCGAGAGCGATCTGCTCGGAGACGGCGCGCATATTGGGATGATTGGGCAGGAGCGTGAAGGCCAGCCGCTTCTCCTCGGCCTGCAGCGTAAGCAGATCGTCGAGGCGGCGGGAGAGGCCGGGCAGACCATCGGCATGAAGGGCCAGGGCGGCGAAATCGCCGCTGGCGACCAGGGTGTCTATGCGCTTGGCCTTTTCCTCGAGGGTCACGCGGTTTTCCCAGGCGAGGGTCATGCGCTGCTGCAGCACGCCGAGATCGGCATCGCCGAGGGGGCTTCGCGGCGCGACTGCCGGTGCCGGGGCGGCACTGGCCTGGCTGACGGCGACAGGCGGCGCGGCAATGATGGTCTGGTCGAGCGCATGGCTTGCGGCAATGGCGGCACCGATGGCGCGGGCATTGGCTTCCGTGCGGGCAATGGCCACAACGCGGAGGTTCTCGCCATCGGCCGTCGGGGCAATGGTCAGCGTGCGACGGAGAAGGGTGATGCTGTCGAGCAGTTCATCGGTGGCGCGCAATTCCTGCACGACCGACTGGGGCAGGCGCGCGACGATGTCGGCAAGGCGGACCGGATCAAGGAGATCGGCGATCTGCTGATCGGCGGGAATTTCCGCAGCAAAGGGCAGGTCGAGGCTGGCCTGATACCGGGCCGGCTGGAAATGCACGCCGACAAAGGCGAGGCCCATGACGAGGATGGTGACGGCAGCAATGCGCGGCAGGCGTGGTCCGACCGCCCTCACATAGGGCCCGAGGCCCGCCATAGTGCCCATGCGCTTTTGAGTGTTGGTCTGCATCGCCGCCTCTTTGAGCGAATACGATGCGCCAACGTGGTTAATATTATGCAAACCCCGTCGCAAATTGCGACGGGGCGGGGCTTTGGGTCGGCTAGAGGTCGATGTCGTCTTCGGCTAGGGCGTCGAGATCGGCGGCGGCGCGGCGGAGGATTTCAGCGGCGCGGGCCTGCTGTTCCTCGGCGCCGTGGCGGGCCTTCTTGAGCGCGGCCTTGAGCGCCTTGCGAGCGGCATCAAGCTCCGGAATGGCATCCTTCATCGGGCGGTCGTGCTCGAAGGGATTGCCATGCTCGCCGCCATGGGCACGCGGGGGCTCGGGACGGGTATTGTCGTCCTCGGACTGACCGCCGAAGGGCCAATCAGCGCGCACGAACTCGCGGAACCGGTTGAACTGCTCGCCGGTGCGGGCGAGGAAATCGAGCGTTGCCGCAATGGCTTCGCGGTTTTCCGCCAGATGCGTGCGGCCTTCGTCGGTGATCGTATAGAGCTTCTTGTTGCCCTCGGCGGAAGAGGTAACGTAGCCGGCCTCCTCGAGATAGGTGAGGGCCGGATAGACGATGCCGGGGCTGGGCGAATAGACGCCGCCGGACCGCTCTTCGACGGCCTTGATCAAATCGTAGCCGTGGCGGGGCTGCTGATCGATGAGGAAGAGGGCAACGAGCCGAACATCGCCCGAGGCCAGCATGCGGCCTATGCGAAAATTGCCGCCGAGATTGCCGATCTCATCGTCGATGTTCTGAACGCGTCCCCAGCCCTTGCGGGCCATCTGCTCAAAGCGCCGCCAATTGGGTTCGCCATTGCGCCAGTAGGAAGACATGATTGTATCTCCTGATAGGTTTTGTTTCCGTCATCAGGAGATTGGGACGGGTAGGAGGGGTTTCAAGATATATCTTATGAGTGTTTTCGAAGTTGTGATCGGAGGGCTGGGCTTGGGTCCATGCGGAGGGGAGATGGATTGCCCGGAGTAGCCGGGCAATGACGATGGAAGGGATGGGACTGCGGATGGGGCGGGCAAGTAGACCCCCACCCGGCCTCCCCCTGGTAGGGGGAGGAGGAGGTCAGTGTACGGGGTGGCATTTTGCGCAGAAGTGGCCGCTGACTCGATGCGTCCCTCCCCCTGGGAAGGGGGAGGCTAGGTGGGGGCTGCGATCAACGCCCGTATCAGGGGCGGCTGGCCCATTCTAGGAGGCTGGCGAGGCCGACGAAGGGGATGCCGGCGTGTTCGCTGAGGCCGGAGGCGCAGGTCGAGACGGTCGAGACGCCCAGCTGGCAATTGGCCGGGACATCCTTACCGACGCGGCGGGTGGCGTGGGCGTTAAGCTCGGGGACGAATAGGCCCTTGTCGCCGGCATAACCGCAGCAGGTGATCGAGGAGAGGACAGCGATCTCTTCGGCGCAGGCGCGGGCCAGGGTTTCCGTGGCCGGCTGTTCGAAGAGGCGCTGGGCCGAGCAATTGTGGTGCACGGCAACCACCGGCAGCTTTTGCGTCAGCCTCAGTCTCGGCAGCACATGGGTGACGAGGAACTGGGCCGAGTCGGTGACGGTCGCATCGCCCGGCACGTCCTTGAGATGCTTGGCGCAGGTCGAGGCGTCGGTGACGACCGGCAGGCGGCCGGCGTCTGACGCGGCCGAGAGGTTTTTGGCCAGCGCGCCGCCGACTTCAGCGGCCTGTTCCGGAAAGCCCTTGGACTGGAACGGCTGGCCGCAGCACTGGCCGTTGAGGTTTTCCGGGATGATGACGTCGTAGCCGGCCCGTTCGAGCAGGGCCACCATGGCATTGGGCGTATCGAGCAGATTGTGCTCGGTTTTCGGCGCGCCGAACATGCGGCTGGGGCAGGCCGGGAAATAGACGATCTGCTCGCGGCCGGTCTGGGCGATGGGCACCGGGAAGCCGGTGGTGCGCGGGTCCTGACGGTTGTCGCGGACTTTTGGCGTGCCCGGGCCGTGGTGCAGGGTGCGCGAAACGCGGGGGATGGCCTTGTTGGTGAGACGGCGGGCCGTCTCGGTGATGGCTTCCACAGCGGGGGCGGGAATGATGGTGCGGGCCGCATCCGCCAGCGCTACGCCACCGCGCATAAAATGCTCGATGGTGCCGGTGTGATCGGCGGTGAAACGGGCGACCGACTGGGCGGTGTTGCCGCGACGGCGGGCGCGTTCACCCATGATCATGGTGCCGGTTTCGATGCCGACCGGGCAGCGCAGCGAGCAGAGGTTGCAGGCCGCGCAGGTGTCCATGCCGGCATATTGGAAATCGGCTTCAAAGCGGGCCAGACGTTCCGGGTCCTCTCCGCTTTCGCGGAGGCGGGCGCGTTCGCGGGTGACGGCGATGCGCTGGCGCGGGGTCAGCGTCATGTGATGGCTGGGGCACGCCGGCTCGCAGAAGCCGCATTCGATGCAGAGGTCGACAAGCTCGTCGGCCAGCGGCATGACCTTCAGATTCTTGACGTGGATTTTCGGGTCGTCATTGAGCAGGACGCCCGGATTGAGCAGGCGCTCGGGGTCGAAGGCGGCCTTGATGGCATGCATGATGCCATAGGCCTTGGAACCCCATTCGGCCTCGACAAAGGGCGCGATGGCGCGGCCGGTGCCGTGCTCGGCCTTAAGCGAGCCGCCGTAGCGCACGGAGACGAGCTCGGAGAGTTCCTGGTTGAAGACGTCAAACTTCTCCGCCGCGCCGGGTTGGGAGAAATTGTCGCTCATCTGGAAATGGAGGTTTCCGGCCAGAGCGTGGCCGAAAATGATGGCGTCTTCATAGCCGTGGGCGTCGAGGAGATTGCGCATGTCGACGACGAATTCGGCCAGCCGGTCGATAGGGGCGGCCACGTCCTCGGTGAGCATGGAGGTGCCCTTGGGACGGGCGGCGCCGCCGGAGGTGAAGAACCCCTTGCGGATATCCCAGAGCGCGTGGCTGCGATGCTCGTCAGTCGAGAGGTCAATATGGGTGGCGCCGTGGCGGCGGAGGAGATCCTCGGCCTTGGCGACTTCAACCGCCAGCGTTTCCGCGTCGGGGGCGGTGACGTCGATGAGAACGGCCGGAGAATCTTCGGTGAGCCAGGGCAGGAGCGGGGCCATGGGGCCGAGGTGCTCGACCGTGGCAAGGGCGCGGCGCTCGATATATTCGGCGGCGGTGACGCCCGTCGTCACCTGCACGCCGCCATTGGCCATTTCGATGATGGCGCGGCCGGCAGCCTGCGGATTGGGGAAGGGGATCAGACCCGTGGCCTTGAACGGGTGTTCGGGCACGGTGTTGTAGGTCACCTCGGAAACAAAGCCGAGCGTGCCTTCCGAGCCGACCATCAAATGGATCAGGATATCGAGCGGGTCGTGGTAGTCGACCAGCGCATTGAGCGAATAGCCGACGGTGTTCTTGATCCGGTATTTGTGGCGGATGAGGGCGACGAGATCGGCATCGGCCATGATCTCGTGGTGGAGGCGATGCAGCTCCTCGAGCATGGGTGCATGGCTGATGCGGAAGGCGTCGCAGCTGGCGGGGTCGCCGCTGTCGAGCATGGTGCCGTCGGTGAGCACGATCCGCAGGCGCGCCATGGTGTGATAGGTGTTCTGCGCCACACCGCAGCACATGCCGGATGAGTTGTTGTTGACCACGCCGCCGATCTTGCAGGTCGCCTGGCTGGCCGGGTCGGGGCCGATTTTCTTGTTAAATGGCTTCAGCGCCTTGTTGGCCTCGGCGACGATGATCGCGGGCCCGAGCGTGATCTTTTCAGCGCCCGGATGGATATCGAGCTTGCGCCAGCCATCGCCCAGAACGGCGAGCACGCCATCGGTGACGGCCTGTCCGGACAGCGATGTGCCGGCGGCGCGGAAGGTGACTGGCAAGCCCTCGGCGCGCGCCGCCTTGAACACGGCGCGGACATCGTCCTCGGAATTGACGAAGACCACCACGGCCGGAATCAGCCGATAGGAACTGGCGTCCCCGCTCCAGGCATAGGTCGTGAGCGGGTCTGTATGAATGGCTCCGGCTATCTGGCCTTTGAGGCGAGCGGCAACGCGCTCACCGGCGGCTTGACGATCTGGCGCGGGGGCCTTGGGCTGGGTCGAATATTGAAGGGCTTGCTGCATGGCTTGCTACTAACATGTTAGCTCTCGCGTGGCGAGACAAACCCGTTCCCTGAGATGAAATCGGGGTGCGATTTAATGCAGCGGCGGCAGGGTCGCCTGGGCGGCGCGAGAGATGCGATCGATAAGGTCTTCAATGCGCTCTTCGCCGCGCCGGTCCTTGAGCACATAGAGCCCGGCGATGGAGACGCGGGGGTCGTTTTTCTGGATCACCTCGACCAGGCCCTGGCGGGCAAAAATGTCGCGCATGACATGGGTGTGGAGCAGCGCGGCGTCGGTCGCGAGGGCATAGTCGACGCAGGCAGCCAAGGAATTGGAGCGGAAGGCGAAATGAGTGCGGTCGAACACGGTTTCGACGCGGGTGCGCCGGCGGGAGGGGTCAAAAAAGCGGTCGTGGCGGCTCTCGGGGAGCGATAAAAGAATGCGCGGGTAGACGTCGATTTCGGCCTGGGTCCGCGGGGCGCCGATAAGCGGATGACCCTCGTGCACGAAGAAGGCGTTGTAGACGCGGCTGAGGGGGACGAAATCGGTGCCAAGCGTGGAGCTGAGGCCATCCACTTCGTGGGCGAGGAACATGGAGATGTCGCCCGAGAGCATCTGATCCATGAGGCGTAGTTGATTGCCGAGGCTGACCTGGACCGGAGCGCCGGGATATTCGCCCTGATATTGGACGACGAGATCGCGCAGGAACATGTTCCACCAGGAGTAGCCCGAGCCGATGGTGATGCCGCGCTCCATGCCCCGCAGCTGATCGCCGATGGCGGAAAGCGTATTGTCGTAGAGGCGCTGCATGAGGCGGGCGTTCTCGTAGAGCGTCTCGCCATAGCGGGTAAGGGTAATGCCGCGCGAGGAGCGCTCGAACAGCTGGGCGCCGATATTGTCCTCGAGTTTTCGCATGTTGATGGTCAGCGTCGGCTGGGTGAGGCGGAGAGCGATTGCCGCGCCGCTCATGGTGCCGATATCGGCGACGGCGAGGAACTGGGTGAGCAGCTTGTCCATGAGCGAGAATTCCCGACTATAGATTGCCTCTATAGTGTCGGCGTAATTTCATAGTTTTCCAACGGGCTTTTTTCGTCCACTCTCACCCTCAGGAGAGAAGCTTCGGAGCTGCCGCGGGTGAGGCGTGGTGGCGCGAAAGCAGAGGAATCAACGAATTACCCGATAGGATGACCGCTCACCCGGTATCGCCGACACAGCCTTTCCGGTCTTCCATACAAGCTTGATTGCGGGATACGAGGACTGTAAGGTAAAGGGTAACTGGCTGGTTATTTCAGGTGCTTTCGGACGTATTTGCAATCAGTTCCTTGGCAGTTTGCCTGATGGAAGCAGTTGAAAGTTCTTAGTAACCAGTTGGTGATTTGGCGACGGGGAGGTCGCCTTGCTCACACTGTGCCGGCATGGCCGGACACGCAAAACTTGGGAGGTTAGCACATGACATTTCGTATCGGACGTCGTCAGTTCCTCATGGGAAGCTCGGCGCTTATCGCAGCCGGCGCCGCCGGCTTCAGCCCGGCCTTTGCCCAGGGCAATCCCCTGCGCATGATCTGGTGGGGCGGTCAGGCCCGCGCCGACCGCACGCTCGCCGTGGCGGACGCCTATGCCGACGCCAAGGGCATCACGCCGCTGGAAGGCGAATTCCTCAGCTGGAACGATTACTGGCCCAAGCTGGCGACGCAGACCGCCGGCGGCACCGCCCCCGACATCCTGCAGATGGACTATCGTTTCATCGTTGAATACGCCTCGCGCAATGCCATTGCCCCGCTCGATGAATATGTCGGCGGCGTGCTCGACCTCAGCGATTTCGACGAGGATCAGCTCGAGGGCGGCAAGGTCGGTGGCAAGCTCTATGGCCTCAGCCTCGGCGCCAACTCGGTTGCCATGCTCGCCAATTCGACCGCGTTCGAAGAAGCCGGGCTCACCGTTCCGGGCATGGACTGGACCTATGACACGCTGCGTGAACTGGGCGAAGCCTTCAAGGCTGCCAATATCCGCGGCGGCATGAAGGCCATGTCCGATGCCTCCGGTGCCGAGCCCATGCTCGACAACTGGATCCGCCAGCGCGGCAAGGCCCTCTACACGCCGGAAGGCAAGCTGGGGCCGGATGCCGACGACATGGTCGAGTGGTTCACCATGTGGAACGAGTTCCGCGATGCCGGCTACATCGTCTCGGCCGAGGACAATGCCCTCGATACCGGCGCGCCGGAGACTTCGATGGTCGCGATGAGCAAGGCTGCGCTGCTGCCATCCAACTCCAACCAGCTGGTGATCCACCAGTCGGTGAGCAAGGACAACCTCACCATCACCTCCTATCCGCGCATCGCGGCCGGTGTCGGTGGCGGTCACTATCGCAAGCCCAGCCAGTTCTGGTCCATCGCCGGCTCTTCGCAGAACAAGGAAGCGGCTGCCGAATTCCTCAGCTACTTCATCAATGACACCGAGGCCGGCAAGGTGCTTGGCGTCGAGCGCGGCATTCCATGCTCGGCCAAGGTGCGCGACGCTGTCGCCCCGACGCTGAGCGAACAGGATCAGATCGCGCTCAACTTCGTCGCCAATCTCGGCGATCTGCTTGGACCGCTGCCGGCCTCCCCGCCGAACGCAGCTGGCGAAATCGACACCTCGCTGCTGCGCGTTCTCAGCCAGGAAGTGGCCTTCGGGGCACGCTCTGCCGAAGACGCCGGCAAATTCTTCGTCGAAGAAGCAACTGCTATTCTGAACCGGGCGGCTGTCTGAATATGACTATCAATGCGGCAGACGCGGCTGTGCATAATGCCGCATCCCGCAGGTCGATCTGGTCGAGGGCGTGGGAAAACCACGCCCCCGGCTATCTCTTCCTGCTCCCCTGGCTGATCGGCTTTATCGGCCTCACGGTCGGCCCGATCATCTCGTCCTTCTATCTCAGCTTCACCAATTTCGACCTATTGACCCCGGCGCGCTGGGTCGGGCTCGAAAACTACCAGCGCATGTTCACCAATGACCGCAATTTTGCGGCGGCGATGCGGGTGACCTTCACCTTCGTGTTGTTCTCGGTGCCGCTGAAGCTGGCCTTCGCGCTCCTCGTTGCCATTCTGCTCAACCGGGGCATGAAGGGGCTGCCGCTCTATCGCGCGCTGTTCTATCTACCGAGCCTGCTTGGCGCTTCGGTTGCGATCGCAATCCTGTGGCGCCAGATCTTTGCCGGTGACGGCCTCGTCAACCAGTTCCTCGCCAATTTCGGCATTATCGGGCCGAGCTGGATTTCCAACCCGAATTATTCGCTCTGGACGCTGATCATCCTGTCGGTCTGGCAGTTTGGCTCGCCCATGATCATCTTCCTCGCCGGGCTCCGCCAGATCCCGCAGGACATGTATGAGGCCGCCTCCCTCGATGGCGCCGGCAAGTGGCGCCAGTTCTGGAAGATCACCGTGCCACTGCTGACGCCGGTCATTTTCTTCAACGCGATCATCCAGACGATCAACTCGTTCCAGAGCTTTACGCCCGCCTTCATCATCTCGAATGGCACGGGCTCGCCGATCAACTCGACGCTGTTCTACGCGCTCTATCTCTACAACGAGGCGTTCAGCTTCTTCCGCATGGGCTATGCCTCGGCGCTCGCGTGGTTCCTCCTGTTCCTGATCGCGTGCTTCACCGCCTTCTCTTTCCTCACCAGCAAATATTGGGTGCACTATGACGACTGATGCACACACGCTGACGGTGGTGACGGGGTCCGAAAACGACCCGGCAGCCCGTATGCGCAAGCGCGTTTTTTCGGTGCTCGCCCATATCGTGCTGATCAGCGCCTCGATCCTGATGCTCTATCCGCTGCTCTGGCTTTTGGCGGCGTCGTTCAAGCCGGACAACCAGATCTTCAACACCGGCATCTGGCCGACGGCAGACTGGAGTCTCGACGCCTATTTCCGAGGCTGGAACGCCATGCGCGTCAGCTTTTCGGTGTTCTTCATGAACTCCTTCGTCATCGCCATCTTGAGCATTATCGGCAATCTCTTTGCCTGCTCCATGGCGGCCTATGCCTTTGCGCGCATGGAATTCAAGTTCAAGAATTTCTGGTTCGCCATGATGCTGATGACGCTGATGCTGCCCAGCCAGGTCACCATCATCCCGCAATATGTGCTGTTCCGCGATCTTGGCTGGATCAACACCATCCTGCCGCTGGTGGTCCCAAAATTCCTCGCGGTCGATGCCTTCTTCATCTTCCTTATGGTGCAGTTCTTCCGCGGCATACCGCGCGAGCTGGATGAGGCGGCCCGCATGGATGGCGCCGGACCCTGGCGCATCTACTGGAAGATCATGCTGCCACTGTCGACGCCCGTGCTGGTGACGGCGGCCATCTTCACCTTCATCTGGACCTGGGACGATTTCTTCGGCCCGCTCATCTTCCTCAATCGCATGCAGGACTACACGGTGACGCTGGGTCTGCGGACCTTCGTGGACTCGACCGGCGAAAGCGATTTTGGAGGCCTGTTTGCCATGAGCGTGCTCTCGATCGTGCCGATCTTCCTGTTCTTCCTCATCTTCCAGCGGTTCCTCATCGAGGGCATCGCCACCACCGGTATGAAACGCTAGACCATGACGCAGATAAAATTTGCCGCCATCGGCATCAACCACGCTCATATCTACGGGCAGGTGGACTGTCTCAAGCGCGCCGGAGCCGAGTTTGTCGGTTTCCATGCGGTGGAAGACGATCTGGCTGCCACTTTCGGGGCGAAATATCCCGAGGCAAAGCGGGTCAGCGATCCGGCTGCCATCCTCGAGGACGAAACCATCCAGGTCGTCGTCACCGCCGCCATTCCGGGTGACCGGGCGGCGATTGCGCTCAGCGCCATGCGCCATGGCAAGGATGTGCTCACCGACAAGCCGGGCATGACGACCTTTGCCCAGCTCGACGAGATCAAGCGGGTTCAAAAGGAAACCGGCCGCATCTTCTCGGTGCTCTATTCGGAGCATTTTGAAGTGCGGGCGGCGGTGGAGGCAGGCAATCTGATTGCTGCCGGCGCCATTGGCGAAGTGGTCAATACTGTTGGTCTTGGACCGCACTCGCTGCGCCTCAACAACCGGCCGGACTGGTTCTTCACCCGCAATCGCTACGGCGGGATTTTGTGCGATATCGCCAGCCACCAGTTCGAGCAGTTCCTGTTTTTCTCGAACGCCATGGATGGCGAGGTGCTCTCGGCCAATGTCTATAACCGCAACCATCCGCACCGGCCGGGTCTCCAGGATGTGGGCGATGCGCATATGCGCACCGAGCGCACCACCGGCTATGTCCGGGTCGACTGGTTTACCCCGGAAGGCTTGCCGACCTGGGGCGACGGACGCCTGACGATCCTTGGGACCGAAGGTTTTATCGAGCTCCGGAAATATGTCGATATCGCCGGGCGGCCGGGCGAGAACCACCTCTTCCTCGTCGACAAAGAGGGTACGCGCCATATCGATTGCTCGGCTGTCGATCTGCCGTTCGGGCGGCAGTTCCTCGACGACGTGCGCAACCGCACCGAGACGGCGATGCCGCAGGAGCGCTGCTACAATGCCATGAAGATGGCGCTGACGGCGCAGGCCATGGGCGAGCAGGGTACGGAGTGGGGCCAATGAGCCGGATCTATAATGTTGCCGTGGTCGGCGGGGGTATCGGGCGCAGCCATATCGTCGAGGGCTATCTGCCCAATGCCGACAAGTTCAAGGTTGTGGCCATTTGTGACCTCAATCCCGAGCGCCTCAACAAGATCGGCGAAGAATTCGGCATCGAACGCCGGGTGGCCAATTTCGACGATCTGCTCGCGATGGACGATATCGACGTGATCGATGTCTGCACCCCGCCGGGCGTGCATTTTTCCATGGTGATGGCGGCGCTCAAGGCCGGCAAGCATGTGGTGTGCGAAAAGCCGCTGGTCGGTTCGCTCAAGGATGTCGACGCCGTCATGGCCGAGGAGAAGATCTCCAGGGGCAAGCTGATGCCGGTGTTCCAATACCGGTTTGGCGATGGAATTGAGCAGGCCAAGGCGATCATCGATGCCGGCATTGCCGGAAAGCCCTATGTGGGGACGGTGGAGACAATGTGGCGGCGCGAGGCGGCCTATTATTCCGTGCCGTGGCGCGGCAAATGGGCGACAGAGCTTGGCGGCGTGCTGATGGGCCACGCCATCCACCCGCATGACATCTTTACCTATCTGATGGGCGATATCTCGCGCGTCTTTGGCCGTGTGGCGACGCGGGTCAATGATATCGAGGTGGAAGACACGATTTCGGCCTCGCTCGAAATGAAGAGCGGCGCGCTGGCCAGCCTCACCGCGACACTGGGCTCGGCCGACGAGATCAGCCGCATTCGCCTGTCGTTCGAGAACGTCACCTTCGAGAGCGACCACGCGCCCTATAATCCGGGCAACAAGCCGTGGAAGATCCTTCCGCGCAATGACGAGACCGCGGCAAAAATCGAAAAGCTGCTGGCAAACTGGACCCATGTGCCGTCGCGCTTCCAGACCCAGATGGCGCGCTTTTATGATGCGCTCAATGGCGATGGGGCGCTGCCGGTGACCTCGGCAGATTCGCGCCGCTCGCTGGAGCTGGTGACCGCATTTTATCATTCATCGACCACCCACCAGGAGGTGACGCTTCCGCTCGGAGCCGATCACCCGCTCTATCAGAGCTGGGTGCCTGCCGCATTCCGGCAAAGCTAGGAGATCGACCATGGCAACCAGTATCGAGCTGAAAAAACTTGAAAAGGCCTATGGTGACATCAAGGTGATCCATGGGGTCGACCTCACCATCGAGCCCGGCGATTTCACCGTCTTCGTGGGACCATCGGGCTGCGGGAAATCCACTCTTTTGCGCATGATCGCGGGGCTCGAGCCGATTACCGGTGGCGATCTGCTGATCGACGGGCAGCGCATGAATGATGTGCCGGCGGCCAAGCGCGGCATCGCCATGGTGTTCCAGTCCTATGCGCTCTATCCGCATATGTCGGTCTACCAGAACCTCGCCTTCGGTCTTGAAACGGCAAAAATGCCCAAGGCCGAGATCGAGGTGCGGGTGCAGCGCGCGGCGAAAATTCTGAAGATCGAGCCGCTGCTGAAGCGCAAGCCCAAGCAACTGTCCGGTGGCCAGCGCCAGCGCGTCGCCATTGGCCGGGCGATCGTGCGCGAGCCAAAGATCTTCCTTTTTGACGAGCCGCTGTCTAACCTTGATGCCGAGCTGCGCGTCGCCATGCGCGTCGAGATCGCCAAGCTGCACAATGATCTTGGGAACACCATGATCTATGTGACCCACGATCAGGTCGAAGCCATGACCATGGCGGACAAGATCGTGGTGCTGCGCGCCGGCGTCATCGAGCAGGCCGGTGCGCCGCTCGAGCTTTACAACACACCGCGCAATCTCTTCGTCGCCGGCTTTATCGGCTCGCCGAAGATGAACTTTCTCACTGTGACCGAAGCCAATGGGGCTCTCACGACCGCAGGCAATTCGCTGTCGCTGGGGCGCCCGTCGGCGGGCGCGACGATGCTTGGCATTCGTCCCGAGCACATTTCCATCACCGAGGGTTCGGGTGTGAAATTCGCCGATGTGCGGGTCGATCTCGTCGAAAACCTCGGGGGTCAGACCGTGGTCTATGCGACGAGCAATGACGGTCAGGGGCTCAATATCGTGCTCGAAGGCCAGCGTCAGGTGGAGCTGGGCACCATTGTTCCGGCCTATCTCGATCCGGCCAAGGCCCATATCTTCAACGCCGAGGGCCTTGCCATCCGCTAAATCGCCGGGGTCCCCAGTTTCGGGCGCCGTCGCAATTGTGATCCTTCGTTCGTCGTGCTCATGGTGGGACGAACGGAGGATTTTTTATATGCCACAGGTGATTTCGCGCGACGGCACGCCCATCGGTTATGAAGTGGCAGGGAGCGGTCCGCTGGTGATCCTCGTGGGCGGGGCCACGCAATATCGCGCTGTCGACGCGCGGACCCCCAATCTGGTGAAGGCGCTGGCGGCGGACTACACGGTCGTGACTTTTGATCGGCGCGGGCGCGGGGAGTCCGGAGACACCTGGCCCTATGCGGTGGCCCGCGAGGTGGAGGACATCGCTGCGCTGATGGATGCACTGGGCGGCGAAGCCTATGTCTATGGCATGTCGTCTGGGGCCGTGCTGGCACTTGAGGCGGCGGCAGCGATGCCGCGTCGGGTCAAGGCGCTGGCGCTTTATGAGCCGCCGATCGATGTGTCGCGCAGTTCAGCGGACTATCAGTCGGACCATGCCGACATGGCGGCGCTTGCAGCGGCAGAGAAGGGCGAGGAGATGATGCGCCAGTTCCTTCTTGGCGTCGGTATGCCGGCCGAGGGCATGGCGGCGTTTGAGAAAAGCCCGGCCTGGCCCGCTTATGCCTCGATCGGCCTCACCATCGAGCATGACTATCGCGTGCTGGCCGATGCCCGTAAGGGAGATAATCCGCCCGAACGCTGGCAGAACGCCATTATGCCGGTGCTGGTGATCAACGGCGACAAGAGCTTTGACTTCATGGCGGCTGGTGCCGACTGGGTGGCCTCAGGGCTTCACAATGGCGAGCGGATCACGCTGGCCGACCAGAGCCATGACGTCGACCCGATGGTGCTGGCGCCGCTGCTCAATGTGTTTTTCCAGATGGGCAGCGTGATGGTGCACTGAGGGGGCCCCCCCCACCCGGCCTTCCCCTGGTAGGGGGAGGGGCGGTGCGGTGGCTCTCAGGCGGTTCGGCAAGCTCGATTTGTCCCTCCCCCTTCTGCAGGGAGGTTAGGTGGGTGCTCTTACCCGACCGGCTTGGTCTTGAGATAATCGAGCACCATCTGGACGGCGTGGGCTTCGCGTTCCTGGACCATGCCGACACTGGTCAGATCGCGTTCGAAGATGACCGAGAGCGTGGCGGTGTTGGAAACGTAGAAGAAGCCCAAGGCGGCGACGGAGATGTAGAGCTGCACCGGGTCGACGTCGCGACGGAAAATGCCGGCTTCATTGCCACGCAGGATAATGGCTTCGATCTGCCCGACGAGGGGCGAATGCAGCGCCTTGATGTCCGGCAGGGTTTTGAGGAACCGCGCGTTCTCGATGTTTTCGGTGCCGAGCAGGCGCGTGAACCACGGGTTGGCGAGGAAATGCCGGAAGGTGAACCGCACCAGCCGGTCCATGGCCTGGGCCGGATCATATTGATCTAGGCTTAGGGCACGCTCGCCGCGGCGGATCTCCTGATAGGCGTCGAGCAGCACCGCCCGGTAGAGATCCTCCTTGTTGCCGAAGTAATGGTAGAGCAGGCGCTTGTTGGCGCCGGCCCGCTCGGCAATTGCGTCTACCCGTGCCCCTTCAAATCCGCGATCGGCAAATTCCACGCGCCCGGCCGCAAGGATCGAGGCCTTGGTCTTGACCGAGTTGCGCGGGCGCCGTTCGGCGGCGTCAGCCGCGCGCTTGGGCGCGATCGCCGCGGGTGAAGAGGGCTCTGACACGTTTGGAAACCGCCGGAATGGACATCAGGATGGTGAGGACGATGATGAGGCAGATAACAGCACTGATCGGCCGGGTAAAGAACGGGGTCGGATCGCCATTGGTGAGCATCAGCCCGCGCCGCAGGTTGAGGTCGAGCAGATCGCCGAGCACAATGCCGAGGACGAGCGGGGCCATGGGATATTTCATCTCCCGCAGGATGAAGCCGACGATGCCGAAGGCGAGCATGACATAGACGTCGAACATGCGCTGGGTGATGGCAAAGGAGCCAACCACACAGAGGATATAGACGACCGCCATGAGCCGTTCGCGCGGCACCTGCAGAACCTTGATGAAGAGCTTGGTCAGCGATAGGCCAAAGATAAGATTGGCGATGGTCGCAAGGAGCAGCATGGCCACGACCTGGTAGAGGAAGACCGGGTTTTCGACCATCAGCATGGGGCCGGGGCGGATGCCGTGGATCATCATGGCGGCGATGAGAACGGCTGCGGCGGCCGAGCCGGGCAGGGCCAGCGTCAGGGTCGGGATCATTGAGGCGGAGACTACGGCATTGTCGCCGGTTTCCGCCGCGATCAGGCCCTCTTGGCTGCCCTTGCCGAATTCTTCAGGGTTCTTCGAGAATTTCTTGGCCGCGGCATAGGAACTCCACGAGCCCACGTCCTCCCCGACACCGGGGATAATGCCGACAAAGGTGCCGATAATGCCCGAGCGCAGGATGGTCTTCCAATACTGGAAGATTTCCTTGAAGCGCGGCACCACCCGGTCATTGACCGAGGCGATGTGGGGCACGGCGGTCCGCTTCATGGTGGAAAGAATTTCAGCCAGGCCAAAGGCGCCGACCATGGCCGGAATGATGTCGATGCCGCCGCCGAGTCCCTGGATGCCGAAGGTGAAGCGCTGGTGGGCGTGGAGCGTTTCCATGCCAATCATCGCAACGAGGAGGCCCAGGATGCCCGCGATATAGCCTTTCAATGGCGTGTCCGAGCCGGCCATCTGTCCGGAAATGACGACGCCGAAAAGGGCGAGCCAGAAAAATTCATAGGAGCCGAATTTGAGCGCCGCCTCGGAGAGCACCGGGGCGATGATGGCGAGAAAGAAGATCCCAACCAGCGTGCCCAGCGTCGAGGAAGTGGTAGCCAGGCCCATGGCGAGGCCTGCCTTGCCCTGACGGGCAAGCGGGTGGCCGTCGAGCGTTGCCGCGGCATTGGCCGGGGTGCCCGGGATGTTGAGCAGGATGGCCGTGCGACTGCCGCCATAGATGGCGCCGAGATAGACGCACATCAGGGTCAGGATCGCCTGGTCAGGCGCCATCTTGTAGGTGAGGGTGACGAGGAGGGCGACGCCCATGGTGGCAGTGAGGCCGGGGAGAATGCCGATGGTAACGCCGAGCAATGTGGCCCAGGCAACATTGAATAGGCCGGCCGGAGTGAGGAAATGGGCCACGCCCTGGCCGAGGAGAATGAGGCCGTCAAACATATGGATAAGTCCTGAGGGCCGCGATGGGGTGAAGGCTGCTCATGATCGCTCCCCTCACGGCAGGCGCACGAGGAAGATGCGCTCGAAGACGAAATAGACGCCGAGGCCGGCGACGAGGGCCACCAGAAAAGCCCAGATCAGCGTGCGGATCAGCGAGCCGGGGTGGTCGGCGAGCACGGTTTCGAAGAGGGCGATGAAGGTGAAGATGAAGAGGCTCGAAGCCATCCAGAACGGCATATTGCCGACCAGCAGCAGGGTGTAGGCCAGCGCCAGGCCGAGGGCGGCGAGTACGCGCATGGCGCTCCACGAGACGAGAGCGCGCGCCAGAGGGGCGCCGGAGCCGAGCTGGTCGAGGCGAAAGGATCGCAGGAACAGCAGTGACCCGCAGAGGGTGAGCGCTCCGCCCAGGATCAGTGGCACGAGGCCGGGAATGGTGGCGGGATGAATGCGCCGGACTTCGAGGCGATCCATGGTCCAGGAGAAATAGACCACCGCAAGTCCAAGGGCCACGAGCAGGACCGAGGTGATCAGGTCGGCGCGGACGCGCATGGCATCTTCGGTGGAAGCAGGATGAGTCATGACGATGGAGTAGCTTTCATAGTCGGGATGGGGCGGCGGCCGGGAGGGACCGCCACCCCGAGGCGCTTACTGCACGCCCACTTCGGTCATGGTTTCGCAGTCGATGCCGATTGTGGAGGGATCCTTGACGGCCTCGCCGCGACCAACCGCGTCACAGGCTTCGAGGATGACGACCGGCATGGCCAGGGCCCGGGCTTCGGCGCCATGGGACGGTGCGAAGACGGCGCCGAAAGTTTCGGCATAGGTCTTGATGGACTCGGCGGTGCTGACCTTTTCGGCCCAGATCTTGTCGAGCGTGGCGACGACCTCATCAGGCACGCCGGTGGGGATGAAGATGCCGAAATAGTCGGGCGCCAGTTCCATGTCGGGCAGCCAGTCGGTGATCGGCGGGATGGGGTCGACGCCTTCGAGCAGCAGCGGCTGATCGGAAAGGACGGCCAGGGCGCGCAGGCGCTTGCCGCGGATCAGTTCGGTCTGTTCGACGGCGAGCTGAGTGGTGACCATGGCTTCGCCGGCAGCGGTGGCAATGGCTGCAGGGCCGCCGCCGTCATAGGTGATCATGTTGTAGTCAAAGCCATCGGCTGCGCCGGAGAGCGCTGCAATGGCCGTGCCGCCCGAGGAGGTGATACCGGCAGTGGCCACGGTGACCGAATTGCCGCGCGTCTTGAAGGCTTCTAGCAGCTGGCCGAAATCGGTGAACTCGCTGTCGACGGGAACCGAAACCACCGGCACGTTGGCGACGGAGAGGTAGATGTGCCAATCGTCGATGTCAGTGTCTTCGAGCAGGCCCGTCACCGCATAGGTGGCGTTGTTGGCAATGGCGTTGGCCGTCCAGGTGTAGCCGTCGCGCGGGGCGTTCAGCACTTCCTGGGTGCCGATGGCGCCGGATGCGCCGGGCTGGTTGACCACCACCACCTCGACGCCAAGCGCCTCGGCGAGGATGGGTGCGGTGACGCGGGTAACCTGGTCGGTTGAGCCGCCGGCGCCCCAGGGGACGATCAGATTGATCGGCCGGTCGGGCTTCCATTCCTGCGCAAAAGTCATAGTGGTGCCCAGCACCAGGAGCGAGGCTCCCGTTGCCAGGACAGGATGCAATTTCCGCATCGTCCTTCCTCCCAAAAATATGGTGTGGGGCCGGTTTTTTTGGCCCTCAGACGGCGAGCTTGCGATTGGCTTGGCACGCTGTCAAGCCAGAAGTAACCGTGTGGTGATTTTGAGGCTTGCCGGGATAGCCTTGAAAATCCCGGTTTCGCTGACTGAAATCGATGCTAAAAATCTGCTGCAGCGTGTTTAGGGACCGGCTCGTTCGGTCGGCCTTGGGGGACAGGATTTGGAAATCGATATTGGCCGCTATGCCATCATGGCGGCGGCACTGGCGGCTGGCGCCGTGGTCAAGGGCGCGACCGGCATGGGTTTGCCGCTGATCGCGCTGCCGGTGCTGGCGTCGACCCTCGGGCTTCAGCATGCGGTGGGCATCATGGTCGTGGTGCAGGTTGTCACCAATTCCCTGCAGACCTGGCAGTTCCGGGCAGCGTCGCGCAGTGATGCTACACGTTTCCTGCCGCTCTTCCTCGTCGGGGGCGGGCTCGGCGTTACCGTCGGCACCTGGCTCCTGACCAATCTTCCCGAACGGGTGCTGATCCTGGCGCTGGGTCTTTTGTTGATCGGCTATTTCCTGCTCAAGCTCACCAAGCCGCATCTCGTGGTCGGACCGGTGGTTGCGCGGCGGTTCGGGCCGGCGGCCGGCTTTGGGAGTGGCGTGCTGCAGGGCGCTACGGGTATTTCGGCGCCGATCGGCGTGACCTTCATCCATGCCATGGGGCTGGGGCGAGAGGCCCATCTCTACGCGGTATCGGCCATGTTTCTCGTGCTCGGTATTGTCCAGCTGCCAGCGCTGATTTTTTCCGGCGTGATGCAGCCGGTCTGGGTGCTCGAGGCGCTGGCGGCGCTGGTCCCGATCATGATTTTCATGCCGGTGGGGCAGGCGCTTGCCGGAAAGCTCAGCCGCGCGGCCTTCGATCGGATGATCCTGCTTTTCCTCGGACTGGTCGGCCTCAAGATGGTGCTCGGGCTCTAACGATATAGCCAAAAGGCCAGATTGGACCCGCTTGACGGCGATGGCGCGATGCGGCTAGGAAGTAACCAACCAGTTACAACGAGTCGTATTTGCCGGAGGACAAGAATGGCGGAACAACGGATTGGTATCATCATGCACGGCGTGACCGGCCGCATGGGGTATAATCAGCATCTGGTGCGCTCGATCCTGGCGATCCGGGACCAGGGCGGCATCGCGCTCAGCAATGGCGACCGGCTCGTGGTCGACCCGATCATCGTCGGCCGTGACGCCGACAAGATCGAGCGTCTGGCCAAGAAGCACAATATCGCCCGCTGGGGTTCCGACCTCGATGCGGCGCTGGCCAATCCGGATGACACGGTGTTCTTCGATGCCGGCACGACGCTGATGCGTGCGGGCCTGCTCGAAAAGGCTCTGGCCGCCGGCAAGCATGTCTATTGCGAAAAGCCGACTTCGGATGATCTGGAAGTTGCGCTCAATCTCGCCAAGACCGCCCGCGCCTCGGGCCTCAAGCACGGCGTGGTGCAGGACAAGCTGTTCCTGCCGGGCCTGCAGAAGATCAAGATGCTGAAGGACTCCGGCTTTTTCGGCGACATCCTCTCGGTGCGCGGCGAGTTCGGCTATTGGGTGTTCGAGGGCGACTGGCAGAAGGCGCAGCGCCCGAGCTGGAACTATCGCAAGGCCGATGGCGGCGGCATCATCCTCGATATGCTGTGCCACTGGCGCTATGTGCTCGACAATCTCTTCGGTGAAGTGAAGGCGGTGTCCTGCCTTGGCGCGACGCATATTCCCGAGCGTGTCGACGAGAATGGCAAACGCTTCAAGGCCGATACGGATGATGCGGCCTATGCGACCTTCGAGCTCGAAGGCGGGATCGTTGCTCAGATCAATTCAAGCTGGACCACCCGCGTGCGCCGCGACGATCTCGTGACCTTCCATGTCGATGGCACGCATGGTTCGGCGGTGGCGGGGCTGCACAAATGCTGGACCCAGCATCGCGTCAACACGCCCAAACCGGTGTGGAACCCCGACCAGCCGCAGACCATGAACTTCTTCAACGATTGGGAAGAGGTTCCGGACAACTGGCCGTCCGATAACGGGTTCAAGGCGCAGTGGGAAATGTTCCTCCGCCACGTCGCCGAAGACGCGCCATGGGAATATGGCCTCGAGGCTGGCGCCAAGGGCGTGCAGCTGGCCGAGCTTGGTCTCAAGAGCTGGGCCGAACGCCGCTGGCTCGATGTACCGAAGCTGGAGTTTTGAGGTTTTAGGGGAAGGCCCCCTCACCCGGCCCCAAAGAGGGGCCGACCTCTCCCCCAAAGGGAGAGGTGTCGCCAGACCCGTCAATGTGCCCTCTTCACCTCTCCCTTAGGGGGAGAGGTCGGCGCGAAGCGCCGGGTGAGGGGGCCTTTCTTGGAGGCACCATGCCGACCATCAATCTGCCCAATCCGGATCGTTCGATCACGCCTTATGCACTGACAGGCAATCCGATCCCTTTCGTCAAATTCAAGGCGCGTGATTTCTCGCGTGTCGCCTATGCGGCGGCCCATGTGGTGGCTGATCCGCTGGCGATCCACGATCCCTGGCTGACGCCCGCGATCGACTGGGAGACGACGCTGAAATTCCGCCATCGGCTGTGGGATCTGGGGCTTGGCGTTGCAGAGGCCATGGATACAGCCCAGCGCGGCATGGGCCTGACCTGGACCGAGGCCAAGGAGCTGATCCGCCGTTCGCAGGCGGAAGCCCGAACGCGGGACGATGCGCTGATCGCCTATGGTGCCGGCACCGACCATCTGGCGCCGGGACCGGACGTCACCATCGACGACATCATCCGCGCCTATGACGAGCAGGTCGGTTTTGTGGAAGGCGAGGGCGGTCGGGTTATTCTGATGGCGAGCCGCGCGCTGGCAGCTGCCGCCAAATCGCCGGATGATTACGCGCGGGTCTACGGCCATGTGCTGTCCAACGTAAAACAGCCGGTGATCCTTCACTGGCTGGGCGAAATGTTCGATCCGGCGCTGCAGGGCTATTGGGGCAATATCGATCATGACGCGGCCATGGATGTGTGCCTAGACGTCATCGCCGCCTATGCCGACAAGGTCGACGGCATCAAGATTTCCCTGCTTTCGGCGGAAAAGGAAATTTCGATGCGCCGGCGTCTGCCGGCCAATGTGAAGATGTATACCGGCGATGATTTCAACTACGCCGAGCTGATCGCCGGCGATGAGCAGGGTTTCTCGCACGCGCTGCTGGGCATTTTCGACGCCATTGCGCCGGCGGCCTCGGCGGGTCTGGCCGCGCTTGGACGCGGCAACAATAATGAGTTCTTCGACATTCTGGAGCCGACCGTGCCGCTGAGCCGGCATATCTTTGCCGCGCCCACACGGTTCTACAAGACCGGGGTGGTGTTCCTCGCCTATCTCAACGGGCTGCAGGATCATTTCCAGATGGTGGGTGGGCAGCAATCGACCCGTTCGGTGCAGCATCTGGCAGAACTCTTCCGCCTGGCCGACAAGGCACGGGTGCTGGCCGATCCGGAACTGGCGACGGCCCGGATGAAGGCGGTTCTGGCGGTGAACGGGGTAGAGGCATGAGCGAGCGCGGGATTTCCCTCAATCTGGCGACGACACGCCAGCAATGGGGTTTTGCTGAAGCGGTGGATGGGTGCCTGCGGGCCGGGATCACGGCCATCTCGCCCTGGCGCGACCAGATTGCCGCCATCGGGCTCAATGAGGCGGCGCGGATCGTGCGCGAGAACAAGCTGCAGGTGACCGGCGTCTGCCGCGGCGGGATGTTCCCGGCAGAGACTGCCGAAGGCCGTCAGGCGCAGATCGATGATAATCTGCGCGCCATCGACGAAGCCGCTGCGCTCAATGCCGATTGTCTGGTGCTGGTGGTCGGTGGCTTGCCGGGTTCCTCCAAGGATTTGCCGGGCGCGCGTAAAATGGTGGCGGACGGGATTGCCGCCATGCTGCCGCATGCCAAGGCGTCAGGCGTAAAGATCGCCATTGAGCCGCTGCACCCAATGTATGCGGCCGACCGCGCCTGCGTGAACACGATCGATCAGGCGCTCGATATCTGCGAGGACCTCGGGGAGACGGTGGGTGTGGCCATTGACGTCTACCATGTCTGGTGGGACCCCAATCTCGAGCGCGCCATTGATCGGGCCGGGCGGATGAAGCGGATTTTCGCCCACCATATCTGCGACTGGCTGGTGCCGACAAAGGACATGCTGCTCGATCGCGGCATGATGGGGGACGGCGTCATCGATCTGCTGGCGATCCGCAAGATGATCGAGGACGCAGGCTTCTTCGGGCCGCAGGAAGTGGAAATCTTTTCCCAGGACAACTGGTGGAAGCGCCCGGGAGATGAAGTTCTGGCGGTGATCAAGGATCGCGTCGCCACGGTCTGCTGAAAGAAGGCAACAAAAAACCCCGGGTCCAGCCCGGGGTTCTTTTTAGGTCAGACGCGGTTATAGGCCAGCGTCTGGCACAGGATGGCGACGCGGCAACCCTGGATTTCGATCGTGTCCGGACCGGTCTGGGTCACGGTTGCATCGGCGCTGAGGCCGCCGGCAGTGATAGAGCCCTTCCATTGATTGGGGCCGGACTGCTGGGCCTGCATGATCTGGGTGCCGACAAAGGCAAGGTTTTCCTCGGTTGCCGATTCGCCCTTGAGCACGTCGAGCGTGCCGCAAAGGTCGGTGCCGGCCTCGCCGCAAAGGCTGAAGGTAAAGGTCGTGCCGTATTCGTCCATAAAGGTGCCAGCAGGATTTGCTGTGGCTTCCTGGGCCATGATCGGGGCTGCAAGCCCTGCGCACAGGGCCCCAATGGCAAAGAGATAGCTAGTAGTTCGCATGGTTTTCTCCACGCGACGACGCCCGCCCAACGCAGTCGCTTTTATCGTTGTTTACAGGCAGACAACGGGCGGGCACCGCGACGGTTGCACGCAAAGGCGATTGCGATGGGCGGAGAGCGGTCACAGTTTCGTTGGAAAGGGCCGGAAACGCTGGGCTTTTTTGCGGCGTCGCGGCCGGGGGCAGAGGCGTTTCCACCCCTGCCGTCAGGCGTTTAGCGCTCGAAGGTAGCAGCCACTTCGATATGGTTGGACCAGGCGAACTGATCGACCGCAACGAGGTCGCGAATAGTAAAGCCGGCCTTGGCTAGAACAGCCGCATCGCGGGCAAAGCTGGCGGGATCGCAGGCGATCATCACCACCTTCTTGATTTTGGAGAGGGCGATTTCCTTGACCTGGGCCAGGGCACCGGCGCGGGGCGGATCGAGCACGACCACATCGAAATTGAGCTCAAACTGGGTCATCGGATCGCGGAAGAGATCGCGGGTGCGATGGGTGATGGCCTTGAGGCCCTTGGCGTGACGGGCCCCCTTGTCCATGGCGAGAAGCGCAGGCTTGTCGCTGTCGACGGCGAGGACGGGGGTCTTTTCCGCGATGCGCAGGGCAAAGGGGCCCATGCCGCAAAAGAGGTCGGCCACGAGCTTGGCCTTGCCCACGGCGGTGACGACATAATCGGACAGCGCCGCCTCGGCCGCGCCGGTCGCCTGGAGGAAGCTGCCGATGGGGATTTCGACCTGCGCGCGGCCCATGGTGATATTGGGCACCTGGCGCTGGAACATCATCTCGCCCTCAAAGGAGAGGCGGGTCAGCGGCAGTTTTACCGCCAGCGCGATCAGCTTGTCGCCCTTGATGCCCTTGCGGGCATTGCGCACGGCCACATCGACGCCGGCATCGCTGGCGGTGAAGCTGACGTCGCATTCGCCGATGGCAGCGCCAATGGCGCGCGCGATATCGGGCGCCCGGGCGAGCGCCGGCACGAGAATGGGGCAGGCCTCGATGTCGAGCAGGTCGTGGGTGCGCAGGCGCATGTAGCCGGCAGCGTCCTTCCGGGCATGGAGGGTGGCGCGGCGGCGACCGGCGCCTGCGGCATCGATGAAGCGGCTGACGCTGGCGTCAAGACCTGCCTGACGCAGCGGGTTCTCGACGAGGCCGATCTTGAAGGCGCGGTAGAGTTCCGGACCGAGATGCTGGATCTGGCAGCCGCCGCAGGACCCGAAATAGGCGCAGAAGGGGTCTGCGCGCTGCGGAGAGGGGTCGAGGACTTCGGATAGCGTGCCGCGCTCGCCCTCAAAGGTGAGGCTCACGGTCTCGCCGGGCAGGGCGAAGGGCACAAAGACGCGCTTGTCCTCGATATGGGCGATGCCCTCGCCCTTGTGGCCGAGGCTCGAAATCGTAGTTGTCTGGGTCATGAGGGTCCGGGGCTTGCTGTCCCGGACTTAGTGCATCGCCTTGCCAAGTGCAAAGCGGTTTTCGCCGCAGGGCGGCTGAGCCAGGGCTCAGGCAGCCACTTTATCGCGATCGAACTGCCCATGCTTGCGGAAGCGCCACATATAGCTGGGCAGGATAGTGTCCATGCTGGTGGGGCTGATGCCGAAGGCGGCGAGCGTGCGCTTTTCGGCGATGGCAGCGTCGGAAACGATATTGTCCTTGCCCAGCAGAGCCACTTGGTCGGCGGTGATCAACGGCTTGAACGGCAGGA
Source organism: Devosia sp. (assembly GCA_015234425.1). Lineage (GTDB taxonomy): Bacteria > Pseudomonadota > Alphaproteobacteria > Rhizobiales > Devosiaceae > Devosia. Next base: position 65,550 of record JADGNE010000030.1, read on the forward strand.
TCGAGAGCAGCGAGGCCACCATGCCGGCAATGCCGGGGGACAGCGGCAGCAGAGGACGATTGCGGCCGGCTTCGCGCTGGATGCGGGCCAGCAGGTCCGCGTGGGTTTCGACCTCGGGGCCGCCCAGTTCGTAGATGCGCCCGGTCTTGACCTCACCCTCGATGGCGCGAACGATCGCCTGGGCCACGTCGCCGACATAGACCGGCTGGAAGCGGGACTTGCCGCCGATCAGCGGCATGACCGGGAACATGCGGGCCAGCGTGCCCATCAGGTTGAAGAAGCCGTCGCCCTGGCCGAACATCAGCGAGGGGCGCAGGATGATCGCCTCGGGGAAGGCTGCCAGAACGGCGTTTTCGCCTTCGAGCTTGGTGCGGGCATAGGCGCTGACCTTGGCGGCCGTATCGACGCCGAGGGCGGAGACATGAACGAGCGATTTCGCACCGGCGGCCTTGGCAGCGCGGGCGACAGTGGCGGCGCCTTCGGCATTGACCGCGGCAAAGCGCTGCTTGCCGCCTTCGACGCCGAGCCCGACGAGATTGATGACCATGTCCGCACCGGCGACGGCGCGCTCGACCGAGGCAGCGTTGCGCAGATTGGCCTGGATGGGGACGATCTGGCCAACAGAGCCGAGCATGGTGGCATTGCCCGCCAGATCAGGACGGCGGACCGCGACGCGGATGCGATAGCCCTTCGCGGCGAGCAACTGAACAAGGCTCGTGCCGAGAAAGCCCGAACCGCCGAACACGGTGACGAGCTTGGGGGAAAAGCGATCCATGAAGTCCTCCGACTGGGGCAGGCTGGCTTTGCGTTCTGCTCCGCTTCTACCGCAGGCAGGCAGGCCCTGTCGAGTGGCGGAGCCTTCCGAGAGGGCCGCGAACTGCTTGACTCTTTCATGCTTTCGTTCTCTCTTTGTTCGGCGAAAAGGAGGATATGCCATGTCTCAAGCACGCGATTACGAGGGCCAGTGCCATTGCGGCGCCGTCCGCTACACGGCGCACACCGACCTTTCAGGGTTGAGTGATTGCAATTGCTCGCGCTGTCGCCGGCTCGGCTGGGTGATGCAATCGGTCGAGGAGAGCGCCTTCACCCTGCATTCGGGGGAGCAGGATTTGGTCCGCTATGGGTTCAACACCGACAAGATCGATCATCTCTTCTGTCGCCATTGCGGCATCGAGTCGTTCGCGCGCGGCTCGGACGGAAACGGAAAAACCCTTTATATGATCAATGTTAACTGCCTCGAGCCGCCCGTGCCTGTGGAAAGAAGTGCGATTAAACACTGGGATGGGGCAAACTTCTAAAAACCCGCAAAAGCCCCGTTGACTTTATCCGGGGCTCCCCCTAGTTACACAACCGTCGCCCAGATGGCGGAATTGGTAGACGCGCACGGTTCAGGTCCGTGTACCGCAAGGTGTGAAGGTTCGAGTCCTTTTCTGGGCACCAATTTCTTGCAAAAGCCGCGCTCCTCATTCGAGGTGGCGCGGCTTTTGCGTTTCCGGGCTGCCGCGGTCCGCAGGCCTTGGGCTCTTCCCAAATTTTATCTCGGACTGTCGGCCCTGGCGTGCAGCAAGGCGCTTTCAGCCTCTGTGCGCGTGCAGAGGCTCTGATGCGCGAAGCGATCGCTGTGCCTGCAAAACAAAAAAGGCCTGCCGCGCCGTGCGGCAAGCGACTCAGTGGGCGTTCTGGCGGGTGCGGGGGGAGAAGACGGTCAGCATGATAATCCAGCAGTCGAGCAGCAGCGACCAGTTTTCCGCATAGTAGAGATCGTGGAGCGTGCGGCCCTCGATCTTGTCCTGGGTCGAGGTGTCGCCGCGATAGCCATTGACCTGGGCCCAGCCGGTAATACCGGGCTTGATGCGCTGGCGCTGGGCGTAGAGCTCGAATTTTCCCGACAGTTCGTCGTCATGGGAAATGGCATGGGGGCGAGGGCCGACAAGGCTCATCTCGCCAGTCAGCACATTGATCAGCTGGGGCAGTTCATCAATGCTGGTGCGGCGGATGAAGCGTCCGATCGGGGTGATGCGTGGATCATCTGCCTGGGCCTGGCGCATGGCGCGGCCATCTTCCATCACGCGCATGGAGCGGAATTTGTAGATATAGAAATTGCGCCCGTTAAAGCCGCGGCGTTCCTGCCGGTAGAGGGCAGGGCCGTCGCTGGTAAGGCGGATTGCGGCCGCAACGCCCAGCAACAGCGGCGAGAGCAGCAGCAGGCCGGTGCCGGACAGCACAATGTCAAAGCTGCGCTTGATGACGAGGCCCATGTCGTTGAGCGGCGTCGAGAGCACGCGCAGCGAATTGACGGCGCCCATGGGCACGGTGTCGACGAGATTGATTTTGCCCGACTGCACGATGCCGCGCGGATAGAGCAGGACATTGAGCGCATAGGGCCGGCAGGGCGCCATCACGGCGCCGACCGCGTCGAGATTGGAGAGGTCGGCCACCAGAAGCACATGCTGGCATTTGCGGTCGACGCAATTGCGGGCAAAGCGGGCGATGTCTTCGGGCTGCGGGAGGTTTCCGGTCCAGCCCTCGTCGAGCGAGAGGCTGGTGACGATCTGTCCGCCCTGCTGCCAGATGCGCGGATCGGCGCGAAGCCGCGAGATGGCGTCTTTCTCGCCGATCAGGCCGAAGCGCTCGACCTGCAATTGGCCCTGGCGCAGCATGCGCGCCAGCACCCGATAGAGAATGATGCGGAGCGCGATCAGCACGATCGGCGTGGCCAGCAGCCAGATCCAGAGGCTGCGGCCCCAGAGAAGCTCCCAATCCCACATGGCGAGGGCGACGAGGAAGGCCAGGCCAGAAGCGGGGATCCAGCTCAGCGCCGCGTGCAGCGCAAAGGGTTGGCGCATATCGGCGAGGGGGAGAAATTTATAGGCGGCGCGGCTGCCCATCACGCCATAGACCACTGCTGCCGTGCCGCCGACACAGAGCACGAAGAGCGGCTGGTGCACGAAAAGCAGCACAAGGCTCATCGCCGCGGCGACGAGGCCTTCGAGCATGCCGATGCCATTGGCGAGGGTGGCGCGACCCGGAACCTGGAACCGGCGGCGCCGTCTTCCGTCAGCCTGCGCCAAGGGTAGTGTCATATCTGGTCTGCCGCGCCTCAAATGTTGTCTGAATGCCTAGCACATTTATGCCTCATACGGCAGCCGTACCGGGCTGGGCGGTTAACAACTACTAACGATAATCTTAACGCTGATAGCGCTTTTCAGCTCGGCGCGGCGATCACGGTGATAGATTGGAAAAATGACGCATCAGGTGGGAAGTATACCTTTGTTTTCTGATGAGAATTTACATCAATTCCTGTCCATCTTCATCGCCGCCGGTCCGGGGGTTCTGGCGCCGCGACCGGAAACCGAGCTGCTGGGTCGTGTGGGGCTCGAGCGCCTTGATGGGGTCGAAGCGCCTGTCGTTATCGACATGTGTTGTGGCTCGGGCAATCTGGGCCTGGCCATTGCCCATGAGCGGCCCGATGCCGCGGTCTTTCTCAGTGACCTGACCGATGAGACGGTGGCGCAGGCGGCGAGCAATGCCGAGAGGCTGGGGTTGGCCGGGCGCGTGAGCATCGGCCAGGGTGATCTCTTTGCAGGGGTTGCGCCCCTGCTCGATGGGCGCAAGGCCGATCTCATCATCGCCAATCCACCCTATATCTCGACCGGCAAGCTGGCGGGAGATGCGGCGCATCTGCTCGAAAACGAGCCGCGCGAGGCGTTTGACGGCGGGGTCTATGGCATTGCCATCCACCAGCGCCTTATCGCCGAGGCGCCGGACTATCTCAAGCCGGGCGGGTGGCTGGCCTTCGAGTTCGGTCTGGGGCAGGATCGGCAAATGTCCCTGCTAGTGCGGCGCAGCGATCGTTATGGCGACGTCCATTTCGCCGAAAACGAGCAGGGTGAAAAGCGCGTGGCCTTCATGCAGGCGGCTTCGCCCGGCTGACGCAAGCTCGCGTTAACACAATTTGCACTGGCATGACCGCCCTTTGGCGCGGTCGTGCGATACTGGCGACTGCCAATTCTTCATAGCCCAAGATCTCATGTCCATTTCGCTGCGGCTGCGCAAACTGCTCCCGATGGGGCTCTCCTATATCGCCTCGGGCGGAAGCCTGATGGTGTCCAGCCTTGCGCAACTGCTGACCTTTGCCATTCTCGCCCGGTCGCTGGGCGTGGAGGAATTCAGCGTCTTCATCGCCCTGACCGCGATCACCGCCGTCGCCGTGCATCTCTGCGGGCTCGGCGGGTCGGAGCCCCTGGTTCGCCGGGTGGCGCGCAACCGGACGCTTTACGCATCGTTTCTCGGACATAATCTGCTGCTCGGCGGGGCGAGCGGGGTGGCGATGATCGCCGTCGGCATGCTGGTCCTGCCGGGAATTTATCAGCTGTCGGCCGATCTCTGGGTCAATCTCGGGCTGATCCTGATGGTGCTGGTGACCAATATCGTGCTGACGCGGGTCATCCTCTTTGTCGAACAGGTGTTCATCGCCCATTCCAATTTCGCCGCCGCCAATCGCAATGTGATCCTCTTCGCGCTGGGCCGGCTCGCCGCGGCGGTGCTCGCCTGCATGGTGTTCGGCGTTGATACGCTGGCGGACTGGATCGTCTGGGCCTTTGCGGCCCATGTCGTCATCGCGGCGATTGCCGTGCGCTCGGTGCTGTTCCTCGGGCCACCGGAATGGGTGGTGCGGCGGGAAGAGCTGCGCAATGGCCTTCTGTTCACCACGCCGTTCATCCTGCGGGCATTGCGCCAGAACGTCGACCTGCTGCTGCTCGCGGCGCTGGCCAATCCAGAGGTTGTCGCGAGCTACGCGGTGGCGCGCCGCATCATCGACAGCGCCTACCTTTCGGTCGAGGCCCTCAACCGGCTGGTCTATCCGGGCTCTGCCGCGGCCACCAAGGAAGGTCTGCACCATGCGCTGGGCCGTTTCCGCAAGGTTTTTGGCGCCTCGATGGGGATCAGTGTTCTGACCGTGGTCGGCATTATCGTCACCGCGCCCATCCTGCCCTGGCTGTTTGGGGCCGAATATGTGTCGCTGCCGGGCTATACCCAGCTGCTGGCGCCATCGATCATTTTCATCGCCGGCTGGGCAACAGCGGTCGAGGCGCTGGGCGCTTCCGGCCATCATCTGCCGCGTGCCATCGTCTTTAATGGCGGTGTTGCGCTTGGCGGCGTGGTGATTGCGCTGGCGACCTGGTTCTATGGCATCAACGGCACGTTCGTCGCCACCTATGCGAGCGAACTGGGCACGGCGCTGGCCGGCTGGCTGGTGTTGCTGCGCCTGGCCGAAAAAGACCGCCGCGCCGCCATTTCATCCGATCTTGCCACGGTGCCGTCCAAATGAGCGTTTCCGTCCTCATCAAGACCCTCAACGAAGCCGACAACATCGCGGCCACCATAGAAAGCGTGCTGGCCGCCATCGGGCCTGAGGATGAAGTCATCATTGCCGATAGCGGCTCGCGCGACGCCACCGTCGAGATCGCCGGGCGCTACGGCGTAAAAGTGGTGCAGATCGCGCCGGACGAGGCGCCCAGCTGTGGCCTCGGTCCTCAACTGGGGTTCCAGTACAGCAAGGGCGAGTTTTTGTGCCTGATGGATGGGGACATGCTCCTCGATCCAAAATTTCTCCGTGAAGCGACGGCCTTTTTACGCGCCAACCCCAAGGTGGCCGGGGTGGGGGGGCATGTCGAGGAGATGAACCTCGAAAACCTCGAATTCGCGCGGCGCAAATCGCGGGGTGGGGCGGAATATCAGGCGGGGCGGGTCGACCGGCTCAATGGCGGCGGTCTCTATCGCCGCGCCGCGGTGGAGGAGGCCGGCTATCTCTCGGACCGCAATCTGCACGGCTATGAAGAATTCGACCTCGGGGTGCGCCTGAGGGCCCAGGGCTGGCAGCTGCACCGGCTCGACAGGCGGTTCGTGCAGCATTTTGGCTATCGGATGAATGCCTACGCGCTGCTGCTGCGGCGCTGGCGCAGCAAATATCTGCGCGGGGTCGGTGAATTGCTGCGGGCCGGCCTCGGAAAGAGCCACTGGAACAGCCTCTTGCGCGAGCTGCCCGAATTGCGGCTCTGGGCCGGGGTCTATGGCGGGCTCGCGCTCATGCTGGCACTGCTGATCTTCGTGCCCAACAAGCTTTTGGCGGTCGGGCTCTGCATACTCCTTGCTGCATTCGTCGTCCTCGCGATGAGTCTGAAACACAAGAGCCTCAAACTCGGTGCCTATGCGGTGACGGCCTGGCTGTTCATGGCGGCCGCCTTACCCCTGGGCTTTTTTGCCCGGCGGCGGGATCCCCAGGCGTGGATCGAGAGCCGCGTGGTCGCCGATGCCGGCAATTAGGGTTCGGGCGCTGGCCCTGGCGCTGCTAACCCTCCTGCCCACGCAAATGGGCAGGGCCGAAGACTGGCCCGCGGTTCGCGAAATCAATCTTGAAATCGCGCCGGGCAGTCCGCTCGATTTTTCGGCCATCCTGCCCAATGGCAGCCTTGGCCCGGATCGGCATCTGCGCATCGCCAATGGGCGGTTTGTGTTCAGAGACCAGCCGGATGTCCCCGCCGGGCTGCACTGCGCCAGCCTTGCCTGGAGCCCGGCCTCGGGCGCGTTCCCCGATCACGACGAGGCCGACCGTTATGCCGTCCAACTGGCGCGGCATGGCTATAATCTGGCGCGGTTCCATTTCGTCGAGGCCACGCTCATGGCCGGTCGCGACGGGGATTTCGATCTCGATCCCAACATGCTGGACCGCCTCCACTATCTCCTCGCCGCGCTCAAGCGCGAAGGAATCTCCTGGGTCATGGACGGGCTGACATCGGCCCGGGGTGGTCTCGGCGGGTATGACGATCGGTTTGACGGGGTTGGAAGCCTCAAGCAGGACATTCTCCTCTCCGAAGCCGGCATGGAGCACTGGCAGCGCCTGCAGGAAAAGATCCTCGGCGCGGTCAATCCCTATACGGGTCTCGCACCGGTCCAGGATCCGGCGCTGGCGCTGGTGGTGCTGGTCAACGAGGGGGGGCTCGAGTTCGACAATATCGTCGCCGAGGGCCGGGGGGAGCCCGCCTATTCGGAGCTTTTGCGTGAGCGGTTCAATCTCTGGCTGGCGGAGCGCTATGCTGACAGCGCCGCACTGGCCAAAGCCTGGGGTGGCTTGTGGCCCGGAGAAAGCCTTGAGGCAGGGACCATAGGTCTCGCCCTTAATCGCTGGGGCAGCGATGCACGCTTTCCGGACCTGCAGCGCTTTTTCGTCGAGATCGAGCAGGCGGGCGTTGTGTCCATGAGTGCCCATCTTCGTGCCATGGGCTATGAGGGGGCAATCACCAATTACAACAATTGGCCCATTCTCCAGGCCTCGGTCAGTCGCGCGCAGCTCGACGCCGTGGCGATGAACATTTATTTCGACTGGGTATCGAGCTATGCGCCGGGCACCGCCATTGAGCAGGCGAGCTCGATCGGCAGGGAACTCGACTATGTACGGCTTGCCGCGGGAACGCGCTGGCTGGGAAAACCCTTCCTTCTCACTGAATATGACCATCTGTTCTGGAACACCCATCGCTATGAGGCCGGGCTAGCCGTGCCGGCCATTGCCGCCTTTCAGGGCTGGGATGCCATCTGCCGGCATGGACATGGGCCGATTGTGCTGCGCTATGGCGAGGATCAGCCGCACAAGCAGCACATGCTGCCCTACGCCATTGCGCTCGATCCCATTGCGCGCGCCGGCGAGACGCTGGCGGCGCTCCTGTTCCGGCGCGGCGATGTTTCCCCTGCGCAAAGCCGGGTCGGCCTGCCCATCGATGTCGATGCGCGGTTCGGCACAGCGATCAACCAGCGCGAAGCGGAGGGGGCAACGGCGCTCGCCGCGTTCACCGGGATTGGCCTCGTTGAGGGGGATGGGGAGGCACATAGCCTGCCGCTGAACCGCGAGGGCGTCAGCGCGGGCGACTTTATTGCGGGGCTGGCGCATGAGGGGGCTATCGCGCCTGAGCAGGTCGATCTGGCAGGACAGGGCATTTTTCGCAGCGACACAGGCGAGATCACCATCATGCCCGACAAGGGGCTGATGCATGTGGTCACCGCCCGCACTGTCGCGGCGGCGTTCGATACGCTTGATGAACCGCTGCGCCTCGGCCCGGTTGAGATCGGCGACGCTTCGTCGCCCGCGCTGATTGCCCTTGCGGCGCTGGACGACAAATCTCTCGCCGAGAGCGACCGTATCCTCGTCATCTTCGCCAGCGATGCGCATAACACCGGCATGCGGTTTGCCGATGCAGAAGAGAAGGTGATCGAAGACTATGGCCGCCTGCCGGTGCGCATCCGCCCGGCAAGCCTCGAGCTCACATTTGAGGGCGAGGGGGCCTGGAGCTTGTCACCCATGGGGCTCGACGGCGTGGTGCACCAGCCACTTGCCAGCGGAGACGGCAGGCTCCACTGGCGGCTCGAGAACCTTGTCCCTGACGTTGGGCCGACGGTCTATTTCGTGATCGAGAGGGACTGAGGGTTTCGGATGCGCAGGGGCTCGTCGCTCTTTTTCCGACGCATCAGCGAGGCGTAGAGCACGCTCAATCCGTCTGCCACACCGTCCCAGGCGAAATTGCGCCGCACCATGTCGATCTGCGCCTGCCGGTCGAGCTCGGCCATGGGGCTTGCCATTTCATGGGCCATCCGCTGGGCGAGGCCGACGCGGTCGCCAGTGGCAAAATAGCGATCCTTGTCGAGGCCGACGCCGAGATTGGCCGGGATGTCGCTGGCCAGCACTTTCGTGCCATGGCTCAGCGCTTCGAGCAGGGCAATGGGCATGCCCTCATGGCTCGACGGCAGGACGAAAAGCCCGGCATGGGCAAAGAGATCATTGAGCGCCGCGCCACTCTGGAAGCCCGTCATGACCACGCCGGGCGTGGACTCGGCGACGCGACGCAGTTCGGCCTCGTAGGGCGAGCGATGATCGGCGCCGCCGACCAGCACCAGCTTGAAATGGGGGCGCGACAATTGCCCATAGGCAGCAACGAGATCAAGCTGGCGCTTTTCGGGAACAAGGCGCGAGACATTGAGCACATAGCCGCCGGCCTGCAGGTCAAATCGCTCAAGCACGTCGGAGCCCTGCGGCCCTGTGGGCATGAACACGCCATTGGGCAGGAAATCCACCCGCCGGCCATAGCGCTCTTCCATATCGCGGGCGACATTGTCCGCCACGGCGACGGCCATGTCGGCCCAGCGCATGCCCATCTTTTCGCCCTGACGCAGCACTTCGCGCGCGAGGCCGCCCCATTTGTCCCGGTCATAGTCATAGCCGTGGTGGGTGACGAGGGTGCGCAGGCCTGCGAGCCGCGCCGCCGGGGTCAGCAGTGCCGGGCCGATGGCATGGATATGCAGGATGTCCGGTCGGCGCAGGGCGGCGAGGGCGACACCGAGACCGGTGTGGGCCAGGGCCTCGAATTTGGTCGAACGCGGTGACCAGATCGGCTCCACAGCGACGCCGCGGAAGGTCTGGGACCCTTCCGGCATATAGGGTTTTCGGGCAAGAACGCCCACCTGCCAGCCGCGCGACACCAGAAGCGGCGCGAGCGCCCCCACATGGGTCTCGACGCCACCCTGCGGGCCGTTGATGCCGCGCAGACCCAGCATGGTCACTGAACTGCGCTTGCGACGCCGCTCCATCAGTTTGCCCTCAGACTTGAATAGAGATCGGTCATCCGATCCCGATAGGCATTTGCCGAAAAATTGTGGCGCACCCAGTCATGCCCGGCCGCGCCCATTTTTGCACGCGCCAATGCGCCCCGAGCTTCCATCGCACGTAATTGCGCGGCAAGGCTTTCGGGATTGGCCGGCTGGGCGATGAGCCCGGTCTCGCCGGGCAGGATCAACTCCGGAATGCCCCCGATATCGGTGCCGATGACCGGCCGTCCCATGCCATAGGCCTCAAGCAGGCTGACGGGGGCATTCTCATACCATTCCGAAGGCAGCACGAGGGCCCGGGCGGCGCCGATCAGCTTGCGCAGCGGCGCCCCGGCGACATGGCCGACAAACTCCACGTTGGCGCCACTCTGTTCCACGGCGGCGCGGAGGCTTTCTTCTTCCGGACCCGAACCGGCGACAATGAGCTTTATTCCGCTCCGGCCCGCGGCATCGATCAGCGTGGCAATGCCCTTTTCCGGCGCGAGGCGCCCGGCGAAGAGATAATAATCGCCCTCTTCCTGCCGCTCGGCGGTGAGGAATGCGGGATCAACGAAATTGGGAATGTGGACCAGCATGTCCTTGGGCCAACCCCATTCGATGAACTTGTTCTTGTAGAACCGGCTGGGCACAACGATGCGGTCGAGATTGTTGCGATAGAGGCCAAGCGCACGATGGACCGCGCTCTCCACCATCAGGAGGCCGCTGAGGGCCAGCGAATCCTTGGCGCAACGATTGACGATGACCTGGGTGAGATTGCCGTTGCGGCATTTCTCGCAGATTTTGCCATGCGCCAGCATCTTGTAGGAGGGGCAGGCGATCTTGAGGTCGTGGGCCGTCATCACCGTCGGGACACCGGCCGCTCTCAGCGTGCTGAAAATGGCCGGCGACAGATGGTGATAGATATTGTGGGCGTGGGCGACGTCGGGCTTGAAGGTCTCGACCAGTGCCCGGACATTGCGCTGCGCCTCGCGCGAATAGATGATTTTGCCGGCATGGCCCAGCTTGGTCATCAGGCCGGGCTGCTTGCCGAATTCGATCTCGGAGACGAAATAGCGCGACCAGGGCGTCGAGAGATTATTCTCCGCCTCCATGGCGAATGGGGCGACATCCCAACCGGCGTCCGAAAACAGCGCCATATGGTCGAGAAAGACGGCTTCGGCGCCGCCCCGACGATAGAAATAGTTGTTTATGGCCAGCAGGCGCTGTGGTCGGTCGTTCACGCGGCAGCCTCAAAGCGGTCTAGAGCCTGGTTGATGGTGAGTATGGCGCAGCCCGAATTTTGCGCATGAGCTACGAGCGCCGCCAGGCTCTGCGGTGTGCAGCCAAACGGGGTCGGGCGGTCGGAGACGTCATGGCCGAAAAAGATCAGCCAGCCTGGCTTTGCAACCAGCTCGTCAATCAGGACATGCATGCCGGCAACTGATTGTTCGGGCTGCTGGAGCGGATAGCTCCTGAGGAAGGTGCGATCGGTCCGGCCGCGATTGATCCCGGGCATGCCGCCACGGGCGGACCGGAAGCGCCGAGCCAGTTCGGGCCGATGGCGGAAAGCTCCGGCATTGTATGGTGCCGCGAAATTGCGCGGAACATAGCCGGGCACGATATCGCCCAGCGCCTTGGCGCTGCGATCGAGGTCCTTTGCGAGCGCCTGGCGTGGTGTCTTTTGCAAATTGATGTGGGAGAAGGTGTGGCAGCCCAGTTCGTGTCCGCGCGCCGCCAATTCCGCGCAGCCTTTGGCGTTGATGAGTCTTCGGCTTTCTTCCTCGCGCCCCAGGATGCCGCCGGCAATGTAGAAGGTGCCGCGACCGTCATGGGCTTCGAGGATTTTTGCGCCTTCCAGGAAGGCGCTGTCGGGCACATCATCGAAGGTGAAACTGACGACCGGTGTATGCGCGGGAACATCCATGCCCGGACCGGGCAGACGGGTCAGTAGCCTGTTGGTGACGCGGCCAATCAAACGCTCAAGCATGCCTGGGTACCATCGCAAAGGCGGCCGGGCGCGGTTCGGCGGGCACGAGACGTGCCGAGCCTTGCAGACGCAGGCCGAAAACCGAAAACAACAGGCAGAACCACAAGGGGTCCCCACCCTGGTAGAGCAGACTTTCAAGGCACGAAATCAGAAGTGCATAGAGCCAGATGCGCAGGAAGAGCCGCGTCATGGCCGAATTGTTTTGCCGATGCTGGGCGCGACCGAGATCGCGGATCGGCAGGAGCACGAGCCAGACGACTGTCAGGATCAGTCCGGGAATGCCGAGCTCGAGCAGTGTGTCGATATAGCCGTTGTGGCCGTTATAGGCGGCTGCGGCCCAGGTTTCGAGCGTGCCGCCACCATAGACCTGGCTCTCGGTCTGCCAGAAGGATTGCAGGCCGTGGCCGAAGAAAGGGCGCTCGGCGATGGCGCTGAAGGCATAGCGCCAGATGTCGGAGCGATTGGTGAAGGTGGGATCAACGCCGAGACCCATGACGAATTCACGCAGTGGCTCGGACACGGCTGCGCCCACGGCGACGAGGTTGAAACTGAGAAGGCCACCGAGGATCACGGGCAGGCGCAGGAAGCCGAAACGTTCCACCAGCGCGCCGAGCACCAGAATGGCGGGCAGTACCAGGGTCGAGGTTTTGCCGCCGGTGTGAGCGAGGAAATAAACGGCAAGAATGATGATGGTCCAGCCGAAGGCGCGGGACCAGACGCGGGCGATGAAAAGGCCGAAAAAGACCGAGATCACCATGGCGGCGGCTGCCGAATTCTTGTGCGGGAAAATCCCGCGCCACAGACCAGCATTCATCGGCTCGCGGATTTCGCTGGCCTGGTGGATGGCCAGGTTGGGCCGGAACGCGATGCCGAAATAGCTCATCAGCAGAGCCAGCATGATCACGTAGCCGGCGAGCCGCGCGAAGTCGACCTCCGTTCGCGGCAGGACGAGCACGATCGCCGCATTGGTGACGACGATACCGATCAACACGGCCCGCTTGAAGGCAAGGTCGGGGTGAAGCGCAGTGACCGAGGTGAGCAATATCCAGAACAGGATGATCCCGATCAGGAGCTTGGGCTGGAGCACGGTGACGCCGCGGCGCTGGACGAAGTAAAACAGGACCAGGCTGCCGAAAAGGCCGAAGGTCACCAATTGGTTGAGGCGATTTGAATTGCCGGCGACGGGGTCGACCGCGCCTGCTCCGCTCAGGTCGACAAAAGGGGAGATGGTGATCCAGTAAAACGCGAAAATCGCGACGAACAGGCCATGGCCCAGCGTTCCAAGACCATCTCTGCGCCCTGACCCGTTCGCGTCAGGCATCGGCGGTCGTGGGCCGCTGCGGGAAATAGAGACGGCCAAGGCCAAGCATCAGTGCCAGTCCCACACCAAGGACTAGACCCCCGATCAGTCCCGCGGCGATGAGCAGAACGGTGCGCGGCGGGTAGCTGCGGCTGATGGGCGGAATGGCCGGGGAAATGACGCGGACATTATTGGTGCTGAGCTCGCTGCGCTGGGCGATCTGCTGAGCCCGTTCGAAATAGGCTTCGTAGATACCAACCTTGGAGGCGGCGGCACGCTCAAGCTGGCGCAGCTGAAGCTGGGCCTGGTCGTCGGTAAAGACGGCGCCCATCTGTTCGGTGGCAGCGACCTCGAGCTGGTCAACGACACTTCTGGCCTGCGCCAGTTCGCGGCGCGCGGTTTCGATAAGGCGGCGGGTTTCGCGGTCGATCTCGCTCTGCAGCGCGGTGAGCTGGGCGCGCGCCGTGGCAAGGCTTGGGTGCCGAGGACCAAGAGTGGCGGCCAGTGCGTCCGCTTCCTGGCGGGCGGTCGCATATTGGGTGCGCATGCCGGCCAGCGCGGTGGATTCGAGGGGGGCGGTGGAGATCAGCGTATCGCCGCCTGCCGAGAGCGCGGCATAGCGCGCCTCTGCATCGATCAGCGCCTGTCGCGCCGCGGCGATCTGGGTGTTGAGCTGCACGGCAGACTGCGTGCTGAGCTGGTCGGCGCCGGTCATCTGCAAGCCGTTTTCACGCCGATAGGCGGCGACGGCCGCTTCGGCGCTCTCGGCATCGGTGCGCAATTCGTCCAGCCGCTGGGTGAGGGCGGCGGACGCATTGCGGGCGCCATCGGCCTCGGCTTCGGCCATCTCGGCCAGAAAGGCGGTGATGAGCCCATTGGTCAGCACGGCCGACTGTTCCGGCGTGCGGGCCCAGACCGAGGCGGTGACGATATAGGAGCGTTCCTCGCGGCGAATGCGGACACGCTCGGAGAGCGCGCGCACGGCGGCGGTAAAATTGTCTTCCCCGGCACTGGCCGCGCCAAAGAGGGCGAATTCCGGCTCCATCAGGTCGGGGTCATTATCGAGGCCAAGGTCACGCACGGTGCGCGCCAGCACGTTTGTCGAGCCCAGCACGCGCATCTTGCTCTCGACCTCAAGCAACTGGGCCTCGCCCTGGATATTGCTTGTGTAGAGGTCGTCGGCAACGATCTGGAGGCTCGTGGGGTCGAGCAGGATATCGGAATAGCTGGTGAAGCGCGGCTTGACCAAGGTGCCCGCGCCGAAACCGACGATGGCGCCAAGCACGGCGAGCGCCAGGATGGCGAGCCAGAAGCGGCGCAGCCACTCGATGACGAGCATAGGGGTGATGGTATCGAGGACGTTCACGGGGGCAGCCTGTTCCCGGCGACGGTCCTGCCCCTCATAGGCGCGGCCGGCATCGAGCGTGTGGACAGTGCTGCCACTCCCGGGGGGCGTGCGCATATCCGACTGGAGAGGCTGATACATGCAGTTTTGCCCGTCATTGAATGCCGGTCCGCTTATAAATCACGTCGGTGCCAAACTCAGCGCCTTTTCCGCAAGGTAGTTAAGACGATCTTTGTTAACTGCCTTCAGCAAAGAAAAATCTGCTGTCCTGCGATCATGATATTGGAAGCGTACCGAGATGAGATCTGGTGCGACATGCTGTCCGACGAAATTCGAACTGTAAGCACTCCCAACGAGCCCGCAATGTCACAATCGCGGCATTTGCGCCCCATTACCCGTGATGACTTGCCACAGATCGAGACGTTGTTCTTCGACGTCTTTCGTGGCGGTAAAGGAAACAGGGCGGGATTCTCCCAATATTTCAGCGCGTTATTTCTGGAAGGGCGCCACGCGGGTGGTGGCTTGGTCAGCGATATTGCGCCCGGCCAGATCGGCGCCGCCATCGCCTTCGTGCCGATGCGCTACCGCATTTACGACGAGGTCGTGACCGCAAAGCTGACCTGCGCCTTCATGGCCGACAAGCGTTATCCCAAGGCGGCTGCCCGGGTTGTGATGTCGCTGCGAGCGCGCCATCAGGACCTCCTGTTCACCGACAGCGGCTCGCATGAAGGCGTTGGCCATTGGCTGGCCGGTGGCGGGGCGAGCCTGCCCGTGCAGGCGCTCGACTGGCGCTGCCGTTTCAAGCCGGTCAGTGCCATCGCCCGAAAGGTGAGACTGCCTGCGGTGGTCGATGGCCTGACCGACCTGGCCGATCGAAGCATTGAGGCGCTGCGCCCGCGGCCGGCGCCGCAGAAGCGGCTCGAGATGACGGAAATCGGCCGGGAAGAATTCGCAGCGCTCGTCCCCGGGATGATCGCGCGGTTCCCGGTGCGCCCGGACTGGACGCAGGATGAGCTTTTGCATCTGCTTGGTCTTGCCGAAGAAAACACCCGTCTGGGGACGCTGCGCTATTTCGGCTTCATCGACCGAACGGGCGATTATGTCGGATGCCTTGCCGCCTATTTCGGTCCGCGCAAATCCGTGCGCGTGCTCGACCTTCTGGCTTTCGGCGGCAAGGAAGCGGCGGTTGCGGCCACCATGCTCGCCGAGCTCGGTGCATGGGGAGCGGTCGAGGCGAGCGGTGGCGCCCAGCCGCATATGGTCGGCGCCCTGTCGCCCCATCGGGGTGTAAGCTTCCGTCACCGCAGCTTTTCCTGCGTCGCCACCCGGTTCGATAGCGTCAAGACGGCCATCGAGCGCAACGAGATCTACATGGGTGGCCTGGCCGGAGAAGGCTGGAGCCGGTTGATGACGGACTTTTTCTGACCATGACTGCCCAGATCCGACCATTGGCTGCCGCCGACGTCGGCGCCGTCGCGCATCTGTTCCAGCGGCAGTTGCGCCATTCTTCAGCGGCGCCCAGCGCGCAGCTGCGCGATTATCTCGACCTGTTGTTTGTCTCCGGCCCCTATGCCGATCCGGCCATGCCCTCCCTCGTCTACGAGCGTGATGGGGGCGACATTGCCGGGTTCATCGGCGTCACCGCCCAGCCCATGACTTTCGAGGGGCGCTCGCTCAAGGCGGCGGTCTGCGGCGCACTGATGGTCGACGGGCATGACGCCGACCCGCTCGCGGGAGCGCGCCTTCTCAAATCCTTCCTGGCTGGTGCCCAGGACGTGTCGCTCAGTGAGACGGCAGGCGACGCCACCCTGTCGATGTGGCGGCAGTTGCGCGGGGACGTTCTCTCCCGCCATAGCCTCGATTGGGTGCGCGTCATCCGGCCGGGCGGTTTTGCGCTCGAAACGGCGCAGCGACGGGTGCCCGCTTTCGGTCTCATGGCGGGCTTGGCTCGCCTCGCCGACGGTCGGGTGCGACGAGCGCGCGCCGAAAAGGCAGAGTTGCGCTGGGCGAGTTTTCCCGAGGATTTCAAGCTGCCCGGCAATGTCGGCGTCGACGACCTGTCGACCGAGGGCTTTTTGTCTGCGGTCGTGGATTTTACCGACAGCTTTGCCATCCGCCGGGCGTGGACCGATGCTGCGCTCGAGCAGCTCGGCGACGACCTGCATCATAAGTCCGGCCAGGGACAGCTGCGCCTCGGCGCGGTTGTTGCCCGCGGCGGCAAGCGCCTCGGGGCCTTTGCCTATTATGAGCGAGAAGGCGCCACGGCGCGGGTCCTCGATATTCTAGCGGCGCCCAGCCATGCCGGTCTTGTCATCGACTGCCTTCTCAAGGATGCGGCCGCGCGTGGTGCCGTGGCCGTGCGCGGCCGCACCAGCCCAGCCCTCTTTGATGCTCTTCTCGAACGTCGCTGTTTGATGTTCCGTCATGGGGCGAGCGTTGTTTCCAGCGCTGACAAGGGCTTGGTGGCGCGCTTTCAGAACGGCGATGCGCACTTCAATGGAGTGGTGGGCGAAAGATGGTCGAGACTGGTCGGTCACGAGTTTTCTTAACTGTGAATCTTAATCTCCTTTGCAAAATGCAAAGAGAGTAGAACAGTTGGAAGCATCCTAATCAGGGCTCGCGTCCTGTAATATTCCGAAGTGGAACGGAGAGGCAGAACTCCTATGTGTGGGGTTGCTGGATATTGCGGCACTGAACTTGCCCCTGAGCAGGGGCAAGCGCTTTTGCGCGCCATGACCGATACCATTGCCCATCGCGGGCCGGACGCCAGTGGTGTCTGGGCGGCGCCGGGCATTGGCCTGGGGCATCGGCGCCTGTCGATCGTCGGCATTGCCTACGGACAGCAACCCATGGCGCTCGAAGGTCCGGAGCTGATGCTCGCCTATAATGGCGAGATTTTCAATTTCGTCGAACTGCGCCAGGAGCTCGAGGCCAATGGCCATGTGTTCCGCACCGGCAGCGACACCGAAGTTCTGTTGCACCTTTACGCCGAGCATGGCGTGGAGTGTCTTGCAAAGCTCAATGGCGACTTCGCTTTTGCGCTGTGGGACGGCAAGCGCCGCCGCCTGTTCCTCGCCCGCGACCGTGTCGGCGTGCGGCCGCTGTTTTATGCGCGGCGGCGCGAGGGCATCTATTTTGCGTCCGAGATCAAGGCGTTGCTGGCGGTTCCCGGCATCGAGGCCGAGATCGACCCGGTGGCGCTCGACGAGATCTTTACGCTCTGGGCGCCTTTGGCGCCGCTCACCGGCTTTCAGGGCATTCTGGAACTGCCGCCCGGCCATTTCATGGTGATCGAAGACGGGCAGACCCGTATCCAGCGCTATTGGGATTTCGACTTCCCCGATCGCGCGGATGGGTATGACACACGTTCCGAGGACGCGCTGGCCGATGAGGTCCTGGCGCTGCTCGATGACGCTACCCGTATTCGCATGCGGGCCGACGTGCCGGTGGGGGCCTATCTCTCCGGCGGCCTCGACTCTGCCATCACTGCCGCTCTGGCTTTGCGGCACACGGAGCAGAAGCTCTCCACCTTTTCGGTGGGCTTTGAGAGCGCCGAGCATGACGAGACCCAATTCCAGGCGATCATGGCTGCGGCTCTGGGCACGGACCACCGCGCCATTTCCTGCAGCAATGGGGATATTGCGGCGGCCTTTCCTGCCGTCATCGCCCATACCGAGCGACCCATCGTGCGCACCGCGCCCGCGCCGCTCTATCGCCTTTCAAGCCTTGTGCGGGACAATGGCATCAAGGTGGTGCTGACCGGGGAGGGCGCCGACGAGGTTTTTGCCGGCTACGACATTTTCAAGGAAGACAAGGTCCGTCGCTTTGCGGCGGGGCAGCCCGGTTCGGCGCGCCGACCGCTGCTGTTCAAGCGGCTCTATCCCTATCTTCCGGGGCTCCAGAACCAGTCGGCTGATTATCTGACAGCCTTTTTCGGGGTGACGCCGGATCTCCTCACCGATCCTCTTGCCTCCCATCGTCCGCGCTATCGTTCGACGGCGGCGGCAAAGATTTTCTTCTCGGCGGATCTGCGCCAATCCCTGGGCGATTACGATGCGGCGGCCGCGCTGGCGGAAACTCTTCCCAGCCGCTTCGCCCACTGGCATCCCCAGCATCAGGCGCAATATCTTGAAAGCCGGTTCCTGCTTGCAGGCTATATTCTCTCCTCGCAGGGCGACCGGATGGCCATGGCCCACGGCATCGAGGGGCGCTTTCCCTTCCTTGACCACCGGGTGATGGCGCTGGCGGCAAAACTGCCGCCAAAACTGACGCTCAAGGGGCTGGTCGAAAAGCACATCCTGCGGCGGGCAACGCGGCACCTGTTGCCCGAGGCGATCAACAATCGCACCAAGCAACCCTATCGCGCGCCTGACAGCCAGGCCTTTGCGACGGCCGATGCGCCGGACTATGTGCGCGAGCTTCTCTCGCCTCAAGCCATAGAGGACACCGGGCTCTTCAACCCCAAGGCCGTGGCCAAGCTCGTCGCCAAGGCCGGCACCAGTGGGGTCGAGGGCTTTCGGGACAACACCGCCTATGTCGGTATTCTTTCTACCCAGATCTGGCACCGGGAATTCACCCGGTGGCCGAATGCTGCCACCCAGGCAGCAGAGTGACGAACCAGCGGCAAAACGGGACAACAATGACTGATATCAAGGCCAATATCCGTGACTTCATCGTCGAGAACTTCCTCTTCGGCGATACCAGCCAGCCGATCGAGGACACCACCTCGCTGATCGACAATGGTTATGTGGATTCCACTGGCGTGCTCGAGCTGGTGTTCCACATCGAGCAGAGTTTTGGGATCAAGGTCGCCGACAGCGAGATCATCCCGGCCAATCTCGACAGCGTCGGCGCCATCGCCGCCTATATCGAGAAAAAGCAGCAGAGCGCTGCCGCCTGAGGCGGGGACCGACCATGCGCGTCGAGGACTTCCTGCGCCATAGCGCCGCCCGGCTGCCGGACAAGACCGCGCTTGTCGTGGGCGAGCGGCGGCTGAGCTATGCCGAACTTGATGATCTCAGCGACCGTCTGGCCGCGGGGCTCGTCGCCTATGGCGTGCGTCGCGATGATCGGGTGCTGATTTATCTCGATAATGGCTGGGAAGCGGCCGTGGCGATCTTTGCCGTGCTCAAGGCCGGCGCGACTTTCAGCCCGATCAATCCCTCGACCAAGCCGGACAAGCTGGCCTTCATCGCCGGCAATTGCCAGGCGCAGGCCATCATCACCCAGGCCCGGCTTGCCGGGGCGGTGGCTGAGGCGATTGGGGAAGGGGCCGACTTTTCGGTGATCATCTCAGCCGGTGAAAGCGCCGCGCTGCCCCATGCGGTGCAGCTCGAAACGCTTCTGGCGGCGCCGGCGGTCCGGCGGGATCATGGCGGCATCGACAGCGATCTGGCCATGCTCATCTACACCTCCGGCTCCACCGGCCGGCCCAAGGGCGTGATGATGAACCACCGCAATATCGAGGCGGCGGCGACTTCGATAACCACCTATCTCGAAAACACCGAGGATGACATCATCCTCAACGTGCTGCCGCTGGCCTTCGACTATGGGCTCTATCAGCTCTTGATGGCGGTCAAGCTCGGCGCCACGCTGGTCATCGAAAAGTCCTTCGCCTTTCCGGCGGCGATCTTCGAGATCATGCGGCGCGAGAAGGTGAGCGGCCTGCCGCTGGTGCCGACCATGGCGGCGATGATCCTCAATATGAAGGATCTGGAGCCCGGCTCGTTCCCCGATTTGCGCTATATTTCCAATACCGCCGCCGCGCTGCCGCCCGCCCATATCGAGCGGCTGCGGGTGCTGCTGCCCGGCACGACCATTTTCTCCATGTATGGCCTGACCGAGTGCAAGCGCTGCACCTATCTGCCGCCGTCGCGGCTGGACGACAAGCCGGGCTCGGTGGGCATCGCCATTCCCAATACCGAAGCCTTTGTCGTCGACGATGATGGCAAGCGTGTCGCGCCGGGAGAGGTCGGCCAGCTGGTCATCCGCGGGCCCCATGTCATGCAGGGCTATTGGCAGAATTCTGAGGCCACCGAAAAGGCCCTCCGCCCGGGCCCGAACCCCTGGGAAAAAGTGCTCTACACCGGCGATCTCTTCTACGCCGATGACGAGGGCTTTTTGTATTTCGTCGGGCGCACCGACGACATCATCAAGACCCGCGGCGAGAAGGTTGCGCCCAAGGAGGTCGAGGCGGTGCTCGTCTCCTGCCCGGGCGTCGTTGAAGCCGTGGTGGTCGGCAAGGCCGATCCCGTGCTGGGCCATGCCATCCATGCCATCGTGGTGAAATCCGATCCCGAGCTCGGCGAGCGCGATGTCATCCGTCACTGCGCCCGAAATCTTGAGGATTTCATGGTGCCCAAATCCGTTGAGTTCCGCGACAGCCTGCCCAAGACCGATACGGGCAAGGTTAGCCGCCGTCTTGCCGCCGAAAGCCTGGAGAGTTCCTGAGATGAGCCGATTGTCGCCCCAAACTCTGGTCATCGACGCCGAGGCCGAAATTGCGCGCATCACCAGCGCCATGCGCAATCAATTGCGCACCGACCTCAAGCGGCGCGGCCTCGTGCTCGGTCTTTCGGGTGGCATCGACTCCAGCCTCTGCGCCGCGCTGGCTGTGAAGGCGGTGGGGACTGAGCGGGTCTTTGGGATTTTCATGCCGGAGAATGACTCCGATCCCGAGAGCCTCGAGCTCGGACGGCAGATAGCCAGCACCTTCGGCTTTACCGCCGAAGTGGAAGACATCGGCCCAGCGCTGGCGGCCATGGGGTGCTATTCGCGCCGCGACACTTTCATCCGCACGTTGGTGCCCGAGTTTGGCGAGGGTTGGGGCTGCAAGGTCGTCATTGCCGATCCGCTCTCGGGCGGTGGCATCGCCATTTCCTCGCTGGTGGTGCAATCGCCCACTGGCGAGACGCAAAAAATCCGGCTCACCGCCGAGGCCTATCAGGGCATCATCGCTGCCACCAATATGAAGCAGCGCACCCGCAAGCAGATGGAATATTATCACGCCGACCGGCTCAATTATGCCGTCATAGGAACCCCGAACCGGCTCGAATACGACCAGGGCTTCTTCGTCAAGAACGGCGACGGCGCGGCGGATCTCAAACCCATCGCCCATCTCTATAAGTCTCAGGTCTATCAGCTGGCCGCCCATATGGGCGTGCCCGAAGCCATCTGCCGACGGCCGCCGACCACCGACACCTGGTCGATGGCGCAGAGCCAGGAAGAGTTTTACTTCGCGCTCCCCTATGACCGGATGGATCTTTGCCTCTACGGCCTCAACAATAGTCTTCCGCGCGAAGAGGTGGCGGAGGCCGCTGGCCTGACGCCGGAGCAGGTCGATGCCGTCTGGGCCGACATCGCACGCAAGCGTGTGGCGACACGCTACCTCAGCCTGCCGCCACTGCTGGTGGAATAAGCATCACACCGCCAGCGAGTGCCGGCCCATTCCGGCGGCGAGATAGGTGTCGAACTGGGCCGCGATGGTGCGCACGAAGGGTTTTCCTTTTTCCGTCACGACGAAGCACTCGCCGTCCATGGCGGTCATCCCGTCCACATCGGTCAGGGCGATCTGTCGCGCTTCCTCCATCAGTGCCTTGCCGCCGCCCCAGAAACCCTCAAGGTCCCTCGGGTCGAGGGCATAGCGGCAGAGCAGAGCTGAAATCGCCTCTGCCCGCAGCCGATCGATCGGGGTCAGGGCAAAGCCCCGCGCCACGGCAACGCCGCCTTCCAGCACAGCGCGGGAATAATCGCCGGTGGCGGTGATATTCTGCACATAGCCCTGCGGCATCTGCCCGATGGCCGAGGCCCCGAGCCCGATCAGCGCATCGGCGGCATCATCGGTATAGCCCTGGAAATTGCGCTTCAGCGTGCCGGTCCGCGCCGCTATGGCGAGGCTATCGGTCGGCACTGCGAAATGATCAAAACCGATGGGCTCCATGCCGCCCGCGACCAGCAAATCCGCAGCCAGTTGCGCCTGGGCGAACCGATCGTGCTTGCCCGGCAGTGCATCCTCCGGGAGCATCTTCTGATGCGTCTTCATCCACGGCACATGCGCATAACCAAAGAGCGCCGCCCGATCCGGATTGAGCGACAGCGCCGCCCTGATGGTTTGCGCCAGCCCCTCCTGGGTCTGAAACGGCAGGCCATAGAGGAGATCGAGATTGACCGAGCGCACGCCGCGCTGGCGCATCGCCGCGACCACGTCGCGCGTATCCTCAAAACTCTGCAGCCGGTTGATCGCCTTTTGCACTTTGGGATCAAAATCCTGCACGCCGATGCTGGCCCGGGTCAGCCCGAACTGCGCCATGGCGTCATAGCGGCCGTCGTCGATGTCGTTGGGGTCGATCTCGATGCTGATTTCTGCTTTCGGGGCGATGGTGAAGCGCTCGGCGAGCCGCGCCCGCAGGGCGAGCAGGTCGGCCGGCTTCAGCATTGTCGGCGAACCGCCGCCGAGATGGATGGCCGCCACCAGTCCGCGGCCGTCCAGCTGGGCCGATACCCAGTCGATCTCGGCATAAAGGGCGCGCAGATAGTCGGCGATCGGCTCGTAGCGCAGCGTGTGCTTGGTTTGGCAGCCGCAGAACCAGCACAGCCGGTCGCAATAGGGGATGTGGAGATAAAGCGAAATCGTGGCGTCGGCCGGCAGGCCCTGCAGCCAGGAGGCATAGGTTCTGTTGGTCACCCCGGCGTGGAAATGGGGCGCGGTGGGATAGCTGGTGTAGCGCGGTACGGGCGTCGAATAGCGTTCGACAAGGTCTGCCGTCGGGGTCAATTGGCGATCCTTTCAGGGTCCAGCGCCAGAAGGCGCAGCCATTCACTTTCGGTCGCCACATGGCGCCGCATGCTGTCGAAAAAAGCGCGCAGCAAATAGCCGAGCGCATCGGCGGAGGGCCGGGGTTCGCCACGCATCAGGGCGCGCAGCGCATCGCTCACCTCCGCGGCGGCGGCCGTGTCAGCGCGCTGCGCCTTCTGGCGGCGTTCGACCGCGTCGGGGTCGCTGATGAGCAGGAGCGGGAACAGTCGGGCCGCTTCGGCCGTCTGCAGCGTCTTGAGGCTGGGCTCCAGCCCCTCGATCAGCCGGTGGCAAAGCGCGGCGTCGACGCGCCCGGGCAGGGCGTCGGCCAGCGCCTCGAGACCATCGCAGATGGCCAACATCTCTTGATAGGCTGCATGCAGCGCGCCCATCGGGGGCGACGGCTTGGCCATGCTTGTGCTCCGCACCAGAACTATTTCTGGAGCTGTGCTAACACGCCGTCAGGGCACCGCTTTTGACAAGGATCAAGCCGGGAGCAGAAAGAGCGGGGCGGAGCCGCCGCCCTCATGCCCTTGCGCCTACTCCGCCAACGCGCTCGGATTATAGAGGCGCAGCGGGCGGATTTCATAGGAGCCGCCATCTGGATTTGCCTTGGCGAGATCCCGCGCGAAATCCAGCGCCTCGTCCATATTCTGGCAATCGGCGACGTAAAACCCGAGGAACTGCTCCTTGGTTTCGGCAAAGGGGCCGTCGAAGACAACAGGCTCGCCGGAACTCTTGCGCAGGGTTTTTGCCTCGTCGGTGTTCCACAGGCGCACCACCGGGCCGAGCTTGCCCTTATCACTCATCTGCGCCTGGACGGCGCCAAGGCGCTCCATGCAGGCAGCGTCTTCTTCCGGCGTCCATTCGGACACCGCTTTTTCGTCATTGTAGCAGAGAACAGCGTAGAGCATCGGGGCACCCCTCCTCCGGTTTGGCGCGAACTATTGCGCCATAGCACCCAAAAATCCAGTCACGTTCCCGGCTCTGTTTCGGCGCGGGGGCGCGCGATGGTGGCGGTGGCGCCGATCGAGGCGAAGATGATCGCCGCCATGCCGGCCAGTTGCAGGGGCGAGAGCCGCTCGCCGAGGATGACAAGGCCCGACAGCGCGGCGAGAGCGGGCTGGCCGCTCATCAATATGCCAAAGAGGCGCGAGGGGATTTTGGGCAGCGCCACCATGTCGAGCGCATAGGGAATGGCGCTCGAGAGCAGGGCCACGGCGAGGGCGAGGGGCCAGATGGACACGTCGAGCAGGGCCGTGCCGGCCTCGGCTATGCCAAAGGGCAGGGCGATGACCGCCGCCGTACCGACACCGAGCGCTGCAGTATGCGGCCCGCCACCGGTCCCGGCGCGCTGGCCGAAGACGATATAGCCGGCCCAGCAGGCTCCGGCGCAGAGCGCCAGCACAATGCCGATCAGCGAGACGTCGCCCTCGATCCCGGCCCAGGGCAGCAACAGGGCAAATCCAGCGACCGCAAGAATGATCCAGAAGAAGTCGAGCGGACGCCGGGCCCCGAACAGCGCTACCGCCAGCGGGCCGGTAAACTCCAGCGCCACGGCGAGGCCGAGCGGAATAAGGGAGATGGCGGCATAAAAGAAGAGGTTCATCGAGCCCATCGCCACCCCATAGAGCAGCACCGCACGCTTCTGCTTGCCGTCGAGAGCATGGCGCCATGGCCGAAAAACAATGATCAGCACCAGCGCCGCCAGCGTCAGGCGCAGCGCCGTCGCCCCGGCTGCGCCCACCAGTGGAAACAGCATCTTGGCAAAGCTCGACCCGGTCGCGGTGAACACCATGCCGAGCGTGACGAGGAGAACAGGAACAAGAAGAGTGTTGGGCCGCACGGCAAGCGCTCGGAAGAAGAGGTCCTCGAGCCTCTATCAGGCTTTTGGGGGAATGCACATGGCATCGAAGATGGGTGGGATCTTCATCCGCGCGTACCCATCACCCGGCTTGCGTGGATGATCCAGTTTTGTGGCACGATGGATTGCCCGGACGGGCCGGGCAATGACGATGGGGGATGAATAGGGGGGGCCGGTCGGGGACGACGTTTGTCGTGAGATCGTGCCCCGAGCGCGAATGGGGCCTCCCTCCCCCTTGTGGGGACGGAATGAGGGTGGGGGTCGGGTGTCCCGCAATTTAATAGCCCCCACCCCAGCGCCGCTACGGCCTTTCGGCCGAGCTTTGCTACCCTCCCCACAAGGGGGAGGGAGCGCAGGAGCCGTTGTTCCTCGCGCTAATAAAAAATCCCCGTCCCGCCGCCGTCGACCTGTTTTACCCGAGCGCCCTCCAGCACTGCCGGATCGAGAAGCCGCGCATTGATCCCCAGCCGGTCCCGGCTTGCGGCGCGGGGGTACCAGTGGGTGACGCAGCCGCAGGTGCTGCAGCGGTGAAAGTCAATGTGCTGCCCGTTCCACGCATAGGCATTGGTGGGCTCGGCGGTGATGGTCACCTCCGCCTTGGAATAATAGGCCCAGAGCACGCCATAGCGGCGGCAGAGGCTGCAGTTGCAGTGCGTGACCTCGAGCGGCGCATGGGCGAGACGCAGGGTCACCGCGCCACAATGACAGCTGCAGAGGACGCTGTGGTCCGGTTCCGGATCAGACATGAAACCCCTCCCAAATCTCCTCAGCGCATAAAGCCAGATTGACCCGAAAGGGGCAATTCTTTAGCCCTGTAGAATAGAACAAAGGAGGAATGCCCGATGGAGTATCGCTATCTCGGCCGCTCAGGTCTGAAAGTCTCGGTTCTCACCATGGGGACGATGACTTTTGGGGGCAATGAGCGGATCGGCCACACCGATCTTGCGGGTGCGGCGCGTCAGGTCGACCTCTGCCTCGATGCCGGCATCAATCTCTATGACACGGCCAATGTCTATAATGCCGGGGTGTCCGAGGAAATTCTTGGGGCGGTGCTCAAGGAGAATGGGCGGCGACAAAAGGCGCTGGTGGCCACAAAGGTCCGCTTCAAGATGGGTGAGGGGCCCAATCAGATCGGGCTCTCGCGCCACCACATCATCGAGCAGTGCAAGGCCAGCCTCAAGCGCCTCCAGACCGATGTCATCGATCTCTATCAGGTGCATGAATGGGATGGGATGACCCCCATCGAGGAGACTATGGAAGCGCTCGATACGCTCGTGCGCCACGGCCATGTCCGCTATATCGGCTGCTCGAACTACTCGGGCTGGCACATCATGAAGGCGCTGATGGCCGCCGACAAACGGGCCGGCGAACGGTTCGTCTCCCAGCAAATCCATTATTCGCTCCATAGCCGCGACGCCGAATATGAACTCGTGCCCATTTCGCAGGATCAGGGGCTTGGCATCTTCGTCTGGTCGCCGCTGGCGGGCGGTCTGCTCTCCGGAAAATACCGTCGCGAAGGTGGTCCCGAGAGCGGCCGGCATGTCGGCGGGTTCCGCGAGCCGCCGGTCTATGACTGGGACAAGCTCTACGACGTCATCGACACCATTGTTGCCATCGCCGAAGAGCGCGGTGTCTCCGGCGCGCAGGTGGCGCTGAGCTGGCTCCTCGGACGGCCGGGCGTCACCTCGACCATCATCGGCGGACGCAGTGAAGAGCAGTTCCGTGACAATATCGCGGCGGCAAGCCTTGTGCTCAGCGCCGAAGAGCGGGAAAGGCTGGATCAGGTGAGCCGCCCGCCGCTGCTCTATCCCTATTGGCACCAATCGTTCTCCGCGCAGGACCGTCTTGGTCCGGCGGATCGCGATCTCATCGCTCCTTACGCAAAGGAATTCTCGCGTGGCTGATTTCGTTTTCGCCCCTCCCGCACCGGTCACCATTCCCGTTGCGGGCGGCGGGATGTTTCCCGTCCGAAGGGTGTTCTGCGTTGGGCGCAATTATGCCGAGCACGCCCTCGAGATGGGCGGGGATACGCGCGAGCCGCCGTTTTTCTTCACCAAGCCGGCCGATGCTGTCGTGTCGGGGGGGAGAGATATCCCCTATCCCCCGCAGACGAGTGATCTTCATCACGAGATCGAGCTGGTCGTCGCCATCGGCAAGGGTGGCGCCGATATCGCCGCTGCAGACGCGGCGAGCCATATTTTCGGCTATGCCGTCGGGATCGACCTGACGCGGCGTGACCTCCAGGCGCTCGCCAAGAAAACCGGTCGGCCGTGGGACATGGCCAAGGGTTTTGATTTTTCCGCACCTATCGGGGACATCGCCCCGGTTTCCGCCAGTGGCCATCCGGCCGACGGGGCCATTACGCTCGAGGTCAATGGTGTTAACCGACAGCGCGGAATGCTGTCGGAAATGACCTGGGATGTTAACAGTGTGGTAGCCGATCTGTCGCGTTACGTGACACTTGCGCCGGGCGATATCATCATGACCGGCACCCCCGCCGGGGTGGCTGCAGTGGTGCGTGGGGACCTGCTCGAGGGCAAGGTTGAAGGCGTCGGCACGGTCACGGCGAGGATCGTCTGATGCCGGTCTGGTCGTCCCAGCAGGATGCGGCGCTTATCGCCGTGTCCAATTGGCTCAAGGACCGCAATGGCCCGCAGGTGTTCCGGCTATTTGGTTGGGCGGGCACAGGAAAATCGACGCTCGCCGTGCATCTGGCGCAGGATATCCGCTCGGTCAAATACGCCGCCTTCACCGGCAAGGCAGCCCTCGTGATGCGCAAACGCGGCTGCAAGGGCGCCCAGACCATCCACTCGCTGATCTATACGCTGGTCTCTGAAAAAGAGGGTGAGCCGCGCTTCGTCCTTGATCCGGAGAGCCCGGCTGCCGACGCGGACCTCATCGTCATCGACGAGGTCTCGATGGTCGACGAGCAATTGGGCGCTGATCTTTTGTCCTTTGGAACCAAGGTGTTGGTGCTCGGCGACCCGTTCCAGCTGCCTCCGGTCCAGGGCGCCGGCTTCTTCACCACCGAAGAGCCGGATATCATGCTGACCGAGATCCATCGGCAGGCGGCAGACAACCCGATCATCCAGCTGTCCATGCAGGTCCGCGAAGGCGGTACGATCGAGCATGGGCAATATGGCGAGTCCCTCGTCGTCGGCCGCGACAAGGTGGACCGCGAGGCTGTGCTCGAAGCGGACCAAGTCCTTGTCGGACGGAACAAAACGCGCCTCACCTATAATGATCGCCTGCGGGAATTGAAGGGCCTGCCCTTCCACGAACCAGTGGTCGGCGACCGCATGGTGTGCCTCAGGAACAACCCGCGGAAGCGCCTGCTTAACGGGCAGATCTGGATCGTCACCGAGGCGCTCAAGCGCAATAATGGCAAATGGTCGCTCATGCTCGCCGACGACGAAGGCAAGGGCGAGGCCAAGGTCATGACTCACAAGGCGTTTTTCTCCGGCGAGGAGGATGCCATGAGCTGGCCGGAGCGGCGGCAGTTTGACGAGTTTACCTTCGGCTACTGCCTTACCGTGCACAAGGCGCAGGGCAGCCAGTGGGACAATGTCTATCTTTTTGACGAGAGCTTCGTGTTCCGCGAGGAGCGGGCGCGCTGGCTCTACACCGGCATTACCCGGGCTGCGGAGAAGATCACCATCGTCCGCTGACGCCACGATTGCGCCAAACTTGACCGGCTCTGTAGAGATGGATCACGGCCGCCCTGCAAATGACTGATCTCTCAAGCGCTTGAAGCGCTTGCGCAGGGCGCGGTGATACCACATCATCATGATCGACATTGCCCGGCCGGGCAGGAGCCCCACCATGCACCACGACACCTCCCTGATCACGACAATCGTCGCAGGTCTGGTGCTGGCCTATATTTTCGGCATGATCGCCAACCGGCTGCGCCTGCCGCCGCTAGTGGGCTATCTGTTCGCCGGTATTCTGGTGGGTCCGCATACGCCGGGCTTCGTGGCGGATCAGGAATTGGGCGCGCAGCTGGCCGAGCTGGGGGTGATCCTGCTTATGTTCGGCGTCGGATTGCACTTCTCGCTCAAGGACTTGATGAGCGTGCGCGCGCTGGCCATTCCAGGCGCCGTCGCCCAGATCGGGTTGGCGACCCTGCTCGGCGCAGGTCTCGGGCTGCTCCTCGGCTGGTCGATCGGCGCGGCGCTGCTGTTCGGTCTGGCGCTGTCAGTGGCCTCCACAGTGGTGCTGCTCAAGGCGCTGCAGGACAGGCGCCTGATCGAAAGCGAGCGCGGACGCATCGCCGTGGGCTGGCTGATTGTCGAGGACCTTGCCATGGTCCTCGCTCTCGTTCTGGTGCCCGCCATTGCCAGCCTCTACGGCACCGACACCGGCATCCATGACCCCTTTGTTTCCTTCGTCGAGCGGCTGATCGGCGTTGAGGTCGGCATCTGGGGCGTGCTCACGCTAACCCTCGTCAAAGTGGCGGCTTTCGTGGGCTTCATGCTGATCGTCGGTCGTCGGCTCATTCCCTGGGCGCTGCACGCGACTGCACACACCGGCAGCCGCGAGCTGTTCCGACTGGCCGTGCTCGCCATTGCGCTCGGTGTGGCGCTGGGGTCGTCCGTGCTCTTCGGGGTTTCGCTGGCCCTGGGTGCGTTCTTTGCCGGCATGATCCTCTCGGAAAGCGAACTCAGCCATCGTGCCGCCAACGAAACCCTGCCGCTGCGTGACGCCTTTGCCGTGCTGTTCTTTGTGTCCGTGGGCATGCTGTTCGACCCGATGATCGTGGTCAATCAGCCGCTTCTGGTGCTGGCGACCGTGTTCATCATCGTCATCGGCAAGTCGCTGGCGGCCTTTGCCATCGTGCTGCTGTTCGGTCGGCCGGTGTCGACCGCCCTTACCATTTCGGCGAGCCTTGCGCAGATCGGCGAATTTTCCTTCATCCTGGCCAGCATGGGTGTGGCACTCGCCATCCTGCCGCAGGAGGGCCAGGATCTTATTCTCGTCGGCGCGCTGATCTCCATCGTTCTCAATCCGCTGGCCTTCTGGGGCGTCGAGGCCATACGGCCCCGGCTGGAAGCGCGCTTCGGCCAGAAGCGGAGCGTCGAGCCGGAAGGCCGGATCGAGCCGGGCGAGCTTTCCCGCGCTGCCGAGGGGCCCGCCACCACCGATATTCCGACGACTGCCGGGGTAGATCGCGGTGCCTTGGGCGCTGATGACGATACCGGCGAGCCGTCAGCGCAGACCGGCCACACAGTGCTTGTCGGCTATGGTCAGGTTGGGCGCATCGTCGCTGCTGGGCTCAAGGGTGAAGGCGCTGGCGTGGTTGTTATCGAGGACAGTGACCATGACGTGGCCGCCGCCCGCGCCGAGGGTTTTGAGGTGGTCTACGGCAACGCTGCCAGCGCCGATGTGCTAAAGCTCGCCAATCTGGGCGCCGCGCATAATCTTATCATCGCCATCTCCAATGCTTTCGAAGCCGGGTCGGTTTGCGCAAGCGGCCGCAAGCTCAACCCATCGATCTCGATCGTGGTGCGGGCCTATTCGGCCGAGGAAGAGGCATTTCTGCGCGATCTCGGCGCCACCAATGTGATCCGCGGCGAGCAGGAAATCGGCAGGGGCATTCTCACCCGTCTTAATGATGGAGCGGCCGTAAAGGAGCCCCTCGTTTCCGAGCCGGAGATCAAGCTGCCCGTTACGGAAAACCTCGTTGCGCAGGCGGCTGCGGCCGTTGTCGCGCCGGTTGCCGTGCGTGAGAGCACTGACGCTATCCTTTCGCCGGTTGACAGTGTCGAGGTCGTTGCCCCACCGGCCGAGATCGAAACGACGCCGGCACTGGAAGAGCCGGGGCTGCTGGAGGTCATCGAGGCACCGGTCGAAGACGAGACGCCCGTGCCTGTGCTGCCGTCCGTTCCCGAGGTCCTGCCCGAGGCGGAGATTGTAGCGATCACGCCTCAAATCATTGGGGAGGCGCCGGCGGAGATCGACGAGCTCGTTGCTGTCGTCGAGCCAGACGCGGTTCAGGAGGCTCTTCCGTCCCCACACAGGGATGACGAAAGCTCCACGGGTTCTGAAAACGCAGAGCCTGTCGTCGACGCGCCCGAGATCGAGGCCGAAGCGGTAGAGACGACCATGGCAGACCAGGCCGAGGCCGGGTTTGAGGACGGTGACGTTGTCATGGACGCGCCGACGGCTCCTCCCCCGGGGGAGGAAGAGGCTGTCGTGGAGGAAGCGGTGGGGCCGGCGCCGCTGGACGAGGAATTGCAGGAACCGGATAGTGGCAATGTGCCGGACCCGGTCAATGCGGAAGACGAGAAAACCAAGAGTGAGGCGGAAGTGCCGCCCGTCATGCCTGAACCCAAGCCCTGACCGGGAACTGGGTCAGGCCGTGTGAGGACCAATGATTTCGCAAAAGGCCAAATATGCGCTCCGGGCTCTGGTATCGCTGGCGCGTGCCGGGCGGGGGGAAAGCCGGATGATCGGGGAGATTTCGCGGGACCAGGCCATCCCGAAGAAATTTCTCGAGCAGATCCTGCTGGAGCTCAAGCGGGCGGGCTATGTGTCGAGCCGGCGGGGCCGCATGGGTGGCTATGAGCTGGTCAAGGCACCCGAGGAGATCATGTATGGCGAAGTGCTGCGCCTGATCGACGGGCCGATCGCGCCGCTGCCGTGTCTCTCCAAGATCGCCTATCGCAAATGCGAGGATTGCCAGGACGAGGCGTCGTGCGAAATCCGCCACGTCTTCGAGCGGGTGACACTGGCCACCCGCGATGTTCTGGACCGGACGAGCCTTGCCGACTCGCTGCGTCTTGAGGATCTGGACGTCGCTTCCTAGGGCGACTGACAGCGCGGCAGAAGGTGAATTGCCCGGATGAACCGGGCAATGTCGGCGCTGGTAGAGAGCGAGCGCTTTTACCCGAAGACGACGGTCTTCTTGCCGTTGAGCATGACGCGGCTCTCGAGGTGGAGCTTGACGGCGCGCGCGAGGACGCGGCTTTCGATGTCGCGGCCGGCGGCGACGAGGTCGTCCGGGCTCATGGCATGGGTGACGCGGGCGGTTTCCTGCTCGATGATCGGGCCTTCATCAAGGTCCGGGGTCACGTAGTGGGCCGTTGCGCCGATGATTTTCACGCCACGCTCATGGGCCTGGTGATAGGGCTTGGCGCCCTTGAAGCTCGGCAGGAACGAGTGGTGGATGTTGATGACCTGGCCGAAGAGGCGGGTCGAGAGATTGTCCGAGAGCACCTGCATGTAGCGCGCCAGCACGACGAGGTCGGCGCCGGACTGCTTGACCAGTTCGAGAACGCGGGCTTCCTGCTCGGCCTTGGTGTCCTTGGTGACGGGCAGGTGATGGAAGGCAATGCCTGAATCTTCGGCGACCTTGCGCGCATCTTCATGGTTGGAGATGACAGCCGCGACGTCGGCATCGAGCCAGCCGACGCGGATCTGGTAGAGCAGATGCAGCAGCGTGTGGTCGAACTTGGAGACCATGATGACGATGCGCTTGCGCTGGCTCTGATCGGTCAGCGCAGTCTGCATGTCGAAGCGGGCGATCGGGGACTTCAGGGCCTTTTCGATGATGTCGCGATCGACGCCGTCCGGTGCGGTGAAGGCGATGCGCATGAAAAAGCGACCGGTTTCCTGGTCCCAGAACTGGTTGGACTCGCCGATATTGGCATTCAAGGCCGCCAATTCCGTCGTAATGGCCGCGACGATGCCGGGCCGGTCAGTGCAGGACAGGGTCAGTACGAAATTGGCCGACATGCAGGCAGCTCCCATGAATTCTGCCCAGCGGTATCAAGGCCTTGAGTGTTTTCGTCAAGGGGGAACAGAAAAGGGCCGCCCGCAATGGACAGCCCTTCCCTGAGTCTATGGCCTCAAGGGCCCAGGAGGTGGGTGTTAGCCGAGATCACTCCCAGTCAACACGTTAAATCCCAGACCTTCTTCGAGCACCAAAATCTCATAAGACACTGGATCACCTCCTTTTAGTTGGTTGAACATGACAACAGACTGGCCCCGAAGACTTCTCTTGTCTAGTCACAAAACAGTCACGCCGGAAAAGCGGCGGGTTCAACTGGTTTTCCTTGGAGGAGGGAGGGGATCAAGAGGGGAAGAAGAGGTGTCGCGCCCGGGTGCGATCCGGGCGCGAAAGAAGAGCGCTAGCTGCGGGCTCTCTTCGGCTTGCCGCGCAGCTGGATGATCGTTGCGGTGAGAACGCCGAGGGCGACAATACCGATGATGATGGTCGCCAGCGCATTGACGTCAGGCGAGACGCCGAGGCGGACCTTGGAGAAGATCAGCATGGGCAGGGTGGACGAGCCCGGGCCAGAGACGAAGCTGGCAATGACCAGATCATCGAGCGAGAGGGTGAAGGCCAGGAGCCAGCCCGAGACCAGCGCCGGAGCGATGATGGGCAGGGTAATGTCGAAGAAGGTGCGGACCGGCGAGGCGCCCAAGTCCATGGCTGCTTCCTCGACGCTGCGGTCGAAGTCGGAGAGGCGCGACTGCACCACGACGGCGACATAGGCGGTGCAGAAGGTCGCGTGGGCGATGATGATGGTCATCATGCCACGACCCTGTGGCCAGCCGAGTACGCTCTCCATTGCCACAAACAGCAGCAGCAGCGAGAGGCCGGTGATGACATCGGGCATGACCAGCGGGGCCGAGACCATGCCGGAGAACAGCGTGCGCCCCTTGAAGCGGCGGAAGCGCACCAATGCCACGGCGGCGAGGGTGCCCAGCACAAGGGCGATCGTCGCCGTGATGGCGGCGATCTGCAGGCTCAGCCAGGTGGCGTTGAGCATCTGCGCGTCCTGGAACAGTTCGCCATACCATTTGAGCGAGAAGCCGGTCCACACGGTCACGAGGCGGTTTTCGTTGAACGAGAACAGCACCAGCGAAACGATGGGCGCGTAGAGGAAGGCGAAGCCGAGGACGGCAGCGATGGGGAGGAACCAGCCACGACGGAACATGCTACTTCTCCACCACGGCGTTCTGGAACCGCTGCAACAGCATGATCGGCACCACCACGACAACCAGCATGGCGCAGGCCACTGCGGCCGCGCGCGGCCAGTTGGTCGCTGTGAAGAACTCGTCCCACAACACGCGCCCGATCATCAGGGTTTCAGGGCCGCCGAGCAGCGAAGGTATGACGAACTCGCCGATTGCCGGGATAAACACCAGCATGGAGCCGGCGACAATGCCGGGCACGGACAGCGGCAGGGTAATCGACAGAAAGGTGCGCAGCGGGCGCGCGCCGAGATCGGCCGAGGCCTCGAGGAGCGAGTCGTCGAGTTTCACCAGCGTGGTGAAGAGCGGCAGGATCATGAAGGGAAGGTACGTGTAGACGAGGCCGACATAGACGGCGAAGTCGGTCTGCATCATCACCAGCGGCTCAATGCCGAAGAGGCCAAGGAACTGGTTGATCACGCCATTGCCGCGCATGAAGCCGGTCAGCGCATATACGCGCAGCAGCAGCGAGGTGAAGAAGGGCAGGATCACCAGCATCAGCAGGATGTTGCGCCATTGTCCCGGCGCGCGGGCAATGAAATAGGCCATCGGGTAGCCGATAAGCAGGGTGATCACCGTCGCGATGGCGGCGATGCGGATCGAGCTGAGATAGGCCGCGACATAGAGATTGTCGGTGAAGAGGCGGATGTAGTTGTTGAGGTGCAGGGTCAGCTGCACCGTGCCTTCGTCGGTCTTCAGAAGGGGCGAGAAGGGCGGGCGGCCGAACTGCTTGGTGGCGAGCGAAATGCCGAACACCACGAACAGCGGGATGAGGAAAAACACCAGCAGCCAGATGAACGGCGCGGCGAGCACCAGCATGCGCCCGGTGATGCCGACCTTGGCCAGGCCGCGCTCGACCGCGTTCCAGGGCTTGAGGCGTCGGGGTGGCGGGATGGTGGGGGCGTGTGTGTTGGTCATACCGTCAGCACCGAGCCAGCGTTACCTTCCCAGGTAACATAGACCGTTTCTTCCCAGGTGATGGCATCGGGATTGCCGCGGACCGAGTTGGTCTGGCTGACGCGGATGCGTTTGCCGCTCTCGAGCGCCACCTGATAGACAGAGATATCGCCGAGATAGGCGATTTCCTCGACGACGCCGGTCGTCACATTGGCATTGTGCGGGTTTTCGGGCTTTTCGCGGCTGAGCGACATCTTCTCCGGGCGGATCGCCCACCAGAGGATCTGGTCCGGCGCGCAGTCGACGCCGTGGCTGACATAGATATCGCAGCCCAATTCGGCCGAGCGAATGCGGACGTGGTCCGGCTCGTCCTCGGTGACCGTGCCCTCGACCATATTGGCCGAGCCGATGAAATTGGCGACGAAACGGGAGTTCGGATATTCGTAGACGTCGGTGGGCTCGCCGATCATGACGATTTCGCCCTGGTTCATGACGCCGATGCGGGTGGCCAGGGTCATGGCCTCTTCCTGGTCATGGGTCACGACCACGAAGGTCACACCGAGCTGTTCCTGGATCTTGACCAGTTCAAACTGGGTTTCTTCGCGCAGCTTCTTGTCGAGCGCGCCGAGCGGCTCGTCGAGCAGCAGCAGTTTCGGTCGCTTGGCGAGGGCGCGGGCGAGGGCCACGCGCTGGCGCTGGCCGCCGGAGAGCTGGTGCGGCTTGCGCTTGCCGTAGTCCTGCAGCTTGACGAGGGTCAGCAGTTCGGCCACGCGCGCCTCGATCTCGGGCTTGGGGAGGTTGTCGCGCTTGAGGCCATAGGCAATGTTCTGCTCGACGGTCATATGCGGGAAGAGCGCATAGGACTGGAACATCATGTTCACTGGCCGGTTGTAGGGCGGCACTTCGGTCATGTCCTGACCGTCGATCTCGATCGTGCCCGAGGAGGGCGTCTCGAACCCGGCGAGCATGCGCAGGAGCGTCGACTTGCCGGAGCCCGATCCGCCCAGGAGGCAGAAGAGTTCGGAGCGGTAGATGTCGAGCGAGACATCATTGACCGCCGACACGTCGCCGAACTTCTTGGAGACGTTCTTGATGCGCACAAACGGCTTGTTGTGCGCCGCGTCGCGCCAAGGGCGGGTGTCGATCGCGAGCTGGGGCTTCTTCGCCATGGCGGACTCTACCGGAAAGGATGAAGGGGCGGCTGGCGCCGCCCCTTGGTCAAACTATTACTGGCCCGTTTTGATGCGGGTCCATGTGCGGGTCAAGGTCTCTTCGTAATCGGGGCTGTGCGCCTTCATCACGAACGCCTTGGCGATGGTCTCTGCCGGCGGATAGATGCCCGGGTTCGACTTGACTTCTTCGTCCACGAACTCGAGCGCCGGCAGGTTCGGGTTGGCGTAATAGACGTAGTTGGTGATGGCGGCAACAACCTCGGGCTCGAGGATGTAATTGATGAACTTGTGGGCGTTCTCGGGATGGGGTGCATCCGCCGGAATGGCCAAGAAGTCAAACAGGGTCGCGGCGCCTTCGGTGGGGATCAGGTACTGGATCTCAGTGCCTTCGGCAGCATTGTCGGAGGCGATGAAAATGTCACCCGAGTAGCCCAGCGACAGGCAGACTTCGCCATTGCCCAGGTCGTCGATGTACTGGGACGAGTGGAAATAGCGGATATGGGGCTTGATCGAGTTCATCAGCTCTTCGGCCTTGGCCAGATCGTCCGAGCTTTCCGAATTGGGATCGAGGCCGAGATAGTGCAGGGCGATGCCCATGACTTCGGACGGGCTGTCGAGCACGGTCACGCCGCAGGAGGCGAGCTTTTCGATCACTTCGGGCTTGAACAGGAGATCCCAGCTGTCCAGCGGTGCGTCGGCACCCAGCGCAGCCTCGACCTTGGCAGTGTTGTAGCCGAGGCCGATGGTGTTGATCATATAGGGGACGGCGTGCGCATTGTCCGGATCCTGCGCGGTGGCGGTCGCCATGACGGCGGGATCGAGATTGCCCAGATTGGTGAGCTTTGACTTGTCGAGCGGCAGGATCAGGCCGGCCATGATCTGGCGTTCGAGGAAATTGCCCGAC
Organism: Devosia sp.; assembly: GCA_015234425.1. Lineage (GTDB taxonomy): Bacteria > Pseudomonadota > Alphaproteobacteria > Rhizobiales > Devosiaceae > Devosia. The sequence goes on from JADGNE010000030.1 coordinate 102,425, forward strand.
GGCACGACGATGTCGTAGCCCGAATTGCCGGCCAGGAGCTTGGCGTCGACGATCTCGTTGCTGTCGTAAACGTCGTAATTGACCTTGATGCCGGTCTCCGCCTCAAAATTGGCGATCGTGTCCTCGGCGATATAGTCGGACCAGTTGTAAATGTTCAGGACGGGTTCTTCCTGAGCAAGAGCGGAGCTGGCGGCCAGCACAGCGCCCAGGGCAATGGCGAGCGACTTCTTCATATTGGGGTGTCTCCTGCAACGGATATATAGTGGAGGCAATGGCGTCTGGGATGACGGCCGTTTGGCGCAGAACGCCTGTAACGCGGAAAGAGCCGCGGCTCAGCCCCGGGGGCTCATCTTTGAGTACCCGGAATATCAGGAATGGGGGTCTGAAGGGACGTCTCGGAAGCGCGCCCGGAGGCGGCCGGCAAATTCGCTGCAATTTGCCCGGGTCCGGGCTCACATCGAGGCGCATAATGTGCACCATCAATAATGGGTGTCGTCAGCGAAGTGACCTTTCCGCTCGTCAGTGGGCGCCAAATTATCGCCAAATTCGGGGGGCGGCAAGGCGGCGTGGCGGAAGTTTTTGCAGACTTGACCATAGATGATGCAGCAGCGCACAACCGTGACGCCAGTGCTGCCCGCGCAGCGGCAAACCGCGTTCAGGAGCCATGAAATTCCATGAGTGAGAAATCCTATCTGTCCGTGTCGCCAGAGGTTGGGGCAGCCCTTGCAAACGGTGCTCCCGTGGTGGCGCTGGAATCCACCATCATCACCCATGGCATGCCCTATCCGCAGAACCTGTCCATGGCGCGCGACGTCGAGAGCGTCATCTTTGCGCAAGGGGCCGTTCCGGCTACGATCGCGGTGATGGACGGCAAGCTCAAGGTCGGCCTCAGTGGCGATGATCTCGAAATTCTGGCCCGTGAAGGTCACAAGGCCGCAAAGGCCAGCCGCCGCGATCTCTCGGCGCTGCTCGCCAATCGCGCCATGGCCGGCACGACCGTGGCCACGACCATGCAGATCGCGGCCTTGGCCGGTATTTCGGTATTTGCGACCGGCGGCATTGGCGGTGTGCACCGCGGCGCAGAGGATAGTTTCGATATTTCGGCTGACCTCGAAGAACTTGGCCGTACACCCGTGGCCGTGGTCTGCGCCGGGGCAAAATCCATTCTCGATATCGCCAAGACGCTTGAAGTGCTCGAGACCAATGGCGTGCCGGTGCTCGGGTTCGGCACCGATGATTTCCCGGCCTTCTGGGCGCGCGAGAGCGGCTATAAGGTCGATCATCGCTTCGATGATGCACAAAGCGTTGCCCGCATGCTGAAAATCCAGAACGATCTGGGCATGGGCGGGGTGCTGATCGCCAATCCGGTCCCCGAGGGCGATGCCTGGGAAGCCTCCGCCATCGAGCGCTTCATCACCCAGGCCCTGGCCGATGCCGACGCCGAGGGGATTTCGGGCAAGGCGACGACGCCGTTCCTGCTGCAGCGCATTTTCGAGCTGACCGAAGGCAAGTCGCTGCAGTCCAATATCGCGCTGGTCAAGAACAACGCGAAGGTCGCCGCTGATATCGCCGTGGCGCTGGCCGGCCGGCGCGCATGAAAACTAGGGTCCTCGTCGTCGGCGACGTGATGACCGATATTATCGTCAAGCCGGAGGGTCCTATTGTCATGGGCTCCGACCGGCGGGCCCAGATCCGGACGCGACCGGGCGGTTCGGGTGCCAATCAGGCCGTGTGGCTCGCGGCAGCCGGTGCGGATGTGGTGTTTGCGGCGCGTGTCGGGGCGGCCGATGTCGAGGGCTATGGCACCCATTTCCGGGATTTGGGCGTTGTCCCGGCGCTGGCGTCCGACGGGGAAATGCCGTCCGGCGTTCTGGTCACCATCGTATCGCCCGATGGCGAACGCAGCTTTCTTACCGACCGGGGTGCCAACCTCAATCTGTCACCGGATGACCTGCCGGCGTCGCTGCTCGATGGGGCCGGATTTGTCCTCGTGTCGGGCTATAGCCTCTTTGCGCCGGGACCACGGGCGGCCGTGCAGGCGCTGTTCGAGGCGGCCCGCGCGCGGGGCATCCCCTGCGCGATCGATCCCGCGTCAGTGGGGTTTCTCGAAGAAGTCGGCGCCAGCAATTTTCGGGACTGGGTCGGGCCGCTCGACTGGATCTTTGCCAATGAAGACGAGGCGCGCAGCCTTACCGGAGAAGAAGATCTCAATGATCAGATCCGCGCCCTGGGCGAACAGTTCGGCCAGGTGGTCATCAAGCGCGGTCGGCTTGGAGCGGTCCTCGGCGATCGCAATGGCATAAGCCATGCTCAGGCTGCACCAGCAGTGGACGTCGTGGACACAACCGGGGCAGGCGATGCCTTCGCCGGCGGCTTTGTTGCGGCGCTGACATCAGGCCTTGGTCCGGAGGAATGCCTCACCAAGGGCATTTCCCAGGGTGCTGCGGCCGTCCAGACGATCGGGGGGCAGCCGACTTAGGCTGCCCGTTCGCAATCAGTGCGGCTCGTGGGCGTCGGCCACGCCAAGCAGCCAGTACCCAGCGGCCTTCACCCACTCGGGGTTGAAGCCGCGTGTGTCGGTGAGGTGGGCGCGGACCGCCTTGCTCATCTGGCTTTCGCCCGCGACATAGGCATAGGCGTCGCCTTGCGGGAACTGCGCTGCGGCAACGGCATCCTGCAGGAGGCTGGTGGTGCCGGCCGGGGAGCCATTGCGGTGGATATAGACGAGGCGCAGATCGGCTTTGGTTTCGAACTGCTGCTCCTCTGCGGGATTGTCGACCTCGATGATGGCGACGACGGGTGCGCCTTCGGGGAGTTCCTCGATGCGCCGGCCGATGGCGGGCAGGGCGGTTTCATCGCCGACCAGCAGATACCAGTCAAAGGCAATGGGGGTGACGCTGGAGCCGCGCGGCCCGCCGATGACAAGGGTTTTGCCCGGCACCGCAGACGCGGCCCAGCTTGCGGCAGGTCCATCGCCATGGAGCACGAAGTCGAGCTCGATCCAGCCCTCGGCCACATTCCAGTAGCGGGGCGTGTAATCGCGCATTTCGGGGCGCTCGCCAGGGGCGAATTCGGCGCCGTTCGGGCCAACCGGAGGCAGCTTTGGCGACACGCCCTCTGGAAAGAAGAAGGCCTTGATGTGGTCGGCGTGCGCGGGCGAGACGAAGCCTTCGAGGTCGCCCTCAAGTCGGACCCGGCGCATCAGCGGGGTGATATCCGTGACGGTTTTGGCCGTGAGCAGGCGCAGGCGCGTCTCATGGCGCTGGCGAATGGGCGCGCGGGGATCAAGCGTTTCGGTCATCGCAATATCCTGATTTTGTTGCTCAGCAATTAGCGCCGGAGGCGCGTAATGGCAAGCCGAGCTTGATCGGGTTGTCTATCGGCCTATGTCTGATGCCTCAGCACAATGGAGCCTGACCCATGAAGAGCGCCGTCTATTCGCAAATCGGTTCGCCCCCGGATGTCCTTTCCAGCACCGAGACTGCGCGACCGGAACCGGGGGCCGGGCAAGTGCTGGTGAGGATGGTGCTGTCGCCGGTCCACAACCATGACCTGATGACGATCGCCGGTCAGTACGCACACAAGCCGGCCCTGCCGGATGTGCCTGGTACGGAAGCGGTCGGCGTCGTTGAGGCACTGGGGGATGGCGTCAGCAATTTGACGATCGGCCAGCGTGTTGCCGGCGGGGCGATGCATACCTGGGCCGAATATTATGTGGCGGACGCTGCCCGCCTCGTGCCGGTGCCGGACAATGTCAGCGACGAGACCGCCTGCCAGCTGGTCTCCATGCCGCTCAGCGCAAAAATGCTGCTCGAAAGCCTGGGTGTCGAGCCCGGCCAGTGGATTGTTCAGAACGCGGCGAATGGCGCGGTGGGCAAGCTGGTGGCGCGCTATGGCGCAGAGCGCGGCATCAATGTGCTGGGTCTGGTCAGGCGAGCGGACGCTGTTGCAGCCATGACGGAAATCGGTATAGCCAATGTGGTTGCGACGGACGATCCGGAGTGGGTCGCGCGTGCCAAGGCCCTGACCCGTGGCGCGCCAGTGGTGCGCGCGATCGATTCCCTTGGTGGCGATGGCCCCATACAATTGCTCGAAATTGCCAGCGACGGGGCCGAACTGATCAGCTTTGGCGCGATGTCGGAGCGGCCGCTGTCGATTTCGGCGGCAGACCTTTTGTTCCGGGGGATTATCGTCAAGGGGTTCTGGGGCAGCAAGCCGCCGGTGAAGCCGCAGCGGATTGGCGAACTGCTGGGTGAACTCATCCAGGATGCTGCTGCGGGCAAATTGGTGCTGCCCATCGAGGCGTCCTACCCGATCGAGCAGGTGGCCGAGGCGGCGCGCGCCAGCGGCGAACCCGGACGCAAGGGCAAGATCGCCATTCGTGGCAGCTAAGGACGGCTGAGGCCTGGCTCTGGCCGGGCCTTTGGCGCCTAGTAGCCCAGCATGCGATCCTGCTCCTGGCGCAGGGCGAAGAGGCGGGTCGAACTGTCTGGCTGGCTGTTGGCCGTGGTCAGCAGGTCACCCTTTTTCACCGGTGCGGTGACCTTGCCGCCTTCTAGCAGGCCCACCGGGACCGCGCCACGGGCGCGGGCATCGGTGACGGTCATCGTGTAGGAGCGGTAGCAAGTCTCGCCGATGGCATCGAAGGTTTCGCCGGGCAGGAGATCACGCTTGGCGACGGCGCAGACTTCGGCGACCGGGCGCGGCAGCGGCACCATGTCCGGCTTGCCGGTCAGCATGATGCGGGCGCAGGTCAGCGGCACCTCAAGGCTGGTCAGGTGATAGGGGCGGAAGAAGGCGTAGTAGGGGCCGTGGCCGATATGGAGATCATCCATGCGCTCAATGATGCGCGGATGCTCGGCCTTGACGATGACGAAGACCCCGGGAGCGACGCCCTTGCCGATGGTGAAGTCAACCACACCCGATGAGTTGAGAATGCCGCCGTCGGCTTTGGGGATGAGCACCTTGGCCATGTCGTCGCGATCGGCCTTGGGGCCGTGCATGCCGGGCACATCCGGCAGGAGACCGGTAGCATTGGCGATGGCGCACATTTCGACGGCGGTCTTGGAGCCGTCCACGAACTCGACCAGCATGCGCGGGTTCATATTCCGGCGCGCGGCTTCCTCGCGATAGTCGTCCGGCACGGCGTCATGCCTGAGCGGATTGTTCTTGCCCTTGCCTGCGGCGACGATGTCGAGGCCGAGAGCGGAAACGAATTCGATCAGCTCCATGCAGGAGCTTGGCTCGTCACCCGCGCCAACCGAATAGACAACGCCGAGCCGGTCGGCCTGGGCCTTGAGATACGGGCCGATGGTGACGTCGGCTTCGACGTTCATCATCACCAGGTGCTTGCCGTGCTCCATGGCGGTGAGGCAGTAGTCCGCGGCCACGCCCGGCTTGCCTGTCGCGTCGATGATGACGTCAATATTGGGTGTAGTGACAAGGGTTTCGGCCGAGGTAATGGCAATCTTGCCTGCTTCGATGGCAGCGGTGGCCTGGGCCGGGCTGTCTGCTTCCTTGCCCATGCTGTCATCGCCGTCATAGGCGATCTTCATCGCGTCCAGCGCCGTATGCGGGCGACGGGTGGCGATGGCCGCCATCTCGATGCCCTTCATCAGGCTCATCTGGGTGACGAGGTCGGTTCCCATCTCGCCAGATCCGATAACACCCACGCGCACTGGATTGCCTGCCTCGGCACGGGCGGCGAGATCGCGGGCGAGCCCGGTGAGGGCAATTTTGGTGGTCATGGCGTAGGTCCGCTGCATTTCGTTAAGTTTGGTTACAGGCAGTAGCAGGCCACTGCAAGCTACCCGTTTCGGGCCTTTCAACCTTAGCACTTCTTAAACCGTTGCGGCTGAATATGGCGCTCAGGAGAAAACTCCGGGGGCAGGCTACATCATGGCAAATCAGGACAAACACTCGATTACCTTGCCAGAGGTTATCGATCTCGATGCGCTTGATGCCATCCGCGACAAGTTGATCGAAGCGCTCGAGCGAGGGCCGGTCACGGTCGCCGCCGGCGCGGTGGAACGTGTGTCTACCAATGCGCTCTTGATGCTGGTCAGTGCCGCAGAGACTGCACGCAGAAACGATTTTGAATTTGCCATCGAAGCGCCCAGCGTTTCGATGATGGCCGCTGTTGAGCGCCTGGGCCTGGCGGGCCAGTTTTCAGGGATGATAAGACAATGACGTTGCGCGTACTGACCGTTGATGACTCGCGGACCATCCTCGCGATGCTGCATCACACGTTGAGCAATGCCGGTTTCGAAGTGCTGCAGGCCGAAGATGGCCGCCAGGGCCTCGATGTCCTCATGAGCCAGGATGTCGACGTGGTGATCACCGACATCAACATGCCGGTCATGGACGGCATCGAGTTCATCAAGAATGTGCGCGCCAGTGGGCAGTACCAGAGCCTGCCGATCCTGATCCTCACCACCGAGACCAGCCAGGACAAGCGCGACCAGGGCAAGGCCGCCGGGGGCACGGGCTGGATCGTCAAGCCGTTCGATCCGGACAAGCTCATCAGCGTCATTCAGCGCGTCGTCCATTAACAATCAAACTGCGAGGCTGGTCAGCCAAAAATGAGCGACCTGGACGATTTCAAGGCCACATATTTCGACGAATGTTCGGAGCTGCTGACTGAGCTCGAGGAGCAGTTTGCTGCCATCGAAGCCGGTGAACGCGATGCCGACCGTCTCAATGCGGTCTTCCGCGCCATTCACTCGGTGAAGGGCGGTGCAGGTGCTTTCGGCTTTACCGCTCTGGTGGGCTTTGCCCATGCCTATGAGACGCTGCTCGACTATGTCCGTGACGGCCGGGTCGAGCTGACCGACGACGTCGTAACCCTCTGCATTAAGGCCAACGACATTGTCGCGGACCATGTCAACGCCGCCAAGACCGGCGACGAATTGCCCGCCGATTATGGTCACGAGGAGAAATCCCGCTTTGACCTGATCGCCCGCGGTGGCAGCGGTGCCGGCAGCGAAGATGACGACCTCAATGGCGAGATCATTGAAGAATTCGACATCGAGTTCACGCCGGTCATGGTCCAGCTCAATATCGACGACGCCGATGAGGACACGTTTGAAGCGCTGCCTCTCGAGGTGGCGCCGGGCAGCTGGGAAGTGCGCTTCACCCCCTTCCGTCAGCTCTATGCCCGAGCAAATGATCCGCTGCTGCTGCTGCGCGAACTCAGCGTGCTCGGCGAAATCAACGTACGTGCGGTGATGGGCGAAGTGCCGGCGCTCAGCGATTTCGAGCCATTCGGCGTCTATTGCTCCTGGGAAATCACTCTTTCGGCGCCTGATCTGACCGAAGCGGCGATCCGCGAGGTTTTTGAATTTGTCGAGGGTGATTGCGAAATCACCATCGTGCCGCTGGGCGGCGCGCGGATATCGAGCGGACAGCCTGATGCACCGTCGTCGCACGCTGCCGTGCAGCAGTCAGACTACGCTGATCTTCTGGCGCTGACCGATGATGAAGTTGCGCAGGTTGCGGCCCGTCCAGCAGTTTCGCCGGCCGCTCCGGTTGCTGAAGAGCCGGCTCTGAGTTTTGCCGATCTCGCCGAGGAAATCAGCGCGGCGACGCCGCCACGCGTTCCTGTCGCGGCGCCGGTTGCCAAGATCGTACCGCCCGCTGCCGCCAAGACTGGTGGTGACGGTGAAGACGGCGAGCGCCGCTCGGTCGGCGTGCAGTCGATCCGCGTCGACCTCGACAAGGTTGACCGCGTGGTCAACATGGTCAGTGAACTCGTGATCACGCAGTCCATGCTCACCCAGCAGATGGATGAGACTCTGCGGGCCCGCTACACCGAACTGGTGCGCGGCCTCGAAGTGCTGGCGCAGACGACGCGCGGACTGCAGGACTCGGTGATGGCAATCCGCGCCCAGCCGGTGAAGTCAGTTTTCTCGCGCATGCCGCGCCTCGTGCGCGAACTTGCGACCAAGACCGGCAAGAAGATCAAGCTCGAGACCATTGGCGAGAACACCGAAATCGACAAGACGGTGATCGAGCAATTGTCCGATCCACTGACGCACATGATCCGCAACTCGGCCGACCATGGCATTGAAGACCCGGAAAAGCGTCGCGCTGCCGGCAAGCCGGACACCGGAACCATTCGTCTGTCGGCTGAGCAGGCCGGCGGCAATATTCTCATCATCGTCGAGGACGATGGCGCCGGCATCAACCGCGAGCGCGTGCTGCAACTGGCGCGCGACAAGGGACTTGTGGCTCCCGACATCACGCCAACCGACGAGCAGATCGACCAGCTCATCTTCGCGCCGGGGTTCTCGACGGCCGATGCGGTGAGCGACATCTCGGGCCGCGGTGTCGGCATGGATGTGGTGCTGTCCAACATCAAGAAGATCGGTGGTTCGGTGCACGTCCGCTCCTGGACGGGCAAGGGATCACGCATGACCCTGCGTCTGCCCCTCACGCTTGCCGTGCTCGACGTCATGCTCGTCAAGGTTGGCGAAAATCCCTATGTGGTGCCGCTGTCCTCGATCGTGGAGACCATCCAGTGCTCGGGCGCGATGTTTGAACGCGTTCCGTCCGGCGGCCAGGTGCTGCAGGTCCGGGGCGAATATGTTCAGGTGATCGATGTCGCCCAGCGCTTCGAGATGGTGTCGACCAAGGCGGCGGACGAACGCTTTGTGGTGCTGTGTGAGACAGAGGGCAGCCAGAAGGTTGCGCTGGTGGTGGACGACATCATTGGTCAGCAGCAGGTTGTCATCAAGAGCCTCGAAGAGAATTTCGAACGCGTGGATGGTATTGCGGGCGGTACCATTCTCGGGGACGGCAATGTTGCCCTCATTGTTGACGTGCAGGGCCTCAAGGTCACCCAATTCCACCAGAATGCGGCCTAGCGGCCAAAACGGGCGGCATGGCCAGCCGTCCGTGAGAACCAGTAAAGCGGTCGCCAGCCGCGCTTAGAGTACAGCCGACCCACGGGACGGCAGAAAGGCAGCACAATGGAAGCCCTCGCGATACGGGACGACCTTGGGGACAAGACGGCGCTTGCTGGCGCCAATACGCTCCAACTCATTGCTTTCTCGATCGGCGATCAGACCTATGGGGTCGAGATCACCACCGTGCGTGAAATCCGCGCCTGGAACGGGGCGACGCCCCTGCCCAACACGCGCGAGTTTGTCCGCGGCGTCATCAATCTGCGCGGCACGATCGTGCCGATCTTCGACCTGCGCGCCCGCTTCGGCGATGGCCAGACCTCGCCGACCAAGAACCATGTGGTTGTGGTGATGAGTGTCGGCGACAAGTGGGTCGGCATCCTGGTCGACGCCGTGTCGGACATTCTCACCGTATCGCGGGACGACATCCACAATGTTCCAGAAGGCAATGCCATCGATACCGAACTGCTCAATGGCATTGTCACACACGATAGCCGCATGGTCGGCCTGATCGACCTGCACGCCGTGGTCAGCGGCGCAAAGCTCGACGCGTAAGGTCGTCGCCTGGAGATAATAAAAAGGGGCGCCCCAGTGGCGCCCTTTTTCTTTTGGTTCCAGACATTAGGCGGCTGACAGGCAAGCAACAAAAAAGGCGCTCAAGGCGCCACTTTGTTTCGTCCAATACTAACATGCGGTCGGGCTAGAACAGCTCGATTTCGCCGTGTGCCTGATGCTTGGCCACGCCGGAAAGGGCAGGCACGCGGAGTTCATCCAGCGTCAGCCCCGCCCAGATCTCGTCGTAGACGCTTTCGGGTGCGGTCGGCGGGAGCAGGGAGAACTGTCGGGCGGCCAGGGCCATGTTGCGGCAGCGCTGCTCGATCCGGTCCTGACCCTGGAGGGCGATGATGATCAGCATGACCGCCTTGCGCGTGGCGGGATCGGCGGCATTTGCACCATCGGAGAGCATTTCGAGGGCTTCGGTAATGCCTTCGAGCATGGCGGCGGACTGACGCGCAGTTTCGTCCAGTTCTCTCGCCAGTTTCTTCAATGACATGCCTGTGACCCCATACCGCTCGGTCCCATACTATCGCCATATTTCTAAACCGGGGGTTGCCAGCGACATCGCGTACGGTCCCGTTGTGGGTCGTGGTTAGCGTTTGGATAACATTCCCGGGGTAGACTGCAGTTCTAAGGCCCGTCAAAGGTACTATACGATAAATGGCCCTGAATAACTCGCTGCCTCCGGAGTTTGACCGCGGCGTTGTGACCACCGTTCACCAGGGCGACTGTCACGTGTCAGGCGCTGCCGACATTACTTTCTCCACCGTGCTGGGATCATGCATTTCGGCCTGTGTCCGGGACAGGGTTGCCAGGGTGGGGGGCATGAACCACTTTCTGCTCGCCGAGCAGTCCGGCGTGGCCAAGGATCGCTATGGAGCGTCGGCGCGCTACGGTGCCTTTGCCATGGAGAAGCTGATCAACAAGGTCCTGTCCCAGGGCAGCGGCAACAAGGCCAATCTCGAGATCAAGGTGTTCGGCGGGGGCAAGATCAATTCTGCGCTCGACGATGTCGGCTCCAAGAACATCGACTTCGTCCGTCAGTTCCTGGCCGACGAAGGCTATCTGGCGACGAGCGAGGATCTGGGCGGCAATTACGCCCGGCGGGTGCTGTTCAAGCCGCATTCCGGGCGCGCCTTCGTCAAGCGCCTCGACAGCGATGTGGGCATGAGCGTGGCGACGCAGGAACTGGCGCTGGCCAAGCGTCGCGTGGTGCGGCCCGTCGTTTCGGACGACATCGAGCTGTTCTAGTCGCTGGCCGGGCCGGAGCTATCCGGGAGCGCAAATATCGCGCCGGATGGCAGGCTGGAATTTACGCAATCTAAGGACTGCAAGGATCAAGATCGGATTATCTCTGACCGCGCCAATCGCAAGTGCTGGCGGGGCAGGGACCGGACAGGGCCATCAGCCCGGGGGCTTCAGGAAAGAAAATATGGAACAGGGAGAGTATTCCCTCAGCGAGCGCGAGTTTTCGCGGATCAAGGAACGGGTCTATCGGGTCGCGGGGATCGCTCTGAGCGATGCCAAGCGGACCCTCGTGATTTCGCGGCTCTCCAAGATCGTGCGCGCGCTCGGCCTGACCGGCTTTGACGCCTATGTCGACTATCTTCAGAGCGGCGCAAGCGCTGCCGAGGAACAGGATTTCATCAACGCGCTGACCACCAATCTGACGCGCTTTTATCGCGAAGATCACCACTTCGATCATCTGCGCGAATATGTGGGCAAGCTGGTCGCTGCGAAGCCGCGCGGCACGCGCCTGCGCATCTGGTCAGCGGGATGCTCGACGGGCCCTGAGCCCTATACGATCGGCATGGATTTGCTGGCCGCCTATCCAGAACTCAAGCGCTGGGATTTCAAGATCCTGGCAACCGATATCGACACGGCTGTGCTCGAAAAGGCAGCACGGGGCATCTATCCGGAGAGCGAACTGGCCGGGCTTACCCCCGTCCGTGCGCGCCCGTTCGAGCATCTGGGCGACGGCACGGTCCGCGTGCCGTCCGCCGTCCGCGAGCTCGTCGCCTTCAAGCCACTGAACCTGATCGCGGACTGGCCCGTGAAGGGCCCATTCGACGCCATCTTCTGCCGCAACGTCGCCATCTATTTCGACAAGCCGACGCAGGGCATGGTGTTTGGTCGCTTCGGCAAAGTCCTTGCGCCCGAGGGCTTCCTCTACATCGGTCACTCCGAAAATCTGGGCTCGGGCGGGGAAGGCTTCCGCCTCGTCGGCAAAACCATCTATCAGTCCCTGTCCGGGACCAAGCGAGTAGCAGCATGACCATCAAGGTTCTGGTCGTCGACGATTCGGCGCTTATCCGCGAGGTTCTTGCGCGCATGCTGACGCGCGACGGCGACATCGACGTGGTCGGTACGGCCACTGACCCGATCGACGCGCGCGAAAAGATCAAGCAGCTGAACCCGGACGTGGTCACGCTTGATATCGAAATGCCCAATATGAACGGGCTGGCCTTCCTCGAAAAGCTCATGCGCTTGCGTCCGACGCCGGTCGTCATGGTTTCGACCCTGACCACCAAGGGTGCCAGTGAAACTCTTCTGGCGCTGGAATTGGGCGCCGTTGATTTCGTGGCCAAGCCAAGCGCTGAATTTGCCGGTGGTCTTGATGCCTTCGGTGTCAATTTGAGAGAAAAGATCCGCTCGGCGGCGCGCACGGACGTGCGAGGCGCTGCCGTTCGCACCGAGGCGCCAAAGGTTGCTGTTCGCACCGCTGCTGCACCCGATGGTGCGTTGATTGCCCTTGGGGCTTCGACCGGTGGCGTCGAGGCCATTCGCGCCGTGCTGACCGGCATGCCGTCCGATTGCCCGCCCGTCGTGATCGCCCAGCACATGCCGCCCGGCTTTACGGCACGCTTTGCCGCGCGGCTCGATGAATTGTGCGATCTCAAGGTTGTGGAGGCAGAAGATCGCCTCGTTCTGCGACCCGGTCATGCCTATGTGGCCCGCGGCGACTATCATCTGCGGGTCGAGCGGTCGTCGGGGCAGCTCAAATGCCGGTTGAGCCAGGACGAGCTGGCCAGTGGCCATCGGCCGAGCGTGGACGTGCTGTTCGAATCCGTCGCCAAGGCTGTTGGCCCCATGGCGGTCGGTGCCATCCTCACCGGCATGGGTCGTGACGGGGCGCGCGGGCTCAAACTCATGCGTGAGGCGGGTGCCTATACCGTCGGCCAGAGCCAGGCATCGGCGCTGGTCTATGGGATGCCGCGCGTGGCTTTTGAGGAAGGCGCTGTCGTCGAACAGGCACCAATCGAACAGATTGCAGCCAAGCTCGCCAATGCTCTGGTGAAGATGCGGTCCGCCGCGTAAATCCGTCCCCGAAAATCCGCCAGTGCGGGTTGAGGGAATTGTAACGCTTGCTGCCTAGGATGGCGGCTAAAGGTACGGGGCTGCGGTCCCGGGCGCGTAGAGGGTAAGAATTCCATGCCAAAAGCAAGCGCTGTCAGCGTTTTGATCGTCGATGACCAGCAGTCGATGCGCGGCATCTGTAAGTATATTCTCAATCAGCTGGGCTTCAAGGATATCATTGAGGCCAAGAGCGGGCGCGACGCGCTCGGCAAGCTCGAGCAGTCCAATGTCGATCTGATCATTTCCGACTGGAACATGGACGATATCGATGGCCTGACCTTGCTCAAGGTTATTCGCAAGCATCCGCGGACCCAGGCAATGCCGTTCATCATGGCGACGGGCCGTTCCGACGCCGAGCAGGTGAAGGAAGCGATCGCCGCTGGCGTGAATAACTATATCATCAAGCCGTTCGACGTCTCGACGATGAAGAAGCGGATCGAGGCTGTTATTGGCGCCCTGACCTGAGTGCAACCATTTCAGTGATAGAAATCAAGGCGTTCCTTCGGGGGCGCCTTTTTTTATTTGTCTCGGTTAAGTTCCGGACGCGTAATAAGTAGTTAAGCGTAAGGCTGTAACGATTGCACTCATGAAATTGTCCGACGCGTTTGGACTTGCCGGGAGGGCGAGGCTGACGCGTCTCGGCGTCGTACCGAAAAACGGACCACAGCCTCCGGGGGAGATGGCTATGCATTTGTTACCACGGCTCAATATTGCCAAGAAACTGCCGCTCGCCCTGATGGGCACGGCCCTGATCGTCAGCGCTGGCGTGGGTATTGCCAGCTATCTGATCGGACAGTCCACCGTATTGGAGCAGCGGGAGCAGTCCATGCAGGCCGCGCTCCATACCGGTGCGACCATGATCACCGACTATTACCGGGATGTCGAAGTCGATCTGCGGCTGTTCGTCGAACGTGCCGACACGGTGACGGCGATGAAAAACCTCGATCGCGGCCTCAGCGAACTGCGCATGGGCATGGGCGATCGGGCGAGCGAAATTCTTCAGAAGGCCTATGTGACGGACAATCCCAATCCGGCTGCGCGCGATGAGCTCGACAGCACCAATGGGCAGGCCGGCACCTATGATGCGCCGCACAAGCGCTACCATCCGGGCTTCCGCACGCTGATGCATGAGCGCCGCTACAGCGACGTGCTTCTGCTCAATCTTGCGGGTGACGTGGTCTATTCGGTGGTCAAGAACACCGACTTTGCTGCCAATGTCGGGAGTGGGGCGCCCCTCTCCGCCTCGGGTCTTGGCCAGGCCTTTGCACTGGGCAAGGACCTTGAGCCGAATGCCGCCGGCTTTGTCGATTTTACCAGTTATGCTCCGGGCGGGCAGGCGCTCAGCTTCATGGCCATGCCGGTTTTCGAAAAGGAGAACCGGCTGGGCGTGATGGTGCTTGCCATCTCCCCGGCTGCAGTCAGCGAGCGCGTCTCGGCACTGTCGGGTCTTGGTGGCAGCGGTGAAGTCGTCGTTGTAGGCAAGGACGACTTGCTGCGCACGGAAACGCCGCGCACCGAGGCTGGCGACGTACTCGTCACCACCCTGACCTCCGATGCGGTCGTGGCCGCTTTTGCCGGACAGCCCAGCGAAGGCATGAGCCACGACTTCCGCGACGAAACCATGCTGGTGCGCGCGCTCAAGGTCAATGTTGGCGCAGTGGAGTGGGCCATCGTTGCGGCGCAGCCGGAAGCCGAAGCCAACGCGCCCGTCACTGATATGCGCAACATGATCCTCGCCATGGCGGCGGCTCTGCTCGCGATTGCTGCGCTGGTTGGCTATTTCTTCGCGCGGTCGATCAGCCGTCCGATTTCGCGCCTCAATGGGACGATGCAGGCCCTCGCCGAAGGCGATCTCGATATCGAAGTCGACGGCACCGGACGCAGCGACGAGATCGGCGCCATGGCCCGGACCGTGGAAGTGTTCCGTGAAAACGGTCTCAAGGTTGCGCAGATGACTGAGGCGGAGGCCGCCACCATCATTGCCAATCAGGAGGAGCGGGCGCGCATGATGCTGCAGCTGCAGCGCGCGTTTGGTGTGGTGGTCGATGCTGCCATTGCCGGGGATTTCGGCCGCCGGGTGGACATGAACTTCCCCGATGACGAACTCAACAGGCTTGCCCGATCGGTCAATGAGCTGGTCGAGACCGTCGATCGCGGCATTGGCGAAACCGGCGCGGTGCTTTCCGCGCTGGCTCACACGGACCTGACCCAGCGGGTGGAAGGCGAGTATCAGGGCGCTTTCGCACGCCTGCGGGACGATACCAATGCGGTTGCCGACAAGCTCAGCCAGGTCATCAGCGATCTGCAGCAGACATCGGGCACGCTCAAGACCGCGACGGGTGAAATCCTTTCGGGTGCCAATGATCTGTCCGAGCGCACGACCAAGCAGGCGGCAACCATCGAAGAAACGTCGGCGGCCATGGAGCAGCTGGCCCTGACAGTGATGGAGAACGCCAAGCGCGCACAGGACGCGAGCGGTACTGCCGACGAGGTGACGCGTTCGGCCGAAGACGGTGGACGTGTCATGGCCGAGGCCAATCTGGCCATGGAGCGGATCACTCAGAGCTCGGCCAAGATTTCCAACATCATTGGCATGATCGATGACATTGCCTTCCAGACCAATCTGCTTGCCCTCAACGCTTCTGTCGAGGCGGCCCGGGCGGGTGAAGCGGGCAAGGGCTTTGCGGTGGTTGCCGTGGAAGTGCGCCGCCTGGCCCAGTCTGCGGCCAGCGCATCGTCCGACGTCAAGCAGCTGATCGAGCAGAGTGCACTTGAGGTCAAGGGCGGTTCACGGCTCGTCGCCGACGCGGCCGGCAAACTCGAAACCATGCTTCAGGCGGCCCGCGCTTCCAATGCGCAGATGGGCGACATCGCTCGCGAAAGCCGGGAGCAGGCAGCCTCGATCGATGAGGTCAACAGCGCCGTCCGTCAGATGGATGAGATGACCCAGCACAATGCCGCGCTGGTGGAGGAAATGAATGCGGCGATCGAGCAGACCGAGGCGCAGGCCAACAAGCTCGATACGATCGTTGAGGTTTTCACCGTCAGGGAACAGAGCGTGCGCGCTGAAGGCAAGACGCGGCCCCTCGCGGCGCTCGCCGAGGGTGCACGGGGGCTGCAGGACAAGCTCAAGACCGCAACGCGCGCCTATTTCACGACCGGCAACGCGGCCATCAAGGATGACTGGTCCGATTTCTGAGGCGGGCAGGTCAAGGGGCGCTCCGCGATGCGGGGTAGACGTCTTGATTGGAAAAATCTTTCAATCTTGTCAGCGGGATAGAGCCTGCTGTTAAGGCGCCGGTATGGAACTTCCGGTTAACCCGACGTGGTTAAGGTTCGGTTTTTTATGCGCTTGCCCACAGGACCCTGGGACAAGGCGCGAGAGGGGGAATGATGGGACGTTTGGTGAAGGTGTTGGGCAATATTCGTATGACCACGACCATCCTGGTTTTGGTCATGGGTGCGATTATTGCTTCGATTGGCGCGGTGTCGGCGTCCATCTATTTTAACCTGCGCGCGCAATCTCTGGAGAGCAGCGTCGTTCAGCAAGAGACCAATCTGGGTGTCGCTGCGACCATCCTCGAGCGTCGCATTTCCGGTTCCGTGCTGGAATGGAACGAAAATGGCTCCATCGCCAAGTTCCAGAGCTGGGCGATCCCACCGTTCTACGACAATGAGATCATCGACTCCGTGTCACGGGTGACCCGCCAGGGCGCCGCCATCTTCGTGATGGACCCGGAGAGCGGGGCTTTTGTTTCCAAGACAAGCAGCATCACGAGCGCCGACGGTACACGTGTGGAAGCGCTGAGCATTGGCGCCGACAGCGAAGTCTTCAAGACCCTCGTCGACGGTGCCACTTACGGCGGTCCGATCACTCTGGGCGGCGAGGCCTATCTGGCCGGGATCCAGCCGATCGTGAAAATGAGCGGCGAAGCGATGGGGGCCATCTTTGTCGGACAGCCGCTTTCTACTGTCGAAGCAGCCGCCAACAGCGTCGTCGGCCTGATTGCCATGGTTGGCCTAGTGGTGACGGTCGTTCTCGGCCTCATCGGCTTTGTTGCGTCCCGCCTCATCACGCGTCCGGTTCCCAAGCTGGCTGGTGCCATGGAGGCGATTGCCGAGGGTCGCTACGATACCGAGGTGCCCTATACAGGCATGGGCAATGAAGTGGGCGGCATGGCGCGCGCCGTCGAGATTTTCCGTCAGAACGGTGAGCGCGTCAGCCAGATGACCGAAGCTGAAGCTGCGCGGATCATTTCCGAGCAGGAGGCCCGCCAGAATATGATGGCTGAGCTGCAGAGCGCTTTCGGCACTGTGGTGGATGCGGCCATTGCCGGTGATTTTTCGCGCCAGGTCCCGGCCCGTTTCCCCGACCCTGAACTCAATAGTCTCGCCGGTGGCGTCAACAAGCTGGTGGCAACCTTCAACCGCGGCGTCAGCGAGATCGGCGAGGTGCTCGGTGCGCTGGCCAATACCGATCTCACCCAGCGCATGGAAGGCGATTATGAGGGCGCCTTTGCCCGGCTCAAGGACGACATCAACGCGGTGGCCGACAAGCTGACGGATGTCGTCGGCAAGCTGCGCCATACGTCTGGTTCGCTCAAGTCGGCTACGGGAGAAATCCTCTCGGGAGCCAACGATCTGTCCGAACGGACGACCAAGCAGGCGGCGACGATCGAGGAAACCACCGCAGCCATGGAGCAGTTGGCACAAACCGTGATGCAGAATGCAGAGCGGGCCCGCGATGCCAGCGCCAATGCTGCGCAGGTGACCCGTACTGCCGAAGAGGGCGGGGTTGCCATGCAGGAGGCGACCCAGGCCATGGAGCGGATCACACAGTCGTCGGCCAAGATCTCCAATATCATCGGCATGATCGACGATATCGCTTTCCAGACCAATCTTCTGGCGCTTAACGCCTCGGTGGAAGCTGCCCGCGCGGGTGAGGCCGGAAAGGGCTTTGCCGTGGTGGCGGTGGAAGTGCGGCGCCTTGCACAAAGTGCCGCCAATGCCTCTTCCGAGGTCAAGGCCCTGATCGAACAGAGCGCCGGGGAAGTGTCGTCGGGGTCCAAGCTTGTGGACGGCGCAGCCGGCAAGCTGACCAGTGTGCTGGCCGCCATCCGGGAAAATACGCTTTCCCTTGAAGCTATCGCACGCGATAGCCGGGAGCAGGCCGGGGCCATCGATGAGGTGACGGTCGCCGTCCGGCAGATGGATGAAATGACCCAGCACAATGCGGCGCTGGTCGAAGAAACCAATGCCGCCATCGAGCAGACCGAGGCCCAGGCCAGCGAACTGGACCGGATTGTCGACGTGTTCCGCATTGCCGATGGCCGCGAACGTGCACATGCGCCGGAGCCGAGCCGCCAGACGGCACGGCGGGCACCGGCACCAGCCCTCCGGTCGCAGGGCAATGCTGCCATCGCCGCAGACTGGGACGAATTCTAAGGTCCGGTCATAGTTTAAAAGTAGTTCGGGAGGGGGCAATCTTGCCCCCTCCTTTGTTTTTGCGCTCTGCGCCCTTCGTACTTTACCGGAGCTTAAGACAGCCTGTGATCAGGTCGGAAGCGCCTGACAAGGGATGAGGATATATTTGGCAGCACGTTCGCGGAGGATAATCCGAACGAGCGACCCCTGCCTCAGACTTTCACGGCGCAAAGTAAAGGCCGCATTTTCCGCGTGGCCGAAGGCAGGTCAGCCCCAGGAGGGGCTTGGGGGCAGTGCATATTTATGAAATTTTCTGATTTGTCCATTCGGTGGAAGCTGGTGCTCGGCGCCGGCGTCCTGATCTCGACCAGCCTTGCGGCAGTCGTGCTCGGCGGTACGTCATTGATGCATGATACGGCGCGGGAAGAGGCAGAAGCGCGCGCGCGGGCCCTGCTGTCCGGCTATGCGGAGATGACGGCAGGCGAGCTTGGCTCGATCATAAACCTCACCCAAGGCGTGGCTTCTGCACTCGAAGGCAATATTGCCCTGTCCCGCGTCAACCGGGATGAACTTGGCCAGATGGTCAAATCAGTTCTGGCATCCAAGCCCGAGATTACGGGAATGACGCTGGCTTTCGACCCCAATGCCCTTGATGGCAGGGACGAGATTTATGTTGGCCATCCCTATTCGGATGCGTCGGGGCGGTTTGTGCCCTACTTCACCAATGGCCCCGATGGCGTCGCCACCGAACTGCTCGACATGTCGCCGGAAAACGGCACGGAGAGCTGGTACGATCTGCCGATGCGGGAGAACAGGGACGTCCTTACCCCTCCCTATGCCTATCCTATCGACGGCAAGTCGGTTCTGCTCAGCACGATCAGTGTCGTCATCGAAAGAGACAACAAGCCGGCAGGTATTCTGACCTCCGATCTGGCTCTCGACACGATCGGCGAGATGGTCGCCGAGATGAAGCCATTTGGTGATGGCCGGGTGATGCTGGTCAGCAATGACCGGACATGGGTCTCCCATTGGGATCCTGCCCAAGTCGGTCAGCCCATGCCTGCGGCCTTTGCCGAAGGCCTTCTCAATGAGCGCCTGATCGGCACGGGCATGACCTATGTCGACCCAGAGGGTGTCGAACTCTTCGTGATGACAACGCTGTTCAACTTCCCCGGGGTTGAGGAACAGTGGGCCATGATCATGGAAGTGCCGGCGACGACCATCTATGCCGGCATCAACCAGATGCGCACTCTCGCGTTTTTTGCTTCGGGTGCATTGCTCGCGGTTGCTCTTGTGGTCGTCTGGTTCGGCGCCGGACTCCTGTCCAGGCCCATCGTGCGCATGACCGGCGTGATGCGCGAACTGGCGCAGGGCCGTTACGACATCGAGGTGCCCTATCAGGCCGGTAAGGATGAAATCGGCAATATGGCGCGCGCCGTGGAGATTTTCCGCGAAAACGGCCTCAAGATCAGCGAAATGACAGAGGCGGAGGCGGCCCGTATCATTTCCGATGAGCAGCAGCGCCGCGCCATGATGACAGACCTGCAGGCAGCCTTCGGCGAAGTCGTCGACGCGGCCATCGCCGGTGACTTCACCAAGCGCGTTCATGCTGAGTTCCCCGATCCGGAGCTGAACAGCCTTGGCACTGCGGTCAATTCGCTGGTGGAGACCGTCGATCGCGGCATCGAGGAAACCGGTATGGTTCTCGGCGCTCTTGCACGAACGGACCTGACCGTGCGGATGACCGGCGATTATCGCGGCTCGTTTGCCAAGCTCAAAAATGACGCGAACGGTGTCGCCGACACGCTGACCGAGGTGGTTACCCAGCTCAAGCGGACGTCGTCATCGATCAAGACCGCAACCGGCGAAATCCTGTCCGGAGCCAACGACCTGTCCGAACGGACCACGCGACAGGCCGCGACGATTGAAGAGACTTCTGCCGCCATGGAGCAGCTGGCGCAGACCGTGATCCAGAACGCCGATCGTGCGCGCGATGCTAATCACGACGCGCAGCTGGTGAGCCGGACCGCCCAGGAAGGTGGAGAAGTGATGGCGCGGGCAACCCTCGCCATGGAGCAGATCTCGACCTCGTCCTCGAAGATCTCCAACATCATCGGGTTGATCGACGACATCGCCTTCCAGACCAATCTGCTTGCCCTCAATGCTTCGGTCGAAGCGGCCCGGGCCGGCGATGCCGGTAAAGGCTTTGCCGTTGTGGCCGTCGAAGTGCGGCGTCTGGCCCAGTCGGCCGCCCAGGCATCCTCCGACGTCAAGGTGCTGATCGAGGCCTCGGCTGGCGAAGTTGGTGCCGGCACGCGGCTTGTTGCGGAAGCGGCCGGCAAGCTCTCGGCAATGGTTGAAGCGGCCAAATCCAACTCCCTGCTCATGGAAGGCATGGCCCGCGACAGCCGCGAGCAGGCCTCCGCCATCGAAGAGGTGAGTGTGGCTGTACGTCAGATGGACGAGATGACCCAGCACAACGCAGCTCTGGTCGAGCAGACCAACGCCGCTATCGAACAGACCGAAGCCCAGGCCAGCGAACTTGACCGGGTCGTGGCTGTGTTCCGTACAGATGCAGACGGCCATGTGGCGGCGGCGCCTCCTGCGCGTCGCCCGGCCATGCGCCAGCCTGCAGCCAAGGCCTATCTCTCCCACGGCAATGCAGCCATCTCGGCTGATTGGGATGAGTTCTGAGGCTGACCAGTCTGATGTTGGGGGAGTTCCCCCAGTCTGAGGGGCCGCGGGCATAAAGCCCGCGGCCCCTTTCGGGAGGTCAGGGAGGGAGTCGCCGCGCGACATCTCGATGATCTGTCAGAACGCCTAATGAGGAATAAGTTTTCGTAATAGTAGTTTTACCGAGTGTCAGGCGCTAAATTGTCGTGCGCTGCTCGAGTGGGCCTTTGATTTTCAAGGTGATTTGTCCGTAACTTTGGTTATGGGCCCCGTTATATTTTATCAATCATGAAGGTTCAGCCTGATTGCACGCGGCCGGGTGCGGACCGGCCCGGCAAGGGAGAACCTCATGTGGGCACGGGCTTTCGGCGGATCTCAGTCGGAACTGCAGGCAAAAGTGACGGCGATGATGCGCAGTCAGGCCGTTATCGAGTTCGATCTCGATGGCGCCATTTTGTGGGCCAATGATAATTTCCTTCGCGCCATGGGCTATGATCTCGCTGAGATTGTGGGCAAGCATCACTCCATGTTCTGTGATCCAGCCTATGTGCAGGGACCTGACTATCGCCAGTTCTGGCAGGACTTGCGACAGGGGCAGTTCCGCGCTGAAGTCTATCGCCGTATCGCCAAGGGCGGGCGGGAAGTGTGGATCCAGGCCAGCTACAACCCCGTGCTCGACCCCAAAGGCAAGCCGTTCAAGGTCGTGAAATTTGCCACCGATGTCACCGACCAGGTGCTCACGGCCGCCGACCACGCTGCCCAGGTTGCAGCGATCTCGCGCGTTCAGGCGGTTATCGCCTTTGACCTCAACGCGCGGGTCATCAGCGCAAATGAGAATTTTCTCTCCACCGTCGGCTATCAGCTCGACGAGATCGTTGGAAAACCCCATGCCATCTTCTGCGAGCCGAGCTATGCGGCAAGCGCTGATTACCAAGGCTTCTGGGACAAGCTGCGCGGCGGAGAATATATAGCGGCCGAATTCCAGCGCTTCGGCAAGGGGGGCAAGGAAATCTGGATCCAGGCTTCCTACAACCCGATCTTTGACGCGTCGGGGCGGGTGATCAAGGTGGTCAAGTTTGCCACCGACATCACTGAGCGCAAAAGAGCCGAAGGCATTCTGTCGCTTCTCACGCAAAGCCTCGACCGCATGGCCGAGGGGGATCTGGGTGGACGCATCAACACCAGCTTTACCGGCCAGTACGAGCAGTTGCGCCAGGCCTTCAACCAATCCCTTGGACGTCTCGATGATATCGTCAGTGGGCTGCGCGAAACCTCCGGGTCGCTCAAGATCGCAACCGCGGAAATCCTGACCGGTGCCAATGATCTCTCCCAGCGCACAACGCGGCAGGCCGCTACGATCGAGGAAACTTCTGCAGCGGTGGAGCAATTGGCCAGCACGGTCTCCGACAATGCCCGACGCGCCGGCACCGCCAATGAGAAGGCCAGGCAATTGGCCAGCGATGCGGCCGAGGGCGGTGGGGTGATGGACTCGGCAACGCAGGCGATGTCGGCAATCGAGACGTCCTCGGCCAAGATCTCCAACATCATCGGGTTGATCGACGACATCGCCTTCCAGACCAATCTGCTTGCCCTCAACGCGTCCGTCGAGGCGGCACGCGCCGGTGATGCCGGCAAGGGCTTTGCCGTGGTGGCGGTCGAGGTGCGTCGTCTGGCCCAATCGGCCGCGCAGGCCTCGGCCGAGGTAAAGGTCCTGATCGAGGCGAGCGCGGGCAAGGTGCGCAGCGGAGCCCAACTGGTCAGCCAGGCGGCACACAAGCTGGGGGAGATTCTCGATGGCGCCGGCGAGAGTTCGACGCTTATCGAGCAAATCGCCCGCGCCAATCGCGAGCAGGCGAATGCCCTTGATGAAGTCGCCGTTGCCGTCCGCCAGATGGACGAGATGACCCAGCATAATGCGGCGCTGGTCGAGCAGACCAATGCGGCGATAGAGCAGACCGAGGCGCAGGCCAACAAGCTCGATCAAATTGTCGATGTCTTCCGGCAGGGCGGGGCAGAAGCGGGTCGCCGAGACCAAAGACCGCCGCTGCTAAAGGTCGCAGGATAATCGCGCCTGCCGCCAGGGCGGTTGAAGATTGTTTTAACCACGGCAGACTAATGCTTGGGAGAAGTTTGGTCCGGGAGGCATCGCCCCCCCGTGGACGGGATCGGCTGACATTGTTATCGCGCTATTCCGGAATGGACCATGACTGCACTTGCCCAAAACGATCTTCAGAGTCGTCTCGATTTCGTCGGCCTGGATGAGTCCGCCCGCCAGCGTCTTGCTGCAGCGAGTGCGAGCATAAACACCCATCTTGAGCCAGCGCTCAGCCGATTCTATTCCAAGCTGGTCAGTGAACCGGCGGTAGCCGGTTTCTTCAGCGGTCAGGGGCAGATGAACAGCGCCAAGGCGCGCCAGATCGGCCATTGGAAGGCTGTCGCCGAGGGACGGCTGGACGAGGACTATTTTGCTGCCAGCACCCAGGTTGGACTTGTGCACGCACGCATCGGCCTCGAGCCGCGTTGGCACATCGGCGGCTATAGCCTGATCATGGAAACGCTGGTGCGGGGCCTTGTCGCCGATGGCGTCGCTAAGGCGCTCGAACCCAAGAAGGGTGCGTTTGGCCGGACAGTGCCGCCGAGCGCGACGGAGATCGAAAGCAGCCTGACGGGCCTCACCGAGACGCTCATCAGTGTGCTCAAGACCATCATGCTCGATGTCGATATCGGCGTGTCAGCCTATTTCGCCAAGGTCAGCGAAGAAACTGAAGCCGCCAGCGAGCTGGCGCGGGCAAAGATCCATCAGGCCGTCTCTGCAACCGGGGCGGTGCTCCAGGATGTGGCGCGCGGCGATCTGCGCTCCCGGGTGGAAGAAGATCTCGATCCCGAGTTCGAGCAGATCAAGCGCGACACCAATGCCGTTGCCGAGCGGCTGACGACCATCGTCGGGCAGCTCCAGCACACCTCGCGCTCGTTGAAGACCGCGACCGGTGAAATTTTGTCCGGTGCCAATGATCTGGCAGACCGGACCACGCGCCAGGCGGCGACCATCGAGCAGACCACTGCCTCTATCGAGCAATTGGCCGAAGCCGTGGAGGAAAATGCCGAGCGTGCCGTCACAGCCAGCGAGAAGGCTCAGACTGTCGCGCGCAATGCCACAACCGGCGGCGAGGCCATGGAGGCGGCAAACGGGGCGATGACGGCCATCGAGACCTCGTCCTCCAAAATCTCCAATATCATCGGCATGATTGATGACATCGCGTTCCAGACCAATCTGCTAGCGCTCAACGCTTCGGTAGAGGCGGCGCGCGCGGGCGATGCTGGCAAGGGTTTTGCCGTTGTCGCCGTGGAGGTGCGTCGTCTGGCGCAATCGGCTGCCAATGCTTCGGCCGAGGTGAAAAAGCTGATCGAGGCCAGCGCTGTCGAAGTGCGGCGCGGGGCAGGCCTTGTCGAAAATGCCTCGAAAGTCCTTCTCGATATTCTTGGCGGCGCGCGCGAGAGCGCCTCGCTGATCGACGGAATCGCCCAGGCCAATCGGAGCCAGGCGCTGGCGCTGGCCGAGGTCAAGGTCGCCGTCCGTCAGATGGATGAAATGACCCAGCACAATGCCGCTCTGGTTGAGGAAACAAATGCGGCCATCGAGCAGACCGATGGGCAGGTGGGCGAGCTCGACAGCATTGTCGATGTGTTCCAGATCTCGAACCACTATCAGGCCAAGGTCGTCCAGCGTAGCGCGAGCCGTCCGGCCGTGACGCGTGGCCTTCGCACGGTCAACGGCAGCATTTCGCCGGATTGGAACGAGTTCTAAGCTGGTTGGCTCTATCGGCCGAGGGGGAGAGACTATGGCCCATATCGGACTTGTGGCCCATGACGACAAGAAAGACGACCTTTGCGTCTGGGCCGAACGGCACAAGCTCAAGCTTGGCCAGCATGAGCTGTGGGGAACAGGAACCACCGGGAGCCGCATCATGGCGGCGACCGGGCTGGAGGTGACTCTGCTCAAGAGCGGCCCGCTCGGTGGCGACCAGCAATTGGGCGCCATGATCTGCGAGGGGCGGCTGGATATGCTGATCTTCTTTATTGATCCGCTGTCTGCCCAGCCCCACGATGTCGACATCAAGGCACTGACTCGATTGGCGACGCTTTACGACGTGCCTTTTGCCAATAACAAATCCACAGCAGACGCGGTTTTGGCCGCCATTTGAGCCTGCTCTGGTTGACCGCTTGGTCCGCTTGTGAACAGATGCCGCAAAAATGTCCGGACCAATCGGGCACAATGGTATCTTCAGGAAACTCAGGGCGGACCGGTGTCGACCGATTTGGTTATTGACGTTCGCAACGTCACAAAGCGTTTTGGCGGCTTGCTGGCCGTCAATAATTGTTCGCTATCAGTCAAGCGCGGTTCGATCACCGGGCTGATCGGGCCCAATGGAGCGGGCAAGTCGACCCTGTTCAACATGGTCGCCGGCAATATTGTACCCGATAGTGGCCAAGTCGTGTTCGACGGCCAGGATGTGACGGGGCTGGCGCCGCATCAATTGTTCCGTATCGGCATGCTGCGCACCTTCCAGATTGCGCACGAATTCTCGCAGATGACGGCGCTCGAAAACCTGATGATGGTGCCCGGTGATCAGCCCGGAGAGCGCCTGTTAGACACCTGGTTCCGGCCGGGGCTCGTGCGGTCCCGCGAGACCGAGGTGCGCAAGAAAGCCCTCGACGTCATCGACTTCCTCAAGCTCGGCCATGTCCGCAATGAGCTGGCCGGCAATCTCTCGGGCGGACAGAAGAAACTGCTCGAGCTTGGTCGCACCATGATGGTCGACGCCAAGGTCGTCCTGCTCGATGAGGTCGCCGCCGGCGTCAACAAGAGCCTGCTCAATGATCTCGCCAGCAATATCGAGCGGATGAACAAGGAGCTGGGCTATACGTTCTTTGTCATCGAGCACGACATGGATCTGATCGGTCGCCTTTGCGATCCCGTCATTGTCATGGCCCAGGGCGAGAAGATCGCCGAAGGTCCAATGGCCGAAATCCGCGCCAATCCCGCTATCGTCGAAGCCTATTTCGGCTCGCCAGCCGAGGTCGCATAAACAATGGCATTGATCGAACTCAAGCATGTGGTTGGCGGCTATGGTGGCGCGCCCATTCTCAACGGCGTCAATATCGCCATTGAGAAAAGTGACATCGGGGTCATCGTCGGCCCCAATGGCGCCGGCAAGTCGACCACACTCAAGGCCATTTTCGGGCTGCTCAAGGTCACTGGCGGCACGATCGAATTCGGCGGCGAGAACATCGCCAATTCCCTGCCCGACAGGCTGGTCCCCAAGGGGTTAAGCTTCGTGCCGCAGGAAAAGAATGTCTTCACCTCGATGACCGTCGAGGAAAATCTCGAGATGGGTGCCTTTACCCGCACCGATGATTTCACCGGCACCATAAACTGGGTCTATGACATGTTCCCGGTGCTCAAGGAAAAGCGCCGGCAGCCGGCGGGCGAGCTTTCAGGCGGCCAGCGTCAGATGGTGGCGATGGGCCGTGCGCTGATGAGCAAGCCCAGCCTGCTCATGCTTGATGAGCCCTCGGCGGGCCTGTCGCCGCGCTATGTGATCGAGATTTTCGAGACCATCGTTCGCGTCAACAAGGAGGGCGTGGGCATTCTGATGGTCGAGCAGAATGCGCGCCAGGCTCTCGCCTTTGCCTCCAAAGGCTTCGTGCTGGCCCAGGGCCAGAACCGTTTTACCGGCACCGGGCAGGAATTGATCGACGATCCTGAAGTGGCCAAGAGTTTCCTGGGGGGCTAGGCCGTGGACGAGCTTATTTTCTTTATCAACCGCGTGCTGATCTCCGGCACGGTTCTGGGGTCGATCTACGCGCTGGGCGCTATCGGCATCACCCTGATCTTCGGCATCCTGCGCTTTGCTCATTTTGCCCATGGCGACATGATGACCATGGGGGCGTTCATTGCCTTCGTGCTGGCAACCGCGCTCGCCGCCTCTGGCATTATCCTGCCGCTGCCCATGGCCTTCGTGGTTCTGCCGGTGGCGATGATCATCACGGCGCTTCTGGCGCTGGGCATCGACAAGGGCTTTTATGCTCCGCTGCGCGCCCGTGGGGCCAAGCCGGTCACCCTGCTCATTGCCTCGATCGGCGTGACGCTGATGATGCAGGGTCTGTTGCGCCTGATCTTCGGCTCGGGCACCAAGTCGATCTATGTGCCTGGCGAAACCAAGGATATTTTCCGCATCGACATGAGCTGGGCTGGCGGCAGCCGGCCGATCAACATCACCGAGCCGCAGTTGATCATGTTCGTGGTCACGGCGCTGATTGTTGTGGCACTGCATCTGTTCCTCACCCGCTCGCGCCTCGGCAAGGCGATGCGCGCCATGGCTGACAATGCCGCGCTGGCCCAGGTTTCGGGCATCAATACCGCGCTCGTCGTCCGCGTGACATGGGTGATTGCCGGCTCGCTCGCCTGCGTCGCCGGCACCATGCTGGCGCTCGACGTGGCGCTGATGCCTGACCTCGCCTTCAATATCGTGCTGCCGATCTTCGCAGCGGCGATCGTCGGCGGCCTTGGCCACGCCTATGGCGCCATCGTCGGCGGGTTCCTCATCGCCTTCGCCGAAACGCTCGCCGTGTTCAACTGGACCGCCGTGCTGCGCCCGCTCAACGCCATCCTGCCTGAGGGCATGGCGCTGCCGGCGAACCTGGCGTTGGTTCCGACCGAATATAAGCTCACAGTCGCCTTCGTCATCCTCGTGGTGACCCTTCTGGTGCGCCCGACCGGTATCTTCAAGGGAGCCTCGACATGAGTCTCGCCTCTTCGCTTTCGACCAGCCTCCAGAGCCCGCTCAAGCGCGGCATCGTGCTCTTTGTCGCCATGTTCGTGATCGTGCTGATCACCGGCATGGTGCAGGGCGGGGCATCCATCCTGCTGATCCTCACCCAGGCGACAGCCTTTGCGCTGATTGCGCTGGGGCTCAATATCCAGTGGGGCTACGGCGGGCTCTTCAACTTCGCCATCATGGGCTTTCTCATGGTGGGCGGCGCTTCGACCGTGTTCCTCTCCTATCCGGTCAATCCCGAATTCTGGAACAGTGACGGCCCGCTCATGCTGGGCAAGGTCCTGCTGGCGTTTCTCGCCGGTCTGGTGCTGGTCATGGCGGCACGCCGCAGCGATCGCATCGGGATCACTGGGAAGGGCCGGACGGCCTTGATCGTGCTGGCCTGGTTTGTTGCCTATGTCATCTATCGCAGCCAGATCGATCCGGCCGCCGCCTATATCGAATCCACGGCCGGGTTTGTCGGCGGTCTCGGGCTGCACCCGGTCCTCGGCTGGGCCTTTGGTGGTCTGGTCTCGGCTGTTATCGCCTTCTATATCGGCCGCATCAGCCTTGGTTTGCGCACGGACTATCTCGCCATCGCCACGATCGGCATGTCGGAAATTCTACGCGCCCTGATCAAGAACATGGACTGGCTGACCCGCGGGACGATGACTGTCTCGCCCATGCCCTGGCCGACGCCGCTGCCGCAGCATCTGCAGGCGATTGGTTTTTCCATTCCGGACAGTTTTATCTACGCCCGACTGGGCTTCCTGGTTCTGTCGGTCATCATCCTCATCGTGGCCTTCATCATCGTCCAGCGCGCCTATGGCGGGCCGTGGGGCCGCATGATGCGCGCCATCCGCGACAATCACATCGCTGCGGGCTCGATGGGCAAGGATGTCACCGGACGTCAGCTCGAGCTTTTTATCTTTGGCTCGATCCTGATGGGTATCGGCGGCGCCATGCTCGCCACCTTCTCGCAGATCTTCGACCCTTCCGGTTATCAGCCGATCAACCACACCTTCATGATCTGGGTGATGGTGATCGTCGGCGGCGCCGGCAATAATTGGGGCGTCGTGCTTGGCGCGTTCCTCATCTACATCGTCTGGATCATCTCCGATCCACTCGCGCAGCTGATCTTTCTCAATCTGTCGGGCCTCACCGAACAGCTCGGCTGGGGCGCCATTCCAGAGATCGACAGTCGTGCCCTGCAAATGCGCGTCTTTGTGCTCGGCGTGGTCATCACGCTCGCCCTGCGCTACGCGCCCAAGGGCCTGCTGCCCGAGACCGTCAAGCACGGCTAGGCGCTTGCGCGGCAAGATACGCTCTCATCGGCACCACCCGGGATATCCGGGTGGTGTTTTTATTTGAGGGGTTCGAGTACCGGCACGGACCCGGTTACGACGCCCGAGATCGCTGTGTTGCTCTTACCGTCGGGCTGTGACCCAAAGCCACTCAGTGGGCTCGCCGTCATACCCGCCGCCCATATGTAGGCTGAGCGTTAGCTCTGCCCAGTCGGCTGCATCACGAAAATACGCCAGAAGCGTCTCGGCATCGGGATAGTTGTAGTAACGCCCGAACCTGTCGCGCCCCTCGCCGGAACCGGCTTTGAAGCTGGCGACACAGAGGCCGCCGGATCGCAGCGCCCGATGAATCCGGGAGAGGTCGTCGGTGAGCTCATCTGCTGGTGCATGCAGGAGGCTGGCGCTGGCCCAGACGCCGTCATAGGCCTGCTCATCCTCGAGTTGATCAAACCTCATGATGCAGACCTTGCGGCCGATGAGCCGCTCGGCTTGCTCGGCCAGCTCTGGCGAGCCATCGCTAGGCTGGACATCAAAACCCCTCGAGAGCAGATAGGCCGCGTCCTTGCCGCTGCCCGTCCCCAGTTCCAGCACAGCGCCGCCCTGGGGCAGGGCGTCTGCAAAGGCGACCAGCTGTCGCGAGGGCACGCCGCTCGCATGCTGGACATAGGTCGCCGCATTGTCTGCATAGAATTTCAGCGTCTGGTCGTCGGCCATCACACCCTCCTGAAACGAAAACGGCCCGGGATCGCTCCCGGGCCGCTGTTCTGGTCTGTGGGACCTGTGCCTGACTACTCGATCAGGCCCTTGTTCACCACGGCGCCGCCTTCGACGACGAAGTAGTTGATGGCGCCGGCGACGTCGCCGACGTCATCGAACTCGACGGTGCCCGAAGCGCCTTCGTAGTTGATGTCGGTACCGGCAGCGATCAGCTCCTTGGCCTTGGACCATTCGCCCGGCAGGATGGTTTCGCCCGGAGCGTTGGATACTTCGCGCAGGGCGGCAGAGATGCCGTCGCGGTCAGCCGAGCCGGACTTCTCGATGGCCAGAGCCAGCAGGAACACGGCGTCGTAGGAGTTGGTCACATAGGTGCCATTGGCGTCCTGGCCAGCGGCAGTAGTGAGGGCGACGAGGGCGTCGAAGGCCGGGCCGGCAGCGGGAGCCGCCTGGGTCAGGATCATGCCTTCGAGATCAGCACCGTTGCGCGAAGCCAGCAGGGCTTCACCGGCCATGCCGTCGCCACCGACGAAGAGGTCGAACGAGCCGGCTTCAACAGCCTGGTTCAGGATGGCGCCGCCGCCGGCGTTTTCGTAGCCGTAAATCACCAGGGTGGTGGCGCCAGCAGCTTCGATCTGGCCGATTTCCGGACGATAGTCGGCCTTGCCGTCTTCATGGGCAACGCTGGCGAGAACAGTGCCGCCGGCAGCCTTGAAGGCCTCTTCAAAGGCGCCTGCGAGGCCCGAACCGTAGTCGTTGTTGACGAAGGTCACGCCGACTTCGGTGACACCCTGGGCGATCAGCAGCTCAGCGGCCTTGACGCCCTGGATGCTGTCCGGAACGACGTCGCGGAACACGAGGTCATTGTCGTCGAGCTCGGCGACGGCCGGGGCGGTCGAAGCGGGCGAGATCATCACGACGTTGCCAGGAATTGCCGAGCCATTGGCGCCGGCAATGGTTGCGCCCGAGCAATAGCCGCCGAAGATGGCGACGACGTTCTCGGCATTGACCAGACGGTCAGCGGCCGGGCCGGCTGCACCGCCGTCACAAGCCGAGTCTGCAAGAACGGAAGACAGGGTCAGGCCATCGAGAATGCCACCCTGGTCGTTGACATTTGCGATGGCGAGGTTGCCGGCATCGACCATGCCCGGAGCAAAGCCCGCGATCGGGCCGGTCACGTCGGCGAGAAAGCCGATCTTGACTTCCTGAGCGAGAGCAGGTGCTGCCAGGCCAAGGGTGGCGGCGGCGACAGCCAGGGTCAGGGTATTCTTGAAATTGCGCATAGACGTCCCTCTGCTTGCGTTACCTGCCGGGCGGCTTGATAGCCCGCTCTTGCGGCAGGGAACGGAATGTGGAGGCGCGACCCGCGCCTCTCTGGAGCGGACTGTTGCACATTCCGCGACTAAAAGTCACCGGGGTTCGCGCGACAATTGTACAAGCCGTTTCGGTTGCTTAACGCGAGTGGTTTGCGCATAGACTGAGCCTTGTTACTGAAGGGATCAGCATGCGGCTTGTGCAGTGGACTTTTCTCGGTGCGGTGCTTGCTCTGGCCGGTCAGCCCGCCATGGCGCAGTTCACAGTCCTCGACGACGAGCCCGCTTCGGCAGTGGGTGACCCTGGTGCGGCCCCGAGCCGGCCCTGCGGGGCCCAGCCGATTGCCATCGCCCGCATGAGCTGGCCGTCGGCGGCGCTGCTGGCGGAAATCCACGCGCGTCTGCTGGTCAGCGAATATGGCTGCGACGTGCGGGTTATCCCCGGAGACATGCCGGTGACCACTTCCTCCATGGGCTCTTCGGGCCAGCCTGCGGTCGCGCCGGAAGTGTGGGTGACGCGGATCGCCGATGTGTGGAATGGCGCCATCGAGGCGCAGATGGTGCGCAGCGCCGCGCCAACTTACGTCGAAACCAGCTTTGAAGGCTGGTTCATGCCTGCTTATGCGGTGAGTGGGGCTGTGCCAGCGGCGGCGGAACTGGCTGCAACCCTACCGGAAGGCGGTGAGCGCACGCGGTTCATCTCCTGTCCCGCCGATTGGGCCTGCGCGCTGATCAATCGGAACCTGCTCGAAGCCCACGGGCTGGAGGACAGGGTCGAGGTGATCGAGCCGGCCAATCGGTTCGAGATGGACACGCTGATCGGAGAGGCGGTCAACCGTCGCGAAGCTTTCTTCTTCTACTACTGGCAGCCCAATGCCGTGCTGGAGCAGCTCGACTTCGTGGCGCTCGACATGGGCGCCTATGATGAAGAGGCTGCCAAATGCCTCGCGCGGCAGGTCTGTGTAGACGCAAAGCCGAGCGCCTATCCCAGCGAGATGGTCGTGGTGGCGCTGAGCGATTGGGTTTTCTCCGAGGCGCCGCAGGTGGCGAGCTATTTCCAGCGCTCGAGCCTGAAGCTTGAAGAAATGAACGCGCTCCTCGCGCAGACCAGCGAGCCTGGCGCGACGATCGAGAGCGTGGCCGATGCGTTTGTGGCCTCCCGGCGCGACGTCTGGAGCGCCTGGGTGGCGGAGACACCCTGACATCTGCTTTGGCCTGGGGAAAATTCTTGCCCTTTGGTCAACCAAATCCGGCGAAATAGGCTGAAAACGACCTGTTTTGGGATGGTTTTTCCCGGATTCGCCCGGTTGAGGCGAGACTTTGGTCGCAAGTCAGACGTCGTAGTTGCAAGCGGGGCGACCGGATGGATATAACGGGCTCGTAAGTCTGTCGGACCGCGGTGGGGAGTAGCACCTTGGACTTGAAGCGTATCAATGAACACGTCAGCGTCTCCGGGCAAATCCAGCCTGAGGATGTGGCAACGCTCAAATCCCTCGGTTTTGTCGCCATCGTCAACAATCGGCCGGACGGGGAATCACCCGATCAACCGGCTGGCGCACAAATCGAAGCGGCTGCCGAGGCTGCCGGACTTGCCTATCACGCTATTCCGCTGGGACGAGAAGGGGTCAATCCCGACCTCGTCGAGCGGACGCGGGCCGTCATCGAGGGGAGCAATGGCCCGGTTTTCTGCTTCTGTCGTTCGGGAACGCGTTCCACTACGCTGTGGGCGCTGAGCCAGGCTGGAAAAGCCGAGGCTGGTGACATCATCTCGCAGGCGGCTGAAGCCGGCTACGACATGAGCCATCTGGCCGGCTATCTCGGCCGGGACTGACATATTTGATAAAGTGACGGTTGGACGCGCAGCCGTTCAGGCCGTCGATATCTGTGCTGAGCCGGACCGCTTGAGCGGTCCTTCACCCCTCCTGCTCGGAATTGCAATCGATGCCAATCAAGAAAATCCTCGTCGCCAATCGCAGCGAGATCGCCATTCGTGTCTTCCGTGCGGCAAATGAGCTCGGCCTCAAGACCGTTGCCGTCTTTGCCGAAGAAGACAAGCTGGCGCTGCACCGGTTCAAGGCCGACGAGGCCTATCTGATCGGCAAGGGCCTCGGCCCAGTTGAGGCCTATCTTCAGATCGAAGAATATATCCGCATCGCCCGCATTTCGGGTGCCGATGCGATCCACCCCGGGTATGGCCTGCTTTCCGAGAGCCCCGAATTTGTCGACGCCTGCGAGGCTGCCGGCATTACCTTTATCGGCCCACGGGCGCAGACCATGCGCGACCTCGGCAACAAGGTTGCAGCGCGCAATATGGCGCTGGCGTCCAATGTGCCGGTGGTGC
Organism: Devosia sp.; assembly: GCA_015234425.1. GTDB lineage: Bacteria > Pseudomonadota > Alphaproteobacteria > Rhizobiales > Devosiaceae > Devosia. The sequence continues at coordinate 135,830 of JADGNE010000030.1, forward strand.
CGGCGACCGACGCGCTTCCTGATGATCCCGCAGAGATCAAGCGCCTCGCCGCCGAGATCGGCTATCCGCTGATGCTCAAGGCCAGCTGGGGCGGCGGCGGTCGCGGCATGCGCCGTATCATGGAGGAAAAGAGCCTGATCGCCGAAGTGTCGGAGGGCAAGCGCGAGGCCAAGGCCGCGTTCGGCAAGGACGAGATGTATCTCGAAAAGCTGATCGAGCGCGCCCGCCACGTCGAGGTGCAGCTGATCGGTGATGATCACGGCAATCTCGTCCATCTCTTCGAGCGCGACTGCTCGGTGCAGCGCCGCAACCAGAAGGTGGTCGAGCGCGCGCCTGCGCCCTATCTTTCAGACGCGGTGCGCAAGGATCTGACCGACGCTGCCGTGCGTCTGGGCAATGCCGCCAATTATCGCGGTGCCGGCACCGTTGAATTCCTCATGGATGCCGATACCGACAAGTTCTACTTCATCGAAGTAAACCCGCGCATCCAGGTCGAGCATACGGTCACCGAGGAAGTGACCGGTATCGACATCGTCAAGGCGCAGATCCATCTGCTCGATGGCGCCGTTATCGGCTCTCCGGAATCGGGTGTGCCGCTGCAGGAAGACATTCGCCTCAATGGCAATGCCATCCAGTGCCGCGTTACGACGGAAGACCCTGAACAGAACTTCATTCCGGACTATGGCCGTATTACCGCCTACCGCGGCGCGACCGGGTTCGGCGTGCGTCTCGATGGCGGTACTGCCTATGCCGGCGCGATCATCACGCGCTATTATGATCCGCTGCTCGAAAAGGTCACCTGCTGGGCGCCGAGCGCTGATGAAGCCATCGCCCGCATGCACCGCGCCCTGCGCGAGTTCCGCATTCGTGGCGTCTCGACCAATCTGGCGTTCCTCGAGAACATCATCACTCACCCAGACTTCGTGGAGAACCGCTATACGACGCGCTTCATCGACACGACGCCGGACCTGTTCAACTTCAAGCCGCGCAAGGATCGCGCGACCAAGCTCCTGAGCTATATCGCCGACGTGACCGTCAACGGCCATCCCGAGGTGCGCGATCGTCCGCGTCCGCCGGCCGATGCCGCGGCGCCGGTCGTGCCCGAGTTTGCTCCGATCTCCGCTATCGAGGGCAGCCGGCAGATCCTTGACCGCGATGGGCCCGTGGCCTTGGCCAAGTGGATGAAGGCTCAGAGCCGCGTGCTCTTTACCGACACCACAATGCGCGATGCGCATCAGAGCCTGCTGGCCACGCGCATGCGCAGCTTCGACATCACGCGCGTTGCAGAAGCCTATTCGCGTGGTCTGCCTAATCTCTTCAGCCTTGAGTGCTGGGGCGGGGCGACGTTCGACGTCTCCATGCGCTTCCTCAACGAGGATCCGTGGGAGCGCCTTGCCAAGGTGCGCGAAGGCGCGCCGAACATTCTGACCCAGATGCTGCTGCGCGGCAGCAATGGTGTCGGCTACACCAACTACCCCGACAATGTCGTAAAATTCTTCGTCCGCCAGGCGGGCAAGGGTGGCGTCGACATCTTCCGCATTTTCGACTGCCTCAACTGGGTCGAGAACATGCGCGTTTCGATCGACGCGGTGGCGGAAGAGGGCAAGGTCGCTGAAGGCGCCATCTGCTACACCGGCGATCTCTTTGATCCCGACCGCTCCAAGTACGACCTCAAATATTACGTGGGTCTCGCCAAGGAGCTCGAAGCGGCCGGTGTGCATGTCCTCGGCATCAAGGATATGGCGGGCCTCCTGAAGCCTGCCGCTGCCAGGAAGCTGATCGAGACGCTGAATCAGGAAATCAGCCTGCCGATCCACCTCCACACCCACGACACCTCTGGCGCGTCGGCAGCAACTGTGCTGGCGGCGGTGGAAGCCGGTGTCGACGCTGTCGACGCGGCGATGGACGCGTTGTCCTCGACCACCTCGCAGCCGACGCTGGGCTCGCTGGTCGCGGCGCTCTCGGGCGGGGATCGCGATCCCCAGCTGGACGCCAAGGCCATCCGCCAGCTGTCGTTCTATTGGGAAGCCGTGCGCACCCAGTATCGCGCCTTCGAGAGCGACCTCAAGGGCGGCGCTTCAGAAGTCTATCTGCACGAAATGCCGGGTGGCCAGTTCACCAATCTCAAGGAGCAGGCGCGTTCGCTTGGTCTTGAGACGCGCTGGCACGAGGTTGCCCAGACCTATGCCGACGTCAACCAGATGTTCGGCGACATCGTGAAGGTCACGCCATCCTCCAAGGTGGTGGGCGACATGGCGCTGGCCATGGTATCGGCCGGCATCAACCGTGCCGATGTCGAAAATCCGGCCAAGGACATCGCGTTCCCGGACAGCGTCGTCGGCTTCTTTGCCGGTGATCTTGGCCAGCCTCCGGGCGGCTTCCCCGAGGCGCTGCAGAAAAAGGTTCTCAAGGGCAAGACGGCGCTGACCGAGCGCCCCGGCTCCTATTTGAAGGATGTCGACCTCGAAGCCGAGCGCAAGAAGATCGCCGACGAAGTTGGCCAGCCGGTCGATGACTACCGCCTTGCGTCATACCTCATGTACCCCAAGGTCTATTCTGACTTCGAAAAGACCCAGGACCGCTATGGTCCAACAGAGGTGCTGCCGACGCCGGTCTATTTCTACGGCCTCAACGAAGGCGACGAACTGCTCGTCGACATCGAAAAGGGCAAGACGCTGGTCGTCACCTATCAGGGTCGCGCGCCGACCAATGAAAAGGGCGAGGTTCGCGTCTTCTTCGATCTCAACGGCCAGCCGCGTACCATCACCGTGCCGGATCGTCTCAAGGCCGGCGAAGTCAAGGTTCGTGCCAAGGCCGTGGCCGGCGACCCCAAGCAGGTCGGGGCCCCGATGCCGGGCGTCATCTCGACCCTCGCCGTCAAGGAAGGCCAGAAGGTCACCGCCGGCGACGTGCTCTGCTCGATCGAAGCCATGAAGATGGAAACCGCCATTCACGCAGAAGTCGATGGCGTGGTGGCTGAGCTGCTGATCAAGCCCGGCGACCAGATCGACGCCAAAGATCTTCTGGTCCGGCTGGACTAAGCGGTTTCTCAAGTTTCAATGGCCGGGCGCTCCCTTCGGAGCGCCCGGTTTTTTGTGGGCGCGGAGCGGTGAGGGGGGCGCGGAGGTGCGAATTTCCGCACATCACTTCCAGAAAATCGCGATCGCTCCACTAATCTCCGAAATCTTGCAATTTTTGCGTAGATACCATCTTGAATGGCTGTCTGATTGCGCCTTTTATAGTTCGCAGAGTTTTGATTTGCCCGATTGCTGGTCGACGGATCCCCGCCTCCCCATCGGGCCCCACACTTTTTGACGTCTGGATACTCCCTTGATCACCCTCAAGGCTGGCCGCGACCGTTCGCGCGGCGATGCAAATGCCCACTTGGCCGCCATTCATGCCGGCAAGGGGCAAACTCCCATTTTACGCATTACCCTCTTTTCTCTTCGACATTATTGGCAGGTGGCCTTTGCGCTGGGCGGGGCAGTTGTCGCCTCGGTCCTGCAATTGCTGATCCCGCGCCTTTTGGGGCAGGCGGTCGATCAGGCGCAGAATATCTTGAGCACCGCCGCGGAAGGGGCCGAACAGGCCCTTCTCTGGACCGCGATGACGCTGCTGGGCGTTTCGGTGGCGCGTGGTTTTTTCACCCTGATCCAGAACTATTTTTCGGAATCGGTGGGTCACCATGTCGGCTATGAGCTGCGCCTCGGCTTTTACGACAAGGTGCAAAAGCTCTCCTATTCCTATCACGACCGGGTTCACTCCGGCGATCTGATCACGCTCGGCCTGCTCGATCTCGATGGCGTGCGCATGTTCTTCTCGACCGGACTTGTGCGTGTGGTTCTGCTCACCGTGCTGATTGGGGTGGGCGCCTATATGCTGTTCACCACCGATGCGCTGCTGGCGGTGCTGGCGCTGAGCTTTGTGCCCTTCGTGGCCTGGCGGTCCTCGGCGGCTCAGCTTGCGCTGCGCGCCACCTGGTATGTGCTGCAGGAAAAGCTCTCGATCCTGACCCGCGTCATGGACGAGAACCTCAGTGGCATCCGCGTGGTGCGCGCTTTTGCCGGACAGAAATTCGAACTCGCCAAGTTCGACCGTGCCTCCAAGGCCGCGCTGGAACTGGCGCATCGCCGGGTCATCGTGCGTGTGAGCAACACCTCGATGATGACCTTCTCCTTCTTCGCTGCCATGGGGCTGGTGCTGTGGGTGGGAGGCAACAAGGTGATCGATGGTGAGATGACCATCGGCACGCTGGCGAGCTTTCTGACCTTTATGACCATCCTGCAGATGCCGGTGCGTCAGCTCGGCATGATGGTCAACGGGTTCGCCCGCGCCTCGACCTGCGGCGAACGCTTCTATGCCTTCATCGACGAACCCATCGAGATCGAAGACCGCCCGGGGGCAAAGCCGCTCGAGCTGAGCAAGGGCGTGCTGCGCTTTGAGGATGTGCGCTTCACCTATCCTGGCGCCAATCACCCGACGCTCGATGGTGTCAGCTTCGAAGCCAAGGCCGGGGAAACCATCGGCATTGTCGGGGCGCCGGGCAGCGGCAAGTCGACGCTCGCCCATCTCATCCCGCGCTTCTACGACATCAGCGACGGTCGCATCACAATCGATGGGCAGGATATCCGCGATGTCACGGTGCAGTCGCTGCGCCGCAAGGTCGGCGTGGTGCAGCAGGACAGTTTTCTCTTCACCACTACGATCGAGAACAACATCGCCTATGGCAATCCATGGGCCAAGGAAACCAAGATCGAGAAGGCCGCGGAAAGCGCCCAGCTGCACAATTACATCATCGGCCTGCCCGCCGAATACGACACGGTCGTGGGCGAGCGTGGGGTGTCGCTCTCGGGCGGCCAGCGTCAGCGCCTCGCAATTGCGCGCGCCCTCGTTACCCGTCCGGCGGTGTTGGTGTTTGACGATTCCACGGCGGCGATCGACGCAGGCACCGAGCATCGCATCCGCAGCGCGATCAAGCGTTTTGCCAGCGACCGCGTCACCATCATCATCGCGCATCGCCTGAGCTCGCTCATGCATGCGGATCGCATCCTGTTCCTCGACAGCGGCAAGATCGCTGAAGAGGGCAGCCACGAAGAATTGCTGGCGCTGGGAGGTCGCTACAAGGCGCTTTACGACTTGCAGACCAGACCGACTGAAGACCTTGAGAGTGAAGGGGCGGCACAATGAGCGCTATCGAAGAAGACGAGCGCGAGACCGCTATTCCGGGCCAGCGTCCGCCACGGGCGAGCGTAGGCAGCCATCGCATCGAGGAAGAAGTCTTCGGCAAGGCGTATGATCCGCAGACGGTGCGGCGCATCTGGGCCTATGTTCATCCCTATCGGATGAAGATCTATCTGTCGGTGGCGGCGGTTCTGGTGTTTACCGCCACGCAGCTGGCCATTCCGCTGATCATCGGCTGGGCTATCGACGGCGGCATGGTTGCGGGTGGCAATACCACCAATCTGATCTGGGCAGTCGTGGCCTTTGCCGTCGCTGTCCTGCTCAACTTCGGGGCGTCCTATGTGCAGGAAACCCAGGTCGGTCACGTGGCCGAAAACGTGCTGTTCGACATGCGCCGGGCGATGTTCGCGCAATTGCAGCGGGTGTCGCTGAGCTTCATGGACAAGACCGAGGTTGGCCGGTTGATGAGCCGCCTTCAGGGCGACGTCAACTCCATGCAGGAGTTCCTCGAAACCTCGGTCATTTCGGTGGGCGACCTTGTGCTGCTGGGCGGCATTATCGTCGTTATCCTGACGCTCGACCCCTGGCTGGGCCTTCTCACCCTCATCACCATGCCGGTATTGTTCATCGTGCGCATCTTCTGGCTGCCGCCGGCAAAGCGCGCATTCTGGGCGGCGCACGAGACCAATTCGCTGACCAATGGCGCAATGGCCGAAGGCATCAATGGCGTGCGGACGGTGCAGAACCTTGAGCGGCAGAAGGTCAATTTTGACCTTTATGACGACAAGGCCTATCACAATCTGCGGACCCAGCTGACCGGCTCGAAGTTCGCTCAGGTCATGGTGCCGATCGTCGACAGCCTCACAGGCATCTCCATGGCCACCGTGGTGCTGGTGGGCGGCTCGCTGGTGCTCAATGGCTCGCTGCAGGTGGGCGTCATCGTGACGTTCCTCTTCTACATCCAGCGCTTCTTCGATCCGATCCGCTCGCTGACCATGCAATATTCGATCATGCAGCGCGCCATGACTTCGGGTCGCCGCATCACCGAAGTGCTCGACCTGCCGGTGACCATCGACGACAAGCCCAACGCCCTCACGCTGACCGGAGATATGGATGGCTCGGTGGCCTTCCATGACGTGGTGTTCGGATATGATCCGAACCGGCCGGTGCTTAAGAACGTGTCGTTCCGCGTCAATCCGGGCGAGACGGTGGCTCTTGTCGGTCCCACAGGTTCGGGCAAGACCAGTGCCATGGCGCTGGTGCACCGCTTCTATGAAGTGCAGAGCGGTGCCGTGCTGGTGGGCGGGCATGATGTGCGTAACGTCACCCAGGAAAGCCTTGGCGAGCAGGTAGCAATGGTGCTGCAGGAGCCGTTCCTGTTCACCGGCTCTGTGCTCGACAATATCCGCTACAACAAGGCCTCGGCCACCCGCGAGGACATTGTTGCGGCTGCCAAGGCGGTTGGTGCGCACGAGTTCATCGAGAAGCTGCCAAATGGTTATGACAGCGTGCTCGAGCAGCGCGGGTCGAACCTGTCACTTGGGCAGCGGCAATTGCTCAGCTTTGCCCGCGCGCTGGTGGCGGACGCGAAAATTCTCGTGCTCGACGAAGCCACGGCCAATATCGACAGCTATACCGAGCGGCAGATCCAGAAAGCGCTGGAAATCCTGCTCAAGGGCCGCACCGGCATGGTCATTGCCCACAGGCTGGCGACCATTCGCGGGGCCGATCGGATCATCGTTCTGCAGAACGGCGAGAAGATCGAAGAGGGTAACCACGACCAGCTGATGGAACTGGGCGGGCTCTACTCACGCCTGTACAACATGAACTACGCAAGCTTTGACGATATTCCCGATGATCTGGTGGCGCAGGCCAATGCCAAGGCCGCGAGCACCTGAGGGCAGGCCAGCATCACCGACCAATAATAAAGGCGCCCGCAAGGGCGCCTTTGCCATTTCCGGCAGACAGTTCCGGCCGGTTACATGCGGCGGGCGGTGCCGTCGACGGTCTTGCCGTGCTTGCCGGCATAGACATGCACGGGCACGGGCAGGCGGCTGACGATCCAGCTGACCATCAGGGGGACGAGCACAATGTCATCGACCCAGCCCAGAAGCGGGATGAAGTCGGGAAGCACGTCAAACGGATTGACCAGGTAGAAGGCAACAAACAGCGTCGCCGCCTTCAGGTAAAACGGTGTCTGGGGCGCCCAGAAGGCTTTCCAGAGCTGGACAACTTCCTTGCGGAAGAGGACGAGGCGGGGAAGCAGCATGTTCATCATGACCTATAAATGGCCCCGATCGCCGTCGGTTCAAGGTTCCAGAGATCACATATTCTCATCGCACTATCCGCGAGGGTGAACCGGCCCCTGCATTTTTTCGCCGCGGTCGTCACGCCAATGATCAGTTGCCAGCGTAGAACGGAAAGCCTATCTCAAAATGAACACGAATTTCCGAGGATGATCATGGCCGGTCCAATGCCGCGCAGGCAATCTGTGGGTGTCAATGTGGGCGGCGTCGTCGTTGGCGGCGGTGCGCCGGTCGTGGTGCAATCCATGACCAATACCGACACTGCCGATATTGATGCGACGGTGCGCCAGGTGATGCAACTGGCCCGTGCAGGGTCCGAAATTGTTCGCATCACCGTGGATCGTGATGAGAGCGCCGCCGCGGTGCCGATCATTCGCGACCGGCTGGCCGTGCTTGGCTATGACGTGCCGCTCGTTGGCGACTTTCACTATATCGGCCACAAGCTCCTCACCGACCACCCGGCCTGCGCCGAGGCTTTGGCGAAATACCGCATCAATCCGGGCAATGTCGGCTTCAAGGCAAAGCGCGATACGCAGTTTTCGACGCTGATCGACATTGCCAATCGTCACAACAAGCCAGTGCGGATCGGCGTCAACTGGGGTTCACTCGATGAGGAGCTGCTGACGCGCCTCATGGACGAGAACGCGGTCTCGGCCAATCCAATCTCCGCTGCCGCAGTGCAGCGCGAGGCGATCATCCAGTCGGCGCTTTTGTCTGCCCAGCGGGCCGAAGAGCTCGGCATGGCGCGCGACAAGATCATCCTCTCGACCAAGGTTTCCGATGTCCAGCATCTGATCGCCGTCTATCAGGATCTGGCGGCGCGGTGTGACTATGCCCTCCATCTGGGCCTCACCGAAGCGGGGATGGGTTCGAAGGGCATTGTCGCGTCCTCAGCCGCCTTGGGCATTCTGCTGCAGCAGGGGATCGGTGACACGATCCGCATTTCCCTCACGCCCGAGCCGGGTGGCGATCGGACGACAGAGGTGAAGGTCGCGCAGGAATTGCTGCAGACCATGGGTTTTCGCCAGTTCCTGCCCGTCGTGGCGGCCTGTCCGGGATGTGGCCGGACGACGTCGACAACGTTCCAGTCGCTGGCCAAGGACATTCAGGATCACCTCAATGTCTCGATGCCGGAATGGCGCGAGCGCTATCCAGGCGTCGAGGGCCTGTCGGTCGCGGTGATGGGCTGCATCGTCAATGGCCCCGGCGAAAGCAAGCACGCCAATATCGGCATTTCCCTGCCCGGTACGGGTGAGACGCCAGCAGCACCCGTGTTTGTCGATGGGCAGAAGGTTGCCACCCTGCGCGGCGCCGACGTGGCCGACCAGTTCAAGGTGATGGTCGCGGATTACATTGAGAAGAAGTTCGGCACCGGCAAGCAGGACGCGGCGGAATGAGAGAGACGCTCCGACGTTTCCTCACGCCCGGTGGATCGTCTCGCCGCTGGTTCTGGCTCGCCATGCTCGCCATCGTCCTTATCGTCCTGGGGCTGACGGGCAATCTCCGCCAGTTCTGAGCGCTAAGGTCATGGGCGGTGTCGCTCACGGCCTGACACCGACGGATAAGAAAAGAGGCGCTGGTGGGCGCCTCTTTTGCGTTTGTCAGACGAGGCCTTCGGCCTTGAGCGCAGCCTGGGTGGCGGGACGCGCACCAACGGCTTCGAGCAGCGCCGCAACGCGCGGGAACTTCGAAAAATCGAGGAACTGACGGCCCCAGCCGACAACGGTAAAGGCGTAGGCGTCAGCCTGAGTGTAGTCACCGAGGAGATACGGGCTGTCTTCCGAGAGCATGGCTTCAAGCTGGCCTACGCGGCGGTTGATCTCGCCGATCACACCAGCCTTGTCTTCGTCGGACAGGTTCGGCTTGAACAGGCCACCAAAAGCCTTGTGCACATCGGCGACGACGCCGAGTGCTTCCTGCAGGCGGGCACGTTCAATGGTGCCGGCGGCCGGCTTGAGCGCAGCATTGTCGGACGTGTCGCCGAGATACTGAAGAATGGCGGGGCCCTGGGTCACAACAGTGCCGGGAGCAACTTCAAGGGCCGGCACGGCGCCACGCGCATTGATAGCAAAGAAGTCTGCGCCGCTTTCGGTGGTCTTGGCGCGCAGATCGACTTTCTCGATCTCGAAGGGCTTGCCGATTTCGTGGAGAATAATGTGAGAAGCCAGCGAGCAGGCGCCGGGCGAATAGAAGAGCTTCATAGTCTACCTAACTGAAAGTCCGTGCCGCGTGGGCGGCACGGACTAGATAGGTCATTGGCGGTGTTCCGGCCAGAGCAGTTCGGTCGCAGATAAGTCTGAGCTCAGGCCTCGGCCTTGCCCTCCTGCCATTCCGGCAGGGGAAAGACGCGGTCATAGGCCCAGTTAAAGACAAGGGCGTAGACCATGTAGAAAATGGCGAGGCCCAGATCCATGATGAAAGCCTGCCAGAGGCCGATCTGCAGATACCAGGCGATCATCGGCAGCATGATGGCCAGAAGGCCGAGCTCGAACAGGATGGCGTGGAAGACGCGGATGATCTTGGTCTTCTCGGTGGTGCCGCGGAAATGCTGCATCACATGGTCAAAGCCAAGGTTGTAGACATAGTTCCAGAGCATGGCGACGGTGGCGCTGGCGACCACGACAACAACGCTGTCGCCGCCTTCCAGATGGAAGGCGAAGGCAGCCAGCGGGGTGGCCAGCAGAATGCCGATGAGCTCGAAGGAAATAGCGTGGCGAATACGGTCGGCGGTGGTGCGCATGGAAAATGCTCCATGTTTTCCGGGCCGTCCCGGGGAATGCTGCCCACGATGGGGGAGGTCGTCCTCGCTTGTTAGTGGATATAGGGCACGCCCGAATGTGGGGCAAGAGGCCCGATGGCCCGGGGATGCAGGGCGAAAACGCCAGCGCGCTGCGGGGTGCTGCTGCCCATGTCGGGGACGTAATACTCAGCGAGAAGGTTCAGGGCTGCGAGCGGAAGGTCTCGACGATAGGGGTCACCCACGAACACTTCGGCGCCTCTTGCCCTGTGCTGCTGCAGGAGCGGCAGGGTCGAGGCGGCCACTGCGGCGTCGTAAAAAACATCCCCAGCGAGCACGATGTCCGCAGGGGTGAGCGGGTCATCGACCAGTGTCAGCGTGACAGCATTGGCCTCAGCGTTGAGCCGGCAGGCGGTTTTGCCGATCAGATCGGGTTCGAAGCTCCTGACCACTGCGCGGGCTTTGGCCGCCGCAATGCCAACGAGGCCAGAACCGGCGCCAATATCCAGAACGGTCCTGCCGGCAACGGTCTCCGGATGGTCCGCGAGATAGAGCGCAAGGGCTGCGCCGCCCGCCCAGGCATAAGCCCAATAGGGGGCGGTATCGGCGCGATCCTGCTCGGCGAGCCATTCGGTCAACCGGCTCTGGGGCGTCGCGCGATGGAGCAGAATATCGGGACGAAAGGGCAGGGGCGCCAGCGTCAGGCGCTGGCGTATAAACTCTTCCGGTGAGAGGCTCACTCGGGCAGCTGGCAAGCATCCACCCATTTGTTGCCGCACAGCTCGCCAAGCCGCTCGACGCTCAGTTTTACCGACGCATGCGTGTCGCCGCCGGCAGGGATGACGATGTCGTAGATCTTGAGCGAGCTATCTAGAAAGATCGGCAGCGGAGCGGGCAGGCCAAATGGGCAGACACCGCCAACTTCATGGCTGGTAAGGCGCAATACATCCTCGGCGCCGAGCATGCGGGGGCGGCCGCCAAAGGCGCTCTTGGACTTCTGGTTGTCGAGGCGGGCGTCACCGCGAGTCACCAGCAGGAATTCCTCGTCCTTGACCCGGATGCAAAGGGTCTTGGCGATCTGGCCGGGCTCCACGCCATGGACTTCTGCCGCCAGCGGGACGGTGGCGGTGGACGCATCGGTGGTGATGACAGAGAGGTCAGGGGCACGCACGGCAAGGTCGGCGCGGACAGAATCAAGGCTCATGAAAATCTCAGAACAGGCTGGAAAGTCTGGTTTCGTAATCGAAGCGCGTCTTGGCATCGACAGGCGTGCTGACCACGCGACGCATGAAGTCGTCGGGGATGGATTTGCTCCCGTCATAGGACATGAGTTCAGCGACGCTGATCCGCTCTCCGGCATAGGGGATGATGGTGACCTCTCGCCCAGCCTCGATGCTTGCAGGTCGCAGCACGCGGCAATAGGCGCCGGGCCGGCGGGCCTTATGGAAGCGCTTGACCCAGAACTTGTCGTCCATCCTGCGGGCGAAGGTCATGCAGGGCGTCCGATGGGCCGTCACTTCCAGCAGGAGGTCGTCGATCTCGAAGTGGTCCCCGATGGCCGTGCTGGCGCTGTCGGTGCCTGAAATCGTCAGGTTCTCGCCAAAGAGACCGGGTGGGGTGGCATAGCCGAGCTCGCCAGCCCAGAAATCATAATCGTCCTGGAAATAGATATAGATTGCCTGGTCCGAACCGCCATGGTGTCGGCGGTCGAGAATGGCGTCCCCGACAATACCCTGATCCGAGATCGGCACCGGGCCGGTGACCGGCTCCTTGTAGATCCCGGTCTTGGCCTTGAGGCCTGGGATCGGCCGGGCCTGCCCGACATTGATGCTGATCAGTCGGGCCTTGTTCATTTTTCCCTGGTGCCGAAATAGCGGGCGGTGGCGCGCAGGCCATCGGCCCTGGGACCAAAGGTGCGGAGGTAACCCAGGGCCTCGTTGATGATGGCATCGAGACGCTGGCGCGCGCCGTCGACGCCGAGTTGAGCGACTAGGGTCTGCTTGCCCTTGCCTTCGTCCTTGCCGGTGGCCTTGCCCATGGTTTCTGCGGTGGCGGTAACGTCGAGAATGTCGTCTGCCAGCTGGAAGGCGCGCCCGGCGGCCTCGGCATAGGCGGTGAGGGCGGACAGAGGCCGCGGCTCGACGCCGCCGAGGATGGCACCCATGCGGACGCTCGCGCGGATGAGGGCGCCGGTCTTCATCGATTGCATGACGGCGATGTCGCCTTCGGAGAACCCGCCCTGTTCGCCCTCGATGTCGCGCATCTGGCCACCGACCATGCCGCCTGCACCGCTCCCTGACGCGAGCTCGGCGACCAGCGCGATGCGCACAGCCGGATCCGGGTGGGTAGCTGGGTCGGCGAGAGTGGCGAAGGCCTGGGTCAGGAGAGCGTCGCCAGCAAGAATGGCCGTGGCGTCGTCATACGCCTTGTGAACGGTCGGGCGGCCGCGGCGGATGTCGTCGTCGTCCATAGCCGGCAGATCGTCATGGATCAGCGAATAGCAATGGACCATCTCGATGGCGAGCCCGGCGCGCAACGCTGCGTCACGCGGCACCGAGAGAATGGCAGCCGCCTGGCGGACGAGCAGCGGGCGCAGCCGCTTGCCACCCTCGAGGCTGCCGTGGCGCATGGCGGCCACCAGGCGCTCGGCGACGGGCCCCGGGCCGGACAAGCCGGGTCCGCTCAGGAGTTCGGAAAGCCCGGCTTCCACGGCGCGAGCACAATCAGCACTGTCAGCGGCAAAATCATACATGGCTTGTTGCTAGCCAATTGGCACGGGGGCGACAAGGGTGCACTTGGCCGATGGCGCTTCTGCCGCTATCAGAATTGCATGGCACGAGGACGCAAGCGGGGAATATGGCGGGCGATCCGCATCTTGAGCGGGATGATCGCCGTGCTGGTGGCCATCCCTCTGGTACTGACGCCGGTCTATCTCCTTGTCGATCCGGTCTCGGTGCCGATGCTCGAGCGTTATGTCACCGGTCGTCCGGTGGTGCGCCAGTGGCGCGACATTGATGAAGTCTCGGATCGCCTCAAGGCATCCATCATCCTCTCAGAAGACGGTCAGTTCTGCCGGCATCTCGGGGTGGATCTGGGGGCGCTGCGGGACGAAGTGGACAATGTGCTAGCCGGTCGGCCTGCGCGCGGAGCCTCGACAATCACCATGCAGGTGGCGCGAAATCTCTTCCTCACCAACCATCCCAGTCATTTCCGAAAGCTGCTGGAGATTCCGCTGGCGGTCTACATCGACCTCGTCATGCCAAAAAAGCGGATCATGGAGATCTATCTCAATATTGCCGAATGGGGTCCTGCCGGCGAGTTTGGCATCGAGGCCGGCGCGCAGCGGGCGTTCGGGCGTGAACCGCAAAATCTCGATTGGCGCACGGCAGGGCTTCTGGCGGTGACGCTGCCCAATCCTCTGCTGCGCAATCCGGCGCGGCCGAACAGCGGCCTCAGTCGGCTGGCAGGGATCGTGGAAGAGCGGGCCCGCCAATATGGCGAGCGCGCGGCCTGCGTCGGGGAAAACGGACGGCTGTCGCTTTAAGCGTCGTCGCCGCCGCCGTGTTCGCGGATCAGTTTGGTTTCTGGGGCAGGGGGCTGCTCATGCGGGCGGCCGAAGTCGGGCGCCGCCGTCTCCTGTCCGGCGTTGATGATCGAGCGGCGGATCGCGCGGGTGCGGGTGAAGAGGTCTTCGAGCGCGGGGCCATCGCCGACACGGACGGCCCGCTGCAGCATGGAGAGATCTTCGAGGAAGCGGCCAAGCATTTCCAGCACCGCATCGCGGTTCGTTAGAAAAATGTCGCGCCACATCACCGGGTCAGAAGCCGCAATACGGGTGAAATCGCGGAACCCGGACGCCGAGAACTTGATGACTTCCGACTGGGTCGCCGTCTCGAGGTCAGCCACCGTGCCCACGATATTGTAGGCAACGAGGTGAGGAATATGGCTGGTGATGGCGAGGACCATGTCGTGATGGCCTGCTTCCATGCATTCGACCATGGACCCCATGGCTTTCCAGAATGAGACGAGTTTCTCGGTCGCTTCCGAGGGGACTTCCGCGCCCGGCGTGAGGACGCACCAGCGGCCTGCGAAAAGTTCCGGAAACCCGGCAGAGGGGCCGGAATGTTCAGTGCCGGCAATAGGGTGGCCGGGGATGAAATGGACATTGCCCGGAACATGGGGGCCGACGACCTTGACCACATGCTCCTTGACCGAGCCCACATCTGACAGGATGGCACCGCGTTCGAGCGCAGGACCAATTGCCTTGGCCAGCCCGTCATAGGCGCCCACCGGCGCGCAGAGGATGACGAGATCGGCGCCGCGCACGGCTTCGGCAGCGTCGAGCGTATAGATGTCACCAAGGCCGAGTTCGCGCGCTTCGTCGAGCGTTTCCTGGCGGCGCGTGGCGATTGCGATGGTATCGACCAGCCCCTGCCGGCGAGCAGCCAGCGCGATCGAGGAACCGATCAGGCCGATGCCAACGAGGGCGAGCTTGCGAAAATGGGCACTCATCAGCCGGTCACCATGGTCTTGAGGATTGCCGCCACCGCCCGCATGTCTGCCTCGGTGCCGATGGAGATGCGCAGGCCCGTCGGGATAGCATAGGACTGGCCGATTTCGCGGGCAATGTAGCCCTCCCCCATCAGTGTCGAGAACGCCTTGGCGGCCATGGCCTCGGTCTCGAACAGCACCATGACGAAGTTGGCCTGGCTGGGCACGACACGCATCTGGTTGGACGTGAGCTCGGCAACGAGGAAATCGCGCCAGCGGGCATTGTGCTCGCGCAGCTTGCTGTTGAACTCACTGTCGCGGGCCGCGGCAGCACCGGCCTGCTGGGCCGGCAGATTGACGTTGAACGGGCCACGGATGCGGTTGAGGGCGTCGATGACGTGGTCGGGACCGTGGAGCCAGCCAATGCGCAGTGCAGCGAGGCCCACTTTGGAGAAGGTGCGGACCATGACCACGTTTTTGGCGGAGGTCACGAGTTCGGCGCCGATGCTGAAATCGGCAGCCGTTACATATTCGGCGTAGGCGTTGTCGACGACCAGCAGGATATCGGGGCGCAGGCCGGCATGAAGGCGGCGCACTTCGCTGTCTGAAATATAGGTGCCGGTGGGATTGTTGGGATTGGCCAGCCAGACAATCTTGGTGCGCGGCGTGACCGCCGCCAGCAGGGCGTCGACATCGGCGGTATAATCATTCTCCTCGGCCATCACGATCGTGGCGCCGGCAGCGCGTGTCACAATTGGATAAACCGAAAAGCCATAGCGGTTCATCACCGCTTCATCGCCTTCTCCCAGATAGCACTGGGCCAGCAGGTGCAGCAGATCGTCCGAGCCATTGCCGCAGACAATGGCCGCAGGATCAAGACCATGCACCTCGCCCAGCGCTTCGCGCAGGAGGCGGGAGCCACCGTCCGGATAGATCTCGAGATTTGCGCCGACGCCGGAATAGGCTTCGATCGCCTTGGGGCTGGCGCCCAGCGGGCTCTCATTGGACGAGAGCTTGACCGCCTTGGTGCCAGGCGCTGCCGATTTCCCCGGAACATAGGGAGCGATGTCGAGAATGCCGGGCTGCGGCTGAGGGTAGTTTTTATGGGACATGATCGGTTCGCGCAGGCAGGAGAAAGCCGCGCGGACCATATGCAAAGAGGGCCCCAAAGGCAAAGGCTCTCTCATCCTCCGCCTGTGAGGGCAGACAAAAAGCCCGCGGCCATTTGCCATGGCCACGGGCTTGAGTAAGCACGGCGAAGACTATCAGTTCGCCAGTGACGGGAGTTCCGCCTCGGAAGCGCGCGAGACTATCGCGCCCAGAGCGGTGAGCGCCGCGATGTCTTCTTCGGTCTGGTCCCCGACCAGAACAATTTCGACACCGGCCAGGGACGGCTCGAACGGCATGATCGCAAGGTTCTTGGGCAGCGTGGCATCAATGATGACCGCACGCTTGACCTTGTCCGGAAAATAGGCGGCCAGCAGAAGCGCAATAACGCCGCCCTGACCCTTGCCCAGGAGACCCAGATGGGTCCTGCCATAGCGGACAAGGTTTTCTTCGAGCAGGAGTTCGAGCTGATAGAGGCCATCGCCGAGCGTGGACAATTCGGGGGCGTCAACCGGCCCGACGGTCCAGAAGTAGCCCTTGGTCTGGCCTGTGCCACCCTGGTTCTGAACGCGTGGCGCACGCACGCCAATGGTCAGAGCATCCGGGCCAAGGACCTCGGCGAGCGTCATGGCATCCTCGAGCATGCCCCAGCGGTCATGAAGGACCAGCCAGGGCATTGCATCTTCGGGCCCGCTGCGCTGGGTCAGAAGGAAGCTGTTGCTTGTCACTCTTCCACCGGGCAGCCGTCGATCCAGCTGATAATGGCTTCGACTTCCTTGTCACGCAGGCTGCCGCTCGGAGGCATCTTGGTGCCAACGCCGCCAACGTCTTCGTGGGTGTTGAGGATCTTGTGCGCCAGATAGCTGAGCTTGGAGTCACCCGGGGTCACGCGGGGCATTTCCGGCAGTTCTTCGCTGGCGACATTGACCAGATAATCGTAGCCGCTGCCCTTCTGGAAGGACACGCCTGAGCCGGGAGAGGCGTCGTTGTGGCAGGCGGCGCACTTGCGGGCGACGATCGGCTCAACAGTGGCGGTGTAGGTGTCGAGGCACGCATTGGCCATCGCTGCGGAGCTGCCGAGAGCGAAGATGATTGCCGTTGCGGCAGTGCGGAGGGACTTCATGGGGAACTCCTAAATCTGTGAACGGCTGCGCTTTGGGCGCAGCCGCTGCAGTGTGGGTTTGTCAGGCCTTAGGCCTGGGAAGCGGCGTGCTGGCCGGCGAGATAGCCGAAGGTGATGCCGAGACCCAGTGTGCCGCCACCGCCGAGGTAGCTCTTGCCCGAAGGCGAGGCCGAGGCGTTGCCAGCGACGTAGAAGCCGGGGATCGGGCTGTCCTTGACGTCGAGAACCTGACCATTGGTGTCGAACATCGGTCCACCCTTGGTGTCGAGCGTGCCGGCACCGAGAAGGATCGCGTAGTACGGACCGGTTTCCGAGATCGCGCCGATGTAGGGGTTCTTGTTGCCCTTATCGACGGTGATGTAGTGGAAGTAGCCATCGATCGGCGCCTGGCCGCGACGGAAGTCCGTATCAACACCGGTTTCGGCGAAGCCGTTGTAGCGGGTGATGGTTTCCTGCAGGTTCGGCAGGAAGTTCTCGTCCAGCTTGTAGGTACCGATGCGCTCGGACAGGCTGTCGAAACGGGCCTGGATATTGGCGGCCAGTTCTTCGAGCGTATCGCCCTTGATCACGTGCTTTGGCAGGTCGGCGCCGACCTTGGGGATCTCGTAACCGCCGAACTCACGGGCACCTTCGTCGAAGATGAAGATCTGGTAGAGGTTCGGGTAGTCACCGGTCCACTGGTCGTACACCTGGTGCGAACGGGTGCGCTCCGGGTAGACGTACTTTTCGTCGTACATGCGCTTGCCGAACTTGTTGACGGCAATCGAGCTGTCCCCACCAAGGAAGAACACGCCGCTCGGAACGCTCGAGAACTCGAGAACCTGTTCCAGAATGACCTGCTGGTTCCAGGCTTCGTTGAGGTTGCCCAGCTTCACGCCGAGTTCGGCGGACATGTTGATCAGGTCGCCTTCGTTGGTCGGAACGGCGCAACCACCGAGGACCGGCGTGCGCAGGAACTGGGTGCGCATATGCTGGTTGTGGGTGAAGCCGCCGGTACCGAAGATCACGCCCTTGGTGCCGCCGATACGCTTGAGACCTTCTGGGGTCTCGACGTGCACGCCGATGACGCGGCCTTCTTCGTTGCGGACAATTTTGACCACACGGTTCTCGGTGCGGATTTCCGCGCCATTGTCTTCGGCGTAGATCGACATGAAGTCGACCATGTCGGCACCGCTGCCGTTCTTGCCATCGACATTGACTGCCAGCTGACGGCCCAGGATCTGACCGTTTTCAGCAATCTGGCCATGGTAGTCGGGAGCAGGCTTGCCGTCCCAGGAGGTGAAGACCTTGGCGGGAAGGGCGCCAACTTCGTCGAGCTTCTCAAACACCGGTGCGGCGTTTTCCCAGAAGGCGTTGAGCTGGGCCCAGTGATGGTCGGTCATGCCGAAGGTCGGGCTCTTGTCATTGTAGAGCTCGGGGAAGGACACCCTGGCGACATAGCGCAGGAAGGTGTCCTTGTCGTCGGTCTGGCCGAATTCGGCCATCCACTTGTTGTTCGGCACCCAGGAGCCGCCGCCGGACTTGCCGGTGGTGCCGCCGATGAAAGCTGCCTTTTCCAGGATAACGACGCTCGCGCCGCCGTGCAGGGCGCCGATGGCCGCGGCCAGGGACGCGCCACCGGAACCGGCGACAACGACGTCGAATTCTTCATCCCACTGGTTTTCCTGCGCATTGGCAGCAGTAACCGTGACTGCACCGAGTGCAGTGGAGGCGGCGCCCATACCTGCGGCGGCCATAAATGCGCGACGAGATACGCGGCTCTTTTCGTTAGTCGACAAAGCAGTCTCCCTGCATGCGTTGTTGTAGTCGGGCGGGTAAATACCGGACCCGAGGTTTGTATGCAAGGATACGAATGTGTCGGAACCTTGCTTTGATCCATCTGTTGAGGAGCAGGGTAAAATTGGTGTAACGGAAGGGACAAACGCGAGGTGACGACAGTGGCAAATCCCTCCCAGACCGATGCGCACGAGCAGAGGCTGAATGTGCGCGCGGACGCGCTTTATCGCGTCCACGAAGTGTCGCGACTGATCAGCAGTCATTTCGATCAGCTTGTGGCGGAGCACGGGATTACCCGAGCGCAATGGACCGCGATAATGCATATCAGCCAAAACTCCGGCGCGTCGCAGAGCCAGATGGCGGAGATCATGCAGATGGGGCGCGCCGCGGCGGGCAAAATGTTCGATCGCCTCGAAGAAAAAGGCTGGATCGAAC
This sequence comes from Devosia sp., assembly GCA_015234425.1. GTDB lineage: Bacteria > Pseudomonadota > Alphaproteobacteria > Rhizobiales > Devosiaceae > Devosia. The sequence goes on from JADGNE010000030.1 coordinate 154,986, forward strand.
GGCGGGATGATCCCGATGACAGCCGGCTCCGCCGCGTCTATGCGCGCAACGAAATCGCGCCCCTGCAAGACGTTATCCCCGACGCTGCGGCAAAATTATACGATGTCTTCTACGCTGGCCTGAGTGACCAGCAGGTCAATGAGCTGCACCATACGCTCACGACCATGATCGACAATGCCCGGTCATCGGTGCGGCAGGGGGCTGTCGACGGGAGCTAATCCCGTCCGGTGGGCCGGTGCAGTCGCCAGTCCTGGCAGCCGCACAAACCGCTCCGCTCTTTTTCGGCGCGGGATAGCGGGGAAGGCCTCCTTGCGGGCCCGTACACAGATGACGCCGCTCATCGCCGGGCCGAACAAACGACCCATTCGTTCGAAGAGACGCGTCGAGCGCAGGACCAGAGACATCCGCACGGGCGGCACGAAGAGAGCGTCCCGCCAGGCTTCAGGCACGAAACTGTGATCGCGGAGGAGCTTTTCGAGCTGTCCCGCGGAATAGGGATTGCCCTGGCCGAAGGGATTGTCGTCCCGCTGGGCCCAGATGCCCCGCCGACGGGGCACGACAAGCAGCAGATGACCATTGGGCGCGGTGATGCGCCAGAGCTCACGCATCAGCTCTTCGGCGTCGGCGACGTGCTCGAGGGCGTGGACGGCGATGGTCAGATCCACCGCCGAATCGGTCAGCGGCATTTCCAGCGGATCGCAGAGCACGGTGTGCGAGGGGCCTTCGCGCGGCCAGGCCGAGGCGCCCTGACGCGCCGGCATGAAGGCCAGCACGCGTTCTGCCCGCTCGAGCGCAAAGCGCATATATGGCGTTGCAAAACCAAGGCCCATGACGCGTTTTCCGCCGAGATCGCCGGCCAGAGCGATGACGTTCTCGCGCACGAGTGTCCGGGAGATCCGGCCCAGGGGTGATCGGTAAAATGCAATCAGGCGCGAGACATCGCTGGTCATGGCAGCAATCTAGCCAAAGCCTGGCGGGCTTGTCCAATGGGTGGTTGTCATCGGCGAGGCCGTTGCCTAGCTTCGGGCCAATTCGCCGAACAAGTTAGAAAGACAGGAGTTTTCGTTATGGCATCGATCGTGGATGTGTTTCCCGCCCGCAGCGATAATTATGGGTATCTGGTGCATGACGAGGCCAGCGGCCGGACCGCCGCGATCGACGCACCCGAGGCAGCAGCTATCCGCAACGCCCTGCAGCGCCGGGGTTGGACGCTCACCGATATCCTGATCACTCACCACCATATCGATCATGTTGAAGCGATTGCCGAATTGAAGGCGGCGTTTGGTGCCCGGGTCGTCGGGCCGCGTGACGAGGCCGATAAAATTGAAGGGCTCGATGAGCTGGTGGGTGATGGCGATGTCGTCGAGCTGGGCGAGACGAATTTTGCCGTGATGGCGGCGCCGGGCCATACGCTGGGCCATATCGTCTTCCACGAAGCCGATGGAAAGCACCTTTTCTCGGCCGATGCGCTGTTCTCGCTGGGCGTGGGACGCATGTTCGAGGGGACGCCGGGTCCGATGTGGGAAGGCGTGCGTCGCCTGCGGGAGCTTCCGGACGATACTCTGGTCTATTGCGGGCACGAATACACTGAATCCAATGCGAAATTTGCTCTGAGCATCGACCCGGACAATGAAGCGCTGAAGGTGCGTGCGGCCGAGGTGATGGCCCTGCGCGCTGACGGAAAGCCGACCATTCCGTTCAACCTTGGCGAGGACAAGAAGGCCAACCCGTTCCTGCGGGCCGATGCGCCGGAGCTGGCAAAGGTCTATGGGCTCGAAGGAAAAGATGCGGGCGAGGTGTTTGGCGCTATCCGAAAGGGCAAGGACAACTTCTGAGGCCCAAGGCGAATCAATAAAATTGCAGGCAACCAAAATTGCAAGGTCCGCATTGGGCCTTGCAGGGTGCCGGAGCTGTAACTTTTGGGTCGCAATTCGTTAACAGACTGTTAACATCTGGCACGCGCCTTGCTCCTTATGGGGCAAAGGGATGGCTCGAATGTTCCAAAGCGGGACGGTCGAGCCAAAACAGGACAGGCGAGCCCAGAATGCCCGACTACGAAACAGATCGTCCAGGAATGCCCGTGCCGCTCACCATCACGCTGGAGCGGCCGTCGCTCGCGCGTTCGGCGCCGAGTGCCGCATTTGTGAGCCAGTTGCTGGCTGAGCGGGATCGCCTGCCGCCGCAGCGCGAGCGGCGCACGGCGAGTCTTGATCGGGCGTTGGGCGCCTATGCCCAGGGCGGGCGAATCACCCAGCGGCGCATGCCGCAGGGTTTTCGAAAGATGGTCATGGCCTGAGGCAGGCGCGGTTCGGGAACCGCGCCTTTTTTCTGCCTGCTGCGCTCAGTTCATCGAAACGTCGCGGCTGGCGCTGGTGATCGAGACGGTGAAACCGGCGACCACATCGATCAGGCTCATCACCATGAGCAGGAAGAACACCGAGCTCGAGGCGGCACCGACGAGCAGGAACTCCACGAGGAAGACGACAAAAACCACCATTGAGAGCATGTGCTCGATGATGGAGTTGCGCGCCGTTCCGGTCGACTTCAGCACTTCAAAGAACAGCAGTACGATGCCGAGAACGAGCAGCAGGTCGCCTGCCGTAATCGCCCATGGCATGCCCGAGGGCATGGGCAGGGAGAAGAGACCAAAAATCCAGTTGGCCGGATTGCCGCCGAAGAACAGGAAGACAATCAGGTTGTAGAGCACCAGAGGGATGACCAGCAGCGGCACAACAAAATTGCTGCTGCGGCGGGTTGCTGGGCGGCTGGGCAGGATGACGGTCTCAGTCATGGGAAGGCTCTCCGATAGGAGACGCACCTTGCCAGAGGAACTTGGCGGGCGGAAGGGGAGCCTCGGGCGGTTTGCGCCGCCCGTGACATTCTCCTCCTGTGCGAAAGTAAGTCAGCCTTCCGGAGAGAACGAGAGCGCGCGCGGCACATTGGGTGAGGGTTTCCTGCGGGCGGCGTTCTGGGTGAGAAACGAAACCGCGGCGAGCACGAGGCCCAAGAGGGCGGGGAAATAGCCGCCATCGCCAACGTTGATATGGGCGGATGCAGCGAGCAGCAGGTGGAAGAGGATACCGGCGTAGGCCAGGTCGCTGAGGCCCACCGAGACACGGCTCAGGATGGCGAGCGGCGCGGCAATTTTTGCGACAATCAGCAGCGAGACCAGATAGGCCGGATAGCCGAAGGCGGCAAACCCCTCTTCGATCGTGGGCCGCTGGAAGAGATACATGACTGCGCCCGAAGCGTAGATCAGGCAGAGGAGGGTCGTGCTGACCCAATAAGCAATCTTGGCAGGTTTCACTGTGCAAGCCCCTTTGCATCGTCGGCCGCCCGACGCGGCGTGCCGTGTCCGATGATGACAGACTAGGTCAGGGCAGGTCGAGAGGGCTGGCGGGCCTGGTGCGGCGCTTGCGGCCCTCAGTGCTTCGGCCGATATGCCGCGATTTCTCAGGCGGGCAGGGAGGCGGTGATATCGGCGTTTTCGCGAGAGGGCTGGGGCGGAAACACGCGGTTTCGGCCGAGGCGCTTGGCCTGATAGAGGGCGTCGTCGGCGACGGACAGCAGCGTCGATGCAGGAGCGGTGCGAGTGTCTATCTCGGCAGCGCCCAGACTGGCAGTGATGACCCCGCTGGGGTCGCTGCTGTGCCGATGCGGTATGGCAGCATCGCGAATGGCGAGGCGAATGTCTTCGGCGAGGCTGACCACCTGGGCAATGGAGGCATCGGGAAGCAACACCAGGATTTCCTCGCCGCCATAGCGGAAGGCTTCGCCGCTGGTGCCAATGACATCGCGCACGATCTGGCTGACGCGGCGTAGGCACTGGTCGCCGGCGATGTGACCATGGGTGTCGTTGTAGAGCTTGAAGTGATCGATATCGAGCATAATCGCCGCGAGGCGGCCAGCGCCGGTGGGTCGGGTCCACAACTGGTCGAGGCGGAGGGACAGAGCGCGCCGGTTGTTGAGGCCGGTGAGGTCGTCATGCTCACTCTGGTGGCGCAGCTGCGCCGCCAGCATGCCGTTCTGCAGGTGCTGCAGGAAATTGCGCCGGGCAGCGCGCTCCATGGCAAACGCCGCCAGCACGAGGAAGGCGGTGAAGGTGACGTAGAAGGTGATTATGCCACTATAGGTGACATCGTCGAAACTTCCATTGAGTGCGGTGGTGACGAGCTGAATGGCCAGAATGCCTATGCAGCCTGTGAGCACGGCGTAGAAACGCGGCCGTAGCAGCACGACCATGAACAACAGCGTGCTGACTGTGCCGGTCTGATAGGCATAGGCATAGTCGCTCTGGGTAACTGCCAGCACGCCCATGGGCAGGATGGCACCCAGCAGGCCGACGCCAACCGACAGCCCCTCGTAGAGCAAAGCGCTGGGAAAGAGGCGCATCAGGATGATGACGGCGATGCCATAGGGCAGGAATATGCCGAAGCGCAGGACGAACAGCAGCTCGGCATTGGCGGCCATCATGGTCTGATCGCCGAGATAGGCGAGGCAGTAGAACATCGTGCCCACGGTCGCCCAGATCGGCACCATGGGGGCGCGCTGATCGAGGTAGGTGCGCAGATAGGCCGCTTCCAGAGCACGCGGAAACCTCAGGCGTAGCCCCTTCTGGCCGAGCGCGCGTTCGACGTCTTGCTGGTCTGGAGGCTGCTCGGCGGACATGGTTCTAAAAATAGTCAGGCTGAAATCGTCTTCGTCAAATCACTGTCGCCATTGTCGCGCGAATGGGCGCGGAAGGCCACAGATCGTTCCATGATCGTCACAGGATCGGCGTAATCGGCCAAAAACACTAACCGAGTTAATGGGAACTTCCCCTTCACGCTGGTGTTACCGATGCAGTCGTGAACAGGGCGAGATAGAGATGAACCCATTCCTGGACATATGGAACGACGTGGCGACGTCGTTCGAAGCCACGCCGCCGCTGGTCGCGGCCGCGCGCTTGATTGTGGCAGTGGTACTGGGCGGTCTGATCGGGTTCGAGCGGGAGGTGAACTCCCGCAGCGCGGGCCTGCGCACCCATATCCTGATTTCGATGGGAGCGTGCCTGTTTGCCCTGCTCGCCTTCGAGATCATCGAGTTTTCGGCCGATATCGAGGGCGAGCACTCTGCCGACCCGCTGCGCCTCATCAGTTCAGTGACCTCGGGTGTGGCCTTCCTGGCTGCCGGCTCGATCATGGTGTCGGGTGGCAAGGTGATGGGGCTGACCACCGGGGCCGGGATGTGGATGGCGGGCGCCATCGGCCTGGCCTGCGGCATTGGCAAGATCGGGCTCGCCGCGATGGCCTGCGTCCTGGTGTTGATCACGCTCTCGGTCATCGGGGCGCTCAAGAAGAAGACGCTGGAGGATGAAGAGGGCGCGACAGAGACGGGGGCCGACGCGCGCTGATGCGTGTCGAACTGCGTTCGAGTGCTTCGTCGTGAGGACGGAACGCCCGGCCGTGTCCTGACCGGGCGATGAGGAGACGGCCCATGCAAATGGCAAAGAACATCGTCTGTATCTGGTATGACAAGGGCGCCGAGGAAGCTGCGCGCTTTTACGCCGAAACCTTTCCCGACACTTCCGTCGGGGCCGTCAGCCGGGCGCCGAGCGACAATCCCTCCGGCAAGCAAGGGGAAGTGCTCACCGTCGAATTTACGGTGATGGGCATTCCCTGCATCGGGCTCAATGGCGGCCCGGCCTTCAAGCACACGGAGGCGTTTTCCATGCAGGTCACGACAGAGGACCAGGCGGAAACCGACCGCTACTGGAACGCCATCGTCGGCAATGGCGGGGAGGAGAGCATGTGCGGCTGGTGCAAGGACAAATGGGGGATATCCTGGCAGATCACGCCGCGCGTTCTGAACGAGGCCATGGCGGCCGGGGGCGCGGAGGCCCAGCGGGCCTTTGAGGCGATGATGAGCATGAAGAAGATCGACGTGGCGGCGATAGAGGCGGCGCGTCGAGGGTAAGGTAGGTTTTTTTTGGGGGGGGTACCCCCTCCTAGCCTCCCTCTGCTAGGGGGAGGGACCAGGCTGGTGGCTGGGGACCTATCGCGTTGGCGATGGGCCTTGCCTTCAGGTAGTCGGAGCGCGCTCAGGGCGCGCTCCGGGAAATCAAAAACTCAAAACATCACTTCTTGAGGGTGAGCGGGCCGACCATCTGCTCAGGCTTGACCTCGGCGTCGAATTCTTCGCCGGTGAGCAGGCCCAGTTCGATTGCCGTCTCGCGCAGGGTCGAGCCGTTCTTGTGGGCGGTCTTGGCGATCTTGGCGGCGTTGTCGTAGCCGATCTTGCGGTTGAGCGCGGTGACCAGCATCAGCGACTGGTCGACCAGCTGCTTGATACGCTTGTGGTCGGGCTCGATGCCGATGGCGCAATTGTCGTTGAAGGACTTTGCGGCGTCGGCGAGCAGGCGCACGGACTGCAGGAAGTTGTAGGCGATGACGGGCTTGAAGACGTTGAGCTCGAAATTGCCCTGGCTGGCGGCAAAGCCGATGGCAGCGTCATTGCCCATAACCTGGGCGACCACCATGGTCATGGCTTCGGACTGGGTCGGATTGACCTTGCCGGGCATGATCGAGGAGCCGGGCTCGTTTTCCGGAATGGTGATTTCACCCAGGCCCGAACGCGGGCCGGAGGCGAGCCAGCGCACGTCATTGGCGATCTTCATGAAGGCGACGGCGAGTTGCTTGAGCGCGCCCGAGGTGCCGACAAAGGCGTCGTGGCCGGCGAGCAGGGCGAACTTGTTGGGGCCGGTGACGAAGTCATGGCCCGTGAGCTCGGCGATTTCCTTGGCGACGGCCACAGCATAGTCGGGGTGGGCATTGAGGCCGGTGCCGACGGCAGTGCCGCCCAACGCCAGTTCCTTGAGCTGGGGCATGGTGGCCTTGATGGCGGCCATGGCGTAGTCGATCTGGGCCACCCAGCCGGAGATCTCCTGGCCGAGGGTCAGCGGGGTCGCGTCCTGGAGATGGGTGCGGCCGATCTTGACCACATCCATGAACTCTTCGGACTTGGCCGCCAGTGTGTTGCGCAGCAGCGCGACGCGTTCATAGAGATAGTTTTCCACGGCTTCCACGGCCGCGATGTGCATGGCGGTCGGGTAGGTGTCGTTGGAGGACTGGCTCATGTTGACGTGGTCATTGGGGTGCACGGGCTTTTTCGAACCCATGGTGCCGCCGGCCATTTCAATGGCGCGGTTGGAAATGACCTCGTTGACGTTCATGTTCGACTGGGTGCCCGAGCCGGTCTGCCAGACCACGAGCGGGAAATGATCGGCAAGCTTGCCGGAAATCACTTCGTCCGCGGCAGCGACGATGAGGTCGCGCGTGGCTTCGTCCATGAGGCCGAGCTTGGTATTGGCCAGGGCGGCGGCCTTCTTGAGAATGCCGAAGGCGCGAACGATCTCGGTGGGCATCTTTTCCCCGCCGATGTCGAAATTCATCAGGCTTCGGGCCGTCTGCGCGCCGTAATATTTGTCGGTCGGCACATTGATGGTGCCCATGGTGTCCGATTCAACGCGCGTGGTCATGCCTGGCTCTCCAAAGCTGCTGCCGGTTTTTGTGGCGGAAAGGAAAAAGAAACGGCCGACCCTTTTGCAAGGATCGGCCGCGAAATCTTCAAAGTGAGCGCATCAGCGCCGCAAGCCCTTGGGCTTACTTCTTGACGGCAAGAATCTGACGGCCGCGATATATGCCGGTCTTGAGATCGACGTGGTGCGGACGGCGCAGTTCGCCCGAATCCTTGTCTTCCACATATGTGGGGTTCGCGAGTGCGTCAGCCGAGCGACGGAAGCCGCGCTTCATCGGCGAGGTCTTGCGTTTTGGAACTGCCATGGTCCGGTCCTTCCGAATTCAAATATTTTCTGCCGCCGCGAGACGGCTCAGAGAGCTCGTCTCTGATGGGGGATTGGCGCGGTCTATAAATTACTTGCCGGGCTTTGGCAACACGAGTCAGCGCGGCATTTTTCGAACTTTGGTGCGATGTGGCGCTGGCGTGCGGTGCCTGGCCTCCCCGCCGCGACCGCCGAAAGGCCCGGGAAGGCGACCGGCGGGTGTGGCCGGCCGCTCGACGCGGCCAGCCGGGGATCAGAACAATGGCGGGATGACGCCGAGGGGCACGAGGCCAGAAGAGACGGTGCCGGCTCGGAAATTGACCTGATTGAGGTGGCGGCCATCGGCGCCAGGGACGCCGAGCACGAGGGTGCGCAGGGGCTCTTCGATCATGGCGCCGATGCGTTCAGCCACGCCCTGGGAGGTGATGTCGATCTGGCCATTGAGGAGGCCCGCCTCGTCCAGGGCGAGATTGCCGGTGGCTTCAAGGTCCGAGCCTGCGTCCTTGGAGCGCAGGGCGATGGTATCGATCCTGCCGCCGGCGCGCTGCCAGGCCGGGATGAGGCCAGCGGTGTCGATCTCGCGCAGATCGTCGGGCAGGCGGGTGATCTCGCTTTCGAGCTCGATATCGGCGGCGGTAACGGCCGCGCCGGGGTAATCAAGGCCCGTGGCACGGGCAAAGAGCGCGAGGTCGGCAAGGCCCTGGGTGGCGTCATGGCGCTCGGGAATGTCGAGCAGGTGCATTTCGACATTATTGGCGCGGGCAATCATGGCGTCGCCGAACAGCAGGTCGTTCCAGCTGACATTGGTGCCGATGAGGGAGAGGCGGGCAATGCGCCAGTTGTCGAGCCGCAGGCTGGCCTCGAGACCATCCCAGGACACGGCGGAGCGCTGACCGGTGAAGGCATCCGAGATTTCGGCGGCACCGCGGGCCGAGGCCAGCAAATGGGTGGGCCGATAGACGATGGCGCTGGCGCGCACTTCGGGGAATTCGACCAGAACATCGCCCGAGACAATGACCGTATCGGTGCAACTGATGTCGATATTGAACGGATAGCCGCCGATGCCGAGGGTGGCGCAGGTGAGCTGGGGGGCGGTTTCGCCATCGGCGAAGGCCAGCGCCTCGACCTGCTGTCGGATCTGGCTGGTGATGAAATACCAGCCGGCCGTCCAGGCGAGACACACGAGGAGGACGATAGAGCCCAGGATTATGATTCGCTTCTTCATCGTTCTCTTCTATCTTCGCCGACGGCGGGGCAAAAGCGGATTGCTTGACGCATTCCTTCGGGCGCAAACTGGCAGGCATATGTTGGGCGAGAGGCCCGCTGGCATGGATTTGTGATGCAGAATACAGGCGAAAACCAGTCTCATTGGGTGTTTGGATACGGATCGCTGATCTGGAATCCCGGCTTTGCGCATCAGAGCGCGCAATTGGGACTGCTCCGCGGCGCGCATCGCTCGCTGTCGATCATCTCCCACCATCATCGCGGCACGGTGGAACGCCCGGGGCTGGTGTTCGGGCTGAGCCGTGGCGGCTCGTGCCGGGGCATGGTGTTCGAGGTGACGCCGAAGGATTGGCCGGAGGTGCGGGCCTATCTCGAGGAGCGCGAACAGGTGACCTCGGTCTATCGCGACGTGATGCGTCCGGTGCAGCTCGATGACGGCCGGCGCGTGTCGGCGCTGGCGTTCCTCGTCGATGAGCGGCACGAGCAATATGCCGGTGGGCTGACGCTGGAGCAGCAGGCCGAAATGGTGCTGGCGGGGGTGGGGATTTCAGGGCGCAATGTCGACTATGTGCTCAACACGGTCGACCATTTGCGGCAATTGGGCATCCGCGACCGAATGCTCGACCAGTTGGTGAGCCGTCTCGAGGACCGGGCCGCTTCGGGTCAGGCAGCCTGAGCCGAAGAGCTCGGTGCCGCCGCGGCGGTCGTGGTAGGCGCGGGCGCGCCACCTTCGAGATCAACAATGGTCGAAAGCCGATCGGCTTCTTCGGTGGGAGCCATGAGGCGGATGATGCTCTCGGTCGCGCTGAGGGCCTGGCGGAAACGCGTCCGGCTCAGCGGATCTGCAACCAGTTCAGCCGTTGAGCCGACCCAGAGCACCGATTTGGCGCCAGCGATGATGTAGAGATGATTCTCGCGCAGCGTGAAGCCGTCGACGCATTCCAGCACGATGCCGTACAGGCGGCCAGAAACGCCCTGCCAGCTTGTGGCGCGGTCGGCGAGAATGGCGTCGCTATCGGGCATCGAAATGTTCCCCTTCGCAGGTAGCGGAACAAAAGTGGAACATAAAGGCGAATCAGTCAATACATACTGGGTATCGCACCTATATGTATGGTGTCTGATAAAATTTTAGTCAATATGTAGTGTTCTTGCGGTCCTTGAGCGCCTGAATGCGCTCTGCCAAGGCTGGATCAACGGGGCGATCGAGGCCTTGTTCCACAGCTTCGAGCATTAAATCGTCAGTGTTGGCCTCGATGGCCTCGCGCAATTGGGCAAGAAATACGTCGGGAGCAAGGCCGGGCTGGATCGGCGGGAGAAAGCGCGCCTTGGCGCTGCCGGGCCAGATCACCGCTGAATTGCGTCCCCAGAAGAGGCCAGAGTTGAGCGCCACGGGAACGACCGGGACGTTCAGCTCGCGATAGAGCCGGACGATGCCCTGGCGATAGTCGGCCGGGGCGAGCGGGGCCTTGCGGGTGCCCTCGGGAAAAATGACGATGCGGCAACCGCGATCAATTGCGTCGTGCGCCTGGGCCATCATCAGGGGAATGGCCTCGGCGCCCTTCTTGCGGTCGACGGCGATGCAGTCGAGCGAGCGGGCCGCCCAGCCGAAGAACGGGATGTTCATCAGCTCCTGCTTGACGATATAGGCGGGGCGCACCGTGTGCGGAAAGATCGCGAACACATCCCAGTCAGACTGGTGCTTTGAGGCGATGATGCAGCCGCCCTCGGGAATATTCTCGGTACCGACCACCTCAGTGCCGAGCCCGGCGATGCCGCGCAGGAAGACGAGGTTGGATGCGCACCAGTATCGCGCCAGTGCCCAGCTGAACCGGGTGCGGCCGGCAATCAGACCGATAATGCCGATAGTGATGGCGATGATTGCCGTCTGGCCGATGAAGAGAAAGTAGAAGACGGCAGTTCGTATCGCCTGGATGGCGGTCTTGATGGTCATAGATCCTCCGGGCCCTCCAGGGCGCCGCTCTTCATAGCGCCCAGTTTTCGGCTTGGCGAGAGGAGAGGGCGCTCAGGATGCTTCGCTGAGATAACGACGGACAGTGACGCGAGAGGTCACGGCGGTAAGTATGGCGATCACGGGCACGACGAGCGCGACGAACAGCATGCCATCGCCGCCGAGCACGAAATCGCCAAAGAGCACGCCCATCTGAGTGGTCGCCTCATGGGGCAGGACGCTGCCGGCGGCGGCACCGATGGCGGCAAAGAACAACGCCGCGAGGACCGCTCCCAAAAGCCCGCCCTGCAGGCCAATGGAGAGAAACCGGCCCTGGAATTCGCCGGCAATGAATTTGTTGGATGCCCCGATGAAGTGGAGCACGTCGACGATTTCCCGGTTGGAGGCCATGGCCCCGCGGGTGGCAAAGACGATGGCGAGAACGGTGGCGACGCCGATCAGCCCGAGCACCAAGAGGCCTGAAACGACGACGGTGCCGGCCATGGTGTTGAGCTGTTGCCGCCAGGCGGCGTGGGTATCAAGGCTTGCCCCCTTGATGGCGCCGAGATTGCGCTCGAGCGAGGCGATGTCGGCATCGACCGGATCGGCGAGCTGAACCACGACAAGGCGGGGGATGGCGATAACTGACAGATCAAGACCGGCGCCGAGCCAAGGTTGCAGCAGGGCCTGACTTTCCTCGACGGTGAGGGCGCGCGCGCCTGAGACGCCGGGAGTAGCCTGGGCCAGGGAGACCGCGGTGCGCAGGCTGCTGTCCATCACCTCGCCCTCGACGGGCCGGATCTGGATCGTCAGTTCGCGACCGACGTCGGCGGACCAGGCGATGGCCGATTTCTGCACCAGCACCACGCCGCCCAGCGTCACCGCCGAGAGGAAGCTCATGATGGTGATGAGAAGGAGCAGGGTGCGCCCGGCGACGCTTTTCTCAGGCACGATGGGCGCGCTGCCGCCGCGACGCGGCAATGGCAGCCAGTGGGGCAGGCGGAGAAGATCGGGCAGGCGCGACAGCAGGGTTTTAGTCATGGATGGTCAACTCCCCCTTGTTGAGCACCATGCGCGGATAGGAGAAGCGATCGAGCAGGGGCAGTTCGTGGGTCGCCAGGATGATGGTCATGCCCAGGGTGCGGTTGAGCTCGGCAAAGAGATGGACCAGCCGGCTCGAAAGATCGGGGTCGACATTGCCCGTGGGCTCGTCGGCGAGAAGGATTTTGGGGCGGGCGATGACGGCACGGGCGATCGCCGCGCGCTGCTTTTCACCGCCGGAGAGGACGGTGGGCAGGGCGTGCATGCGCTCGCCGAGACCGACCCATTCGAGCAGCTCGGTGACGTTTGGCCGATATTCGCTCTCGGGTTGTCCGAGCACGCGCAAGGGCAGGGCCACGTTTTCGAATGTCGTCAGATGGTCGAGCAGGCGGAATTCCTGGAAGACGATGCCGATGTGACGGCGCATCTGCAAAAGCTGGTCGTGGGTGAGCTGGCCGACATCCTCGCCGAACATGGTGACCTTGCCGCGGCTGGGTTTTAGCGACAGCAGCAGCAGGCGCAGCAGGCTGGTCTTGCCCGAGCCGGACGGGCCGGTCAGGAAATGGAACGAGCCAGGCTCGATGGAAAAGGACAGGTCCCTCAGGATTTCCGGGCCATTGCCGTAACGCAGGCCCACGTCGGAAAATTCGATCAAGAAGGTGTGCTCCCCAGCTCGTCCGGTGGTGTTGGCGCCATGCGCGAATCAGGTGGCGCTCATCATAGCAGCGCCGAGCCGCCATCGTGGCATTGGCCCGCCGCTTTGGACGGGGGAAAGCGGCACAATTGTGATGGTGGGTGCGGTTTGAGGAGTATTAACCGGCGCGGGGATAGGGTTGGGACCAATTCAAGGGACCCGTTTCACCGCTCCGATGATTATCACCTGCCCAAATTGCCAGACCAAATATCAGGTGACCTACGAAGCCATCGGCTCGGCGGGCCGCAAGGTGCAGTGCGCCAGCTGCCAGCAATCCTGGCAGCAGAGACCGCCTGCCCCGATTTCCAGCCTCGACACCGAATCAGACTTGCTGTTCGACGAGATCGCCGAAGACGCACTCGATGAAGTGCTGCAGGCAGAGCAGCGCGCCGCGGCCGAACGCGAAGCCGAGGAACGCCGGGCGCGTCGCGCGGCCGAGAAGCCCCCCGAGCGGGAAAAGACAAAGAAGACCACCGACGCGGCCGAGTTGCGCAAGCGCCAGCAGGCATTTTCGCGGCGGCAGACGGCGATGTTCTCGAGCCTGCCGATGGCGCGCATGCGCCGGACGGCACGGATCACGGCCGTGATGATGCTGGCGGGGATCGTGGGGCTCGGCTATTTTGCACGAGTGCCGATCGTCGAGCGGTATCCATCCCTTGCGGGCGTCTATTCGGCTGTTGGGCTGGGGGTGAATGTGGTGGGGCTGGACCTTGCCGAGCTGCAATCCACCCGCTCAGTGACCGAGGGCAAGGATGCGCTCGCCGTTTCCGCCCAGATCGTCGGGCTGATGGATGAGCCGGTGACAGTGCCGCCCGTGCTGGTCAGTCTGCTGGATGCGCAGGATCGCACCGTCTACGAATGGATCGTGTCGCCGCGCGTGCGTGACCTGATGGTCGGGGAGCGGGCGACGTTCGATACAAGGCTGTCGCTGCCGCCCAGCGAAGCCGTGCGGGTGCGGCTGAGCTTTACCAATGACCGTATGGCGCCGAGTGCGGGGGACAGGGAGCCCACGCAGGCGCACCCGTTGGGGCGCTGAACCCTGCCCTAGAGCGGGGCGCATTTGATCGATTTTTCTGCAGGCGCTTGCCTGCGCGCTGTTTTTTCAGGAGACCCCATGGCCCGCATTCTTGTTGCCGAAGACGATCCCTCGGTCCGCGCCTTCGTGGTCACTGCGCTGACCATGAAGGGTCATGAGGTCGTGGCCGAAGAAGACGGTGGCCTTGCCGCCGAAACCGCCGATGCGGAAAACGGGCGCTTCGATCTGTTGCTGTCGGACATCAAGATGCCGGTGATGGACGGTATTGCCCTGGCGCTGCATGTCGGAGCGGCGTTTCCCGATATCACCATCGTGCTGATGACGGGCTTTGCCGACCAGCGCGAGCGGGCCCATGGGCTCGATGCGCTGATCTATGACGTCATAACAAAGCCGTTCACCCTGGCCGATCTCCTGGCCAAGGTGGACGATGCGCTTGAGGGGCGGCCGGTGGAAGTGGTCCCGCTCGCCCGCAAGGGGATCGAAGGCTAGGCCGTCATTGCCGTGTCTTTGTCGCGGCCGATGCGGCCGAGATGGGTGAAGGAAAAGCCCTCCGGCGATTTCAGCCCATAGCCGAGCATGCGGTCAAAGCCGACATGAGCCATAAGCAGCGCGCCGATGCCCGCCAGGCCAGGCAGGCCCGCGACGAGGCCGATCGCCAGGATCAGGGCGCCCGTGCCGTAGAGGTGGAGCAGATTGTAGATCTGCGCACCGATCCTTGCGCCCAGGAGATAGCCTAGAAATCCGAGGTCGGGGCCAAAGAAGACGAGCAGCATGGCCCACCAGGCGAGGCCCGGCTCGAGATGGTCAAAGACGAGGGTCAGGGCCGAAAGAAAGACCAGCCCGCCCTCAATGCGCTGCCAGATGATTGCGTGAGACATGGTGTGTCGCTCCCTGTTTGCTGAGCAACAAAATGGGCGATACACTGGCGCATGGCGAATGGCAGAATATCGAGGTCAGATATTCAAAAATGAATGGCGTAGCAGATTGGAGCCTGTGGCGGACATTTGCGGCGGTGGTCGAGCATGGGTCGCTGTCCGGTGCCGGGCGGGCGCTGGGGATCAGTCAGCCGACAATCGGGCGACATGTGGAAATGCTGGAAGCCCAGCTTGGTCTGTCGCTCTTCGAACGCACATTGAGCGGGCTCAAGCCGAATACGGATGCGCTCAGGCTTTATGAGCCGGTCAAACAGGCGCAGGCTTCGCTGGCCCAGGCCGCAATTCTGGCGCAGGGGGCGCAGAGCCAGGCGGGCGGCACGGTGCGGATCACGGCCAGCACCATCATTTCAAACTATGTGCTCCCCGCCATTCTGGCGCGGGTGCGGGAGCGTCATCCGGCCATAGCGCTCGAGATTGTCCCCTCCGATTCGGCCGAGAATCTCCTGATGCGCGAGGCCGATATTGCGCTGCGCATGTTCCGTCCGACGCAGCTCGAGCTTGTGACGCGGCATCTGGGCGATATCGCCATCGTGCCGGTAGCGCATGAACGCTATCTCGCCCGCCGCGGCCGGCCGACTACGCTCGACGAATTGCTCTCCCATGAACTCATCGGGCTTGATCGCTCGGACGCCATTATCGACCATGTGCGAAAACTGGGGCATGCCATTAGCCGCGACAATTTCCCGCTGCGCTCGGATGACCAGACCCATCTCTGGGAACTGGTGAAGGCCGGGCTTGGTATCGGTTTTGGCCAGCAAAACCTGGCAAATGCCACGCCGGGGCTCGTCGCCCTGCCGATCGATATCAAGGTGCCGGCCCTGCCGCTGTGGCTGACCACGCACAGGGAGTTGTTCACCTCGCACCGGATTCGTGTCATCTATGATGCTGTCGCGGAGGGATTGGGCGACTATATCAGGGACAGTTCATCCTCCCCGGGGAGCCGATAGGCGCTATGCAAACATTTCTCAACATCGCCATTGCCCTTGCCCTTATCTTCGTGGTCGTCGTGCTCGGCATGGGACTATGGAACATGGTCAAGGGTGGGCCAGGCAATACCAGCCAGAAGCTGATGCGCCTGCGTGTCATGGGCCAGGGCGTTGCCCTCGTGCTGCTGATGGCGGCCCTCTTCTTTTTTGGCAGCAATGGCGGCGGCAGCTAAGCCGCCTACCAGGAACACGGACGCCAAGGCACTGGTGCAGCATGGTCAAAATCAACAAGATCTATACGCGGACCGGGGATGACGGCACGACCGGGCTTGTGCGTGGACCGCGACGCACCAAGCACGATCTGCGCATCGAGGCCTATGGCACGGTGGAAGAAGCCAATGCCTTCATCGGCCATGCCCGGCTGACGAGCACCACCATGCCCAAGGTCGACAACGTGCTGTCGCGGGTGCAGAACGATCTCTTCGATGTTGGTTCAGATCTGGCGACGCCCGGGGCAGATGATGCCGACGCCGAATACCCATCGCTGCGGGTGCGGGCGGTGCAGACCGACTGGCTTGAAAAGCAGATCGACCATTTCAACGCCGACCTCAGGCCACTGACGAGCTTCATCTTGCCCGGTGGCACGCCGCTGTCGGGGGCGCTGCATATTGCCCGCACGGTCACGCGGCGGGCCGAGCGGCTGGTGTCTGCACTGGTCGAGATTGAGCCGGAGACAAGCCCGGAAGCGCTGCGCTATCTCAACCGACTGTCGGATCTTCTGTTCGTGCTGGGACGCGTCGCCAATTCCAATGGCGAAAAGGACGTCTTGTGGGTGCCGGGCAATTATGGTGACGTCAGGAAAGGCTGAACAGTCGTCGGCCGCCCGCTTCAGGAAGGGCCGCTATGTTTTTGCCGCTGCATGACTTCAACCCGCACCGCCATGTCGATTTTCCCTATGTCACTTACGGGCTGATCGCCGTTACGGTGCTGGTCTATCTCGTCCAGGCCATGCTGCCGCCATCGGCCTTCGATCAGGCAACGATCAATTTCGGCATGATCCCGATCGTGGTGCGCGATCTCTATCCGCAGCCGGTCGCCTGGCTGCCCGACTGGGCGAACCTCGTCACCTATGCGTTTCTCCATGCGGACTGGCTGCATCTTCTTACAAACATGCTGTTCCTCTGGGTATTCGGGGACAATATCGAGGATGCGCTCGGCCATTTTCGTTTCCTGATCTTCTACTTCGCCTGCGCCATCTTGGCCGCGCTCGCCCATCTCCTCTTCAATCTTGATGGCAATGGGCCGCTGATCGGGGCCTCCGGCGCCGTGGCCGGGGTGATGGGGGCCTACATCCTCCTGTTTCCCCACGTCAGGGTGTTCGTGCTGGCAAAGATCGTCTGGATGATCCCGCTGCCGGTGCCGGCCTTCTTGATGCTCGGTTTCTGGGTGGCCAGCCAGCTGTTCTACGCCCTGTTCGCATCCGGCGAGCCTGTGGCGTGGTGGGCGCATGTAGGCGGCTTTGTCGCCGGGGTTGCGCTGGCGCCGCTGTTGCGACGGCGCGGTGTCAAACTTTTCGGTGGGCGATAGACAATTGTTGCGGGGTGTCCCGGCGCAATAGTCTGTCCTCGGGAGGCGTCGCGGAGGGCTTTATTTACCCTCATCGGCTAGGGTCGCGGCAGTTCGTCAGTATTGCGTTTGGGACCAAAGCCTATGGAAGCCGATCTCGCTTCGACCCTTATTGCTGCGCGCTCCAGCGCCACGCAGCATTCCGTGCAATTGGCCGTGGTCAAGAAAGCCCATGACATGCAGACGCAGCTGCTCGACATGCTGCTGCAGCCGCCCCAGGCAGTCCTGCCGCCCGGACAGGGCGGGAATGTGGACAAGACGGCCTGATTTTTTGGGTTTTGGGAGCGGTGGGCTGAGGGCGCAGCATTCGCGCATAGCGCTCATGGCCTTGTGTCCTGAAATGGCTCCACCGGAGCGATTTTGCGGGTGGCCGGAGCCTAAGCCCCCCTCACCCTAGCCCTCTCCCAAAGGGGCGAGGGGACTAGATTGTGTTCGGGGAGAAATCTCTGCAAACCCACCGGCCCAATTCCCTCGCCCCTTGGGGAGAGAGTTAGGGTGAGGGGGCGTTCTAGCCGCGCAAGCCCAAAAGAGCGTCGATGACGGCGCGGCCGTCCTTGCTGTGCCATTCGGCCGGGCCCTGGAGGACGGCGAGTTCGCAACCTTCCGGATCGAGCAGGAGTGTTGCCGGCAGCCCGACAGCGACGGCTTCGCGCTTGAGGCGATCAAAGGCGGCGAAGGTGTTGTCGGCATAGAGGGGCAGGTTCTTGAACTGGCCCTCGTCCAGAAACTGCTGAGCCTTTTCGAGCCCGCTGTCGCCGATGTCGAGATTGATCGGCACCACCATGAATTTATCGGAATTATAGTCGGTGGCGATTTCGTCCAGGGCCGGCATTTCCTCGCGGCAGGGGACGCACCAGCTGGCCCAGAAGTTGACCAGCAGGGACTTGCCGGAGAAATCGGCCATGGTCATGGCCTTGCCGGTTTCGTCCTTGAAAGCCATGTCGGCATAGCCGCGGCCCTGTCCGGTGCCGTTGAGCGCGGCCAGTTCACCGACTGCGGCCGCACCGACAATCTGTGCCGCTGCGACATTGATGGGGCAGGAGTTGGCCGAGGCGGCATTGCCGAGATAAAACCACGCCGCTATAGCTACGCCCATTCCGGCCAGACCCAACCCCAGCACGTACGGCATATTGTTCCGACCGGCTGGTGGGGTGGTGGTTGGCTTCGACATGGACTTCTCCGAAAGGTATCCGATGAGCAACAAGATGTGGGGCGGACGCTTCGCCACCGGCCCCGACGCCATCATGGAAGAGATCAACGCTTCGATCGGATTCGATCAGCGCCTCTACCGCCAGGATATTGCCGGATCAAAGGCCCATGCGACAATGCTCGAAGCAACGGGCATTTTGACGCGAGAGGATCGCGACGCCATTCTGGCCGGTCTAGACGAGGTGCTCGCCGAAATCGAGAACGGCACGTTCACATTCTCGCGGGCTCTGGAAGACATCCACATGAACGTGGAAAGCCGGCTGCGCGAAAAGATCGGCGATGCCGCGGGGCGCCTGCATACGGCGCGTTCGCGCAATGACCAGGTTGCCACCGATTTCCGCCTCTATGTGCGCGATACCATTGATCATCTCGTCGTGCAGATCGAGACGCTGCAGCTTGGTCTGGTCAAACGCGCCGAGGAAGAAGCCGAGACTATCCTTCCTGGTTTTACCCACCTCCAGAACGCCCAGCCGGTGACCTTTGGCCATCATCTCCTGGCCTATGTGGAAATGCTCGGCCGCGACGCGGGCCGTCTGGTCGACGCGCGAAAGCGCCTCAACGAGAACCCGCTGGGCTCGGCTGCGCTCGCCGGCACGCCCTATCCGATCAATCGTGACATGACCGCTGCGGCGCTGGGCTTTGATCGCCCGACCGCCAATTCGCTCGATGCCGTCTCCGATCGCGATTTTATTCTTGAGACGCTGGCCGCTGCTGCGATCTGCGCCATGCACCTCTCGCGTTTTGCCGAGGAAATGGTGATCTGGTCGAGCGCCCAGTTCAGCTTCATCAAGCTCTCGGACAAGTTCACTACCGGCTCGTCCATCATGCCGCAGAAGCGCAATCCGGACGCTGCCGAGCTGGTGCGTGCCAAGATCGGCCGCATCATGGGCTCGCTCAATTCCCTGCTTGTGGTGATGAAGGGCCTTCCGCTGGCCTATTCCAAGGACATGCAGGAAGACAAGGAAGTGGCCTTCGACGCGCTCGATGCGCTCTCCTTGTCACTGGCGGCGATGACCGGCATGGTCGCCGACATGCAGCCCAACCGCGAAAAGATGCATGCATCAGCTTCGGCCGGGTTCTCGACGGCCACCGACGTGGCCGACTGGCTGGTGAAGGAGCTCAACATTCCGTTCCGCGACGCGCACCACATCACCGGGCAGGTCGTGGCGCTGGCGGAATCCAAGAATTGCGGCCTTGAGGGTCTGACCATCGAGGATTTCAAGTCCATCGACGAGCGTATCGACAGCCGCATCCACAAGGTGCTCACTGTCGAAGCTTCGGTTGCGGCGCGAAAGTCCTATGGCGGCACTGCCCCGGCCAATGTTGTCGTGCAGGCGGCGCGCTGGAAGAGCCTTCTTACCGGCGAGACCCACGAGCCGCTCGCCCTCAAGGGCCGGAAGCATGACAGCCATGGCGATGGCGGGGTTGAATAAGAAAGACGAATAGACCACGCTTGGCCTTCTTCCCGCGCTGGGAAGAAGGAGTGTGTTTACGACGAGACAGCTGCGGCAGATGCGCCTTACGGCGCGGCATGTCGCCTATCTCCAGCCTGACGAAGTGCTGGAAGGCCTGCCCGCGCCGCCGGAAGGCATGCGGGCGGCAGCGCCAGAAGATCATGTGGCCACCATCGCGAGTCTTTTCGGCGAAGAAGCCCATGACGAGACCTGGGTGTTTGCCTATGGGTCGCTGATCTGGAAGCCGGCCTGCGAACATGTCGAAATCCGCACCGGCACCCTGCACGGCCGGCATCGCGCCTTTTGTCTTGGCTGGAACCGACAGCACCGGGGCAGCGAGACCACTCCTGGGCTGATGCTGGCGCTTGATCGTGGCGGCTCCTGCAAGGGCGCGCTCTACCGGCTGCCGCCAGACCGGCGGGACGAAAACCTCATCAAACTGTTTGAGCGTGAAATGGGCTGGCTGCCCTCGGCCTTTCCGCCACGCATGGTCAATGTGCGCTCGGGCGAGCGGACGATCCGGGCGCTGACCTTCTGCATCGATCGCAATTCGGGCCGCTATGTTTCCGGACTGACGGAGGAGGCGATTGCCGACGTGCTGGCGCGGGCGGTGGGGACGCGTGGCTCAATGGCCGAATATCTCCACGCCACGGTCGAGCATCTCGAACAGTTGGGCATTCATGATGCCCATTTGTGGCGGTTGCAGAAGCTGGTGGCCGAGCGGATCGAGGCGGCCTATGAGGCCGGACGATAAGGCCGCTTTTGTTTTCCGTGAACTTCCCTTACGGAAACGATGAGTTCATTTCACATTCTGGCGTCACCTGCTGGTAGCGCCTCGACCGGAATATCAGGGGCAAGATGGTCCATCATTTCACCCATCGCGACGGCGTACTTTTTGCCGAGGACGTCAATGTCAACGAACTGGCCGAAAAGGTCGGAACGCCGTTCTACGTCTATTCGGCAGCAACACTGCGCCGCCATGTCCGCGTGGTGCGCGAGGCCTTTGCCGGCATCGACATGGTGATGGCCTATGCGATGAAGGCCAATTCCAACCAGGCGGTGCTCAAGCTGATGGCCGCTGAAGGCTGTGGTGCCGACGTGGTTTCGGGCGGTGAATTGCAGCGGGCGCTGGCCGCCGGCATTCCGGCCGAAAAGATCGTGTTCTCGGGTGTCGCCAAGACCGTCGCGGAAATGCGCCAGGGCCTCGAGGCTGGCATCAAGTGTTTTAACGTCGAGAGCGAGCCCGAACTGGAACGCCTTTCGATGGTGGCTTCGGATCTGGGGCTGACCGCCAAGGTGTCGGTCCGCGTCAATCCCGACGTCGATGCGCGCACCCATGCGAAAATCTCGACGGGCAAGAGCGAGAACAAGTTCGGCATTTCCTACAAGCGCGCCCGCGAGGTCTATAAGCGCATCGCCGAGCTGCCCAATATCGTGGCGGTGGGCGTCGACATGCATATCGGCAGCCAGATCACCGATCTCGAGCCGTTCGGCAATGCCTTTGGGCTGATGGCGGAGCTCGTGACGGCGCTGCGCGACGATGGGCATGATATCCATCACGTCGATATCGGCGGCGGCCTCGGCATTCCCTACAATGTCGATGAGGCAGCACCGCCCCATCCGAACGCTTATGCGGCGGTGGTGCGCGATAAGGTGGGGCAGCTCGGGTGCTCGCTGGTGATCGAGCCGGGCCGCCTGCTCGTTGGCAATGCCGGCATCCTCGTCACCAAGGTCGAATATGTGAAGGAAGGCGAAGCAAATTTCATCATCGTCGACGCGGCGATGAATGATCTTCTCCGCCCGACACTCTACGAAGCCCACCACGATATCCAGCCGGTCAATCCTTCCAATCTGCCGCCGATTACCGGCGACATCGTCGGACCTGTCTGTGAAACCGGCGACTATCTCGCCAAGGGCCGCACCATCGCTGGTGTCAAGGAAGGCGACCTTCTCGCGGTGATGAGCGCCGGCGCTTATGGGGCGGTGATGGCCTCGACCTATAATTCGCGGCCGCTGATCCCCGAAGTGCTGGTGGACGGCGGCCGCTGGCATGCGATCCGCCCGCGCAAGAGCATTGACGAGCTCATCGCGCTCGACAGCGTCCCTGATTGGGTTTGAGTTCAAGGCGCCGCTCAGCGGCGCCTTTTTCTTTCAGTGGAACGCGTCCTAAAACCCCAGCTGCCGCCGAACGTCTTGCGCCGTCACGCCCTGGGCGCGCAGATCGGCGAGGGTTTGGGAGTCTTTTGATTTGCTCAGCTTCTGGCCGCTGTCGTCGAGAAGCAGGCGGTGGAAGTGATAATAGGGCGTGGGCACGCCGAGCAGCATCTGCAGAAGCACATGAATGTCGGTGGCGGCCTCCATGTCGCGGCCGCGGGTGACGTGGGTGACGCCCTGATCCGCGTCATCCACCACGACGCTCAAGTGATAGCTCGTGGGCGTATCCTTGCGCTGCAGCACCACATCGCCCCAGCGCTGCGGGCGGGCATAGCGGATTTGCGGGCGGTCCAGAATGGTCGGCCCGATCACTGAAAAAGACAGCGGGCCGGTCAGCGCCATTGCTGCTTCGACATCGAGACGAAACTGGACGGGGTCACCGCGCTCGAGCCGTTCGATCCGTTCGGCATTGGAGAGGTGCCGACAGGTGCCTGGATAGAGTGGCGCGCCTTCCGGATCTTTTTCACTCGACTGCGCGGCAATATCGGCTCGGCTGCAAAAGCAGGGATAAAGTAGATCCATGGCGCGCAGGCGGTTGGCTGCGTCCATGTAGATGTCGAACCGGTCGGACTGGTGCATCACCGGCTCGGGCCAGCTTAATCCCAACCAATGAAGATCCTCGAAGATCGCGGCGGTAAATTCGGGTTTACATCGGTTGGTGTCGATGTCCTCGATGCGTAAATGCGCTGTACCACCCAGGAGTTCGGCGGCGCGCCAGGTGACAAGCGCAGACAGGGCGTGGCCGAGATGCAAGCGGCCATTGGGACTGGGGGCGAAACGGAGAAGCGGCTTTTTGGACATGATTTCATCCCCTAGCATTGGAGCACCTATTGCGTCACCGCGCATCGACACGGAAGACGGCGTCGCATGGCACCTCGACGCATTGGTCGGCCGGGCGCCGCACCTTATGCCGATGCGCGACAAGGTCGGAATCGTCTCGCCGCGCGTCAATCCCATCGGTTTTGCAGGGCTCGCCAAAGTGGTCTGCGGGCAGCAGCTTTCCGTGCAGAGCGCGGCGGCGATCTGGGGGCGATTCGAAAAGCTACCCGGCGCCACGGACCCAGAGGGCTATCTGGCGCTGAGCGAAGAGGAGGTCCGCGGGATCGGCTTCTCGCGTGGAAAATTCGTCACCGTGCGTGGGGTGGCGGAATCCGTCCTGGCTGGTGAGCTCGACTTCGCCCATGTCGATGCGTTGTCGGCCGAGGATGCAATCGCTGCGCTGACCGCCCTGAAGGGGATTGGGCCGTGGACGGCAGAGGTTTATCTCCTCTTTTGCGCCGGGCATCCGGACGTGTTTCCAGCTGGGGATCTGGCGCTGCTCAAGGCGGCCCATCATGGTCTCGGGCTTGACGCGCGTCCGACGATCAAGGAGATGATCGCGCTGGCGGCCGAATGGGCGCCGCATCGATCTGCGGCGGCGCTGTTGTTCTGGCGCTATTTTGCCGCCCTGCGCGACCGGGAAGGAATATTGCTGTGACCAAGCTCTCAGGCCCCATGCTGGCACCGGCCAATGGTCGGGCACCCGATAGTGCGGTGGTGCTGCTGCATGGCTATGGCAGCGACGGCAATGACCTGATCGGCCTCGCGCCCCATTGGCAGGACGCGCTGCCGGGCGCGATCTTTGTCTCGCCGCATGCACCCGAGCCGGCCGGAATGATCGGAGCAGGGTTTCAGTGGTTTGCTATCGATTTTGGCGATGATCGGCTGGCCAGCCGCCAGACCGGCGTTCTCAAGGCGCGTCCGATCCTCGAGGAATTCCTCAACGAACTCTGGACCCAGACCGGAATCGCGCCCGAACGGACGGTGCTGGTCGGTTTCAGCCAGGGCGCGATGATGGCGCTTCATGTCGGCATGGCCCTGCCGCAGCGACTGATGGGCGTCGTCGGTTTTTCCGGGGCATTTCTGGCGCCCGAAGGGTTTGCGGCCGGCGCCACCAATGGCACGCCGGTCTGCCTCGTGCATGGCGACATGGACGACGTGGTGGAGCCTGCGCGCAGCGACGAGGCAGCTGCAGAACTGAAGGCTGCCGGTGTTGATGTGGCCTATCACGTCAGCCGTGGTGTCGGGCATGGCATTGCTCCCGATGGCCTTGGTTTTGCGACCCAATTCCTTGTCGATCAAGCCGCGAAATAGTTAACAAAGCCGCTTCACAGCCCTGACACAAAGGGCGTAGTATAAGCGAGCTATGGACCTACACGCTTCCCGTTTCGGGAGACTCTCGTGACCATCCATGTGTCGCCTGAGGCCTGTCCCGCTCTCGTGCTGAACGCCGATTTCCGGCCTCTCAGCTATTATCCACTTTCGTTATGGTCGTGGCAGGACGCGATCAAGGCGGTGTGTCTGGAACGGGTCAATATCGTCTCGCTCTACGACACCGTGGTGCATTCCCCCAGCTTTGAAATGCGCTTGCCGAGCGTGGTGGCGCTCAAGGATTACGTGACCCCGGCAAGGCATCCGGCCTTCACCCGGTTCAATGTTTTCCTGCGCGATCGCTTTCAGTGCCAGTATTGCGGGTCGCGGGATGATCTGACCTTCGATCACGTCATTCCGCGCTCCAAGGGTGGGCTGACGACGTGGGAGAACGTGGTGGCGGCCTGTGCCCCGTGCAATCTTCGGAAAGCGAACCGGCTGCCGCGGGAGATAAAAATGTTCCCGCACCAGACGCCCTATGCACCGACGGTTCATGACCTGCACAACAATGGCCGGGCCTTTCCGCCCAACCACCTCCACAAAAGCTGGCTCGACTATCTTTATTGGGACATCGAGCTCGAACCCTGACCGCTTGCTGGCGTCGTCGTTAATAACTATTATTGGCTTTGGCCAATGACAGGAGACGCGCCATGGCGATCAGTGCAGATCTGGGCGAAGTGCTCGAAAAGGTCGTGACCGACCTCGTCGAGAACGGGCGCTATAATTCCAAGAGCGAAGTTTTGCGCGAGGGCGTGCGGTTGGTGCAGGAGCGGGAGGCAAGGCTGCGCGAGATGGATGCGATGATCCAGGCTGGGCTCGATGATATTGATGCTGGCAGAACGATCCCGGCGGAAGAGGTTTTTGCCGAGTTGAGACTGCTGGTCGCGGAGCTGGCGCAGAAAAAGGCGTCGTGATGCGTTTGCGCTTCTCGCGTGACGCCCAGAAAGATCTGGTGGAGATTGTCCGCTATATAGCCCGGGACAATCCGCTCCGGGCAACCAGTTTTGCCGATGAACTGGTGCTGGCGTGCCAAGAGCTCGGGGATCATCCGGAGCGGTTTCCAAGTCTTAAGCGATACGCGGCCCGCGGACTGCGCCGCAGGCCCTATGGAAACTACTCGATCATCTATGCCGTTGGGTCGGACGTTGTGTTTATCGTTCGGATCATCTCGTCGGCACGAGATCTTGACGCGCTGGTCGACTAACCCTTCCGGCGCGCCTGGAAGAGCATGGCGAAGGCGAGGAGGGCGACGATGGCGAGCGAGATCAGCGCGTTGTAGCCGGCCAGCGAAAGGCCGAGGAAGCGGAATTGAACGACGTCGCAGCCGATGACCGGGGTCATGTTGTTGAGCTGGTCGAAGCTAAAACTTTCGCCGACACCGGTGCATGCGGTTGGACCAGGCCAGAAGCCCCATTCGACGCCAGCGTGGTAGCTCCCCATATAGATGCCCCAGACGAAGATCGCCGTGACGATGGCCATCAGCGCGAACCAGATTTTCAGGGGCAGGCGGTTCCACAGAACGAGAATGCCGAGAAGGATCGGCAGGCCGATATAATAGGCCCAGCGCTGCTCGAGGCAGAGCTCGCAGGGATAGAGGCCCCCAAAATATTGGGACGCCAGCGCGCCCAGGATGGTGGCCAGTCCGAGCAGAAATGCCAGAGCTGATGTGAGCTTATCAAGTGGGCGGGAAAGAACTGCCATGATCGGCCTCAGTGTGACGCTGCTTCGCCCATAGCCTTGCCAGTGGGCAAAAGCCAGACAGGAACATGCTCGTGATCACGCAAATGCGCGCTCGAGATCACGCAATGCGCGCTCGGTATTACTGAAACTCCCATTCTCGAGATCACTCAAATGGGGTGATGTCCAGCGCCTTGGCCAGAGCCATGGCGTTGTCCGGGGCGTGCAGTTTGTCTTCGTGCACGAAATAGGCGTAGCAATCCCGGCCTGCATCTCGCCAGCCTGACATGGTTTTGGCCAGATCGGCAATGTCCTCGTCTGCGTAGCCATCGGCGTCGGGGCGGGCAGGGCCCTGCAGGCGGCAATAGGCAAAATCGGCGGTCAGGTCGCGGCTTGGATGGTCGGGGGTGTCGGCAATGACGCGGGCGATGTTGTGCTGGCGCAAAAGCGCATCGACGGCGGGATCGTCAAAGCTTGGATGGCGCATTTCGATGGCGTGGCGGATAAGAGTAACGCCATTTGGCTCGAGAAAGGGTGGGGCTTTGACGCCATCGGCTTGATGCGCGAGCCGCAGATAGGCGTCGATGTCCTGCGGCAGGAGGGGGAGAAAGCTCTCGAGTCGCGGCAGGTCGAACGGGAGATTGGGAGGTAATTGCCAGATGAATGGACCGAGGCGGTTGCCGAGGGCAAGCGGGCCCGAGCCAAAAAAATTGGCCAGCGGCTGAGCGCAGTCCTTGAGGCGCTTGATATGGGTGACGAGTTGCGGTCCCTTGATCGAGAACTGGAAGCCGTCAGGGGTCTCGCCCGCCCATTTGACAAAGCTCGCCGGCTTCTGGTTGGCCCGGAACGTGGCGTTGATCTCGATGCTGGTGAGATGCCGGCTGGCATAGTGCAGCTCTTTTTTCTGCACGAGGCCCTCCGGAAAGAAGCTGCCGCGCCAGGGTTCGAAAACCCAACCGGCGGTTCCGGTGCGAATTATGCCTTTGTCAGCCATTGCGCGCTCCCATTTGTGCAAGCTTGGAGAAGGCCGCAACGCTTGGCAAGCTCTCACGGTTGTGATCGAGCGACCCATCGGCTTGGTAATCATTTTTTGCCGTATTTGGGTGCATGGTGAACAAAACCTTGCCAGGGGCAGATTCGATTGCGCAGACCCGATGTCGTTTCCATTGCTGCCCTCGCCCTTGTGTCGGCTGCATCGCAGGCTGCAATGGCCTGTGATGTGCTCGATATGCGGCCCGGTGGAACCGTTGTCGAAGTGACTGATGGCGATACGGTGGTACTCGATAGTGGCCAGCGTGTGCGGTTGATCGGGACCCAGGCGCCCAAACTGCCATTGGGACGCGAAGATTTCGAGATCTGGCCGCTGGCGCCTGAGGCTCAGAAAGTGCTGGCGGACCTCGCCCTCAACAAGCCCGTCCGCCTTGGCTTTGGCGGTGAGGAGATCGACCGGCACGAGCGGGTGCTCGCCCATATGTTCGTAGATGATGGGTCGGAGGAAATCTGGGCGCAATTGCATATGGTCGAGAAGGGCATGGCGCGGGTTTATTCCTTTCCCGACAATCGGAAATGCCTGGATATGCTGATGGCTGCGGAGGCGCGGGCGCGCGCCGCGCGGCTTGGCATTTGGGCTGATCCCTATTACAGCGTTCGGGCGGCGGAAAAAGCAGGTGATCTGCTGACCCGCGCAGGGCATTACGAATTGGTGGAAGGCCGGGTTCTCCTCGCCGACCGCCAAGGCAGCCGCGTCTACCTCAATTTTGGCCGCTTCTGGAAAGAGGATTGTACGGCCGTCATCGAGGCACCGGCGTTGCGGCTGTTTACGGCAGACAAGCTGGATCCATTAGCACTTGAGGGGGCGCTCGTGCGGATCCGTGGATGGGTGGACGACCGGGACGGTCCACGCATCGAAGTGACGCATCCCGAACAGATTGAGGTCTTGGCGACGCAATGACGGCGCTTTCCCTAAACAAGTCTCTGCGCGTCGGTATCCTGGCCGGGTCCCTCCTGGCCCTTTCGGCCTGCTCGTCCCTGACCGGCTCCAATATCAGTGTCAGCCAGACGGGCGATCGGCCTGCGCCGGCTGTCGTGCCCGCCGGCACGGAACCCGATGATGTCGTCATCGGGCGCCGCGAGCATCCGCGTATCATCGCGGCCTATGGCGGCGTCTATTCCGACCGCCAGGCCGAGATCATGGTCGCGCGCATCGTCGGCCGGCTGCTGGCTGCGTCCAACCAGCCCAATGCCCAGTTCCAGGTAACGATCCTTGATACATCCGAGGTCAATGCCTTCGCGCTGCCGGGCGGCTATATCTATGTGACGCGCGGCATCCTTGCCCTCGCCTCGGATACGAGCGAACTGGCGGCGGTTCTGGCCCACGAGATCGCCCACGTGACGCTGCGTCATGCGCGGGCGCGCACCGACAAGACGCGGACCACCCAGATCGTTGATCGGGTGATTACCGGGATTTTCGGTGGGGACGTCTCGACCGATGCTACGGCCAACCGCACGCGCCAGTCGCTGGCAGCATTCGGGCAGAACCAGGAGCTCGAGGCGGACCAGGAAGGCATCAAGTTTGCCGGCAAGGCTGGGTATGATCCTCAGGCCGCAGCGCGCTTCCTCGGCGTGATGAGCCGGTTCGCAGCCTTTTCAGCCGGCACCAGCGCCGGCGAGGACGGTTTCCTCTCATCCCACCCCTCGACGCCGGCCCGCATCAGCAAAGCCATGGATACGGCGCGCTCGATGTTCGGCGCTTCGCAGCTGGGTGAGACCGACAGGGATGGCTATCTGGCCGCTATCTCGGGGCTGACCTTTGGCGACAGTCCGGCCCAGGGCTCGATCGTCGGCCAGCGCTTTATCCACCCGCGCTCGAAATTCTCCTTCACCGTGCCGCAGGGCTATGCGCTGCAATCGGCGCAGAGCGCTGTTGTGGGCGTGGCGGGGGATGGCGAGGCGGTGCGCTTCGACAGTGCCGACGTGCAGCCGAGCATGGCACTGACGGATTATCTCAAATCCGGCTGGATTGCCGGTCTCAAGGCCGACACCGTCAAGTCGCACAACTATAATGGCATCGACATGGCGTCGGGCCTGGCGCAGACCGACCAGTGGTTCTTCCGCGTGGCGGTAATGCGTCTCGATGGGGCGGTCTATCGCTTCATCTTTGCGGCTAAGGCCGACAGTGCGCGCTTTGCCCAGGGGGCCGAATCCACGATCCAGAGTTTCCGCCGCGCCGATGCAAGCGATCTCAACCAGATCCGCAAGCTGACGACGCGCATCATCACCGCCAAAAGTGGTGACACTGCGGACACCCTGGCCCGGCAGATGGCCAATATCCCCGGCGGACGCGACCTCTTCTATATCCTCAATAACCTTTACCCCGGCGATCCCGTCGCCGCGGGGCAGAAGTATAAGGTTGTGGCGCTGAACTAGGGTTTTGCGAGGTGAGAGGGCGCAGTCCCTCTTGCCGTCGGGATTGAAGGCCGGAGACGAAGGGTCTGCCGTCGTCTCCACGTGGCTTGGCTTCGGTGCTCAGTGAAGTGAAGGCTGGATTGCCCGGGCAAGCCAGGCAAAGACGATCGCTTGGGTCAGAGCAGGTCGCAGAGGGCGGCGATGAGCGGCTCATCGGCGGGGGGCATGGGGTAGTCGCGCAGGGCCTGCGGGCGGACCCATTTGAGGGCCTTGTGTTCGCTGGCGGTGGGCATGCCCTGCCAGCGGCGGCAGGCGTAGAGCGGCATCAAGAGGTGCATGTGCTCATAGGAGTGGCTGGCAAACGAAACCGGCGCCAGACAGGCTTCCTTGGTCTCGATCCCCAGCTCTTCGCGCAGTTCGCGGATGAGGGCTGCCTCCGGGGTTTCACCGGGCTCGATCTTGCCACCCGGAAACTCCCACATGCCGGCCATGTGTTTGCCTTCCGGGCGCTGGGCAATCAGCACGCGACGATCAGCGTCCACAAGAGCACAGGCAACGACGAGCAGGATTGGCTTGTCGGTCACGATCTCACTCACTTGGGCGCTCCGGGAATGCGGTAGTGATAGTCATACTTGTGAGTGTAGCCGAGGCCCGAATAGAGGCCGAGGGCGGCGGTATTGCCGGCCTCGACATTGAGCGCGGCGAACTGGGCGCCTTCGCGCTTGGCCCAGGCAAGGCCTGAGTTCATCATCGCCTTGCCCAGTCCCTGGCGACGGCGCGTGGTGTCGGTGACCACATTGCCGGCAACAACGATGCCGTCGGCGAGGGCCATGATTGCGGTGGCGACGGCTTCGCCGTCCCGGGTGAGGACAACACCCGTGGCTGAGGTCTTGATGGCAGCGGTAAGGTTTTTCAGCCCCTCCAGCGTCGCGGCGTCGTATCCCTGCAGCTTCTGCTGGGCGCCGAGAAATTTTGGGTCGCTCAGGGGCAAGAATTCGGCATGGGGATCGGCTTCGTGATCGCCCAGCGCCATGGCGTAGACATGACTTTCACCAATCGTCTGCCAGCCGGATTCGTCAAGCGTGGCATTGAGCTCGTATGGCGCAAGCGGGGTGATGCGGAACACCGGCTTGACCTGGCGGATGATCATCCAGGTGCAGGCCGAGATCACACGCAGATCGGCGTCCTCAAAATCATCCGGGTCGAGGCACTGCACGGAATTGGCGCGCTTGGTGTAGCCGCCGGCAGCGCGACGTACCCAGGAGCCGTCCCACTTCTCTTCGATACCGGGCCAGGCCTGAAGGCTGGCCCGCTCGATGGCTTCAATATCGGGAAGGGAGGTGGACATAGTGTCTTCCGGCTTTCTGAGACATCCCCCCAAACCCAGCCCCTCTCCCGGAGGGACGAGGGGACTGGGGCGGCGGCTATCGATGAATTTTAGCTGCGATAATCGCCGTTGATGGTGATGTAGCCATGGGTGAGGTCGCAGGTGTAGACCGTGGCCTTGCCCTGGCCGAGGCCGAGGCTGACGGTCAGCTCCAGCTCTTCGCCCTTCATATAGGCGCTGGTTGCTGCCTCGTCGTAGCCGGTGGCGCGTTCGCCGTTGCGGGCAACGGTCAGATCGCCGAAACGGATCGAGAGCAGGTCGCGGTCGGCGGGCTCGCCGGCCTTGCCGACAGCCATGACGACGCGGCCCCAATTGGCGTCTTCGCCGGCAATAGCGGTCTTGACCAGCGGGCTATCGGCGATGGCCTTGCCGATGCGGAAGGCGCTTTCGTCCGAGACAGCGCCTTCGACATGGATGGAGACCTGTTTGGTGGCGCCTTCGCCGTCGCGGACGACGTGTATAGCGAGTTCAAGCAGCACGTCGGAGAGGGCCTGACCGAAAATTTCGGCGCGGGGGTCTTCCAGCGTGTCGATCGGATCGACCTGCGCCTTGCCGGTGGCAAAGGCGAGCAGAGTGTCCGAGGTCGAGGTATCGCTGTCGACGGTGATGGAATTGAAGCTCGTCTGGTTGTGCTTGGCCAGCAGCGCCTGCAACACAGGGGCGGCGATCGGCATGTCGGTGACAACGAAGGAAAGCATGGTGGCCATGTCGGGCGCGATCATGCCCGAGCCCTTGGCGATGCCGTTGATCTTGACTTCGACGCCGTCGATCTCGAGCACGGCGCCCGACAATTTCGGGAAGGTGTCGGTCGTCATGATCGCCTTGGCAGGCTCGATCCACGGCTGGTCGGCCATGCGGGTGGCGGTCTCGTCGAGCACGCCGTCGAACTTTGAGGCATCGATCAGCTCGCCGATGACGCCGGTTTGGGCAATGAAGACTTCCGAGGGCGAGCAGCCAAGCGCTTGGGCGGCAACCTTGGTGATGTAGCGAACGCTCTCGCGGCCTTTCATGCCGGTGAAGGCATTGGAGTTGCCCGAGTTGACCACGAGGCCACGGGCCATGCCACCGAGGAGATTTTCGCGGCAGAGATCGACAGCGGCTGATGAGCACTGCGACCGGGTCAGCACGCCGGCAACGGTCGTGCCTTCGTCAAAAGCCATCAGCAGTACGTCGGTGCGGTTCTTGTACTTGATCCCGGCTTCAGCGGTGGCAAAGCGCACGCCCGCAATCGGAGGCAGGTCCGGATAGGATTTGGGGGCGAGGGGCGAAACCGGATGAGCAGCCATGGCACAAGACCTTGTTGGGCAGAATGACCGCTGTGGTGTGCCTCAAAGGTGTGGCGGGCGCAAGACGTCGAGCTTTTGCGCCAACCGAAAGCTTTGGTTCAAGTGCGACCGGTTTTACGGCCGGCAATGAAGCCGGCGAAGCGGGTGGTGATGAAGGGTACGATGAAGAAGACGATGCTCGTCACCATCAAGGGTACGAGGATGAAGCTGCGCTGCCAGAATTCCCAGCCCGGTGTGATGAGGCTGATGAGCGCGGCATAGACGACCACGATCGGATAAATGGCGAGGGTCATCAGGAGGGCCATGCGGGCGCGGGCGGGAAAACTCATCTTGGATATCCAATCGAAACGGTGCGTTTCGTTATTATAGAAACGAGCCGTTTCGTTCAAGTCTTTTCTTCCGGTGAGATAGCGGCCATATTGGCGCCATGACCCAGCCAGCCCAATCCGACACCGAAGACACTCCAGATGGCGCCCGCCGCTCCATTGGCGCCAGGCGCAATCCGGCCAGCCAGGAGGCGATCCTCGACGCCGCGGAAGCAATCCTGCGCGAAGACGGCATTGCCGGGTTTTCCATCGAGGCGGTGGCGCGGCGGGCCCGCGCCGGCAAGCCAACGATTTATCGCTGGTGGCCCAACCGGGCGGCGCTTCTCCTCGACGTCTACAAGCGGTTCAAGAACCAGCGGCCCTTTCCCGATACGGGAACGCTGCGCGGGGACCTCGTCGCGTTTCTCGACAACCAGCTGCTGGGCTTCTGGAAAGATAGTCTCTGCGGTACGGTCTATCGCTCGATCATTGCCGAGGCGCAGGTCGATGCCGGAGCGGCAGCGGCTCTTGCGGCCTATCATCTCGAGCGCCAGGCATATGCCGGGCGGATCATCGAGCGGGCCAAGGCGCGGGGAGAGATCGATGAGACCGTGAACAGCGCGCTGGCCATCGATCTCGTTGTTTCCTTCGCCTGGCATCAATTGCTGATCGGGCGCGTGGAGGTAGCGATGGGGGAGATAGAGGCGGTGGTGGATATCGTGCTCGCCGGGCTGGCGGGATACCACAAGCAGAACTGAAACGGCCCCGGTGGTGACCGGGGCCGCATTGATCTTACTGGGCGGCGGCTTCCGCTTCTTCGGCCGCAGGGGCCGCAGCGTCCTGGGCTTCCATCGCGGCAGCGAGGGCTGGATCGGTGATGTTGATCTCGACGCCGCTCATCAGCTCTTCGACCTTGTTGTTGAACGTGGTCATCAGCACCTGCTGCTGGACCTGCGGAGCAACCTGTTCAAAGGTCGGCGGCTGTGACTGGCGCTTCTCGGCCAGCTTGATGATGTGCCAGCCGAACTGGGACTGGACGGGTGCCGAAACCTGGCCTGGCTCGGTGAGGGCGAAAGCGGCTTCTTCAAACTGCGGGACCATCATGCCCTTGCCGAAAAAGCCGAGTTCGCCGCCATTGGCGCCGCTGCCGGGATCGATCGACTTTTCCTTGGCGATGGCAGCGAAGTCGCCACCGGCATCCAGTTCGGCCTTGATCGCGTTGGCTTCTTCCTCGGTCGGCACGAGGATGTGGGCAGCGCTGATCTCTTCGGTCGGCGTAAACTGGGCGACGAAGGCGTCATAGTCGGCGCGTACGGCTTCTTCGGTCACGGCGCCGGCAATGGCTTCAGCGAAATAGGCACGGCGCAGGGCGCGCTCCTCAAGATAGTTGAGGCGCTGGGCGAACAGCGGCGTCTGGTCCATGCCAGCATCCTTGGCGGCGCCGGCCATCACCTTCATGTCGATGAGAACGCGCAGCAGGAAGGGGCGGCGCTCTTCGGGGGGCATCTGGGCGAGGTCCTGGGCCAGATCTTCGGCAGCAAAGCTGAGATCGGCCTCGGTGATGGTCTCGTCGCCGATGGTGGCAATGACGGTTTCGGGCGTGACTGCAGCGGCCTCAGCGGCCGGTGCAGCGGCGTCCTGGGCAAAGCTGGCGACAGCAGGCGCCGACACGAGCAGGGCAGCAAGGCTGATGGTGCGGACCAAGCGCAGCGAAAAATTCTTCATGGGGTCCAGGAACTCCTTGGCCGGTTTCAAGGGCTGAAACCGGCGTGTTCGGTTCAGGTAGCACAGGCTACCTCATTGTTGGCCTGCCTTCACACGACAGATAGGCCAAATTGTGCCCTCGCCCGCCGCTTCAGCAAACTGTGCTGGCCGACAAATAATACAGGCGCGCAAGGTGTCGCCGATTTGGGCAACATTGACAAGATACGACCCCACTCTTACATCTCACCCGCTTTTCCAAAGCGTGGACAGAGCAGCGCGTTACGCGCGCCTTGCGCCCACGGATCAATTCACAAGGGGAGCCGAACGGGCTCTCCGACGTTGTGACGGGGCGGGATGGGCCGGCCGAGCGCCCGCAGACGCCGGCCGCCTCATGCCGCTCCGCTGCCTAGAACAAAGGACCAGACGAATGGCACTTGCTGCGCTTGCCCGAAAGATTTTCGGGTCACCGTCCGACCGACAGGTCAAGCGGTATCAGGGCAGGGTGGCCGCCATCAATGCGCTGGAACCAGAACTGGCAAAGCTCTCCGACGAGCAATTGCGGGCCCGGACCGACGAATTCAAGGGGCAGCTCGCCCAGGGCACCAAGCTCGAAGACCTGATCGTGCCGGCTTTCGCCACAGTGCGCGAGGCCAGCAAGCGCGTGCTTGGTATGCGCCATTTCGACGTGCAGCTGATCGGCGGCATGGTGCTCAACGATCGTGCCATCGCCGAGATGCGCACCGGTGAAGGCAAGACGCTGGTGGCAACGCTCGCCGTCTACCTCAATGCGCTGACCGGCGACGGCGTGCATGTGGTGACGGTGAACGACTACCTCGCCCGCCGCGACGCCGGCTGGATGGGCCAGATCTATGCCTTCCTCGGTATGAAGACCGGCATCATTGTGCACGGGATCACCGATCAGGAACGTCGCGACGCTTATGCTGCCGACATTACTTACGGCACCAACAACGAATTCGGCTTCGACTACCTGCGCGACAACATGAAGTATACGCGCGCCCAGATGGTGCAGCGTGGCCATGCCTTCGCCATCGTCGACGAAGTGGACTCGATCCTCATCGACGAGGCGCGCACGCCGCTGATCATCTCCGGTCCGTCCGAAGACCGCTCCGACCTCTATATCAAGGTCGACAACCTGATGCCGCTGATCGGCGAAGGTGACTTCGAGCTCGACGAAAAGCTGCGCGCTGCGACCTATACTGACCAGGGCATCGAAAAGCTCGAGGCGGCGCTGGCCGAGGCCGGGCTGCTCAAGGGCGAGTCGCTCTATGACGTGGAAAACGTGGCGCTCGTGCACCACGCAAACTCGGCCCTGCGCGCGCACAAGCTGTTCCGCAAGGACAAGGACTATATCGTCCGCAACGACGAAGTCGTCATCATCGACGAGTTCTCGGGCCGCATGATGCCGGGCCGCCGCTATTCGGAAGGCCTGCACCAGGCGCTGGAAGCCAAGGAAGGCGCCAAGATCCAGCCCGAGAACCAGACCCTGGCCTCGATCACCTTCCAGAACTATTTCCGCCTCTACAAGAAGCTGGCCGGCATGACCGGTACGGCACTGACCGAGGCCGAGGAATTCGGCGACATCTACAATCTCGGCGTGGTCACCATCCCGACGAACCTGCCGGTGCAGCGTATCGACGAAGATGACGCGATCTATCGTACCGCCGAGGAAAAGTTCGACGCCATCGCCGATCTGATCAAGGAATGCCAGGATCGCGGCCAGCCCGTGCTGGTTGGTACTACCTCGATCGAAAAGAGCGAGATGCTCGCCGATCTTCTGCGCAAGAAGAACGTCGGCAAGATGAACGTGCTCAATGCGCGTCACCACGAGCAGGAAGCCTTTATCGTCGCCGACGCAGGCCTGCCGGGCGCCATCACCATCGCCACCAACATGGCTGGCCGCGGTACCGACATCCAGCTCGGTGGTAACCTCGAAATGCGCATCGAGCGCGAGGCCGCCAATCTCGAAGGCGCAGACCGCGACGCCAAGATCGCCGAGATCAAGGCCACTATCGCCGATGAAAAGAAGAAGGCGCTGGCCGCAGGTGGCCTGATGGTCATCGGTACCGAGCGCCATGAAAGCCGCCGCATCGACAACCAGCTGCGCGGTCGTTCGGGTCGCCAGGGTGACCCCGGCCATTCCAAGTTCTACCTGTCGCTGCAGGATGATCTGATGCGCATCTTCCCGGTGGACAGCATGGATTCCATGCTGGGCAAGCTGGGCCTTGAGCAGGGCGAAAGCATCACCCATCCGTGGGTCACCAAGGCGATCGAACGCGCCCAGGGCAAGGTCGAGGCGCGTAACTTCGACATCCGCAAGAACATCCTCAAATACGACGATGTGATGAACGATCAGCGCAAGGTGATCTTCGAACAGCGTCTTGAATTCATGGATGCCGAGGACGTCAGCGAGACGACGGCCGAGATGCGCCATGACGTTGTCGCCAACATCATCGCCAAGGCCATTCCGCCGCGCTCCTATCCGGAGCAGTGGAACAGCGAGCAGTTGCAGGCCGCTGCCAAGACCTATCTCAATGTCGACGCTCCGGTCATCGAATGGGCCCAGGAAGAGGGCATCGACGCCGAAGAGGTGGAGAACCGCCTGCGCCTTGCCGCCGATGCGATCATCACCGCCAAGGAAGAAAAATACTCGGCCAATGTGATGCGCCAGGTCGAGAAGTCGATCCTGTTGCAGTCGATCGACGGGTTGTGGCGCGAGCATCTGGTCATGCTCGACCACCTCTCGAAGGTCGTGGGTTGGCGCGGTATCGCCCAGCGCGATCCGCTGAACGAATACAAGCAGGAAGCCTATGAACTGTTCCAGGCGCTGCTGACCAATCTGCGCGAGCTGGTGACCACCCAGATGGCGCACATCGAGCTGCAGGTTCGCCAGCCCGAGCCCCCGCCGGCACCGGACTTTACCCGCATGGCCCAGACCCATATCGACCCCACCACGGGCGAGAACGATGCGGGTCGCGGTGATGGTGCCAGCGCGGCCCTCGGGGCGACTGGTGGCGATCCATCGCTGCCCCCGCTCAACCCCCAGCTGCTCGCCGGCCTGTCGCGCAATGCGCCATGCCCTTGCGGCTCGGGCAAGAAGGTCAAGCACTGCCACGGCGCCTTCGTCTGAGGCGCGTTGTGAATTGAGAAAAAGCCCCGGAGTGATCCGGGGCTTTTTTGTATTTTGGGGTGCGGAGGTGGTTGCGATGGTTCGGCTCAAGCGCATCCCTCTCCCTTGTGGGGGAGGGAGGTGAATGAGCCGAGAGTTTGGCGGCTGAGGTTCTACGGTGTCGTGGTGGGTCCGGGACCATTGTGCGCCGTCATTGCCCGCCTGTCCGGGCAATCCAGTTCGCTTCGCTATGGACCACCCGAACAAGTCGGGTGGTGACGAAGGACCGCTGAGGCCGGAAACTTCGTCAGCCTGGCGAAGGCGCTTGGCATCAACCCCTATTCCGGCAGGGCGAACTCCAACAGCAAATTGCGCTGCCAGTCGTTGAAATTATTGTCCGAGCCGATGAGGATGCGGGTCTCGCCATTGGGGGCGGCGTGCACCATCAGCGATTCCATGTTGTCGATCTCGGTGCCTTCGGCCGAGAGCAGCAGTTCACCGGCCATGAGATTGCCGGGGCGAACCTCCGCGGCCGGCACGCGGCGCAAATTCATGACAAAGCTGAAAAGCGCCACACCGCGTTCGAGCACCAGGAGATCGCCGTTGGGCAGGAAGGCGCAATCGGTCGGGTTGACGATCGGGCTATTGGTATAGCCGATCGGGCCCTTGTCGTTGACGCCCAGCAGCCAGCCGCGATGATTGCCATCATCGTCGAGCGCTTCCTCGGTGATCAGCAAGGTGGAGCCAGCAATAGGGGAAGCGGGGGGCGCGATGCAGATCGATTCGAGCGATTCATTGGTGCGCAGGTCGGTCAGCCAGTCGGGAATGGAAACTTCCCGTGCGGCGCCGCCCGGGCGGCCATCTGTGATGGTGAAATCGGCGACGCGGGTCAGGTTTTCGTAGCTGACGCGCACGGCTACCGCGACGCCGTCGCGCCAGACAGTGTCCATGCCTTCGGCATCACGCGCATATTGGCGGGGCAGGGGCGCGCCCGCAGAATTCTGGATGGGCTCGATGGTGACGCCGATAAATCCGAAGAGGCGATTCGCCTCGTCATAGGCGAGCCGCCCGGAGATGAACTGGCCGCGATCGGTGACAAAGGTGGTGCGCTGGTCGTCGCCAGTGGGGGTGACGCTGGAGAGCCCGCCAAAGGTGTCGTCATGGCTCTGCAAGGTCAGCCCGCCGCGGAAGATGAGGCCCTGGACAGGCTCGTCGAGCCCGACGCCCTTGAAGCGGGTGACCTGTGCCGCGGTGACCGTGGCGTCCACCGCCCCGGCGGGAAACGCCAGGGCGCTGAAGAGGATCGCGAGGGCAGCCGCCCGTCTCATCGACGGCCGCGACGCCGCGTCTGGGATGGCAGTTCCTCGTCGAACAGGGCGGCCAGCTCGTCGGTGAGCGCACCGGCCAGTTCCTCGGCGTCGAGCAGGGTCACGGCGCGGCGGTAATAGCGCGTCACGTCGTGGCCGATACCGACCGCAACCAGCTGGATGGGCGAGCGGGTTTCGATGTCCTCGATCACCTGGCGGAGATGGGCCTCGAGGTAATTGCCGGCATTGACCGACTGCGTCGAGTCGTCGACCGGGGCGCCGTCGGAGATGACCATCATGATGCGACGCTGCTCGGGGCGGGCCATGAGGCGCTTGCGCGCCCATTCGAGGGCCTCGCCGTCGATGTTCTCCTTGAGGAGACCTTCGCGCATCATCAGGCCGAGATTGCGCCTTGCATGGCGCCAGGGCTCGTCAGCGGCCTTATAGATGATGTGGCGCACGTCGTTGACGCGGCCCGGATTGGGCGGGCGACCGGCTTCGAGCCAGGCTTCACGCGATTTGCCGCCCTTCCAGGCGCGGGTGGTAAAGCCCAGGATCTCTACCTTGACGCCGCAACGCTCGAGCGTGCGGGCGAGGATATCGCCGCAGATGGCGGCAATGGTGATCGGACGGCCGCGCATGGAGCCGGAATTATCGATCAGAAGCGTCACCACGGTGTCGCGGAAATCGGTGTCGTTCTCGACCTTAAAGCTCAGGGCCTGCATCGGGTCGGTGACGACGCGGGTCAGGCGGGCGGTGTCGAGGAGACCTTCTTCGAGGTCGAACTGCCAGGACCGGTTCTGTTTGGCCATGAGGCGGCGCTGCAGCTTGTTGGCAAGGCGCGCCACGGCGCCAGCGAGATTTTCAAGCTGCTTGTCGAGCAGGGCCCGGAGCTGGTCGAGCTCGTCCGGCGGGCAGAGCTCGCCTGCCTTGACGATCTCGTCGAACTTGGTGGTGAACACCTTGTAGTTGAACTGATTGGAGAGGCGCTCGCCGCCATCCTTGGCGGGCGGGGGCATGGGCGCGTCTTCGCCGGCGTCTGCCTCGGCATCGTCGTCGACATCGGCCATGTCGGCTTCCATGCCTTCGACGTCGCCGGTCTCTTCGCTCTCGCCGGACTGCTGGTCGTCCTGGCTGTCGTCCTGCTCGCTCTCGCCTTCGCCTTGCTCGGGAGACTGGTCGGAGCCCTGCGCCTGTTCGGGCTGGCTGTCGTCGGCGCTCTCCTCATCAGAGGCGTCGGGATCGTCCATCTCGCTTTCGGCGATGAGGTTGAGATCGCGCAGCACGAGGCGGGCGGCCTTGGAGAAGGCTTCCTGGTCTTCATAGGTGCCGAGAAGTGCATCGATGGAGGTTGCAGCCTTGGCTTCGATCTCGCCGCGCCAGAGGTCGACCAGCGCGTGGCCCGACGGCGGCACCGGGACGCCGGCGAGCTTTTCACGCAGCATCAGGCCGAGAGCTTCGGCCAGCGGGGCATCGCCCTTATCGCTGACTTCGGCAAAATTGGAACGGAACAGCCGGTCCTCGAGCATTTCGGCGATGTTCCCCGACATGCCGGGCATGCGCACGATGCCAAGGGATTCGACGCGGGCCTGTTCGAGCGCATCGAAGGCGGCGCGGGCCTGCGGGTCGAGCGGGCTGCGCTTGCGATGAGTATCGGGGTCGTGGCTGGCGAGCCGCATGGCCATGGCGTCGCCCTGGCCGCGGGCGATGGCGATGTCGCGGCGGGTGGGCAGGCGCGGCAGATTGGCCAGACGCGCCTTGTCCGAGGTCAGGAGCGGCCGGTCAGCGGTGAAGCTGACCTCAAGTTCCGGCTTGGCGCCGATCGCGCGCACCGTCGCACCCATGGCTGATTTGAACAGCTGGGTCTGGTCGGGTTTGTTCGGCTTGCTGCGAGGGGGCGTGGCCATGTCGTCTCGTCCAAAATGCCCCTTGCTCCATCCCTCTGCCCAAAGGGGCGAGGGGGCGCTTGGGAGTTGGAGCGGCCACCGCGATCCCCTCTCCCCGCCGGGGAGAAGGTGGCCCGCAGGGCCGGA
This sequence comes from Devosia sp., assembly GCA_015234425.1. Taxonomy (GTDB): domain Bacteria; phylum Pseudomonadota; class Alphaproteobacteria; order Rhizobiales; family Devosiaceae; genus Devosia. The sequence goes on from JADGNE010000030.1 coordinate 195,533, forward strand.
TGAGGGGCCTCCCGAGGGCTCGGGAGGAGTTTGCTTAAGCCGTCACTGCCAGATTGGCGGAGCTTTCCGGCAGGTCTTCGCCGAAGACGCGCTGGTAAAACTCAGCCACGACCGGGCGCTCGAGCTCGTCACACTTGTTGAGGAAGGTGAGACGGAGGGAGAAGCCGATATCGCCGCCGAAGATCTGGGCGTTTTCGGCCCAGGTGATCACGGTACGCGGGCTCATCACGGTCGAAAGATCGCCATTGATGAAGGCCGAACGGGTGAGATCGGCGAGACGGACCATGTTGGACACGGTCTTCTTGCCCTTCTCGGTCTCGCCATAGGCCTTGTTCTTGGCCAGGACGATGCCGACTTCCTTGTCGTGCGGCAGGTAGTTGAGCGTGGTGACAAGGCTCCAGCGGTCCATCTGACCCTGGTTGATCTGCTGGGTGCCGTGATAGAGGCCCGAGGTGTCGCCCAGACCAATGGTATTGGTGGTCGAGAACAGGCGGAACGCCGGGTGGGGCACGATCACGCGGTTCTGGTCGAGCAGGGTGAGGCGGCCCGACTGCTCGAGCACGCGCTGGATCACGAACATCACGTCCGGACGGCCGGCGTCATATTCGTCAAAGACGAGCGCGATATTGTTCTGCACGGCCCAAGGCAGGATGCCATCACGGAATTCGGTGATCTGCTTGCCGTCCTTGAGGACGATCGCGTCCTTGCCGACGAGATCGATACGGCTGACGTGGCTGTCGAGGTTGACGCGGACCAGCGGCCAGTTGAGGCGCGCAGCGACCTGTTCCACGTGGGTGGACTTGCCGGTGCCGTGGTAGCCCTGGACCATGACGCGGCGGTTGTAGGCAAAGCCGGCCAGGATCGCGAGCGTGGTGTTGCGATCAAACAGGTAATCCGGATCCACGGGCGGCACGTGATCGGTGCGCTCCTTGTAGCCTTTGATCACCATGTCGGTATCGATGCCGAATAGGTCTCTCGCCTTGTATTCGGTGTCGGGAAGATTGGTGAATTCGGTCATAGCAAGGGCTCGTGGATGAATGAATTTTCCGGTGGGAGACGCTTGGCGCCGGGGGCTCTATAGCAGTATTGCCGCCCCTTCGGTAGCCAGTCTGTCACGGCTGCGTCATCTGACGACGAAGCCCATTTTCTTGAGGTGGCTGTAAGCGGCGATGACGCTTCGCAGGCGCTCTTCGGAGGAGGAGTCGCCGCCGTTGACGTCTGGGTGGTGCTTCTTGACCAGGTCCTTGTACGCCGTCTTGATCTCGTCGGACTTGGCATGCTTGGAAAAACCAAGGGTTTCGAGGGCGCGCCGGTCAAGTTCGCTCAGCGGTTTGACGCGTTCCGTAGCCGGACGCTTGGACTGCTGGTAGCGATAGCGGGCAAAGACACCAAAAGGGTCGCCGTATTTGTCGCCGGGTGCGGCGCTGGCCGTGCGACCTGCGGCCTTTGCGGCAGTGGGGTTGCCGGTGGCAAAGCTCGAGCGTGACTCGGCCTTGGGGGGCGTGTGCAGCGCTTCGTCGAGCTCGTCCGGGCTCATGCCGGCGAAATAGTTGAACGACTGGTTATAGTGGCGAACGTGCTCGAGGCAGAAATTATGATACTGCCCATCCGAGCGCTTGCCCTTGGGCGCCTTGTATTCGCCGGCCTGCTCGCAGCCTTCCCAATCACAGACGATCTCGATCTCTGCGGGCTTTTCTTCCCGGCGGGGACGGATGCGGATGTTATCGAAGAGCTTGGATTGCAATTTTATAGCGCCTAGTTAGTGCACAAAGCCAATACGGAGCCGGACCCATGTCCATGAGGGACACGATTATAGCCAAGCTTACCGAACGATTTGCACCCCTCCACCTCGAAGTGATCGATGAATCCAACAAGCACTTCGGTCATGCCGGTTGGCGGGAGGGGGGGGAAACCCATTTTCGTGTCAGAATCGCGACCCGCGACTTTGACGGTTTGAGCCGCATTGCGCAACATCGGGCCGTCAATGACACGCTGGCAGAGGAACTCAAAACCCGGGTTCATGCCCTCAATATCGAAGTTCTGGCGGCCGAGTGAGGTCGCCTGACACGGTGGGCACCATTGCCGAGAACGGAAATGGTGCCGCAGGGACTGTGTTCCCTAGCCTCGCATCTCATCCAAAAAGGCCGAAACCGCGGCGGGGTCGACGCCTTTTTCGATGAAGGCCTGGCCGATGCCGCGGGTGAGGATGAAGGTCAGCGCGCCGCGCGAGACTTTCTTGTCCTGCGCAATGGCAGCCATCAGGGTCTCGGTGGAGCCCAGTTGTCCGGGGATATCATCCAATGTGGTGGGCAGGCCCGCCCGCTGCAAGTGGGCGGTGACGCGACCGACGTCCTGACCGGGAGCGATGCCGAGCTTGGTGGAGAAACGATGCGCCAGCACCATGCCGATCGAGACACCCTCGCCATGGAGCAGGCGGTCTGAATAGCCGGTGTCCTTTTCCAGCGCATGGCCAAAGGTGTGCCCGAGGTTGAGCAGCGCCCGGACGCCGATTTCCTTTTCATCCTCAATGACGACGCGGGCCTTGTGGGCGCAGCAGCGGGCAATCGCCTCTCCGCGGGCCGGGCCGCCTTCAAAAATCTCGGAGAGATTGGCGTCGAGCCAGTCGAAGAAGTCGGGATCGTCGATCAGCCCGTATTTGGCGACTTCCGCATAGCCTGCGGCGAACTGGCGCGCGGGCAGGGTGTCGAGGGTCGACAGGTCGGCCAGCACCAGCTTGGGCTGGTGGAAGGCGCCGACGAGGTTCTTGCCATGGGGCGAATTGATGCCGGTCTTGCCGCCGACGGAGCTGTCGACCTGGGCCAGCAGCGAAGTCGGCATCTGGACAAAGTCCATGCCGCGCCGGGTGATGGAGGCCGCAAAGCCGGCCAGGTCGCCAATGACACCGCCGCCGAGCGCGATGACCAGGTCATTGCGCTCCAGCCGGGCTGCCAGCAGGCCTTCCACGACCGTCTGCAGATGCTCCCAGCTCTTGGTGCTTTCGCCATTGGGCAGGGTTATGGTGCTGTGGGTGAGCCCGGCTGCGTCGAGGCTGGCGACGAGGCGCGGCAATTGTGCCTTGGCCACTTCGGTGTCGGTGACAATGCCGAAGCGTCGGCCGGGGAATTTTTCTTTCAGAATCTCGCCGGCGTCATCGAGCAGGTGGGGGCCGATGAGGATGTCATAGGCGCGATCGCCCAGGGCGACGTGAACCGTGTGATCGATTTGAGCCATGGGCGTGTCTTTCAGCGCAGATAAGCCAGAACGGCGGAGATGATGTCGGCAGCAACGGCGTCCTGCGGCACGTCGCGGCTGAGCACGGTGACATCGGCCTCGGCATAGATGGGATAGCGTTCCTCGACCAGTTTCTCGAGCGTCTGGCGGGGATTTGCGGTCTTGAGCAGCGGGCGGTTGGAGCGACGCGACACGCGCTCGAACAGGATATCGACGTCGGCCTTGAGCCAGACGGATACGGCGTGTTCCTTGACCATGGTCCGGGTCTCGGCATTGACGAAGGCGCCGCCACCGGTGGCGAGGACCAGGTCGGTTTCCTTGAGCAGGCGCGAGATGACGCGCGTCTCGCCGGCGCGGAATTCGGGCTCGCCCCGCTGGGCGAAAATCTCGGGGATGGTCATCTGTGCGGCTTTTTCGATCTCCTCGTCGCTGTCGAGGAATCGCCGGCCCAGCCGCGCCGCGAGGCGTCGGCCCACCGTGGTCTTGCCCGCACCCATCATGCCTACGAGGATCAGCGGCTTGCCATTAAGGCGCTCGATCAGGGTTTTGGCGCGGTTCGACCGTCCGGCACTGTCCGACTTGTTCAACGCTTGCGCCCTCCGATCATCAGTTCGGTATCAACCGGTCCGGGCCCCGACTGTCAAGAAGGTGTGAGGCCCAATAAGCTGTTGGTGTTGATCGCAGCACTGGTTTTGCGCAAGACTGTCCCATACCGGATGGAAACCTTTTGCTGCCAAATTCCTTCCGGACCGACCAAGCAGGATCTCTATGCCCACCCTCTTCCGGCTTTTCATCACCGTGCTGTTTCTTGGCGGCCTCGCCTTTGCGGGAATGTTCGCCCTGGTCTCGTTCGTGGAGCCCGAACCCAAGCCGGTGACCGTCCGCATCCCGACGCGAGATCTGCTCGGTGAGCCCGATCCTATCCGGCCCGGTGGCCTGCCGACCCCAAATGTCACCAGCGCACCTGCGAGCGGGACGCCCGGGCAATGAGTGCCCATCTCGTCGGCGCGTTCCTCGAGATGATGAGCGCCGAACGGGGCGCTGCAGCAAATACCATCGCAGCCTATCGGCGCGATCTCACCGATTACGCGGGCTTTGTCGCCAGCAAGAAGCAGACCCTTCTGACTTGTCCGCGCGAGACGGTGATGGCCTATCTCGATGGGCTCAAGGCCGAGGGACTGTCTGCCTCCTCCAGCGCGCGGCGGCTCTCTGCAGTTCGCCAGTTTCACAAATTCTTATGCGCCGACGGGCTGCGGGGGGATGATCCGACGCGGATCGTTGCCAGCCCCAAGACCCGGCGTCCGCTGCCCAAAGTGCTGTCTGTGGCCGAGGTCGACAAACTGCTCTCCCTCGCGGAGCAGGAAGCCAATCTGCCCGCTGAGCCAAAACAGCAGCAGACCGCGCTGCGGCTCTATGTGCTGCTCGAAATGCTCTACGCCACGGGACTGCGTGTGTCAGAGCTGGTGGAGCTCAAGCGCAGTGCCGTGATGCGCGAGGCGAGCTTCCTCACCGTTCGCGGCAAGGGCGGCAAGGAACGCGTCGTGCCGATGAATGATCGGGCCCGTGACGCTGTGCGCAGCTGGATCAAGACGCTCGAAGCGGGCCCCTATCTCTTTCCCGCCAACGGGGCGGAGGGGCATCTCGCGCGGCAGGTGTTTGCCCGCGACCTCAAGGGGCTTGCCGGCCGTGCCGGAATTTCCTCGGCCCGGGTGGCGCCGCACGTGCTGCGCCATGCCTTTGCCAGCCATCTGCTCGCGGGGGGCGCGGATCTCCGTGTGGTGCAGATGCTGCTGGGGCATGCCGATATCTCGACGACGCAGATCTATACCCATGTGCTGGATGAAAAATTGCGCACTCTGGTGGAGACACACCACCCGCTGGCCGACGGCTAGCGCGGGGGACGCTGTCGCGCAATCTTGCCGGCAAGCTGCGCGCCGCGCACTGGCCGGATGAAAGACTTGTCCACGTCCTTTAAAGGATAAGGGGCAAAAAACCGCGCAAATTTGTCCCATGGGTTGACTTGCGATTGCGCCGTCGCCACTTTCCGGCCACTTTAGAGCGCAAGAGCCGAGGCCTGAGAATTTTCGGGTCCGCAACAATGACCCCTACGGGCGGTGGGATGCAATCTTATCTAGATTTTGAAAAGCCGGTCGCCGATCTCGAAGCCAAGATCGTCGAGCTCAAGTCTCTGGCGGCGACCGACTCCGCTGTCACCATTGACGAGGAGGTCAACCGGCTCTCTGCCCGTGCCGATGAGGCACTGGTCGAGATCTACAAGAAACTGACGCCCTGGCAGAAGACGCAGGTGGCTCGCCATCCGCAGCGGCCGCATTTTTCTGACTATGTGCAGCGCCTGATCACCGAATGGACGCCGCTGGCCGGCGACCGCAAGTTCGGCGAGGACGCGGCGCTGCAGGCCGGGTTTGGCCGCTTCAATGGCCTGCCGGTTGCTGTGATCGGGCAGGAAAAGGGCAATTCGACCGAAACCCGCCTCAAGCACAATTTCGGCATGGCCAATCCAGAGGGCTACCGCAAGGCTGTCCGCATCATGGAAATGGCCGACCGGTTCAATATCCCGGTAATCTCCTTCGTCGATACCGCCGGCGCCTATCCGGGCATCGGTGCGGAAGAGCGCGGCCAGGCTGAAGCCATCGCCCGTTCGACCGAGAAGGGGCTGGAGCTGGGCGTGCCCAATATCTCCATCATCATCGGTGAAGGTGGTTCGGGTGGCGCTATCGCCATTGCGACCGCTAACCGCGTGCTGATGCTGGAAAACTCGATCTATTCGGTGATCTCGCCCGAAGCCGGCGCCTCGATCCTCTTCCGCGACGCGGCAAAGGCTCAGGACATGGCGACGGCTCAGAAGATCACGGCGCAGGATCTCTTCGGCTTCAAGGTTATCGACGCCATCATCCCCGAGCCGGCCGGTGGCGCACATCGCCATGCCGGTGTGGTCATGGATGCGACGCGCCAGGCCATCGCAGATTTCCTTGCCGAATTTTCGGGCAAGTCGCGTCTCGAAGTGCGCGAGCATCGCCGCGAGAAGTTTTTGGCCATCGGCACAAATATCTGATTGCAGGCCTGCTTATCGATCCCCTGCGCCCCTGCCCGGGCGCAGGGGTTTTTTGTTGCCTATGCGGCAGCCCGCTCAGGGTATTTCCCAATCACAAATATGCGTGAGGACCCCGGCTTTCGGGGAAATCACGCCCATGATAAAGGCTTCGTTCACCCAGCCGGATCATGCTGCGGTAACCATGGCCCCATCGGGGCTGTCTCCTGATCGGGCCTAACCTTCGTGACCGCAAGATTGTTTCACCGCATCGGTGCCATCATCATCCTTGCCTGGCTTTCAGTCAGCCTTGCCGCTTGTTCCGGCTTCGTCAAGGGTGGGGACAACCGCCACAACATTCCCCTGCCGGCCGCACTGGTCTCGGCGCTGACCGCGATGGGCTCATCGCCGGGCGAGGGCATGGTGGTGCGCATCTTCAAGAAGGAAGAAGTGCTCGAGGTCTGGAAGCGCACGAGCTCGGGCCAGTACAAGCTATTTAAAACCTACGAGATCTGCTCCTATTCCGGCGATCTGGGACCCAAATTCAAGGAAGGCGATCGGCAGAGCCCGGAGGGCTTCTATACGATCTCGCCCGGCCTGATGAACCCGAAGTCGGCCTATTACCTGGCCTTCAACACCGGCTTTCCCAACAAGTTCGACCGCGCGCACGGTCGCACCGGGTCAAACCTGATGGTGCATGGCGACTGCAAATCGGTAGGCTGCTACGCCATGACCGATGCTGGCATCGCCGAGATTTATGCGCTGGCGCGCGAGACCTTCAAGGGTGGCAACCCCAGTTTCCAGCTGCAGATTTTCCCCTTCCGCATGACGGCCAGCAATATGGCCCAGCACGCCGACAGCCAGCACCTCGATTTCTGGAAGAACATCAAGCAGGGCCATGACCTGTTCGAGGTGAACAAGGCACCGCCCGCCTGGGATGTCTGCGACAAGCGCTACATTTTCAACGCCGTGGCCAACGGCCCGCTCAATCCGCTGGGGCCGTGCCCGGCGACGGCACCCAATGCGGCGCTCGAGGCCAAGATGCAGGCCGACGACGCGACGCTTTCCAACGCCCTGGCCGCGCGAGAGCGGCAGGCGGCCGAAGAGGCTGCGATCAAGGCGCGGGGCGAGGCGGTCAGCGGATTCTTCTCGGGGATTGGCAACATGTTCAACAGCGACGCCAATGTCGCTCCGGTCATGTCCGGCCAGCCGGCACCCCAGCCGCAATCGCCCTTGCCGCGGTCCTAGTTCGGCCCCAGTTTGATGTGACTTGCCCTTGGCGCGCTGTCCGGCACGCCAACACGCGCCAATGGAGGCCTAAAGTGGAGCCCAAGCCCGCCGAAACCGGTTCCGGCGCCGAGAAGCTGCCGGGGGTTGCGCCTGAGCTGCATGTCGGCCCCGCCGAGCAATCGCGTGCGCCGCGTTTGAGCGACAAGCCCCGGGAGCCGCGCAAGCGTCGGTTGCGGGGCTCTACCGTTCTGAGCTTCGTGTCGGCCCTTGTCGGTGTTGGTGCGCTTGCTGCTACCGGTTGGGTTTATAGCCAAACCCATCGCGAAGTGGTCCGCCTCGCCACCGATGTCGCCCAGCTGCGCATCAGCCTAGATCTTTATGCCCAGCGCAGTGGAGCAGCGCCTGTTGCTGCAGCCAGCGGGCCGACCAGTGAAGAGCTGTCGGCACTGTCCAACCGGCTGGCGATCATCGAACAGAATATGCGCGGCAGTTCCCTGACCACGCCAGCCCCAGTTCTGCCGTCTATCACCGGTGGCGCAGAGACGACGGCCGATGGCGGCGATTGCCTGCCGCCGGGCATGCGAATTCTCGTGGCCGTGGGTGACAGCTATGGGATTTGCGGAACGGCGGGCTCGATCACGGTTGCAGGGGTTGAGAACGGCTATCTGGCGCTGTCAGACGGCAGCACCATCGCCTCGGGCGGTACGCTGCCGCTGGCGGGCACCAATTGCATGGTGGGGGTCACATCCGGCGGCGACGAAGGCGTCACCGGATATGCCGAAATTCGCGTCAGCTGCTAGTCAGCCCGGACCTAAGCGGCCTTTGGGTTAGCCCAGCGCAGCAACCGGTCGCGGAGCCCCTTGTAGGGCGCCAGCATGGCGATGGTCAGCAGCAGCTTGACCAGGAAGTCGCCCAGCGCGAGGGACTGCCACAGCTGCACCTCCGGACCAATACCGAGAAGCGGCGCGCCAAAGCCGAGCGAAGAATCGTCCATGCCGAAGAAGCCATCGATGCCGGCAAAGGCCGGGGCCATGGCGAGGCTGAAGAAGATGATGGTATCGAGCGCCGAGCTGAAGAGAGATGAGATCAGCGGCGGCATCCACCAGGCGGAATTGCGCAGGCGGTGGAAAATGGAAATGTCGAGCAGCTGCGCCACGAGGAAGGCCGAGCCGGAAGCGATGGCAATGCGCGGGGTGGCCAGCCAGATCGAAAGCACAACCGCGACGGCAAAGCCGGCAACAACGACGAGTCGCGCCTTGGCAGGGCCAAAGGTACGGTTGGACAGATCGGTGACGAGGAAGGCGACGGGGTAGGTGAATGCGCCCCAGGTGAGAATATCACCCAGATTGACCGAGCCGATTTCGGCCATGACCGGAAATTGCACGAGCACATTGGAGGCGGCGACAACGGCCACCATGGCGGCCACAGCCACCAGGAAACGAGACAGCATCAGAATGCACCTCTAATAGCCACGGGACCGGCAACAGACCGGTGCGGCGTTTGATGAAGCTTACAAAAAAAGAAAAGCCGCGTGGGGCAGGTGCTCCACGCGGCTCGAATTCTAGCCGAAAGACGCTTAGCTGGCGAGAGCTGCGCGGATTTCCTTCTTGATGCCGAGAGCCAGCGGGCTCAGATCGGCGTCAGCCTGCTTGATCAGGAAGGCGTCGAGACCGCCGCGGTGCTCGACCGAACGCAGGGCAGCTGCGGAGATGCGCAGCTTGATCGAACGGCCGAGGGCGTCCGAGATCAGCGAAACGTTGACGAGGTTCGGGAGGAAACGACGACGGGTGCGGTTAAGAGCATGGGAGACATTGTTGCCGACCATGACGCCCTTGCCGGTAAGTTCGCAGCGACGTGCCATTGTGAGATATCCTGTTTGTGTAAAGGTCCTGCGTGGCGGGAAATCCCGCTACGGGCCTCGGTTGTGATGAAATCTGCGGGCTTCCTAGAGAAATTGACGCGCCCAGTCAACCCAAGAGGCCGCTCAAACGCCCGCGAGCGCCTTGCAAGGGCCATAAGACGTCGGCACTTTGAGCCATATTCGATGATTCGCCGGTGCCCAGTCGTGGCGGCCGCGCCTACGACGTGAGATGCCAATTTGATCCGCACCAGCCTTGTCGCCGCCGCCCTCCTTGCCAGCATGGCGCCGAGCATGGCGGCTCCGGTCGATGCCCGCGCCAGCTATGTCCTCACATTGGGCGGCATTAACGTGGCGACGTTCGACGTCGATCTCAATGATGACGGTCGCCGCTACGAGCTCGATCTCTCGGCCAAGGTCGCTGGCCTCGGCAATCTCGTGGCCAGCGGCACAGCTCGGGTCGTCGCCAAGGGCGCGTCCAGCGGCTCCACCCTTGCTTCGGGGGAATTTGATCTGGAAACCCGCGCCAATGGCGAAGTGTTCACGGTCGACGTTTCCTATTCGGGCCGGAACGTCAGCGCCTTCAAGGTCGAGCCCCCGGTGTTTGAAAGCTACGACCGCGTGCCGGTCGAGCGCGGGCATCTGCGCGGGGTGGGCGATTTTCTCTCCGCCTTCGTGGTCAAGGCCAATGGGCTCGACAAGAGCCTCTGCAACCGCAAGCTAAAGATCTTTACTGGCGTCGAGCGCTTCGACATCGCCATGAGCTTTGCCCGTGAGGATGAGGCGACCTCGCCGCGCACGGGCTATCAAGGGCCGGTCGTGACCTGCAATCTCGACTACCAGCCGATCTCTGGCCACTACACCTCCTCGGAGATCACGAATTACCTGGCCGATACGAGCCGCATCCTGCTCTGGTACGCGCCGCTCGGGAATACCGGCTATTATATTCCCTATCGCGTGCTGCTCGGCACCTCGATGGGCGATCTCTCCATGGTGCTGGTCGGCACAAAGACCTAGCCGTCGATTCTCGATCTGATTTTAGGGGTCCGGACGCGTTCCGGGCCCTTTTTCTTTGCCTGCCCGCATGTTCGGTGTTCCTTGCGCTGGCCGGGAAGCTGTCCCGCAGTGGCACGGTCAACTGTTTGTTTGTCAATTTTGTCAGCGAAAAGCCCGGTGGCAGCGCGGCCTGTTCATTAACTCCCGAACAGACTTAACTTTTTTCGCGCTAATGCCCTGGCAACGAACCGCCTGATGAGCACGATTTTAACCGTCTGCTAACCTTGCTGAACGGGTTTTGGCCGTTTTGAAGGAGCCTCAGGTGGCGCTTGTGGTGGGGCGGGGAGATCTCACCACATATTGTAGAGAACAAAGCCGGATTTCGACGATTGGCCTGATTCCGACGCTGTTCGTTCTGTGTTTGATCCATTCCTTAATCCGATCCGGCCGATTGCTGAAATCTGTGCCGTTTCTGGACTTTGCCCGGTTGGTGGTGCTATCGCAGCGAGACTTGTCCCGGAATGGGGCGGTCAACGCATAAAGTATGAATTTTTGGCGACAGAGACGCCAAGATTGCTGGGGTGCTTTGTAAATACTGCAGAATTTTTTGGTACAACAGGCATTTACACCCCGTCAGCACACCGATCGTAAACGCAGAAATTAACCGGATGGTAAGAGGTTTGAACGCTCTGCGGCTGGATTGGGGCGATTGGAGCTTGGGTGCGCCACCGCCTTGTGACGAGTTGGCAAGCAGCCACTAGGTCTAGCCGTGAACAAAGTAAGAATTTGCGTTGTGATCCGATTCTGACCCTGTTCGTTTTGGTTTCGTTCCAATAGTTAAGCTGGCCATTCGGGAGGAGCTGGAAGCGCACATTTGTGGGACAAGCGCGATCGCCTCTCGCATCCCTCACGTCCAGCCCCTACATTGGCGAGCAATGACCATCGCACCCTCCCAAACGGTCAAGGCCATCCTGGGCCCGACCAATACCGGCAAAACCTATTTCGCTATCGAGCGCATGCTGTCCTATCCCACCGGGATGATCGGCCTGCCGCTGCGGCTGCTCGCGCGCGAAGTTTATGCACGTGTGGTCGAACGGGTGGGGGAGGGCGCAGTCGCGCTTGTTACCGGCGAGGAACGGATTATCCCGGCCAAGCCGCGCTACTGGGTCGCGACGGTCGAAGCCATGCCCATGGATATCCACGTCGATTGCGTGGTGGTGGACGAAATTCAGACCGCGGTAGACTTCGATCGCGGCCACATTTTTACCGATCGCATCCTCAAGGCCCGCGGCTTTTACGAAACCCTGCTGCTCGGGTCGTGGACCATGGCCAGCGTGGTGCGCAAGCTTCTGCCCCATGCCGAGATCATCGAGCGGCCACGCTTTTCCCAGCTCACCTATTCCGGCTCAAAGAAAATCTCGCGCCAGCCGGCCCGCAGCGCCATCGTCGCGTTCTCGGCGCGTCAGGTCTACGCCATAGCCGAGCTGATCCGGCGCGAACGCGGCGGGGCCGCCGTGGTGATGGGAGCGCTGTCGCCCCGCACCCGTAATGCCCAGGTGGAACTCTACCAGAATGGCGATGTCGACTTTCTCGTCGCCACTGACGCCATTGGCATGGGCCTCAACCTCGATATTCACCACGTCGCCTTCGCCGACGACACCAAATTCGACGGCCGCCAGTCGCGGCCATTGACCCCTTCCGAGCTTGGCCAGATTGCCGGTCGCGCCGGCCGGCACAAGCGCAATGGCACGTTTGGGGTGACCGGTGGGACCGAGGGATTCGATGAAGAACTGGTTGTTCAGCTCGAAACCCATGATTTCGAACCGGTAAAAGTGCTGCAATGGCGCAACAGCGTGCTGGATTTCTCATCCATCGAGCGGTTGCGCCGGAGCCTCGAGGTTTCGCCCACCGACAAGGTGCTTACCCGCGTACCGGTGGCCACCGACCAACTGGCCCTCGAGTTCCTCTCGCGCAATGAGGCGGCCAATTATGCGCGTGGTCATGAAGCGGTCAAACTGCTCTGGGAATGTTGCCAAACCCCGGATTATCAGGGGATTTCGCCTGCCGCGCACGGCGAAATTATTACGCGGATCTTCACCGATCTGCGGCGACACGGGGCTGCCAATGAAGACTGGATTGCCGAGCAGGTTCGGTTTTGCGACAATTCTGAGGGCGATATCGACACGCTCAGCAACCGGATCAAGCAGATCCGGACGTGGACCTTTGTCGCCAACCGCAAAAACTGGCTTGCAGACCCTTCACATTGGCGCGAAAAGACCCGAGACATTGAAGATCGCCTGAGTGATGCGCTGCATGAGCGCCTGACCCAGAGATTCGTCGACCGGCGCACCAGCGTGCTGCTCCGCCATCTGAAAGACAAACGTATGGTATCCCCCGAGATCAATGAGCGCGGCGAAGTCAGGCTTGAAGGCCACTTGCTCGGCACGCTCGAAGGCTTCCGATTTACTCTTGCCCGCGCCGATGGCGAGGTCGACGTCAAGGGCATCCGTGCCGCCGCCGATCAAGCCGTAGCGCCCGAGATCCGCAACCGGGCCGATCGCCTGGCTGGCGCGCCCAACGAGGAATTCGTGCTGGCCACCGACGGACGCCTGCGCTGGCGCGGCGATGTTGTGGCTGAACTCGCCGAAGGCGACACGCTCTATCGTCCGCGCATCATCATGCTGGCCGACGAGTCGCTGACCGGACCGGACCTCGAACGCGTTCAGGATCGCCTCAGCCTCTGGCTGCGTCACCATATCAATACCACGCTCGAACAGGTCATGGCGCTTGAAGCGCCTGCCGATATCGAAGGCAGTGCCCGCGGCATCGCCTATCGGCTCTATGAGCATCTGGGCCTTCTGCCCCGCGCCGAAGTGGCCGACGAGGTCAAGGCACTCGACCAGGACGTTCGCGGCAAGCTGCGCAAGCTGGGCATCAAGTTCGGCGCCTACCACATCTATCTGCCGCTTTCGCTCAAGCCCGCTCCCCGCGAACTGGCGCTGATCCTGTTTGCGCTCAAGAACGGCGGCATCCGCCAGCCGGGCGTCACCGACATTCCCCATATCGTCTTGTCGGGCCGCACCTCGTTCCTCGTTGATCCGGAAGTCGATACGCGGCTTTACGAAATCGCGGGCTTCAAGGTTGCCGGCAAGCGCGCAGTGCGTGTCGACATTCTCGAGCGTCTGGCCGACATCATCCGTCCGCTGATCGCCATCGATCCCGCGCGCTACCAGGGCGAGCTGCCCAGTGGCGCCGCCGAAGGAAATGGTTTCCGCGTCACCGTGGAAATGACCAGCCTGCTCGGCTGCTCGGGCGAAGACTTTGCCTCGATCCTGAGCTCGCTCGGCTATCGCCTGCGCCGCACGCCAAAGGTGGCTGCGCCCGTCGAAGCCGTTGCAGCGACCGACGCTGCTCCGGCTGAAGAGGCTGTCAGCACTGAAGCGCCTGCTGCTGAAGCTGTCGCAGAAGACGCCCCAGTGGTTGGCGAAGCTGCGCCTGAAACGGTCGTGGCCGAAGAGGCAGCGCCTGCGGCTGAAGAGGCAGCGCCTGCGGCTGAAGAGGCTGCGCCTGCTACGGACGCTTCCGCAGAGGTTGAAGCCGCTCCGGCAGAGCCCGAGTTCGACGAAATCTGGTTCCCCGGTGGTCGTCGCCAGAACGAACAGCGCCGCCATGAGCCGCGCCGTCGCGATGCGGCCAATGCCGATGCGCCTGCGCGCGAGCGCCGCAACGACCGTCAGCGCCCCAAGGGCCCGACGCGTCCGGAAGGCAGTGCTCGTCCCGAAGGCGCAGAGCGTCCGCGCAATACCCGTCCGGCCAATACCCGTCCGAAGGCCGAGGAAGGCCGCGGGGTTCCGGAAAAGAACGAGCGCAATGATCGTCGTCCGCCCCAGCGCGAAGAGCGCAAGGTCGCATTCGATCCGGACAGCCCCTTTGCTGCCCTCGCCGCCCTGCGCGGCAAGAAGGACTAGGCCTTGGCCGGGACTGGATCTGAGCCGCTCCGCAAGGAGCGGCTCGACCGGTTCCTGTTCTTCTCGCGCGCCGTAAAGTCGCGCACCCTGGCGCAGAAAATCATCGAGACCGGCGCCATTCGCGTCAACTCCGAGAAAACAGACCGCTCCGACCACAGGGTCGGGGCGGGCGATGTGCTGACCATGGCGCTGCACAATCGCATTCTCGTCTGGCGCATTCTCGATTGTGGGACACGTCGCGGCCCGGCCAGCGAGGCTGCCACCCTCTATGAGGATCTCTCGCCGCCACCGACGCCCCGGGCCGAGATGTCTCCCTATGATGCGGCAATTGCTGAGCGTCCCATGGGCAGCGGCCGGCCGACCAAGAAAGAGCGCCGGGACACAGATCGGCTTCGCGGCGACGACGATGATTGAAATTCCGGTGCTCACCACCGCCCGGCTGGTGCTGCGCGCGCCGCATGCTAACGACTTCCCCGCTTATCGTGATTTCATGGCTTCGCCGCGCGCTATCCACATGGGTGGTCCGTTCGACCTGAAAGCGGCCTGGGGCATGTTCTGCAACGATCTGGCGCAGTGGTCGCTCTACGGCCACGGTTGCCTGATGATCGATCTGCGCGAAAATGGTGCGACAGTCGGGCAGGTCGGGATCAATCACGGTCCGCTCTTTCCCGAAAAGGAACTGGGCTGGTTCCTGTACGAGGGGTACGAGGGGGCTGGGATCGCCCATGAGGCCGCTCTGGCCATGCGAGACTGGGCGTTTGTCCATTTGGGACCGTCGGGTCTGGTCAGCTATTGCGATCCGGCCAACGCCCGCTCTATAGCCCTGGCCGAACGTCTTGGAGGCAGGCTGGACCCGACGGCAGTAGGGCAGGACCCTGAGGACCTCGTTTTCAGGCATCGTCCGCCGGTCTGATCAAAGATTTTAAAGTTCGGGCTGACCGCGCCAATCCGTCCCCCGTCGCAGCCTTGCGGAGGCGGGCAAAAGGGTTTAGCAACCGGACCGTTGAGACTGGCTGGCGTGTTCCCTAGCGGGCCGCCCTTCCTTTACGCGGATCGTTTCGTATGACCTACATCGTCACCGACAACTGCATTGCCTGCAAGTACACGGACTGTGTCGAAGTGTGTCCGGTGGACTGCTTCTACGAAGGCGAGAACATGTTGGTCATTCATCCTGATGAGTGCATCGACTGTGGCGTGTGCGAACCGGAATGTCCTGCCGAGGCGATTAAGCCGGATACGGAAAGTGGTCTCGACGCCTGGCTCGAGCTCAATCGCAAGTTTTCCACCGCCTGGCCCAATCTTACCGAGCGCCGCGATCCCTTGCCCGAGGCCAAGGATCGTGACGGCGAATCGGGTAAGCTCGAGAAGTATTTCTCCGAGGAGCCCGGCGAGGGCGATTGATCCCCGCAATTGGGTGTACGGAACCGTTGGACAAGCCAAGGGTTCTCTTGCGAAGGTGGCTAGACGGGCTTAAGCAGCCCGTTTCCGCTTGCGTGATTCGTACCTTTTGATTTTGCTGAATTTTTGTGCTATGGTCCTTCCATATGCAGCTCAGCCCGTCACCCAAGCCGTGCCAGATGGCACGATTTTTTTGACATAACATTCTCTGTTGCCTGGCACTTCTTCGGATGAAGCGGACCCGAAGGCCAGGAGGTTTGTGCTGCCCAAAGGCCCGTGGTTCGGGCTTGAGTAGAGTAGGAGTGGCCGGTCCTTGCCGCAAGGAATCGACCATTTTGGGGCGTCAAAAAGGAGTTCCAGCTTATGGTAGCCAAGAAGTCTCAGCAGCGGCTCGGGTTTAAAACGGGTGAATATGTTGTTTATCCGTCGCATGGCGTTGGCCTGATCGTGGCCATCGAGGAGCAGGAGGTCGCTGGCCTCGTCCTCGAACTTTTCGTCATCAGCTTCGAGCAGGACAAGCTGACCCTTCGCGTGCCGGTCGCCAAGATCAAGTCCGTGGGCATGCGCAAGCTTGCCGAAGAAGACGAGGTCAACAAAGCCCTGGAAACTGTTACCGGCCGCGCTCGTGTCAAGCGCACCATGTGGTCGCGTCGCGCCCAGGAATATGAGGCCAAGATCAATTCCGGCGATCTGATCGCCATCTCGGAAGTCGTGCGCGATCTTTATCGCTCCGATGACCAGCCCGAGCAGTCCTATTCCGAACGCCAGCTCTTTGAGCAGGCCATGGATCGCATGAGCCGTGAAATCAGCTCCGTCAACAAGGTGACGCTGACCGAGGCCGTGCAGTTGATCGAAAAGCAGCTCGCCAAGAGCCCGAAGCGCACCAAGGCAGATGCCGCGGAAGCTGAGAGCGATGAGGAAGCCGCTGCCTGATCAGGGTTGCAGGTATTTTTTGAGAAGGGCCGGCAGCGATGCCGGCCTTTTTTATTGCCCATTCAGCCGGAAGCGGTTGCTCGCCAGTTCTGCCTCCGCGGTTTGGCATGAGAAGTCGTGGTCTTGCCCAACCCGGTGCGCCGGAGGTGATGACGTTCTGACGAGGCGGCAGATGAATCAGGCCTTCCCCAGGAAATCCGTCATGCTTGTCTTGGCACTGCCGGGACGCAGCGGCTTCTGCTGGCTTTCATGGGGGACCCAACCGGCCAGCCAGACGATTTCGAGCGTTGCGCGTATCCGCCCATCGGGATCGCTGTCCCGCTCCGCATAGGCGCCGGCCGCGGCCGAGAGCAGGGTCCGGGTCATGGCGCGGCGCGGCCGATCGGCCAGCGGATTGGAAGCCCCCAGCGCCTTGAGTTCGGCCATCAGCGCGAATGGATTGGCGTAGCGAACCTTGTGGCTTTCCACGTCGGCCACGGGCAGGGCAAAGCCGGCCCGCTGCAACAATGCGCCGCCGTCGCGCACCTGCACCATCGGGGCCACGCGTGCGGAGGCACCGCCGGAGAGCGCAAGGTCGGCCGACAGAAAAGCTTCGCGCAGCTCGGTAAAACTCTCGCCGCCCAGCATCGCCGCCATGAAGAGGCCGTCTGGCTTCATGCGGGCGCGCAGCCGCGCCAGATGCCCGGGCACGTCGTTGACCGCCTGCAAGTGCAGCAGGGAAACAACGAGATCGAACTCGCCTTCTGGCAGCTCGGGAAACTCCTCAGTCCCCGAAAACGCCTCCACGCGGGTGAAGCGCAGCGGCGCCTGTCCGGTCTCCATGGTTTCGGGCAGGCTTAGCGCATCAGGCGCTATAAGTAGGGCGCTGGAAAACTGGCGCATATGCGCGCCGAGCCGGTCGGCCAGATCTTCGACGACCAGATCCCTGACGAAATTGGTGGTCTCGCGGCGGCGCGCCAAATGGCGTGCGATCAATTCGGTGTCGAAAAGGCGGGGTTGCTGGGACAAGAAACCTGCTCGCGAAAGAGGGCTTGCCCCGGCGTCGAGGCGTGCCATTGTAGGTCTTATGGCGAGGGGCTGGGGCGAAGTCAAAGACTGGTCGCAAAGCAACTGGCTGGGCTCAGGGCTCAGTCGGCTGGGTGCTCTTGTGCTCGATCAGCTCTATCCACCCGTCTGCGCCGGCTGTGGTGGTCCGCTGATGGCGAGCGATGCGCTTTGCGGCGCCTGCTTTGCCCAGTTGCGGCCGATCACCGAGCCGCTCTGCCCTGTGCTGGGGCTGCCTTTCGATAGCGACCCCGGCGGGGGTGCGTTATCGGCCGAGGCTATTGCCGATCCGCCCCCGTTCGGACGGGCCCGGGCTGCAGTGGCCTATGGCGAGATGGCGGGAACCCTTGTCAGCCATCTCAAATATGGTGATCGACCAGAACTGGCGCGGCTTTGCGCCCGGCTGATGACAGCGGCAGGGCGCCCGTTGTTCCTGGGGGGCCCCATCCTCGTGCCGGTGCCGCTGCATCGGCAGAGGTTGCGCTTTCGGCGCTATAATCAGTCGTTGCTCCTGGCGCAGGAGATTTCCCGACTGACCGGGTTAAAGGTTGATCCCCATCTCGTCGAGCGACACCGTCAGACGCGACAGCAAGTCGGACTTTCGGGTGACGCGCGCGATCGCAATGTGCAGGGGGCGTTTGTCGCCAATCGCGATCTGCTGCGCCGGCTCGGTGGTCGCCCGATCGTGATCATCGACGATGTCTACACCACCGGGGCAACGGTCAAGGCGGTGACCCGCGCGCTCAAGCGGGCCGGGGCGGAGCGGATCGATATCCTGACCTTCGCCCGCGTTGTCATTGGCGGGGAACTCCCCATATAAGATCGAGACAAATGTTTCCGGAGCCCGACAATGGCCAAGGTCGAAATCTATACGACACCCACCTGTCCTTATTGCCATGCGGCCAAGGCGCTGCTGAACGAGAAGGGCGCAGACTATACCGAGATCACTGTGCTCGACCCCGAGCTGCGCGAAGCGATGACCAAGCGCGCCAATGGCCGCCGCACCGTGCCGCAGATCTTTGTCGGAGCTACCCATGTGGGTGGTTATGACGACATGGCTGCGCTGGACCGCGAAGGCGGTCTCGATCCCCTCCTGGCCCAGTAGCTGACCCATGAAGATCGCCGCCATCCAGATGCAGTCCGGGCTTGATCCGGATGCCAATCTTGCAGCGCTCGAGCCGATGATCGCAGAGGCAGCGGAAGCCGGGGCAAGCTATGCGCTGACCCCGGAGGTGACGCTGATTTTCCCCGAAAGCCGGGATCAGCTGCGCTCGGTGGCGGCTCCATTCGAGGGTCATCCGCAATTGGCCCGCGTGGGTGAGCTGGCGCGCCAGCACAAAATGCATGTCCATATCGGTTCGCTGCCCATTCCGCTCGAAGATGGTCGCTTTGCCAATCGGTCGGTGCTGTTCGGGCCGGACGGGGCGATAGTGGCGCATTATGACAAGATCCACCTCTTTGATGCCGATATCGCCGGGCTCAATGCCTATCGCGAAAGTGCAACCTATAAGGGGGGTGACAGGGCAGTGACGGCGCCGCTGGGTGACTTCACCCTCGGCTTTTCCATCTGCTACGACATGCGCTTCCCAAGGCTCTACAATAGCCTCGCCAATGCTGGTGCCGATCTGATCGCTGTGCCCGCTGCCTTCACCGTACCAACGGGGCAGGCGCACTGGCATGTGCTCCTGCGCGCCCGGGCAATTGAGACGGGGTCCTATGTCATCGCTGCCGCTCAGGGTGGCCAGCATGCCAATGGACGGGCCACCTATGGGCATTCGCTGGTGATCGACCCGTGGGGCAAGGTCATCGCCGAGCTCGACCACGACGCGCCGGGCGTTCTCCTCGCCGACATCGATCCGGCTCTTGTGAGGGAAGCCCGCCAACGGGTGCCCGCGCTCGCCAACGCGCGCGACTTTGCCGCGCCCGAACCATTGCAGGGCTAGGCGCGCTCGCTATATGACAATCAGAGGACGCTCTTTTCGGCGTATCCAGAGACGACGACAGACCAAGTGATCCAGTATTCTCTCCAATGTGCGAAGGGGCATAGCTTCGACGCCTGGTTCAAGAACGCCGCCGCCTATGACGAGCAGAAAGCGCGTGGCATTGTCAGCTGTGCCGTTTGCGGGGATGGGCAAGTGGAAAAGGCGCCTATGGCGCCGGCCGTCGCCCGCACCGATCATGAGCGCCGTACCGTCGCTGCCGTACATCCGGAGGCGGCAAAAATCCGCGAGATGCTGCGCGAATATCGTCGCAAGGTCATGAGCGAGGCCGACAATGTCGGCGACAGGTTCGCCGAGGAAGCCCGAAAAATCCATTTCGAGGAAGTCGAGGCGCGCGGCATTTATGGTCAGGCCAGCCAGGACGAGATCGCGGCCCTGATCGAGGATGGCGTTGACTTCATGCCCCTGCCCGATGTGGGCGAGGACAACTGACCGGTTTGCCTCCTGACATTTTATGACGCTTAGGGCATCCAGTACCGGTCTGGTGATTGGAGGTGCCGATGTCGCTGTATACCAAGACAGGCTTTGATGCCGCTCTGGCCTGGCCGGGCGTGACCATGGAAGACCAGTGGGAATCCCATATCGCCAAAGTCGGCGGCAAGGTTTTCTGCCTCCTGTCCGATAATGAGCCGCTACGTCTGGTGTTCAAATGCGGCGAGGGGAGCTTTGACCTGCTCACAGAGCTCGAGGGCGTTTCCCAAGCGGCCTATTTTGCCAAGCGCATGTGGGTGTCGGTGCTCGAAGGTTCGCCTCTGACCGACGACGAGCAGCTCGCCTATATTCGCCGCTCCTACGCGCTGGTCGCAAAGGGGCTCACGCTAAAGCTGCGGTCCGAGTTGGGCATTACCGACGATGTCATGGGGATTTAGGTCGGTCCGATAGGGAGGGTGGAATCCCCGCTATCGAACCTGACCAGACAGTAATCTTGGCAGACCACTGAATGGCTGAGCGCGTGGTAGCACCGGGCATTTGAAATGTCACGACAATTTCATGACGCCGGCCGTGCTGTGGAGAAAGCCGCAGCCGCGATAGAAGCTGTCCAGGTGCGGCTCGTAGTCGACATGGAGCCATTGTGCGCCACGGTCTCGAGCCAGCTGTGCTGATTGTCGCACCAGTTCGGTCGCAATGCCGCGACCGCGAAAGTCGCGGTCCGTGCAGGTGTCGAGGATAAAGGCGTGGAGGCCGCCGTCCCAGGCGATGTTGACGAAGCCGATCAGTCGCTCGTCTGCATAGGCGCCGACATGCCCAAGGCTGCGGGCAAGGACATCCTGATAGGATCTTTCCAGCGACACATCCCAGGCGCGCCGCCAGAGTTCGTCGAGTTCCGGATCGGTCGGAAAAGGATCGATCCGGAAACGAGGCACGATGGGATCAATCCATCAGCTTGTTGATGGCATCCACGTCCCGCACGGCGCCCTTTGATGCCGAAGTCACAAAGGCAGCGTAGGCCTTGAGCGCGGTGGTGACCTTGCGTTTGCGGGGCTCGGCTGGTTTCCAGCCCTTGGCATCCTGCTCGGTCCGGCGCTTGGCCATCTCGCCCTCGTTGACGAGCAGCGTGATGGTGCGGCCGGGGATGTCGATCTCGATCATGTCGCCTTCGCGCACGAGGCCGATGGCGCCGCCTTCAGCTGCTTCCGGGGAAACGTGGCCGATGGACAGGCCCGAGGTGCCGCCGGAGAACCGGCCGTCGGTGAGCAGGGCACAGGCCTTGCCCAGGCCCTTCGACTTCAGATAGCTCGTCGGATAGAGCATTTCCTGCATGCCGGGGCCGCCGCGCGGGCCTTCATAGCGGATGACGATGACATCGCCTTCCTTGATCTCGTTGGAGAGAATGGCCTTGACCGTCGCGTCCTGGCTTTCAAACACGCGCGCGGGGCCGGTGAACTTCAGGATCGACTCGTCAACGCCCGCCGTCTTCACGATGCAGCCGTCGAGCGCAATATTGCCCTTGAGCACGGCGAGGCCGCCGTCCTTGGAGAAGGGGTTTTCAGCCGAGCGGATGACGCCGTTCTGCCGGTCGAGGTCGAGCTCATTCCAGCGATTGGACTGGGAGAAGGCCTGGGTGGTGCGAACGCCGCCGGGTGCCGCCTTGAAGAATTCGCGCACCGAGTCCGAGTTCGTGCGGGAAATGTCCCACTTGTCCAGCGCATGGGCCATGGACGGCGCATGGATGGTCGGCTCGTCGCGATTGATCAGGCCGGCGCGATCGAGCTGGCCGAGGATGGCCATGATGCCGCCAGCGCGGTGCACGTCTTCCATGTGCACGTCATTCTTGGCCGGTGCGACCTTGGAGAGCACCGGAACACGACGGCTCAGGGCATCGATGTCGTCCATGGTGAAGTCGACGCCGCCTTCGAAGGCTGCGGCCAGGATATGCAGCACCGTATTGGTCGAGCCGCCCATGGCAATGTCGAGCGCCATGGCGTTCTCGAAGGCCGCCTTGGTGGCGATAGAGCGCGGCAGCACGGTTTCGTCGTCCTGCTCGTAATAGCGGCGAGCGAGGTCGACGATGAGGTGACCGGCTTCCTGGAACAGGCGCTTGCGGTCCGAGTGGGTTGCCAGCGTCGAGCCATTGCCCGGCAGCGACAGGCCGAGGGCTTCGGTGAGGCAGTTCATCGAATTGGCGGTGAACATGCCCGAGCAGGAGCCGCAGGTGGGGCAGGCAGCTTCTTCGACGGCCTGCACTTCTTCGTCGGTGTAATGTTCGTCGGCGGCCATGACCATGGCGTCGACGAGGTCGAGCGCCTGCAGCTTGCCCTTGAGGATGGCCTTGCCGGCTTCCATCGGGCCGCCCGACACGAAGACCACGGGGATGTTGAGCCGCATGGCGGCATTCAGCATGCCGGGAGTGATCTTGTCACAGTTCGAGATGCAGACCATGGCGTCGGCGCAGTGGGCGTTGACCATGTATTCCACCGAGTCCGCGATGATGTCGCGGCTGGGCAGGGAATAGAGCATGCCGTCATGGCCCATGGCGATGCCGTCATCGACCGCGATGGTGTTGAATTCCTTGGCGACGCCGCCGGCGATCTCGATCTCGCGCGCGACGAGCTGGCCGAGGTCCTTCAGATGGACGTGGCCAGGCACAAACTGGGTGAAGGAATTGACCACGGCAATGATGGGCTTGCCGAAATCCTCGTTCTTCATGCCCGTGGCGCGCCAGAGCCCCCGCGCGCCGGCCATGTTGCGGCCATGGGTTGTGGTACGGGAACGATAGGCGGGCATGGCAATATCCTCGAAGAAGGCGCCGGTGGGGCCGGGATTTTAATTGGCTCCCTGTTTAGACCCAATCGGCCGCAGCTTCAAGGATTTTCCGTACCGTACCGTACGGTACGGTTACGCTGAAAAGCGCGGTTTCAGGCGCCTCGGTAGCCCTATAATCCGCTGAGGAAATGACCGCCCCTGCCGCCATGTTTGGCGCGGTAGAGCATGGTGTCTGCCTCGGCCAAAGCGTGCTGGGGATCGCTGTGCAGGGGAGCGCCGCCAATGCTGACCCCGATCCGCGCCTCGATGTCGCCGGGAAGGCTGAAGGGATGGGCGATGGCCTCGGTGATACGGCTGGCCAGAGCGCGTACATGGTCGGGCTGGGGATCGGATAGCACGATCACGAATTCGTCGCCGCCGAGGCGACCGACGAGATCGCCGGAGCGCACATTGTCCGTGAGACGCCCGGCGACAGCCTCGAGCAGTCGGTCGCCGGCGGCGTGGCCATGGGTGTCGTTGACGCCCTTGAATCCATCGAGATCAAGATAGAGCAGATAGGAGCGCTGTCCCTTTGGCTGACGCGCCCGCGATTGGGTCGGATTGGCCAGTTGCTGGAGAGTGCTCATCACCTGGGCGCGGTTGGCGAGCCCGGTCAGCGCGTCATTATAGGCGAGATAGCGACTGGTTTTCTGGGCCCGGATCAGGCCGGCCAGCCGGTTATGGCTGGTGCCGATCAGCATGATGACGCCAAAGATCCAGATCGGGGCGTGGACGAAAATGATAAGCATTTCCGGCGGCCCGGAGAGGGCCGTGGTAAAAATCACCGGGAGCATGACGATGACCGCCTGCAGCGTGGCGTAGCGCGGTGCAGCGCTATTGGTGATGCAGAAGCCGAAGACCAGCCCGGTTGTTACCAGCGCGCCCAGCACGATCAGCACCAATTGCCCGCTGGTGGTTGCTGCGACGCCAACCAGCGAGAGCGAAACGGCATAGACCAGCCCGGCCTCCACCACGGCGTTGAGATTTTTGTCGGCGTCTGCGGCCTGTTGTGCACGATCCAGAGTGTGAGCGCGCAGCAGCAGGGCGGCGGCAACCACGAGAGCGATGAGGGCGCCCTCGGCAATGCTCTTGAAGAGGGCAATGGCCAGCAGCAACAGGCCCATGCTGAGCGCGCCGAAAGCCAGGGTGCGTCGGTTGACGATGAGCGTGCGGGCCAGTTCTGACCGGATATTGGAATCGGCTGCGGCAGCCGGTGCGGTCAGCCAGTCGAACGCCGCCTGTCGCAGTTTTGCGACGGCGGAAAAGCGTTCGACGGTCCCGGATGGGTCAGACATCTGCGGAACTTCCATAAGCGCCCGCCTGGCGGGTCGCCGTTATTGCCTGGGGGCGAGGCGGTCCCGTCACCTTTGAGTCGGGATGCCTTCGTCCTCCAGGCGGACTAAAATTTATAGCGCAGGCCCATTACCACGGCGTTGGAGCCATCGATCTCGGCGATCGTGCCAAACCCGCCGGATCGGTGATGAATGCGCCCGAAGGCCTCGAGTTCGGGGTAACCGACATGGGAGACGGCGATTTCAGGCCCCAGGTAATAGAGGAAAGGGATGTCGTGGCCAAGCTTGGCTGCGCGCTCGGTTTCCACCCCGATCGTGTCGGTGACGACAGAAAAGCCGGCGGTAATCGACGGGGTAATCCGGATGTCCCCAATCTGGAACATGTCGAGCCGGCCAACGAGCCCCGCCCAGAGTTCAGCAGAGGACCGGTCGCCGAGGCGAACGCCCAGGCCGGCTTCGGCGCCCAGCTTGAAGCCGCCGGAATGCTCATACATGAAGTACTGGTAGCCCACCCCGGCAAAGAAATTGGATTCGTAGTGGTCCTCCCACAGCAGAAACGCGTCGGAGAAGTAGCCGCTGGTGAAGGGGCCGCCCATGACGAAGACATTCTGCTCATCGGTCGCCTGCGCCAAGGCGGGGCTGGACAGGATGACCGTGCCGAGGGCGATGAACGAAGCAAGGCGTGCTAGGGGCATGGACACTCTCAACTCCGCACGGGACCACCAATGCCGGAGCGTGTTTCAGCGAGCGTTTCCGTATGGTTAACAAATCGGAAATGTGATGACCGCTCCGGCCTTTACCCTGCGGAACGCCTTGGGGCGCGCGGTCGTTCCTTCTCATCAAGCAGAGGAGACATACGATGCACGCAATTCCCAACTCCATCCACGAGGGCATGAAGGTCTACGACCGGGCGATGAATGCCATAGGTACTGTCGAGACGTTTCGGATCGGCGACGAGGACCCGTCGATCCCGGGCGTCGAGGCTGCAGGGGTCAGTCCAGTGCTCGAAGAGAACCAGACCGGACTGACATCCATTCTGGCCGATATTTTTTCGCCCGATGACGGCTTGCCACGCGAAGTTCAGGAGAAGGCACTGCGCGAAGGATTTATCCGCCTCGATGCCGATGGGCTGTTTGCCCGGGACCGCTACATTTTTCCCGAGCACATCGACCGGGTGACCGCTGAAGGCGTGGTGCTGAATGTCGAAAAATCCGACCTCATGCACGTCTAAGGTTGCACTGGATCCAGAGGCGCGGCGCGCTCAGGCGGGCCGCGCCGCCAGCATCATGTAATTGATGCCCATATCGCGGCTGCGGCGCCATTCATCCCCGATGGGATGGTAGACCACCCCCGTCTGGTCTGTGACCTTGAGACCATTGCGGCTGAGCAGGCTGCCGATTTCATCAGGGGTGAGGAATTTCTTCCAGTCATGCGTACCCTTGGGCAACCAGCCCAGGACATATTCAGCGCCGACGACGGCGAGCGCAAAAGCGCGGGCCGTGCGGTTGATGGTGGCGGTGAACATCAGCCCGCCCGGCTTCACCAGATCGGCGCAGCTCTTCATGTAGAGCGGGACATTGTCGACGTGCTCGACCACCTCCATGTTGAGCACAACGTCAAAGGTTTTTCCTGCTGCGGCGAGGGCTTCGCTGGTCGTTGCCTGATAGTCGATATCGAGCCCCGACTGTTCGGCATGAATGCGGGCGATGGCGATATTGCGCTCGGCCGCGTCAATGCCAGTCACGGTCGCGCCGAGCCGCGTCAGTGGTTCGCAGAGCAGGCCGCCACCGCAGCCAACGTCGAGGATGGTAAGGCCCTCAAGGGGCCGGATTGCGCTGCCGTCCTTGCCGAAATGGGCGATCAGATGCTCGCGGATATAGGAGAGGCGCACCGGGTTGAACTTGTGCAGCGGCTTGAACTTGCCCTTGGGGTCCCACCACTCCTCGGCCATGGCCGTGAATTTTGCGACTTCAGCGTCGTTGATGGTGGTCTGGGACATGAGAGGGCTCCTGTGCAGGCCAGATATGCGATGATGATGCGCTTAGTGCAAGGCGCGGGAGTGTCGCGCGCCGTGCAGAACGGTTGATTGCGCCCGCACTTTATGGCATCTGGCCCCCAACAAGTGAGCGTACCGCCGGGTTCGGCGGAAGACCGGGGAAAAAATGGCCCGCATCGTCGTCAAATTCGGTGGCACTTCGGTGGCCAATGTCGAGCGCATCCGTCAGGCTGCGCGCCATGTGAAGCGCGAAGTGGAAGCCGGCAATGAAGTTGCCGTCGTGGTTTCGGCCATGTCCGGCAAGACCAATGAACTGGTCGGCTGGGTCAATGAGGCCAGCGCATTCCACGACGCGCGTGAATATGATGCCGTGGTCGCCTCGGGCGAGCAGGTGACGGCGGGCCTCATGGCCATCGTCCTTTCCGAAATGGGCATCCAGTCGCGCTCTTTCGCCGGCTGGCAGGTTCCGATCAAGACCGACGACGCGCATGGCGCGGCCCGTATCGCCGAGATTGACCCGACCGAGCTGAACAAGCGCTTCAAGGATGGCTGGGTTCCGGTGATCACCGGCTTCCAGGGGATTTCGCCCCATGGCCGCGTTACAACGCTCGGTCGCGGTGGCTCGGATACATCTGCTGTCGCGGTGGCTGCTGCTGTCGGCGCGGACCGCTGCGATATCTATACCGATGTGGACGGTGTTTACACGACCGATCCGCGCATCGTTCCCAAGGCCCAGCGCATGACCCGCATTTCCTTTGAGGAAATGCTGGAAATGGCCTCGCTCGGTGCCAAGGTGCTGATGATCCGCGCCGTGGAAATGGCCATGGCACACAAGGTGCGGCTCACCGTCCGCTCCAGTTTCGATGACCCGGATGCCCCACAGATCGGGCCCGATGGTTTGCCTGGTGTTCCGGGTACGCTCGTTTGCGATGAGGAAGAGATCATGGAAAAGCAGATCGTTTCGGGCGTGACGCTCGCCAAGGCAGAGGCCAAGATCACCCTGCGCGCCGTCAAGGACAATCCCGGCGTCGCCGCGGCCATTTTTGGCACGCTGGCCGACAAGGGCATCATCGTCGACATGATCGTGCAGAACATCTCCGACGATGCCGCGACAACCGACATCACCTTCACCGTGCCCGACAGCGAATATGACAAGGCGGTCAAGGCGCTCGAGGACAATGGCGGGCGCTTTGAATATGCCCGTCTTTCGGGCTCGCGCGGCGGTGCAAAAGTCTCTGTCGTGGGCGTCGGCATGCGTAGCCACGCAGGCGTCGCCGCCTCGATGTTCAAGGCGCTTGCCGACAAGGGGATCAACATCCAGCTGATCACCACGTCGGAAATCAAGACCTCGGTCCTGATCGATGAAGAATATGCCGAGCTTGCGGTTCGGGCGCTCCACACCTATTACGGTTTGGATAAGAAGGACGCCTAGGCCCCATTGGGGGATGAGGCCGCGTCCGCACAGGGGGGCGGCTTCATCAGGTCGCCGGAGTAAATGGTCACGTCCATAGGCGGCCCGAGAGTTTTGCTGCGCCAGCTGCGCGAAACCATGGCGGAGCCATTGGCTTCGCAGGCGCGTCTCGACAAGATCGTCGCCCTCATCGCCCAGAACATGCGGGCCGACGTCTGCTCGTTCTACGTATTGCGCGACGATGGTGCGCTCGAGCTCTTTGCTACCAAGGGGCTTGAGGCCGAATCGGTCCATATGACGACGCTTCGCCTGGGTGAGGGGCTGGTCGGCCTCATCGCATCCGAAGCCGAACCGCTCAGCCTTGATGATGCCCCCTCCCATCCCAGCTTTGCCTATCGGCCGGAGACGGGTGAAGACAGGTATAATTCGTTTCTGGGCGTGCCCGTGCTGCGCGCCGGTCAGACGCTAGGCGTCCTCGTCGTGCAAAACGCCGAGCGTCGCCATTATGGCGAGGATGAAACCGAGGCGATGCTGACTACGGCCACAATCCTGGCCGAGATGATCGCGACCTCGGATTTCGACAATCTGATCAAGCCGGGGTCGGATATCGATCTCAGGCGACCCCGCATGTTCAATGGCGTCAGCTTCACCGATGGCATCGCGCTTGGCACAGTTGTGCTGCACGATCCGCGCGTCGTGGTGACCAATTTCATTGCCGAAGATACCGAGCAGGAAAAGTCCCGGCTCGACAAGGCGCTCGAGACCATGCGCGTCTCGATCGATGCCATGCTCGACCATGGCGACATGCAGCCGTCGTCGGACCATCGCGAGATTCTCGAAACCTATCGCATGTTCGCCAATGACCGGGGCTGGGTGCACCGGTTGACCGAGGCGATCGAGAACGGACTTTCGGCCGAGGCGGCAGTGGAGCGGGTGCAAAACGACACGCGCGCCCGCATGATGCGCCAGACCGATCCCTATATTCGCGACCGGCTGCATGATCTCGACGATCTTGCAAACCGTCTGTTGCGCGTCCTGACCAATACCGGCCAGCCCGCCCAGCGCGTGCTGCCCGACAATGCCATTCTCGTCGCCCGTAACATGGGCCCGGCGGAACTGCTCGAATACGACCGCAAGAAGCTGCGCGGCGTGGTGCTGGAAGAGGGTGGTGCGACGGCCCACGTTGCCATCGTCGCCCGCTCGCTGGGCATCGTGGCGGTGGGGCAGGCCGAATCAATCGTCTCCATGTGCGAAACAGGCGACGACATCATCATCGACGGGCAGGCCGGACAGGTGCATTTGCGCCCCACGCCCGATGTCGAACAGACCTATGTCGACAAGGTACGGGTTTCGGCCAAGCGCCGCGCCCATTATGCCGCGCTCAAGAACAAGCCCAGCGTGACGCGCGATGGCGTGGATATCACCCTGCTGCACAATTCCGGGCTGGTCGCGGACCTGCCCATGCTGGACGACACCGGCGCGGTGGGCGTCGGTCTCTTCCGTACCGAGCTGCAGTTTATGATCGCCTCCAAGCTCCCGCGCCTGCAGGAGCAGGTCGAGCTCTATGCCGAGGCACTTGCCATAGCCGGCGACCGGCCGATCGTCTTCCGCCTGCTCGATATCGGCGGCGACAAGGTCGTGCCTTATCTGCGCTCGATGGCTGAAGAAAATCCGGCCATGGGCTATCGCTCGATCCGGCTGGGGCTGGATCGTCCAGGCCTGTTGCGGACCCAGGTGCGGGCTCTGCTGATGGCAGCGCATGGGCGGCCGCTGAAAATTCTCGTGCCCATGGTCACCGAGACTTTTGAGTTCCGCCAGACGCGTCTTGTGATCAACAAGGAAATCGAGCGCCTGCGCCGGGCCGGTCAGCCCCTTCCGTCAGGGGTCGAGATCGGTGCCATGGTCGAAGTGCCATCGCTGCTGTTCGAACTCGACCAATTGCTGCCCGAGGCGGATTTCGTCTCCATCGGCTCCAATGACCTGGTGCAGTTCCTTACTGCGGCCGATCGCGCCAACCCGCGCGTCTCGAAGAATTACGATCCCATTGCCATGCCACGCCTGCGTGCGATCCGGCTGATCGTCGATGCGGCTCGTCGGCACAACAAGCCTGTGACCATGTGCGGCGAGCTGGCCGGCAGGCCGATGGAGGCCCTGGCGTTGATGGCGATCGGCATGACCCGGCTCTCCATGGGGCCGGCCTCGATCGGCCCGATCAAGGAGCTGGTGCTCAATCTCGACCTCACGCCGATCCGCGCTTCGGTGGCAGCCGCGCTCAGCGATGGCGCCGATGGCGTGGCGATCCGCGAACTGCTTACCGAATGGGTGGAAAAGCAGAACCTGCCCATGGGGTGAGCGTGCGGCCTTGATGTTGCCCGCCCGGATCATTACACGCAGGACCTGAATTCCGGCGAAAGACTGATCATGCCCGCATTGCCCCAGGACAAACTCGACGCCCTCGAAACCCGCTTCCAGTATATCGAGGCGGCGCTGTCGGGTGGGGCAAGCCCGGATGAGTTCGCAAAACTCTCTAAGGAGCACTCTGACCTCACGCCGATCGTGACCGAGATCACCGCCTATAAAAAGGCGCTGCGCGACCATGCCGAGGCCACGACGCTGCTGAAAAGCGGCGACAAGGACCTCATCGAAATGGCCGAAGCCGAGATCGAGGAACTCGACGAAAAGCTCGAAGCCTATGTCCAGGCCATCCGCATCCTGCTGCTGCCCAAGGACGAGGCGGACGAAAAGTCCATCATCCTCGAAATCCGAGGCGGCACAGGCGGCGACGAGGCCGCACTTTTCGCCGGCGATCTCTTCCGCATGTATGAGCGCTATGCCGCCAACCATGGCTGGAAGGTGACGCTGATGGAGGAAAGCCCCGGCGAAATGGGCGGCTACAAGGAAGTCATCGCCAATGTTTCGGGCAAGGGCGTCTATGCCCGCATGAAATATGAAAGCGGCGTGCACCGCGTCCAGCGCGTGCCGGCCACGGAAGGTTCGGGCCGCATCCATACCTCGGCCGCCACTGTCGCCGTGCTGCCGGAAGTCGAAGACATCGACATCGAGATCCGCAACGAGGACATCCGCATCGACACCATGCGCGCCTCGGGCGCCGGCGGCCAGCACGTCAACACCACCGATTCGGCGGTGCGCATCACCCATATACCCACCGGCCTCGTCGTCACCTCGGCGCTCAAGAGCCAGCACCAGAACCGCGCGCAGGCCATGGTCGTGCTGCGCGCGCGTCTTTACGAGATGCAGCGCGAAGAACGCGACAGCGCCCGCTCGGCCGAGCGCAAGGGTCAGGTCGGCTCGGGCGATCGCTCGGAGCGCATCCGCACCTACAACTTCCCGCAGGGCCGGGTCACCGACCACCGGATCAACCTGACGCTCTATAAGCTCGACAAGGTCATCACAGGCGAGGCGCTGGACGAGCTGATCGAGGCTCTGATCACGGAGAACCAGGCGGCCCAGCTGGCGGCCATGGAGAGCGGGATCTGACGTCGCCGACGACCATTGGCGCGCTCTGGCACCACCATCGCGATGTGCTCTCGAGCGCAGGTTTTGAGACGCCCGTCCTCGATGCAAAGCTTCTCGTCGGTCATGCGCTCGGCCTTGATGCCCTGGGTCTCTTCTCGCGCGAGAATGAGTCCGTCTCGCCCGAAGCCCTTGCCGAGGTTGAGGCGCTTCTGACGCGCCGGCTCAGCGGGCTCTCGGTGGCGCGAATCATCGGGCACAAGCAATTCTATGGTCTCGAGTTCGCGCTGAGCCCTGCCACCCTCGAGCCGCGCCCCGACACCGAACTTCTGGTCGATCTGGCGCTTGAGGCGCTCCCGAAAGGCGGGCGCCTTCTCGACATGGGCACTGGCACAGGCTGCATCCCCATTGCCATCCTCGCCAACAGGGAGGACGCGACGGCTATCGCCACCGATCTCAATCCCGCGGCGATCGAGATGGCCCAGCAGAACTCTGCCGCCAATGGCGTCTCCGACCGCCTCTCGTTCCGGGGTGGCGACTGGTTTGGCGCGCTGAAGCCGGATGACGGTCCGTTTGATCTCATCGCGTCCAATCCGCCCTATATTGCCAGCCATGTCGTTGAAAACCTTGATCCCGAGGTCAAGGATTTCGATCCGCGGCTTGCGCTCGATGGTGGGCCCGACGGGCTCGCGCCCTATCGCATCATCGCGGCCGAGGCCTCGCGTTGGCTGGCGCCGTCGGGGCGCGTGCTTGTGGAAATCGGCTATGACCAGGGGGATGCCGTTCGTGCCCTCTTCCGCGATGCCGGATATGCAGAGGTCAGCGTCCACAAGGATCTTGCAGGGCTTGATCGTGTGGTTTGTGCGCACCACTTTGAGGGGGCATAAGCGCATGAAACGGGCCAGCTTGAGATTTGTGCTGGTCAAGGGCGGGGAAAACCGCTAGTTTGAACATGCTGTCAACGGCGCATCATGGGCGCCGCAGCGACCACACCCGATTGTTGATCTCACGGCTAGCCGCCGTTCTTGTCCCGAAGTTAGGGGCCAGAGTTGATCAGGGCGGAAGCATTTCCGGGGCGCTGCCAGACCGCATTGGGTCTTCATGAAACCAGTATAACCCCATTCCCGAGCGATGTTTTGCTGGAATGAGGGGCCAGGCCGGACGCGTTCCGGTCCGCCCATATGTGACGCTTAACTACTAGAGTTAGACAAAGCGACCCGATGAGACCAAACAATCAGAACAAGAACCGCCAGCGCGGCCGTAATGGCGGGCGCAAGCACGTCAATCCGCTGTCGAGGAATTATGAGAGCAACGGCCCGGACGTGAAGGTCCGCGGCAATGCGGCTCATATCGCGGAAAAATATCTGCAGCTGGCGCGTGATGCCCAGTCGTCCGGCGACTCGGTGATGGCGGAAAATTATCTGCAGCACGCAGAGCATTATTTCCGCATCGTCTCCTCCGCTCAGCAGGCCCTGACCGGCCAGCGCGATGGCCAGAGCCAGGACGACAATGATTTCGATGACGATGTCTCGGAGCTGAACTCTCGCTTCGCCTCGCCCCAGCCGGCGCAGCAGCAGAACCAGAACGACGCCGAAGACGAAGCCCCGGCCGCTGCGCCTGCTTCCCGGCCGTCGGCTCGGGAAATCGCCGAAGCGGCTCAGGCGCAGGCCCAGGCTCCGGCCGCTGCTGCCACCGAGGAAGCAGCTTCCGGTGAAGACGCTGCTCCCGCCGATGCCGCTGCCGCCGAAGGCGAAGCGGCTCCGCGCAAGCCACGTGAGCGTCGTCCGCGCCGCCGCCGTCCGGCCGCCGGGGAGGCTGGTGCCGATCCGGCCAGCGCCCCCCAGCCCGACGTTGGCGAATTGCCGGCGTTCCTGACGGCTGGCACGACAAGCGCCGCCGAATAAGACTTTCAAAAGGCCGGGCCCAGCGCCCGGCCTTTTTGCAATTTGCCCTTGCTCTCCCCTTCAACTCTCTGTGGGCGGCCCCATATATCCTCGTGTGAGACGACGCGCTGGATTGCCGGGCGTTTGAGCTCACGCGACGCTTCCGCCGTCATGCCGGTGCCGTTCGGGCCGCATTACGGGCGAGACTAGGAGAGTTGAATGAACATCGAAAAATATACCGAGCGTGCCCGTGGTTTCATCCAGAGCGCGCAGACCGGTGCCCTGGGCAAGGGTCACCAGCAGTTCTCGCCCGTCCACCTTCTCAAAGTGCTGCTCGACGACGAGCAGGGCATGGCCAATGGCTTGATCGAGCGCGCCGGGGGCGATCCCAAGGCTGCGCGCGCCGGCGTTGAAGCCGCGCTCAACAAAATTCCCAAAGTGTCCGGTGATGCCGGCCAGCTCTACCTCAGCCGCGAACTCGCCCGTGTCTTCGACACCGCTGAAAGCGCCGCCCAGAAGGCCGGCGACAGCTTTGTCACGGTTGAACGGCTGCTCCTGGCGCTGGTCGTCGAAAAGGACACCGACGCCGGCAAGATCCTGGCATCGGCCGGCGTGACCCCGCAGGGGCTCAATGCCGCCATCGAGACCTTGCGCAAGGGCCGCACCGCTGATAGTGCCTCGGCCGAGAACGCCTATGACGCGCTCAAGAAATATGCCCGCGACCTCACCCAGGATGTCCGCGAGGGCAAGCTCGACCCGGTCATTGGGCGCGACGAGGAAATCCGTCGCACCATCCAGGTGCTGTCGCGCCGCACCAAGAACAATCCCGTGCTGATCGGTGAACCCGGCGTCGGCAAGACGGCGATCGCCGAGGGCCTCGCCATCCGCATCGTCAATGGCGACGTGCCCGAGAGTCTGAAGAACAAGAGCCTGCTCGCGCTCGACATGGGTGCGCTCATCGCCGGCGCGAAGTATCGCGGCGAGTTCGAGGAGCGCCTGAAAGGCGTGCTCAACGAGGTGACCGCGGCAGAAGGCCAGATTATCCTCTTCATCGACGAAATGCACACGCTTGTCGGCGCCGGCAAGGCCGATGGCGCGATGGACGCGTCCAATCTGCTCAAGCCCGCCCTGGCGCGAGGTGAGTTGCATTGCGTTGGCGCCACCACGCTCGATGAATATCGCAAGCATGTCGAAAAGGACCCGGCGCTTGCCCGTCGCTTCCAGCCCGTCTTCGTCTCCGAGCCCACCGTGGAGGATACGATCTCGATCCTGCGCGGCCTCAAGGAGAAGTATGAGCTGCACCATGGCATCCGCATTGCCGACTCGGCGCTGGTGAGTGCGGCTACGCTCTCCAACCGCTACATCACCGACCGCTTCCTGCCGGACAAGGCCATCGATCTGATGGACGAAGCCGCAGCGCGCCTGCGCATGGCCGTCGACAGCAAGCCCGAAGCCTTGGACGAACTCGATCGCCGCATCATGCAGCTCAAGATCGAGCGCGAAGCTCTGCGCAAGGAAAGCGACGATGGTTCGCGCACCCGGCTCGAGCGGCTTGAACATGAGTTGTCCGGTCTCGAAGAGCAGGCGCAGCTTCTCTCGGCCAAATGGCTGGCGGAAAAGGAACGTCTCCAGGGCTCGACAAAAATCAAGGAAGAACTCGATGCGGCGCGCAGCCAGCTCGAGATCGCGCAGCGTCAGGGCGATCTCGCCAAGGCGGGTGAGCTGGCCTATGGCGTCATTCCCGATCTCGAAAAGCGCCTCAACGCTGCCGATGATCCGGATGGCGACGGCAAACCCGATGCCGTAATGGCCAAGGAAACCGTCGAGCCCAGTGACATTGCCCAGGTGGTGTCGCGCTGGACCGGCATTCCCGTCGACCGCATGCTCGAAGGCGAGCGCGAAAAGCTCCTCCATATGGAAAGCTCTCTCGGCGCTCGTGTCATCGGCCAGTCCGAAGCCGTGGCTGCCGTGGCCAAGGCGGTGCGTCGCTCGCGTGCGGGCCTTCAGGATCCGAACCGGCCCATCGGCTCGTTCATGTTCCTCGGCCCAACCGGTGTTGGCAAGACCGAGCTGACCAAGGCGCTGGCGCAGTTTCTCTTCGACGACGAGACCGCAATGGTGCGCCTCGATATGTCCGAGTTCATGGAAAAGCACTCGGTGGCCCGGCTCATCGGCGCGCCTCCGGGCTATGTCGGCTATGACGAAGGCGGCGTCCTTACCGAAGCCGTCCGGCGTCGACCCTACCAGGTGATCCTCTTCGACGAGATCGAGAAGGCGCACCCGGATGTGTTCAATGTCCTGCTCCAGGTGCTCGATGACGGGCGGCTGACGGACGGGCAGGGGCGTACTGTCGACTTCCGCAACTCGGTCATCATCCTCACCTCCAATATCGGGGCCGAATATCTGGTCGACCTCAAGGATGGAGAATCGGTGGAACTGGTGCGCGGCAAGGTGCTCGACATGGTCAAAGCCTCGTTCCGTCCGGAATTCCTCAACCGGATCGACGAAATCCTGCTGTTCCACCGTCTCGGGCGCGAACATATGGGCTCCATCGTCGATATCCAGTTCGGCCGTCTCGAAAACCTGCTGCGGGATCGTGACATCAGCCTCGAGCTCACGCCGGCGGCGCGCGAGTGGCTCGCCAATGAGGGATATGATCCTGCCTATGGCGCACGCCCGCTCAAGCGCGTCATCCAGCGTTCGGTCCAAGACAGCCTTGCCGACGCGATCCTGTCGGGCAAGGTTTCCGATGGCAGTCGGGTCGTCGTCGACGCCAATGAGGGCGGCATCGTCCTGCATTAAGCCGGGCGCCCGACACCAGAGACAAGGGCTGGCGCCTTCGGGCCGCCAGCCCTTTCTTTTGCGCGCTATTCCCTCTTGGCCGCACGGCACACAATGCCCTTGCGCCGTCCAGCGCAAATAAATAGAACAAATAAGGAACAAACTAGGAGGAGGCAAAATGGCCGACACCATCGACTACATCGAGTTTCCCTCGACCGATCGGGCGCGCAGCGGCGCCTTTTTCCGAGCCGCCTTTGGCTGGGGCCTCACCAGCTATGGTCCGGATTATGACGCGATCGAGGATGCAGGGATCGACGGTGGCATCGACCAGTCCGAAGGACGCGTCGCTGCAACCATGGCCATCATCCGCACCGATGATCTCGATGATGCCGAAAAGCGCGTGGTGCGGGCAGGGGGCGAAATCACCCGCCCTCAGTTCGATTTTCCGGGCGGGCGGCGGTTTCACTTCCGAGAACCCGGCGGCAATGAGCTGGCCGTATGGGTGGCGCGCGAGGACTAGGCCCCTGAGAGAGCAGGAGAGGTGGCGGCCTTAGTTGCTCGCCGCCACTTCAACTGGCGCCGGTTCGCGCGCCATCAGCTCGTTGATCTGGGTCATCGTCTGGTTGAAGGCTTCGCGGTTCTGCGGGGCCAGCACATTGTCCTTGGGCAGTTTCACGCTCAGCGGATCGACGTAATTGCCGTTGATCTTGACCTCGAAGTGCAGGTGCGGACCCGTCGACTGGCCGGTGGAGCCGACATAGCCGATGAGCTGGCCCTGTCGGACCTGGCTGCCCACGCCCAGTCCATCGACAAAGCGCGAAAGGTGCCCGTAAGCGGTCTCGTAGCCGTTGACGTGCTCCATCTCGATCTTGTTGCCGTAGCCGGACTGCCAGCGATAATAGGTGATCACGCCGTCGCCGGCGGCATAGATGGGCGTACCGGTCCGCGCCGCCAGATCGACGCCGGTGTGCAGGCGCCGCGTCTTGAAGATGGGGTGAATGCGGTAGCCGAAGCGCGAACGCATGGTGCCGCCGCCCTCGAGCGGGCGCCGATTGAGGAAGCGCTTGCCGGTTTCGCCGTCAGGATCAAAGAAATCCACCGTGCCATCGGGCGCGGCAAACCGATAGAGCTGGCGCTTGGTGCCGCCCAGGGTCAGCGCCACATAGAGCAGGTCTGACTTCGCGTCCGGGCTTGGGCCCGTCGACAGAAGCTCGATCGTGTCGCCAGCGGTGATGCGCTTGGTCATGTCCACGTCATAGGCAAACATGGCGACGATGCGCTGGATCGTGTCGTTATCGAGATCGTGCTTGCGGCCTGTTTCCCAGATCGAGCGGTAGATGGTGGGCAGATTGCCAACGTTGATCTGTTCGACGTCCTCGGCCGGGAACGCCACCCAGTCGGGCTGCAGGCCAACCACATATTGGCCGCTGTCACTCAGTGCCACGGTTGCGATATGCTGGTCGCCTGGCGCGCCCTCGGGCCGATAGATCGACAGGCGGTAGGGCACGAGACTATTGGGGTCGCTGCTCAGCGGACCATAAAGGATGCGCAGCCGAATGCCCGCCGGCAGGCCACCGGCCGGAATGAGATTGGCCAGCGTGCTTTCCACCATGCTGACATGGGTTCGGGTAAAGCCGTTGCGCACCAGAGTTTCGGACAGCGGTCCCAGTTCGCGCACGGTCATGAAGCGCTCGGTCCGCCCTTGGCCCTTGTCGGCAAGTTGGGTGGTCTTGGGCATGATGGTAACGTTTTCAGCCACGCCACTGAGCGCGCCAGTGCCGGACGGCTCATTGGCAAGGCTCGAAAGGCTGGGTCCGAGCGAGGCATAGGCAAGAGCCGGACCTGGCGTCTCGGCGTCGGTATAGAATGTGGCGTCAGCCATGCCGCGTACGAAGTCTGCGGCGATCTGGTCGGATATGGCCGGGCCCGGCACAAAATTGGCCGGCATTTCCATCTGCCGCACGGCAACCTCGCCATCGACGTCCGTCCCATAGACGTCGGCATTAATATCGAGGTCCATGGCCTGGAGCGGACGGGTAGCATTAAGAATGGCGACGGGATCATAAGCGGGCGCATCGGCCGAGAGGCTTGTCGCCGTCGTTGCCAGCGTGGCGCGAATGCGCGTGAACGGCTGGTTGCGGATGATCTCCCGACCATCTTCCATCTGACGGATCGAGGCCTCGACGATCTCGAGGTCTGATCGCGTTGCCGCCACAGGGCGCAGGCGCGAAGACTTCGAGGTGAGGTCGGTCGAAACCGGTTGCTCGATGCGCGG
This sequence comes from Devosia sp., assembly GCA_015234425.1. Lineage (GTDB taxonomy): Bacteria > Pseudomonadota > Alphaproteobacteria > Rhizobiales > Devosiaceae > Devosia. The sequence continues at coordinate 233,595 of JADGNE010000030.1, forward strand.
GGCGGCCAGCTGCAGTGCTGCATAGGCGGTGGAGAATGTGTCTTGGCCCTGGAAGGAGACATAGAGCGCCGCGCCCATCAGGAGGACCGAGGTCAGCCCGGTCATCACCGTCCCGGTCAGCCATGCAAAGCTCAACTCGCGACCCTGCGGGATTTCCCCGTCAGTCGATTGTACTGTGAGCGCCGGGCCGTCCTCGAACCCGCTGGCGCGGAGTTGGACGCTTTGGCGATGTCGTTGCGCTGGGCTCAACGCTCCATCCTTTAGTCACTTCTCTATAAGGCGCACGGATCGGCAGGCGTGGGCACGCGCGACGCGCAGCCTAGGGATGGCCGGCCGCAAGATCAATGCCTAGGTCCTATCTGCACAAAATGCGGCAAAACTCGGGAGTATCAAGCACCGCGCCACAAGCGTGCATATAGAGAGAGAGCTGATATAGGAAGGAGAGGGCGTATGGCCAAGCGTGCGGGCCATCTAAAATGTCGCCTAGGACACAATCCTGAGGAGAGGCGCTAAATCTCTGGTGGTTCAGTCGAGTTTTCCACATAACGCCCCGATCGTCCGAGCCAAAAAGTCGTTTTTGTCATGGAGGGGGTTTACGTCCGGAAGGGGCTCGCCTATAACCCGGTCATCGCTGCAGAGC
>JADGNE010000031.1 GCA_015234425.1 Devosia sp.
GCAGCATCAGCACCAGGCACCATTATCGCAAGGCGGCCTTCACCGGAGGCTTACGGCTCTCTGGCGCCTCTGCTTGAATGACAAAGCCGCCGAATGTCGCGATAACGGGATGCATCCGGCCCAGTCGCCGTCGGGCTGATTTTGGACAGCAGCGCGACTTTCATTCTTTCTTCTCTCGATGCCCATTCGGTCAGCCGTCGTTAGGATAGCGCAGGCACACATTTGCGTTGGAAATGTGCGCCTTCAATTCCGATTGTATATTTGCTGAATGTATTACAAACTTTCCATTCAAGGCGGGGGGAAGATCCTCGCTGGCTCGTTCTGTTTCAGCTGATTGGAAAGACCCCATGGGCAAGGTCGATATCGCGTTCGACACCTACTACACGTATGAAGAGATGACGGAGCATCTCAAGGCGCTGGCGGCGGCTTATCCCAAGCTGGCCAAGTTGAAATCGGTCGCAAAGTCGCATCGCGGGCGCGATGTTTGGCTGATGGAAATTACCAATCCGGACACTGGTCCGGGCCTTGAAAAGCCGGGCTTCTACATCGACGCGCAGATCCATGCCGAGGAGCACGCGACGAGCGCAACGGCGCTTTATGGCATCTGGTATCTGCTGACCAATTATGGGACCGACGAGGAAGTCACCCGGCTTGTCGACAGCCAAGTGTTTTACGTGCTGCCACGGATCAATCCCGATGGTGCCGAACTCTCCCTGCTCGAGCCCTATCACCCCTGGTGCGGCAATGGCCGGTTCCTGCCGGGTGAAGACCGCATCGAGGGACTGATCCCGCAGGACATCAATGGCGATGGCTATATCGTCAATATGCGCGTGCCTGACCCTCTCGGCGAATGGAAGAAGTCGGAGGCCGATCCGCGTCTGATGGTGCAGCGCGAGCCTGGCGAGGAGGGCGGCGAGTATTTCCGCATCTATCCCGAGGGGCTGATCCGCAATTACGATGGCGTGCATGTTCCGATCGAAAAGCAGCAAGACGGGAACATGAACCGCAACTTCCCAACCAACTGGTCGCCGCAGGAATATGGCGCAGGCGAATATCCGTTCTCCGAGCCGGAAGCCATGGCGATGGGCCGGCTGGTGCTGGACCACCCCAATATCTGCGGCATGTGCGCTTATCACACCCATGGCGGCATCATCCTGCGTCCTTCGATGATGAAGTACGACGCCGACATGAGCCCGCGCGATCTGGCGCTCTACAAGGATCTGGGCAATGTCGGCACGCGCCTGACCGGCTACCCGACCATCTCGACCTATGAGGACTTCACCCCCAACAAGTCCATGGCGCGCCACGGCAGCCTCAAGGACTGGGTCTATGAAGAGATGGGCATCATCTGCTTTTCGACCGAACTGTGGGATATCGAAACCGCCGCCGGCGTCGAGAAGAAGGGCTATCTCAATTTCGGCCCGCGCGATGCCGAGACCCAGCAGAAGCTCTTCAACTGGGTTCTGGAAAATGTCGGCGAGCATGGCTTCCGGGACTGGGAGAAGTTCGATCATCCGCAGCTGGGCGAGGTCGAAGTCGGCGGCATGGTCTATATCTGGAGCTACCGCAATCCGCCGGGCAAGTTGCTGGAAGAAATCTGCCACAACAACACGATGTTCAACCTCCGCCATGCCGCTGCGGCGCCGCAGGTGAAGATCGACGCGTTCGAGGTCGAGGCGCTCGGCTCGGACCTCTACAAGGTGTCCGCTGTCGTCGCCAACCACGGCTATCTGCCGACGAACCTCTCGGATGTGGCGATCGAGAACAAGGTCGCCAAGCCGGTGACGATTGCGCTCGAGCTAGACAACGCCGAAGTGATCATCAATTCGCAGAAGCAGGTTCTGGGCAATCTCGCCGGTCGCAACGAACGCAAGGCCGAGTTTTCGAACTGGCTGCCGCAGTGGTCCCCGACCAAGAAGCGCGCGGAGTGGCTGGTCAAGGCCAAGGGCCCCGGCGCCAAGGTCACCGCTGTTTCCGTATCGGAAAAGGGCGGCACCCACCGCATCAGCGAAGTTCTCGCCTGACACTTTTCCAATCAGCCAAAAGAGAGGGCCGGCTCGCACCGGCCCTCTTCATCTCTCCAGCAGCGATCAGGCGAGCAGTCTGGACAGACCGTTTCGCTCGTAGAATTCAGCCATGTTGATGGCCTGACCATTCTGGCTGCTCTCAATGCCGGCAAAGCAGAGGCTTAGGGAGCGAAGGTGGTCGCGGCCGTCGCAGGGCGCAGGCGTCCCATTGCGCACAGCAGCGATGAACTCTGCCAACAGAGCAACGCTGTCGTCATAATAGGGAGCGGCGTCCGGCGTAGCGATATCGATCAGCTCGGGATCGGCGCTATTGGCATAGGCGAGATCGGAATGCAGCTTGCGCTGCACCAGAATACCGTCCGCACAATCGACCCGCCATTCGAAATTGTAGACGTTCCAGCCGCCGGACCACGTGCCGTGATAGTTCACCTCAACACCGCCTTCGAGGCCGAGGAGACAATTCACATTGGCCTCGTGGGCATACATGCTCCAGGGCGGGTTCCATTCGCGGCAGGCAATGGTCTCGACCTCGCGACCATGCACGAAGCGGATGAGATCGAGGTGGTGGATCGTCTGCTCGAGCATCATCGGATGCTCCATGACGAGGGGATAGCGATTTATCCCCGGACGCTTGCCGTTGCGGTTGGTACGATAGTTGAACTGGCCAAAGCCCACCTGCCCCAGCTTTTCACCGGTCAGCCATTGGCGCATGGTCTGGTTGACGGGCAGATAGCGGAAATTGAGGCCGACGCTCATCGGCAGGCCACTGGCATCTGCCATGTCAACGATCGCCGCCGCATCGGCCAGCGTGGTCGCAAGAGGCTTTTCAGCCAGGATTGGCAGGCCGGCATCAAACAGGCGGCGCATCTGCTCAAAATGCCCATCCGGCGGCGTCACGAGAATAACGGCATCAAACTGGGCTGATGCCAACGCGGCCCTAAGATCGGTGAAGGCCGGCGTTTCCGGATTTTCGGCGCTGTAGAGATCAAGCGAGGCCTGGCTCGGGTCGACAATTGCGGCCGTCAGCACATTGTCCGACATCTTGGCCACTTTCCCCCACATGCGCCCGCGGGTGCCTGCCCCCAATTGCAGAATACGAAATGTCACGGTGTCCCCCTTCCAGCGGCATCAACCCGCACTAAGGGACTGCCGCACCGAAGGGAGATTAGTGTCTGATTGTAATACTGTCGACAGGCTCCTCGAGTCTCCTGCCGAATTGTGTCAGACCATTGTGGCAAGCGCGCTTGGCTCCATCTCAAAGTAGATCAGCCAACGCATCGACATGGTCGCCTCCACGCCATTGTCCAACCAGACCTGCAGTGTAACCTCCCGCACGATGCCGAGGGTAACCCTGCGCAAATATTACCGGGGTTTGCGTTTTCGGGTCAGGGCGACGAAGAAAATGCCGCCGACGAGGCCGGTTATGACGCCTATGGGGATGTCTTGGGGCGGGATGATGATGCGGGCGGCGATGTCGGCAAGGACAAGGAAGATGGCGCCGACGAGAGCCGAGAACGGCAGCACGCGGCGGTAGTCGCCACCTACGACCATGCGGACAATGTGCGGAATCATAAGGCCGACGAATGAGATAACGCCTGCGAAGGCGACGGCGGCGCCCGTAAGAAGGGCACAGACGACGAAGACGACCATGCGGAAACGGCGGGCCGGGATGCCGAGCGTGGTGGCGGACTCATCGCCCAAGGTCATCGCATTGAGGTTTCTGGCGTTCGCGAAAAGGTAACACCCGCAGAACAGCAGTGCCAAAAGCGGATATGGCAACTGGCCCCATTGTGAGAGCCCCAGGCCGCCGAGCATCCAGAAGATAACGGTGTGCGCGGCACGGGGATCGCCGAGGAAAATACCGAGGCTGCCGAGTGAGGTGACCACGAAGGAAATGGCGACGCCGGTCAGCACGAGGCGACTGGCATCAGTGGCGTCGGACAGATTGGCGACGAAGACCACGAGCGCGGTGGTCACCAGGGCACCGGCGAAGGCGAAAAGCGGCACGGTGGCAAGACCGAGGAACATGCCGGTGTGCAGCAGCACGACGACCGCGCCGAGAGCGGCGCCGGAGGAAATGCCGAGCAGGTGCGGATCGGCGAGCTGATTGCGGGTGATGGCCTGCAGCGCCGCACCGACGAGCGCCAGGCTCGCGCCGATGGTGGCGCCAAGGATCACCCGCGGCAGACGCACTTCCCAGACGATATTGTCCCGACCAGGCGACCAGGTGACCTCGACGCTGCCGGGGAAGATGTGATGGGCGATCACGCCCCACACCGTCTCGAGGGGGATTGCGACGGCGCCAAGACTGACAGCCGCGACCATGGTCGCGACAAGCAGAACGGCCAGCCCCACCAGAATGAGGGGGAGCTGATGCAGGATGGCGTGCCGGGGACCGGAAACGAGATGGTGATGGGACATGGCAAAACGGACCGGCCCCTAGGGACCGGCCCTACTTTCAGCTTGGATTGAACGCGGTGGCGAGGCGCTTGATAGCCGCGATATTGCGCGGGCCCGGCGTGGCCTCGACATATTCGAGGACGACGAAACGGTCGTTCTGGACGGCAGGAATGTCCTTGAAGGCCGGATTATCCTTCATGAAGGCGATCTTCTGCTCGGCAGTGACTTCGCCGTAATTGACGATCACCACAATGTCCGGATTGCGCTCGATGACGGCTTCCCAGCCGAGTTCGACCCAGCCGGCCTCAACGTCGTCCAAGATATTGGTGCCACCAGCCGCTTCGATCAGCGCGGTGGGCATGGCATAGCGGCCGGCGGTGAAGGGCTTGTTCTCGCCAGAGTCGTAGATGAAGACGCTGGGCTTGTCGCCCGTCGGCAATGTGGTGGCGAACGCGGCCAGCTCCTCGCGATAGGAAGCGACCAAGGCCTCAGCCTTGTCCTCGACGCCAAAGATCCGGCCAAGGTTGAGCAGGTCGACATACATATCGTCGATCGAGGATTTCGGCCGGTCCATGACATGGATGCAGCTTTCGGTCAGCTCATAGACAGCAATGTCAAACGGCGCCAGGGTTTCGGGCGTCACCTCGCCTCCCACCCGCATGCCATAGTTCCAGCCCGCGAAGAAGAAGTCGGCATCGGCGCCGAGCAGGACTTCGCGCGTGGGGTAGTCGGGCGAAAGTTCGGGCAGTTCGGCAACACCAACGCGCAGTGTCTCGTCGAGGGTCTTCCACTCGGACACGCCGGTGTAACCGACCATGCGTTCCGTCAGGCCAAGGGCCAGCATCATTTCGGTGAGGTTGACATCATTGGAGATCGCCCGCGATGGCGGCGCGTCGAAGGTAACTTCCCGGTCGCAACTATTGACGGTGACGGGGTAGGCCAATGCGGTCGCGGCGCCGGCGGCGAGCAGCAGGGGCGCCATAAGGGCGGAAGCAAATTTCATGATGGGGTCTCGGTATTCTCATCAAGATGAAAGGAAAAACGGGGGCGCCCGGTGACCGGATGGGTGTCGATGGCGACGCCAACCGCGAATGTCTGGTTGACCGACTGCGGGGTCAGCGCTTCTGTCGGGGAGCCCAGCTGCACCTGATGCCCATGATCGAGCACGAGGACAGTGTCTGCATGGGCCGACGCCAGCGCCAGATCGTGGAGGGAGACGATGACGGTGATGCCCAGCCGCGACAACAACTCGAGCACTTCGAGCTGATGGCGGATGTCGAGGTGATTGGTCGGCTCATCGAGGATGAGTAGGTCCGGCCCCTGCAGCAGGGCACGGGCGATCATCACCCGCTGTTTTTCGCCGCCGGACAGGGTGGCGAAATCCCGGGATGCGAGGGCGGAAAGGCCCATCAGACTGAGGACATCGCTGATGCGGCGCCAGTCCGGCCGCCCGAAGCGTGTCAGATGCGGGGTCAGACCCAGCTCGACGATTTCGGCCACGGAGAGACCAAAATCCACCGCCGGTTCCTGCAGCACGGTGGCAATGCGCCGCGCATAGTCTTTGGGTGGGACTGACCAGATATCCCTGCCGTCGATCCGGATCTGACCCGAACTTGGGCGATTGTAGCGGTAAAGACAGCGCAGGAGCGATGATTTGCCGGCACCATTGGGGCCGACGACAGCCAGCATGGTTCCGGGCGCAACCTCGAAAGAGATGTCTGAGACAAGATTGCGGTGGCCCTTGGGGCCCCAGCTCAGCTTCTCTACCGCCAAGGTAGCAGGACGCACTGGACGCCGCGCACCGGCAAACTGCTGCAACCGCGCGCTAAAGGCGGGAAGGCTCATCGACTTGCTCCGCAAATGCGGGACGCAATGCGGGCAAAATCAGATCGAGCTTTTTCAAATAGACTGCAAGCGCCATCATCATTCTCCGCGGCACACCCCGGCCGGGTTGAAAGGAATGTCGATGGCAGGTCTCCTGGCTCACGGGTCAACGCGCTTCCGACCTTCCCGACCCCATGGGGTCAGTGGATTATTCGGAAGAACTCGCCGTCTACAGTTGCGGGGGCAGCCACGGTATTGCGTCCTGATGGATACGTCGCACCGTGTTCCCTTTTAATCCCCGTTGGCAGTTGCCGCCGGGGAACCTACGACGCCTTTGGACCTATTGACCCCAGCCCACGACGTCAAGCCCCTCCCCCATATTGTCCCGACCGGCTGCACTTGGTTGGGTCACGGACGCGTGATAATGTCACGCGGGGATATCAGGGAGCTCAAGCATGGATAATCAGACTGCGCTGTTGCGCGAGGCGATTGCACTCTCGAAGTCCGCCGTCGACCATAGAAACGAGCCGTTTGGCGCGGTTCTGGTGAAGGACGGAGAGATCATCCTGCGCGCAGAAAACAGCGTTTTCGGAGGCCGCGACATGACCAACCATGCCGAGATGAACCTCGTGAAGCTGGCCGCGCAGCACTACGACCCTGCGTTTCTGGCCGACTGCACGCTCTATTCCAACACCGAACCCTGCGCCATGTGCGCCGGAGCGATCTACTGGTCCGGAATCGGGCATCTAGTTTTTGCCTGTTCGGAACAGCGGCTGGGTGAAATTTCTGGCATTGGCCTCGCGGTGCCCTCACGCTCTGTGCTGGAAACAGGCGCCCGCAGCGTCACGGTCATTGGTCCGACGGAGCTCGAGGAAGAGGCCGCAGAAGTGCACAAGGCCTTCTGGCCCAAGCATCTGGGCAAGGATTGAGCCTTTGCCCTACTGCACCACGACATAGTGCGAGACATAGCGATCGTTGGCCACGAACGGCTTTTCCGGGTGTTGGGTCAGAGCGAGCAGGACGGGCGGAAGATCGGGCCGCGTATTCTCGAGCACGCGCATGGCCCGCAGCACGTCGCGCTGTCGCGTGGCGGCATAGCGAGTGAGCATGACCACAGCATCGGCAAACTGCATGGCATAGGCGGCGTCCACCACCTCGGTCAGCGGTGGCGTATCGAGGATGATGTAGTCGAAGGTGTCGCGGGCCGCGACCACCAGATTGCGAAAGAGCTCACCTACAAGCAGATGCTCGGTGGGGCCGGCGCCGGGGCGGGTGTTCACCACCGCCGAGATAGCGCTGAGTGGATCGGTCTTGATCGCGGTGGGAAAGCGCTCGGGGGGAAGCTTTCCGGTGAGATATTCGACAAGTCCAGCCGCGGGGGCCGCGTCGAGGTGGATAAAGAGCGATGGCCGGCGCAGATCGGCATCGATGATGAGCACGCGACGACCAGAGAGAGCATAGGTGCGCGCCAGGGCAAGGGCTGTCGTCGTCTTCCCCTCGTCCACCACCGCCGAGGTCACGAGAATGACGCGTCCTCTGCCCCCGCCGCTGCCGGTATAGGGTGACGGCAGGCGCAGATCGAGGCCAAGCCGCAGCCGGCGGAGGCTTTCCGAAAAGCTGGAAAGAGGGGTGCGGACCACGGCATCGGCCATGCTCGACGACGTGCCACTGTCGCGCTGCCACGACGGCGTGATCGCGGGGATTGCGGTGGTAACCTCCCTGCCCGTCAGCAGCGCTAATTGCTCGAGCGTGACGACGCCGCTCATATAGCTTTCGCGGAACAGCGCGGCGCCGACCCCGAGCCCGACGCCGAGGAAGGCGGACACGGAAAGGATGAACGGCAGGCCGCGGGATGAGGGCTGTTGCGGCGGCGTCGCAGCAACGACAAGTCGGCTGTCGGCCTGTTGCAGTTCGGACCGAAGCTGCAGGTCATCGAGCCGGGCCAGCAATTGATCATGCTGGGTCCGAGCGAGTTCGTTGCCGCGTTGCAGGATGTGGAGGCGTTCCTCAACGGCCGGCGGCAAAGACCCGTCGTCCAGCCCGTCCAGTACGACGTCCCGCCGCGAAGCGATCTCCGCGTCGAACGGCAGGAGCTGCGCCTTCAACAGGTCCAATTCCGCGTGCACCGCGGCGAGGAGACGTCCTTCGAGATTGATCAGATCTGTCTCGATCGCCGAAATTTCCGGGCCGACCAGAGGAAGCTGAGCCGAGCGCGCCAGCATTCCTTCGCGTTCGATCACCATGTCGTCTATGGGCTGGGACGCGAGCGCCTGGGAAACAGCAGCGAGATCGCCTTCATCGAGCCCGGTTTGCGCATGGGTGATGCGCCCCCGCAAATCGCGCGCGGCGCTCACCGAGGCAAGATGGGCTTCAACCTCGGCCGACAGCTGGCCGCTCGCCAACGGCATGGCGAAAAGGCGGATATTTTCATCGACAAAGGCATCGACGGCCTCGCGGCGGAGCGCCAGCGCGGCTGAGACTATTGCAAGCTGGGGCGAGAGCGTCTCGATAGCGTCGGCAATGGCCGCCATCTTGGCCTCCCGCTGCAAATCTATATGAGCCGACACCACCGCATTGGCGAGAAGCGCTGCGCCATCCGGGCTATCCGTCGTCGCCGTTGCAGCAATGATGTAGGTTGACCCGCGCCGGTCAAACGTAACGGCGTCTTCAAGCCGCCCCAGCAGATGAAGCGGTCCGAGCGCAGGTGCCGACGGTTCACCCATGCCAATGAACGCGCGGGCATGCTCGGCAATGCCCGGTCGGTCAGGAAAGATGGTGCCGATGTCGATAGCGGCATTGTCGATGATCCGCAGGAAGGTCGGGGCGGAGCGCATGATCTCCACCTCGCTGTCGATGCGAGCATTTTCGGTAGCAAGGGAAAGCGGCCGAGCCGTTTGAGGATCGAGGAGATCATCCTGTCGCGGATCGACCCGCACCAGCGCGGTGGCGGAGTATTGCGTCGGCGAGAGTAGCGCAACCCAGATGCCGACGATAAGGCAGACACCGACGACCAGCGCGATAAGGCGCGCCTGCCTTACAAGAACAGCCAGAAAAGCTCGGAGATCAACTTCATGGTCATCCATGGAGGCCTCAGCAATTCCATTCAATGTTTAGTAAATAACAGCCTCCAGAAAGGAACGCCACTCAATACCATTTGGAGGTGCGCAAATAGAACTCTGGAAAGTGCCCAAACAAAGTGATTAACTTAGTATTAACCACATTGGGGCTGGGCAGAGCATGGGCGCAAGTGCACCCTTCGAGGCGTTGAATGTCACTGTCAGCGAGGCGGGGTCAGCACTCGGGCACGACCACGAAGGCGCCAACTGGAGGCCAAGGCGCCGCCGAACACTTGCGGTGAAACGGGCGATGGACGTCATCGGCGCGGCCTTTGGTCTGGTACTATTCAGCCCCCTGCTGCTGATGGTGGGCGTCTGGATCGTCGTCGTTGACGACAATTCACCAATCTTTCGCCAGGAGCGCGTCGGGCTCGGTGGAAGGCGTTTCGTGATCTACAAGTTTCGAACGGTCTATACGCGCTTTTGCGATCCGACGGGGCGGACGATCTTTGGTCCGGCTGACAACCGCCTACTGCCCTCGGGTCGCTTCCTGCGCAGCTCACGCATCGACGAGTTGCCGCAGCTGCTCAACATCCTGCGCGGAGAAATGTCGCTGGTTGGGCCCCGACCGCATATTGCGGATATGCTGGTCGAAGGGCGGCAGTACGCCAGCCTCGCGCCGGGCTATGACCAGCGCGCCGACATGCTGCCGGGGCTGACGGGCTGGGCGCAGTGCCACGGCCTGCATGGTACGCTGCGGACGACGGACGAGGCGATCGCCCGTCTTGAGCACGACCTCACCTATGTCCGGGATTTCTCGATTCTGCTGGATCTCAAAATTCTGGCGAGGACCGTGTTTCATGTCCTCGCCATTCTCAGATCGTGACTGACACGCAGCCTGTCAGCGGGCGAAGGGCACCTTGGCGGTGAGAACATCGCCGGAATTGTTGAATTCGACCTCGAAATTGACAACGATATTGTTGTTGGACAGCACGATGTTGGAGCCGATGCGGACATCGCTGCCGCCGCGGTCGCGCTGATTTTCGCTGAGGTCGAAGCTGATCGAGTTGCCACGGTTCTGGCCGATGGCCATGCCGGTAAAACCGGCGTTGGAGCTCATGGCAGCCTCATAGCGCCGCGCTGAATCATTATAGGCGATGGTACCGCTAATGGAGAGCGTCGTGTCCACCAAGGTGCAGCGGCCGGTATAGTTGATGCGCTGCTGATTGCCCTTGGCGACGTTGAGGCGGCAGCGGAAAGCTTCCGGCTTGTCGCCTCCGACAAGGGCGCCTTCGCCGCGCCACTGGCCGATATAGGTGCTGAGCAGCGCCAGTTCGGCCTCGCCCGCCTGTGCCGTTGCGCTCAGCGCCTGAGGCGACAGAGCGAGAAGCGTCACCAGAATCATTTTTTTCAATGCGAACTTCAAAGTCGACCTCCCAAGCCGCGCCAAGGGCACTTCGCGCCCTGCAGAATAGTTGCATAACAGCGAATGACTGCCACGCTACCCCCGAATTACAAAATAATCGGTGATTATCCAGTCTGGACGCAGGAAACTGTCTTCATAAGTTTGTCAGACGTGACAGCATGGCACCACTCGACGGGGACGTTGGGAAGACCACAAGCTCAAAGGGATGGGTGAATTGCGGGAAGCTCGATCGCCACTGATTTCGGCGCACGAAGTCGACTACACCCTGGATGTTGCCGGGCGTCCCCTGAACATCTTGCGCAAGGTTTCGCTTGAAGTCGCCCCTTCCGAGGTGGTGGCCATAGTCGGGCCCTCGGGCAGTGGCAAGACATCACTGCTGATGTTGCTGGCCGGCCTCGAGCAGGCTGCTGGCGGCAAGATCACGGTCAACGGCCACGACCTTGGCAAGCTGGGCGAAGACGATCTGGCTCGCTTCCGCCGCAAGACGCTGGGCATTGTGTTCCAGAGCTTCCACCTTATTCCCTCGCTGACGGCGATCGACAATGTCGGGCTGGCGCTTGAGATCGCCCGGCAGGACCTGAGCATGGCCGAGGTGCGTGCGCGCGCGGCCAAGGCGCTAGAGGCCGTGGGCCTCGGCAGCCGGCTCGATCACCGGCCGACCGCACTCTCGGGTGGCGAACAGCAGCGCGTCGGTCTCGCCCGCGCGATCGTTGCCGAACCCAAGCTGCTCCTTGCCGACGAGCCCACGGGCAATCTTGACCAGAAGACCGGCAAGGCCATTGCCGACCTCATGTTCAGCATCACCCGCGACCTCGGCACGGCGCTGGTGATGATCACCCATGATCCCCTGCTCGCAGCGCGGGCGGACCGCATGCTGACCATGAGCCAGGGCGAACTGAGCGAAAACCTGGTGGCCGGCTGATGGGAAACATCTGGCCCAAGCTGCGTATCGGGCTCCTTGATATGCGCGGCGATCTGCGGCGCTTTGTGCTGCTGGTTGTCACCATGGCCGTCGGTACGGCGCTAATCGCCGGCGTGAGCTCAGTGGGCGCGGTCATTGATCGGGCCATGCTGCGCGAGGCTGCGCAATTGATGGGCGGCGACATCGAGCTATCGCGCGCCGACCGCGCGGCCAGCGACGCAGACCGGGTGTTGTTCTCCGGCTATGGCGCGGTTGTCGAGACCGTCGACTCCAATCTGCGGGCGCAGGCGGGCGAGAATGACGCCTTTGTCGACCTCAGCGTTGTCGGCCCGGGCTATCCGCTGCTGGGCCAGATCCGAAGCCCGCAGGTCGCGCCGGGCACCGATATCCAGGCGTTTCTGGCCGAAACCGAAAACGGTCATGGCGCGCTTGTCGCGCCGCTGATGCTCGACCAGCTCGGTATTACTGTCGGCGACAGCTTTGAGCTGGGCGGCACGAGTTTTGAAGTGCGCGGGGCGCTTGACGGTATACCGGACGATCAGGTGCGCGGCTTCCGACTCGGCCTGCCCGCACTCGTCACCATTGATGGTTTCGCCACCGTCTCGGACCGAACCTCTCCCCTCCCCGGCCTCGGCACCTGGTTCCGCTACAAGATTCTGCTCGACGGGCAGTCAGCGGACGATGCCAAGGCGCAGCTGAGTGAAGAGCTTAGCGGCAGCGTCTGGACCATCCGCACATCGCGCGAAGGTCTCGGTGAGATGGTGCGCTACTATGATCTCTTCATGCGCTTCCTGCTCATTGTCGGGCTCGGCTCCCTCTTGATCGGGGGCGTCAGCGTCTGGAGCGGGATGAACGCCTATGTCGGCGAACGCTCTGGGGTCATTGCGGTTTTACGCAGTCTCGGTGCCACCACGGGACGCGTGTTCACCCATTTCTTCGTACAGGTTGCGGCGCTGACCGCCGTCGGTGTCGGCATCGGCATTATCACCGGCGCCTCGATCGCGCTGCTGATCCTGCCGACGATTGGCGATGCCGTTGGCATTGCCCTGGCTCCGACGCTCGACGCGCGCGCCCTTTTGGTTGCGGCCAGCGCGGGCGTGATCATTGCGCTTGCTTTCGCCTATCTGCCGCTCCTGCAGGCCCAGACCATCCGTCCGGCTGAGCTCTTCCGCTCGCAGCGCCAGGCACTGCCGCCGGTGGACTGGCGTGTCGTGCTTCTCTCCTGGCGCGCGCTGCCCCTCGCCGTCGCGGCACTCCTCTTCTTCCTCCTCGCCCTTGCGATGACCGGAGACGCAGGTCTTGTGGCCTTGTTCATCGGCGCAGCGGCGCTGGCAACTATTCTCTTTGAGCTTGTCATCCAGTTGATGCAGTTCGTGTTCAAGCGACTGCCGGACGTACCGTCCCTGACCTTGCGGCGGGCGCTCCGGGCAATCACCGGCTCAAAGAGCGCCACCATGGCGGTGGTTGTATCCATCGGACTGGCACTCAGCATGCTCGTGGTGATCATCGTGCTGCAGAATAATCTGCGGCAGGAGTATCTTGGCGCGTCTGTGTTTGATGCACCGACCCTTGTGGCTTCGGATCTTTTTGATGACGAAGTGGCCGATCTCGAGGCCATGGCAACGGCCGGATCGGGCATGACCAAGCTGGTGGTGACCCCCATGCTGCGGGCGACCCTGAGCGCGGTGAACGGCGTCGATGTCGCGCAGGTCCGCACCGATGGCCCCGAGGCCAGCTTCCTCCTCGGCGGGGAAGTGCCGATCACCTATCGCACTGTTTTGCCGAGCTCCTCGCAAGTGACGCGCGGCGACTGGTGGCCGGCCGATTATGCTGGCCCGGGCCTTGTTTCCCTCCACCAGAGCCTCCGCAACGGGCTGGACGTCGATATTGGCGACACGCTGACGTTCGATGCCTTTGGCGAAAAGTTCGAGGCGCAGGTGTCCAATTTCCGGGACTATTCCTGGCAGGGCGGCACTGATTTTCTCGCCACCTTCTCTCCAGGCGTCCTGGAGAATTATCCCTCGACGCTGTTCGCTGCGGTGACGGCGGCTTCGGGGCGCGAGACCGAGGTGGAGCGCCTTCTGGCGAGCAGCCTGCCCGATATTCGCTTCATTGCCATTGGCGATACGCTCAAGCAGGTGACCGAAGCCCTGTCGCAACTGACTCTTGCCGTGGTGCTGGTGGGCAGTCTTGCCGTGGGCAATGGCCTGCTGGTGCTGATCGGCAGCCTTGCAGCCGGACGGCGGCAGCGCCAGGCGGATGCGGTGATCACCAAGGTACTGGGCGCGACACGCAAACAATTGCTGGGCGGCGATTTTCTGCAGTTCCTGATCCTGTCGCTCGCCGCTGCAATCCCTGCGCTGGGCCTTGGCCTGGGGCTCGGCTGGCTGGCCAGCATGATGCTGCTCAATGTGCAGTTTTCCATTGACGGATCGGCACTTGCCATCGTTCTGGCGGTCGCCGTGCTGATGACGGCGCTGCTTGGATGCGTAACGATCCTGAGGGCTGTATCGGTGCGCCCTGCCCGGCTGTTGCGCGATCTCTAGCCGTTTGCAATCGCTTCGGGGTCCGGGCGCGCGTCCGGACCAGATCACAAGATCGGATTGAACGAAAAAGCGCCGCTTTCGGGCCTCTGCGGGCATCGGTTCTCACGAAGGGTTGAATGCTTCAGACTTCGTGATAGACAATATACCCCCTATCACTCGCAACGAAGCCATCTGTCATGAGCCGCAATTTCCTGGTCGTCGACCCAGAAGAAGACCTCGAAGTGCTCAAGGGACTGGCTTCGCCCATTCGCGTGCGCATTCTGAAACTGCTGCATATCGAGGGCCCGCTTAACGGGAATGACATTGCCGACAAGCTCTCCCTGCCGCAGTCGACTGTCTCGACCAATCTGCAAATTCTCGAAGGCGCAGGGCTGATCCGGACGGAAACGCAGAAGGCGCGCAAGGGCAACCAGAAGATCTGCCACTCGACCTTTGACGAAGTGCTGGTGATGTTCAAGGAAGACATCGCACCGCTTAAGTCGAACGCGATCGAGGTTGCAATGCCGCTGGGGCTTTATACCAGCTGCGAAGTCTCCGCGCCCTGCGGGCTCTGCTCTGCCGACGGGATCATCGGCCTACTGGACGTGCCCAATACTTTCCTCGACCCCGAACGGATGAAGGCGGGCCTCATCTGGTTCACCCAAGGCTATCTCGAATATCAGTTCCCCAATAACGCCAAGCTGGCCCAGAACACCATTGAAGCCATGGAGTTTTCGATGGAGCTGAGCTCGGAAGTGCCGGGCACCTCTGCTGATTGGCCAAGCGACATTACGCTATCGGTCAATGGCACCGAGATCGGCACCTGGACCAGCCCGGGAGATTTTGGCGACAAGCGAGGGGTTTACACGCCGAGCTGGTGGAAGCTGAAGGGCAGCCAGTATGGCAAGCTCAAGAGCTGGCGGGTGACGATGGACGGGACTTATGTCGACGGTCTCAAGATTTCGCCGATCTCGCTGATCGATCTCGACCTTGCCAATCACCACTCGATCCGGTTGCGGATTGCGGTCAAGCCGGATGCTAAACACCCGGGCGGCATCAATATTTTCGGCCGCGGCTTCGGCAATTACGACCAGGACATCATCCTGCGGTTGCAGACCGAGCGCTGACCGCCCGCCAGCGCCGATGGGGCCTTCGGCCGGACTACGACTTTTGTAGGGACCCGACTGCGCCAAAAATCATACAAAAGAGCCTCGGGGCGGCTTGCGCGCGCCCGACTTTCCCATGTACAACCGATTTACTGATACAAATCAGAATATCGGAACGTATGGGAGGGTCCAGTGAAGGCGTCCGTTATCGCAAATAAGGATTTTACGATCTCGCAAATCGATGATCGTGTCTACGGGGCTTTTCTCGAGCATCTGGGCCGCGCCATCTATGAGGGCATCTACGAGCCGGACCATCCGACCGCAGACGCCGATGGCATGCGCGGCGACGTGGCCAAGCTGGTCAAGGACCTTAATGTACCGGTGGTTCGCTACCCCGGGGGTAACTTCGTGTCCGCCTATAACTGGGAAGACGGCATCGGCCCGCGTGAGGAGCGCCCGACCCGCCTGGACCTGGCCTGGCACACGTCGGAAAGCAATGCCGTCGGCATCCACGAATTCGCCGACTGGTGCACCACCGTCGGCACCGAGATGATGCTGGCCGTCAATCTCGGCTCGCGCGGCGTCGATGATGCGCGCAATTTCCTTGAATATGTGAACCATCCGGGCGGCTCCTACTGGAGCGATCTGCGCATCAAGAACGGCCGCAAGGAACCGTGGAACGTCAAGATGTGGTGCCTCGGCAACGAGATGGACGGCCCCTGGCAGGTCGGCCACAAGGACGCCGATGAATATGGCAAGCTCGCCGCCAACACGGCGCGCGCCATGCGCATGTTCGACAAGAACCTCGAGCTGATCGTCTGCGGTTCGTCGCATTCGGAAATGCCGAGCTTCCCGGACTGGGAGCGCATCGTACTGGAGCACACATATGATCACGTCGATCATATCAGCCTGCACATGTACTTCGCCAATCGGGACGACGACACGCCGAACTATCTCGGCCTCAGCCACAAGCTGGACCGGTATATCGAGACCGTTGCCTCGACGATCCGGCAGGTAAAGCACAAGAAGCGCTCCAAGAAGGACGTCTATATCTCCTTCGACGAATGGAACGTCTGGTACCATTCCAACAAGAAGGATCGCGAGATCCTGGATGGTGGCAGCGGCTGGCCGCATGCGCCGGGCCTGCTTGAGGACATCTACAATTTCGAAGACGTGCTGATGGTGGGGCTGATCCTCAACACCTTCATCCGACGCTCGGATGTGGTGAAGATCGCCTGTATCGCCCAGCTGGTGAACGTGATCGCTCCGATCATGACCGAAAAGGGCGGCCCGGCCTGGGCCCAGACCATCTACTACCCCTACTACTTCGCGTCGGTTTACGGCCGCGGCACCGCGCTGCAGCTGGTGACCAATTCGCCGGGCTACGAGACCACCCACGCCAAGGACACCCCGTTCGTCGACGTGTCGGGCGTGCACAATGAAGAAGAGGGCACGCTGACCTTCTTCCTCGTCAACCGGCACACCACCGACAGCCTTGAGACCGAAGTGAGCCTGCAGGGCTTTGGCACGGGGTCGATCATCGACCACCAGGTCATGACCCACCCCGACCTCAAGGCCGCCAACACGGCCAAGAACCAGGACGAGGTCAAGCCGCGCAAGGGTGACGGCGCCAAGATCGGCGGCGATAAACTCAGCGTGACCCTGCCGCCCTACTCCTACCAGATGGTGCGGGTGAAGGTTTAATCTGCACCCTTGGGGGACACCCCCTCCTAGCCTCCCCCTGATAGGGGGAGGGACTGGTTCGGTGGCTCCCCGTGATAGGGGGCGAGACAGTTTCGGCGGCTTACAGGAGCGCGTGCGCAGGCATTCGCATGTGGGCCGAGTTGGTTAGCAGACTGTTAGCATTGAGATCGCGAAACCGCGAAAATGGGGGCGTGCCGGCAACGGCGCGCCCCTACGCATTCTATATCATGCTTTCCGATTTACATCACGATGTGCATTGACAACGAATGCGGTGCCGCTAAGTATTACTTATGGGCGCCGTGAGGTGTCTAGAAGCGAAGTGCGGGAGGCTCTTCGCCATGGGAGGATATAATTAATGGATAGACGCAGTTTTCTCATCGGGTCGACCGCGATCGGCGCCATCCTTGCCGCAGGCAATGGCATGGTCTTCGCCCAAGACGCAGGTTCGGCCCCCGATCTCGCTCAATTTCCGCGCAAGGAAACCCTGATCATCCATAACCCTGAAGGGGTTATCCGTAATCCGGCATGGTTCAACAACTGGGTTATCGGCTCGGGCGCAGGCCTGTCCAACGGCCTGCACCAGCTGACAACCGACACGTTCTGGTTCGTCGATCCCGATGCGGGCATCCCGGGCGCCAGCGAAAACGCCATCTACAACTCGCTCGCCGACGATCTCTGGCAGTATAATGACGACTTCACGGAAATGACCGTGAAGCTCAAGAAGGGCATCTACTGGAGCGACGGCAACGAGTTCACCGCCGACGACGTCGTGTTCACGGTCGAAAAGCACAAGGCGACGCCGGGCCTTGCCCAGAATGGCGCCTATAATGCCCAGGTCGAGAGCGTTGAAGCCGTCGACCCCTACACCGTCCACTTCAAGCTCAAGGGTTCGAACTCCCGCTTCCACACGCTGTTCTCGATCCGTTGGGGCGGCGCCTGGATCATGTCCAAGGCCCAGTTCGAAGGCGTGGATGACATCCTCAGCTTCACCAATGATCCTCCGGTGAGCCTCGGGCCCTATACGCTGCACTCCTATGATCCGAACGGCACCTGGTTCATCTGGCAGCGCCGCGAAGACTGGCAGCGCACCGCCATGGGCATGATCGCAGAGCCCAAGCCCAAGTTCATCATCTATCGCAACAACATCTCGCCCGACGCGCGCCTCATCGAAATGCGCAACGGCAATCTGGACATGGTGCACGATCTGTCGCCGGAAGCGACATTCTCGATCCTGCAGCAGGACCCGCAGATTCAGGGCTGGTTCCCGGGCTTCCCCTATGCCCACCCCGATCCGACCCTCGTCATGGCGATCTTCAACCTCAAGAAGGATCTGTTCACCGACAAACGCGTCCGCTGGGCGCTGGCGCTCATGCTCGATGCACGCGCCATGTCGATGGCTTCCTACCGTGGTGCGGCGACCCTATCGGCAATTTCGGTTCCGCCGACCGGCACCCATCCGCGCGACTATCACGGCCCGCTGCAGGACTTCCTCATCGACTACGAGATCGACACCGGCAGCCGCAAGATCAAGCCATACGATCCGAATGTGGGCCTGCAGATCGCCGACATGGTGCGTGGTCAGTTCCCCGACGCGCCGACCGACGAAGCCGCAATCCGCAACGCTTTCGGCTATGGCTGGTGGCGCCAGGATTCCCAGGCAGCAGAAGAACTGCTGATTTCGGCCGGCTTCACCAAGAATGGCAACCAGTGGATGATGCCCGACGGCCAGCCCTTCCGCTTCAGCGTGATGGTGCCGACCGATGGCGTGGTCAACCGCCTCGGCTCGATCATTGCCCAGCAGTGGGCACAGAACGGCATTGGTGCGGAACTGGAAGCAGCCTCGGATACCTGGGATCGTCAGCGCGTCGGCAATTACGACGTCAACATCTCCTGGGCCGTGGAATCCTGGGGCGGTCACCCCGACCTCAGCTTCTTCCTCGACAGCTATCACTCCGAGTATGTCCGCCCGCTTGGCGAAAGCCAGCCGGACCGCAACTGGATGCGCTGGGAAGATCCGCGGCTTGACGAGATCATCGAGAAGGTTCGCGCCAGCGACTTCAACGATCCCGCCGGCATCGAATACGGTCATGAGTTCGTCAAGCTTCACCTCGAAGAAATGCCGAACATTCCGATCATGGCCTACAACGTGTTCTCGGTGCAGTCTAACCGCTACTGGACCGGTTGGCCGAACGCGGACAACCCGTATGCGAACCCGGTGACGAACTGGTCGAACGGCCGGTACATCTTCACCCAGATCACGCCAGTCGAGAGCTGATCCCTCCCCGCCTGGCGGTCCGGCCTACGGGCCGGGCCGCCGGGTGGTGGCGCCTCTCAAAGCCTGCTCCCGCCACAGTCGCGTGCGGAGCTCACGCTCCTCCTCGGCGGATGCAGGCACAGGTTCGAGCGGGAATTCGCACTCCCCCAAAGCTCAACCTGACCGGTTCATTCTCTCGCCGGACCTCACCGAGAGTGACACGCGCAAGGAGCTCTGATGCAGGGTTATCTGTGGTTCGTGAGCAAGCGTTTACTACAACTGCTTGCCGTTATCTTTTGCGGGATATCCGCAACATTCCTCGTCACCCATCTGTCGCCGATCGATCCGGTGGAACAGGTGCTGGGCCGGCTGTCCGGGCGCTCGAACCTGCCGCCCGAGGCAATCGAGGCGACACGCGTGGCGCTGACCGAAATGTACGGCACCAACGAACCCATCCTGCAGCAATATATCAATTTCTGGCTGCGCCTCGTGCGCGGCGACCTTGGCCCCTCGCTGCTGGCCTTCCCGACCCCGGCCATGGAACTGGTGGGCCGGGCCATGCCCTGGACGCTGGGCCTGCTGACGACCTCGACGCTGATCACCTTCATCGTCGGCAATCTGATGGGCGCGCTCGCCGGCTATAACCCGGACAACAAGTTCCTCAAGGCGTTTGGCCTCATCTCCATGGGCATCCAGCCGGTGCCCTATTATGTGGTGGCCTTCATCCTCCTCATCATCTTCGGATATTTCCTGCCCATCCTGCCGATCAATGGCGGTTTTGCCATGGATGTGCGGCCCGGGTTCAGCTGGCCCTTCATCAGCTCTGTGCTGCAGCACTCGATCCTGCCGGCGACATCGCTGGTGCTGGTCGGCTTCGGCGGCTGGTTTCTGGGCATGCGGGCGCTGGTCAGCAATGTGGTCAATGATGACTATGTGACCTATGCCGAACTGGCCGGCGTCAAGCGCGAGACCATCGTCGGCGGTTACGTCATCCGCAACGCCATGGTGCCGCAGCTTACGGCGCTGGCCATGGCGCTGGGCGGGGTGTTTTCCGGCACCATCATCACCGAGCAGGTGTTCAACTATCCCGGTATCGGCTCGCTTCTCGTCGATGCGGTGAACTGGGGCGACTATTCGCTCGTGCTGGCGGTTTCAACCGTCTCCATTACGGCGGTTGCTGGCGCGATCTTCATCGTGGACCTCATCCATCCGCTTCTCGATCCTCGTGTGCGTGCGGAGTAGGCCATGTTTTCCGTCTTTCGCGACCTTATCCGCTACAATCTCGAATTTGCCATCGGCATGGTGCTGGTCACCATCGTCGTGGTGTTTGCGGCGCTCAGCTTCATTTCGCCGGTCGATCCGACGCTGATCTACATGTCGATGCCCGACCAGCCGCCATCGGCGGAATACTGGTTCGGCACCAATTCGCGCGGGCAGGACCTGTTCTGGCAGCTGTCCGCCGCGTTCCGGAACAGCTTGATCTTCGGCATTACCGTGGCAGTGCTGAGCCGTATCATCTCGATCGCGGTGGGCTTGGCCTCAGGCTATATCGGCGGCTGGGTTGACCGGGTGCTGATGTTCATCAACGATATTTTCGTTGCCGTGCCGATTTTCCCGATCCTCGTGCTGTTCTACTTCGTGCTGCGCAACAATATGGACAGCTTCACCCTGGCGCTGATCATGGCGTGCTTCGGCTGGCCGTTCGACGCGCGTCTCATCCGCTCGGTGGCGGTGGGGCTCAAGCATCGCGAGTTCACCCGGCATGCGGTGTTCTCGGGCATGTCGACGCGAAAAGTGCTGCTCGAGGAGCACCTGCCCTATGTGATGCCGATCGTGTTCGCGACCTTCATGAACAACATGCTGTGGTCGATCGGGCTCGAGGTGACGCTGGCGGTGCTGGGCTTCACCAATCTGAACAACCCGACCATCGGCACGGTGCTCTACTGGGCCAATTCGCACTCGGCCATGGTGGTGGGCGTGTGGTGGTGGATCGTCATTCCGGTGGTTTTGATCGTCATGACGTTCCTGGGACTGTTCCTGCTGGCCGTCAGCATGAACGAATATATCGACCCGCGCAGCCGCCTGCGCCGCATGGGAGCCTAAGCCATGACCCGAGACACATCGAACGACCTGCTGACGGTCGAAGGGCTCAAGGCCTATTACCAGATGAGCTATTTCGGCGTGAACCGCGAAGTGCGGGCCGTCGACGACATCACCATGACCATCAAGCGCAACGAGGTCTATGGCATTGCCGGGGAAAGCTCGTCGGGCAAGACCAGTTTCATCAAGGTGCTGGCGGCGGCGATGCGGCCACCGCTGCGCATTGTTGACGGGTCGGTGAAGTACCAGTTCAAGGACCGCAAGGTCGATATCGCCACGGCCACCGACAAAGAAATCGAAGCCATCCGCTGGAGCCACCTCTCCTACATCATGCAGGGGTCGATGAGCGTGCTCAATCCGGTGCGGCGCATCGGCAAGACGTTCCATGATTTTGCGGCCAAGCCGCTGGGGCTGTCGGGCAAGGCGTTCGAAGACCGGGTGATCGCGCATCTGGCGCGGCTGAAACTGCCGCCGGAAGTGCTAAGGGCCTATCCGCATGAGCTTTCGGGCGGCATGCGGCAGCGCGTGACCATCGGGCTGGCGACAGTGTGCCATCCCGAATTCATCATTGCCGACGAGCCGACGACGGCGCTCGACGTGGTGGTGCAGAAGGAGGTGCTCAACCTCATCCGCGACATCCAGAAAGAAATGGGCGCCTCGGTGATCTTCGTCACCCACGACATGAGCGTGCATGCCAATGTCGCCGACCGCGTGGGCATCATCTATGCCGGGCGGCTGGTCGAGGAAGGGCCGACGCGCGAGATGTTCTTTGCGCCAAAGCATCCCTATACCGCCCATCTCGTGGCAAGCCTGCCGCGCATTGGTGACACGACGCAGCGCCCTGCCCTTGAAGGACGGCCGCCGAACCTTTCCGATCCGCCGGCCGGATGCCGGTTTCATCCGCGCTGCCCGCTGGCCATCGACAAGTGCAAGAAGGAAGTGCCGCCCATGGAAACGGTGGGGCCGGAGCATCGCACCGCCTGCTGGCGCTGGCGCGACGTGGAGCCACTGGTCAAGGCTGCAGCACCGCATGGAGTAATGGCATGACAACGCTTCTCGATGTGCGCGGCGTATCCAAGAGCTTTACGATGGGCGGGCTGTTCGGCCGCAAGATCGTGCCGGCAGTGCAGGATGCAAGTTTTTCGCTGTCTTCGGAAAATCCCGAGATTTTCACCATTATCGGCGAGAGTGGCTCGGGCAAGACGACGCTGGCGCGCATGATCCTGGGGCTCGAGGACGTCACGGAAGGCGAAATCCTGTTCCGCGGGGAAAAGGTCGATCGTCACGCCGGCAAGGACAAGCGGCACGAATTCATGAGCCATGTGCAGCCGGTGTTCCAGAACCCGTTTGAAGCGTTCAATCCGCTGAAAA
Source organism: Devosia sp. (assembly GCA_015234425.1). Lineage (GTDB taxonomy): Bacteria > Pseudomonadota > Alphaproteobacteria > Rhizobiales > Devosiaceae > Devosia. The sequence continues at coordinate 22,716 of JADGNE010000031.1, forward strand.
AGATCGAGCGCTATCTCGAGAGCACGGCGCGGCAGTTTCTCAAGACCACCGACAAGGCTGTCATCGACCGGGCGATGGACGAGGCGCTGCAGAAGGTGGGGCTGAGCCTTGTCGAGGTGCGCGGACGCTTTCCGCATGAGATGAGCGGCGGGCAGCTGCAGCGCGCGGCAATTGCGCGGGCGCTGATCCCCAATCCACCGCTGCTGATTGCCGACGAGCCGGTGTCCATGGTCGACGCCTCGCTGCGCATGAGCATCGTCAATCTGCTCAAAAGCCTGCGCGACGATCTGAAAGTCTCGGTGATCTACATCACCCACGACCTGGCGACGGCCTACTACATTTCCAACCGGCTGATCATCATGCAGCGCGGGCGGATCGTGGAAATGGGTGATGCGCGGACCGTGCTGGACAATCCGGAACATCCGTATTCGCGGCTGCTGAAGGCGTCGGTTCTGTCGACGGATGATGCCGGCGACGGCAAGCTTATTACCGACCCGGAAATGGTGCGGCTGGCGACTGAGCTGGTGGCGCGACCGGGCAAGCTGGTGACGCGGGCGGATGGGCGCGCGGTTCGGGTTTACGAGGCGGCTTGAGACAAGACCCCCACCTAACCTCCCCCTGCCAGGGGGAGGGACGGATCGAGGTTGGGGAGCGGCCGGTGGTTTTACCGACAGAACCCCCTCCTAGCCTCCCCCTTGCTAGAAGGGAGGAATGGATCGGGGCTGCGGTGAGTATGAGGGACCAAAAGAATGAGTGCGCCGGTATATCGGGATCCGATTCAGGATGGGGCGGCGGATCCGACGGTGATCCGTCGGGAAGGCACCAACGAATGGTGGATGTTTTATACCAATCGCCGGGCCAATGCCGGGGGCGACGGGTTTTCGTGGATCCATGGTTCGCCGATCGGGGTCGCGGTTTCGACCGATGACGGAGTGAGCTGGACCTACAAGGGCACGGTGAAGGGGCTCGATGCGCCGGGGGATGACGGGCTCAATACGCATTGGGCGCCGGAGGTGATCTTCGCCGAGGGGCGCTATCACATGTTCCTCAGCTATATCAAAGGGGTGCCGACCCATTGGAAGGTGCCGCGCACCATCACCCATTTCGTCAGCGATGATCTCGAAAACTGGGAGCGGGTGGGACCGCTCAAGCTTTCGAGCTCGAACTGCATCGACGCCTGTGTGTTCCGCTCGCCGGAGGGGATCTGGCGGATGTGGTATAAGGACGAGGGCCAGGGTTCGAGCACCTGGAGCGCCACCAGCCCGAATATGATGGACTGGACGCTGGAAGGCGAAGTGCTGCCGGGATCGCCTGAGGCGCCGCCGCATGAAGGGCCGAACGTCTTCGAAATGGGCGGGTTCTATTGGCTGATTACGGATGAATGGCGGGGCCAGGCGGTCTACCGGTCGGACGATACGCTCAAATGGACGCGGCAGGGGACTATCGCCGGGGAGCCGGGCGAGGACCCGCTGGACCAGAAGTTTGCGCGGCATGCCGACGTGGTGGTCACTGGCGAGAGTGCGGTGATGTATTATTTCACCCATGCCGAATGGGACGAGACCAAGAACCCATCGGCCGGGCCGCCGGATGCGCGCTCGCGTGCCACCGCCGTGCATCAGGCGCGGCTTTGGGTCGAGGACGGCGTGCTCAAATGCGACCGGAATATCCCCTTGGGGCAGCCGGTTCTGGCGGGTGGCTAACTCTCAGTCGGCGTCCAACCGGGACTGGGCTCGCGCTTGAGCGGGCCCATCGTTGTGATGTCATCGCCCCGGCGCATGGAAATGTTCATGCGGAAGGAATTGCCGATGCGCTCGGAGCGTTCGACGAAGAGCGCGGCGATGTCAGGCGGGCAGAGTTCTTCGGCGGTCTCGCGGAAGAGGCGCAGCCAGCGCATGAAATGGGCGTCGTCCAGCTCGGGGATGGCCAGATGCTTGGGCATGGGGCGGCCATTATAGGTGCCGGTGCCGAGCAGCATGGAATTCCAGAATTCGGTGATGAGATCGATGTGCGCCGGCCAGTGGTCGGCCGGAATTTTGCTGTTAAACACCGGGCCGATCAGGGGGTCGTGGCGGGCGCGACCATAAAAGGCTTCAACGACGGCGCGGACCATGGGCTGGTCGAGGCCTTCAGGCGTTTCCCAGCCGATGCGGGTAAGACGCGTGCCTATCGGGGGACGATCGGGGACGCTCATGACGCTGGCTCTTCGGTGATGGTGTAAGTGCAGCGCCGGCCACCGCTGACGATGTGCTCGCTGCGCTCGACCGTGGCACCGGGGCCAATGACCGACCGAAACACGTCAAGCTCGGCGCGGCAAAAACCCTGGCAGGCGGTGGCGGCAGCGCAGATGGGGCAATGGTTTTCGATGAGCAGCAGCGAGCCGTCGGGCTGCTCGGACCACTCGGCCATATAGCCTTCGCGGCTGCGCAGATCAGCCAGCGCGGCGACGCCCGCCTTGAGATCGGTGGCGGTGGAAACCGCCTGCTCATAGGCGCTGCGGGTGTCGGATTCGCGCGCGGAGATGATGGTATCAAGGGCCGCTTCGCCGAGCTGGGCGCGCACAATGTCGAGCAATTGCACGGTCAGCGCCGCATGGGTATCAGGAAAACGCGACTGGGCGGCGGGCGTGAGGCTCCATTGCTGGGTCGGGCGACCGACACCGGCAGAGAGGCTGCGTGCCTCGACAAGCCCCTCCTCGGCGAGCCGCAGCACTTGCTGACGGGCGGCTTCTCCGGTGGTGCCCAACATTTTCCCCAGCGCGGCCGACGACAGGGCGCCATGCATCTTGAGCAGCATGAGAATGCGCTCGGCCGGGCTGCGCGGCGACCAGGACTGGGATTGGGGCAGTGCGTTTTCCAAGATGGACCTTGACTAAATGGCGCTAAGGGTTTTCAAAGTCAGTACTTGGAAATTAGACCGGACTGCGCCGCAAGGCAAGCCGGCGCACTGCGAAAGGTTATTGAGATGAGCTTTACGCTACCCGCCCTGCCCTATTCCGTATCTGCTCTGGCCGACGCCGGGATGAGCCAGGAGACGCTTGAGCTGCACCATGGCAAGCATCACCAGGCCTATGTGACGGCGCTGAACGGCTTTGTCGAAAAATACCCCGAGCTCGCCGGCAAGTCGCTTGAGGAGATCGTGCTGTTCGCCAAGGACAAGGCCGACATGGCCCCGGTGTTCAACAATGCCGGCCAGCACTGGAACCACATCCATTTCTGGAATGCGCTGTCGCCGACCGGTGGCAAGCTGCCGGGCAAGCTCGAAGCCAAGATCGTGGAAGATTTCGGCTCGGTCGACGCCTTCAAGGAAAGCTTCAAGACTGCCGCCACCACCCAGTTCGGGTCGGGCTGGGCCTGGTTGGTGCTGGGCGAGGACGGCAAGCTCAAGACCTCAAAGACCGCCAATGGCTCCAACCCGCTGGCGTCAGGCGAAGGCAAGGCGCTGCTCGGGCTCGACGTGTGGGAACACAGCTATTACGTCGATTTCCGTAATCGTCGCCCCGACTATGTGAGCAACTTCCTCGACAAGCTGGCGAACTATGAGTTTGCCGAAGCCAATCTGGGCTAAGTCGCTCCACCGCGCCCGATCCCCAGGATCGGGCGCCCCGAGCATTGCATTCGGCGGCGCTTCCGGGCGATGCTGGGTGATTGATTTTGACCGTTGATGTCCCGACATGACGGGCATGAGGTCTCGAGTATGACAATGGCTGATTTCGACCTTCCCGACACCATGGCCCTGCGCCCCAGCCGCCGGCCACCGGTGGGAAGGAGCGAGTTCCGCGCCGTGATGGCGGGCATGGCGTCGACCGTCTGCGTGGTTTCGGCCAAGCGTGGCGACGAAATGGTGGGGCGGACCGTGACCTCGGTGCTGTCGCTGTCAGCGACGCCGCCTGCCCTGCTGATCTCCATCGACATCGTCAGCCGGCTTGCCGATCTGATCGCCAAGACCGGTGGGTTCTCGCTGGCGATGCTGGCGACAGAGCAGACAGAGATTGCCGACGCCTTTGCCGGCAAGCTGGAAGCCGAGCACAGATTTGGCCTTGGACGCTGGGGCAAATGGCCCTCGGGCCACCCCAAACTGCTCGACGCGGTGACGACGCTCGAATGCGACGTGATCGGGTCCATGGAAACGGGAACGCATGTGCTGTTTGCCGGCGCCATTGTCGAAGCGGAGACCAGTACCGACCGGATGCCGCTCATCTGGCAGCGGCATGGCTATCATGGGCTGAGCGCCCACGAGGACAAATAAGGCTCTGGCGGCGCGACGGAAAACCGGCCAAGCTGCCAGAGGAATGCCGCAATGATTGTCACACCGGGCAATGGTGCAACCCCTGGCCGCGGGGCCCGTTTCCAGAGTGACCAGGAGGCGAAGGTGCCGCGCTTTTTCTTTCACTACCGTACCGATGATGAGCTGATCCGCGACGAGGCGGGCAGCGAGCATCCGGATCTGGAAGCGGCCGAGCACAATGCTGCCGAGATTGGCAAGGCGATCATGGACAAGCTGGCGGGCGAAGGCGGGGAAACCGGCATGCCGCGCAGTATCGAGATCACCGATGCCGAAGGGCACGAGCTGCTGTATGTGGTGTTCTGGGTGGGCCCCAAGATCGGCGGCGGTCCCGGCACGCCCATAACACCCGCCAGCGTGCACTAGGCGCGGCCCAGCCGAATTTTCGACAGAGACAGACGCTTTCCATGCGGGGCATTAGCCTGTGCACGGAACTGCTTTGCTATGGGCAGGCGAGATCAGGGACTAGAAAAGAGGCCCGGCATGGGCGGTGACCACGAAGCCCAGAATGAGGGCGGCGGCCAGAGCCGCATAGGAAACCATCAGATAGATCTTCGACATCGGGAACCCCGGAGATTGATCTATCGAAAGACTACCAGATCAATCGAGTTTAACAAGAGGTAAACGCGCGGCTGAGGCGGGGTGATGCGAAAAGCTTTGCCTGATTGTGACGATATTATGAAATGGCGTGCTCAAATTAGGCCCGGAAGCACAGGCTTGTCAGGAGGGGAGACAGGACTGTTTGGCCTGCTAAGCTAGGGGACGGAACTGGAGGGGGATAAGCATGGCGGACATGCGGCTGCGGGAATTCGTCGAGGCCGGGAAACGGCTTGCAGGGGAAGACGAGAGCCTTGCGCGCTTTCTCGAGGCAGCACTGCGCGCCACCGACCCCGATGACTTGGCGCGGCAGGAACCGAGCCACTTTCTCGAGGTGTTGCGCCGCAGCCATGAGCGGTTGATCAAAGGGGGCCCAGAGGAGACGCGGATTTTCGCCACGCCTCCGGCCGATCCCGGGGCGCCGCTGGTGCTCGACGTGATTTCTCCCGACATGCCGTTCATCGTCGACAGCGTGCTGGCCGCCCTGCGGGCCATGGGTGGCGCCATCCGGCTGCTCGCCCATCCTGTGGTGCATCTGGGCAGCGACGGGGTGAACGACAATGGCGGGGCTGCGCTGAGCGTTCTGCATATCCACAGCGATCCGGTGGCCGATGCCGAGGCGCTGCGGGGCGAAATCGCCCTTGCGCTGCGCGATGTGGCGCGGGCCGTCAATGACTGGCGCCCCATGCTGGAGGCGGTGCGCGGGGCGATGGGTGGGCTCGGAGGCCTGCGCGCCGATGTGCGCGACGAGTCCCTGCGCTATCTCGAATGGCTGACCGAGCATAATTTTACGTTCCTGGGGGCGTGCGAGTTCCGGCTGGACGGCGAGAGCCTGGTGCCGCGGCCCGAGACGGCGCTGGGGATTTTGCGCGATCCGGAGCTGAAGGTCCTGCGGCTGGAGGACAGCTATGTCGACAGCACGCCGCAGCTGGTGGATTTCCTCAAGACGGCCGAGCCGCTGCTGGTCACCAAGGCCAATGTGCGCAGCCGCGTGCATCGGCGAGTGCACATGGATTATCTCGGGATCAAGCGCTATGGCGCCGACGGGCAAGTGGTCGGGGAATTGCGCGTTGTGGGGCTGTTTACCGCCCAGGCGCTGGCAACACCGCATACCGATGTGCCGCTGATCCGGCGCAAGATTGCCGAGGTGATGCGCAAGTCGGGGCTCGATCCGCGCAGCCATGCGGGGCGGACACTGCTGAGCGCGCTCGACAGCTATCCGCGCGACGAGCTGTTCCAGATCGAAGTGGAGCAGCTGGCAGAATTCGCCGAGGCGATCGCGGCGCTTTATGACCGGCCCAAGGTGCGGGTTCTGCCGCGCATCGACCGGTTTGACAATTTCGTCTCGGTGCTCGTTTTCGTGCCGCGCGACCGCTATGACAGCGCCGTGCGCTCGCGGATCACGCGGACCCTTGCGCAGATCTACGAGGGCCGGGTTTCGGCCTATTACCCGAATTTCCCCGAAGGGGAGCTGGTGCGCCTCCATGTCATCATCGGGCGCATTCACGGCAAGACGCCGAACCCGTCGCGGGCAGAGCTTGAGGCGCGGATCGAGGCGTTGACGCGGGACTTTTCGGATTTGCTGGTGGCCGAGGCGCCGGACCCGGGTGCAATCAGCGATTATCGCGGGGCGTTTTCGCAGGCCTATCAATCGCGAAAAAGCGTTGGCGAGGCGCTGGAGGATATTTCGGTCTTCCAGGGTCTGGGCGAGAGCGGCGGGATCGCCATTCGCCTGCAGCAGCGGGAGGCGTCCGAAGGGGCGCTGGCGATCAAGTTCTACAAGGCCGGCGGGGCCATTGCGCTCAGCGAGCGCGTGCCGATGCTGGAGCACTTTGGGTTCCGGGTAATCGACGAGCGCACCTATACGCTGGTGCCGCGCGACGGGGTGGAGCGGTATCTGCATGACATGGTGCTGGAGCCGGCCAATGGCGCGGCGCTCGATGTGGCGGCGCGGGCCAACGCCATCGAGAGCGGGCTGATGGCGGTGTGGACCGGGGCGGCCGAGAGCGACCAGCTCAATAGTCTCGTCACCCAGGCGGGGCTCAGCTGGACCGACGCGGCGCTGCTGCGGGCGCTGTCGCGCTATCTGCGGCAGGTGGGGACCTCCTATTCGCAGCGCTATATCGCCCAGGTGATGGTGACCCAGGCCGCGTCGGCCCGGGCGTTGGTGGCGCTGTTCAACGCGCTGCACGATCCTGCGGTGACGGATCGGGAGGCGGCGGCGGATGCGGCGCGGGCGGAAATAGCGGCGCAGCTCGAGACGATCTCGTCGCTGGATGAAGACACGATCATAAGGCGGTTCCAGAACCTCATCGAAGCGGTGCTGCGCACCAATGCCTTCCAGCGCGACGAGAGCGGCAATCGCCGGCCGGCGCTGGCGCTGAAGTTCGACAGCGGCAAGGTGGAAGGCATGGCCGCGCCTCGGCCCTATCGCGAGATTTCGGTCTATTCGCCGCGCGTCGAGGGCGTGCATTTGCGCTTTGGCGCGATTGCGCGCGGGGGTCTGCGCTGGTCGGATCGGCCGGAGGATTTCCGCACCGAAGTGCTGGGGCTGGTGAAGGCTCAGCAGGTGAAGAATGCCGTGATTGTTCCAGTGGGTGCCAAGGGCGGGTTCGTGCCCAAGCGACTGGTGCCGGGGATGGCGCGAGAGGCCTTTATGGCCGAGGGGACGGAGAGCTATCGGATCTTCATCGGCTCGCTGCTGGATGTGACCGATAATCTTGTCGACGGTGCCGTGGAGCCGCCCCAAAATGTGGTGCGGCGCGATGGGGATGATCCTTATCTCGTGGTGGCGGCGGACAAGGGCACGGCGAGCTTTTCCGATCTGGCGAATTCGATCGCGCTGGAGCGCGGCTTCTGGCTGGGCGATGCCTTCGCCTCGGGCGGGTCGGCCGGTTATGACCACAAGGGCATGGGGATTACCGCGCGCGGCGGCTGGGAGGCGGTGAAGCGCCATTTCCGCGAGAGGAACCGGGATATCCAGCGCGAGCCCTTTACCGTGGCCGGTGTGGGCGACATGAGCGGGGACGTGTTCGGCAATGGCATGTTGCTCAGCCAGCAGATCCGTTTGCAGGCGGCGTTTGACCACCGCGATATCTTTATTGATCCCGATCCGGACCCGGCCAGCAGCTTTGCCGAGCGGCAGCGGCTCTTCGCCCTGCCCCGTTCGAGCTGGCAGGATTATGAGACCGCGCTGATCTCGAGGGGTGGCGGGGTGTTTTCGCGGAGTTTGAAGTCCATTCCGCTCAGCGCCGAGATGAAGGCGCTGCTGGGATTGGAGGCGGATCACGCGACGCCCGCGGAGGTGATGCGGGCGATATTGATGGCGCCGGTGGACCTTCTCTGGTTCGGCGGGATCGGCACCTATATCCGCGGCACCGACGAGGACAATGCCAGTGTTGGCGACCGCGCCAATGATGCCATCCGCGTCACCGGCGCCGAGGTGCGCGCCAAGGTGGTGGGCGAAGGCGCCAATCTTGGCGTGACGCAGAAGGGGCGCATTGCGTTCGCCCAGAAGGGTGGGCGGATCGACACCGACGCCATCGACAATTCGGCCGGGGTGAATTCCTCGGACCTTGAGGTCAATATCAAGATCGCGCTGGCACCGGTGGTGGCGTCTGGAGCGCTGGATGGTGAGGCGCGGCGAGCATTCCTGGCCCGCATGACCGACGAAGTGGCGGCGCTGTGCCTCCGGAACAATTATCTGCAGACGCTGGCCCTGTCGCTGGCCGAACTTGCAGGAGCTGGCGACTTGCCCAGCCACAGGGCGCTGATCGAGACGTTGGAAGCGCGCGGCCTGCTCGACCGGGCGGTGGAATTCCTTCCCAGCGACGCCACGCTCGATGCGCGGGCAGCGGAGGGCAAGGGGCTGGTGCGGCCCGAACTGGCGGTGATCCTGGCCTATGCCAAGCTGACGCTGTTCGATGATCTCCTCGCCAGCAGCGCCATCGACGAGCCCTATCTGGCCGGGGAGCTCTATCGGTATTTCCCCCAGACGCTGAACGCCACCTATTCCGAGGCGGTGAATGGGCACCGGCTGAAACGCGAGGTGATTGCGACCGTGCTCACCAATGCGATGATCAATCGGGGCGGGCCGGCATTTGTGACCGAACTGACGGCGGCGACGAGCGCCAGCGCCGGCGAAGTGGCGCTGGCCTATGCGGCGGTGCGCGATATCTATGGGCTGACGGCGCTGAATACGGCTGTCGATGCGCTCGATGGCGTGGTGCCGGGCGCGGTGCAGCTGGCGCTTTACGCCCAGATTGCCGCGCTCATGCGGCGAGAAACGCTCTGGTTCCTGCGCAATGGCAATGTCGGCGCGGGGATCGCCGGGCTGGTGGAGCGGCATCAAGCGGGCGTGGCCCAGTTGCGGGCGGCCCGAGAGGCGATGACAGGGCCAGACGTTGCCGAAGCCATCGCGGCACGGGCAAGGGGCATGGTCGGGCACGGGGTCCCCGAGGATCTGGCGCTCCGCATTGCCGAGCTACCGGTGATCGGCAATGGCAGTGACATCGTGCTGGTGGCGGAACGGGCGGGCGTGGCGGTCGAGACCGCGGCCAATGCCTATTTTGGAGTCGCGGGGCTCTTCGACATTTTCGGCATGGCAGAGGCCGGTCGCGGCATGGTGCTGGCAGACCGCTATGAGCGCATGGCGCTCGACCGGGCGCTGGCCAATCTCAACCGGGCACAGCGGGACCTCACGTCGGATGTGCTCGCCGCTGGCGGGCTGGAGACCTGGCGCGGCGCGCATGAGGCAGCGATCGCGCGGACGATGAGCGCGGTGACGGAGCTGACGGAGGGTTCGGCGAGTGTGTCGCGGCTGAGCGTGGCGGCGGGGTTGCTGGCGGATCTGGCGCTGGAGGCGTGAGCGGGGGCTTCGGCGGTAGACTGAAAGATCGGGGTCGTGGCACACCCCACCCCAGCCCTCCCCATCAAGGGGAGGGAGAAACTCAGCGTGTGGGGGGATATCTGGCGCAACTGAATCTCGATTTATGAGCCGTCACCCTCCCCTCACCCGAAAGTCTTTCTTGTGCCAACGGGCGGGTTGGGGAGATTGGGGGGACGCAGAGGAGTTGCCCCTATGACCAAACTTGCCCAGTGGCTCGAGACGCAGACTGATGACCGTGAACTGGCCAGCGTGCTCGTCAGCATGGCCCGATCCGGCGCGGAAATCGCCGAGGTGTTGCGGCAGGCGCCGATTTCCGGGCAGACCGGGCTGGCCGGGGCGACCAATGTGCAGGGCGAGGACCAGAAGGCGCTCGACATCATCTCGAACGACATTGTTCTCAAGCACATAGGCGAGAACACTGCGGTTTCGATTCTGATCTCGGAAGAGCTGGATGAAGCGGTTCAGTTTGAGACTCAAGGGCGGTTCATCGTTGCCACCGATCCGCTGGATGGGTCTTCAAACCTCGACGTAAACGTCACTGTGGGCACGATCTTTTCGGTGCTGCCGGCAGCGGGTGGGATGCTGCAGAAGGGGACCGCGCAGGTTGCTGCGGGTTATGTCGCCTATGGCCCGGCGACGAGCCTGGTGCTGCGGATCAACGGGCCGGTGGCGGTGTTTACGCTCGACGGTGCGGGCGAATGGGTGCTGACGGTTGAAGCGGCCAAGGTGCCGGAAGCCTCGGGCGAATTTGCTATCAATACCGCGCGCGAGCGGTTCTGGGATGCGGCGACGCGCGGCTATGTCAGCGAGAGCGTGGCGGGGGAAACCGGGCCGGCCGGCAAGCGCTACAACATGCGATGGGTGGGCTCGATGGTGGCCGACATCCACCGCATCCTGATGCGCGGCGGGATCTTTATGTATCCGCTCGACAGCGAGACCGTGAGCAAGGGCGGGCGGCTGCGGTTGCTCTATGAGGCGAACCCGATGGCGTGGCTGGTGGAGGGCGCTGGTGGGGCGTCGACCACGGGGACGCAGGGCATTCTGGAGGTGGCGCCGACGGGCATTCATCAGCGCGTGCCGGTGATTTTGGGCTCGGCCGAGGAAGTGCGGCGGGTTGAGGGGTTTTACGCCCGGGGGTAGCACCCCCACCTAACCTCCCCCTGAAAAAGGGGGAGGGACAGATCGCGTTTTGGGCGGGTGTGGTGCAGGGAACGCGCTCCCGTCCTCGTATTTCGGCATCACCCGGCTTGTCCGGGTGATGTCGTTTTTGGGGAGATGGATTGCCGGGACGAGCAACCGTGGACATCACTGTTGGAATGCCGGTTCCTGTCGGG
>JADGNE010000032.1 GCA_015234425.1 Devosia sp.
TGAGGATGATGTTTTCCACGTCCTCGCCGACATAGCCGGCTTCGGTCAGCGTGGTCGCGTCAGCCATGGTGAACGGCACGTCGAGGATGCGTGCCAGCGTCTGGGCCAGCAGCGTCTTGCCCGAACCGGTGGGACCGATCAGCAGGATGTTGGACTTGGAAAGCTCCACGTCCTGGTTCTTGGTCGCATGGTGCAGGCGCTTGTAGTGGTTGTGCACCGCCACGGACAGCACGCGCTTGGCGCGGAACTGGCCGATGACGTAATCGTCCAGCACCTTGCAGATTTCAGCTGGGGTGGGCACCCCGTCGGAGGACTTGACCATGGAGGTCTTGTTCTCTTCACGGATGATGTCCATGCACAGCTCGACGCATTCATCGCAGATGAACACGGTCGGCCCGGCGATCAGCTTGCGAACCTCGTGCTGGGATTTCCCGCAGAACGAGCAGTAAAGCGTGTTCTTCGAGGTTTCGCCGTTTGTTGTCTCTTTGGACATCCAGTCACTCCCGGGGGCTAAGGGCCCCCAAAATCAAGCGTTATCGAAAACGGTAACGCCCAAGACATAAAGAAAGTCTAAGCCGAAACGACCTTAAAGGCCGTTCCGGCTCCATGCAATTGCACCCGGATCACACTCCACGGCGCACAGGTATCGTGATTAACGACCAGATCAGACCGGAGTCTCCGGAACGGCGCGCTTCTCAAACACGCTGTCGATAAGGCCGAAGGTCTTGGCTTCTTCCGGGCTGAGGAAGCGATCACGCTCGAGAGCGGACTCGATTTCCTCGTATGTACGCCCAGTGTGCTTCTCATAGATTTGATTAAGACGGCGCTTCAAACCCTCGACTTCCTTAGCATGAATCAGGATGTCGGTGACCTGACCCTGGAAGCCGCCGGACGGCTGGTGAACCATCACGCGCGAGTTCGGCAGCGAGGTGCGCATGCCCGCTTCACCGGCTGCAAGCAGCAGTGAGCCCATCGATGCCGCCTGGCCCATCACCATGGTGGCCACGGCCGGACGGATAAACTGCATCGTGTCGTAGATCGAAAGGCCGGACGTCACCACGCCACCAGGCGAGTTGATGTACATGGCGATTTCTTTTTTCGGGTTCTCTGATTCGAGGAACAGCAGCTGCGCCACGATCAGCGAAGCCATATTGTCTTCGACGACACCGGTCACGAAGATGATACGCTCACGCAGCAGGCGCGAATAGATATCGAAAGCGCGTTCGCCACGGTTCGACTGCTCGACCACCATGGGTACGAGCGTATTCATGTAAAGATCGTGCGGATCCCGCATATTTTGCCCCTTGGCTCCCTTCCCGCGTCGCATGACGGGTGGCGAGCTAAACTGGTTGAACCACGTCTTTGCCCCCGAACGCAGTGTGGCAGGGCAGCGTGACGTGTCGAAAATCGAATCGGCGCGACAGGCCGATTGCAGGCGAACCGCCTTAACGGGCGGTAAAGGCACAGATAGGCGGCAATGGGGCAAGCTTCAATAGAAGAAGCCCCCGCCTTGAAGATAAGGTGAACACGACGTTCGCCTTTTCCTCCCACCGATCAGGCAAACGAGATGGCGATGCCCTTCTTTTTGAAATAGGCCTGCATCAGCTTGCGGCCCTGGCGGTTCGGCTGGGCCAGCTTGCTGGTCTCGAACACCGCCTCGCTCACGCCCTCCTTGGCCATGGCGCTCTTGAGCGCGGCCATGTGCAGGTCGAGCTCCTCGTTGTCGTTCCGGATGGAGGCGTAGATGGCCTCAATGGCAGCTGAAACGGTGATATCGCTCAATTGTAGAAATCCTCAGTCGCGTTTGACTGCCTTCAAGACATCATTGCGGCCCGCTTGCCAAGGCTTTTTGCCGCCAATGTGCCCCGAAGGGGACGAGCGCCCTGCCCGTCCCCCACGCCACGGCGCTCAGAGCAGCGGCGCCGGCCGCCCTTCTCCGGTCTGGCTATGCCGGTCATCATCGCGCAGGGCACGAATTTGAATGCGGGCGTATCCTGCGATCGGATCATCAGAAAAGAGCGCCTGCGCCTCCGCAACGCTGCCGGCTTCGAGCAGCACGACCCCGCCCAGCACTTCCTTGCTTTCCGAATAGGGTCCGTCGGTCTCCGCCATCCGGACCGGCCGGCGGTCGATGCTGACTTCGTCTGAAACATCCACAAGCGGCGACGCATAGAGCAGATGCCCGGCGGCCCGCAGCTTCTGGTCATGTTCGATCGTGGCATCATCGATACGGGCCATCTCGTCGGCACTGACACCGGCGAAAGCATCAGGGGCGAAGTAGAAGAGGCAAAGGAATTTCATGTCCCATCTCCATTGTTGGATACCTCGCCAACGAATGCACCGGCCCCGCCTCGACTAATTGCTGTGACTTTTTTCCCGGTACCTGCACGTTTTATTTCCACCCCCTGCGGCAGGGCATAAGATGAACCCAGTTTAGCCCTCCGGACAATCATGGCCGCCATTATCCAGATCAAGCCTATCACAGACGTCCCCGCCAACCGCAGGGCCAGTGCCAACCCCAAGGACCCTGCGTTTTTCCAAAACCCCTACCCCTTCTATGAACAGCGCAACACCAGCGAGCCGGCCTTCTTCTGGGAGGAATACGGCCACTGGTGCTTCGCCGGCTTCAAATCCGTCAGCTCCCTGTTACGCGACAAGCGCTTCGGCCGGGATATCCTGCATATCGCCAGTCGCGAGGAAATCGGCCTGCCCGAGCCCAAGCCGCATGTTGCCGACTTCGACCTGACGGAAAAATACTCGCTGCTCAATCTGGAGGCGCCTGCCCACACGCGGCTGCGCATGCTGGTCAACCGCGCCTTCGTCTCGCGCCAGGTCGAGCAATTGCGCCCGCGCATCAATCAGCTGGCCAATGAGATCATCGACGGCTTTGAGGGCGAGGAGAGCGTCGATCTCATCAAGGCTTTTGCGGCCCCCATCCCGGCCATTGTCATCGCCGAGATGATCGGCCTGCCGGCAGAGATGGCTCCGCAACTCCTGAACTGGTCCAACCGCATGGTGACCATGTACATGTTCGGCGTCACCCACGAGACCGAGCTCGACGCCAACCAGGCCGCAGCCGAGTTCATGGACTATCTGCGCACTGTCATTGCCGAGCGTCGCAAGGCCCCGCGCGAGGATCTCCTCACCCAAATGCTCACCACTGAGCAGGGCGGCGAAAAGCTCACCGACGACGAGGTGATGTCGACCGCAATCCTCCTGCTCAATGCCGGACATGAAGCCACGGTGCACACCACGGGCAACGGCGTTAAATCCATCCTCGAAAGCGGGCTTGATCCCAAAACCCTGTTCGCGACGCCCGAGCAGGCAGAAGCAACCGTGGAAGAATGCCTGCGCTTCGACGCGCCGCTCCATCTCTTCACCCGCTATGCCCTGCACGACATGGATTACGAGGGCATCCCGTTACGCCGTGGTGACGTGATCGGCCTCATGCTTGGCGCCGCCAACCGCGACCCCTCGCGCTTTGCCAATGCCGGTACGTTTGATCCCTTCCGCACCGATGGCGCCAATGTCAGCTTCGGCGCGGGCATTCACTTCTGCATCGGCGCGCCGCTCGCGCGCATTGAATTGCAGGAATCCATGTCGACGCTCTTCCGGCGCCTGCCCAAACTTCGCCTTGCCGAACAGCCCCGCTACGGCGACGTCTATCACTTCCACGGCCTCGAAAAGCTCATGGTCCGCTGGGACTGATCTACGATCCATCGGCACCTGCGCATCCCTCCCCCTTGTCAGGGGGAGGATAGCAAAGCTAGGCCGCAAGGCCGTAGCGGCGCTGAGGTGGGGGTTACAATGAAGAAATACCCCGCCATTCGAGCGCAGCTCTCATGGCCTTCTCGGCCAAAAAATCGCCCCGCTCCAGCACTCCCCTTCAGGACGCCTCAAAGCCCTACAAGCACGCCCGGAAGCAGCAGCGGCAGATCTTCGCTCAGCATGCCAGGCCCGCCAAAGCGGTTCGCGGCCTCGGCATGCAGCCAGACCCCGGCGCACGCGGCCTCGAAACCGCTCATGCCCTGCCCCATCAGCCCGGCAACGATCCCGGCCAGCACATCCCCGGCCCCGGCCGTTCCTAGCCAGGTCGGCGCATTGGCATTGATCGCCGCGCGGCCATCGGGTGCCGCGATCACCGTGTCGCTGCCCTTGAGCAGGATGACCGCTCCGGAATGGGCCGCAGCCGCCCGCGCGCGCTCCAGCTTTCCGCCGGGCACGTCGCCGAACAGCCTCTGGAATTCGCCATCATGCGGCGTCAGCACCACCGGGCGATCGGCTGCATGGATAGCCTCAAACAGCGCTTCGCTGTGCTCGGCAAAGCTGGTGATGCCGCCAGCATCGAGCACGACGGCTGCCCCCGACGCCAGCACCGCCTCCACCTTGTCCCGCGTTTCTTCGCCCACACCCGCCGCTGGGCCGATAACGACCGCATTGATCCGCCGGTCCTCGAGCAGCTGCCTCAGTCCCTCGGCACCTTCGGCCGGCTTGAGCATGATGGAGGTGACATGGTTGGCGTGAACCCGTAACGCCTCGGTATCGCCGGCCAGCGACACAAGCCCTGCTCCGGCCCGAAACGCGCCATAGGCTGCGAGCCGCGCCGCCCCGGTCTCCAGCACACCGCCCGAGACCACAGCCACGTGCCCGCGGTCGAATTTATGGCCATCGGCAAGGGCACTCGGAAGCGACCACAGCGCCGGCGTATTCTGCCAGGCCTGCGCACCAATCTTGTCCAGCACGGCTTCAGGAATGCCGATCTCGGCCAGGACCACCTCGCCGCAATGCTGCCGCCCCGGGAGCAGCAGATGGCCCGGCTTGAGCCGGAAAAAGGTGATGGTCATGTCGGCGATCATCGCCGCACCCCGAATGGCCCCGGTCGCCCCGTCGATGCCGCTCGGCACGTCGATACTGACCACCGGCAGGCTCGAGTCGTTCACGGCATTGACCATGTCGGCATAGGCGCCCGTCAGATCCCGATCGAGCCCGGCCCCTACCATGGCGTCGACCACGAGATCAGCGTCGCGAATATCCTTGGGCGTGGGCTCGTCGCAGCGGCCGGTCCAGAGCTCAGCCGCCTGCGCCGCATCCCCCTTGAGATCAGCGCGATTGCCAAGGAGGCGCACCTGCACCGGCCAGCCCCGCTGCTGCAGCAGCCGCGCCACGATGAACCCGTCGCCGCCATTGTTTCCCAGCCCGCACAACACGAGCACGGAGCGCTGGTAATAGCGCTCGATGATCGCTTCCATCACGGCCTTGCCGGCCGCTTCCATCAGTCGGAACGAGCGCATCCCGCCGGCCACGGCAAGGCGATCGGCCTGCGCCATTTCCTGAGGGCTGAGAAGAATATCGGCCTGCGACATGGCGTGCTCCCGAACCAGACAGTGATTCCGCCCAACACATAGAGCCTGCGAGCCCCCCTCGCCAGACCATGCGCCAAAAAAGCAAAAGGGCCCCTAAGGGCCCTTTCTCGTTTCGCTCGCGCCAATCAGGCGGAGTAGTACATTTCGTATTCGACCGGATGAGGGGTCATTTCGACACGGAGAACTTCCGCCATCTTGAGGTCGATATAGGCGTTGATGAAATCATCATCCATGACGCCACCGACCTTGAGGAAGTCGCGGTCCTTGTCGAGGTTCTCGAGAGCCTCGCGGAGCGAACCGGAAACAGTCGGGATATCCTTGAGTTCGTCCTTCGGCAGCTCGTACAGATCCTTGTCCATCGGCTCACCCGGGTGGATCTTGTTCTTGATGCCGTCGAGGCCGGCCATCAGCAGCGCGGTGTACGCCAGGTACGGGTTGGCCAGCGGATCGGGGAAACGCACTTCGACGCGCTTGGACTTCGGCGACTGGCCGAAGGGGATACGGCAGGAAGCCGAACGGTTACGGGCCGAGTAGGCCAGCAGAACCGGAGCTTCAAAGCCGGGCACCAGACGCTTGTAGGAGTTGGTGGTCGGGTTGGTGAAGGCGTTGATCGCCTTGGCATGCTTGATGACGCCGCCGATGTAGTAGAGGCAGTCCATCGACAGGCCGGCATACTGGTCGCCGGCGAACAGCGGCTTGCCGTCCTTCCAGATCGACATGTGGCAGTGCATGCCCGAGCCATTGTCGCCATAGACCGGCTTCGGCAGGAAGGTGGCGGTCTTGCCGTAGGAATTGGCGACCTGCTGGACGGCATACTTGTAGATCAGCACGTCGTCAGCCGACGCGATCATCTGCTTGTACTTGAGGCCGAGCTCGTGCTGGGCCGACGCCACTTCGTGGTGGTGCTTTTCGATGATGACGCCCATCTGGCCCATCGCCTCGAGCATCTCGCCGCGCATGTCCTGGGCGCTGTCCAGCGGCGGAACCGGGAAGTAGCCCTTCTTGAGGCCGATGTGATGGCCGTTGTTGCCATGCTCATATTCGGCGTCATTGTTGGTCGGCAGTTCGGAAGCGTCGACCTGGAAACCGACCTTGTAGGTCGACGTCGAGTACTTCACATCGTCAAAGACGAAGAATTCGGGTTCCGGGCCGAACACCACCGTGTCGCCAACACCGGACGACTTGACCAGGGCTTCGGCCTTCTTGGCGATCGAGCGCGGGTCACGGTTATAGGGCTGATAGGTGGCCGGCTCGAGAATGTCGCAGTTGATGGCGAGGGTCGAGGCCGCGAAGAACGGGTCGATATAGGCCGAGTTCGGATCGGGCATCAGCACCATGTCGGACTCATTGATGGCCTTCCAGCCAGCAATGGAGGAGCCGTCGAACATCACGCCATCTTCGAACATGTCGGCATCAACGACCGAAGCGTCCATGGTAACGTGCTGCAGCTTGCCGCGCAGGTCAGTGAAGCGCACGTCGAGATACTTGATGTTCTCGTCTTTCATGCGCTGGATAATGTCTGCTCCGGTAGTCATTAGGTTTCCCCTATTATTCAGATGCTTGAGAGAAATGGCTGTGTGGCTGGTGTGCTTGGACGGCTAGAGCGCGTCGTCGCCGAATTCGCCGGTGCGAATGCGGATCGCCTGCTCGACCGAATAGACGAAGATCTTGCCGTCGCCGATACGCCCGGTCTGGGCGGCATTGCGGATCGCTTCGATGGCTTTTTCGGCAAGCTCATCGGGGCAAACGACTTCGACTTTCACCTTGGGCAGGAAATCCACGACATATTCAGCGCCGCGATAGAGTTCCGTGTGCCCCTTCTGGCGCCCGAACCCCTTGGCTTCGGTCACGGTGATTCCTTGCAGGCCGACTTCCTGCAGAGCCTCTTTGACTTCGTCGAGCTTGAAGGGCTTTACGATAGCCTCGATTTTCTTCAACTGTGCCTCCACTGACCGACTTTGGCCGTTACCGCCAACCTGTATGCACGGGCCGTGCCATTCGTGCCAGAACGTCGATTTACTAGATAAATTAAAGACTTAGCCAATACAGCCACACCCTGTGGGCAAGCATCAAATTCAGCCCTAGCACAAGAAACGGACGGCGTGCACAAATTTTGATCATTCCCGACCGAGAAGCGGTGCGCGGGTTTGAAAAAACTGATCAATAAGACGCCATCGGCATACGGCCCCTCTAAGAGGGGGCAAGGGGACGCATCCCCTCTCCCCTCCGCCGGGCCAAATCCGCCGAAACAGAGCCGAGGGCGACAAGAGTGCTGTCAAACCGCCAAAAACCCCAAGCTAGGCTTTGACTGACCCCATCTCTTCATATAGATGCAACCCCAACCCGGCCAGAAGGGGACCCAATGCGGGTGTGGCGGAACTGGTAGACGCACTGGATTTAGGTTCCAGCGCCGCAAGGCGTGGAGGTTCGAGTCCTCTCACCCGCACCAATTTGGTCCCGGCCTTTAGAAGATCAATTTAAACGGGAATAGCCCCCCATGCAGGTTACTGAGACCCTCAACGAAGGCCTGAAGCGCAAGCTCAGCGTCACTATCCCGGCAGCCGACCTGGTGTCGCGCCTCGATGCCAAGCTGGAAGAGCTCAAGGGCCAGGCCAACATCAAGGGCTTCCGTCCCGGCAAGGTGCCTACCGCGCACCTCAAGAAGATGTATGGTCGTTCGGCAATGTCCGAAGTGATGACCGACGCGATCAACGCCACCGTCTCCGACACGCTGGACCAGCGTTCCGAGCGCGCCGCAGCTCAGCCCAAGGTTGACCTGCCCCAGGATCAGGCTCTGATCAACGACGTGCTCGACGGCAAGTCCGACCTCGCATTCGAAGTCGAATATGAAGTCCTGCCGCCTGTCACGCTGATGGACCTCAAGGGTCTCAAGCTCGACAAGCCGGTTGTTGAAGTCACCGAAGAAGAAATCGACGCTGAAGTGAACCGCGTGTTCGCTCAGAACCGCGGCTACACCGACAAGGGTGATGGCGCTGTCGTCGAGCAGGGCGATCGTCTCGGCCTCAGCTTCGTCGGCAAGATCGACGGCGTTGAGTTCGCCGGCGGCAAGTCCGACCATGCGCACCTCACCGTTGGCTCGGGCGAGTTCATCCCCGGCTTCGAAGAGCAGCTGGTCGGCCAGAAGAAAGACGAGACCCGCACCATCACCGTGACCTTCCCGGCTGATTACAACAATGCCGAGCTGGCCGGTAAGGAAGCAACCTTCGACGTCACCATCCTGCACGTCGATGGCCCGAACCAGGGCGAGCTGGACGACGAGTTCGCCAAGCGCCTCGGCCTCGAAGACGTCGCTGCCCTGCGCAAGGCCGTCAAGGACCAGATGGAATCGGCACTCACCTCGATGAGCCGCCAGCACATCAAGCGTCAGATTCTCGACGCCCTCGATGAAGGCCACAAGTTCGACGTCCCGGCGCAGCTGGTCGAAGCCGAATTCAACACCATCTGGCAGCGCGTCGAGCACGAAGTGCAGTCGCATGGCCGTTCCTTCGAAGACGAAGGCACGACCGAAGAAGCCGCCAAGGAACAGTACCAGCGCATTGCTGAGCGCCGCGTGCGTCTGGGCCTCGTTGTTGCCGAGATCGGCAACCAGAACGAAGTTCAGGTCACCGACGAAGAGCACCAGCAGGCCCTGCTCGCTGAAATCCGCCGCTTCCCCGGCCAGGAACAGCAGGTCTATGACTACTACCGTCAGAACGCCCAGGCCCTCGCAAGCCTGCGCGCTCCGGTCTTCGAGAACAAGGTTGTCGACTATGTCGCCGGCCTCTCCGAGCAGACGGAAAAGAAGATGACCCGCGAAGAGCTGGCCAAGCTCATCCAGGCTGACGAGGACGAAGTCCCCGAAGAGCACCACCACTAAGCTCTGAAGCCACCGAATCGAAAAGGCCGCCCTCTGGGCGGCCTTTTTGTTTGTCTGGTCTTGGGGATAGGATACCCCCACCCGACCTCCCCCTGATACGGGGAGGAGCCCATCGAGTTAGTGGCAAACCCAGTGAGCCACTGACCCGTCCCTCCCCCTATCAGGGGGAGGCTAGGTGGGGGTAGGAGAGCCCGGATGTCTCCGCTCCCACGCCACCCCCAAAAAACAAAAAGCCCCGCCGCACCAAGTGCGTCGGGGCGCCGGAAACCGGTGACGAACCGCTTACTTGTATTCGATCGTCGCCTTGATGATCTTGTCCGGGTTTGCCACGGCGCCATTGGCCGACTGCGGACCCTTTTCGAGCGCATCGACAGCTTCCATGCCGGAAGCAACCTTGCCGAACACCGTATACTGGCCGTCGAGGAAGCTCGCGTCCGCATAGGTGATGAAGAACTGCGCGTTGAACGAGTTCGGGTTCTGCGAGCGGGCAGCGCCGACGATGCCGCGCTGGAAGCTTTCCGAATTGAACTCAGCCTCGACATCAGGAAGCTGCGAACCGCCCATGCCGGCGCGCTGCAGATCGAAATTCGGGGTGTTTTCCTTGCCGAATTCGACGTCGCCGGTCTGGGCCATGAAACCCTCGATGACGCGGTGGAAAACGACATTGTCGTATTCACCGCTCTCGGTCAGGGCCACGACGCGCTCGACATGCTTGGGCGCAATTTCGGGCAACAGTTCGATATCGACCGTACCGCTTTCGAGCGTCAGGATCAGATGCGGCTTGCCCTCCTGGGCGAAAGCCGGAGCTGCGAGGCTGACCAAAGCGGCGACAGCGAGGCCACCAAGCAGGCGGCGGGAGAGAGTAATCATCGTGGTTTCAGAGCCTTAAGGACGATTGGCGGGACGAAGGCGGAAATATCCCCGCCCATTTCTGCGATTTGGCGCACCAATGTGGCCGAGATATGCCGCACAGGTGGGCTGGAGGGAAGGAAGACGGTCTGCAGATCGGGCGCCATCTGGGCGTTCATCCCCACCATCTGCATCTCGTAATTATAGTCGGTAGTGTCGCGCAGGCCGCGAATGATGAGCTTGGCGCCGTGGTCGCGCGCCGCATTCACCATCAGGCCGGAGAAGTCGACGATCTTGAATTCTGTCTGGGTCCGCAGCCCGACGGGGCCGAGCACCTGGTCGAGAATGGCAATGCGGTCGACATGGCTGAACAGCGGGTTCTTCTTGGTCGCGCTGATTCCAACCGCCACCACCAGCGTATCGACGAGCTTGCAGGCCCGCTCGATGACATCGAGATGCCCATTGGTCAGCGGATCGAACGACCCCGGATAAAAGCCGACGAGTTTGCTCATTCTGCCCCCTTCCCTCTTGTTGTTGTTAGGGTTTTCTCACGCGCGGCGTGCGGTTGCAAGCGTAACGCCCCCGAGCACGACCAGCAGCGCGCCACCGACGAGAAACGCAGCCGGCGTGCCCCATTGGGAAGCGATGGCGCTGCCGATCAGCGGGGCCGACAGCATGGTGAGCGTGATCACAGCCTCGCCTGCAGCAAACACCCGCCCGATCCGGTCCGGCGGGACCTCAGCTTGGATAATGGTCCGATAGGGCACCAGCATGAAGGCGGTCGATCCACCCATGAACAGCAGCACGAAGAGGAACGCGGCGAGCGGGAGCATCAGTCCGGCCAAGGCCGCTGCCGCCACAGCCGCCGTCGTCAGCCCCGATATCATGGCCGCCAGTGCCATGACGAGGATTGGTCGACCGGCAGCGAAGCACCCGGCCACCAGAGCGCCGATCAAACCGCCAAGCCCCGATGCGGCGATGGAAAGCCCGAACGCCGTGGCGCCAAACCCAAAACCCTCCGCCAGCAGGGCGATCAGCGCGTCATAGAGAAAGAAGGAGAAATAGGCGAAGGCCGAAAAGATCAGCGCCACCAGCAGCCGCCGACTGCGCCGGAATTCGGCAATACCGGCCAGCGACTCGACAAAGAACCGACCGCGCTGGCCATCGCCCTCCCCCTGTTCGCGTGGCGGGATCACAAGCGTCAGCGCAATCACAACGGCGATGAGGGAGAGGCCCGCGTTAAAGAGAAACACGCCCTGCGCCGGCCAGATCACCAGCAGAAGCCCACCGATGGCCGGTCCCGCAATTTTTGAGGTCTGGTTGATTGCCTGATGCAGCCCATTGGCATGCCCCAGAAGATGTTTGGGCGTCGTCGCCTGAAGCGCCGCCTGCCGTGCCGGCGTAAACGCTGAGTCGATGGCGCCGCGCAGGAACACCAGCACCAGCAGCATCGCCGCATCCCCGGTGAACGCGAAGCCGAGCGTCGCCAGCGCCCGCCCCAGATTGCTGATCACCAGCACGGCACTGATCGAGGACCGATCCACCACCACTGCGGCCAGCGGCCCCACCATAATATAGGGCAGGCTCAGCGCCAGCGCGAAAATTGCCAGCGCGAACGGCCCATGGCCCCAGCCAAACACCAGCAGCGCCACGATGGCCGCATAGTCGAGCCAGTCCGCAAAATCCGCCGGCAGGCTGGCCAGCGCCAGCCGACGCGGCACGGGCAAACTGAGCAGCGCCCGATACCCCGGTTTCTCACGATCAGCGCTGGCAGTCATAGTGCAAGGTCCAAATCATGCATGTTTTGAAAACAACAAATTCAGCAATCTACCGGATCGAATACACCGCTTCGAACCAGAATTCCCGACCAATTATTGACCCTTCGCTAATGTTATTGCCACGTCGCAGATGCCATTCTCAACGCACCCCGCTACTTCTGGAGTGAAACTCCGGCCGGAACGGAAAACATGCGGTCATATTTCGATGCAATGCTGCGCTACTTCGATCTTTCGGGACGCAGTACGCGCCGGCAATATTGGTTGTTCTGGCTGGTCGCCACACTCCTCGCGCTCGCCGGCGCCTTTGCCGACCTCGAGTTTTTCTACACCGACATCAGAAAGGGCTACCCGGGTCCCTTCACCGCATTTCTATCGGTGGTTCATTTTCTTCCCGCCATTGCCGTAACTGTGCGCCGCCTGCACGATATCGGGCGGTCGGGCTGGTGGTATTTCGTCCAGTGCATTCCGCTCGTTGGCCAGTTGCTCATGCTGTTCTGGATGCTGGCCCCGCCCAATCAATGGGACAATGAGTTCGGCCCCAATCCACGTACGCTGGCGTCGGCCGCTCCCGCACGCCAGGCGCAACAGAGCACCATCCCGCGTCAGGTCCGCATGGGCAGCGCACCTCCCGCTCAGGCCAGAGGCGCCCAAAACCCCGACATCGAACGCTTCATCTGAAGCACATCCGCACAACGTGGCGCGGAAACGACAAGGGGCGCCGAAGCGCCCCTTGTTTCTTATTCTTCTGCCGCGCCGGTGTCGGGCGGTGCATCGTCCCCGGCCTCAGTACCGGTGTCGATGTCGTCCTCGTCGCTTTCAGGCTCGCTGATGCGCTCGACCGAAACCACCTTCTCATCCTCGGCCGTATCGAACACGATCACGCCCTGGGTGCTGCGACCCTTGATGCCGATCGGCTTGTCGCCACCAACCGGCAGGCGGATGGTCTGGCCGCCATCGCTGATCAGCATGATCTGGTCTTCTTCTTCCACCGGGAAGCTTGCGATCAGATTGCCGTTGCGCTTGTTGACCGCCATGGCGACGATGCCCTTACCGCCACGACCGGTGATCCGGTATTCGTGGCTTGAGGTGCGCTTGCCATAGCCGTTCTCGGAGATCGTCAGGATGAACTGCTCGAGAGCACCCATCTTGGCGTAGAGCTCCTGATCAAGTTCGCCAGCCTCGACGCCTGCTTCATCCGAAGCACTGTCGTCGCTGTCCACTTCACCACGCATGGCGCGGCTGCGCTTGAGATAGGCGGCGCGTTCTTCGGCCGTCGCATCCGAGTGGTTGATCACGGCCATCGAGATGACGGTGTCGTTCTCCGCCAGCTGGATGCCACGGACGCCCATCGAGTCGCGGCCCTTGAACAGGCGCACGTCGTCGACGCGGAAGCGGATTGCCTGGCCGAGCGCCGTGGTCAGCAGCACGTCATTGTTGACCGTGCAGGTCTCGACGCCGACGATCGCATCGCCCTCATCGAGCTTCATGGCGATCTTGCCGTTCTGGCGCACTTCGACGAAGTCGGCCAGCGAGTTGCGGCGAACTGTGCCGCGCGTCGTGGCGAACATGATGTCGAGATTGCCCCAGCTGGTCTCGTCCTCGGGCAGCGGCATGATCGAGGTGATCCGCTCGCCCTGCTCCAGCGGCAGGATGTTGATCAGGGCCTTGCCCTTGCCATTGGCAGGAGCCAGCGGCAGGCGCCAGACCTTGATCTTGTAGGCAATGCCGCGGCTGGTGAAGAACAGCACCGGCGTATGCGTATTGGCGACGAAGAGGCGCGAGACGAAATCCTCGTCGCGTGTCGACATGCCAGAGCGCCCCTTGCCACCGCGATTCTGGGCGCGATAGGTCGAAAGCGGCACGCGCTTGATGTAACCGGCGTGGCTCACGGTTACGACCATGTCTTCGCGGGCGATCAGGTCCTCGTCGTCGAAATCGGCGACGTGATCGGCGATTTCGGTCCGGCGCGCACGGCCGAACTGGTCACGGATCTCTTCAAGCTCTTCCCGAATGATCTGCTGCACGCGCTCACGGCTGCGCAGGATATCGAGATAGTCCTCGATCTCGGCGCCGAGGCCATTGAGTTCGTCGCCGATTTCGTCACGGCCAAGAGCCGTAAGACGAGCCAGACGCAGTTCGAGAATGGCGCGGGCCTGTTCTTCGGAGAGATTGAACGTGCCGTCGTCGTTGATCCGGTGGCGCGGGTCGTCGATCAGCTTGATCAGCGGCTCCACATCGGCTGCCGGCCAGCGGCGGGTCATCAACTGCTCGCGCGCCGTCGCCGGATCGGGCGCGGTGCGGATCAGGGCGATGACCTCATCGATATTGGCCACGGCCACGGCCAGACCAACCAGGATATGGGCGCGGTCACGGGCCTTGTTCAGCAGGAACCGGGCGCGACGCGTAACCACTTCCTCACGGAAGCTGAGGAACGCCTCGAGAATCTGCTTGAGATTCATCAGCTCCGGCTTGCCGCCGTTCAGCGCCACGAAATTGCAGCCAAACGAGCTCTGCAGCTGCGTGAAGCGGTAAAGCTGGTTCAGTACCACATCAGGCATCGCATCGCGCTTGACCTCGATGACGATGCGCATGCCTTCGCGGCTAGACTCGTCGCGCAGGTCGGCAATGCCTTCGACGCGCTTGTCGCGCACCAGCTCGGCGATCTTTTCGACCAGATGCGCCTTGTTCACCTGATACGGGATCTCGGTGATGACGATGGCTTCGCGTTCCTTGCGAACCTCTTCCACCACCGCGCGGCCACGCACGATGATCGAGCCGCGGCCCGTCTCATAAGCCTGGCGGATACCGGCACGGCCGAGGATGATCCCGCCGGTCGGGAAGTCCGGACCGGGCAAATGCTCGATCAGCTCGTCGGTGGTGATGAACGGGTTATCCAACAGCGCCAGCGAGGCGTTGATGGTTTCGCTCAGATTATGCGTCGGCACATTGGTCGCCATGCCGACAGCGATACCGCTGCCGCCGTTGACCAGCATGTTCGGGAAGCGCGCCGGCAACACCGAGGGTTCGGATTCCGAACCGTCATAGTTGGGCTTGAAATCAACCGTGTCCTTGTCGAGGTCATCGAGCAGGGAGTTGGTGATCTTTTGCATGCGCACTTCGGTGTAACGCATGGCCGCCGGCATATCGCCGTCGACCGAGCCGAAGTTGCCCTGGCCTTCCGCCAGCATCTCTCCCATGGAGAAATCCTGCGCCATACGGACCAAGGCCATATAGATCGAGGAGTCGCCGTGGGGGTGGTATTTACCGATCACGTCACCGACCACGCGGGCCGATTTACGGAATGGCTTGTTGTACTCGTATCCGTTCTCGCTCATCGAGAACAGGATGCGCCGGTGCACCGGCTTGAGGCCGTCACGCACGTCCGGAAGCGCGCGGCTCACGATCACGCTCATCGCGTAATCGAGGTAGCTGTTGCGCATTTCGTCGGTGATCTGGATCGTCGCTATGCCGGACCCTGGGGTGTCGGCAGGCAGATTATCGGTCGTATCACTCACGGGGTGATTCCGTGTTGGTTCTTGTTAACCGATAGATAGGCGATTCCGGCCAGAAAGGCCAATTTTCCGGCGTGCAAGCTGTGGAGACCCCCCTTACAGCGCCCCGCAGGAGGGCTTGACATCCTCGCCGCGGAACCGGGCGTCACTCCAGGCGATGAGATCGTCCTCCAGCGGCGTTCCCGGCCGGACCAGGCTGAGGTGATCAAGTCCTTCATAGAGCTGATAATCCAGCGCTTTCCCCTCTCCGCAGAGCCGGTCGACATATCCTGTCTGCACCTTTGCGGCGACGATCTCGTCGGCGCTCCCCTGCCCGATCATCACCGGCATGGCAAACGGCCCATTCGGCACATTTTCCGCCAGCCGATCCGCGAGCGGGCCGACGATCGGGTCCGCGTCGAAAATGCCCGAGCTGGGAAACAGCATGGCTTGGGCCAGCGAAGGCAGCGCCCGCGCATCCACCGCGCAGCGGCTCGCCATGTCCCGGGCCACCCACGACATCGGCGCGCCGATATAGTCCTGCACCCGCACGTCCGCATAAGTCCGGGAGTAGGCCTCGAGGAGATAGCTGCTGACCACCTTGCCGAAGAGGCTGCCGCGCACCGTTTCGACAAGCGCCGGCATGTCTGAAGCCGGCGCCAGCGCCGCCACCCCGACAATATCGAGCTCCGGCGCATAGTCTTGCGCCATCTGCGCCACCCACAGCGCCGAATTGCCACCCTGCGAATGCCCCCAGACGACGCTGCGCGCCCCGATTTCGACCGCCTCCATCGCCTGCGCCGCCCGCAAGGAATCCATCACCGCCCGCGCCGCATCCTCCCCAACGAGATAGGCGTGTCCGCCCTTGGTGCCCAGACCGACATAGTCCGTCGCCACATAGGCCCAGCCCTCCGCCAGCAAGTCATCTACCGCAGGCACATCCGCAAAGGGCCACTCCACCGAGGGCGCACAACCCGGGGCGATCCCCTTGGTGCCGTGGGCCCAGCCGATGGCATCCAGCGGCCCCAGCGCCCCCTTGGGCGCCATCACCACCGCACTGGCCACCGCCTGCGTGTCGTCGATCCGCGTCGTCGTATAGAGAATGCGCCAGGCGTCAGCCGCCTCCGGCACGTCGCGGAAGTAGGGCTCCACCGCCAGCAACGTCCCCGGCGCCCCGGAAGCGCTCACAGAAGAATAGAACGCATCCGGCGTCGGCGGCCGAGACAGCACCCAGCCGTTCCCGATCGCCAGCACCAAACCCGCGATCCCCACCCCGACCCAAGCCACTCTCCGCATCGCTCAAAACTCCCCCGCGTCCGTGCAATATTGCAACGTCACAAAACCAAAAACCTGCGACCGCTGGACGCATCGGCCGCAAACTCGTACAGATTTCGCCAGGTTTTCGCCCCATTGCGGAGTCGGGTTTCGGTGTCTTCTGGTTCCCCGTTCAAGCGTTTTCTCGCCCGCCTCACCCATGATCGCTCCATCGGCTTCGGTCTCGAACATCTCGGCCTGACCACAGTGCGCAATCCGCGCGTCATGGCTCTGATCGTTCTGGCCTTCTCGATCTTCTGTTTTATCCAGATCCCCAAGGCCAATGTCGACGGCGATCTCCTGCGTGTCTATGCCCATTCCGGACCCTATTACGACGCCTATGCTCATCTCTCGGAGACCTTCGGCACTTTCGAGAACGACCTCTACGTGCTGGTCAATTCCGAAACCCTCGTCGAGCCCGAGACCATAGAACGCGTCCGCGATCTCGCCTTCGAGCTCGAACTCAATGAATACGCCGTCGGCACCATGTCGCCCTTCACCCTGCGAAAACCTGCGCCGGGCGGCGGCTCCGAGCCGGCCGTGCCCGAGGGCATGCTGACCCCGGACGAAGTCGCCTTCGCTCTCATCGATCTCCAGCAGAACGATCCGATGATGCGCAATCTCATCACCCCGGACCTTTCGGGCGTGGTGCTGATCATGTTCCCCAATCAGGAACTGGTGGCCGAGCGCGGCGCCAAGGCCATGATCGACAATCTGCGCGAAACCATAGCTCCCTTCCAGGCAGCCGGCCTTTCAGTCGAGATCACCGGCCCGCCGGTCTGGACCACCGAAATGCTCAACGCTGCGGTGGACGACCAGGTCAAGTTCACCGTCTACGGGTTCCTCCTCGGCTCGGCTATTGCCCTCTTTGCCCTGCGCTCCATTGCCGGCGCGCTGATCGTCGCCGCCACGCCCTTCCTCTCGGTGATGTGGGCGATGGGCATGATCCTCTTCTTCTTCGGCTCCTTCTCCTTCCTCACCATCATCGTCACCACGCTGGTGCTGGTGATCTCCTTTGCCGAGTCGATGTTCTTTACCTTCAACTGGCTCGCCTATTGGCGGGACGGCATGGAGCCGAACAAGGCCGTCGACGCCACCATAAAGCTCGTCGGCCCCGCCACGGCCCTCACCATGCTCGTCTCAATGGTCAGCTTTGCCTCGCTGTCGCTGACCCCGGGCCAGGGCGTGCGCGAATTCTCCATGGCCGGTGCCATGGGCGCGTTCCTGCTCTTTGCCTGCACCATGACCTTCCAGCCGCTGCTGCTGAAGCTCGCGCTCCGCCTCGGCTTCAAGGCTCCGCCGAAGTCGAGCCGGGTGCTGAACGCTCCCCTGCCCCTCAGCTGGTTCCTCGCCAGCCGCTTTGGCCGCCCCATCGCCATCATCGGCATCGTGCTGACAGGCCTGCTGCTAGTCCCCTATTTCCTCATCCAGCCGCGCTTCTCCTTCGAGGATTTCGTGGCCAATGAATCGACCGCCCTCACCGCGGCCGAGAGCATCGACGAAGGGGTCGGCGGCGTCGCCCCGCTCTACATTCGCGTTCCCCTCATCGAGAACGATCCCAACGTCGGCGAGGTCGACTACCAGCGCATCAAGATCGTCCACGAAATCCTCGAGGCCGAGCTGGGCGAGAACAAGGTCATCTCCGCCGCCAGCATGACCAATTACACTGACGCCGGCTTCACCCGCGGCGAAGTGCTCGACGCCGTCGGTCCCTTCATGCGCCAGCGCTTTGTTACCGATGACGGCTCGCAGGCCCTCGTCACCGGCTTCATGCCCACCATCATCGAAAGTGATCTGCTGAAAGATCTCGTCCACCGGGTGGAGACCGAGCTTGTCGCCGCCGGCATTGACGATGCCGAGCTCGGCGGCTTCCGCATCCTTACCACCTTCGCCACCGATGACATCGTGCGCGGCCTGCAGATGGATCTCTCGCTCAGCGTGCTGGTCAATCTGGGGCTGATCGGCTTCGCCTTCCAGTCCTTCCGCGTCGCCCTCGCTTCAGCCATCCCGAACCTCTTCCCCATTCTGGGCACGGAGGCCTGGCTCTGGTTCTCCGGCGCTGGGCTGCAGCTCACAACCGTCATCGCGCTCACCATCGCCTTCGGCATCGCGGTGGACGACACGGTCCACTTCCTCTCGCACTACCTGCATGGACGTCGCGAGGAGAAGCGCAGCCACGAGGACGCGGTCAAGCACACGCTGCTGCGCATCGGCGGCGCCATTGTCGCCACCACGGTCATCCTCTGCGCCGGCACAGCCATCCTCGTCTGGTCCGAACTGCCGCAGGTCGCCATGTTCGGCTCGCTCTTCGTCATCACCCTGGCGCTCGCGGTCCTCGGCGATCTCTTTATCCTGCCGGCCCTGCTCATGGCGGGGGGCAAGTTCTTCCACCCATTGGGCAAGATCAAAGTGCGCACCGCCGATCACGACGCCACCCCTGACGATCCCACCGGTGATACCGTCACCGGTAACGGGGATGCCATCACCGGTGACGACGGAACCGGCGGCGCCGCACCCAGTCCCGGGCGCGCCTGATGCCCCTCCAAAATTTCCACCGAATCTCGCCGTATTTGCTACAAGAAACCGCATGACAGCCGGGGGGCTCGTTGTGACATCTGGAGGCTTTGCCATGACCTTTCTCGGAACCCTGACCCGTGCTGCGGCACTGGCGGGCGTGATTGCTTCTGCTGGCTTGTCAGCAGCGCCGGCCTTTGCGGGCCCGGCCGAAGTCGCACTGCTTAAATCCTACATTGGAGATTGGCGCGGCCGCGGCACGCTGATCGGCGCCAGCAAGGAAAGCGTGGTCTGCCGCCTGTCGCTGACCCAGGGCAATCAGGACAAGGTCAATTACAACGGCCGCTGCACCCTCGCCGGCACCAATCTCTCCGTTGCCGGCACCATCGCCTATGTCGATGCGTCGCGCCGCTACGAAGCCGCCATGACCTCCAACGCAACCTTCACCGGCATCGCCGTCGGCCAGAAGCGCGGCAGCGGCCTCGTCTTCAACCTGCGCGAGCGTGAGGAAGACGAAGAAGGCAAGCCGATGAACATCTCGGCCCAAATCTCGCTCAACAGCAACGCCATCGGCGTCACCTTCGAGGTCGTCTACGTCGAATCCGGCGACAGCCTCCGCGCCGAAGTCCCCTTTTCGCGGTAGTTTTTGGCAAGTCAGCGCCCGCTGAGCTTCTCAGTGCGCTCTGCAACTCGTCAGTCGTCTTCAGCCTCTCGGCCCCTGCCACCCTCCCCCTTCGAGGGCTTAGAGGCGCCCACAGGGAAAATCGCTCCGATGGAGCGATTTTAGCCGAGAAGGCCATGAGAGCTCCGCTCGAATGGCTGGAAAAAGCTTGGGTCCAAAGGACCCAAGCAACGCTCGGGAGGGGGGCGACTTAACCCAACTCTTTAAGCCTCCAACACAAAGCCCCCACCCATGCGAGCCCTCGTTCAGCGCGTCCTTTCCGCCTCCGTCACAGTCGATGCTGAAATCACCGGACAGATCGATCAGGGCCTGCTCGTCCTCGTCTGCGCCATGCAGGGCGATACCGAAAAACAGTCCGACTGGCTCGCCGCAAAAATCTCCAAGCTGCGCATCTTCTCTGACGACGCCGGCAAGATGAACCGCTCGCTGCTCGACATTGGTGGCGCCGCGCTCGTCGTCAGCCAGTTCACCCTCGCCGCCGACACAAGGGGCAATCGCCCGGGCTTCTCTACTGCCGCCGCGCCGGACCTCGGCCGCGCCCTTTACGAGCACTTCTCCAAAACGCTGGCCGGCCTCGGCGTGCCGGTCGCCAATGGAATTTTTGCGGCCGACATGAAAGTGGCGCTGATCAACGACGGCCCCATCACCATCTGGCTCGACACCGAGCAATAGCCTTCACTCTCCCCAATTGAAAAAGGGCCGCTTTCGCGACCCTTTCCATCTCTGCCCGGCAACCCGCCGGGCCATGTCTGCACGCCGTTATTTCAGGCGTGCCGTCCAGATATCCAGCGCCTCGTCGCGACGCGGAGTCCAGTCGATCCGGTCCGAAACGCCGTAAAAATCTGGCTGGAAGTAGAGGAAGATCCACGGGGCATCGTCGTGATGGATAGCCAGCATCTCGTCGACGATCTTGCGCTCGGCAACGGGGTCGCGATCACCCAGCATGGCCCAGCGCTTTTCCCACTCTTCGTTCTTCCACATACCGGTGTTCACCGGCGCGTCCCACGAGGAGAACAGCGACATGTCGAAGATGGCGCTCCACAGCTGGCCGCCCTGGCCGATGAAGAACATCGGACCCGCGCGGTGCTCACGGGCCATCGGCGAAAACACCGACATTTCCATCAGATCATTGGTGGTCTCGACACCCACATCGCTCAGATACTGGGCCAGCGCCTGCTGCACTTGGCCGTCGTTGAGATAGCGACCCTGCGGACCCTGCATGGTCATGGTGAAGCGCACCCCGTCTTCGCCGCGCGGATAACCGGCAGCGTCGAGCATTTCCTCGGCCTTGGCCGGGTCATAAGGATAGGGCTTGACGTTGGGATTGCCCAGATTGGCGAGGCCGTTGGCGCGCTCGCACTCCGTGCCGAGCAACTGGCGGCAGATCATCGGCACGTCAACGGCCATGTTGAGGGCCTGGCGCACTTCCTTCTTCTTGAGCGCTTCGCCGGCAGTCTCGCCGTCAAAAGTGCCCGAGAAATTGAAGCCGGCGAACATGCGGCGCGTCCCGGCAACCGAAACCACCTTGGCGTGGCCGGATGCATTGACGACTTCGCTCTGATCGGGCGGAATATTTGTGGCGATATCGACATTGCCGGCCAGCAGTTCGGCCGTACGCGTGCTCGATTCCGGAATGACCTTAAAGATCACGTTCTCGAACGGAACGTCCGTCAGGGTCCACTGATCATTGCGCGTCAGCACAACGCGATCGGCACGCACCCATTCCACCAGCTTGTAGGGACCCGAGGCAACCGGCGAAACCGCCGCTTCCTCGACAGTCATCTTCTCATAGCTGTCCTTGCAGTGGATCAGGATATCCGCTGCCATGCCGGTCACGGTCGACGAGTAGCTCTTGACCTGCAGCACGGCGACATCCGGCCCCTCGGCCCGCGCACCGACGAAGCCGATCGACGAATAGGTAAAGCCCGGCACGTGGCCGATGAAGCCATTGGCCGGATCCGCCGCACGGTTGAGCGTATAGGCGACGTCTTCGGCGTCCAGCGTCTCGCCGTCTTCGCATTTCAGACCCGGGCGGATCTTGAAGCTCAGCTCGGTGCCTTCGTCGTTCCAGAAATAGCTTTCGGCAAAATTGGGGACGATCTCGCCTTCCGGCGTGACCGACAGCAGCGTGCCCCACAGCGCCATGGCGACGTTCAGCGACGACGCCTGGTTGAGCATGTCGGGCTCGAGCGATTCGACGTCTACCGACTGCGCCACGACGAGCGTGTTCTCAGATGGTTGAGCCAGCGCAGGCAGGCAGGTTGCCAGCAACAGGCCGGCTGCAAAGCTTAGTCTAGATTTCATGGGTACTCCCTCCAAGGATACAGCCGGCGCGACACCGACAGCAAACACCCAGCGACAACGGACCCCTTCTCCGTTACCCGCTGTATGATTGCATACTGTATACATTATAAAATGGAGCATCCCGACGTCTGTCAAGGGCGTTCGAGCCCAGGAACGGCCAAGATCGAATTTTATGGCCGAGACGACCGTTTATGGCGCGGACGTTTCCGCGAGGCCGAGGCCACGAGGGCTGAACGTCGATGAGGGAGGAGAGCACAACGCTGGAGGGACGAACTCGCCGCACCACCGCTGGCCCTGTTTCTAGCGTGCAACGTTCATCCGGCCTGCGTGCCCATTGCATGGCGCGCCTTGGTCACTGGCTCCGCGACTGAAATTTGACCATGTCGCCGGGCCGCAGCCCGGCGATGCGTCACGGCACTTTATGTCCGGCAGCGCGAAACAGGCGGTACCATTCTTCGCGCGTCAGCTGGATATCAGAACCTGCAACGCAGTCGCGAACCCGCTCCGGCTTTGTCGTTCCAGGCACCACCTGGATATTGGCGGGGTGCCTGACGATCCAGGCAACGGCGATGCCCGTCGGTGTGACCTCGTATTTTCGTGCCAGTTCATCCAGCACGTCATTGAGTTCGGCAAAATTCTCCCGGTCGCCGATGAAGACGCCCTTGAAGAAACCTCGCTGGAAGGGCGACCACGCCTGCAGCGTCATGCCGGTGAGGCGCGAATAGTCGAGCAGCCCCACATCGCGGGAAATGGATTGGTCGAGCCCGCCCATATTGGCGGCAATGCCCTGGGCAATCAGGTTCGCGTGCGGAAGGCTCAGCTCCACCTGGTTGTAGACAAGCGGCTGCCGGACCGCCGTCTTCAAAACTTCGATTTGCCCGGGCGTGTGGTTCGAAACGCCGAACTGGCGCACCTTGCCTGACGCATGGAGCACCTCGAACGCTTCGGCGACCTCTTCAGGTTCGACAAGCGCATCCGGGCGGTGGAGCAAGAGGACATCGAGATAGTCCATCTTGAGCGCCGCCAGCGATCCGTCCACCGCTTCCAGAATGTGTTCCTTGGAAAAATCGAACCAACCCCGGCGAATGCCGACCTTGCTCTGGATGACAACGCGCTCGCGTTCAGCCGGAGAGAATGTCACAGCATCGCCAAAACGCTGCTCGCAGACATGGTCCTTGCCGCCGTAGATGTCAGCGTGGTCGAACACCGTGACGCCCGCCTCGATGGCAGTATCGACCAGGGTCCGGATCGCATCATCCTCCATATTGGTGATGCGCATGAGCCCCAGAACGACGCTTGAGACCGCCTGCCCTTCCGGCCCGACCTTGTAATTCCGCATACTATCCTCCTCGATAGAATCTGTGCTTGCTGTTTCGGCGCGTAAAAAAGGCCGCTTTCGCGGCCAATTTAAAGTCATGGTCTAATTCTGGACGGAAATTTCCGTCGTCTACCCGAATGGGCTTCGATCAGAACGGGATATCGTCGTCCATCCCGCCGGGCTCGAAGGCCGGGGCGTTTGCCGCAGGCCGACGTGCGCCACCGCCGGCATTGTTGTCGCGACCGCGGAAGCCGCCATCGCCGCCCCCACCATAACCGCCGCCACCGCCGCCGTAGCCGCCTTCGCTGCTGCCACCACCGCCACCGCCGCCGCCGGCGTTATCGCCACGGCCGTCGAGCAGCGTCAGGTTCGAGTTGAAACCCTGCAGCACGATCTCGGTGGAATATTTGTCCTGGCCGGACTGGTCCTGCCATTTGCGCGTCTGCAGCTGGCCTTCGATATAGACCTTGCTGCCCTTGCGCAGATAGCTCTCGGCGACGCGCGTCAGACCTTCCGAGAAGATCACCACGCGGTGCCACTCGGTCTTTTCGCGGCGCTCGCCGGTGTTGCGGTCCTTCCAGCTTTCCGAAGTGGCGATCGAAAGGTTCACCACCTTGCCGCCATTCGGCAGGTTCCGCACTTCCGGGTCATTGCCCAGATTGCCCACCAGAATGACCTTGTTCACGCTGCCTGCCATGGCGCCTTCCTTCCAATTCAGTCTCGCCCGGAGTCGGTCGCGAGACCCTCACAAAATACCAGGGACCGCCGTCGCGTGATCGCGCCCGACAGGTCCGTTCCGGCCCATCTTAGCCCCATTCGCGGCCCGAGGATGGACAATTCTGCTAACGCCCACACCTTTCAAACCCGACCTAACCGGCTGGCCTGAATTAATGTTCACTATATGTTCACGCAGCTACCTCGTCAATATTGTTACTTGACCCCCCGGCAATCCCTTGGTTTGGGAGCCCCCGGACGCAGTTGGTTATGACACTGAGGAGATCGCCTGTGAGCGACTTGACCACCCGCATCCGCCATCCCGACCTTATGGGCCGCATCGTGACGCCCGAAGCCGCCGCCGCCCTGATCAAGGATGGCATGGTCATTGGGATGAGCGGGTTCACCAAATCCGGCGACGCCAAGGCCGTTCCCCTGGCCCTGGCCGCGCGCGGACATGTTGACCCCTTCAAGATCACGCTGATCACCGGCGCGTCGCTGGGCCACGAAATCGACCACAAGCTCACCGAAGCCGGCGTCCTCGCTCGCCGCATGCCCTTCCAGGCGGACCCGACCTTGCGAAAAGCCATCAATCGCGGCGAGGTCATGTTCATCGACCAGCACCTGAGCGAGACTGTGGAACATCTCCGTTCAAGGCAACTCGGTCCGGTCGACTACGCCATCATCGAAGCCGCCGCCATCACCGAGACCGGCGCCATTGTGCCCACCACATCGATCGGCAATTCAGCCAGCCTCGCCATTCTCGCCAACAAGGTCATCGTCGAGATCAACCTCGCCCAGCCACTTGGGCTGGATGGCCTTCACGACATCTATATCCCCTCCAAGCGCCCCACCCGCGCGCCTATCCCGCTTATGGCCTGCGACAGCCGCATCGGCTCGCCCTATATCGAGATCCCGCCCGAAAAGATTGCCGCCATCGTTGTCACCGACACGGTCGACAGCACCTCCTCCGTCGTCCCCTCCGATGACGACACCAAGGCCATTGCCGGCCACCTGATCGCGCTCCTCGAAAGCGAAGTCGCCAAGGGCCGCCTCAATCTCTCGCTGCAGCCGCTGCAGGCCGGCGTCGGCTCCATCGCCAATTCCGTGCTCCGCGGCCTTGCCGATGGCCCCTTCCAAAACCTGAGCATGTACAGCGAGGTCCTGCAGGACTCGACCTTCGACCTCTTCGACGCCGGCAAGCTTAATTTTGCTTCGGCCTCCTCCTTCAGCCTCAGCGCCCCCTATGCCTCGCGCATCCATACCGATTTCGACCGCTACAAGGACAAGCTCGTCCTGCGCACCCAGGAAATTTCCAACCATCCGGAAGTCATCCGCCGCCTCGGCATCATCGGCATCAACACTGCGCTCGAATTCGACATCTACGGCAACGTCAATTCCACCCATGTCGACGGCACGATGATGATGAACGGCATTGGCGGTTCCGGCGATTTCGCCCGCAACGCTTATCTCTCCATCTTCGTCACCAAGTCGCTCGCCAAGGATGGCGCCATCTCTTCGGTCGTGCCCATGGTCAGCCATGTCGACCACACCGAGCATGATGTCGATATTCTCGTCACCGAAGTCGGTCTCGCCGATCTGCGCGGCCTCGCGCCCCGCGAACGCGCGCGAGTGATCATCGACAACTGCGTCCACCCAAGCTACCGCGCCCAGATGGACGACTATTTCACCCGCGCCTCCCAGCGCGGCGGTCACACCCCGCACATCCTCGAAGAAGCCTTCTCCTGGCACACCCGCCGCCAGCAAACCGGCTCGATGAAAGCCTGAGGCGACACCAGGCCCCAGCTGCCCCTCACCACCCGGTTCATCCGGGTGGTCCACCTCCCTATTATCGCTCGCTGCTACGGCACCGCGGCCACCCCACCCTCAATGCGTCCCTCCCCCTACCAGGGGGCGGTTAGGTGGGGGTTCCTCACCGCCGCCCCCGAAAAACACCGGCCTCGCTTCCGCCACGCGCCCGGCCTATCCTCCCCTCCGCACACATCAGAGGAGGTCCTTGTGTCTGCCAATGTGAAAGACATGCTCGCCGCAGCCAATGCAGCGGTGCCCCGCATTTCCGCCGACGAAGCCCGCCGCATGGTCGAGGAACAGAACGCTGTCATCGTCGACGTCCGCGACAGCGCCGAACTGGCGGCCAATGGGAAGATACCCGGCTCCATCAACATCCCCCGTGGCATGCTTGAGTTCCGGGCCGATGCGGCCTCGCAATATCACGATGCCAATCTCACGACGGATCGCCCCGTCATTCTCCATTGCGCTTCCGGCGGCCGCTCGGCCCTCAGCGGCGCCACCCTCAAGCAGATGGGCTACACCAACGTCTATAATCTCGGCGGCTTCAAGCCTGACTGGGTCGACGCCGGCGGCGAAGTCGAAAAAGTCTGACGCCCTGATGATGCCTTGCCGACCCTCGGCAAGGCGCCCTTCTCTCTCATTCCCCAGACCGGCTCCACCGATGGAATACGATCCCGGCCGCCAAAACGCTGCTGACACCATCTGTCAGCGCCATTGCCCATAGCAGCTTGACCGAATCCGGGATGTTCTGCAAACGTTCACTTTATTCAAAGGTGCTTTCGCACGGCCGCCGGGACACGCTAAGGTGAAAGCCGCCGCCAGACACCGGTATAAGGACGGCTTGCAGCCCGCCCTTGCTACGCCTATTTGAAGGGCTCTCCAGCCCCCTTGAACCCATTGCTGCTGTGCCTTCGACCGGCACGACGAGCCACGGACGTGAAAATGAAGTCTATGCCCAGCCAGAACCGCGAGATCATTGTTCGCGGGGCGCGTGAACACAACCTCAAGGGCATTGACGTCAAGCTGCCGCGCGACAGCCTCATCGTCATGACGGGCCTGTCCGGCTCGGGCAAATCCTCGCTCGCCTTCGACACCATCTATGCCGAAGGCCAGCGCCGCTATGTGGAGAGCCTCTCCGCCTATGCGCGCCAGTTCCTTGAAATGATGCAGAAGCCCGATGTCGAGCACATCGAGGGCCTGTCGCCCGCCATTTCCATCGAACAGAAGACCACGTCGCGTAACCCGCGCTCGACCGTCGGCACGGTCACCGAGATCTATGATTACCTGCGCCTGCTGTTTGCGCGCGTCGGCGTTCCCTACTCGCCCGCCACCGGCCTGCCGATCGAGAGCCAGACCGTTTCGCAGATGGTCGACAAGGTTCTCGAGCTTCCCGAAGGCACCCGCCTCTACCTGCTGGCCCCCATCGCGCGTGGCCGCAAGGGTGAGTACAAGAAGGAACTCGCCGACCTGATGCGCAAGGGGTTTCAGCGCGTCAAGATCGATGGCGAGTACCACGAAATCGAGGACGCTCCGGCGCTCGACAAGAAGTTCAAGCACGACATCGAGGTCGTGGTCGATCGTCTCGTCGTGTCCCCCGACATCTCCGGCCGCCTGGCCGAAAGTTTCGAGACCGCGCTGAAGCTGGCCGAGGGCATTGCCCTGATTGAATTTGCTGATGAGAAGAACGAGGACGGCACCGCCCGCCAGATCACCTTCTCGGAAAAATTCGCCTGCCCGGTCTCCGGCTTCACCATTGCCGAGATCGAGCCGCGCCTGTTCTCGTTCAACAACCCGTTTGGCGCCTGCCCGGTCTGCGACGGCCTCGGTACCGAGCAGAAGATCGACCCCGATCAGATCGTTCCCGATCCCACTCTGTCGCTGCGCGATGGCGCCATCCTGCCCTGGTCCAAGACCAGCGCGCCCTTCTATCTCCAGACCCTGCAGGCTGTGGCGCGCCATTTTGGCGCCTCCACCGGCACCGCCTGGAACGAGCTGCCCTTCGAGGTGCAGCACGCCGTGCTCTATGGCACTGACAAGACCAAGATCGACTTCGTCTATGACGACGGCCTGCGCCAGTACAACACCTCAAAGGTGTTCGAAGGCGTCATCGGCAACCTTGAGCGCCGCTACAAGGAAACCGAAAGCGCCGGCATGCGCGAAGAGATCGAAAAATATATGTCGGCAAAGCCCTGCTTTGCCTGCGGCGGCTATCGCCTCAAGCCCGAAACGCTGGCGGTCAAGATCGACGGCCTGCACATCGGCAAGGTCAGCGAGATGTCGATCAAGAACGCCTCGAAGTGGTTCATTGATCTCTCTGACAAGCTCACCCCCACACAGAGCCAGATCGGCGAGCGCATCCTCAAGGAAATCCGCGAGCGTCTGAAATTCCTTAACGACGTGGGCCTTGAATATCTGTCCATGTCGCGCAATTCCGGCACGCTGTCGGGCGGCGAAAGCCAGCGCATCCGTCTGGCCAGCCAGATCGGCTCTGGTCTCACCGGCGTGCTCTATGTGCTCGACGAGCCATCCATCGGCCTGCACCAGCGCGACAATGCACGCCTGCTCGAAACCCTGCAGCGTCTGCGTGACCTCGGCAACACGGTCATCGTCGTCGAGCACGACGAGGACGCCATCCTCACCGCCGACTATGTCCTCGACATCGGTCCCGGTGCCGGCGTCAACGGCGGCAACATTGTCGCCGAAGGCACACCGCAGGACATTCTCAACCACCCGGACAGCCTCACCGGCAAATATCTCTCCGGCCGCATGGGCATTCCCGTGCCACCAGAGCGCCGCGAGGCCAAGAAGGGTAAGGCCCTTTCCGTAAAGGGCGCCACCGGCAACAATCTCAAGAATGTCTCGGTCGACATTCCGCTCGGCATGTTCGTCGCCATCACAGGCGTGTCCGGCGGTGGCAAGTCGACCCTCATGATCGACACCATGTACCAGGCCATCGCCCGCCGCCTCAACGGCGCCCGCGTTGTCCCGGCTCCGCATGAAAGCCTTACCGGGCTCGAATTCCTCGACAAGGTCATCGATATCGACCAATCGCCGATCGGTCGCACGCCGCGGTCCAATCCGGCCACCTATACTGGCGCCTTCACACCCCTGCGCGAATGGTTCGCCAGCCTGCCGGAAGCCAAAACCCGCGGCTACGGACCCGGCCGCTTCTCCTTCAACGTCAAGGGCGGCCGCTGCGAGAAGTGCGAGGGAGATGGCGTTCTCAAGATCGAGATGCACTTCCTGCCCGACGTTTACGTCACCTGTGACGTCTGCAAGGGCAAGCGCTACAATCGCGAGACGCTGGAAGTCCAGTTCAAGGGCAAGTCGATCTCCGACATCCTCGACATGACCATCGACGAGGGCGTCGAGTTCTTCTCGGCTGTCCCGGTCATTCGCGACAAGTTCGCCACGCTGCAGCGCGTTGGCCTCGGCTACGTCAAGGTCGGACAGCCCGCCACCACCCTCTCCGGCGGCGAAGCCCAGCGCGTGAAACTGTCGAAAGAGCTCTCCAAGCGCGCCACCGGCCGCACGCTCTACATGCTCGACGAGCCGACAACCGGACTCCACTTCCACGACGTAGCCAAGCTTCTTGAAGTGCTTCATGAACTTGTCGATGGCGGTAACACCGTCATCGTCATCGAGCACAATCTCGAAGTCATCAAGACGGCAGACTGGATCATCGACCTTGGCCCCGAGGGCGGTGACGGCGGCGGCGAGATCGTCGCCAGCGGCACCCCCGAAGAGGTGGCCTCCAATCCCCGGTCCCACACCGGCCACTTCCTCAAGGAAGTCATGGAGCGCCGCCCCCACTTTGCGACAAGGGCAGCGGAGTAAGGTTCGGCCAACAAACCGCGTCACCATTTGATCCCCGCGAAAGCGGGGATCTTTGTTAGGCGGGGTCCGCACCCGATACTCTCTCGGCTCCATCGCCCGCCTCTCCGTTCTTGGGTTCCGAAGGCGATCAGAAGGATGAAAGGCTCCGGTGGAGCCTTTCAAACCAGGAAGGCCATGCGGGCGACGTTCGAATTGCTGGACCGAGGGCGGGGCCACCTGCGCGCCACACGGACCCAGCACGCAGCGCCTCATGGGACGCATTGCCGCATCGCTCTTCTCATTCACAACACGCATACCCAAATGCGAGCAGTCGGCAGGCACTCCGCCCCCGTCAGCGACGACGCCCATGCGCCGCGCGAAAAACTGCCGCTGAATTGACCACTGCCGTCATTTTCAGCACCTCATTGAACCTTATAAAAACCGCCATGCGCTCAACGCATGCAGCGCCTGCTTTCTCCTCTCTGGAAAGCACCCGCAAATCGGCTCATCCTCTTTTTGCTGCAACCAGCCCTGAGGATATATGACCATGTTCGTGCGTGCCGTCTGGCGCCTGAAGCGCCTGGTCGACATCAAGCAGCAATTGCGGGAACTGGACGTCCCAACCACGCGAGATGCCGACATGCTGGGGCTTAGCGGGCCTGACTTCTCGAAAATGACGCGGTCGCTCTTCGATCGCTAGGCCTGCAAGCCGCCCCGAAATTCTGACCGCCGGATCGCCCTCCGGCGGCCACAGCTTTGCCGGGAGCCTTAACCGAAGGTGAACGACCACGATTAACGACTTGCAGAAAACGCATAGCTTCTTTGAGATTTTTCTATCTGCTCGTCCCGAGGGGCCCGGCTTATATCTATCATCGTAAACGAAAGGGACTTTCAAATGGACATTCGCAAGACTTTCAAGAAATGGACCGCCTATCAGCAGACCGTGCGTGAACTGGCCGCTCTCGACAATCGCCAGCTCAACGACCTGGGCATCGCTCGCACCGATATCAATCGTATTGCTCGCGACCATGCCAACACTCTCTAATAGAGACTTGGCACTTACTACAAACCGAACGCCCGCATCTCTCTGAGACGCGGGTGTTTTCTTTTGCCCTCTCCGTGATCGTACATTGAGGAACCATCGACTCCACGCCCCGTTGGCTGAACACACCCCAACAGATGGAGTTTTCAGATGAAAGACCTCACAGGCAAATCGATTGCGATCCTCGCCACCCATGGCTTCGAGCAGTCCGAACTCCAGGTCCCTCTCGAAAAACTGCGTGGAGCCGGCGCGCGGGTCGAGGTGATCTCTCTCGAAGCCGGCGAGATCAAGGGCTGGGACAAGGATGACTGGGGCCAGAGCGTTCCCGTCGACAAGACCCTCGCCGACGCCAAGTCCGACGACTACGACGCCATCGTCCTCCCCGGCGGCCAGATCAATCCCGATCTCCTGCGGGTCGAGCAGTCAGCGCTCGATTTCATAAAATCCTTCTGGGATGACAAGAAGGTCGTCGCCGCAATCTGCCACGCGCCATGGCTGCTGGTCGAAACCGGCATCATCAAGGGCCGCAAGGTCACGTCCTACCCCTCGGTCAAGACCGATGTCGTCAATGCCGGCGGGCTCTGGGAAGACAGTGCCGTCGTCACCGACCAGGGCCTCATTACCTCCCGCAACCCCGGCGATCTCGACGCTTTTTGCGACAAGATTGCCGAAGAAATCAACGAAGGCCGTCACGAACGACGCGCTGCATGAACTCGCCCATTGCGGGGGCATGGCGGGCTTGGTATTTGGCTCGCCATGTCACAAGAACCCATTCATATCATTGGCGGGGGCCTCGCCGGCTCCGAAGCCGCATGGCAGGCCGCTGAATCCGGTGCGCAGGTCATTCTCCACGAAATGCGCGGCGTCAAAGAGACGGACGCGCACAGCACGGACAGCTTTGCCGAGCTGGTCTGCTCCAACAGCTTCCGCTCCGATGACCACGAGCACAATGCTGTCGGCCTCCTCCACGAGGAAATGCGCCGCTGCAACTCGCTGATCATGAAGGCGGCCGATGCGAGCAAGCTGCCGGCCGGTGGCGCCCTCGCCGTCGACCGCCACGGCTTTTCGGCCCTCGTCACCAAGGCGATCGAGGATCACCCCAACATCACCATCCAGCGCGAGGAAATCGCCGGCTGGCCGCCAGAAGACTGGCGCCACGTCATCATCGCGACCGGCCCGCTGACCTCGCCGGCCCTGGCCGAAGCAATTCTGGCCAAGACGGGCGAAGATTCCCTCGCCTTCTTCGATGCCATCGCGCCAATCGTGCACTACGACAGCATCAACCATGACATCGCCTGGAAACAGTCGCGCTATGACAAGGTAGGCCCCGGCGGCAACGGTGCGGATTATCTCAATCTGCCGATGGACCGCGACCAGTACTATGCCTTCGTGGAGGCGTTGAAGACCGCCCCGCTGCACGAATTCAAGGACTGGGAAAAGGTCCCCTATTTCGACGGCTGCCTGCCCATCGAAGTCA
>JADGNE010000033.1 GCA_015234425.1 Devosia sp.
CGCACTTCGATCTTGTCGCCGACCTTGACCTGGTAGGACGGGATGTTGACGCGCTTGCCGTTGACGAGGACGTGGCCGTGGGACACGAACTGACGGGCAGCGAAGACGGTGGCGACGAACTTGGCGCGGTAGACGATCGCGTCGAGACGCGACTCGAGCAGACCGATCAGGTTCTCGCCGGTGTCGCCCTTGCGACGGCTGGCTTCGTCATAGAGCTTGCGGAAGCCCTTTTCGGTGATCGAGCCGTAGTAGCCCTTGAGCTTCTGCTTGGCGCGCAGCTGCAGACCGTAGTCCGACAGCTTGCCCTTGCGGCGCTGACCGTGCTGGCCGGGGCCATAGGCACGTGCGTTCAGCGGGGACTTCGGACGGCCCCAGATGTTCTCGCCAAGGCGACGGTCAATTTTGTACTTTACGGAATGACGCTTCGACATCGCGTATCCTTCGTTGAGTTAGAGTTCGAATGGATCGCGCCCTCCTCTGCCCTCCTTGCGAAGGACCGACAGACTCCCATCAGAGAATCCCGGGTGCGCCTATGGGCCGTTAGGCCGGAATAGGTGGGTGCGTCTTAGAGGGGCAAGGAAGGGGAGTCAAGGCCGGGAGCGGCCTCGACAACAGTAAACAGCCCCGGAAAGCCGGAGTTTTTGCCGGTTACGCCATTTTCTTGTCGAGCGTGCGCTGGTCGCGCAGCTGCGGGAAGATTCGGCTCCAGA
Organism: Devosia sp.; assembly: GCA_015234425.1. Taxonomy (GTDB): domain Bacteria; phylum Pseudomonadota; class Alphaproteobacteria; order Rhizobiales; family Devosiaceae; genus Devosia. The sequence continues at coordinate 711 of JADGNE010000033.1, forward strand.
TGACCGCCACGGCAATAGCGCCAAAACCGCCAATCACCACCGCCGGCACCGGGCCGATGAAATGGGCCACCGTGCCCGCCCGGAACTCGCCCAGCTCGTTGGAGGCGCCGATAAACACGGAATTGACCGCATTGACGCGACCGCGGACCTCCTCGGGCGTCCAGAGTTGCATGATGGTCTCGCGGATGGTGACGCTGACCATGTCGGACGCCCCGACTAGCGCCAGCGCCGGAATGGAGACCCACACCGTGGTCGAAAGACCAAAGATCGCGGTGAAGAGACCGAACAGGCCGACAAAGAGGAACAGGAGCTTGCCAGCGTGGTCGCGGATGGGGAAGCGCGTGAGGAACAGCGCCATGGCGATGGCGCCAATGCCGGGCGCTGCGCGCAGGAGGCCCAGCTCCTGCGGACCCGCGTGCAGAATATCCTTGGTGTAGACCGGCAGGAGGGCCACTGCCCCGCCCATCAGCACGGCAAACATATCGAGCGAAATCGCGCCGAGCACCACCTTATTGGAGCGGATATAGCGGAAGCCGCCGAAAATGGTCTCGAGGCTCTTGGCCTGGCTGTCGCGCACCCGGGCCGGCTTGGGGATCATCAGCACAGTAACGACGGCGCACGCCAGCAGCACGGCCGAGGTGCCGAAGGCGACGGAGGGGGCGATGCCATAGAGCAGGCCACCGGCGGCAGGGCCGAGAATGGCCGCCATCTGCCAGGCTGTGGCATTGGTGGTGATGGCGTTGGACAGCGCCTCGGGCGGCACCAGATTGGGCGCTAGCGACTGCGCGGCCGGGCTCCAGAAGGCGCGGGCCGTGCCGAGGAGGACCAATATGCCGAAGATCGGCCAGACCTCATGCTCCTGCGCATTGACGAAGGTGAGGAACCCCAGGGCGCAGACCAGTTCGACCGTGAGGCAGACGGCCATGATCCCGCGTCGATTGAAGCGGTCGGCCGTCAGCCCTGTCACTAGGATCAGCAGAAGCGCCGGCAGGAAGAGGCTGAGGCCCACAAGACCGAGCAGGAACACATTGCCGGTGACATCGTAGATTTGCCACGCCACCGAGACAGACATGATCTGGACGGCAAAGCTGACCAGCAGCGTCGTCAGCCAGAAGAAGCGGAAGCCCTTGTAGGTGAGGGCGATGCGGTGTTTTTCGGTGGGAGCATGCATGATGCTCAATCGATTGCCACGCCATCGCCCCGCCGTCAAAGGCGGAAACGGCTCAAAGCGTACACAAACGCCCTAGTCTTTCGGCTGTTCGGGCTTTTGCGGCTTCTGCCGGTTGGGATTGGGGCGTTCATGGCGGCGGTCGATCGAGGAGATCACACCGCGCAGGGTTCGGATTTCCTGGCTCGAAAAACGGCCGCGCGTCAGCGCGGTGCGGAGATTATTGACCATGCTCGGCTTCTTGGCCTCGGTCGTGAAGAAGCCTGACTGATCGAGCACACCTTCAAGATGCTCGAAGAGGCCAACCAGTTCGGTCCGCGGTGCGGGCTCGTGCTCGACCTCGAACGGCAGCGCCCGTCCGGCTTCGCTGGTGCGGCGGAATTCATAGCTCATCAGCAGGACCGCCTGCGCGATATTGAGAGAGGCGAACGCCGCTTCGACTGGCAGGGTGACAATGGCGTCGGCCATAGCCACTTCGTCATTGAGGAGACCCCAGCGCTCGCGTCCGAACAAGAGGCCAGCCTTCTTGCCGCCGGCAATATGGGCCGCCATGGCGCCGGACGCTTCCTCCGGGCCATAGACTTCCTTCTGCATGTCGCGGGAGCGGGCGGTCGTGGCGTAGACCAGCGTGAGGTCGGCAATCGCGGCTTCGAGCGTGTCGTAGACGGTGACGCGTTCGAGCACGTGGTCGGCCTTGGAAGCGGCAGCGACCGCCTTTTCGTTTGGCCAGCCGTCGCGTGGGCGAACGAGGCGCAGGTCCCACAGGCCGAAATTGGCCATGGCGCGGGCGGCCGAACCGATATTCTCGCCCAGCTGCGGCTCACACAGGATGATCGCCGGAGTCGGAGCCAAATTGATCGGTTGAGAACTATCCGTGCCTGCCATGTGCCGCCATCCCGTGAATAAGGACGGCGGCATAGCCTAATTGCCGCCGCGGGGCAATTCAGGCGACTCGGCCCTGCAGCGGCAGCGGGCGAACCTTGGATGATGCCTGCCATTCGCGATCGAGAATGGCAAAATGCAGCTCCTCGTCCCATTCACCCTGGAAAAACGCATGTTCGCGATAATGGGCCTCAAGCCGCATCCCCAGCTTCTGCATCAGCTTGGCGGTATGGTGATTGCGGCCTTCGCATTTCACGAACAGGCGATGGATGCGGAAATGGCCGAATGCGACGTCGAAAACCGAAGACAGGGCTTCGGACAGATAGCCATTTCCGGCATGAAGCGGATTGATCACGAACCGCACTTCGCCCTGGCCGGCGGTTGCGTCGGACCAAAGCAGGCTCACCTGGCCGATGAGGTCGCCTTCAACCTGACGGACAAGCGCGGCGCTGATCGTGTCGCCGGGGCGCTGCAACGCCGTGTGGCCGCACATGATATCGACTGCGCTCGCAACCTCTTCCGGATAACGGGTGGGGCGCACGACGTAACGCTGCACGCTCGGCAGCGTGTGATAGCGCGCAACCGCGGCCACATCGCCGCGCTGGAAAGGCCTGAGCACCAGGCGATCCGTTTTCGTACTGAGGCTAAAACCCGGCATGATCCACAATCCCTCCGCAAACACACACGTTTCAGACAATAACGCGGAGGGGAAACCGAAGTTCCTGTAATCATTGGCAGAATTGGGATAACAAAGTCGAGATCAGGAAAACTCGGCTTTCCACGATTATGCGGGCGCAGAAACCTTAACATAGGTGGGAAATTGATTTTGTTCGCCACTAAAGCGAGCTTGCCGTCCACTCGCGCGCGAGTATGGCATAGATGTATTCTTCGTCCCAACGGCCCTTGAAAAGGGCGTGTTCGCGGAAATGCGCCTCACGCCGCATCCCGAGGCGCTCCATCAGGCGCCATGACGACGTGTTGAGCGCATCGCAGCGCGCAAACACACGGTGGAGTCCAACGCCATCGAAGGCCAGCGACAGCATCGCCCGGGCGGCCTCGGAGGCCAGTCCTCGCCCCTGGGACTGGGGATGGAAAATCCACCCCAGTTCGCCCTGACGGGCGTCCCGAGAGCGCAGGATCAGCGACACTTCTCCAAGGACCGGCCCGCCGTCGCGGCTTTCCACGGCCAGGATGATCCGGTCCCCGTCCTCCTCCATGCCGGTCTGGGTGGTCCGCTGCTGTACCGCCATTGCACATTCTTCGCGGCTGAGCGGCGGATCGAAGAGATAGCGCGCGACGATTTCGAGGCTGCGATAGGCGAAGACGTCGTCGACATCGCCGCGCGTAAACGGTCGCAGCTTCAGGCGCTCGGTCTCTATCGGAAATTGCGGTATAGGTGCCATTGCACTCCCCCGCCTCATAATCTCTGGCCCGGAGCCCCGTGGCAAGTCGCTTGCGTGGCCGCACGACGCATGCCAGCCTGCGCCCATGTCAGGCCAGCATCATCCAGAGATCGATCTCTCCGCCCGCTGCGATTGCGGCGCCATCACCCTGTCGGTGAAGGGGCGGATCCTCTCGATGTTTCAATGCGCCTGCGTGAACTGCCAGAAGGTGAGCGGCAGCGGCCATTCCTCGGTGGTCCTCGTGCCGGCCGACAGCGTTACCATCAGCGGCGCGACCGGATCCATCTCGCGACCGGCTGCCTCGGGCGCCAGTTTCACGCGGCACTTCTGTCCCGAATGCGGGACGACATTGGCTGCTGCCAGCTCCAGAGCGCCCGGGGTGAAAATCCTGCCCGTGGGGCTTTTTGCCGGGCAGAACGACTGGTTCGCACCCAACCAGCTGATTTTCGCGCGTGACCAGATGGGCTGGGACCTGATCGCCGATCATTTGCCCCGCCACCAGACCTATCGGGGAGCGCCCCAGCCATGAGCCTTGCCCGGGAAGAACTGGCCGATCGGGTGCGAGACCTGCTCCCGCCCAACGCCATTGTGCGGGAGAAGAGAATGTTCGGCGGCATCGCCTTCATACTCAACGGCAATATGCTGGTCTGCCCTGTCAAAGACGGATCGATGATGGTGCGGGTCGGCAAGGAGGGCATGACCGAAGCGCTCGAACACGGGGCCGAGCAGATGACCATGGGCGAGCGAACCATGGCCGGCTTTGTCATCGTCACCGGCGACATGGTGGAAGACGAGGACAGCCTCGCCGCATGGATAGACCGGGCCCGACGCTTTGTCGAAACCCTGCCGGCCCAATAGCTCCTGTCTGGGCAAGCCCCCATGCCGTGCGCGCGTTTGCGCTTTTCGCTGACGATGCTATAGGGGCTTTCGACGCTGGCCGAGGGCCAACACAAGCAAATCCAGGGAGTTGTTCCATGAGCAAAATCAAAGTCGCCAATCCGGTGGTCGACCTCGACGGCGACGAGATGACCCGCATCATCTGGCAGGCGATCAAGGACAAGCTCATCCATCCCTACCTCGATCTCGACATCAAGTATTATGATCTGTCGATCGAGAACCGCGACGCCACCAACGACCAGGTGACCGTGGACTCCGCCAATGCGATCCGCGAATATGGCGTTGGTATCAAGTGCGCGACCATCACTCCTGACGAAGCCCGCGTAGAGGAATTCGGCCTCAAGAAGATGTGGAAGTCGCCCAACGGCACCATCCGCAATATTCTGGGCGGCGTGATCTTCCGCGAGCCGATCATCTGCAAGAACGTGCCGCGCCTGGTTCCCGGCTGGACCCAGCCCATCATCGTCGGCCGCCACGCATTCGGTGACCAGTATCGCGCCACCGACTTCACCTTCCCGGGCAAGGGCACGCTGACCATCAAGTTCACCGGCGAAGATGGCAAGGTCATCGAGCACGAAGTGTTCCAGGCTCCGGGTGCCGGCGTCGCCATGGCCATGTACAACCTCGACGACTCGATCCGCGACTTCGCCTATTCGAGCTTCAACTACGGCCTTGCCCGCGGCGTGCCGGTGTATCTGTCGACCAAGAACACCATCCTCAAGGTCTACGACGGCCGCTTCAAGGATATCTTCCAGGAGATCTACGAAGCCGAGTTCAAGGAAAAGTTCGAAGAAGCCAAGATCTGGTACGAACACCGCCTGATCGACGACATGGTCGCTTCCGCTCTCAAGTGGTCCGGCGGCTATGTCTGGGCCTGCAAGAACTATGACGGCGACGTGCAGTCCGACATCGTGGCCCAGGGCTTTGGCTCGCTTGGCCTGATGACCTCGGTGCTGGCGACGCCAGATGGCAAGATCGTTGAATCTGAAGCGGCCCACGGCACCGTGACCCGCCACTACCGCCAGCACCAGCAGGGCAAGGAAACCTCGACCAACTCGACCGCGTCGATCTTCGCCTGGACTCGTGGCCTGGCGCACCGCGCCAAGCTGGACGACAATGCCGAACTGGCCAAGTTCGCCGCAACGCTCGAGAAGGTCACCGTCGACACCATCGAAGAAGGCAAGATGACCAAGGATCTTTCCCTGCTCGTCGGTCCGGATCAGCCGTGGCTGTCGACCCTCGGCTTCCTCGATGCCATCGACCAGAACCTGCAGAAGGCCATGGCGTAAGCTTCGGCTGGATAGAATAGGAAAGGCCGGGGATATTCCCCGGCCTTTTTTGTTTTGGCCGGTCCGCCGCCAAGTTCGTCTGGACTGCCGGGTATCGGGGCAAGTCCGGCTCAGGCAAAAGGCCAGGACACTGGGCGAAGTACTCAGCACTAAAAAGGTTTTGACGCATTATTGCCCCCGGCCCTACTCATTCAGAGGCGAGTGGTGGGGGGATTACCGAAATGAAGAAGCGGCTGCTGGTGCCTGCATTGATCCTGGGCGGCGTTTACCTGTTCAATGCGAGCTGGCGCGTCGCACCGCCGTCCGGTGACGGGCCGCAGCTGATCGCCCATCGCGGCGTGCACCAGACCTATCACCGCGACGGCCTCGAAAGCGACACCTGCACGGCCGAGCGCATCGACGAGCCGCGACATGGGCTGCTGGAAAACACCTTGCCTTCGATGGACGCCGCCTTCCGCTCCGGTGCCGACATCGTCGAAATCGACGTTCATCCCACAACGGACGGCCATTTTGCGGTGATGCACGACTGGACGGTGGATTGCCGCACGGAAGGCCAGGGCGAGACGCGGGCCCACAGCCTCGCCGAACTCAAGGCGCTCGATATCGGCCATGGCTACACTGCCGATGGCGGGGAGACATTTCCCTTTCGCGGCAAGGGCACAGGGCAAATTCCGGAATTGGGCGAGGTGCTGACTGCATTTCCCGACAAGCGTTTCCTCGTGAACTTCAAGAGCCGTGAGGCGCGCGAGGGCGACATGCTGGCCACCTTGCTAGCCGAGCACCCGGAGTGGCGGAATGCCATCTGGGGCGCATATGGCGGCGACGAGCCGACTTTTCGTGCGGCCCAGCAGATCGAGGGGCTCAATGTCTGGTCGCGGCGCGGACTGACGGACTGCCTCATACAATACGAGCTCTACGGGTGGACGGGGATAGTTCCGGAAAGCTGCCGCAATACCAAGGTGATGATCCCGATCAATGCCGCGCCATTCCTCTGGGGGTGGCCCAACCTCCTGCTGCAACGCTTCGCCGATGCGGGAAGCGAGGTGATCCTGCTCGGCCCCTATGGCGCGGGCGATCCCGGCACGGCGGGCATCGATGACCTGGAGACCCTCGCGCAGATCCCGGAAGGGTTTTCGGGCTATGTCTGGACCAATCGGATCGAGCTGGTCGGACCCACGCTAAAAGGTTTGCCTCTTGCGCAAATCGCGCCGGCACCGTAACCACACAGTCATAAAGCCTCTGGTATGGTAGAGGCATTCTTACATGGGCCGCGGCCCTTTTTTCCTGGATATTGCGATGCCGATCGGCGTCATACTGGCCTTTGTCGGCTACGCTGTTTTTTCGTTTGCCGATGCGCTGATCAAGGCTGTCGGGCCGACCATGTCGGTATTTGAAATAGCTTTTTTCACCACGAGCTTTTCCATCATCCCGCTGATGCTGCACAAGCGCGGCGAGCGCTGGCGGGACATGTACAAGCTCCATCATCCCTGGCTGGTCCATATTCGCTGCGCTACGGCCATCACCGCCACCGGCTGCGTGATGTATGCATTCACCCATATCCCGTTTGCCGATGTCTATGCGATCGCCTTCACCACGCCGATCTTTGTGACCCTGCTGTGCGTGCTGCTGCTCAAGGAAAATGTCACGGCGCTGCGCTGGTTTTTGTTGTTTGTCAGCTTCATGGGGGTGGTGCTGGTCATTCGGCCGGGGATGCGCGACCTGCAGCTGGGCCACTATATCCTGGTGTTCAGCTCTATGCTCGGCGCCTTCACCACCATCATCCTGCGCCATGTCGCGCCGCGGGAACGGCGGGTCAGCCTAGTCGGCCTGCAGGTGCTTTATTCCGGCATTATCAATGGCTTGCTGATGATTCCGACATTCGTCATGCCCAGTTTCGAGCAATTCCTGATCTTCCTCGCCATCGGCCTCCTCGGCGGCGTCGGCGGGCTCCTGATCATCTCGGCAACGCGTCGCACACCGGCCAATCTCATTGCGCCGGTGCAGTATAGCCAGTTGATCTGGGCCATTATTTTCGGCGCCGCTTTCTTCGGGGAATTCCCGGACTGGATCGCCATTGCCGGCATGTTCGTGGTGATTGCTTCGGGCGTCCTTAACGTGCTCAGCGAGAACCGGCCCATCCGCTGGAAGCCACGCATCTTCTTCTTCCGCGCTGGACTTTAGCGTCGCATCTGCGCCGAGTTGGCTAGCAGACTGTTAGCATTGACACACCTCAAATGCGAAAACGCCCCGTCACTAACGGGGCGTTTGCAATTGGATTATCCGAACCTGCTTTAGATGAGGGCGCGGATCGCGGCGATGGCTTCTTCAGCCTTCGAACCATCCGGACCGCCACCCTGGGCCATGTCCGGGCGGCCACCACCACCCTGCCCGCCCAGCGCAGCCGTTGCCGACTTGATGAGCGTGCCGGCGGCATATTTGCCGGTGAGATCTTCGGTGACGCCGATGGCGACCGTGCCCTTGCCGTCTTCGCCCTTGAGCACCATGACGACGACGCCCGAGCCGATGCGCTTCTTCTCGGCGTCGACCACTGACTTGATGTCCTTGGCAGCGACGCCTTCGACGACGCGACCGACAAAGGTGACGCCATTGATGGTTTCGGAGGCCGCAGCACCGGCACCGCCGCCGCCGAGCGCCAGCTTCTGGCGGGCGTCGCTAAGGGCCTTCTCGGCGCTCTTGAGCTGGTTCTGCAGCGCCTCGATGCGCTCGAGCACTTCATGGGTGCCGGAGCGGAGGATGCCTGCGGCCGAGGCCACGATATTGGTGCTGTCATTGCCGCGATGGCGGGCAGCCTTGCCGGTCAACGCCTCGATGCGGCGCACGCCGCCGGCAACCGAGCTTTCGGCAACCACGGAGACGAGACCGATATCGCCAGTGCGACGGACATGGGTCCCGCCGCAAAGCTCGACCGACCAGCCAAGGCCATTTCCAGTGGGCTCGCCCATGGAGACGACGCGCACTTCATCGCCGTACTTCTCGCCGAAGAGAGCGCGCGCACCCGATTCCTTGGCTTCCTCCACGCCCATCAGGCGGGTTTCAACCGGCGTGTTCTGGAGGATGATGGCATTGGCGATGTCCTCGACCTCGGCCAGTTCCTGCGGGGTGACCGGCTTGGTGTGCACGAAGTCAAAACGCAGGCGATCGGCCGAAACCATCGAGCCCTTCTGGGCGACATGGTCGCCGAGGACGAGGCGCAGAGCCTCATGCAGCAGATGGGTGGCCGAGTGGTTGGCGCGGATGGACGAGCGGCGATCATGATCGACGATCAGCTCGACAGCCTGGCCAAGCTTGAAGCTGCCTTCGGTGACCTTGACCTTGTGCGCGAAGACGCCGTGGTGCTTGCCGGTATCCAGAACTTCGGCGCTGACGCCTTCGCCCTTGATGACGCCGGTATCACCGACCTGCCCGCCGCTTTCACCATAGAACGGGGTCTGGTTGACGATGACGATGCCTTCCTGACCAGCCGCAATGACGTCGACTTCGGCGCCGTCCACGAGCAGAGCCTTGATTTCGGCTTCTGCGGTCTCGGTTTCATAGCCGAGGAATTCGGTGGGGCCGAGTTTGTCGGAAAGGCCATACCAGACGGTGTCGGTGGCAGCCTCGCCCGAGCCGGCCCAGTTCTTGCGGGCTTCGGCCTTCTGCTGGGCCATGGCGGCGTCAAAACCGGCCTGATCGACAGTGATGGAGCGCGAGCGCAGCGCATCCTGGGTCAGGTCGAGCGGGAAGCCATAGGTGTCGTAAAGCTTGAAGGCGGTGCCACCAGCCAGCACGTCGCCCTCGCCGAGCGAGGCCGTCTCGGCTTCGAGAATCTGCAGGCCACGGCCGAGCGTCTTGAGGAAGCGACCTTCCTCGAGGCGGACCGTTTCGGCGATCATGGCTTCGCCACGGCTGAGCTCGGGATAGGCCTGGCCCATCTCGCGCACGAGGGTCGGAACCAACTTGTAGATCGTCGGCTCGCTCGCACCGAGGAGCGTTGCGTGGCGCATGGCGCGGCGCATGATGCGGCGCAGCACATAGCCGCGACCTTCATTGGAGGGCAGCACGCCTTCGGCAATGAGGAAGCTCATCGAGCGAAGGTGGTCGGCGATAACGCGCAGCGAACGATTGCCCGGGCCGTTGACGTCGGCATTGGTGACGTTGGCGGCTGCCGAGATCAGCGCCTTGAACAGATCGATGTCGTAATTGTCGTGGACACCCTGCATGACGGCGGCGACGCGCTCGAGGCCCATGCCGGTGTCGATGGACGGACGCGGCAGGCCGGTGCGCGAACCATCCGCATGCTGTTCGAACTGCATGAACACGAGGTTCCAGATTTCGATCCAGCGATCGCCGTCTTCATCCGGCGAGCCCGGAGGACCGCCCCAGACCTTGTCGCCATGGTCGTAAAAGATTTCCGAGCACGGACCGCAGGGGCCGGTATCGCCCATCTGCCAGAAGTTGGACTTGGCGCCGAGCCGCACGATACGATCTTCGGAAATGCCGGCGATCTTCTTCCAGAGCTCGAGCGCCTCGTCATCGTCCTCATAGACGGTGACCATGAGACGGTCGCGGGAGAGCCCCCAGTCCTTGGTCAGAAGGTTCCAGGCGAGTTCAATCGCTTCGGGCTTGAAATAATCGCCGAAGGAGAAATTGCCCAACATTTCAAAGAAGGTGTGGTGGCGCGCGGTGAACCCAACATTGTCGAGGTCATTGTGCTTGCCGCCTGCGCGCACGCATTTCTGCGCGGTCGTCGCCGTGGAATAGGGCCGCTTTTCGACGCCGGTAAAGACGTTCTTGAACTGCACCATGCCGGCATTGGTGAACATCAGCGTCGGATCGTTGCGCGGCACAAGCGGGCTGGACGCCACGGCTTCATGGCCGTTACGGGCAAAGTAATCGACAAAGCTCGAACGGAGATCGTTTACGCTGGTCATCAACTAGCTTTCATGCGGAACGGGCACGAGCGCGCCCTTGAAGAAAATCGTGGCTTTTTATCGTGCAGTGAACCGGAATGTCCAGCATTGCAGCAGGTTGGCATGGGGGAAAGTGCGGTGCGGCTCACGCCGAGCCCTTGAGAGGGACGGATTTTGAAGCCGGGATTGCCAATTCGGCGTGGCAAGCGGCCCCACCCCACCCTCAATCCCTCCCCATCAAGGGGAGGGAAGCCGACTGTGGGCGAAGGAGATCACGCGCCAACCATACAAAAAGACCTCCGCCTGGGGCGGAGGTCTGAAGGTCTGCATGGGAGAACAAGAGAAGACTATTCGTCGCTGCTGGAGTCGTCTTCCGCGCCGCCGCCGGCAACGAGAAGGACTTCACCGAGAAGGCCGGAGCTTTCGCGAACCCCTTGCTCGATCGTGTTGGCGATCTCGGGATTGTCCTTGAGGAACTGGCGGGCATTTTCACGCCCCTGCCCCAGACGTTGGCTTTCCCAGGAGAACCAGGCGCCGGCCTTGTCCACGATACCGGACTTGACGCCAAGATCGAGCAGTTCGCCGGTCTTGGAAATGCCTTCGCCATACATGATGTCGAATTCGACCTGACGGAACGGCGGAGCCAGCTTGTTCTTGACGACCTTGACACGGGTCTGGTTTCCGACGACTTCCTCGCGGTCCTTGAGGGCGCCGATACGGCGGATGTCGAGACGCACCGAGGCGTAGAACTTGAGCGCATTACCGCCCGTCGTGGTTTCAGGCGAGCCGTACATCACGCCGATCTTCATGCGGATCTGGTTGATGAAGATGACGAGGCACTTGGACTTCGAGATCGAGCCGGTGAGCTTGCGCATGGCCTGGCTCATCAGGCGAGCCTGCTGGCCCGGCAGGCTGTCGCCCATTTCGCCTTCGAGTTCGGCGCGCGGGGTGAGCGCTGCAACCGAGTCGACGACGAGAACGTCGATTGCGCCAGAACGCACCAGCGTGTCGGTGATTTCGAGAGCCTGTTCGCCAGCGTCGGGCTGGGAGATCAGCAAATCATCGACATTGACGCCCAGCTTGCGGGCATAGATCGGGTCGAGCGCATGCTCGGCGTCGACAAAGGCGCAGATGCCACCCTTGCGCTGGGCTTCGGCGATGACGTGGAGCGCCAGCGTCGTCTTGCCCGAGCTTTCTGGCCCAAAAATTTCAACGATGCGGCCCTTGGGAAGACCACCAATACCGAGCGCGATATCCAGACCGAGCGAACCGGTCGAGATCGACTCCACCTCGATCGAAGACGCCTCGCCGAGGCGCATGATCGAGCCCTTGCCGAAATTGCGTTCGATCTGGCTCAGTGCCGCAGCAAGAGCCTTATCCTTATCCATTGATCCACCTTCAACAACGCGAAGCGGCGAGCTAGCCATGAGTTTCTCTCCTTATTTCACGCTCTCGAAGGCTGCGCAAACGCGCTGGAATGAGAGAGCCTTGTTTTGCACCTGTGCCGCATTTGTTCTCATTTTGTTTCAGTCCTGTCAAGAGACAAAAAGAGAACATCCCGCTTATCCCCCCACAGCCTCCGGCTTGTCATGATTCCCCCAAGGTCCACCGAGCGGTTGCAAAAGTATGATTTTTGACTGGACAGTTTGCGGGCTCTTGCGTTTTATGCGCGGGCCCGACGCTGGGGCAAATGGGACGAGGATTTCAGGCCATGCATCTTATTCAGTTTTTTGACGACAATGGCGCCCGCGCCGTCGGGGTGACCCGCAATGGCGAAACGCGCCGCGTCGAAGGCACGAGCACGGTCTATGAACTGGCGCTGGCCGCAATCGGCGCGACACAGAGCCTGGCTGATATCGTCGACCAGCGCGGGATTGGCGCCGCAGTCGACAAGGCTGCGCTGCTGTCCGAGGGACGGCTGCTGGCGCCGATCGATCACCCAGACAGGGCGCATCTGCATGTGACCGGCACCGGCCTCACCCATCTTGGTTCGGCGGCAACACGCGACGCCATGCACAAGGCTAATGGCGACAAGCCCGAGGCCGAGCTGACCGACAGCATGAAAATGTTCCGCATGGGCCTCGAGGGCGGCAAGCCGACGGCCGGCCAGCGCGGCGTACAGCCGGAATGGTTCTACAAGGGCAATGGCAATATTGTCGCCAATCCCGGCCACCCGATCCCCTCCCCGTCCTTTGCGCTCGACGCCGGCGAAGAGCCGGAGATCGCCGGCATTTATGTGATCGACAGCCACGGCCAGCCGCGCCGCCTGGGCTTTACGCTGGCCAATGAATTTTCCGATCACGTGACCGAGCGGGTCAATTATCTCTTTCTCGCCCATTCCAAGCTGCGCGCCTGCTCGTTCGGGCCGGAGCTGCGCGTGGGCGATCTGCCGGGCCATATCGAAGGCAAGTCGCGCATCATCCGCGACGGCCAGGTGATCTGGGAAAAGCCGTTCCTCTCCGGCGAGGACAATATGAGCCACACCATCGCCAATCTCGAATATCACCACTTCAAATATGAGCTGTTCCGCCAGCCGGGCGATGTGCATGTGCATATGTTCGGCACGGCGACCCTGAGCTTTGCCGACGGAATTTCGACACGGCAGGACGATATTTTCGAGATCGAGGAGGCCCAGTTTGGCTTGAAACTGCGCAATCCGGTGCGCGTCGAAGCCGAAAAGCCGGTGCTGATCAACGGGCTCTACTAGGACGCCGAACACCGCGCGCTTTACGCCGGGCAACTAACATGTCAGTTATTTGCCCGGTGAGGAGACCCCTTTATGAGCGCGCGCAGCTTTGAAAAACGGCCTGTTGGCCGGACGGATCTGATGGTCACGACACTGGGCCTGGGCGGCGCTTCGCTGGCCGGGAACTACAATGCCGTGCCGGCTGAACAGGGTCGCGCGCTGGTGCGCCATGCCGTCGATCTCGGCATCAATTATGTCGATACTGCTCCGCATTATGGGTTCGGGCGCTCGGAACATATTGTTGGCGACGCGCTGCGCGAAGCGCGCGAGGGCATGGTGCTGTCCACCAAGGTGGGTCGCCTGCTGCGCCCGGTGCATGGCACCGATTGGCGGCGCGACGAATGGGTCGATCCCCTGCCGTTCCGCGAGGTTTATGACTATTCCTATGACGGGGTCATGCGCTCGTTCGAGGACAGCCTGCAGCGGCTGGGGCTCGAAAAGATCGATGTTCTTTATGTCCACGACATCGGCGCCGGAACTCATGGCGTGGAGGCCAACAGGCCGCTGTGGCAGCAGTTCGAGACCGGCGGCTATCGGGCGCTGCGCGAATTGCGCGAAGGCGGGCTGGTGAAGGCCATCGGGCTGGGCGTCAACGAGTGGCAGGTGCTGATGGACGCCTTTGCGCTGGGCGATTGGGACGTGTTCCTGCTTGCCGGGCGCTATACGCTGCTGGAGCAGACCTCGCTGAGCCCGTTCCTCTCCACCTGCGTCGAACGCGGCGCGTCGGTGGTGGTGGGTGGGCCATTCAATTCGGGCATTCTGGCGGGCGGCGATCGCTTCAACTATGCGCGGGCGCCCGAAGAAATTGTCAGCAAGGTGCGGGCCATTGCGGCGGTGTGCCAGGAGTTCGGTGTATCGCTGCCGGCGGCGGCGCTGCAATTTCCGCTGGCCCATCCGGCGGTGTGCAATGTGCTTCCCGGCCCACGCTCGCCCGAGGAACTGGATGGCATTCTGGCCTGGTGGGATGAGGCTATTCCGGATGCGCTCTGGTCGACCCTGATGGACAAGGGGCTGCTGGCCGAAGGCACGCCGATTGCCGGACTCTCTAGTTAAGGTCCAGCGCGTAAGCCTTTAGAATGTCGAGCGGAATGAGGCCGAGAACGGCCTCGTTGGTGGAGCGCAGATATACGCGCGGCGCCTGGCCCACTTCATGCGCCTGCATCCAGCGGCCGGCCAGGAGACACCAGCGATTGCCGGGGACGAGGCCGGTAAAACCATATTCCGGACGCGGGGTGGAGAGGTCGTTTCCGGCGCTCGCCGAATAGGCGAGGAAGGCGTCGGTGGCTGCGATGCAGATGAGATGCTGCGCGGCGTTATCTGGCCCCGCGGCGCAGTAGCCGGAGCGAAAGAACCCTGTAAGAGGATCGTCCGAACAGGGCTGCAGGGCCTCGCCGAGCACATTGCGCTCGGACACGCCGGCGGGACGCGGATAATCACTCATCGCCAAGGCCTCCAGCTCTGGGGCAAGAGGTGGGCATGGCGATCAATCCGACTTGTCGATGCGGCGGAGGACTTCCTTGACCTTGGAATTGATCTGGTCGAGCGAATAGGGCTTTGGCAGGAAGTCGACGCTCTGATCGTCGGAAATGTCGCGACGCACGCTTTCCTCAGCATAGCCGGAGACGAAGATGACCTTGAGCTCGGGCATTTTCTCGCGGATGTGCTTGAGCAGCGTCGGGCCATCCATTTCGGGCATGACCACGTCGGAGATGACGAGATCGACCTTGTAGTCGATGTCCTCGAGCACTTCGATCGCCTCGTCACCGCCATCGGCCTCGAACACTTCATAGCCGGTGGCGCGCAGGGCGCGAGCGGAGAAGGCACGCACGCTCTCCTCGTCCTCGACGAGCAGGATGCGCTCGTGGCCGGTGAGATCCTTGGCCGGGGCCGTCGCCGCGGCAACCTTGGCGGCGAGTTCGGCCTCGGTCGGCACATAGCGGGGCAGGAAGATTTTGAAGGTGGTGCCGACGCCCACGGTCGAGACCGGATAGATAAAACCTTCGGTCTGCTTGACGATGCCATAGACGGTCGAGAGACCAAGGCCCGTGCCCTTGCCCAGCTCCTTGGTGGTGAAGAAGGGCTCGAAGATTTTCTGCAGCACTTCCGGGCTCATGCCGGTGCCGGTGTCCTCGACGTCGATCAGCACATAATCGGCGGGCGCCAGGCCATCAAAGCGCAGGCTGGCAGCCTCGGCTTCAGAGATATTGCTGGTGCGCACGGTGATCGAACCGCCGTCCGGCATGGCGTCGCGGGCATTGACCACGAGGTTGATGATGACCTGTTCGAGCTGGACCACATCGGCGCGGACCGGCCAGATATTGCGACCATGCTCGACGCCAAGATGGTTCTTCTCGCCGATCATGCGCTTGAGGAGGACCGTCAGGTCATCGACGATCAGCGGCAGCTCGAGCACCTGCGGGCGCAACGTCTGGCGGCGCGAGAAGGCCAGGAGCTGGCGGGTGAGACCGGCAGCGCGATTGGCGTTCTGCTTGATCTGCATGAGCTCGTTGAAGGACGGATCGCCCGGCTTGTGCTTGAGCAGCAGCAGATCGGAGAAGCCGATGATGGCGGTGAGGAGATTGTTGAAGTCGTGCGCCACGCCGCCAGCGAGCTGGCCAACGGCCTGCATCTTCTGGCTCTGGGCGAACTGGGCTTCGAGCTTGCGCTGGTCGGTCATGTCGAGGGCATAGACATTGACCTGCTCGGGCGAGCCGGCGCTGCTCTCGGAGGCGGAGATATAAAGGCGGACGGCGTGATCGCCCTCGGCGCTCAACAGCGCATCGACGGGCTCGACCTCGGACTGCTGGGCCATGGCATCGGCGATGGCCCGGTCCAGCTTGTCGCGGCTGCCTTCGCCGATGAGATCGCGCAGCGGCTGCAGTTCGACGGTCTTTTCCTCGCCCGACCAGCGGAAGATGCGGCCGAACGGAGCATTGGTGCGCACCACCCTGCCCGCGCTGTCGAGCGTCGCAATGGCAAAGGGTGTGTCGTTGAAAAAGCGCGAAAACCGCACTTCGGCGGCGCGCAGTTCTTCTTCGGTATCGGGGGCACTCGACATGTCGAGCACGAGGGTCCGGGTCTCGCCCAGCTCGCCGTCGGCCAGACGCGCGGCGCGATGGAGGAGGCGCACCGGCAGCGTCGTACCATTGCGGCGCACGAGGTCGATATCGATGATTTCGGTGCGGATTTCGCCGTCGCGGCGGCCACGCATCAGGAGCGAGGAACCGTCCCCACGCACCACGTCCTCGAGGCGGAGATGGCCGGCGTTGAACTCGGCAAGGTCATAGCCCAGCCAATCGGCGAGGGTCGAATTAAGATATTGGATACGGCCCTGGGCATCGGCGGAGAAAAAGCCGGAGGGCGAATGATCGAGATAGTCGATGGCGCGCTGCAGGTCGCGGAAAGCGGTTTCATTGCTCTCGCGGTCGCGTGTGATGTCCTCGATGGTCCAGGCGACCATGGGCTTATTGGCGTCATCGGTCTCGGGCAGCGAGCGCACGGAGACCTTATAGGTAAAGGCGCGCGCGGAATCGTCCGGCGCGGCGCCCAGCCCACCCATGATACGGATGTTTTCGGCGGCGCTGCGGCCATCCTTGGCGGCGCGCACAAGGCGATAAATGGCTTCGCTGGCGTCGGCATGGCCGGCAAAAAGGCGCGGCACGCTCACCGGCAGGCCATTGTGCAGGGCACCGGGGAAGCTGCCGTAGCTGGAATTGACGTAAGAGATCTTGCCATCGCGATCGGCCACGACAATGCCGCGTCCGGCGCTGTCGATGACGGCATTGGCGATGGTGCGGCGCTCTTCGGCACCGGAGAAGCGGAACAGTCCGGCGGCAAGGCCGAACATGAAAAACACCCCGGCGACGGCCAGGATGCCAACAAAGGTCATCACCAGTTCTGCAGGGATCCGGTCACCGAACAGGGCAAAGCCGGCGGCCATGGCCACGAGGAAAACGCCGAGTGCCACCACCCGCCACAATCCGGCGCCACTGCGCGACGATGCCAGAACCGGATCGGGGTAGCTGCCCTCGCCAAGTGGCGTTGTGGCCATGAGGAAACGCTCCAGCACGAGATGTGACCCGAATCGGGACATACAAGGTCTATCAAATGGCCCGCGCACATGGGAGTGCGAAGGCGGTTTTCAACATTAGCAGGGTTTTTGCCTCAGGACTGCTACCTGCCCGAAAATAGCGGCGCGATAACGCGCTACACGCGTTTCAGGCGCGCCAGCTGCTCGACTTCTTGAGGCGCATGACGAAGCCGATGATTTCGGCGACCGCCTTGTAATGACCGGCCGGAATCATCTGGTCGACATCGACCGAAGCAAAGAGGGCACGCGCCAGCGGCGGGTTCTCGATGATCGGCACGTCCGCATCCTTGGCGACGAGGCGGATACGCAGGGCCACGGCATCGACGCCCTTGGCCACGCAGATCGGCGCCGGCATGTTTTTTTCGTATTTGAGCGCCACGGCATAGTGGGTCGGGTTGGTAATAACCACGGTGGAATCGGGCACCGCCTGCATCATGCGCTTGCGCGCCTTTTCCTGGCGCAGCTGGCGGATACGCCCCTTTACGTGCGGGTCGCCTTCCATCTGCTTGTATTCGTCACGCGTCTCCTGGACGGTCATCATCTGCCGCTTCCACCACTTCTGGCGGACGTAAAAATAGTCCGCAGCAGCGATGAGGGTGACGACCAGCAGCACAGCCGTGATGATCTTGACCGCCATCTCCTGCACATCGAGCAGGATCATCACCGGGTCGGCCGTCATCATGGTTTCGAGGCGATCACGCTCCGGCCAGCACACGAGGAACACCACGAGGCCGACGACGCTGATCTTGATCAGCCCTTTGCCGAAATTGATCAGCGCATCGATGGAAAACAGGCGCTTGGCGCCGGCAAGCGGCGAAATCTTGGAGAGCTTTGGGGTGATCGGCTCGGTAGAGAGCAGCGGCCGGTGCTGCACGAGATTGGCCAGCAGACCGCAGAGATAGAGCACGCCGAGCGGCGCGAGGATGACGCCGATCAGCGACATGCCAAGGCCGGTGACGAAGCCGGCAAAGCCCGAGCCATCGACGTCGAACTGGTCGGCGTTCATCAGGACGAGGCGGAGCGAGGCGCTGACTTCGGCGGCCACCCAGGGCGCCATGGATGAGAAAATGATCGCCGTGCCGACCAGCATGAAGAGCGTGGTGACTTCCTGGCTCTTGGCGACATCGCCCTTCTTGTGAGCATCCTCCAGTTTTTTCTGGGAGGGGTCTTCTGTTTTACTGTCCTTGTCGGGTGCGTCAGACATGGGGCAGCGCCCTCACCTCTGGTGCGCATCGCGGACAGCAAATGGCTGGGGCGATCGACATGGCTAGCCTCGCCACATCGCAAGATGATTTTCAAACGCGGTGAGATACCAGCCCATCATCATGGTGAGCAGCAGGGCAAACAGCACGAGGCCCGCCAGAATATTGGCGGGCATGAGCACGAAATAGACCTGCAATTGCGGCATGAGGCGCGCCAGGATGCCGGCACCAAGGTTGAACACGAGGCCGAAGACGATGAAGGGCGCCGACATCTGCACCCCGACGCCGAACGCTCCGGCGACTGTCTGCAGCGCCAGTTGCAGCGCATCCTCTCCCATCAGCGGGGCGGTCGGCGTAAACACTGCATAGCTGTCGTAGATCGCGGCGAGCGCGACGTGGTGGAGGTCGGTGGCGAAGATCAGCGCCACGCCGAGGAAGGACAGAAAGCTGGCAAAGACCGCACTCTGCATGCCCTGGAGCGTCGGGTCGGCGGCCATGGCACCGCTGAGGCCGGTCTGGAAGGCGACGATGGCGCCCGCTACCTGGGTGGCCATGACAGTGATGCGGATGATGGCCCCGATCACCAAGCCCACGGCAAGCTCATGAAAGAGCAGTTCCAGCAGCCCCACCATATTGGTGGGATAGGGCGGGATGAGGTCGGACAGCAGCGGATAGAGCACGAGGGTCAGCAGCAGCGCGAAGGTAAGGCGCATGCGCATGGGAATGGTCTGTTCGCCCAGCGCCGGCATAAGCATCAGCAGCGCGCCGATGCGCGCGAACAGCATCATGTAGGTGAATGCAGCGGCCGGGCCCCAGTCGAGGCTCAGGTTGAACATTACCCGCCGACGATAATCATATCGACCACGCGCATCATATAGGCCGACAGCGTCGCCCCCATGAAGGGCAGGACGAGCAGCATGGTGATGAAGATAGCGATGATCTTGGGAACGAAGACCAGGGTCATTTCCTGGATCTGCGTCAGCGCCTGGAACAGCGCAATGACGACGCCGACCAACAGGCCCACGATCATCATGGGCAGAGACACGATGATCAGTGTCCAGATGCCCTGGCTGGCAATGTCGAGAGCTTCGGCGCCGGTCATGTCTACCGCCTCCGCCGCGGTCAATGGCGGAATGGTAGCTGATTCCCCGCCCGGTTCAGCAGGCAATTGTGGGCTGCGATGCCGCAGCCCCAGTCATTTCATGGCGATCAGATCGGCATCCGCATGATTTCCTCATAGGAGGCAATGACGCGATCGCGGATGGTAACGATGCTTTCGATGGCGATTTCGGTCTGGCTGAGCGCGGTGACCATGTCGACCACATTGCCCTTGCCGTTGACCACATCCATCGACATCTGCTCGGAGGCGCGGCCGGTATTGACGACGCCCTGGACGCTCTGGGCCAGCATATTGGCGAAATCATTGCCCTGCTGAGCCGTCGCGGTGCCGAGCTGCGCGCCCGGCAGGGCGGCCTGCTGGAGCATGAGGCTCGCGGCGTCGCCCATCATGGCGATGCTCATCGGGTCCGCGGAGCGGCCCTCTACGACGCCCTGCACGCTCTGGGCCAGCATCTGCGCGAAGTTGGGACCGGCAGCGACCGAATTGGCGGCGCTATCGGCATCAGGACGAACAGACAGGCGGCTGGCATTGCCGTAGGCAGCTGCCGCAATATTAAAGGGGGTGGAAGCCATTTGACGCTCCTAGAAAATCAACCGCGCAGGATGTCGAGCGTTTGCCCGAGCATCTGGCGAGAGACAGAAACCACGTTGAGATTTGCTTCGTAGCTGCGCTGGGCTTCGCGCATATCCATCGTCTCGATCAGCGTGTTGACGTTGGGATATTGCACATAGCCATTGGTGTCGGCGGCCGGATGGCCCGGCTCGTAGCGCGGCGTAAAATCGCTGTTGTCGAGGGCCACCTTGCCCATCTTGACCGTGCGACCACCCACTTCATTGTTGTAGGTCGTCAGGAAGGTCGGCACGCGACGGCGGTAGGGGTCGCCATCGACCGTGGTCGCGGTCGAATCGGCGTTCGCGATGTTTTCCGCGATGACACGCATGCGCGCCGATTGGGCATGGAGCCCTGTTGCCGCGATGCGAATGGAAGAGCTGAAATCCATCTATCCTGTCCTTACGCCGTCTTGCCCATGGCGGTGCGCAGGATGCGGACCGATTTCTGGTAAATGTTGGTGGCGGCCTGGTAATCCATCAAATTATTGGTGACCTTCATCATCTCGTCTTCGAGCGTGATGCCATTGCCGCGCGGGGTGACCTCGAAATTGGCCATCTTCTGGTCTGCAAACCCGTCAGGGCCGCCAATCGAGGTGCTGAAATGGCGCGGCTGGGTGGCCATGGTGGACACAACGGGTGCCTTCACCTGGCCGACGCGGTCGGCAAAATTATAGTGCTTGAGGTCACGACCCCTGAACCCGGGATTGTCGGCATTGGCCACGTTTTCGGCCAGCAGGCCTTGACGCGCCTGATGCCAACGCATCTTGTCCGTCAGCGCCGCAAAAACCGGCAGATCCATAATGCCCATTGTGAGGCGTTCCCGAGTCCAATTTGTATAGGCAAATCCTGCCCATTTAGGGTTAACGAACAGTTAATCACCCGGTAAGACTGACCTACCTTGCCTCGCAATTTGCAAGATTGGCTG
This sequence comes from Devosia sp., assembly GCA_015234425.1. GTDB lineage: Bacteria > Pseudomonadota > Alphaproteobacteria > Rhizobiales > Devosiaceae > Devosia. The sequence continues at coordinate 21,954 of JADGNE010000033.1, forward strand.
ATTTGGGTGGGCAGAAAGTGCCAGCAGGGATTCGTTGGCCATCTAAACAGGAGAATTTTTAGGTGCAGTTCATCACCAGCCTTTTCGGTGGAGTCGGCGGCAATACTTATCTGACCGCCATCTTTGCCCTCGGCGCCGTCATCGTTCTGATCGTGCTCGGCGTGTGGCTGCTCAAGCTGATCTTCAAGGTTTCGACTCAGGGCCCGCGTGGCCGAAACCGGCGCCTCGCCATCGTCGACAGCCTTGTTGTCGACCAGAAGCGACAGCTGCTGGTCATCCGGCGCGACAATGTCGAGCACCTGATTCTGACTGGCGGCCCGCAGGATGTGGTGATCGAAACCGGCATCGCCGTCGAAGAGCCCCCGGCCGTGCAGCCGACCCGTCGCCCGGTGCCGTTCATGGGAGCTCGCCGCCCCGGCCCTGCCCCCACCGAGGCTAAATCTGCCGACGCAAAGCCGACAATCGCACCGGCCTCGGCGGTCGCGGCCGGCCCGTCGGGCAATCTCGATCGCCTGCGCGACGCCAAGCCAAAGAATGGCGCGGCACCTCGTTCGCTGCGTCACACCGGCCTTCTTCGCCCTGTCAGCCCGCAGGAGCCGGCAGCAGACGGGTATAAACCCGACATTTCGCCCGAGCCGGCACTCGACTCAGTTAAAGAGATGGAAACAGATCAGGCCAATGAAGGGCTAGGCCTTGACCAGACCAAGCAGAGCGAAGCCAAGAGCCTCTAGGTTCTTTCAGATCCCGGGCCAACGCGCCCTGCTGGTTGTCGGCCTGGCAGGGCTAGCCCTGCTGGGCGCCGCCGGCATTGCCCAGGCCCAGGAACTGTCGCTCGATTTCGGCAACGACACGGCCCTGGTTGACCGTGCGGTACAGCTGATCGGCATGATCACGGTGCTGTCGCTGGCACCGTCCATCCTCGTGATGGTGACGAGCTTCACCCGCATCGTGGTGGTGCTGTCGCTCCTGCGCACGGCCATCGGCCTGCAGACCGCGCCACCGAACTCGGTGATGATCTCGCTGGCGCTGTTCCTGACCTTCTTCATCATGCAGCCGACGCTGCAGCAGAGCTATGACCAGGGCATCGCGCCCCTCATGGCCAATGAGATCGAGTTTGCAGAGGCTTTCGAGCTGACGGCAGCGCCGCTGCATGAATTCATGCGATTCAACGTGCGCGAGCAGGACCTGCAGCTCTTTTATGATCTGACGGAAGCCGACATCCCGGCCGAGCCGGAAGCCATCCCCCTGCAGCTGCTGATCCCGGCCTTTTTGATTTCGGAACTGCGCCGCGCCTTCGAAATCGGCTTTCTCTTGTTCCTGCCCTTCGTCATCATCGACATGGTCGTGGCCTCGGTGCTGATGGCCATGGGTATGATGATGCTGCCGCCGGTGGTGATCTCGCTGCCGTTCAAGCTGATCTTCTTCGTGCTTGTGGACGGCTGGTATCTGGTCGTCGGCTCGCTGGTCCGCAGTTTCAATACATAGCGGACCAGGCCGACCGGTCGAGCAGTCCTAGCCTTCGGTCGTCAGCCCGAGTTCATCGGTCTTGGCTACCGGGGCCAGGGCACCCTCGCTTTCATAGGTTTCCCGGTAGGCGGTAAGGAAGAGGTCCAGGCCATCGCGCGCCGCGATCTGGGCCGCGACCTGCTTGAACTCATTGCTCGTCACTTCGATCGGGCCGGTGATGAAGTCGAAGATCGGCCATTCCGGCGAATTGACCATGGCGTCCGAATATTTGGCCCGCAGGCGCGCGGTGGCGGCAGCATCACCGACGAGGACATAGCCGACACCGGCCTGGATGATGTTGAGACGCGCCGGCTTGCTGAGCGGCGTGGCCAGAGCCTGCATTCCATAAAGGGCCTCGATGCCCTGCCCGGCCTGCACATAGCGCTTGGCCTGCCAATGGGCGTCGATGCGCATCAGCTCGATGTCCTGCCCTTCGAGATCGCGCAGCAGGTCGAGCGCCAGCTGGTCGCGACCACCATCGATCAGGGCGCGGGCCTCGATGATGCGGCGCTGGCGCGCCATGGACACCGGCAGATCCGGCAGGCGCGATTCGTTGAGCACCCGCATGGCTTCGGCGGGCTTGTGGTTGGCGAGATAGAGCACAGCCAGATCGGTCGCGACCTGTGTCCGCGCGACGCCGCGCAGGCGGTTGTCGAGCTGGTACTGCAGGAGGTCGATCGCCTGCGGGAGCAGATCGACCCGCACCAGACGCCGCGCCAGATTGCGGATCATCTCGTCGCCCTGCGCGCCGGCAGGGGTCAGATGCTGGAAATCATAGTAGACGCCAAGCGCATCCACGGGGGCCATCTTGTCGGCCATGCCGTGGAGGAAGAGCTCGGTGAAGGTGCGCTGCGCACTGTCGCTGAGCACCTGAACTTCGCGGCTTTCCGGATCGCTGAGGATCGCCGCCTTCACGGCCTCAAAGCCTTCACGGTAGTCGGCAGTGCGGAAATGAAGGTCTGCCAGCATGGCCTGCATGCTCGCTTCCAGCCGGTCGCCGCGCCAGAGCATGGCTTCGGCCGACAGGGTCTGCGTACCGCGGGCGACATCGAGGCGCCCCTGCTGGTCAAGGATCTGCAGCGTGCGGTAGACGGCCTCGGCGCGCGATGGCCGGACTTCGGAGGCAATGACCTGGCCATAGGTATCGAGGGCCAGCTGCTGGCGGCCCTGAGCCTGAGCCAGACGGCCGGTCAACAGGTTGAATTCGGCAATCTGGTTGGTGTCTAGATCGGCGAAATCGACGCTCTCGAGCATGGCCGCGGCCCGCTCTTCATTGCGCTCCTCGACGGCGGCGCGGATAGCGGCAAGTTGGAACTTGGCGCGCAGCCAGGACGGATAACCATCCGATATGGAATAGGCCTGGGTGGCATCGGCGAGCGCGCCGGAAAAGTCATTGACCGCTGTGCGCGCGATGGCGCGCCAGAACATGGCGTCGACATCCTGATCGAAACGGCGATCATTGAGCGTGGCAAGACCATCGGCCGGACGACCGGCCACAACGCTGGCGGCCGCAAGACTCATCTCGATGCGCGGCCGAAGCGCACTGTCGCGCAGGCTCGATCCAGCTACCTCGAACACGCCCAGCGCCTCAAGGGCGAGACCGTTGGCGAGGAAATACAGGCCGAGATCAAGGCGCGCCGTGTCACGCGACACACCATCGCTGGCGGCTGCGAGAGCTTCATACTGGTCGCGCTGGACACCGAAAATGCCGGGGTCGGCCTGGACCAGGGGCGCGAGATCAAGAAAATTGGCCCGTTTCGCCGGCGTGGTGCTGGCCTGATCCTGGCGCAGGGTCTCGATCGGCGAGACGGTCAGCCCAGATCCCGAAGAGATGACAGCGAGGGCGTTTTCGATTTCGACGTCGAGATCGGCTGCCTTGGGGCGAACCACGAGGCCATGGACGCTGCGCATGGCGGCAAAGTCGACATAGTCGAAGGAGCGCGTGAGGCCACGGGCGGGCGGATAGGCGGTGACGACCTTGAGCGTATCGCCGACCATCGGATCGGCAAAATCGTGGACCCGCGCGGGCCGCACGATATTGGCGGTCATTTCGAACTCGCCCTGCATGTCGCGGCGGCGCACCAGTTCTACCGGCTCGGTGGGCGCCAGCATCACGTCGCCGAGCGAGAGCACCCAGGACAGCCCTTCGGATCCGAGCGTGGCCAGACGGTCCTGCGAGAGATCGATGCGCACGACCTGTGTGTCATTGCCGGAGCTCGACGACACGAATTCCGAGGCAATGGCCTGCAGCTGCCCCATCTCGGGCGGGGACGCCACCTGGCTCTGGCTGTCGAACACCATCCACACCGAATCCCCGCGCCGGAATACTGCAGCGGGCGTTTCCTGCTCGAACGGGAAGACAACGCGCACCGTGCTGCCGAGCATGGTGACGAAGGGGGTGATCTGGGCCGGCGCGGCAGCATCGAGCGTCTGGGCGACGGGCTGGGCCGGAGCCCCGCCGAGCGACGCCGCGGCCACTGGCAGCGCTTCCTGCTCGGATAGCAACGCGGCCGGCGTCAGCTCGGGGAGCCCCTCCCCCTCGATATCGATGTCGAGGACATATTGGGTGGGCGAGGTCCCATAGAACCTTGGCTCGACGCCCTTGGCAAATTTGAGCGAGACCGTGCTGCCATCCGGAGTGACGACGTTGCGGATATCGGCAATCTCGCGCGGCAGATCGATGCGCGCCTCGCGCATGTCCACTTCGACCGGCCACTCGAACTCAATGGCGCCGGCTTCATCGGCGAAGTCGAAGGTGCCACCGGTGGGGATCGTCCAGTCGAACTGCAGCCGGTAGAAGGTCGGGTTGCGGCCGAGGCGGACGGTCGCGCGCGGGTTCTGCTCGGCAACCACCTGCGCCTTGCGCATCTGGTCTTCGCGCAGGGCGGCGACCACCGCCTTGGCGGCCATTTCGTCGATAACATCCTGCGGCAGCGCCGGCGGCATGCCCTGCCAGCTTTGAGGCAGGAGATCGATGAAGAGCTTGTCGCCCGCTTCGGTGGGATTGAAATTGAAGTTCGTGCGCAGGGCAAGACGCATGCCCTTCCCGTCGGCATCGACGCGCGCCACCGACAGATATTCGGGCATGGTGGATGCCACGTCTGGCAGGGCGATGGCGATCTGGTCCTCGAAGGTGAGGGTCAGCACGCTGTTGGACATGCGCAGATCATAGGCGGGGAGCGTATCGCGACCGGGGAAGCTGATGATCAGTCGGCCATAGCCGTCTTCCTGCGTGGCGAAGAACTGGCCGCGCTCCTGTGCCCAGGCGAGCGACAGGGTCGCCATGCTGACCGACAGCGTTGCCACGGCCAGGATAGCCCGCGACCGCAACCAGCTTGAACCCGACCTGATTTTCACGGCTACAGCCCGCCCGACACACTAAACGCGCTCCGCGACGACACCGGAAGGCCGGGCACGGGAGCAACGCGTTACACAAAACTACTTGCCGCCAACCCTACGGCCGCATGCTTAACATGGCCTTACGGGGCACCATGATGGCAGGCTCCGGCACCGATGAGCTGGGCAAAACAAAACCGCGGCGCCCCTGGGGACGCCGCGGCCGATGATTTCGATGGTGCCGGCCTTACTGGCCGACGATCTGGGGGAGCGCCGCCACGTCGCCAGACGGGATCAGCTCGGGATTGGCGGAGGTCTCTGACGCCAGCCGGACGGTCAGCTCCTGCGCTCTCGGGGTCTTCATCTCGGCGAGCACCGGAGCCAGCCGGCGCGGGCTCATCAGCTTGGCCACGCGGACCAGAACATCGATCTCGAGCTCGTCGAAAATGGTCGCAGCGTCCTTCGGCTTCATCGTCTGGAACATAGAGACGATGCTGGCGAACTTCTCTTCTTCGAGGCGCTTGCGCTCGTCCACCAGCGAAGCGATCTGGGCTTCGAGGGCTTCCAGCGTCGAGGCGCGGTCTTCGATCCGGCGCTCGGCAGCGTCGACCAGCGAAGCCCGGACGCTCAGCTCCTGCTCGAAGGCTTCAAGCTCGGCGCGACGGGCGGACAGCCGGTCGAGCAGGACCTGGCCGGTGAGTGAGGTATCGCCGACCGCCATGTCGACCGTGCCGCCGGGCCTTGCCAGCTGCGGAAGCGCATCGCCGGGTGTCGGGCAACCGCCGGGAACAATGGTAAGCTGGCCACCCTGCTGCTCGCCAGTCGGGCGAGGCGCACAGGCATTGTCGATCGCCACGCTGTTCGCCGCAGTCGGGGTGGTTTCCCCGACGGGCAGAGCAGGATCGAGCTGTGCGACGAGCGTGGTATCGGCCGCCGGAGCATCGTGGCTGACAGGGGCCACGGCGCCTTCAAGCGTCGGCGCCTGGTCGGACATGACCGGCGCTGCATCGGACAGCGTGGGCTGACCGACCGAAGGGCTATCCTGCGGCGCAGGAGTGGCCGGGGCGGCTGCGCCACCGGCGGCAGCTGCAGGCGTCACGCCCGAGAGGACATAGTGCCCCTGGGTGACGAGCCCGGTTGTCTTGAGCACGAACAGGGCGCCCACCACCACGATGACGACTGGGAGCAGGCGGATGTTGTTCACGCTGCAACCCCACGGTTCTGCACACGGGTCGTCAGCTGCTCGAGCGCGGCGCGGACCTTGTTGGTCGGGCTCACGGCCTGGCGGTCTTCCGCATCGGGAACGAAGTCAAGCGGAGCAACCGGGGTCGGCGCGCGGCGGGCGGCGGCGGTGATCTTGGAAATCCGCTGCATCAGCGCATTGCCGGCATTGACGTGATTGGCAAGCTCGATGCCGAAGCGCTCGGCTTCCTCAAGACGGCTGCTGAGCGCCAGGTCGGCTTCGACGGCCGTTGCCTTGAGTTCCTTGATGGCCTGATTGGCAAGGCCAGTGGCCGTGACCAGATCGCCAACCATGAGGCGCAGGGCGTCGCGGTCCGAATGCAATTGCACCAGACGACGGTTGAGGATGACGCAATAGCCAATGGTGAGCGCCAGCAAGAGGGCGACGGCACCTTCAATAATCAAACCAAGAGACAGATCCAACATCATCGCCCTTCCAAAGACTCATCAATCGCTTCAAACGCCGCCATGGTGACCTTGGGCGGGCTGAGCGGGCGCGTAACGCGCACCGAAACATTATTTCCAATATGGCCCATAATGGCCTGGGTGAGATCGACGTCGCCGCAGCGCAGCTGGATCGGATCCGTCGGGGAACGATCGAACATGATCGTCTCGCCCGGTTTGATATTGATCAGGCGCGCCAGAGGCAGGTCCTGCTCATGCAGGATGGCATCGATCTCGACGTCCGCCTGGTAGATCTCGGTCGCAAGGTGACCTTCCCAGATCGGGTCGCGGCCGAATTTCTCGCCCATGAACATTTGCAACAGCTGGTCGCGGATGGGCTCGATGGTGGCGTAGGGCAGCAGGATTTCGATCTTGCCACCGCGGTCGTCCATCTCGATCCGGAGTTCGATCAGGATGGCCGCGTTGTTCGGGCGGGAGATGGCCGCAAAACGCGGGTTGCTCTCCATGCGCTCGAGCTTGAAATTGACCTGGGTCACCGGCTCGAAGGCGCGGTGAGTGTCTTCCAGGATCAGCTCGATCATGCGCTGCGCCAGCGCCATCTCGATGGTCGTATAGGGACGACCCTCGACGCGGACATTGCCGCCGCTGCGACGCCCGCCGAGCAGCACGTCGATCATCGAATAGATGAGGTTGCTGTCGACGGTGAGGAGGCCGTAATTGCCCCATTCCTCGGCCTTGATGACCGAGAGGATCGCGGGCAGCGGAATGGAATTGAGATAGTCGCCGAACCGCACCGAAGAGATGGAGTCGAGCGAGACTTCAACGTTGTCCGACGTGAAATTGCGCAGCGAGGTCGTCGCCAGTCGCACGAGGCGATCGAAGACGATTTCCAGCATCGGCAGGCGTTCGTAGCTCACCAGCGCCGAATTGATCAGCGCCTGAACGCCGGAGAGTTCGACATTGCTGGCCGCAGCCGCATCGAAGCCGAGGAGATTGTCGATCTCGTCCTGGTTGAGGACACGATCGATACCGTCAGCACCGCCATCGGCAGCCTGCAGCATCGCAGCCCAGTCTTCCATGCCCGGATCGTCGGCACCGGGAATATCGAACCCGCCACCGCTGCCGGTCAGAGCGTCGAGACCCCAGTTTTCAGAGAGTTTGTCTTGATCGGGAGGACCAGCCATTACTGCACCAGAATTTCCTTGAAGAGCACGCTCTCGACCCGGGCCGGATAGACGGCCAGGTTGACGCGGCGCAGCAGCTCTTCCTTGAGGCGATAGATGCCGGCGGAGCCTTCGAGATCGCTCTTGCGCAGCTCGCGCATATAGACCTGGAAGGCATCAACGACCTTGGCGAGACGCGGCTGGATGGCCGTCATGGTCTCCTCGTCGGCAACCTCGAGCGCAACCGTCAGCTTCATGTAGTTCTGCTGACCGTCGACGCTGTTGAGATTGACCATCATCGGCTCGAGATTGAAGATGAAGGTATCGGCGGCAATCGCTGCAACGTCGCCCCCTGCCCCGTGCGCGCCGCTTGCATCAGTCGCACTGCCCGAGGACAGGAAGAAGAAGAGGCCTGCGCCACCAACGAGGACGACTGCCGCTGCGGCGCCAATTATGACGAAGAGCTTGTTGATGCCTTTTTTGGTTGGCACCTCGGCACCAATTTCCGCTTCCGCCGCCATTCCACGCCCCAACAAATGCCGCTGTTTCCGGATGATTCCGGCTTGATGACCAGCTAATGCCATAGTGGTTAACGAGTCGTTACTTTTGCCATGTTTTAGGCACATTCTGCCCGGCAGGAATTACCCACCGGCAGTTTTACCCATCACCCGCCCCAGCTCGACCACTCACCTAACCTATTGATTTTGCTAGAATTAGTGATCTGGCATGGTTTCTGCATTGTTAACAGCGAGGCGGCAGGCTTGGGGAAGCAGGCCACCTCGGGGACTGTGAACCGGGGACCGGGGCAAATGGAAAACGCACAACTCATCAGCCTGTCGCGCCAAGTCGCGCTGCAGCGCCAGATGGACATGCTGGCCAACAATATGGCCAACGTGAATACGACTGGCTTCAAGGCCGAGCAGATGCTGTTCGAAGAATATGCGATGCCGGTGGCATCCCATCGCGGCTTCTCCGGCCAGGACCAGACGCTCTCCTATGTGCAGGACTGGGCAACGATCCAGGACTTTGCTGCCGGCCCGATGGTGCAGTCCGGTGGAGACTTTGACGTCGCCATCATGGGTGACGGCTTCTTTGCCGTGCAGACGGCCGGCGGTGAACGCTGGACCCGCGCCGGCGCCTTTCAGCTCAACAACACCGGCACCCTCGTCGACCTTTCCGGTAATCCGGTGCTCGGCGAAGGTGGCCCGATCCAGTTCGGCCCCGAAGAAACCGACATCGCCATTGCAGCCGACGGTTCGATCTCGTCCAGCGCCGGCCCCAAGGGCAAGCTGCGCGTCGTCGAGTTCGAGGAACCGCAGGAACTGATCCGCCAGGGCAGCAATCTCTTCTCCGGTGGCACGCCCATCGCCAACGTCAATTCCACGGTCATGCACGGCTTTGTCGAGCGCTCCAACGTTTCCGGCGTCGCCGAAATGTCCGAAATGATCCGCGTCACCCGCACGTACGAATCCATCGCATCACTGGCCCAGAAGCAGGATGAGTTGCGCCGCAACGCCATCCAGCGCCTCGGCGACACCAACGCTTGAGATTGAGGACCTGAGATGAAAGCTCTTTATATTGCATCGACCGGCATGAGCGCGCAGGAACGCAATGTCGAAGTCATTTCCAACAATATCGCCAACATGCGCACCGCCGGCTTCAAGCGCCAGCGTGCGGAATTCGAAGACCTGCTCTACCAGCAGATCTCCCGCGCCGGCTCGCAGACGTCCGACCAGGGCACACTCGTCCCCGCAGGCCTCGAGATCGGTTCGGGCGTGCGCACAGTGGCAACGCCCCGCGTGATGAGCCAGGGTAGCGTCAACGTCACCGAACGCGAGCTCGACGTCGCCATCCGCGGCGAAGGCTTCTTCATGATCGACCTGCCCGATGGGCGCACGGCCTATACCCGCGACGGCTCCTTCGAGCGCAGCCCGGAAGGCACGCTGGTCAATTCGAGCGGCTACCAGATGACCGGCGGGATCACCATTCCCGGCGACGTCACCTCGGTCAGCATTTCGCCCAGCGGGCTTGTCGAAGGCTTTCAGGGCAACGACACCACCGCACGCACGCTCGGCCAGATCCAGCTCGCCCGCTTCACCAACAAGTCGGGCCTGGAATCGATGGGCGACAACATGTTCCTCGAAACCGGCGCCAGCGGCCCGGCCCAGGTGGGACTGCCCAACGCCGACAGCAACGGCAATCTGCTGCAGAACTACCTCGAAATGGCCAACGTCAATTCGGTGACCGAAATCGCCGATCTGATCGCTGCCCAGCGTGCCTATGAAATGAACGCTCGTGTCATCTCCGGCGCCGACCAGATGATGCAGGCGACCAGCCAGCTGCGCTGATAGGAGGCCGTGATGACGCGTTTTCGTTCCGTGACCGCTGCACTTGCCCTGTCGCTTCTGGCGGGCTCCGCCCTTGCAGCCCCCGTCCTGCGCGGCGACATCGTCGTCGTCGACCCGGTCGTGACGGCCGGCGACATGTTCGAGGATGCAGGCGCTTTCGCGAATACCCCGATCTTCGGCGCTCCGGCGCCGGGCACGACCGGACTGGTCGACCTCAGCGCCATCAAGGCTGCCGCAGCACGCGTCGGCATCACCGCCTTCGGCAGCAACGGTTTTGACCGCATTCGCGTCTCGCGTTCGGCAACGCTGGTCGACGAAACCCTGCTCAAGGACATGATCACGGCCGATCTCAAGGCCCGTGGCATCCTCGGCAATGGCATGCATGCCGACATCATGCTGTCGCAGGGCTTTTCGCCGGTGAACGTGGCGACCGACACGGATCCGGCCCGCCTCGAGCAGCTGCGCTACCACCCAAACCGCAACGACTTCACCGCCCGCTTCACGCTCTCGGGCCTCAGCCGCCCGCTCGACGTGTCGGGCAGCATCATGATCTCCGTCGATGCACCGCACCTGGCGTCGACACTTCCCGCCGGTACGGTGCTGATGCCAGAGCACATCGTCATGCGCCCGATCCCGGTGCGCGATGCCGACAGCCTGGGCGTCGCCCAGCTCGACCAGCTGGTGGGCAAGGCCCTTCGCCGTCAGAGCCGTGATGGCGTGGTGCTGCGCGCCGCCGACATCACCGAGCCCCTGGCCGTCACCAAGAACGAACTCGTCACCATCGTCTTCCGCCAGGGCCCGATGACCCTGACCGTCAAGGGTCAGGCCGTCACCAGCGCCGCCAAGGGAACGCCGGTGCAAGTCATCAACCTCATGTCCAAGCGCATCATCAGCGCTACTGCCATCGCGCCCGGCACGGTCCAGGTGACCTCTGCCCCGCTGGCGCTGGCCGGCCTCTAATTGGATTGCTCGCTATGAACCTTCTCAAGATCGCCACCATCATCACCCTGGCCGGCTCGCTTGCAGCGTGCAACACCATGGACCGCCTCGCCGACGTCGGCCGCGCCCCGTCGCTGACCGCCATCCAGGACCCGACCACCCTGGCCGGCTACCAGCCCGTGCGCATGCCCATGCCCGAGCCGATCGCCGACACCTATCAGTCGAACTCGCTCTATCGCACTTCGGCCAAGGGCTTCTTCAAGGATGAGCGCGCCCACCGCATCGGAGACATCCTGACCATTGTCGTGACCATCGACGACAGCGCCCAGATCGACAACTCCACCCAGCGCAGCCGCGCCTCGACCAATTCGGCAGGCATGGGCGGCATCTTCGGCTCTGCCGTGACCAATATCTCGGGTGGCAGCATCGATCCGGCCGCGGCCATCGACCTGACCTCGGGCATCAATGATGCCGGCGCCGGTTCGGTCAACCGCTCGGAAAGCCTCGAAACCTCGGTTGCCGCGGTGGTCACCCAGGTTCTCCCGAATGGCAATCTCGTCGTCGAAGGCCGGCAGGAAGTGCGCGTCAACTTCGAGGTCCGCGACCTCATCGTCACCGGCATCGTCCGCCCCTCTGACATCCAGGCCAACAACACCATCCCGTCCACCAAGATCGCCGAGGCCCGTATTTCCTACGGTGGCCGTGGCCAGATCACCGACGTGCAGCAGCCGCGCTACGGCCAGCAGGTCCTGGACGCCATCCTGCCCTTCTAAGGCAGGCTCCCCAAGAATTCGGCCGCGCTGTCCCCAATTCGCGCTGCCGCATATCCCCGGGCCCTCCAGAAGGGGGGCTCCGGCCCGGCAGAAGCCACAAGGCCAATCAAGAGGCGCAGCTCCCCGGCTGCGCTTCTGCCCGTTTTGAGGGGGTGTGGCTAGACGCCGTTTTTGGGGCGCGGGAACCGATTGGCCGCGATAGGCTTCCCGTTCTGGTGAAGGAGGACTGCCGGATGAATATGGGTGTCGGGATTGCCATTGGGGTCGCCTTGGGCGTGGCGATTGGGGCGATGATGGACAATATCGGGGTCGGGATTGCCATTGGCGTTGCCATCGGGATTGCGCTGGCGGCGGCTTTCAACAAAGGCGGGAGCCGGAAGTAGCGGGGCCTTGCTCGCGCCAAGAGGCTGTGAAACACCTTTGGCACATTCAAGGAGCCAGATATGTCCTTCCAGAAACTTGATGATCTCGGCCGCAGGCTTGAAGCGCTGGAGCATGCGCTCGCCATTTTGGGGGCCGACGAAGCAACCCATATGGCAGTGGGCGGGGGCGACAAGCGCGCCGAGGCCATGTCGAACCTGGCGGGCATGTATCACGCCCAGGCGACGGCCCCGGAAATCCGTGACTGGATCGAGGCTGCCAAGGCCAGTGAGCTGACGCCCGACCAGGCCCTGGCTGTCGCCGAGTTCGAGCGTAGCTATGTCAACGCCACCTGCCTGCCGACCGAATTCGTCGAGCGCCGCACCGCGACCACAATGCGCTCCGAGCAGCTCTGGCGCGACCTGCGGGCCAAGGGCGACTGGGACAGTTTTCTGCCCGCACTCGAAGGCGTCGTGGCGCTCGCACGCGAAGAGGCGCAATTGCGCGCCGACGCGCTGGGGCTCGCACCCTATGACGCGCTGATGGACCAGTTCGATCCGGGCAATCGCACCGCCGATATCGACGGCGTCTTTGCCGACCTCAAGAGCTTCCTCAAGGGCTTCGTGCCCGAGGCTCTCGCGGTTCAGGAGGAGCGCCGCGCAAAAACGCCGCGAAAAGACCTCAACGGCCCCTACCCCATTGAAAAGCAGCGCGAGCTCGGGCTGGCTGCCATGCGAGCAGTCGGGTTTGATTTCACCCATGGCTCGCTGGCCGTCTCGCACCACCCCTTCTGCGGCGGCGTGCCGACCGATGTGCGCATGACCACGCGCTATCGCACCGACCAGTTCCTGCCCTCGCTGATGGGCGTTCTGCATGAGACGGGCCATGCGCTCTACGAGCAGGGCCTGCCCAAGGAATGGTCGCACTGGCCGCTCGGCAAGGCGCGCGGCATGGGCTTGCACGAAAGCCAGAGCCTGTTCGTGGAAATGCAGCTCTCGCGCAGCCCCGAATTCTGGGAATTCATGCTGCCGCTGGTGCACCAGCACCTCGGCGAAGACGCCATTCCGGGCTGGGACATCGCCGATATTCTCAATGAGGTGAACCATGTCGAGCGCGGCTATATCCGTGTCGATGCCGACGAGGTCACTTATCCGCTCCACGTCATCCTGCGCTACGAGCTCGAGCAGGAGCTGATTGCCGGCACGCTCGAGGCCAGCCAGATCCCCGAGGCCTGGGACGCCAAGATGACCGAATATCTCGGCATTTCGACGATCAACAACCCCAAGGATGGCCCCATGCAGGACGTGCACTGGCCGGCCGGATCCTTTGGCTATTTCCCGAGCTATACACTGGGCGCGATGATCGCGGCGCAGCAATGGGCGGCCATGGAGCGTGCCCTGCCCAACGCGACCGACATGGTGCGCCAGGGTGATTTCTCAGCCATCAACCAGTGGCGCGCGGACAATATCTGGCGCGAGGCCTCGCGCCTCTCGACGCCTGATCTCATCACCAAGGCCACGGGCGAACCGCTCAACGCCGATCATTTCAAGGCTCATCTCAAGCGCCGCTACGGTCGGATCTGACCTCCGCGGCGCATTTGCAGCGAAAATGTCGAAATGCCAGAATTGGTTCGTCGCCATTATGAGGGGCGCTTCTGCCCCGCGGAAAGGAACGAGCCATGCGTGTGATGGTCTTTGTGAAAGCGACTGCAGACAGTGAAGCCGCGGTACAGGCTACCCCGGAAATGTTCGAGGCAATGGGCCGGTACAATGAGCAGCTGATCAATGCCGGCATCGTGCTCGCCGGCGATGGGCTAAAACCCTCGTCCCAGGGCAAGCGCGTGGTGTTCAGCGGCGCCAATCGCAGCGTCTATGACGGCCCCTTCGCCGAGACCAAGGAACTGGTCGCCGGCTATTGGCTCTGGCAGGTGCGGGACATGGATGAGGCGGTGGAATGGGTCAAGCGCTGCCCCAACCCCATGTTCACCGACAGCGAGATCGAAATCCGCCCGGTTTATGAAATGGCAGATTTTGCCGACATCATGACGCCGGAATCCAAAACCCTGCACGAGGACAATGCCCACAGGGTGGGCTAAAACCCGGACAAAAAAAAGAGCCCGCATCGCTGCGGGCTTTCAAAGGTCAGTTGTCGCGGCGATCACTCGTCGCGATACACTTTTTCGCGGCGCTCATGCAGTTCCTGGGCTTCCAGGCTCAGCGTTGCGATGGGACGGGCATCGAGGCGGGCGACGCCGATGGGGTCGCCGGTTTCCTCGCAGAACCCATAGGTCCCTTCATCAATGCGCTTGATGGCAGAATCGATCTTGGCGATCAGCTTGCGCTGCCGATCGCGGGTGCGCAGCTCAAGCGAACGATCGCTCTCGGAGCTGGCACGATCTGCCATGTCTGGGTGGTTCTGGCTCTCTTCCTGGAGGTTCTCCAGCGTCTCCCGGCTCTCGCGAAGGATTTCCTCTTTCCACGCGAAAAGCTTGTTCCGGAAGTATTCCCGCATCCGCGGGTTCATGAACGGCTCGTCTTCACTGGGCCGGTATTCCAAGACATCAACCGAAGACATCAGCAGTTTTAACTCCAATGCGCCCCTATAGGCGGCCTATATAGGCCCCTGCTGATTGTCGAGCAAGCGTCGATATTACGCAGGTGCAAATTGGAAAAAGGGTTTTGGAAACAACACTCTAGGGAATTTTGACAAGAAGTTGATTGACTTTCCACCCTCTTGTCAGCCGCTCAGAAGCGACTCAAAGAGAGGGGAATCGCCCGAGTTTGGCCAGTTCGACGCGCACGCGAAGCTCGATTTCATCGATCACTTCATCAAGCCCCGGCTCGACCCGGTCGCGCATGGTCTGAAGCTGGTCGACCAGGGCATCCAACCGCTCTGGCGCGACTTTGCCGACCAGAAGGTCCGCCTTCACCGTTTCGAGCACATCCAGCATCGACGCGCCGCGGCGGACGGCCCGACGTCGACCAGTAAGCGCGTCACCAACGCCCTGCAGCGCCAGGATCGCGTCGAGAGCGGCGAGCGGCATCACCGGCGAGGCGGCCGAAGGCCGCGCGGGTGCACTGATTCCGGCCAATGAAAACGCCTGGCCTCCAGCGTTGCGGCCCACGGCAGCGCGACTTGCAACACTCGACATGCGATTGGCGGACTCGATACGCACGGACTGCATAACCCTCACGAAAAACCGATACCGGCAAAATCTGCCCGACATGGTTAATGCCCGCTTAATGAGGGCGGCAAGAATTGCTCGGCAGCGCCAGCTTTCCGCATGAACGAGACCGCAGGGAGCGCTTTTCACTTTCACTTTCATAGACTTAGAAATATTTCAGCAAACTGGCACGGTTCTGGCATTGCTGTGGGCAAAGGTTGCGCCATGGGGATGACGCGACACCGACCCGGGGATTGAAATGCAGTATCGCTTCTTTAGGACCTGCCTCGCCGCCGCGCTGACCGCCGCCATGGTTTTCGCGCCTGTCGCCCAGGCAAATGCTGCCCCTGCGCGGATCAAGGACATCGTTGACGTCGAAGGCGTGCGCGAGAATCAGCTGGTGGGCTACGGCCTCGTCGTGGGCCTCGATGGCACGGGCGACAGCCTCAACAACTCACCCTTCACCCGGCAATCCCTGCAGTCGATGCTCGAGCGCCTCGGGGTCAACACCAATGGCGAGAACGTCCGGACGGCCAATGTCGCGGCAGTGATGGTCACCGCCAATCTGCCAGCCTTCGCCACCCAGGGCTCGCGCATGGACGTTGCGGTCTCGGCACTCGGCGATTCTGACAGCCTGCAGGGCGGTACACTGCTTGTCACCCCGCTCGTCGGCGCCGATGGCGAAGTTTACGCCATCGCCCAGGGCCCGGTCGCGATCAACGGTTTCAAGGCGCAGGGCGATGCAGCGAGCATTATCTCGGGCGTGCCGACCACTGGCCGCATTTCCTCGGGCGCCCTTATCGAGCGGGAGATCGGTTTCGAACTGGGCTCGATGCATTCCCTCCGCCTGTCGCTGCGCAATGCCGACCTGACCACAGCCCGCCGCATCGCCATGGTGATCAATGATTTCATCGGCGTGCCGACCGCGGTTCCCGAAGATCCGGCCACTGTCCGCCTGACGCTGCCGGCCAATTTCAACGGCAATATCGTCGACCTCCTGACAGATATCGAGCAGCTGATGGTGCAGACCGACCAGTCGGCCAAGATCGTCATCGACGAAAACAGTGGCATCATCGTCATGGGCAAGGATGTGCGCGTCTCGAGCGTTGCTGTCGCCCAGTCGAACCTCACCGTTTCCATCGCCGAAAGCCCGGAAGTCTCGCAGCCCAATCCCTTCTCGATGGGCCAGACCGAAGTCGTTCCCAACACCGATCTCAACGTCACCCAGACCGATATGGCGCTGACGACGGTGGAGGAGAGCGTGACGCTGCAGCAGTTGGTCGATGGCCTCAACGCTCTTGGCCTGACCCCGCGCGATCTGATCGCCATCCTCCAGGCCATCAAGGCCACCGGCGCCCTCCAGGCCGAAATCGAAGTGCTGTAATGAACATCACCACCCCGATCCAGACCACACTCGAGCCGGCGCAGCTCAACCGGCTCAAGCAGCAGGCAGAAGACCTCGAGGGCGTGTTCCTCAATCTTCTGACCAAGGAAATGTTCGCCACCGTCAAATCCGAAAACGGTTTTGGCGGAGGCTTCGGCGAGGAGACCTGGCGCTCCATGCAGGCCGAACAACTGGCCAATACAATGGCCCAAAATGGCGGGCTCGGCATCGCCGACCAAGTGCTTGGCGACATGATCGCCATGCAGGAAGCCGCTCAGAAAACCCAATCGCGTGCTACAGGAGTATACCGTTGATGTCTGCCGCAGCTGATCGTATTGCGTCGCTCGACAGCCTGCCTGCCCTTGATCTCTGCCAGCAGGCCGAGACCGCGTTGCAGGCGCTCGTCACCATGATGAACGAAGAGACCACCCTGTTGCGCGCCGGCCATTTCCGCCAGGCCGGGGCCCTCACTGCACAGAAGACACAACTGGCGCAGGACTATGTCGTCTACGCTCGCGCCGTACAGCGCCAGACCGAGCGTCTCGTCGCTGAAGCGCCCGAGGCCATGGATCGCCTGCACCTCAACCACGGCAGCCTCGCCACCCAGATGGCCGAGAACCTGCGCGTCATTGCCACGGCCAAGCACCTGGCCGAGGACTTGCTGACCGACGTCGCCGAGACCGTCGGGCAGAAGGACCGTACCCGCACCTACAACCGGAACGGCGAGGTCAGGATGCCCCGCGCCGCTTCTGCACGCGGCATCGCGGTAAACCGCGCGCTCTGACATTCGAACCGCCGCTGCGCTTGCGCCACGGGCGAAGCGTTCCAGAAGGAGCGCTGATCTTTCCAGCCGGCCAGAAAGGGTCTCCGCAGAAGCGGGGACCCTTTTTAATTGCCGTAACGACCGGCGGGCCGAGACATTTAAGATTTTCCTAAAAAGCGACCACCCGCACAAAGGAGACGGCAAAACTTCGGCCGCTAGCCTGCCCTTGGCCAATTGTGGCTCCAGGACAGGACAAATGAGCGCCAGAATAGCGCCGAGGCCCGATACGATGAGTATCGGCTTTTCGCCGCATCATCCCAGATATCTGCGCCAATATCGGCGCCCCGACGAAACCGCCAGTGACAAGCCGGCCCCGCAGCCCTCCGAAAGCCCGGAGACAATGCTGGTCGACGGCGATCAACTGGAAGGCCTGCCGCCCGAAACCTTGTTCGAGGCAGCGCTCTTGAGCGACAACAGGCCCCTCTCCCCTTACGAGATTGCCCAGCGGCTGAACCGCGACTGGGCCCCGCCGCCATCATCATTCCCGCTGACCGACAAGACAATCTGACAAATTTGACGACACAAAAGCCCCGGAGCAGATTTGCTACGGGGCTTTTCGTTTGCACGGCTTCATCCTGAGAACAAAAAAAGGCCCGCCATGACGGCGGGCCAGTTTAGTGAAGGCGGTCTGAAAACTAGCGCAGCAGGCGCAGCGCGGTGGATTCCGAGGACTGCATGATCGAGAGGGCCGTTGCAGCCATCTGCTGGCGGGTCTGGAGCGCCATGAGGTTGGCAGCTTCCTGATCCATGTCGGCGGCGGTCAGATCATTCGAGCCGGTCTTGAGCAGGTTCGAGAGGGCGGTATTAAAATCCTTGCGGGTATTGATGGTGGCAAGGCTCGAGGAGAAGGCGGTTGCTGCGGCCTTGAGAGTGTCTTCTGCGGTGTCAAGATCCGCGATCGAGTCGCCGATTGCTGCAATCGCGTCGGCGGCGACTGCATCACCCCAATCTTCGGCTTCTGCGACAAGCGTATCGGTAATATTAGTGCCCGCAATAGTCGTCTTGGAAGTACCGTCTTCGTTCAGAAGGACTGTAATGCTATTGCCCTTGAGGAGGTTGGTGCCATTGATCCCGGCGTCATCAGCAAGCTGAGCCATCTCTGTGCGCAGGGTATTGAACTGGCCCATGAGTGCTGTGCGCTTGGTGGCATCGGCGCCAAGTGCTTCTGTGGCCAGGCCACGAGCAACTTTGATGAGACCCTGGATACCCTTGACGCCTTCACTTGCCGCCTTGACCGAAGTATGAGCGGAACTGATGTTATCCATCAGTGCATCAAGAGTGGATGCACGAGAGTCCATCGACGCAGCAGTAAAGAACTTGGACACATTGTCGATCGGGCTATTGACAGCCTTACCGGTCGCCAGGCGCTTCTGGGTTACTTCCATCTGGTCTGCGACACTACGCAGAACCGAGAGACCGGTGCGGGCGGAGGACGAGAGATTTACTGCGCTCATTGTTTGGACTTCCTGTTCCTGAGATTTTTTCTTCCGGCTTTCCTTGCCGGCGAGAACAGGTTTACGGTCCAAATGCTGCGCGCCCCTCTCGGCAAAAGGCGCGATTTAATTCAAGTTTTATCGAATTTTCTGGCAGCCAAGCCCGGGGCCTCAAACGCAAAAAGGCCCGCCAGGATGGCGGGCCAATTCAGGGTAGGCGTCAGGCGACTAGCGCAGCAGGCGCAGGGCGGTGCTTTCGCTCGACTGCATGATCGAGAGAGCAGTTGCGGCCATCTGCTGGCGGGTTTGGAGCGCCATGAGGTTGGCAGCTTCCTGATCCATGTCGGCAGCGGTCAGATCATTCGAGCCGGTCTTGAGCAGGTTCGAGAGAGCAGTATTAAAATCCTTGCGGGTATTGATGGTGGCAAGGCTCGACGAGAAGGCGGTTGCTGCGGTCTTGAGGCTTTCTTCGGCGTTGTCGAGCGCAGTAATTGAGGCGCCAATCGCGGTGACTTGAGCCGCATCAGTGCCGGTTCCCCACGCCGAAGCTGCGGTGACGAGTGTATCGGTAATATTAGTGCCCGCGATAGTCGTCTTGGAAGTACCGTCTTCGTTCAGAAGGACTGTAATGCTATTGCCCTTGAGGAGGTTGGTGCCATTGATCCCGGCGTCATCAGCAAGCTGAGCCATCTCTGTGCGCAGGGTATTGAACTGGCCCATGAGTGCTGTGCGCTTGGTGGCATCGGCGCCAAGTGCTTCTGTGGCCAGGCCACGAGCAACTTTGATGAGACCCTGGATACCCTTGACGCCTTCACTTGCCGCCTTGACCGAAGTATGAGCGGAACTGATGTTATCCATCAGTGCATCAAGAGTGGATGCACGAGAGTCCATCGACGCAGCAGTAAAGAACTTGGACACATTGTCGATCGGGCTATTGACAGCCTTACCGGTCGCCAGGCGCTTCTGGGTTACTTCCATCTGGTCTGCGACACTACGCAGAACCGAGAGACCGGTGCGGGCGGAGGACGAGAGATTTACTGCGCTCATTGTTTGGACTTCCTGTTCCTGAGATTTTTTCTTCCGGCTTTCCTTGCCGGCGAGAACAGGTTTACGGTCCAAATGCTGCGCGCCCCTCTCGGCAAAAGGCGCGATTTAATTCAAGTTTTATCGAATTTCAGCGCCCTTCAACGGGGCTAGAGACGGCCGCGAACCGGCACATCCGTGAGATGTGGATGGCGCGATGATGTGGCGCGGCAGGCCATATGGCCGCCACTTTCGATCGTGAAGTTCACGTTAAGCAGATTCTGCCACACTGCAGCTGCCTGCAGCCGGCCAAGCGACTGGTGTCTCTTGATTTCTGCTGCTACCGCTTAACAAGTCCGCTAATCGACCGGCGGCATTCCCAGAATAGGAAGAAACACATGTCCCTCAAAGTCGAGCTGAAGCCAGGTGAGCGACTGATCATCGGTCAGTGCATCATCACCAATTCTGACCAACGCACCCGGCTCTTCATCGATGGGAAGGCCCCGATACTGCGCGAAAAGGACATCCTCACAGCCAAGACGGCCGATACCCCTGCCAAGCGGATCTACCTGGCTGTGCAGCTCATGTATCTTGAAGACGATACTGCCCGTTTGCGTGAAGAATATTTCCGTCTTGTCAATGAGATAATCGCCGCGGCGCCATCAATGATCTCGCTGATAAATGGTATCAACAACGAGATTTTAACCGACGAGCTGTACAAAGCTCTCAAGGCAGCCCGGAAACTTATCCAGTACGAACAGGACCTTCTTGCAAATGTATCATCAGGGAGCGCAGGCATACCAACAGGTGGCCCGCAAGACGGAAGCCCCGCGTGACCGCGAAGCCAATCTGCTGTCGCGGGCCGCTGCCAATCTCCAGCTCATTCACGACGCTTGGGAGCTCAAGCAGGACAGCCTGAACGAGGCCCTGCTCTTCAACCGCCGCATCTGGAACATCTTCCTCACGTCGGTGACGCGTGAAGACAATCCGCTGCCGGCCGCCGTGCGCCAGAACATCGCCAACCTCGGTCTGTTCGTCATGAACGAGACGCGCGAACTGCACATGGAGCCGAGCCAGGCCAAGCTGCTGCCGCTGATCAATATCAACCGTCAGCTGGCCGCCGGTCTGCGTGGTGCGGGCGAGGCATAATCTCTCCCAAGACTGTCGTCGCCTCGACGCGACACATTTAAGGAGCCCCCGGATTTCAACCGGGGGCCTTTTTTTTTGTTTCCGGGTCCCTGCCCTGCCTTCATACCCGCCGCAAACGCGCACAAAAAAGCGGGACGTTTCCGCCCCGCTTGTTGTTTTCGTATCGGCTTGTCTGGCCTTCTGGCCGGTATGGCGCCTTCTGGCGCCTGCCCTTTCGGCTATTTGAGATAGTTGACGAGGCTCAGGTTCGCGACCTGCGCGGTTGTCTGATAGCTCGCCTCGAGACGCGTCTTGAGGGCCAGGAGCTGCATGACAGTGTCTTCCATGCTCACCGTCTCTACTTCGCTGAGCAAGGTCTGCAGCTGACCGGAGAAGGCGACATTGCGTTCTGCGGCACGGCCGACAGTGGCCTTGGTGACGCCCAGTTCGAGCGCGATGCGCTCGACCGAGCCATCGTCGGTCGCGGTGTCGGTGGACATATTATCCATCTGCCGCTCCACCATGGCGCTGAACCGGCCCTTGGAGGTGGGATCGCTGGTGCGATATTCCTGCACACTCATGGATGCGAGCGTGCGGACCATGTCGAGCAGGCCCTGTTCATTGGCGCGAACGCCGTAGCCGACCTTGGTGGAGTCATCGACCTGGGCAGTGGCGGAGAGGCGCGGATTATTGGCCGCGATCTCGCCGGTGTACCAGACGACTGTGTTGCTGCGGCCGTCCACAAGGCCGGTAGCGGTCTCGGGATTGCCGTTGACGCGCATCGGGATGCCGTTTTCGCTGAAGAAGTCATCGGCAGCGGCGAAGGTCGAGGCAGCGACCAGTTCGGTCTTGGCGACTGTATCGAGCTGCAGGCGCAGCGCCGCTTCGAAGTTCCGGGCCGTTTCAGAGGCATCGGAGGTAATCCGGAACTGGCCGACAGTGGGGTTGCGATCCACGGCCGAGAGCTTGATCATCGCGGTGGTGCCATCCGGCATCTTGACCCCGAAACTGACGGACTCGCCGGAGCGGACGTTGTTCGGGAAGGTGATGCTGGGATTAGGCGCAGGCGTGACGCTCGAATGGGTTACGGTGGTGGCGATGGAGGTGATTTCCCCAAAGCCGAATGCCACTGCTGAATCCTTGGAAATCTGAACAGTCGCACCGTCGCGCTCGACGTCGAGACGCCCGGTTTTGACATTGGCCTCAAGCGCACCGATCTGCGATTTCAGCGTGGCTTCGAGGCTCAGCATGGTCTCGCGACGGTTAGCACCGATGGCGAATTCATTGTCGGCAAGCGGCTGCGCCGCAGGATCGGGATCCGGCTCGCGGCCGACCACGGAAATGGTCGCAAACGTGCCGTCAGGCTTCTTCAGCGTGACGCTGAGCGTCTCGCCATCGGTCGGGTTGGTGTGCAACTTGATGCTGAGGTTGTCAGCGCCATCCGCCTCGCCCGAGACCTTGATGTTGGCATTGTTGGTGGTGATGGCCGAGAATGTATCGAGGTCACCCCCCGAGAGGCCTTCAAGCGCCGTCTGGAAATTAGCGGCGGTGGTCGCTGGATCGTTCGGATCGATGAGATATTCACTCGCCACTGCCGGCACGCTCAGCGTGTCCACGGCCTTGAGCGTGTGAGACTGCGTCGTGCCATCCTGGCGCTTGAGAGAGACTGTCACCTGAGCCTGATCGACCGGATTCTGGGCGAAATGAGCCGTGTGGTTGATCGGGTTGGCAGTGGGGCCGGATGTCTTGATCGCCGAGGTGTTGGCCGAGACCGACGCCAGCTTGTAGCCGAACGCGTCGAACATGTTCGACGACACCGACAGATAATTGCCATGTGGGCCGCTGACGCGGGTGTTCGGCAGGCCAACGCCACCGAGCGTGATCGTCTGATCTGCGCCGAGGTCAGCACGGTTGCGCTCGTTGACGACGGTCTTGTAGCCGGCGAACTGTCCTTCGCCGTCCATGATCGTGTCCATCGGCTTGACCGGCGCGCTGTCGGTCTTGTTGCCACCCATGAGGTAGCGGCCGGCGACGTTAAGGTTGAGCGTCTCGAGAAGCTGCGACAGGCGGTTCTCGCTGTCCTTCTGCAGGCTGGCCATGACGAGGCCGTTTTCGCCAAAGCTGGTCGGGGTAGCCGCATTGCGGGTTTCCGACTTGAGGCCGTTGAGGGCGGTGAAGGCCTGGTCGAGGAAGCCAAGGCGCAGATTGACCGTGTCGATATTTGCCGAAAAGGATTCGAGCTTGGTCAGCCGTCCGCGTGTGGCCAGCGACACGGTGCGGTCGCTGCCCATTTCGGCAAGGGTCTGGGCTTTCTCGCCGCTGCCGAGCTGGGTCTGCAGCTTGCCAAGCTGGCCCTGCATGGTGGAGATCGCGCTATAGCCGGCCTTGACCGGATACATGGATTTATTGATCAGCATGTTCGCTAACTCCCCTTACCGGAACGACTGCATGAGGGTGTCGAGCAGCTCCTGCACCACCGACGCCACGCGGGCATTGGCGGCATAGGCATTCTGCAGCTCCATCAGCCGTGCCACTTCTTCGTTGATATCGACGCCATAGTTCTCTTCCATGCGGGAGCTGATGGCTTCGAGTGTTTGTTTGTTGGTCGCATCGGCGGCGAGAGCCGTCGAGATGGTGCTGCCCTGATATTCGACCATCTGGTTGACCATGTCGGTCAGCGAGCCGTTCATGCGGAAGCCGCCGCCATTGGCGCCGACGGCCGTATTGGAGCCAAACCGCAGGCCCTTGAA
Source organism: Devosia sp. (assembly GCA_015234425.1). Classification (GTDB taxonomy): domain Bacteria; phylum Pseudomonadota; class Alphaproteobacteria; order Rhizobiales; family Devosiaceae; genus Devosia. Next base: position 45,730 of record JADGNE010000033.1, read on the forward strand.
CTGGTCGACCAGATATTCGACACGCTTGCTGTCACCGGCGGCCGTGCCGGCGTCGTATTTCACCAGCAGGTTATTGTCCTGCACCACAGCCGGGTTGATGGTGATGCGGGCCGCAAAGCCGAGGCGCTGCCCTTCCCCGCCCATGGCGTTGGTGAACGGCTTGCCATCAGCGTCGAGGAACAGCGGCATGCCGAGCTCGCCGTCTGAGAGCTCTGTGGCCGTCCAGCGCGAGGACGCGCCGATCAGCGTGGCAGTGCCGTTATTGCGCATCTGAAGCTGGGTGTCGCCCGCCAAGCCGGAGCTGGACATGGTCGGGCCCAGCGCCAGTGCGATGTTGAGTGTGTTGGCCACATGGGCCATGTCGATCGTGCCAGCGACACCGCCATCGGCACGATTGAAGAAGTCGATGCCGACAACCTGCATGCCATTGCTGTCCGGGCTGGTCAGCGGCAGCTTTGTCGGGTCATCGACGCGCACGACTCTTGCCGAGCGCTCGACGCCATCAGTGCCACGATATTTCAGGACGATATCATTGCCGTCCTGGAGCTTGGACAGATCGATGTCATAGCCGGCCGGCGTCACGCCATCGGCCGTGGGCGTACCCGGCGTCTGCACGGTCGAGAACACCTGGGCGAGTGCCGAAGCGATATCATCGAGCTGCTTCTGCGCGTCCTGGAGGGTCGTATCGCGCAGTTCAACCAGTGCGCCCAGCGTGCCGGAGCGGATCGCACCATCCTTGATGAGATCGACCCGGGTGCCGTTGGGCGTCTCGATGATCAGCTTGCCCACATTGCTGCGGCTGTCGTCCGTGTTGAACTGGGAGGTCGGGGTGAGCGAACCGGCCTGTTCGAAGGCCAGCATCGACGGTTTGACGTCGAGCAGCGACGTGCCGGCCCGCGTCGAGAGACGCACAGTGCCGTCAGTGTTGTAGTCGACCCGCAGATCCATGATCTCGGAAATGCCCGACACGAGGCGATCGCGCTGGTCGAGCAGGCTGTTGCGCGTGTTCTGGTCGACACCATAGTCGGCAAGCACCAGATTGACGTCGCGCAGCGAGCCCAGCATGGAATTGACCTGGTCGACGCTGGTCGCCATGCGCGTTTCCGTCTCGCGGCGCATGGTCTGCACCTCGAGCGACAGCCGGTTGAGCGTGGCCGCCATGTCGGACGCCTTGGTCACGGCATCGGCACGGGTTGCATAATTGTCCGGGCTGGTCGCCAGCGCATCCATGGCGTTCTGGAGATGGCCGAGCATGGTATCGAGCGAACCCGGGCTACCGGGCTTGCCCATGGCGGTCTGCATGCGATCAAGGAAGGTGCCGCGTGTGGCCGAGTAAGCCGTCTCCGGCACCTGCTTGGTATAATAGTTCTGCAGGATGGAGTCGAAGGCGCGATTGACCTGCCCGGCGCGGACATAGGAATTGTCGCCGCGACCAACTTCGATGACGTTGAGCGTCTGCTTATGGTAGCCCGGCGTACCCGCGTTGGAAATATTGCGGGAGATGACTTCCAGCGCCGACTGGCTAGCCTTGAGGCCCGAGAGCGCATTCCCGATAGCGACGGTCAAACCCATGACGGGTCTCCTTTGGAACACAGCGACCGCGAGCCAACAAAGACGCTGCGGCAGAAACGAGGGAAATTTGAAACAGTGAGTCCCGACGCGTGCGCCGGGACCGGAAAGAAAAATGGAATGCCGCACCAAACCCCGCCCTGGCGGGGCTTTAGCCGGTCAGACAGCCCGAATGACCGATAGGGAGTGATGAGGCATTCCAAAGTCATGAGACCTCAGCGGATCATGTTGAGTGCTTCCTGAAGCATCTCGTCGGCTGCCGTCACGATCTTGGTATTGGCCGAATAGGCCTGCTGGGTGACGATCAGCTTGGTGAACTCTTCAGAAATGTCGGTGTTGGAGGCCTCGGTGGAGGAGCCCACAATGCCCTGCCCGGTCTGGTCGATGATTGGCTCACCCGATTCCGAGGTGATCGTGTAGGCACCGCCATCACCACGCTTGAGGGCGTTGGCATTGGAGAAGCTGGCCGTGATGATCTGCGCCACTTCACGGTTTTCGCCATTGGTGTAGGAGGCGACGACGCGACCGTCGTCAGAGATGCCGACCGAGATGAACTCGCCCGCGCCGTAACCGTCCTGCTTGAGCGTGGTCGTCGTCGCCATGCCGCCATTGTCGGCAAACTGGGTCATGCCCTTGAGGCCATGATCGAGCGACAGCTCACCGAAATTGCGACCGTTGACCGAAACATTGCTGATCGTCAGGCGCTCATTGCCGCTGGCTTCGACGCCTGCTGCACCGGTAACCGATTCAAGAATGCCCTCATTGAAGGAATAATCGGCGACCTTGCTCCAAGCCTTGGTCGCGCCCGGGCTGGAGTCCGACGCGTAATAGAGGCTCCAAGTCTCGGCTCCCGATGCATTGCTCATCTTGGCCCAGCGCATCTGGATATTGATGGGCTCGCCAGTCTGCGCATAGACGGTCACGCCACCGCCAGAGATGGATTCCTTGATGAAAGTCTCGGAGTCCGGCCCGGCGATATCGGTCACCGAACCAGCGGCTGCAACCTGCGCACCGACAGGAAGGCCGAGAGCCACTGCTGCGTCACCTGTAATTTCTACGTTCGACCGGTAGTTGCCTGGGAAGGTCACGCTGGCAAAGCCGGTTACGGCATCGATCTTCACGACCGCGCCGCTCGCATCAGGCCCACCGTTGACGCGCAGATCCTGCTGAATAGCCCCCAGAGTTTCCTCGATGGTCCCGCTGGCATTAACGCGGATTGCGGGGGCTGTGACTGTCGGCCCAGGCGTCGCACTACCATCGTCCAGCACATAGGACCGCGTGATCCCGCCGACCTTTATCTCCATCGCGTCGCCATTGGCGAATGCAGCGGGTACGGCGGTGGCGAGATAGGCAGGGCTATTGGGCTGGACCGCAGGGGCGGGCTCGAGCGACGATGAATAGGACCACGGCTTGAGCAACTCGCTACCCGGCGTCGTCGCTACATAGGACGCCGTCTTGGGCACCTGTGGAAGGTTAAGCTGATAGTTGATCGTCGAAGTACGCTTGGCCGGGAGGAAAGAGTTGTCGATCTGGATGGCCTTGGCGACCGACCCGGTAACAACACCATTGCTCATGTCGAGGCCTGTCAGGCGGTAGCCGGCGCCGTTGACGAGGTAGCCATTGCGATCGACGTCGAAGTCACCGCGGCGGGTGTAGAACGTGCCGGCGCTGCCATCTGCCTTTTCGGTGACGAAGAAGCCATTGCCGTTGAGAGCCATGTAGGTCTGGGTATCGGCGTTCTGGATGTCGCCGCGCAGCGTGTTCATCGAACGCGAATAGGCCGACACAGCGCCAGCGACCTGGGTCTTGACCGGAGCATCCGCAATCATGTCGACGAAGCTGGTATCGATGCGCTTGTAGCCGATGGTCTGCGAGTTAGCGATGTTACCGGAAATGTTCTCCATGGCATGGGACTGCGCCTTGAGACCCGACACCGCACTTTGAAGAGCGCCAAAAATACCCATCTATAACTCCAGTTCCCCAAATCCGAGGCAAACGCCTGCTTTTGCCAAGGACAATGCAAGCCCAATGCCAACTCGTTAACCATCTGAATTAACTATGTTTTCGCGAGGAACACAGGCGCCACACACCCGGCAACCCGGCAAGTTTGGGGCGAGAACATGGCAAAAACTGCCGCACACCCTCCTCCCATCCCTGCAATGGGATCGTCGCCGTTACGTGTCAGGTGGGGACATACGCGCCCAGGGAGCGGCTGCATGACCCCGCGGCGCTTGTGCGGTTCAGCCGATTGTTCTAAACGCAGCTGGAACCACGAAAAGCCTGCCATGCTGTTTGATAATCCCGACGAGTTCATCAATGCTCCGCGCCGCGCTGTGACCGTTTTCGGCATGGCGGGGGTCGGCAAGACACGCCTGTCCAATCTGCTGCGCAAGAACCGCTGGTTCCACTACTCGGTGGACTACCGCATCGGCACGCGACACATGGGCGAGTTCATCGTCGACAACTTCAAGGCCGAGGCCATGAAGGTGCCGTTCCTGGCGCAGCTCCTGCGCTCGGACTCGATCTACATCTCGTCCAACATCACTTTCGACAATCTCGACCCGCTCTCGACCTATCTGGGCACGCCCGGGAACCCGAAGCTGGGCGGCCTGCCGTTGGCTGAATACCAGCGCCGGCAGGAGCAGCACCGCGTTGCCGAGATTTCGGCACTGCTCGACGTGCCGCACTTTATCGAGCGCGCCAAACAGCTCTATGGTTATGACGATTTCATCGCCGACACCGGCGGCTCGCTGATCGAGGTTATCGACCATACCGATCCCGAAGATCCCGTAGTGAAGGCCCTGAGCGGCAACAGCCTGCTGCTCTATATTCGCGGCACCGACAAGGATGCGTCCGAGCTGGTGCGCCGCTTTACGCAGAGCCCCAAGCCCATGTACTACCGCCCGGAATTTCTCGTCGAGAAATGGGCCGAGTTCAAGCAGATCGAAGGCGTATCGGAAGACGACGACGTCGACCCGGCAAAGTTCGGAGCCTGGGGCTTTGAGGCCCTGCTCCATGATCGCCTGCCGCGCTACCAGGCCCTCGCCGACAATTTTGGCTACACGATCGAAGCCTCCGACCTTGCAACCGTCCGTGACGGCGACGAGTTCACCGATCTGGTGGCATCGGCCATCGAGAAGCGAATGCGTTAGCGCGCCCCCAAGGGGACGCGCCTGTTCGCTATTCGGTTGTTTCGTTGCCCGCTTGTGAGGCCAACATGCCTATTCGTATTCCCGACAATCTGCCTGCCCGCAAAACCCTCGAAGAAGAGGGCGTCAACGTCATGGATTCCAGCCGCGCTTCGCGGCAGGATATCCGTCCGCTCGAAATCGGCCTGCTCAATCTGATGCCCAACAAGGAGCGGACCGAGACGCAGTTCTCGCGCCTGATCGGGGCCACGCCGCTTCAGGTCAATCTCAGCCTGGTGCGCATCACCGACCACCAGTCCAAGCACACCTCGGAAGAGTATCTCAACACCTTCTACCAGACCTGGGAAGAGGTGCGGGAGCGCAAGTTCGACGGCTTCATCGTCACTGGCGCGCCAATTGCGCATATCCCCTTTGAGAAGGTGCGCTACTGGCCGGAGATGCTCGAAATCATGGAGTGGACGCGCACCAATGTGCACCACACCATGTTCATCTGCTGGGGCGCGCAGGCGGCTTTGCACCACTTCCATGGCGTGCGCCGCTATCGCATGGACGAGAAGGCCTTTGGCGTCTACCGCCACCGCATCGTCAATCCGCGCTCGCCCTTCCTGCGCGGCATGTCGGATGGCCCGATGGTCCCGGTCTCGCGCTATAACGACATTGATCGCAACAGTGTCGGCGACGACCTTGAAGTGCTGGTCGATGGCGATATCGGCCTGTGCATGCTCGGCGACCGGGTCGGCAAGGCGGTCTATTTCCTCAACCACCTCGAATATGACAACCGCTCTCTGGCCGACGAATATGATCGTGACGTCGCGGCCGGACTGAACCCGAAACTGCCGCTCAATCTCTACCCGGGCGATGATCCGTCCGCCGTTCCGGAGAACCGCTGGCGCAGCCATGGGCATTTGTTGTTCCAGAACTGGATCAACGAAATCTACCAGACAACGCCCTACGATCTGAGCGAGATCGGCGCCAAATAGGATGGTCTCGGACTGGCGCGAACAGGCTCGCGCCAGTCTGGTTCAGTTCTGCCAGCGTCTGGCGATAGCCTCTGCCTCCCCGGCGCTATCCAGCGCGGCCCCTGCCCCGGCGCTATCGAGATAGACATCAATCGCCTCTGCCCCGCTTGCGGGTTGAAAGCCGTCGCTGCTTTCCAGCACGGCGACGGGGACCGACCACCCCGCCTCATTTCCGCAGCTGAGTGCACGCACCTGCTCGGGGCCGGAGGCAATGGTGAAGAGCCGACAATAGCCCGCATCGACCGGAAAACTGCCTACCACCTGCGCCGCGACATCGGCACCGGCCAGTGAGAGGCGTGCTTCCGCGCCTGCTGGCAGCGCCTGAATGGCATCGAGCACAGCAACACTGGTGGCCTGCGCCATGAGGCTGGCGGGCGGCGCGACACCTGGGATCGCAGCATGGGCGAAATACCCCAAGGCCCCCGCGACGAGAGCGACACATGCCGCCATGGCCCATTGAGGCGGGCGCTTTACCTTGGGCGGCGCGAGATCCTGCGTCGTTCCCAACGCCGCCGCGATCAAATGGGGCGGCACCACTTCCGTGCGCACCGGCGCCAGCGCCTCGCGCACCAACTCCCGTGACACGAGCAGGCGCTCGGCCCGCGCAGCCAGCGCATCATCGGCCGAAATCAGGCTTTCGATCCGGCTGGTTTCAGCGTCGTCGAGCTCGCCGTCGACAAAGGCCATCAACATTTCGTCGCTCACCTGCAACTGGGTCATCCTGATTTTCCTGCATTCGCGGCCAGTTCTATTGGCCCTTCCAGGGCGGCGCTAATGGCCGCGCGGGCGCGGGCAAGGCGGCTCATGACGGTACCGATTGGTATATCCATGATCTCGGCAACTTCTCGGTAGCGCAGACCTTCCACACAGACGAGCACGAGGACGCTGCGCTGATCCTCGGGCAAGGCGCCTACCACCGCCTGCACGGCTTGTAGATCGAGCCGCGCCTCACTGACGACGCGCCCATCCTGCCCCGGCAAGGTCTCGGCCAGGGCATCATCGAGCACGACATTGGGTCGCTTGCGCCGATAGCCATCGATGAAAAGATTGCGCATGATGCGGAACATCCAGGCATCGACGCGCGCTCCCTCGGCTGGACCGGATCCGGTCGAGAGTACCCGCTCGCAGGTCTGCTGCACGAGATCATCGGCGTCATGCGTCGAGCCGGTCAGCGTACGCGCAAAACCGCGCAGGCGCGGCAATAGCGCAACCATTTCCAGCTTGAGGGTGTCAGCCATTTGCGTCACGCGGTCTCACTTCGGCTCCGTCCATGTCATCATGACGAAGGGGAAGCCGGTTTATTCCTGACACAAACACTTTTTATTGGGCTTTTGGAATAAGCCTGGTCGCTCAAGCGTCTATGGCGAGCAGCAAGGAGCGGTCAATGCCGGAGCGGGATCGGAAACGCATGGATATGCGCAGGCGCCAGTTTCTGGCCCGGCTGGGGGCAGTGGTCGGAGCGGCTTATCTGGCACCGGCCTTTGCCAAGCTTGGCCCAGCGCGCGCTTCGGACTCCTTCTCGTCCAGCGATAGCGGCTCATACGAAGGCGGAGGAGATAGCTCTTCCTCTTCTGCCAGCAACTATTCGGCTCCGCAGCGGCCACGTCCCCCGGCGCCCAGCCGAGCGCGCGAAATCCTGATTTCAACGCGCCACCCTGCCGATCTCGAGCGCTTGCCGGCGCTGGGCTTTGAGGTCAAGGCACGCGAAACCAGCGCCCTGCTTGGCGTAACACTGGCCCGCATATCGCTGCCCGCACGCACCAGCATGAACGAGGCGATGCGCCAGTTGCGCCAGCATTTGCCGGATACGCAGATCGCCGAGAACACTTACTATGAAACCAGCGAACTGCCCTGCGCGGATGGCAGCTGTTCCGCATTCGATCTGATCGGCTGGCAGCCGCGCGACCTCTGCGACGCCGCCCCGGTGATCGGCATGATCGACACCCGCATCAATCCGGCCCACGAGGCCCTGGCCGGACAAAACCTGACACTCATCACGCTGGATCAGGGCGAGAGAGATCTCGCCGGACGCGTCCATGGCACAGCGGTCGCCACTTTGCTGATCGGCAGCGCTCAGAGCCGGACACCGGGGCTGCTGCCCAAGGCGCGGCTGGTCGCTGCCGAGGCCTTTTTCTCGGACCGGGTTGGGGAGGCTGCGGACAGCTTTTCATTGATCCGCGCCCTCGAGGCGCTGGTCGAAGCCGGGGTCTCGGTGATCAATATGAGCTTTGCCGGCCCGGATAACCCCATTCTCAGCGAGGCGATCGACGCCGTGGCGGCGCGGGGCATAGGGCTGGTCGCGGCGGCCGGCAATGGCGGTCCGGCCGCGCCCCCGGCCATGCCTGCGGCGCATCCACATGTCGCCGCCGTGACCGCGGTCGGGCGCAGCCTCTCGGTTTATCGGCAAGCTGCCGCCGGCAGCCATATCCGGCTCGCGGCGCCCGGTGTGCAGGTCTGGACCGCAGCCTCTGTCACAGGGGGACGGTTCCGCTCCGGCACATCCTATGCCGCGCCATTCGTCACCGCCGCCATGGCTGTCGCGGCCCTTGAAAATCCCGGCGCCTCGCCGGCCAGCCTGATCGATAGCCTTGCTCAAGCCGCCCTGGATCTGGGCGCACCGGGTCGTGACGATGTCTTTGGCTGGGGCCTCGTGCAGACGGCTTCGCTGTGCACCGCATAATTTTTATTGCGGCACGGAATAAAACCGAAGGACGTTCGTCTTGCCTGGTGATGGCCGCTTCAAAAGGAGCGCGCCCAGCACAAGGAGAAGTTCGATGAACGAGAAACCCCTCAAGACCCGCATGAGCCGTCGCGCCCTGCTCGGCCGACTGAGCGTTGCCGCTGGAGCTGCCTATATGGCGCCTGTCATGATGTCGCTGAGCCAGGCCCGTGCCTCGAGCGGCCCTTCAGCCTCCAGCGGTCCGTCTGCCTCGTCCTATTCGGGTGGCAGCTCGCGTTCGTCCTACTCGAATAACAGCCGCGCTTCGGCAAGCTCTTATTCCAACAGCGCTTCGTCCTATAGCCGCCCGCGCCGCAATGGCCAGACGCTTGACGCCTGGTGGCAGCGCATGTTTGCGCGCTCGTGATGGCCACCGGCTTGCAGCTCCTGCAGGCAGTGCGGCAGGCGGCCAGTGGTGACCGCTTGTTGCGCTATCAGGGCATGGGCGAGACAATCGGCCTGGCCCGATCGGCAAGCACGATTCGCGACGCCCTTGACCGCATCGCCCCGCTTTGGCCGCGGGCAGAGGCGTCTCACCCTGCCCGCATCCGCGTCTCCGGTCGACCCGGCAAATTTCGCCTGGCCTCGCCCTGGCTGGAGGAGGAGCAGACGGCCGAGAGCGAGACCTCGGCCGCCTGTGCGCTCCTCGTGGAAATGGCCCGCTCCTGGCTTCATGCCCATCCCGGCATGCTTTGCCTCCACTGCGCCGCCTTTGAAGCCAATGGCCGGCTGATCATATTGGCCGGCACCAATCGCGCTGGCAAAAGCACGCTGGCGGCCGCCTTGGGCGCTGCAGGGGCACGCCTTTATTGCGACGACATGCTTCCGCTGACCGCTGAGGGCGCTGGTATTGCCTTCGGTATACCCCCGCGCCTGCGGCTCCCCGTTCCCCCGGCACTGGAGGGAAGTCTGGCGGCAGAGGCGGCACGGGATCTGGTCTCGGCGGACGAGCGCTACGGCTATACGAGCCCGACAAATCTTGCGCCGCATGGTGCGACTGCCCCATTGGGCGGCATTGTTCTCATCGATCGCGCCGACACAGGGGCCCCGGATTTTTACCACGTGGAGCGCAGCGAAGCCCTTTCGCAATTGCTGCTGCGCAATCTACACCGTGACATCGGCGCAAAAGCAACGATCGATCGATTGCTCGACATTGCCGGATCAGTGCCGGTGATCCGCATGCAATATGCCGAACTTGACGCCGCTGTCGCAGAACTCCTCCGGCTCGATCCCGATGATTGGCCGCGGGGCAAGCCGGCGCCAGCCAAGGATTGGTCTTCGGAGCATAAGGAAGACCTTGTGGCGCCCGCCGCCGAATTCATTCGTAGCGCCGGCGTCCAAGTGCGCGAAGTTGACGGGGAAGTCTTTGCTGTCGATCCCGAAAGCGAGGAAATCTTTCGCCTCAATGCGATTGCCGCAATCGTCTGGGACATGTTCGGTGAGCCGACCAGCCTGGAGGCAGCGGTCGAGCTTTTGGCGGAAGCCTATCCGGATCAGGATCAGGAGGTCATACGCCGCGGCGTAGAAAGATTGATGGCGGCATTGCTCGAGCGGGGATTGATCGGGCCTCTTTGACCCCTTGCAATGGAGCGGCCAGCTCTTACCTTGCTGGGACAAGAGGAATCTCGCCTTGCCACAGCCGCCGACCAAGCTCACCGACGAACTGGGCATCGCCCTCTCCAATCTGGCCGATAACGCGACGGGCGTGCTTACCCCGACCCTGAGGCTCGGGGTGACAGGGCTGAGCCGGGCGGGCAAGACCATTTTCATCACCGCGCTGGTGCATAATCTGCTGACCCAGGGTCGGCTGCCGGGCTTTGCGCCGCTGGCCGAGGGGCGGTTCATCGGCGCGCGGCTGGCCGAATATCCTGATGCCACGATCCCCCGATTTGCCTATGAGCAGCATCTGGCAACGCTCACCGGCAATCCGCCGACCTGGCCGGAAGGCACCAAGCGCATCTCGCAGTTAAGGCTGGTGCTGAAATTCCAGTCGGCGAAATGGTGGTCCGGCATGCGTGGGCCGGCCACGCTCAATCTCGACATTGTCGACTATCCCGGCGAGTGGCTGCTGGACCTGCCGCTACTCGGCCTCTCCTTTGCCGAATGGAGCAAGGATGCGCTGACCCGCGCCAATCTGCCCAGCCACCTGGCCGAAGCCTCGGATTTCCTGGCCGAACTCGACAAGACCGATGTGAAGGGTCAGGCGACCGATATTCTGGCCGAGCATCTGGCCGGAGCCTTCACCACTTACCTCCGCCGCAGCCGCGAACATGGCGCACTCGAAACCCTGCCGCCGGGGCGCTTCCTGCTGCCGGGTGATCTCGAGGGCTCGCCGGCGCTGACCTTTGCGCCCCTGCCCTTGCCGGCCGGAGACATTCCGCGCGGAAGCCTCTACCGTATGCTCGAGCAGCGATATGAGGCCTATAAGGACCGGATTGTCCGCCCGTTCTTCCGGGACCATTTTGCGCGGCTGGACCGGCAGGTGGTGCTGGTCGATACGCTGCGGGCGCTCAATGCCGGACCGGGCGCGGTGAGCGATCTTGAAACGGCGCTGACCGCCGTGCTCGCCTGCTTCCGACAGGGCGAGGCCAATCCGCTGCTGCGGCCGTTTACGCGCCGGATCGACCGCATCCTCTTTGCCGCCACGAAGGCGGATCACGTGCATCACACGAGCCACGACAAGCTCGAGGCCATCCTCAACCGGCTGGTGTCGAACGCCACCAAGCGCGCCCGCTTTGCCGGAACCGAGACCAGATCCATCGCCATGGCGGGCATTCGCGCCACCAGCGAAGGCACGATCCGCGAGGGGGGGGAAATGCTGCCGACCCTGATCGGAACGCCAATCGCCGGCGAGGAGCTCGACGGGACCGTTTACGACGGCAAGACCGAAATCGCCTTGTTCCCTGGGGACTTGCCGGCAAAGCCGGATTCATTGTTCGAGGACGGCAGCCCGGTCGAACTGAACTTTTTGCGGTTCACGCCGCCGCAAAGGCTTGAGCGCAATGCGGCCGGTGACCCCGTCCTGCCCCATATCCGGCTGGATCGAGCGATAGACTATCTCATCGGAGACTGGATGGCATGAAGCGTCCCGTTGCCCATACGATCGCGCCCGGCGCCGAAGCGACCGAGCCCGTGCGCGCCCCACGGGCCTTTACGCCCGAGCGTGCCGAGATCGTCGAAACCGCCTTCGAGCCCGAACCCGATCCGGAGCTGATTACCCCGCCCCCGCGCCGCATGAGCTGGATCGGACGGGTCGCCTGGACCACAGGGGGGATTCTTGTATCCGCCGGCCTCGGGCTGGCAGCCGACCGACTGATCCGCGACCTCTTCGCCAGCAATGAATATCTCGGCTGGATCGGCCTTGGTATTCTGGGTGCATTCCTCGTGGCCGTCGCGGCTCTGGTGTTCCGGGAATTCCTGGCACTGCGCCGGCTGCGCGTGCTGGACTCGCTCAAGGCGGACGCGGCGCGTGCCACCGTCGAAAACGACCGCAAGCGGGCCGGGGCGGTCGTCGACCACCTCCTCTCGGTCTATGCCAGCCGAGCGGACCTTGCCCGGGCCCGCGAAGAGGTTAGCCGTCATCTGCCCAATCTTTTCGATGGCGCCGAGGTTATCACTCTCGCCGAACGGCAGCTCATGGCCCAGCTTGATGCCCGGGCCAAATCGCTGACGGCGGCCTCGGCGCGACGGGTGGCGCTGGTGACGGCAGTCTCGCCGCGCGCGCTGATCGACATCGCCTTCGTGATTTATGAGAGCATTCGCCTCGCCGGCTCGATTGCAGCCCTCTACGGGGCCCGTCCGGGGCTGTTTGGCTTCTTGAGGCTCACCGGAGCGGTCCTGTCGCATCTGGCCGTTACAGGTGGCCTGGTGCTGACGGACGGGATCGTCGAACAGCTGGTGGGCCAGGGCCTTGCGGCAAAGCTCTCGGCGCGGCTGGGCGAAGGCGTGGTCAATGGGCTGATGACCGTGCGCGTCGGCATCGCCGCCATGCGCGTCGTCCGCCCCATGCCCTTTGAAACCCTGCCCCAGCCCATGGTGCGGGATTTCATTCCCGAGCTGGTGAAGGTGACCCAGGACGCTGGGAAGTCGGCTTAGGCGCGGCGTCCCCTCTAGACAGCCGGGTGGTGACGGTGAAATGGGGACAAATAGAAAACGCCCCGGGACGATTGTCCAAGGGCGTTTCAAAACCTGCTGCACTGATTGGGATCAGCCCTTCGCCGCGCTCGGGGCGAGGGTCAGCTTGAGGCCGTCGAGGGCGTCCGAGCAGAGGATCTGGCAGGAGAGGCGCGAGTTGGGCTTCACGTCGCCGACGCTGTCGAGCATATCTTCTTCTTCATCGCTCGGCGCGCCGACGGCATCGAGCCAGTCGCTGTCGACGTAGCAATGGCAGGTGGCGCAGCTCAAGGCGCCACCGCACTCGGCCTTGATGTTGAGGCCCCAGTCCCGAATGACCTCCATCACGCGCCAGCCTTCAAGCCCTTCGAGCTCGTGCAGTTCGCCTGACTGGTCGGTAACGATGATCTTCATGGGTCGCTCCTCAACAGCGGGGATGGGGATAGCCAGATATCGCCCGGACGGCAAGGCTCTCGTCGATCGTCACCACCCGGCTCGTCCGGGTGGTCCATGCTTGAGATGGATTGCCGGGACAAGCCCGGCAATGACGATAGGACTGATGGGTCGGTGAAGACCTCAAGCCACGCCGAGCTTTTTCTGCAGCTTGGTCGAACTGGTTGTGTACTGGAAGACCACGCGCTCACCGGGCGAGATGATCTTCTTGGCGGCCTGGGCCATCAGCGCGGCCTCATGGAAGCCCGAGAGGATCAGCTTGAGCTTGCCGGGGTAGTAATTGATGTCGCCGATGGCGAAGATGCCGGGCACCGAGGTTTCGAACTTTTCGGTGTCGACGACGATGGTATTGTCGTTGAGCTCTAGACCCCAATCGGCAACCGGGCCCAGCTTCATGGTGAGGCCGAAGAAGGGCAAAAGGCGCGTTGCGGGAATGGAGAGATCGCCAGCCTCGGTGGTGAGGTGTACGTGGTCGATCTGGCCATCCTTGCCGTCAAGCTTGGCGATCTGGCCTAGCTGGAAGTTGACCTTACCTTCGGCCACCAACTCCTTCATCTTGTTCACCGAAGCCGGGGCTGCCTTGAAGGCGTCGCGGCGGTGGACGAGCGTCAGCGTGCGCACGATCGGCTGGAGGTTCAGCGTCCAGTCGAGGGCGGAATCGCCGCCACCGACAATGACCACGTCCTGACCGCGGAAATCCTCGATCTTGCGGACGGCGTAGAACACCGACTTGTTCTCGAACTGCTCGATATCGGCGACCGGAGGACGCTTGGGCTGGAAGGAGCCACCGCCGGCGGCGATGACGACAACCTTGGCGTAGAAGATTTCGTCAGCATCGGTCTCAAGACGGAACGAGCCGTCTTCGAGCTTCTCGATAGTGTTGACCATGCGGGAATAGTGGAATTCGGGCGCAAAGGGCGCGATCTGCGCCATCAGATTGTCGGTCAGCTGCTGGCCGGTGACGACCGGAAAACCGGGGATGTCATAGATAGGCTTTTCCGGATAGAGCTCGGCGCACTGGCCGCCCGCGCGGTCCAGGATATCGATGAAGTGGCATTTGATATCGAGCAGCCCGAGTTCGAAGGCAGCAAAAAGCCCGCAGGGGCCCGCGCCAATGACAACGACATCGGTGGTGATCTCAGTGCTCATCTTTTTCAAAGTCCATTGATCCCCGGGCCCATGAGGCCCCGGATTGGTCCCATCGGGGCAATCTGCCCCGTCTGCTCTGAATGGGAACCGCCGCTGTCACCAGCGGCCCCGGCTTGCGCCCTAACGGCGACTAATCGGTTCCACTTAACTCACGACACGCGGCGAAGGAAGGGGCGCGTGCCGAGTGGAATTTCGGTTACCCCGACAGGCTGATAGAATACGGCCATTTCGGGCAAGCGGTTTTCGATCAGGGCCTGGCGGCTCGGCTCGTGGGTAACGACCAGCGCATTGAAGCCGCAGCGCCACATATGCGGAATCTGATCCTGAAGGACATCGCCTACGGCCCTGATTTCTCCGGCATATTTCAGGCGTTCGGCAAGGAGACGCGCGGTTGAATAGCCGCGACCATCGGTGAAGGACGGAAACTGGATCGCCACGGACGAAAAGCGGACGAGATCGTCGGCGACGGCCTCGATGCCTTCTCCCGGCGCGACAACAAGCCCCAGCGGATGAGGATTGGCAAGGAATTCGGCCCGGTTGGCCTGAAAGACAGCCAGCGGCACGTGGACATAGCGCGCCTCGGACGGGTTATCACCCTCCTCCCAGGCCTTGAACGGGTCGGCGATGAAGGCGCCGTCCTTCCACAGCGTATGGCGGTTTGCGGCTTTCATCGGATTGGCGATTGCCCCACTGAAATCATAATGGATGCCGCATTCCTTCTTGTTGAGCCCCCGCCAGCGTCCGGCGCGCGGATCCTCGCCCTCGGCAACGATCGAGGTGCAGGGCGCGCAGCCGATGGATTTGTAGCCTTTGGCATAGAGCGGATGCTCGGGCAGATTGTGCTTCTGGCGGTATTCGACGACGTCCGCATCGGTGAAATAGGCCAGCGGATTGACCTTGATCCGGTCATCCGTGGTCAGCTCGAAATGCGGCAGCACACCGCGCTCCTTGGTCTGGTAGCGCTTGCGCCCGGTGACCCAGCCGCCAAACTGCTCGGTGACCGGCTCGAGCGGTTCGGTCTTGCGGATATGGCAGCAGCTGTCGGGGTCCGTTTCCCAGAGATCGCCATTGGGGTCGAAGCGCTGGATATCAGCCGGATCGGGATGAATGGCGCGGACATTGATGAGGCCGAACTGCTTTTTCAGCGTCTCGACATAGTCCAGCGTCTCGGCGAAGTGTTTTCCGGTTTCGAGGAAATAGACCGGTATGGACGGATCGACCTGGGCGACCATGTGCAGCAGCACAGCGGAGTCGGCGCCAAAGGACGACACGATGGCGAGATCGCCGGGGATGACTTCGGAGACGGCGTAGCGCAGCACGCCAACCGCATCCATCTCATCGAACATGCCATTGAGCGCGAGGATGCCGAGGGCCCGCAGCTTGTCATTGGCGACTGGCAAGGGGGCGAGTTTAGGCATTGCCATACAACGCCTCCTTGAACGGGGCTTCGCCGAGGCGGCGGTAGGTGGCGAGGAAGGTTTCCTCCGCTCCCTGGCGCTGTGCGATGTAGAAATCGACGAGCTTCTCGATGGCGGCTGGAACGCGTTCGGCCTCAAAGCCCGGGCCGATGATCTTGCCCACGGCGGCGTTCTCGGTGGCATCGCCGCCGAGCGTGATCTGATAGAGCTCACCGCCTTTTTTCTCGACGCCCAGAATGCCGATATGGCCGACATGGTGGTGGCCGCAGGCATTGATGCAGCCGGAAATCTTGATCTTGAGATCGCCGATTTCCTTCTGCCGTTCGGGCGCAGCGAAGGCTTCTGAAATTTCCTGCGCAATCGGGATCGAGCGGGCATTGGCCAGGGCGCAGAAGTCCAGCCCCGGGCAGCAAATCATGTCAGTGATGAGATTGTTGTTACCTTCGGCCAGACCATTGGCAACTAGCACGTCATAGACCGTACGCAGATCGGCGATGGCGACGTGGGGCAGGACGAGGTTCTGCTCGTGGGTGACGCGCAGCTCATCGTAGGAATATTTCGCCGCGAGATCGGCCACCACGTCCATCTGGACGTCAGTGGCGTCGCCCGGTGCGCCGCCGATAGGCTTCAATGAAACCGTAACCGACGCGTAACCAGCCATGCGGTGCGGATGAAGATTATTGTCGAGCCAGCGGCCATATGCCGGGTCGATGATCGACTGATAAGCCACGTCGATGTTGTCGCCCGACCGGTCGGCGAAATCGGGGGGCGCGAAATAGGCACTGATCCGGTCGAGTTCTTCCTGCGGCAGGGTCAGCACGCCGCCGCGCACTTCGGCGAACTCGGCTTCCACCTGTCCCTTGATGCTTTCGAGACCTTCTTCGTGCACGAGGATCTTGATGCGCGCCTTGTACTTGTTGTCCCGGCGACCATAGCGGTTGTAGACCCGCATGATGCTCTCGAGATAGGCGAGCAGATGCTCGTTGGGCACGAAGGCATTGATCAGCTTGGCGATCATCGGCGTGCGGCCGAGGCCGCCGCCAACCCAGACTTCCCAGCCGATCTCGCCTGCCCCGTTCGCAGCGGCCTGTAGGCCGATATCGTGGAAGCGAATGGCGGCGCGGTCATTTGGCGAGCCGGTGATGGCGATCTTGAACTTGCGCGGGAGGTAGGAGAACTCCGGGTGGAGGCTCGACCACTGGCGGAGGATTTCCGCGATTGGACGCGGATCGATGATCTCGTCGGCGGCAGCACCGGCGAACTGATCCGTCGTGACATTGCGGATGCAATTGCCCGAGGTCTGGATGGCGTGCATCTCGACCGAGGCCAGCTCCTCGAGGATTGCCGGAATATCCTTCAGCTTCGGCCAGTTGAACTGGATGTTCTGGCGCGTGGTGAAATGGCCATAGCCGCGGTCATAGGTGCGCGCGATATGGGCCAGCTTGTGCATCTGGCGCGAGTTCATCGTGCCGTAGGGCACGGCGATGCGCAGCATATAGGCGTGGAGCTGCAGATAGAGCCCATTCATCAGCCGCAGCGGCCGGAACTGGTCCTCGCTGAGTTCGCCTGAAAGGCGGCGCTTTACCTGATCGGCAAACTGCGCGGTGCGACCCATAACAAAGGCCGCGTCGAATTCGTCATATCGATACATGACCGTCCTGATCCAGATGCTGGCGGTCGTAAGCCTGCCCGTTGAGAGTAAGAGGCGCGGTGGGACCCGCAGCCCGGATGCGTTCGCGCAGGCGGCGGGGCACGATCACCCCGTCGACCTGGTCGATTTCTTCGATTTCGACACCGACGATGCGGCCCGTCGCCTTGCTGGCGGCGATGGCGGCGTCTCGCCCCTCGACATCGTCCTTGCCGAAGAGGCGGGAGGCCTGAAGGTCCTCGCCCCAGACGCCATCGGCGCGCAGATAGACTGCCGCGCCCGAGACCAATTCATTGCCGGTGAGGATTTCCATATGCGTTACGCTACCTTGAAACTGTTCTGGGCGGCGGCCGCTGTTGCGGACCAGTCGCCTGAGGCAATGGCGCGACCAATCAGGATCACCGCCGGGCCATCGGGAAAATCGACGACACCGTGCGCCACGGCGCCGAGCGTGCCGGAATAATTGCGGCTGTCGGCGCGGCCGGCATTGACCACGATGCCGATGGGCAGATCGGCCTTCGCGCCATGAGCGAGCAGACGGCCGGCCGTTTCGGCCGCGATAGACTTGCCCATATAGAGCGCCAGCGTCAGGCCGGACTGTGCCAGCGCCGCCCAATGGGCGAGTTCGCCATCGTCCGCGCCATGGGCCGTTGCCATGACAAAGCCGCTCGAGACTTTTCGCAGTGTAACCGGCGTGGCGGTGTCGGCAGCCGCTGCCAGTGCAGCGCTCACGCCCGGCACGATCTCATAGGCAAAGCCTGCCTTTCGCAGCGCGGCGATCTCTTCACCAGCCCGCCCAAAAATCATCGGATCGCCGGACTTGAGCCGGGCCACCTTCTTGCCTTCGCCAGCCAGGCGCACGAGGAGCGTGTTGATCTGCGCCTGGGTGAAGGAATGATGACCCTTGGCCTTGCCGACAGAGATCTGCTCGGCGTCGCGACGGCCCATCTCAACGACGGCTGCGGGAACAAGTTGGTCGTGAACGATAACATCGGCCTGCTGCAGCAGGCGCTGGGCGCGCAGGGTGAGCAGATCTTCCGAGCCGGGACCGGCACCGATGAGCCAGACGACGCCCGCGCCCCTGCCCCCGGCGGCGTGGTCAGCCAGAAGCTGCTCGGCGGCATCGCTCCCTGTGCCGGCGGCAGCGGCGCGCTCAATGGCGGGTGAGGTGACGAGGTCTTCGTAGAAGCGACGGCGCGAGGGGCCATCCTGAATCAGGCTCTCAACCTTGTGGCGTAACCCACCGGCGAGACTCGCGATTTTGCCAATGCCGGGCGCAAGCAGGGCCTCGATCTGCGCTCGCACCAACCGCGCCAGCACCGGAGCATCGCCTTCGGTTGAGATCGCGACAGTGAGAGGCGCACGCTCGACAATGGAGGGCGTGTAGAAATCGCACTCGGCGGGCACGTCGACGACATTGAGGGGAATGCCGAGACGCCGCGCTTCGGCCTTGGCCAATTCTGCGTCGGCGCCCTCTTCGGCAACGAACACAAGCGCCGCGCCAGCAATGTCAGCGGCGGTGATGGCGCGCTGATGAAGATTGACCGGAAAGGCCGAAAAGTCAGCGGAGAAGTGTTGGGAGTAAATCTCTATCGAAGCAGTAGTCTTAGAAACCAGCCGGGCTTTGTTGAGGGCCTCATCGTCTCCGCCGACGATGATGATGCGCTTGCCCTTTACCTTGAAACTCAACGGAAATGTGTTGAGACTACTCATAATGACCCTGTTTGAGAGATGGGCGAAAATAGTCCGATCGCGCTCCCCGTCACAAGACCTTGAAATTCAATAGCTTTTATATTTCCCTCGAACAGTCTTCCGTAGAATGGGGCGTGCGGGTTTTTGCCGGGCCCGCCAAAAGAATCTTTCGGCGCCGCTGGGATAGAATATTTTCCCGATAGCTTGATGAGGTCCGGCACAATGGAGGGGACTGGGGATGACCGGAGCGGTCAAACGCATGCTGATTGCGGGGCTCGCCATCATGGCAAGCGCGACGACCACTTTCGCGCTCACGCCGATGCCGCGTCCGCAAGTGGCCGACAATATCGAAGCGGGCGTGCCGGAGCCGTTTGTGGGTCTTTGGTCGATGACCCTGCCAACCATGGAGATGGGAACGCCCGACGCCGATCTTGCCACGTGCGACCAGCCGGTGCGGATCGAGGCTGCCGGAGACGAGCACATCTTCTATCTCGGCCCAAATGACAGCGAGGCGGACGCGGCCATCGAACTCTCGCGTCGCGACAATGGCACATATTGGGCGCCCATTGCCGGTGGGCCGACCTACTTCACCCTCTGGATCGATGAGGGCATGTTCTATCTCTACGATGCCATGCCCCAGACCGAAGCGGACTGGGGCCGGCCATTTGTCTATCGCCGCTGCGATTAGCCCTGGCGGGTCGGCACGTGGACGATGAGGCCATCGAGGTTTTCGCGAACCTTGATCTGGCAGGAGAGACGGCTCTCATTGCGCACGTCGAAGGCGAAATCGAGCATATCCTCTTCCATCGAAGAGGGACCACCAACGGTCTCGCGCCAGGCGTCATCGACATAGACGTGGCAGGTCGCGCAGGTGCAAGCGCCGCCGCATTCGGCGACAATGCCGGGAACGGCGTTCATGATGGCGGTTTCCATCACGGTGGCGCCATTTTCGGCTTCCGTTTCAATGCGCTCGCCATTGGCGGTTACAAAAGTGATTTTGGTCATGGTTCCCAGGATTTTCTGTTCCCAAGCCATATAGGGGCTCGGAGCGGCTCAGGAAAGGTCGAGCAGGCGCTCGAGATAATGCTGTCTTATACCGAACATGGCCTTCACTTCGGCAATGCGTGACAGTGTCGCTTCGCGCGACGGCGCCTTGCCCTTCTGAGCCACGATGAGATTGTTCTTCGGGGTATGGGCGTCCGAGACGAACTCGAACACTTTCGTGCGGTAGCCGCTGGCTTCGAGCAGCAGCGAGCGCAACCCGTCGGTCACCATCTCGGACTGCTTTTCGAGGAAGGTGCCGTGACGGAGGAGGAAGTCGAGGCGTGCGTCGCTCGTTCCGGCTTCGATTTCGCGTCGGATCTGCTTGTGGCAGCAGGGCGCAACGGCGATGAGGTCGGCCCCTGCCCTGATGCCCTGGAAGATCGCATCGTCGGTGGCCGTGTCGCAGGCGTGGAGCGCGATGACCGCATCGGCGCCGCTGGCATCATAGTCGAGAATGGTGCCGGCTTCGAACCGGAGGCCGTCAAAGCCGGACGCCTTGGCATTTGCATTGCCGTCCGTGACCAGCTGCGGCCGGAGCTCGACGCCGATGATCTCAGCCGACTTGCCGTTGCTGGAAAGGTAGTCGTAGAGCGCGAAATCGAGGTAGCCCTTGCCCGCGCCCATGTCGAGAATACGCGGGTTGGCGGATTTCAGCCCTTGAATCAAAGGCGCAAAAATCTCGACCATCTTGTTGATCTGGCGGAACTTGTCCTGCGCGTCGGCGCGCACGGCACCGTCCTTGCCGGTGATGCCGAGGGCATGCAGCCAGGGCTTGTTGGTTTCGGTCAGCGGCCGGTTTTTAGTGCGGTCATGGCTGGCAGGAGCCGCTTCCCGGCCCGTCACCGCCCGGCGCTTGAAATAGACCTTGTCGCCCTGCTGCTCGAACTTGATGTCGAAGGCTGTCGTCTCAAGCTGCGCGCTGCGCCAGATCGTCCCGAGCCCTTCAGCAAGGAAGGCACGCGCCTCCTCAATCGAGAGATTCTTGGTGATGTCGCGCGTCTTGTAGCGGAACACAAAGCTCAGACGCTCGCCGGCCTTAATCGCGACTTTTCGCGCCTCAAAAGATTTGAGCTCGGCTTCCGGACCCGCGTAGCCGCCGCATTTGAGTTTCAGCAGAGAGCCGTCCGCAAAACTTGCGGAGACGGCCTCGATGAACTCGCCGATGCGGTCAGGGGCGCTCAATGCCGTTCCTTGGTGGTGAGGAAGCGGATCTTGGGCCAGTCCTGCTTGGCGCGATCGGCCCACCAGGCATTCTGGGCCAGAAACACCGGCGCGCCCGAACGGTCTTCGGCCATGTTGACCTTTTGGGCGGCGATGAAGCGGTTGAGTTCCGCATCGTCATCGCTCTCGACCCAGCGCGCCACTTCGAACCCGAGGGGCTCGAAGGTGATCGGCACGCCATATTCCTTGCCCACACGGCTGGCGAGCACTTCCAGCTGCAGCTGCCCGACGACGCCGACGATCCAGTCCGCGCCGACCATGCGGCGGAACACCTGGGTGACGCCCTCTTCCGAGAGGTCGGTGAGGGCCTTGGACATCTGCTTGGTCTTCATGTGATCGGTCAGGCGCACGCGGCGGATGATTTCCGGCGCAAAGTTCGGGATGCCCGTCACATTGATGATTGGGCCTTCCGTCAGCGTGTCGCCAACTGAAAGGGTGCCGTGATTGGGGATGCCGACAATGTCGCCGGCCACGGCTTCCTCGGCCAGTTCGCGGTTATTGCCGAAGAAGAACATCGGGTTGGAAACGGCCATGTCCTTGCCGGAGCGGACGTTCTTGAGACGCATGCCGCGTTCGAACGTGCCGGAACAGAGGCGAACAAAGGCGATGCGGTCACGGTGGTTGGCGTCCATGTTCGCCTGCACCTTGAACACGAAGCCCGTCACTTTCTTGTCGCTCGGGTCAATCGGCGCCGGGATCGCCGGCTGAGGCCGCGGCTCGGGGCCCCATTCACCCAGCGTACGGAGCAGCTCGGCAACGGAAATGCCGCGGAGGGCCGAACCGAACAGCACCGGGCTCAAATGGCCCGCGTGGAAGGTTTCGAGATCGAACGTCGGGAGCATGGCCTGGGCCATTTCCAGCGTTTCGAGCGCGGTCATGAACACGGCATTGTCGGCAAGGGCCGGCACGTCGAGAAGATCTTCGAGCTGCTCAAACTCGGCGATCGGCTTGCCCTGCGGGTTCACCACGCGCTTTTCGAGAAGGTCGATATAGCCGAAGAAATCAACGCCCATGCCGATCGGCCAGAGCACCGGGGTCAGGTCCAGCGCCAGCTTGCCCTGGATTTCGTCGATGAGATCGAGGGGCGCGATACCCTCCCGGTCCACCTTGTTGATGAAGGTGATAATCGGAATGTCGCGCAGGCGACAGACTTCGAACAGCTTCTGGGTCTGGGCCTCGATGCCCTTGGCGGCGTCGATCACCATGATGGCGGCGTCAACGGCGGTCAGGGTGCGATAGGTGTCCTCGGAAAAGTCCGAGTGGCCCGGGGTGTCGAGCAGGTTGAGCGTCAGCCCGTCATAGTCGAAGGTCATCACCGAGGAGGTGATGGAGATGCCGCGCTGCTGCTCCATTTCCATCCAGTCCGAACGGGTGGAGCGCTGTCCGGCCTTGCCGCGCACGGCACCAGCCGACTGGATCGCGCCGGCAGCGGCCAGCAGGCGTTCGGTCAGCGTGGTCTTGCCCGCGTCAGGGTGCGAAATGATCGCGAAGGTGCGACGGGTGCGGAAAGGCTCAAGAGCGGCGCGAGGCGTGGCCTCGGCAACGGAATGCGATAGGGACATGGAAGCGACCGGGCCTCGTGGGCGCCAGACTTGAGGCCGGCGCGAACGACTAAACTTTGCGCGCTCTATAAAAGAAGCCGCAAGCGCGGTCAAACACCGCCATCGTGAACGCGCACCCTACTCTGGCTGTCCGGCCAGCAGTCGGGCGATGAAACCGCGCACGTCTTCGACAGCGAGCCCAAGGTCATCAATCTGTTCGACCGAGAGGTCCTGCCCGGCGCGATGGTCGCTTTCGAGCGCTGCGGCCATCTCCGAGATTGCCCAGGCGCCCACGCCCGAGGCGGCCCCTTTGATGGCGTGCAGGTTCATGGCGACCTCTTCCGGCGTTGTAGCGTCCTGCAGCCGGCCATAATAGGTGGCGATGGTGGTATCGAAGAGCTGCAGAATTTCGAGCTCGAGCGCCTCGTCGCCGAGACATTGCTTGGCCAGGTGGACGAGATCGATCGGCCGTAGCCTGCGCTTACGGCTTTGTGGCGTTTCCTCTGGCTGTGCAGCAGCAGTGTTTCGCGCCATCCTCGGCCTCCTCGCCAGTGCGAATACTCAGACCTGCGGGGCCCTTTGCGGCACTCAGCCTAGATCGCAGCGATGAACAGCCTGTTAAGCCACATCTTCGCCTTTGTTTGCCGTTCATCTCCCGCCCGTTTCCACGCGAAAATTAACCTTTCGCTAGGAAAAAGTTCGGTTTGCATCAAATTGAATGTAATAGTGAACGATGAACCAGCGCGCGGCGGCGAAGGTTCGGAACGGTGCGGGGCATTTGCATCGAATTGTTCCGGTTTGACCACGGGCTCCGAAAGGGGGCCGGGGTTAAAGACTGCTCCTTAAGTCCGCCTTGTCGCTGTAGTGCCGACGCGAGAGTTGTAGAGAGTATGGCCAAGAACCCGACGCCCCAGAACGATCCTGCCGCGCTGGCGTTTTCAGCAGTGGAAGACGCCCTCAAGGAATCGGTGTTCAGCCTCGATCCCGCTAACCGACCGGCTGAGCGCAAGCCCAGCGAGCCGAACAAGTCAGAACGGCTGCGGACAGCCGACAAGATTGCCCAGCAGGCCGGCGCTGTCGCCAATGACGATCGCGCCTCGACCTCGCGTCTCCTCTATGGCCTGCAGAACCGGTCGTCGGCCACGCCGACCTGGCTCGCCATTGTACTCTCTGTTCTCTGGGTCACCGCTGGCGTGACCGTTGCCGTGCTGCGCTACGGTCCGGAAATGGCCAATTTCGGACAGTTCGCCGGCACGATCGAATTCATCGCCATCCTCGCCATCATCGTCCTGCCGGTGCTCGGCTTCTTTGCTGTTGCGACGCTCATCCGTCGCGCCCAGGATCTGCGCAACGCCGCCTCCTCCATCACCCAGGCCGCCATTCGCCTGGCCGAACCCGAAGTAACCGCCGCCGACAAGGTCGCTTCCGTGGGTCAGGCTGTGCGCCGCGAAGTCAATGCCCTTGGTGACGGGCTCGAACGCGCCCTCACCCGCGCCGGCGAACTCGAAGTGATGATCCACAATGAGGTCACCGCTCTCGAGCGCACCTATTCGGACAATGAATCGCGCATGCGCGCGCTCATCGCCGAGCTCGCCAGCCAGCGCGAAAGCGTCCTCACCAATACCGAGCGCGTGCGCGAAGCCATCACCGAGAGCCACACCGGCCTCGTCTTCGACCTCGACATGATCAGCCAGCGCATCGCCGGTACGATCGTTGAAAGCGGCGGCAATCTGACCCGCGCGCTGGAGTCGACCGGCAATGTGCTCAACACCACCTTCTCCGAGCGCTCGACAGATTTCGCCCAGCTCGTTGACCATCGCACGACCGATTTCCTTTCGGCGCTGGATGACAGCGCCTCGCGCGTTGCTCGTACGCTCGAAGACCAGTCCAACTCCCTGAGCGTCAACATCGAATCCCGCTCCGCCGAAATGGCGGCAGTGGTCGAAGGCCATATCCAGACGCTCATCGAAGCTCTCGACAGCCGCACCAGCTCCATCGGTGGTACGCTCGAAGCCCACACGGCCTCGTTCACCACGGCCTATGAAGACCAGACCGATACCCTGGCAAACCTGCTGGCCGTCGGCGGCACCAAGCTCGTCGACCAGCTGCGTGAGCGCGGCGAACTCGTGAGCGCTGCCCTCGAGCAGCTTGGCCAGCGCGTTGCCGGCGACATCTCCGGTCGCTCGAGCGAAGCCGAAGCCCTGCTCACGGCCCTCCAGCGCCAGCTCGACGAATCCGTTTCGATCCAGCTCAACGCCATGGAGAGCCGCCTCCAGTCTGCGCTGATCGAGATCAATGGCGCTCTCGACGATACCTCCGAGCGCGCCCGCATTACCCTCTCCTCGGCCGGCCAGGAATCGCTGGGCAGCTTTGACGCTCGCCTGACTGAAATCACCGGCGCGCTCGACGACCGTCTGCATGCCCTCGACAGCGTCATCGGCGACAAGGGCGACCGCCTGCTGTCGCGCCTCGACGAACACGGCAGCAGCTTTGCCACCCGCGCCAATGTGCTGGAAATGGCACTCGACAAGGAGTCGGGTCGTTTCAACGATGTGCTCACCGAGCGCACGCGCGAAATGAACGAAGCCATCGGCGCCAAGACCCAGGCGATTGCCGCAAGCCTGATCAGCAGCGCCCAGGAAATCTCGAGCACGCTCGACACCTATACTGCTGCTCTGGGCGAGACGATCGACAGCCGCACCGGCCGCATCGATACGATCCTCACCACCCGCACCAGCGACATTGCCGAGGCGATCTCGTCCGGCGCCGAAGCGCTCGAAACCACCCTCAGCGGCCGCGGCCGCGAGATGAGCGACGCTATCCGCCAGCAGGCCGAACAGCTGGGCGAGACGCTCAACATCAGCACCCAGGGTTTCGAACAGGCCATCACCAGCCGCACCCGCGACCTCGCCGATACGCTGTCCGAGCGCTCCAACGCATTGTCGCTGGAACTCGAGACCCGCACCGGCGCCCTCACCAGCCAGCTCGACGAGCGCACCAACCTCCTGACCTCGCGTCTGGATCAGCGCACCGACGAACTGACCAGCGGCCTTGATATCCGCACCGAGGCACTCGCCAGCGCCCTCGACATTCGCACCGACGCCCTCAGCCACACGCTGGACGAGCGCACAACTGCCCTCACAACGGCTCTCGACGACAAGACCGGCGTGCTCACTGAGGCACTCGACGAGC
This sequence comes from Devosia sp., assembly GCA_015234425.1. GTDB lineage: Bacteria > Pseudomonadota > Alphaproteobacteria > Rhizobiales > Devosiaceae > Devosia. The sequence goes on from JADGNE010000033.1 coordinate 71,657, forward strand.
GCAGCGCCGCCCTCACCACCGGCATTGCCGAGCGCGCCCAGGCCCTGACCAGCGGCATCGCCGAGCAGGCACACGCCCTGACCAGCGGCATCGACGCCCGCACTGGCGCCCTGACCTCGGGCATCACGCTGCGCGCAAATGCCCTTCACTCGATCATCGAAGAGAAGGCCGAGGCGCTGACATCGGGTCTCGACCAGCGTACCGCCGCCCTCACCGCCGGCCTCGAAGAGCGCGCAGCCCTTCTTGAAGAACGCGCCGCAGCTTTCACCACTGGGCTCGACGAACAGACCGCAGCCCTTACCACGGGCCTCGATGAGCGCACCGCCGCCCTCACCGCCGGTCTTGATGAACGCACGACTGCCCTCACCAACGGTCTTGATGAGCGCACTTCGGCACTGACATCGGGCCTCTACGCCCGCACCGCGGCCTTCAACGCCGGCCTCGACCAGCGCGCGACGGCGCTCACCACCGGCCTCGACGAACGCGCAACTGCACTCACCACCAATCTCGATGAGCGCGCCAGCGCCCTCACCGCCGGTATCGATGCGCGCACTGCCGCTCTGAGTGCCGACCTCGATGAGCGCACCAATGCGCTCAACGCGGGTCTCGACGACCGCACCCTCGCGCTGCGCGCCGGCCTCGACATGCGCAGTGCCGCCATCAAGGCCAGCATCGACGAGCGCACGACCGCTCTCAACGTCGGTCTCGATGAACGCGCTGCCGCGCTGACCGCCGGCATCGACGAGCGCACCTACGCGCTGACCACCGGTCTTGACGAGCGCACTTCGGCGCTCACCGAAGGTCTCGACGCCCGCACGGTCGCCCTGACGACCGGCATTGACGAGCGCACCAATGCGCTGACCTCGGGTCTCGATGCCCGCGCCGACATTTTCTCGGCCAGCCTCGACGTTCGCACCCAGGCGCTCGGCAACACCATTGACGCCCGCGTCGATCGTCTTGCTGAAGAACTGGACAGCCGTGCCCTCGCGCTCGGCGCCAAGCTTGAAGAAGGGCGTAGCCGCCTGACCAGCGCAATCGACTACCGCGCCACCCAGATCGTGGAAGACGTCAGCGCCCGCACGACGCTGATGACCGAAGCGCTCGATGCCCATGCGCAGGAGCTGAACACCAATCTGGCCACCCGCACAGCCGAGCTCGACTCGACCCTGGGTAGCCATTCGGCCGATATCACCGCGACCCTCGACAGCCGCACCGCAGCACTCAACAGCGCCCTCGAAAACCGCGCCAATGAGTTCGCGGAAGCTATCGACAGCCGGACCCAGGAACTGGCCACCACGGTCGGTACCCGCACGCACCAGCTGAGTGCTGCCCTCGCCGGCCGCACCCAGGCTCTCTCCGACACGCTGACCAACCACACCAACTCGATGGGCGAGACGATCGGTCTGCACACCGCCGAGATGGCGCAGACACTGGAGCAGCACAGCGCTGCCGCCCGCGAAGCTATCGATGCATCGCTGCGCACCGCTACCGAGACCATGGCCACGCGTCTCGATGACATGTCCTCGACCGTGTCGAGCCGTGTTGGCGAGATCAGCGGCGCCCTGACCGCCGGCGTCGAAACCGCCCTCGCCCGCGTGGACGAGAGCGAACGCAATGTGACGAGCCGCATGGACGCCGCCAGCGTCAACTTCCAGGACAATGTCCGCAAGGCCACAGAGATCGTCGAAACCGGCGTCAATGCCGCGCGCCAGTCCATGATCGACCTCGTCGACCAGCGCCTGGGCACCCTGCCCGAGGCAATCACCGCCCGCGCCGACATTACGGCCGAACGCCTGGCGTCGCTCAACTCCTCGATCAACACCTCGATCACCCAGTCCATGGCTGACCTCGAAGCTGGCGCCGACCGCATCGAGGAAACCATCGCGACCCGCATCACCGCAGCGACCCACACCATTGCGGCCGATGTCGAGAACACCGCGACCCGCATGGATATCGCCGTGCGCTCCGCCCTCGACCAGTTCCGCATGGCGGCGCACAACATCGACGAGATCGTCACGGTCAAGGCCGTCGACAGCGTCACCTCGATCGAAGAGCGCCTGGGCGAAATCAACCGCTCGGTGTCCAACCACACCGCAGCCTTCGCCGCCCTCGTCAACGAACGCTCGGCCGAGCTGCAGAATGCTCTGCGCGGTCACGGCAACATCCTGCGCGACGCTCTCTCCGACAATGCTCGCGAAGCCGAAGAACTCATGTCGGTGTCGACCTCGCGTATTCTCGGCGATGTCACCACAGCGCTCAGCAAGCTCAACGATTCCAACATGCTGCTGCAGCATGTGCTGGATGCGTCGACCACCAACCTCGCCACGCTCGAAACCAGCATCGCCCAGCAGACCGCCAGCTACGCCGGCACCATGCGCGAAGCCATGGGCCAGACCGAAGAAGCCGGCGTTCTGGTTGGCCAGCATGTCGGCGCCCTGCAGCAGACCATTCGCGCCATGGTCGACGAGTTTGCGTCCATCCTCGGCCGCCTCGACGTCGAAGTGGTCAGCATGAACCAGGCGTCCCGCGCCCTCGAATCCACCAGCGGCACTGCCCTCGAAACCCTTGAGGAACGCCGTGGCGCCATGGAAGCCCTTGCAGAGAGCTTCGCCAGCAAGGCCGACGATATCGACGGTCGCATGCGCATGTTCGCCCAGTCGATCTCCGACACCGTTCAGGAAACCGAACGCCGTCTCATCGGCGCTCGCCGCGCCATGGACGAAGCTCTGCAGGCCACGAGCTTCCAGGTCACCGATACGCTGGGCCAGAGCACCCAGGCCATCACCCAGGCGCTCGAAACGGCCACCACCAACGTCAATGACGCGCTCTTCTCCACCAATGAGCGCTTCACCCAGACCCTGGACGCCAACGCGGCTCAGGTCGACACCGCCGTCCAGCGCGCTGCTGAAGCTGCCGCCGCAGCCCTCAGCCAGACCTCGACCTCGGTCCGTTCGGCCCTCGCCGGCCAGACCAACCAGGTCAATGCCGCTCTCGAAGAGAACGCCAACAAGGTCAGCGACCTCCTGGCGTCGACCGCCGGCACCGTTACCGATGTGCTCACCTCGACCACCAGCACGCTGGCTGACACAATCGCTGACACGACCCAGTCCGTTCGTGGCGCCATCGCCTCGAACACGGGGCAGCTGCGTCAGGCCGTCGACCAGTCGACCGATGTCGTGCGCAAGGCACTCGACGAAACCACCGAGCAGGTCACCGGCCGCCTCGGCGATTTCCGCGAAACCGCCGATGGCGAGAGCCGCCGGACCAATGCTGCCCTGCAGGAGGCGCAGCGCCGCCTGATCGCAGAAACGCAGCAGGCCATCGAAGACGCCACACAGCGCTTTGCCGAGACCGCCCGCGCCATGCGCGAAACGGCTCGCGAAGTTGGTGGCGAACTCGAAGCGACCCGCGCCGAACTGGCGCGTGGCGTCAACGAACTGCCAGAAGAGACTCGCGCCAGCGCTGCCGCCATGCGCCGTGTCGTCGCCGAGCAGATCGAAGCGCTTTCTGAGCTCAACGCCATCGTCCGCGGCCAGCCCGCAACGCACGATGTCACCGATCGCCGCGCCGCTTCGCGTGCTCCGATCCGCCAGCCCGATCCGGCTTCGGCCCCGCGCCAGCCAGAACCCGCGCAGGTCGCCCAGTCCCTGGTCGACCCGATCCGCGCCCGCCCGGCCGAACCAGCAGCGGCTCCCGCACCGGTCCAGGCCCCTGCCCCGGCACCGGCGCCCGCACCGGCCGCCCAGCAGGCGGCTCCTGCAGCCCGCACCGAAGCTCCGGCTCAGGCCGGCGACAATGGTGGCTGGCTGCGTGACGTGCTCCGCAACGCATCGGCCAAGCAGGCCGGCGCACAGGCACCGCAGGGCCTTTCGACCCTGACCGAGGAAATCGCCCGCGCCATTGATGACGCCGCGCTGTCCGAAGCCTGGGCCCGCTATCAGGCCGGTGAGTCCAATGTCTTCTCGCGCCGCATCTACACGCTGACCGGCCAGGGCACCTATGACGAAGTGCGCAAGCGCCTGCAGCGCGACGCGGACTTCATGCGCACCGCCCAGGCCTATATGGGCGACTTCGAGCAGCTGCTGAAGCGTGCAGCCGCCGGCCCGCGCCCTGCTGCCGAAACCCGCGAGTACCTGCTCTCGGATCGCGGCAAGGTCTACACCACCCTCGCCCACGCGAGCGGCCGCCTCAACTGAGCGGACCCAATGAAATGAAAAAGCCCCGGTTCAGACCGGGGCTTTTTTTTGTTGCGGGTAGCAATGTGACATGGGCCCGGCGGTCGGGAGAGGCAAGCCGGCGGGACCGGTTGCCTCATTCCCGGATTAGCGCGGCAGCACGGCATCCTTGGGTGGGCGAAGCTTGAGGGAGAGCAGCACACAGACGATGGCGATGCTGCTGGTCAGGGTCGAGTAGAAGAATGCCCCTGCCCCGAACATTTCGACAAGGAAGCCGAAGGCCACCAGCGCCAGCATCGATGCACCCTGCTGCAGCATGGTGGCAAAGCCCTGAGCTTCGGCGGCATTGCCCTCATTGGTCCAGTTGGCGATGAAGTGGACCACGCCGAGATAGCCGATGCCAAAGCTGAAGGCGTGCAGCATCTGGACAAAGAACAGCACTTCTACCGGCGGATCGAAGGCCATCACGGTAAAGCGGATCAAGCCGGCGATCGCAGCAGCGAGGATCATGTTGCGGGCGGTGATCTTGCCTCCGAAGCGGCGCCACAGGAACATGGCCAGCGCCTCGGCAGCAGCAGAGGCGGCCAGGAGAGGGCCGATATAGACATCAGCGATACCGCCCTGGTTCCAGAGCAGAACGGCGAAGGCGCCGATCAGCGCATTGCTCGAGTTGACCAGCGCGAAAGCGACGAGCGGCAGGATGAACCACAATTTGAGGGAATCGCGCAGCCGCGTTCCCGTGACCGCCTGCAGATCGGGCTCAGCCAGGGTCGCCTTAGCCTTTGGCGCGCGGAAGCGCGGCAGCCAGAACCCCAGCAGTGCGCGGACCACGGTCATCAGAATATAGAGGATGATGAAGCTGCCCGAACCCCATTCGGTCAACGCTACACCGATGCCGGCAACGCCGACGACATAGCCGACTGTCGCCCAGACGCGGATAGCACCAAAGTCCGTGCCATTGCGGCGGGCCATACGCACAGTCGCCGCGTCGATAACCGGTGGCACGAGGCCATTGCTAATGGAGCAGAGGCTCCAGATCAGCAGTATGCCCCAGAATTCACTGACGAAATAAAGCCCGATCGGCGCCAGGGCAGACGCCACGGAAATTATGATGATGGCAGTACGCCAGTCGTCTGCGCGATCGGCGAGCCGCCCGACAATCATGTTGAGGAGCAGCAGTCCCAGCATGGGCAGGGCGTTGATGATGCCGATCTGGTCGGCGGGCACGCCGTGCTGGCTAAGCCAGATGCCCAGGAACACCGTGGCAACTGCGCCAGGCAAGTAGACGGTAAACTGATAAACTGAAGTGCGCGTCTCGGGGCTACCCAAGCGCGATAGGACCGACGGCATGGAAAATGACTCCGGGCGCGAGAACCGCGCCTCGTTCGTCTTCGTGCAACGGTTGCCAAGACAAAGCAAGAGGGCTGAAGGCACAGCGACGCGCAATTACGCGCCGGCCCAGCCGATGCTCTCCCGTAAGAGCGCCTAGTCTTCTGCGATGCTGCGGTTCTTCATGCGTCGCGGCTCACCCGTCACCATCTCGGTCCACTTGACCAACTCGAATGTGCCGTCCGGGTTTTCGACCACCGCTGTGCAGCTTTCCACCCAGTCGCCGGTGTTGATGTAGTGGATGCCCAGCCGATCGTGCATGTCGGCGAAATGGATATGGCCGCAGATCACGCCATCGACGCCGCTCTGCTTGGCCTCATGCACCAGCGCCTCTTCAAAGCGGCCGATCACAGAGACGGCGTTCTTGACCTTTTGCTTGGCCCAGGCGCTGAGCGACCAATATTGCAGGCCCAGCTTGCGCCGCACCCAATTGATGACGCTGTTGACCCGCAGGGCGAAATTATAGGCCCAGTCCCCGACATGGGCGAGCCACTTGGCGTTCATCACCACCACGTCGAACTGGTCGCCATGGATGACAAGATAGGTCTGGCCGGTGGCAGAGGTATGAACGGTGCGATCGACGAGCTCGATCCCGCCGAAATAAGTCCCGAGATATTCGCGCAGGAACTCGTCGTGATTGCCCGGCAGATAGACGATGCGGACACCGGACTGCGCCTTGTCGAGCAGGACCTGGGCCAGCTCATTGTATTCTTCGGGCCAGCGCCAGGTCTTTGCCAGCCGCCAGCCGTCAAGGATATCGCCGACGAGATAAATGGTCTGGGCATCATGGAAGCGCAGGAACTCGATGAGTTGTCGCGTCCGGATCGGCTTCATGCCCAGATGCACGTCAGACAGGAACAATGCTCGGGCTTGCCGAATTTGGCGGTCATCCGTCATTGCCGTTTCGTCTCCGATTACAGGCAGGCACCTTAGCTATGCACCTCGGCTGAGAAAACTGCCAGACGCGTAAAACCGGGGGATGTGCGGCTATTTGATCCGCGATTTGAGCGCTACGATGCGTTCGTAGCTCTGCTCGATGCGCTCGGCGAAGGCAGGATCCGCTGCGGCTTCGCGCAGCAGGATGTCCAGAACCTCCTGGTTTAGGCCGGGCCGCTGATAGGCCGTGTTGGAAAAGAGGAGAACATCCATCCCCGCTCCGACAGCCTTTAGCACTGTCTCTTCGAGCGTGAAGTGGTCGCGAATGGCACCCATTTCGAGATCATCGCTGATCACCACGCCATCAAAACCGAGCTCGCTGCGGAGAACACCCTCGATCCAGCGCGGCGACAGTGACGATGGGCTCTGTTCGTCCCCGTCGGAATAGTCGGCATGATAGAGATGGGCCACCATGACCATGTCGGCAGAGCCCTGATCGATCAGCGTCTTGTAAGGGACGAGCTCATCCGGAGACCAGGTCTGCGTGATGTCGACAAAGCCCTCGTGGCTATCCGCGGTCGACGAGCCATGGCCGGGGAAATGCTTCAGCGATGTAACGAGACCAGCTGCGTGATGCGCTTCGATGAAGGCTGCGTCATAGGCGGTGACGACGGCGGGATCAGCCGAAAAAGCACGACCGAAGCGGGTGATGACCTGGTTGTCCGGATTGACGTCGAGATCGGCCACGGGTCCGAAATTGACCGAGAACCCGAGGTCGGCAATGCCGGCAGCCATGCGGGCGTAGATGGCCTCGGCCTGCTCAGGCGAATTGCTGGCAGCAATCGAGCGCGCGTTGGGAATTTCGGTAAAGCCCACATCATTGGTCAGGCGCTCAACGGAACCGCCCTCCTGATCGAGGGTAATAAATGGGGGCAGGCTTGTGGTTGAACCACGGAACAGGGCGTTCATCGCCTTGACCGCACCAAGGCTCGCAACATTCTTCTTGAGATACATGACGCCGCCGAGACGGCCCGCTTCCAGTTCGCCAGCGATTGCCTTGACGCTGGCCGCATTGGCGCTGCTGCCCTCGAAGCCCACGACAATCATCTGTCCGGCCATGTCTTCAAGCGTTGCAGCTTGGGCCCCTCCAGTGAGGGCAGCGATGGCGAAGGCAAGCGACAGATATCGGCGCACGGGCAAACTCCGGGGGAATCGATGTGCCGACAGTGACGGGATAAAGGCGGCAAGACAATGATCCCCCTGAACAGGGGGTGCCGCCCTGCCCCTTACGGATCAATGCTCATGCGTGACTTCCAAGACGACGGTTCTCAGCCTACCGGTCGACCGTCACAAACTGAAAACGGGCGGCCCCTTCATCGAAGGCGCCGCCCGCTTTTTGTCTCGTTGGATCAGCCGATTACGCCGGCTTGTTCTGCCGGTTGGCGATCAGATCATCGACGACGCTCGGATCCGCCAGGGTCGAGGTGTCGCCAAGCGCTCCAAAGTCGTTCTCGGCGACCTTGCGCAGGATACGGCGCATGATCTTGCCCGAACGGGTCTTGGGCAGGCCGGGGGCCCACTGGATGAAGTCGGGCGATGCGATCGGGCCGATTTCCTTGCGAACCCAGTTGCGCAGCTCGCTGCGCAGGGCATCGTCATAGTTCTCGCCCGCCATCAGCGTGACATAGCAATAAATGCCCTGTCCCTTGATGTCGTGCGGGAAGCCCACGACGGCCGCTTCCGAAACCTTCGGATGTGCGACCAGCGCGCTCTCCACTTCGGCCGTGCCGAGGCGGTGACCGGAGACGTTGAGCACGTCGTCCACGCGACCGGTGATCCAGTAATAGCCGTCGTCATCGCGGCGACAGCCGTCGCCGGTGAAGTAATAGCCCTTGTAGGTCTCGAAATAGGTCGAGACGAACCGGCCATGATCGCCCCAGATGGTGCGCGCCTGAGCCGGCCAGCTATCCTTGATGGCGAGAACGCCTTCAGCCTTGGTCTGCTCCTGCAGCTTGCCCTCTGGCGAGAGCACAACCGGCTGGATGCCATAGAAAGGCACCGTGGCCGAACCAGGCTTGGTGGGCGTGGCGCCAGGGAATGGCGCAATCATGTGGCCGCCGGTCTCGGTTTGCCACCAGGCGTCAATGACCGTGCAACGGCCCTTGCCCACCTTGTTGTTATACCAGAGCCAGGCTTCCGGGTTGATCGGCTCACCCACTGTGCCGAGGAGGCGCAGGCTGGGCATGTCGTATTTCTCGACAAATTCCGGGCCAGCACCCATCAGCGAGCGGATTGCGGTCGGCGCGGTGTGGAAGATATTGACCTTGTGGCGTTCGACCACCTGCCAGAAGCGGCTGGCGTCGGGCCAGGAGGGAATGCCTTCGAACATCAGCGTCGTCGCGCCATTGGCCAGCGGGCCATAGACGATATAGCTGTGGCCGGTGATCCAGCCCACGTCAGCGGTGCACCAGAACACTTCGCCGCGCTTGTAGTCGAAGCTCAGCTCATGGGTCAGCGACGCGTAGGCGAGATAGCCGCCCTGGGTATGCACGACACCCTTGGGCTTACCGGTCGATCCGGAGGTGTAGAGGATGAACAGCGGATCTTCCGCATTCATCGGCTCTGGATCGTGGAAGGGCTCGACGCCGGCGGCGGCTTCATGCCACCACACGTCGCGGCTGCCCTTCATGGCGACATCTGCGCCGGTGTTGTGCACAACCAGAACCTTCTGCACGCCGGGGCAATCTTCCAGCGCCTTGTCGACATTGGCCTTGAGCGGCACAGTCTTGCCACCGCGACGGCCTTCGTCGGCCGTGATGACCACAGCGCTGTCGCAGTCGTTGATACGACCGGCCAGCGAATCCGGCGAAAAGCCACCGAACACCACCGAGTGCACCGCGCCGATACGGGCGCAAGCCAGCATGGCGTAGGCAGCCTGCGGAATCATCGGCAGGTAAATCGTGACGCGATCGCCCTTCTTGACGCCCAGCGACTTCAGCACATTGGCGCAGCGGCACACTTTTTCATGCAGCGTGCGATAGCTGATATACTCAGCCTGGTCGGCCGGATTGTCCGGCTCCCAGATAATGGCGATGTCATCGCCGCGTTCGAGCAGATGCCGGTCAATGCAATTGGCCGCGACGTTGAGAACGCCGTCCTCGAACCACTTGATCGAGACGTCCGGATATTCGAACGTGGTGTTCTTGATCTTTGTGGGAAAGGTCATCCAGTCCAGGCGCTTGGCCTGTTCTGCCCAAAAGCCTTCAGGGTCATTGACCGAGCGGGCATAATTCGAATCGTACTTGTCGGCCGTAGTGTGAGTTTGCGCGAGCGCCGACGCACTTGGCTGGAACAAGAGCTGTTCGCTCATTGTCATCCTCCTAGTCTCTCCCGAGTTCGTTCTAATCAGCCAACACCCCCCCGGCAAGCCCTGCCTCATGCGACCAAAGCAGGGACAAGGGTTTTGGCGACACTCTGTTAACCTGCCCGATTCAGAAATCCTGCATCGGCCGGCGTTATCATTGCCCGACGAGCAAGGGGGCATTGCCATGGCTGAAATGACAATCCGGCCCGCGGTACCGGCCGATATCGACCTGATCCACAAGGAACTGGTCGACGTCATTAAAAGCTCGGTACACTACAGCGACCGCTTCAAGGCACACGAAACGGCGCGATTGAACAGGAATTTTCTCCACAACCTTCTCGCCATCGACCCATGGCACATCATGATCCTGTGCGCGGATGGCGTGCCGGGCGGGGCCATGATCTCCGGACCGGAGTGCGGCGCTGTGTTCCGGTACTGGAGCTGGGTGTTCCCGTCTCACCGTCAGACCAAGCTCGGCATGTTCGGGATGCGCGCCTTCGACGCCCATTGGGACAACCAGCGCTTCCACAAGGCCTTCACCTTTGTCCGGCCGGAGAACGAGGTCGCCCGCATGCTCCTCAAGCGCTACGGCTATCGGGAAACTGCGCTGCTGGAGCAGCACATATTCGGGCAGGATTATCTGCTGATAGAAAAATTCTACACGCGCCGGGACGTCGAGTATGACAGCGGCGTCAATATCGGACGCCTGGGCCGTCTCAAGCAAAGGCTTAGAACATTGGTCGGCGCAGCCTCCTAGCGGCGAAGGATCAGGCTGCGGCCGCTGCCCTGCGGGTCCGGAACCATTGCAGGATCGAGACATCGACCCCGGCAGTCCAGCGCGCCGTCAGCCACAGGGCGAACGACCAGATCGTGATCGCCACAAGCGCCGAGCAGGCCGCGCCCATCAATCCGAAGGTGGGCACCAGCAGCCAATTGCCGGCAATCAGGCATCCGAGGCCGAGGCCGATGGCCGGCAGACTGGCCCAAGGCCGGTCGTGGATCGACAGCACCAGAGAGGCCGGACCAAAGGCGGACCGAACGATCAGACCAAGGCAAAGTATGGCAAGGGGCATGGCGCCCGCGGTGAAGGCCGGCCCGAACAGCTGCAGCGCGAACGGCGACAACACGAGCAGTATGATAAAGAGCGCGAGCGCGATGAGGCTCGCCACCATATTAGCCTCACCCACCTTGCGGTGGAAATCAGCCCGATCAGCCCGCGCCTCGCTCTCGAACATATCTGGCAGCGTGACTGCATAGACCGCCGCTACGCCGAAGGATGCGAGCGAGAAGATGCGGGCGCAGACACCGAATATGGCCAGATCCTCGCGGCTGAGGCTATGGCTGAGGAGCAGCAGGTCGATATCGAAGAAAAAGTCGGTGGCGATGCTGATCAGCACCCATGGCAGCGCAAAACGCCACCACCGTCCACTCTCGATCTCGCGCGCTGGCGCCGTGTCAGCAACCCGACCAATGCTGGTAAGGACGAACACAAACTGCACCAGGGACACGGAGATATAGCCCGTGCCGATGATCCAGAGCATGGCGGTAAAACCATCTTCCGCAACGCTCGTGGCCATGGCGACAAGGAAGGCTGCCAGCACGATCATCGGGCGCAGGAGCGTATCGGCAAAGAAGCCCGCAAAGGGACGCTTCATCCCGATCAGCAGCGCACTGTTTACGTAGACGACGGCGGTGCCGAGGATGAGCATGGCCACGGGAACAAAATGGCGCGCGACCGTCCCCTGCCCCAGCCCGACAAGATTGAGGATCATCGGTCCTATCGTGGCAAACAGTGCGAAGGCGACGATGACATGCAGATAGGCTCGCCGGAGAAAGGCGGTCAGTTGGCGCCTGTCCCCCCGGGCCCGATACTCGGCAGAAAAATAGGTGCCGACCGTATGGAAGCCGAGCGGCATAACCACGGATATGAGGTTGACGCTGGCGACGACGATGAGGAACTCACCGAGCAGCTCCGCGCCCCAGAGCCGGGCGATCAGCGCCTGCGCGACAAAGATCAGGCCTGCGCCAAACAAGCGGGCGGCGAAGATAACACTCGATTGAGACGCCAGCCGCCGCACCAGACTCATTCGAAATCGACTTCCGGCCGATAGGGGGGCTGGTCGGGCTGCGCCTTGGGGCTCCGCAATTTGTCGACATGCCGACGCAGATGCTGGAGCGCATCCCGCGCCCTGAAGGCGAAGGTGCCGAGCATCAGCGCGCGCCTGCTGTCGGCATAATTGACAACCGGCGGCACGGGACGGATCAGCCCGGCCTCGCCGACCATCCCCTTCTTGAACTGGTGCAGGCCCAGAAATCCATCGGTCCCGCCGAGGTCATACCAGTCGGCTGTGGTGTTATCGCGCAGCCAGCGGATGATATGCCAGTGCATGAAATAGCCGGCGCGCGCGGGCAGTGCCCGGTCATTGGTGGCGCCGTAGAGATAGACGGCCCGCTTGCCGGCCTTGAAGATCAAGGCGCCTGCCACGCATTCCTCGCCCAGATGGACGAGGAAGAGTTCCGGGCGCAGTTTTTCATCGACGCCCATCAGGGCATCGAGCGTCTCGTAGGCTGAATGATCGGGAAACTGCTTGCGGTCAGTCATCGCTGCATAGAGCTGCTTGAACGTGCCGAGCGCGTCGGCGCCAACGCGCTCGAACCGCAGACCAGCCTTGTCGGCCTTGTTGAGATGATAGCGCCACTTCTGGTTGAGGCTTTTGCGCTGCTCCGCGTCGGAGAGGCGCAGCCTGACGAGATAGCGGTTGGGGAACAGCAGCGACGACCCGCGGTAAAAACCGCGCTGGCGAAGGGCAAGATAGGCCGGATGTTTTTCATCGGTCGAGGCGGCAGGCAGCACCGACACCATCATCCGCCGGCGAGCGGAATATTCGGCAAGGACGGCCTCGATCATCGCGGCGCGAATGTCTTCCACATCGGGTCGCGCCGCATCGGCGAGCATGGGCGCCCATTTGAGCACTGCCATTTCGGCGAGGCGCAGGGGCAGCGGCTGAACCATGATCAGTGCGCCACCGACAATCTGCCCGTCGTGCCAATAGACGGTCGGCTCACAGGTAACGCCGGGCCAGCGCACGGCCGAAAAGGCGAACATCTGCTCCTGGCAGACCTCGTCGAATGCCGAAATGATCTGATCCCACGCATCGCCGGAAACGCGCTCGGCCTTCAGTTCCGGCAGTGTACCCACGGACGGAGCGGAACGAGGCCCGGCATCGGATCCGCGCAAGCGATCAGCAATGACGGACATAAAAACCCCGCATCATAAACAGATGCGGGGCAATATAGCGGTACAGGATGAGCAAATTGCTATTGGCCGCAAGCAAATGCGGGCAAATTGCCCATTTGGTTTCGCAGAGCCTAATGAACGACTGCGGCGGCGGCCTCATGTGGCGTATAGAGCAGCGGAATTTCAGGAATGGTGATGAAGGCCCCTGCCCCTTCGAGCAGCATGCGCACCGCCACAAAGAGAATGATCGCAAGGCCGATCCAAGCGATCCAGCGGAACCGGTGCAGCAGGCGCGCGATATAGCTGGCTGCCACGCCCATCATGATCACCGACAGCGCAAGGCCGAACACCAGGGCTTCGAAATGGTGCTGGGTGGCGCCCGCAACGGCGAGGACATTGTCCAGCGACATTGAGACGTCAGCAATGACGATCTGGCTGACGGCCTGTCCCAGACTCTTGCGCGGGGCCCTGCCTGCGACCTTGCCATCGGCATTGTGGTCGGCGTCCGACAACGCCTCCGTCGCCTCATGTTCATCTTCGAACGAGACCGTCAGCTCGCGATACATCTTCCAGCAGACCCAGAGCAGCAGAATGCCACCGGCCACCAGAAGACCGCCGCCCAGCGACAGCAATTGGGTGGTGATCAGCGCAAAGAGAATGCGCAGGACGGTTGCCGCGAGGATACCGATGAGAATGGCGCGCCGGCGCAAGTCCGGCGGCGGCCAGGCCAATGACAACAGCATTATCACCCGCCAGCACAAGATCGATCAGGATCACCTGCGCAAGCGAGCTGAAGAAACTCGGATCTATTCCGAACATTGGGATGTCACTTTCAGGAGAGGGTGCGATGCACGCGCCCGCCTATACGCCTGTGACAAGGCTAGAAAAAGTCAAATGTCCAGCGAGACCTGAAAAGTGAGCGACCGCAGCGGCCCGACACCCCTCAGGCGTGATAGACCTGTTTTTTGGCGCGTTCGGCGCCAACCAGATCACCCCATTTTGCCGGCCATGCCGTCAGGTCACCTGAGACCACCAGCGACGCGGCGGTCATGCCCGCGACCATGACCCCATATCCCAGCGCAATGGGCAGGCGCATATATTCGTCGTCCTTCTTTGGCGACATCCCCATATGCTCAAGCATTCCGAACAGATGCTGCGGTGTCTTCACCCGGCCGACCGGCCCGTCCTCGGACCAGGCCAGATCCAGCACGACATGCTCAGGCGGTGGTCTATCGGAAAAACAGAAATGCGCGATCATTCGCACGAGCCCCCAGTTGCCGCCGGAATTAGGCACAATTCATGAGGTCAACGCAATCGTTCGGACAATGAATTGATCAGGACGAGCTAGGGGACTTACTGAGTCCCACACCGCCATTTGCGATCTGACCCAATCTCCCCTCAGGCCGGATGGATAGCGCTCATCGTCTCGACCGCCTCCCTCTGGCGAAAATCCATAACAACCTTTCCTTTCAACATCTTATGCCCCCAGGCAGCGGGAGTTTCCCCGAGCCGGACAGGCCATCCAAATATCTGCGCGCGCCGTCCTCTTGGCGCTTGCGCTCCGGTGTATAATTGTTATGTTGTAAAACATTATTCGCTAGTGCAGCGGACAGGTATCAAGATGCAAAACGCACGGATACCGGAGGAGGAAAAGGTGTTGAAACTCGAGGGGGTTTCCATCTCGACGAAGCACGCGGCCCATCATCTCGTGGGTCCGGTTTCGTTTGAGGTGCGGGCTGGTGAAATTTTCGGGATTGTTGGGGAGAGTGGCAGCGGCAAGACGCTGACTGGCTTGGCCATTCCACGCCTTCTGCCCAAACAATTGTCTTTGAGCGGTCGCATTGCTCTGGATGGCAGGGAGCTCACATCCCTGAGCGAGCAGGACATGCGGGGTGTTCGCGGCCAGCTTGTCACCGTGATCTTTCAGGAACCAGCCAGCGCACTGAACCCCGTCTTCACTGTGGGCGCGCAGATCGAGGCGGTCATTCGCGCCAATACTGACTTGCGTGGCGACGCCGTACGGAAACGTATGCACGACCTGTTGAGCCGCGCGGGCATTCCCGACCCCGAGCAGCGTGCTCGGGCCTATCCTCACCAATTTTCAGGTGGCATGTGCCAGCGTGTCATGATTGCGATGGCCCTGGCCTCTGGCGCCCGCCTGCTCATAGCGGACGAACCGACGACCGCTCTGGACGTCACCATCCAGGCCCAGATTGTTGATCTGCTTCTCAAGCTTGCAGCTGAAGAGCAGCTGACAGTTATCTTCGTTTCCCACGATCTTGGTCTGATCGCCGAGACCTGCGACCGGATCGCCGTCTTTTACGCGGGTCAGGTTGTCGAGGTTGGGACGGCAGAAGACATCATTCACCGGCCCCGCCACCCCTACACAGAGGCCCTGGTGGCCGCCACGCCCGACATGACGGAAGTCGGGAAGCTCCTGCAGGGCATTCCGGGTCAGCCACCGCTGGCAGGACGCTGGCCGGACGGATGCCGTTTCAGCAACCGCTGTCCCAAGGCACAGGCCGAATGCTCCAGGCCGCAGGAAATGCGCCACCTTTCTGATGGACGCGGCGTCCGGTGCATCCTGGCTGACGACGCTGGTGAGATGCAATGACCCCCGATACAAGCACAAAAATCGCGCTATCCGTCGATAACCTTGTCGTCCGCTTCAAGCGCCCGCGCGCTTCCGACGTCCAAGCGGTGAGCGATGTCAGCATCAGCCTGCCTGAACAGTCCACGCTCGCCCTCATCGGGGAATCCGGTTCTGGCAAGTCCACTCTGGCTCGAGCCGTTTGCGGACTGGTGCCAGCAACCTCCGGCACTGTTCGGGTCGCCGGCGTTGAGCTTTCCCAGGGGAAGAATACCGCGCGCGACGCGGGCGCAGCCGGCATCCAGATGGTCGTGCAGGATTCTGGTGGCGCTCTCAATCCGCGCTGGCCGATCTGGCGCACCATAAGCGAACCCCACCGCCTGATGAACAAGCGCAGCGGCGCAGAACTGCGTGAGTTTGCCGCTCAAATTCTGAGGGACATAGGCCTGCCGGTTGAATTTCTCGACCGATACCCCCACCAGCTCTCCGGGGGACAGCGTCAGCGCGTCAATATTGCGCGCGCCCTGGCGGCCAAGCCGACGATTATCGCGCTGGACGAGGCCGTCTCGGCACTGGACCTTTCGGTCCGCAATGAGATCCTTGGCCTTCTGGCGCGCCTGAAAGCAGAGCGGCAGCTCACCTACCTCTTCATTACGCACGACATGGGCGCAGTGGTGCAGATAGCCACCCACGTGGCCGTCCTCTACCTGGGCAAACTGGTCGAAAACGGGCCGGTCAAAGAGGTCGTTCAGGACCCAAAGCATCCCTACACAAGGGCACTTGTCGGCGCCGTACCGACAATCGGCAAGCAGCGGAAAGCAGCAGTCCTTGCGCGGGGTGAGGCAGATGACGCCGGCGCGCCACCGCCAGGCTGCCGCTTCCACAGACGGTGTCCGTTCGCGATCGATCTCTGCCGGGAGGCGGAGCCTCAACTGCAGGAATTCTCCGGGCGCCAGATAGCGTGTCACCGGGTTCAAGACATCGACGATCTTTTTTTCGAGGGAGGAAAACCATGAGACTGAGAAAACTGACTGCCAGCTTACTGCTTGCAGCTGCATTCGCGACGACAGTGGCCGCACCTGCGGCGTTCGCCGGACCAGACACCAATATTGCGGTGATCGGCGTGGGAGAGGAGCCCACTACGCTCGATCCGGCCAACGGCCTTTCCGGCGGCGATATCCATTTCCTGTATACGGTCTATGACCGTCTGCTGGACTTCGATCCGGCAACGCTTGAGCCGCTTCCGATGCTTGCCGAGTCGTTTGAGTGGACCAACGAGGATCGCACCCTCGTCCTCAAACTCCGTCAGGGCGTGAAGTTCCACGATGGCGAGGCATTCAATGCCGAGGCCGTAAAAACCAGCATTGAGTTCTATCAAAACTCTGGCAAGCAGGCCGACCTCAACCCGGTGACTGAAGTCGAAGTGGTCGACGAATTCACCGTCGCCCTGCATGTCGACCGTCCATATTCAGTGCTCACCTCGCTCCTCATGGATCGTGGCGGCATGATTATCTCGCCCAAGGCGATAGCCGAGCACGGTGTTGAGGGCGTAGGCCGAAATCCCGCAGGCACGGGCCCATTCCGGGTCTCGAGCTGGGCAGCCGGCGACAACCTGTCGCTCGAACGCTTCTCCGACTACTGGAATCCAGATCGCATCAAGCTCGACGGGCTTGAGTATCGCATCATCAAGAACCCGACCACGGTGGTCTCGGCTCTGATGGCCGGTCAGCTCGACTATGTGATGAGCATCGACCCTGTGAACCTGCCCGTGGTCCGGCGAAATGCCAATCTTCAGGTCATGACGCAGCCCACCATTGCGTCGGTGGTCATCGCGGTGAACACCAATCTCGAGCCGGTGTCGAGCAAGCTGGTCCGTCAGGCCTTCTCTTACGGCATTGATCGCGAGGCACTCGCGCGCATCGCCTACGGTGGGGAAGTTGAGGCGCTTCCAGCAAGCCTTCTGGTCCCGCCGAGCTACTGGCCTTCGACGCCGGAACTCGACAACCACTACACTTATAACCCGGAAAAAGCCAAGCAACTCGTCACTGAGGCTGGATACCCAGACGGGGTTGAGGTGGCCATCTGCGCCAACGCCAATAGTGGCTCGCCAGCGCCGGGTGCCAAGCTCGTTGACATGATGCGCGAACAGCTTCGCCCCGCAGGCATCACTCTCAACGGCGAAATGCTGGCCACGGGAGCCGCGTGCATCGAACTCTATAACGGTCAGGAAGCGATCACGCTGAACCTGGCCGGGTGGAGCGGGCGTCCCTCGCCCATCATGACCTATCAGCAGACCTTTACGTCCTACGCGGCCTACCACGTTTCCAAGGAGCCATTTGACGGGGTTGATGCCGCCGTTGACCGTCTGCTGGCAACCTCGGACCCGGCCGAGCAGAACGAGATCTTTGACGAGCTGAACGCCATGTGGGTCGACAATGTGCCGTGGGTTTCCATGTACTTCCAGCCCCGCGTGTTCGCACAGTCGAGCAAGCTGCATGGCGAGTTGCCCAACCTCATGGGCAAGGCCAATCTGACCACCCTTTACTTTGAATAGCGCAACCGGGGGGGAGCTTGCTCTCCCCCAGCAAACACCTCGGGGTGTCAGATGTTATTGCTTATTCTTCAGCGTTTAGGGACGATTATTCCCACCGCCCTGCTCGCCTCGATTTTGGTGTTCTCCATCGTTCAGCTAACGCCCGGCGGCCCGGCTTATGCGATTGCCGGCCCGGACGCGACACCTGAGTTCGTGGCACACATAAACCGTGAGCTCGGCCTGGATCGCCCCCTGCCCGTACAATATCTGAGCTGGCTTGGTCAGATGAGCGAAGGGTCATTGGGCCGTTCTCTGGTCAACCGCACCGAGGTCACGACCTTGGTGGCAAACCGGATGCCTGTGTCGGCCACCATTGCCCTCGAGGCTCTGGTTCTCGCCGTACTCGTTGGCATACCGTTGGGCATTATCGCCAGCGTTCGCGCAGGCGGGGCGATAGACAGCGGCATTCGAAGCTTCACCTCCATCGGCATTGCAGTGCCCGAGTTCTGGCTCGCCATGCTGGCTGTCAACTTGTTCGCGCTGCAGCTGTTCTGGCTTCCTCCGACTGGTTTTACGCCCTTGTCTGCAGGTCTCATCCCGCACTTCAAGTCCGTCGTCATGCCGGTGGTAACGCTCGCGCTGGGCCCTATCGCGATCATCGTGCGGTTTACGCGCAGCGCGATGAATGAAGCGCTGTCGGCTCAATATGTCAGGACGGCATGGTCGCTGGGCATCCCCGCTCACCAGGTCTATCTCAGGTTCGCCCTGAAAAATGCCCTGCCCTCGATCATCACGGTCATCGGCATGGTGGCATCGGTACTGATCGGCGGCGCCGTACTCATCGAATCCGTCTTCGCCATCCCTGGGATTGGCGAGCTCTTGGTCCAGTCAGTTCTGTCGAAAGATTTTCCCGTCGTCCAGGGCGTCACCACAGTGCTGATGTTCCTCGTCATTCTGATCAACCTCGCAGTTGACCTGATTGTGGCCGCCATCGATCCGAGGACCCGCTGATGACCATTGTCGAAAAATTGCCCGACGAGCGAACGTCCCGGGTGACGACGCTGCTGTCACTCATGACGAAACCCACACTCGTGCTGGCTGTAGCCTGGCTGGTGCTGACGATCATCGCGGCGCTGTTCGCGCCGATCCTTGCGCCATTCGATCCAATCTCCCAGAACCCGGGCGACGTTCTGATGCCGCCATCCGGGAAATACCTTCTGGGCACGGATGACCTTGGCCGCGATGTGCTTTCACGGCTCATCTACGGGACGCAGCCCACGCTGCTTGGAATGCTCATTGCCATCAGCACTGCCGCGGTAATCGGAATTCCGTGGGGTCTGGTGTCCGGCTATGTGGGCGGATGGGTCGATCTCACGCTCATGCGTTTCGTGGATGCCCTTCTGGTCTTCCCCGGCCTGATCCTCACCCTCGCCCTCACAAGCGCCCTGGGCGCGACGCTCGAGAACACCATGTTCTCCCTGGGCATAGTGTACTCGCCATTGGT
Organism: Devosia sp.; assembly: GCA_015234425.1. GTDB lineage: Bacteria > Pseudomonadota > Alphaproteobacteria > Rhizobiales > Devosiaceae > Devosia. Next base: position 91,326 of record JADGNE010000033.1, read on the forward strand.
CGCTCGTGTGGTCCGCGTGGGAGTGTTGAGCGTTCGCAACCGGGATTATGTGCAGATCACCCGCATGTTCGGGTCGTCCACGATGTACCGGATTTTCAATCACGTCCTGCCAAGCGTTCTGCCCGCGACGGTTGTCCAGCTGACACTCTTGTGCGGGCTGTCCGTGCTGGCCCAGACCGGACTCAACTTCTTGGGCCTCGGCGTCCCGAACCCAAACCCAAGCTGGGGAAGTTCCGTCGCCGAAACCTTCCGCTACCTGATGATCGACCCCATGGCGCCAGTTTTGCCAGGTGTGATCGTCGTTTTCACAGTGCTCGCCATCTACCGCGTCGGCGATGAGGTCCGCGACCTCCTGGAGATTTATTCCCGATGACTGAAGCCAAGATTCCCCTCGACCGCACGAGTGCCGACCTGGTGATCGAATTTGCGGCAATCAACGATGCTACCCATTCGACGCGTGAACGGTCCAAACGGCACGAAGAGGCCGGCGGGATCCACGACGACAGCATCGCCCAGCGCTATGGCTATCAGGGAGCCCTGGTGCCAGGGATCGTCATCTGTGCGCACACCATGCCCGCTCTCGTGGAGCGCTGGGGCAAAGACTGGTTGAAGCGTGGTCGCGTCGCCATGAAGCACATCCGTCCCGGCTACGACCAGGACAGGCTTAGCGCGTGCTACCGTTTTGGCGCCTCAGACAAGGGTGCACATTGCGAAATCGTCGTGATGCGCGATGACGTGGTCCTGGCTGTGGGCGACGCTGCAATGCCGAATGTCAAACCAGAATTGCCCGAAGATCTGCCGAGGACCACCCTGTCAGTTCCGGAGCAACTCCCTCTCGCGGAGCCCGACGTTCTGGCGCCGGGGCAACCGCTTTTTACCACTCCAACTTTGATGGACGCAGCCGAGCATGATCGCCTGCTGGCGAGAATTGGCGGCGAAACCGGCCAGTGGCCATATGGCAGCATCCATCCCGTTGCCTACCAGCATCTTACCAGTCACGACGCGATCAACAGCTTCGAATACTCCACCCCGGGCATCCATGTGTCTGGCGACACGCAGATGCTGGACTGGGCGGAGCCCGGCGAGACACTTTCGAGCAGTGGACGGGTCGTCGCGGTTTATGATCGCAAGGGTCACCACTATTTCGAGACCGAACAGCTTGTGCAGACAGCTTCCGGGCGGGCCATCGCGCTGTGCCGCCGGAGCGTCATTTATCGCACCCGTGAGGTCAACGCTGCGCAATGACCGCCCTGTCAAATCTCAAGGTCGTCGACCTCTCTGAATCGGTGGCTGGTCAATATTGCTCACGCCTGATGGCGGGCTATGGAGCAGACGTCGTCCTCGTCGAGCCGCCCGGGGGATCACGCGTTCGCGAAATAGGCCCGTTCAGCAAGCAGCACGGGGACTCAACGACATTCTACCATCTCAATATCGACAAGCGCTCGATCGAGTTGGATGCGCACAAAGACTTCGACCGCCTGAGCACACTGTGCGTGGCGGCCGACGTCGTGCTCGTCCCGAAAGGCGACATCGCGAACAAGCTGCGTCAGGCGACGGATAAAACGGTCTTTTGCCGCATCAGCGATTTTGGAGAACACGGCCCATACGCTAATTGGCAGGGTGGGGAGATGATCCATCAGGCCCTGTCGGGGATCATGTATTACAATGGGAGAGCCGGTGAGGCCCCGTTGTTCGGCGTAGGGCAGCGTGTCCAGCATGTGGCCGGTGTCGCCGCCTACACGGCGATCCTTGCCGCGCTGCGCGCCGGAACCGGAGAACTCATCGACATTGACGTCCACAAGACGGCTTCCTCGATGAGCTACAACCTCGCCAACCAGTATTTCTACAGCGGCACCTTCGACGAGCGGAATGGCACCAAATACAACCCGGACCTGCTGATCCGCGCCAATGACGGCTGGGTCACAGTCTTCGTCTATGCCTATCGATGGCCAGCGATGTGCGAAGCACTCGGGCTCACCGAACTGCGCGACCATCCGGACTTTCAGACACAGGTCGACCGGCTCGCCCGCTGGGACCAGATATCCGAAATGGCCAGCGCGGCCGCCAGGGACATGTCTTCCGCAGACCTCGTCATGCTGCTCCAGAACCTGGGCGTTCCCGCAGCCGCCAGCCTCACGCCGGCCGAGCTGGCCGCCTCTCCTCACCTGCAGGCGCGCAATTACTGGAAGACCGCCGACCAGAACGGCACAAGCCGTCGGGCCTTCGGCGCCCCCTTCCGATTGAGCCAATCAGACTGGCGCGCCGACCGGGCCCTCGCCGTACTTCAGGAGGACGCAAAGTGAGCGCAGGACCTCTTCATGGCATCCGTGTACTTGATGTCACGACCGCCTGGGCCGGCCCGTTCGTCGGCCGCGTGTTGGCCGCACTGGGTGCAGACGTGGTGCATGTGGAAGCCGCAAAGCGCATGGACCTGTGGCGCGGTGGTTTGACCGGCGAAAATCCGCGCCGCTATCCCGATGGCGTTCTGGGCGAACGTCCCTATGACCGAACGGTCCTGTTCAATTCGCAGAACCTCAACAAGCGGTCCCTCTGCATTGATATCAAGAGCCCGGGGGGCCGCGAGGCCCTCAAGGCAGCCGCTGCCAATGCAGACGTTATTGTCTCCAATTTCACGCCAGGGACACTGTCGCGCATGGGGCTGGACTATGCCGAACTCAGCGCCATCAACCCGCGCATCATTCTGGTGGAGATGCCGGCATTCGGCACGAACGGCCCCATGGCAAAGCTCTCTGCGCTGGGACCGAGTATGGAATTTTCCACGGGCATGAGCACTTTCATCGGCTACGGCGACGGCGCGCCCACAGCCACCGGACCAGCCTATCTCGATCCCATCGGCGGCTACAACGGGGCTGCCGCCATCATGACCGCATTGCATCAGCGCGAGCAGACCGGTCACGGCCAGTATGTGGAAATCTCGCAGGTCGAAGCAGCCATGCCCCTTATTGGCGGCCTTGTGCTGGGTTCACTCGAGAACGACGAGCCCCCCTGCCCGCAAGGCAACAGGCAGACATCGTCCATAATCCACGATGCCTTCCGCTGCCGAGGTTCGGAGGAATGGGTCGCCATCAATGTCCAGGCAGTCAGCCAATGGAGGTCCTTGGCGCTTCTGATGGGCCGAGACGATCTTGCCGATCTGGATCTGTCCACAGAAGCCGACCGGGCGCGACATGCAGACCAGTTGCACGGCGCAGTTGCCGCATGGACGGAAAATCTGGACAAACACTGGATTGCCCCGCGGCTCCAGCGCATGGGGATCGCGGCAGCGCCGGTCTGTCACGGCAAAGACGTGGCCCTTGATCCGCATTTGCACGCAACGGACTTCTTCGAGGAAATCGAACATCCCGAAGCTGGGCTGCGCCCCTATCAAAGCCTGCCGTTCCGCTTTGCGGAGAACAGGCTTCCCCGTCTCAAGCCTGCGCCAATGCTCGGACAGCACACCAGGGAGGTGCTCCGGGAGTGGGCAGGCCTGAAAGAGGCCGAGCTCGACGATCTGGCCGCCCAAGGCACCACGAGTAACGACCCATATCGAAGTTAGGAGGAATTTCGCGATGAACGACACGATAATAGCCAAACAGGCCAGCCAGATTGCCGATCTGGAGCGGCGCTTGCAGCGTTTGGAAGACATCGAAGCCATCAAGGTGCTTCAACGCACATACGGCTACTTTGTGGACAAGGCGCTTTGGAGCGATCTGGCCGAACTGTTCAGTCAGGATGGCGAAATCGAAATCGGCGGCCGGGGCGTTTACAAGGGGCTGGATCGCATCCGCGTTTTCCTGCGCGACGTGATGGGCAAGGGTCATGACGGCCTCAACCACGGCCAGTTGATGAACCACATGCAGCTGCAGGGGATCGTTACCCTCGATGAGAGCGGCGAGACGGCCCTTGGCCGCTGGCGCGCCTTCATCCAGGCCGGTGAGTTCGGCAAGCACGCCCAGTTTGCAGAAGGCGTCTACGAGAATGCCTATGTCCGTGAAAATGGCACCTGGAAAATCTCACGCCTGACCTGGTTCGCAACCTACTACACCCCTTACGAAAAGGGTTTTGGTCAGGAGACACTGCCGCTGACGACGATGAGCGAGTCGTTCCCGCCGGATCGCCCACCCACTTTTACCTATGCGGCGCTGCCGGATGTGTTCATCCCGCCATTCCACTATCCCCATCCGGTCACGGGCGACAAGATCGGACGCAACGTCAAGCAAGGCTGACACTAAGGCACTAGGGGCATCGGAGACTTCCGGTGCCCTTTTTGTTTGCGGCCGTGGCGCCGCGAAGCAATCTGATCCGGACTAAAACAACAAAGGCGACCCGAAGGTCGCCTTGTTAGATCCTTGCCAGGCAAGGAGAACTTTGGTGGGTGCACAAGGGCTCGAACCTTGGACCCGCTGATTAAGAGTCAGCTGCTCTACCATCTGAGCTATGCACCCGGCTTTGTCTGGACAACGCCGTTCTTCAAAGTTGACGCCTTCTAGCAAAGGCATTTGGACCTGTCCAGCGGCAGGAGTGGAGAACTCCCGTACTTTTTTCGCTGAAGACCAAATATTTTTCCGGGGCTGCAGACACCCCGAAAACAACAAAGGCGGCCCAGAGGCCGCCTTGTTAAATCCTTGCCAGGCAAGGAGAACTTTGGTGGGTGCACAAGGGCTCGAACCTTGGACCCGCTGATTAAGAGTCAGCTGCTCTACCATCTGAGCTATGCACCCGGCTTTGTTTTGGACAACGCCGTTCTTCAAAGTTGGCGCCTTCTAACAAAGGCATTCAGGTCTGTCTAGCGCGTAAAATCTGGAATTGTGGATAAACCTGCCGAGGGCAATCAAATGCCGTGGCGGCGGCGGGCTTAGCCGCGCTCGCGGCGGTAAGCCTCTAGGCTGTAAACATTATCTGGCATCTCGCTGGCTTCCTGGCGCAGATCGTCCATCAGCCCTATGGTCCGCTCGATGATGTGTCGCAGCTGGCGCGAACGGGTGTCTGCGCCCTGCAGGATGACAGCGGCGCGCTGCAGGTGATCGCGAGCGAGCAGGTAGGTGGGCGGCATGGTCGGGCTCCGTGGCATTCTTTGGAATCGCCGAGGGGTCGGCATGGGGTTAGACTGAACCGGCATAGTTCCCGACCTCTTTCTCAAGTCCCTGCAATTTAAGTTCAATTTTATCGACCCTTGCTGCGACTGAAGATTCTTCTGTCAGTGCCTGTGCAGAAAGTTTTTGCCGGGAGTGGCTCCGGCGCAAAGCCTCCGTCAGTATGGGCGCAGCGCCAGTTGGGAGGGGTCTATGTCGCTGCCGCCATTTACGTCCATCGTTGCAGGACTGCCGGAGACCGTGCCTTTCGTGGGCCCTGAAGCCATTGAAAGGCGCAGCGGCGTTCCGATCCGGGCACGGCTTGGCGCCAATGAATCCGCCTTTGGCCCCAGCCCTTTAGCCTTGCAGGCGATGCGGGATGAGGCGACGAAAAGCTGGGCGTACCCCGACCCTGAAAATCATGACCTGCGGCTGGCGCTGGCCGCGAAACTCGGCGTCGCCTCAGATGAGATCGCCGTCGGTGAAGGCGCCGACGGGCTGATGGGCCTGGCGGTGCGGCTATTCATTGCTCCGGGGGATGTGGTGGTAACGTCGCTGGGGGCCTATCCGACCTTCAACTACCACGTTGCCGGTTATGGCGGGCGGCTGGAATATGTTCGGTATCAAGGTGTTAACGAGGACCTCGACGGCCTGCTCGCGGCCGTGATCCGGACCAATGCACGGATGGTCTACCTCGCCAATCCGGACAATCCGATGGGCTCGTTCTGGCCGGCGGCGGCGGTTGAGGCATTTATCGCAGCATTGCCGACCACTTGCGTGCTGGTGCTGGACGAAGCCTATGGTGAGCTGGCACCGCAGAATGGCTTGCCGAGCATCGATACGTCCCGGCCAAATGTTCTGAGACTGCGTAGCTTTTCAAAGGCTTATGGTCTGGCCGGTATGCGCTGCGGCTATGCGATCGGCAACCGGCAGGTGACTGGTGCCTTCAACCGGGTTCGCAACCATTTCGGGGTCAACCGACTGGTTCAGGCCGGCGCGCTGGCGGCTCTCCAGGACGAGGCCCACCTGATGCGCGTTTGTTATCAGATCGAGGCTTCGCGTCAGCGCATTGTTAGCATTTCGAACAGCATTGGGCTCAATGCGTTACCGTCAGCGACAAATTTTGTGACAATCGACTGCCGCCGCGACGGGGCCTACGCCCAGAGGGTGTTGGAGGAATTGGGCAAGCTCGGTATGTTCGTCCGCAAGCCGATGGCACCGGGGCTCGATCAGCACATTCGCATCAGCGCGGCGCCAGAGGCCGAAATGGCAATTCTCGAGGCCACACTGCCAATCGCGCTTCGTGCCGCTCAGGGCGCCTCGTAGAGCTCTATACGGGCCAATAGAGGCCGGTGGTTGGATCCAAAGCTGTCGCTGCCCGCAGACAGCGCCATGATACGTGCTGTGCCGCGGGTAAGAATATTGTCGATTGGCACGCCGAGTGGACCGGCGCGGACCGGCCAGGTCGCCGGATAGAACGGACCAGGCGCCAGTTGCTGATCGCGCCCGAGTCGCACCATGGGCCCCGACCACACGGCCGCATTAAAATCACCCGCAAGCACGACCGGCCCCTCGATCTGGCTGAGGGTGCGGCTCACCGCAAAGAGCTCAGCGCCCGATGCGCCATCGAAATAGGGTTTGGACAGATGCACGCCGACGATCGTGACCTTCTGTCCGGCGATGACCACCGGGGCGATGGCGAGGCGCTCGAAACGGAAGGGCCGCATGGTGCGGATCTCACCGACCTCGATCGGCAGGCGGGAGTGAATAGAAATATCGCAGGTCTGCGGGCTTTCGCAGCCGATGGAATAGGGAAAGGCGTCGCGCATGCGATCGAGATGGCCGGCAATGCCCGGAGTCTCCATCACCACGACCACATCCGCGTCTGAGCCCGCAAGAAACTCGACCGCCTCAGCGGCGCGACGGTTACCAGTGAGCACATTAAAGCTGATGACCGAGAGCTCGGCGACGGCCGGGCCAAGCGGGGCGGACCGCCGTTCCTGATATTCGAGGATAAACCGGCCGGCGTGGACGCCCGCGACCACGAGGACAGCTGCGAACAGCCCGGCCCGCCAACGCGCGCCTGAGATCACCAGCAGCGCAAGGAGGCCGATCCCGCCGGCGATCAGATGCAGGCGGAGGCTCTGCAGCAGCAAGGCGCCAGGCAGGTTGATGCCCAGCGAGACAATGGCGAGGACGATGGTGAGGAGGGCGGACAGCGCCAACAGCGCGCCCCGAAATTCGTCCCGGCTCAACATGCGCAATAGCCTCCTGCCCTAGATCGGCTTCTTCATCTGCACACAATCGGCGGCGATGCCAATCAGCTCATCGGCATCCCAGACGAATTTTTGCCAGCCGGCCTTTTCGTAAAAGCCGACGGCCTCCGGTGCCGAATTGACCACCAGCGTGTCGATGCCGAAATGCCGGGCCTGCTCGGCGACCAATCCTTCCATGACGCGGCCATGACCCCGCCCCTGTTCGCCGGCGGTGATGGCCACGAGGCGGATGGCGGCCCGCCCCGCGCCCAGAATGTCAAGACGAAGCACGCCGACGGGTTTGCCTGAAACCTTCAGGAGATAGGGATGGGCAAAATCGGCCACATCGTCGGGATGGTTGGCGTTATAGACGCCATACCGCCCCTTGGCCTCGAAGAGTTCGATGCGCCGGATTGCGTGAAAGGCTGCCCAGTCCCCGGGTGCCGTGACGGCCACCAATTCATATTCCATCCCTGCCCCCAAACAAAATGGCCGGACAATGATGTCCGGCCATGGGGTTCAATGCAATCTACGTCTGGCGGATGATCAGCCGGCCAGCGCACCCTGCGCCGAGGCGCCGCGCTCGATCATGACGCGGTTGAGCGCGTTGAGATAGGCACGGGCCGAGGCCACCAGGGTATCGGGTTCGGCGGCATTGCCCGAGGCGATGCGGCCGTTCATTTCGAGACGCACATGGGCCGAGGCCTGCGCATCGGTACCGCCGGTGACGCCGTCGACGGCATAGAGCACCAGATGCGGGTCCTGCCCGGCAGCGGCCTTGATGGCGTTGAAGATGGCGTCGACGGAGCCGGTGCCTTCGTAGGAAACACTGGTCTCTTCGCCATCAATGGTAACGACGAGGTTGCATTTGTGGATGCCACCGGTCTTGGAAACGACTTCCATGTCGACCAGCTTGATGCGGTCACCGACAGAGCCGACTTCGTCATCGACCAGCGCGATGATGTCAGCGTCATAGACGTGCTTCTTGCGGTCGGCCAGATCCTTGAAGCGCTGGAAGGCTTCCTGGAAGGCATTATCGCCAACCTCGTAGCCCAGTTCCTTCAACTTGTCTTTGAAGGCGGCGCGGCCGGAGTGCTTGCCCATGACCAGTGTCGTTTCCTTGATGCCGACGCTGGCCGGGGTCATGATCTCGTAGGTTTCGGCGTTCTTGAGCATGCCATCCTGATGGATGCCGCTCTCGTGGGCGAAAGCGTTCTTGCCGACGATGGCCTTGTTGTACTGCACCGGGAAGTTGGACGCGGCCGAGACCACCTTGCTGGCACGGGCCAGATGGGTGCTGTCGACATCGGTGAAGAAGGGCATGGCATCGCCGCGCGTGCGCAGCGCCATCACCACTTCCTCGAGCGCGGCATTGCCGGCGCGTTCGCCGAGGCCATTGATGGTGCATTCAATCTGGCGCGCGCCACCGGCCACACCGGCCAGCGAATTGGCGACAGCCATGCCCAGATCGTCATGGCAATGGACCGAGAAGATGGCCTTGTCGGAATTGGGCACGCTCTCGATGATGGTCTTGAACATGCGGAAATGTTCATCCGGCACGGCATAGCCGACGGTATCGGGCAAATTGATCGTGGTGGCGCCGGCCTTGATGGCCGCATCGACGCAGCGCTTCAGGAATTCGAGCGGCGTGCGGGTGGCGTCCATGGCCGACCATTCCACATCGTCCACCAGATTGCGGGCGTGGGCGACGGTACGCGAGATGATCTCGATGACCTCGTCCTCGGTCTTTTTCATCTGGTGGGCCAGATGAATAGGCGAGGTGGAGACAAAAGTGTGGATGCGGCCGCGCTGGGCATGACGCACGGCTTCACCGGCACGATCGATATCGGCAGTGATGGCGCGGGCCAGACCAGCAACGGTGGCGCGCTTGACCTGTTTGGCGACGGCAACGACCGCCTCGAAGTCACCATTGGAGGCGATGGGGAAACCGGCTTCGATGATGTCGACGCCCATTTCGTCGAGCGCCTCGGCCACCTGCAGCTTTTCTTCCAGCGTCATGGTCGCACCGGGGGACTGCTCACCATCGCGCAGCGTGGTGTCGAAGATGAAGACGCGTTCTTTGTTGCTGTTGGAAGCGGTGCTGGTCATATCAGGCTCTTTTCCTATCGGCCCCGAGACAATGGCTCGCTGGACCGGACATTTCTAATGTTCGGTTTGTGGCGCAATCCCCTGACGACCCGCTCGATAATCCGAGCTGCCGGTGATCAGGGGCTGATAAGAAGGAGAAGGAGAGCGGGTAAAAGCAGCAGGCCAGCCGCAATCATCAGCTTGGTCTGGCGGACCTGCTGCTGAGTGATGGCAATGGCTTGGGCGCGACGGCGCTGCATGGAAGTGCTCTCTATTTCCCAGGGAGCATGCGACAATCCCAAAGGTGATGCAAGGGGTTGAGGCAAGAAAGTGAGTGCGGCCGGGCGATTTTTACGCTGCCGGCTTGCCGGAGGGCAGTGGCCTGTGCCTTTCACAACGCAGACCACTCACTCCGCGGAGTACGCAATGGCGACGTGCCCTGCCCTACTCGCCCAGATCGAGCGTGCCCTCGCCGACGATGATGGCCTGGCCGCCGATGGCGCCATGGACCAGGGCGTCGTTTTCCTTGCGCAATTGCAGGGTGATGCGGCAGGGGCGGCCCATTTCGTGGCCCTGGCGCAGGACGAAATCGGACTGGCCAGTGGCGAAGGGCTGGTTCTCGGCAAGCAGGCCAATCAGCGCCGCGGCGGCAGCGCCGGTCCCCGGATCCTCGCCAAGCCCCATGCCGAACATGCGGGCGGCGATATCGTTGTCCGGTTCCTCGGGTGTGAGGGTGAAGATGTAGACGGCGTGCCGGTCATGGGTGAAGATTTTCGGCTTGAGCGCATGATTGATCGAGAGGCGCGCCAGCACCTCGGCATTGCGCACCGGCACGAGATGGAAGGGCACGCCGGCCGAGAAAACGCCGGGCTTGTAGAGGTCGCAACCGATCTCTTCGACATCGATGCCGAGCACCTGGGCTATGCCGAGCATGTCGATCTCGCCAACGCGGCTGGAGAGCTTTGGCAGCGCGAAGCGGGCTTCGCCGACGGATTTGTCGAGCCGGTCGACCAGCGCGGTGACGAGGCCGATCTTTTCTTCCATGCGGACGGCATTGAGCTTGTGCTGAAGACCAAGGACGACCGCCGAACCGATCGTCGGGTGGCCGGCGAAGGGGAGTTCCTGATAGGGCGTGAAGATGCGAAGCGACGCGGTGTTGCGCTCTGCGGCCGGCTTGAAGAAAAACACCGTTTCGCTGAGGTTGAACTCCTTGGCGATGGTCTGCATCTGCGCATCGCTGAGGCCATCGGCCTTGGGCACGACGGCCAGCGGATTGCCCTTGAAGCGTTCGCGGGTGAACACATCGAGGAGGAGATAGGGAAGCTTCATGGCTCAGGCCTCGACAAGCGCGTAGTCGGCTCGGCTGCGACCGAGATGATCGCAGAGCGCGTCGACGGCAATGCCATGGTCGCTGCGGCCCGGCAGGCCTGAAATGGTGAGGCAGCCGATGATGCCCGCTCCCGGCACGCGCAGCGGGAAGCCACCGCCTGCGATGACGTAATCGGTGGGATCAACGCCGGACTGGGGCGGAAACGGTGCTTCGCCGCGCTCCAGCACGAGGCGATAGCTGGCGCGCTGGAAGCGGCGAACGGAATTGATCTTGCGGCGCACCCATTCGGCATTATCGGCGCTGGTGCCTGGGGTGGCGGCGAAGAACAGCTGCCGGTCCCAGGTGCGGATATCGACGACGAGCGAGAGACTTTCGGCCAGCGCGCGGGCGCGAATAGACGCGCCAATGTCGAAGGCGGCGTCCTCATCGAGCGCGGGAAGGACGAGTTCGAGTTCCTGCTGCTTGACGCGAGCGATGTCGTATTCGGCGTTCATGGGGTCAGTCCTGATGGAGGCGGGTCCAGGCGTCATACAGCGGCGTTCGATCCACTGCGCCCTTGGGAAAATTGACGAGGGAGGGATCGATCGCGGCCCAGGCGGCCTTGCTATCGGTCCAGATATTGCCCACGGGTACAGCCCAGTCGATATCGTCGAGCGTGCCGGCGCGGGCGACCTTGATGCCCGGGGCGGGCGGATCGTTCCACAGCCAGCCGTGGCAATGGGCGCAGAAATTCATGGTGATGACATTGCCGCTATCGGCGGTGCGCCGGTATTGCACCGTGGCCCCGGTAGCCTCGAAATCCTCGTCGCGCACGATCATCGACATGGACCACCCCGCGCCGGAAAAGCGCTGGCAGTCCTTGCAGTGGCAATTATAGACCGAGAGCGGAGAGGCCTTGAGCCGGTAGCGCACCGCCCCACACTGGCAACCACCCTGTTGCGGGAAATCCGGTAGATTCATCTGTCCCTCCTCCCCTCCTGATTACCGGGTTTCGGGACGAGGCGGAAGACGGCGCTGCGGCAGAAATGAAAACGGGGGCCGAAGCCCCCGTTCCCGAAATTCTTAGTTCTTGGCCTTGTCGACCAGGGCGCCAGCCTTGATCCACGGCATCATGTCGCGGAGCTTGTGGCCAACGTCTTCGATCGGGTGCTCGTCGGCGAGGCGACGGGTTGCCTTGAAGCGAGCGCCACCGCCCGACTTGATTTCCTGCATCCACTCGGAGGTGAACTTGCCCGACTGGATGTCGTGCAGAACGCGCTTCATCTCGGCCTTGGTTTCCGAGGTGATGATGCGCGGGCCGGTGACGTATTCGCCCCACTCAGCCGTGTTCGAGATCGAGTAGTTCATGTTGGCGATGCCGCCCTGGTAGATCAGGTCGACGATCAGCTTCACTTCGTGCAGGCACTCGAAATAGGCCATTTCCGGAGCATAGCCGGCTTCAACCAGGGTTTCGAAACCAGCGCGGATGAGCTCGACGAGACCACCGCAGAGGACGACCTGCTCACCGAACAGGTCGGTTTCGCATTCTTCGCGGAAGTTGGTTTCGATGACGCCCGAACGGCCGCCGCCAACGCCCGACGCATAGGCCAGAGCGATGTCATGGGCATTGCCCGAAGCGTCCTGGTGAACAGCGATCAGGCACGGCACGCCGCCGCCACGCTGGTATTCACCGCGTACGGTGTGGCCCGGGCCCTTCGGCGCGATCATGATCACGTCGACGGTCGACTTGGGTTCGATGAGGTTGAAGTGAACGTTGAGGCCGTGTGCGAAAGCCAGGGCTGCGCCGTCGCGGATGTTGGGCTCGATGTCTTTCTTGTAGATGTCGGCCTGCAGCTCATCGGGGGTGAGGAGCATGATGACGTCGGCCCATGCGGACGCGTCGGCAACCGACATGACCTTGAGGCCTTCGCCTTCGGCCTTCTTGGCGGACGGCGAGCCCGGACGCAGGCCGACGACGACGTCGGTGACGCCAGAATCGCGCAGGTTCAGCACATGGGCGTGGCCCTGGGAGCCGTAGCCGATGATGGCGACCTTCTTGGACTTGATGATGTTGAGATCGGCATCACGATCGTAATAAACGCGCATTGGGTGCTCCCTGGACTTGCGTGTGTCAGTTACTGGCCTTGGCCCCGTAGAGGGCAAGGAACTGGTCCGTCGCCGCTTTGATGTCTGCTTCGACATTGGCTTCGACATTGGATTGTGTCAGGCTCTTGTCACCGAGCAGCAGACGGATCTGCACGTCGCGGACAACAAGGCCGAAAAAGGTTCGATAGGCGTCTTCACTGGAGGTGAAGCGCAGGAGGCGCGCATCGCGCCCCGCCTCGAGAATGGGCTTCAAGCGCCGGCGGATCGCCAGCGGGCCATTTTCCAGCACGATGTTCCCAAGGCTGTCTTTTTCCTGGGCGGCATGGGTAACGGCGGTGCGATTAAGCGTGATCGAGACTTCGCCGATGATTGTGGTGAGTAAATCACGCGCAAACTGCTCAAGGCTCTCGCGCAGAACTTTTGCGCTGAGATGGCTGCGATCGACGGTCGGCATGCGCACCTTGGCCGCCTGCCACTGGACGGTGGCGGTCAGCAGGCCATCGCGGTCGCCGAACCACTTGTAGAGCGTTTCCTTGGAACAGGACGCCCGGCGCGCCACCGCAGTCATGGTCAGGCCATCGCCATTCTCCACCAGGAGATCGAGCGCGGCCGTCAACACCGCCTGCTGGCGGGGCGTGAAGGTTTCTTCGCTGATCTTGATGGGCAGAGCCAAGAGTCCCAACCTCGCATGCTGGTGTCCGAACGGTTTCGGGCATTTCCGTTCGAGGCGTACCGTACGGTACGGTTCAGTGCAAGTGGAATTTCACGAAGCGATCGCCAGATTGCGATTTGGTGGGGCGTGGTGCGGTCTTTTGCTGTGCTCCCGGCTCCGGTCATGGTGGACGAGAGCGGCTTCCAGCGCTGTCATTGAGTCAGAAAAATCGCGCGAGCCCGGAGATTTGCCGGTTTGCTGGGGTTGCCGGGGCGGGCCGGACCATTCGGCGGCGCTGGCGCGGGGCGGTTGGCTGTGAACATCCAGTGCGCCCCGCGAACCGGATGAGAGGCCGACGGGCGGACCGCTGCGCCAGGGGCACACACGGTCCGCCGCCGAAGGAGCGGGTCTCGAATGGGAGGATCTAGACCCGCTTTCCGGCTCTGACGCGCAGCGCCAGGTGGGGGCGACCGGGAAGTTCCACGGCGAAAGCGGCGTCGGGCTTGCGCTGGACGATGGTTGCGCCGTGGCGGGTCGGATGGTTTTCCGGGGCAGCGACGATCTTGGCGGGCTCGACCGTCATGTTCCGGGTGTCGATGATATCGGCATGGTAGTCGCCGTCATCCTTGGGCAGGCCGGCGGACCAGATTACTGGCTGGTGCTCACCGAAATAGATGATCGTGGTGTCGCCGTCCCGCGCACCCGACACCCGATTCCATGGGTAGCGGGTCGTCGGATCGATGGGCTCGAAGCCGTTCTGGACATCTTCCTGCATCACGTCGCGGAGGAAGCCGATGCGCTTCCAGGCTTCGCCGTGCAGCTCGCCGCCCTTGGCCCACCACAGCAGATCGTCGGAATTGGCGAAGGTTTCGCCGTGGCCGGCATAGCCGCCGCGCATGGTGGTAATCCAGTAGCGGTGCACGAGTTCTTCGGCAGAGATACTGCCCCAGACCTGGATGATATTGCCCTCGTATTCGGGCTCGTCGTTGATCACCGGCTTGCCATAGGCGAGGCGCCATTCGCCGGTGCGCTTCACATCCCAATTCTGGATGCAGACATGGGTGACCCATGGCTTGCGGTGATCGTAATTGGCCTCTGGATCGCCATTGTGGATGGAGCGCAGGTGGCCGTAGGGGTCGTTTTCTTCCAGAATATGGAAGTAGCGCTCCCATTGATGCATCGGCTTGGTGTTGAGCAGGAAGTCGTATTCGTTGGCGAGAGACCACCAGACGTTGCGATAAGCCGAGAGGCGCGCGGCGAGATATTCGACATAGGCGTAGTCCTGCGCCTCGCTCATGTCGCAATAGCCCCAACGATCGTAGGGGTGGAACATGATGATGTCGGCTTCAATGCCGAGCTCGCCCAGCGCCTTCACCTGATTTTCGAAGTGACGGAAGCTTTCCGGGTTCGGCCGATCGAAATCGTACTGGCCGTCTGCGCCCTTCTGGTAGACGTCGTGCAGCGCCTCATTGACGTTGTACGGATAGTCCTTGGGGAAGACGCCCATGCGCAGTTTGTTGAAGCGCGTCTTCGCCATGGTTTCGAGCGTCTTGACCTGCTCGCTCAGCGGCTGATGGGTCCAGGCGTAGCAGGTGGTGCCGAAGGGCAGATAGGGCGTGCCGTCGGCATAGGCGAAGTGGAACTTGTTGGCGACGCGGACCGGGCCATGAACGCCGTCGCGCGGAGCGGTAACGGTGAAGTTGCCGGTCTTGCCATCAAGGTCAGCCACATTGGCCTTCGTCGAAAAGCTCCATTCGCCCGGGTTGTCGGGCATGAAGCGGACACGGAAAATTCCGTCGCCATCGTAAAAGCCCGGGACGCGGACTACGCGGCTGTTCTGCTGGAAGAAGGCTTCGAGCTTTACCTCGAGGAAGGGATTGCCGGAGGACGGGCCCTCAAAGCTGTCCTCGAACACATCCCATTGTGCAACAGTGGTCATCTCAAAAACTCCTCAGCCGTCGACGCGCTTGAACAGCATTGCCAGATAGGGTTTCGGCTCGAAATTCAGCCGGTCCCCCCGCTCGACGCTGTCGGCGAGCTTCGTCTCGGTCATGTTCCAGGTATCGATCAGCGTGGCAGAATACTTTTCGCCCGGCGGCACGGCGACATCGAGTTCGCTCGGCTGGTTCTCACCCATGTAGACGAGATAGTAGCGATGCGCCTGTCTGGCGGTGGCCCACCAGGCCTGGGCGCGCGGCCAATCTTCCTCGCCCGCTGCGGGCGAGAACAATTGCTGCATGACGACATTGTCGAGGCCACCCATCATGGTGACGCGATAGGCACCGGTGGATTTTACGGGATCGAGCCCCTCGTCCGGCCCCTCTTCAAGAATACGCTTGAGGAAGGCGATGCGCGCGACGCTTTCGCCGACGAGCTTGCCGCCCTTGGCCCACCAGAGCTTTTCCTCGTCGTTGTAATAGGTCTCGCCATGGGTGACGTAACCGCCATTGACAGTGCCGTCCCAGAAGCGGCGGACCATCTTCTTGGCCGAGATATTGCCCCAGAGCTCGCCGATGTCGCCCTCGTAGCAGCACTCGTCGATGGAGACGGGCTTGCCGAATTTCTCGCGCCACAGCGCCGTCTGATTTGCCGCCGAGCGCTGGATGCTCGAATGGGTGATGCGCGGGTGGTTGTGGTCGTAGAAGGCAAAGCAATTGTGGACGCTGAGCAGGTGCCCATGCGGATCATTGTCCGAGACGATGTGAATGAACCGGTCCCAGTCCGCCATCGTCTTGCTCGGCATCAGGTCATATTCATTGGCCATCGACCACCAGACGTTCGGCAGCGCCGATAGACGCGCCGTCAGGTATTTGAGGTACCGGTCATCCTGCGCCGGGGTCATGGTCGAGAACCCCCAGCGATCATAGGGGTGGAAGATGATGAGGTCGGCCTCGACGCCAATTTTGGCGAGCTGGTTGATGCGCTTTTCGAGGTGGCGGAAATAGTCGGGCTCGAACCGCTCGAAATCAAACTCCCAGCCATATTCGCCGCGGAAGCTGCCGGTCCATTCGCTGCTGCCCTGCTTCACCAGCGGGAAGGGATAGCGATCGGGCTCGTTCTGGTTATAGCGATAGTGCTTGGGGAAGACGCACATGCGGATCTTGGTGAAAGGGGCCTCCGCCAGGGTCGCCAGCGTTTCCTCTTCCACCGCATCGCCCTGGAGGTTCCACACATAGGCGGTGGTGCCGATGTTGATGTAGCGCGTACCATCGGCGTAGCGGAAATGGTGGCGGTTGGACACACGCACCGGGCCGTGGTGGCCGGGCTTTGCCGCACCGACCTCAAAGCTGCCGCTTACCTGATCGAGCGCCGAGACATTGCTCGATGTCGTATAGGACCAGGTGCCGGTCGTGTCGGGGAGGAAGCGCAGCTTGTAGCTGCCGTCGCCATCGTAAAAGCCGTTGACCCTGACCACCCGGTCGCCCTGGGTGAAGCTGGCGCGCAGCTCCACATCCTGGAACGGATTGCCCTCGCTGGGGCCAGTCAGGGTGAGTTCATACGTGGCCCACAGCGACGCGTCGCCGGTGGCAGTGGCAATCCTGGTCATGTGATCTTCCGTCAGAAAGCGGGATTTCGTGCGAACGAAACGCCCTAGTTGCTGGCCACGAGCCGTGGGCGTTCGCGCCAGCGGCTAGTCGTGGTGGGAATGGAGCTGAGAAGCAGTCGCGTATAATCGTGCTGCGGGTCGGACATCACCTTCCGGGCCGGACCGAACTCGACCACGCGGCCCTTGTTCATCACCGCCACAAAGTCGGAGATGTAATAGGCGGTGGCGAGGTCATGGGTGATGTAGACGAAGCTTCGCCCCTCATCATCGCGCAGGCGCTTGAAGAGGTTGATGATGATCATGCGGCGCGAGGCGTCGATCATGCTCACCGGCTCGTCGGCGACGATCAGCTTGGGCTGCGGGATGAGCGCACGGGCAACCGAGATACGCTGCAGCTCGCCGCCCGAGAACTGGGCGGTGTACTTGCCGCGGATCTCGTCGTAGTCGAGCCCGACATTCTTGAGCGCCACCTCAACGGCCGCCTCGGCGGGGGCGGCGTCGAGGCCGGCAACACGGCGCGCCGTTTCCAGCAGATAGGCATCGACCGGACGATAGCGGCTGAACGCCTCGAACGGGTTCTGGAAAATCGGCTGCACCAGCCCGAGGAAATCCTTCCGCGAGGGAATGGCGCCCTTCCCGGCCACCACGTCGTCATAGACAATGGCGCGGCCGCTGGTCGGCGTCTCGAGCCGCAGCAGGGTCTTGGCGAGCGTGGTCTTTCCGCTGCCAGATTCCCCCACCACCGCGATGACGACTGGCTTGTCGCTCTCGACCGTGATGTTGACGTCATTGAGGGCGTGGATGTTCTTGCCGCCGACGATGCCGCCGCGGCGATAGACCTTATTGAGGGCCTCGGTCTTGAGAATGAAGGTCATCAGGCAGCTCCCGCGCCCAGATTGGCCGATTGGGCCACAAAGTGATTGGGCTTGACCTCGATGAGCCTGGGCTCGACGCGATAGACCCTGTCGCCCCCGGCGCCGGCCTGGCTGGCCAGAACGCCGCGCATGCTGTCGTCCCCGATGGTCGGCAGGCTGTCGATCAGCATCTTGGTATAGGGGTGCTGTGGGTCGGCGAAGACACTGTCGGTATCGCCATATTCGACGACGCGGCCGGCATACATGATCAGCATCTTGTGGGTGACCTGATAGTGCACGCCCATGTCGTGGGAGACCACGAGGATGGTGTTGCCCATCTCCTCCTGCAGCTCTATGAGCAGCATCAGGATGTCCTTCTGCACCACGACGTCGAGCGCGGTGGTCGGCTCGTCGGCGATGATGAGCTCGGGTTTGAAGAAGGTCGCGAGGGCAATCATCATGCGCTGGCGCATGCCGCCAGAAAGCTGGTGCGGATAGGAATCCATCGACTCCGGCGGCAGGCCAAGCTTGCCGATATAGGCGCGGGCGGTTTCCAGCACCCGCTTCTTGTTGCTGTCGGTGCCCGGAAAATCGATGAACTGGTCGCGAATGCGGATCACCGGGTTCAGCGAATTCATCGAGCTTTGCGGCACATAGGAGATGGTCTTGAACCATTCCTCGCGCACGTTTTCCGCCGTCACCGGCTTCCCGTCCCGGCCCTTGAGGCCGTAGTCGATGCTACCCTGGGAGACATACATGGGCGACTGGATATCGCCATAGATCGCCTTCATCAGGGTCGACTTGCCCGAGCCGCTTTCGCCGGCAATGCCGACGACGCAATTGTCCGGAATGGTCAGGGTTACCCCGTCCACCGCGTCGATCACGCGGCCGCCGATGCGATAGCTGATCTTGAGGTCGTTGAGCCGGATCATGACACGCCCCGCTTGCTGGCAAAGGCCTGGTTGAAGCCGGTGGAGGTGAGGAAGAGGCCAAGGAAGAGGGTCACGGTCGCCACGATCGGCGCCACGATCCAGGGATACTGGCCGGTAAAGAGGGCATTGTAGCTCAGCGCCCAGAAGATGATCGAGCCGAGCGTCGGCACTTCGACCTTGGAGAGGCCGATCACCGCCAGCGTTGCCTCGGTATTGATGGCAAAGAGCACGGTGTTGATGAAGCCCACGAGGATATAGGCGGACACATAGGGGAACACTTCACGGGCGAGGACCTGCACCGTGTTTGCCCCAGAGAAGCGCGCCATATTGATGAACTCGCGCTCGCGCAGCGACAGCGCCATGGCGCGAACCGTACGCGCATCCCACGCCCAGCCGAAGATGATGATGATCAGGCCGACCGTAAAGAACGAGGTGTTGCCGCGGATCAGCGCGCCGAGAATGATGAGGATCGGCAGAAGCGGGATAGTGATGAACGTATCGACGATCAGCATCACGCAGCGCTCGAAGGCACCACCGATATAGCCGGCGCTGAGGCCGACGATGGTGGCCACGATGGTAACGCCCACCGCAACGAGAATGCCCAGCATCAGCGAGTTGCGCACGGCAACGACGAGGAACCAGAAGATGTCCTGGCCGAGCGAATTGGTGCCCAGCCAGTGCACGCCCGACATCGGCAGATTGCGCATATAGGTGGCCTGGACCGACGGGTCGGCCGGGGCGAACATCGGCAGGATAAAGCTGCCGAGGCCCATGACGAGGAGGATGGTCAGACCCACCGCGAGGCGACCGTTGAGGAGCCAGAGCAGGCCCCTGCCCTTGCGTGCGGATTTGGCGGAAACAGGTGGCGCAGTCACGATCGCCACCGGATCAACTTGGTTGCTGTCGACGGTCATTTCGTGCGGATCCGCGGGTCAAGAAGGGGATAGATGAGATCGATCACAAGCCCGGCCGTGGCGACGGCGACGATCGAAAGCGTGATCGCACCATAAAGGACGTTGTAGTCGCCACCCGTTGCGGCGGTCCGCATGATCAGGCCGATGCCCGGATAGGAGAAGATCATCTCGGTCAGCAGCGCGCCGTTGAACACCATGCCCAGCGACAGCGCGAGAGCCGTCACCTGCGGCAGCAGCGCATTGCGGAAGACATAGCGCGTCATCCGCGTCCAGTTGGACGTGCCCTTGAGCCGCGCATAGGTGACATAGGGCTCTTCGGAGGTCGCGACAGCCAGGGCCTTCATCGAGAGGATGTTCCAGCCGAACCCGGCCAGCACCAGCGTGATCCCCGGCAGGAGCGAATTGTAAAAGATCATGCCGATCTTTTCCGGCGTCATCTGCCCCACCGGGAACGTGGGCGAGAGCGGAAAGACCGGGAAGATATAGGCCAGCAGCAGCAGCACTGTGACGGCCAGGATGTAATAGGGAATGGGGTAGAGCAGGATGCCGAGGAACTCGAGCACCGAGGCAGCCTTCTTCTTGTGGAAGTAGCCGGCAACCAGACCCACCATATTGCCCAGTATCCAGGCGATCAGCGTCGCCGTCAGGAGCAGCCCCAGCGTCCAGGGCAGCGCGTTGAGGATCATCGCCGAAACCGGCTGCGGGTAATAGGTGAAGGACGGCCCGAAATCGAGGCTGAAGACCACGCGCTTCATGTAGGACACATATTGCGTGAACAGGTCTCCGTTCAGCCCATAGAGTTCTTCGAGATTGGCGCGCAGTTCTGCGATTGCATCTGATGTGAGCGTGCCGTTGGCGCGGCTCTGGAGCTGACCGATGTAACCATCGACCGGATTGATCGGCATCAGACGCGGCAGCATGAACGTTATCGTCAGGCCGATAAAGAGCACCGCGAAGTAGAGGCCGAGGCGCTTGGCGACGTAGCGCAGCACACCCATGGGCAAATCCTTTGACGTCGGAAAATTTGCAGGGCGACCGGGATCGGCCGCCCTGCTTCAAAACCATCAGATGTTTACTGACCGGTCGGTTCGATGGAGACCACAGCCTTCTTGAACGAGCTCCACCAGGTGTAGGGAGCGGCGTAGAAGTTGTCCTGCTTGGGGAAATTGGTCCAATAGGTGCTGTTGGTCGGGATCGTGGTCGGGATGTTCATCAGGTTGATGATCTGCATCTCGCTGGCGATCTGAAGCGCGATGTTCTGGCCGTTTTCGACAAACTTCGGATCATCGAGCGGCAGCGCAGCGCCTTCATCCACAAGCGCCAGAACCTTCGGATCGGTGATGCGGGCATAGTTGCCGCTCAGCGGATCGGTCGAGTCTGCCGGCTTGATGTTGCTTTCGCGGAACTGGTTCCAGTTGCCGAGCCAGTTGGCGTTGTAGACGCAGGTGTTGGACCAGTTGATCGCCAACTCGTTGCGGGCATTGGTGTTCTGGACGGTGGTAAATTCACCGTTGTCCACCTGGCGCGCATTGACGTTGAAACCAGCCTGGCGCCAGCTGTCGGCAATCGAGAAGCCGAGACGCTGCAGCACCTTGTTCCAGTCGCCCGGAATGACGAATTCGATCATCCACGGCGACCCGTCGGGAAGCGTGTAGAAGCCGTCTGAACCCTTCTTCATGCCGACCGAGGCGAGGAGCTTTTCAGCTTCTGCCGGATCATGCTTCCACCAACCCACACCGAAGCCTTCGTTGACGGCTTCGCCGGTCGGCAGCAGGGACTGGTCGATGCCCTGGGCAGCCAGGGTCTCGACGAGCTTGGTGCTGAACTCGGTGTCGAATGGCTTGTAGCCATCGCCGATGGTCAGGTTCTTCAGCGCTTCAAGATTGGCGTCGTAGAAGATCGGGCCGGTGATGGGGGTGTCGGGCAGCGGCAGCGCCGCAGCCTTGAACTGGCCGCTCATGGCGCTGATGCCGACCTGCGAGAGGTTGAGCGACAGGGCGAGAGCCCAGCGCACTTCCGGCATGTCGTAAGGCGCACGCTGCTGGTTGATGTAGACGCCATAGGAGCAGGCGTCGTTCATGTCGTGATAGGGGAAGGTCGCGGAGAAGGTTTCGACCTTGGGATTGCGGGCCTTGGCAGCATCGATGCTGTCCGGGCTCATGAAGGTGTCGACGTCGTACTGGTTCTGGACGAAGGCCAGGGCGCGGGTCTCTTCGGCGCCGAAATCCTTGTAGAGAATGTACTTCGGCTTGGGCTCTCCCAGATTGCCCCAGGACGAGTTCTGCCAGTCGTCACGCAGCTCCCACAGCTGCCAGAAGCCGTTGGGATCGAATTCCTTGATCTTGTAGGGCCCGAGGGTAACGGCGGGCGCATTCTGGAAGGTCACGACTTCATCGCCGAGCGGCTCGAATACGTGCTTTGGAACCCAGTTGAACGGAGTGCCCCAGGTATAGACACCAAGACGCGTAGTCAGATCGTAGGACGGATTCACCGTCTCCACCTCAAAGGTGTAGTCGTCGATCTTCTTGTAGCTCTTGATGTACACCACCGCGCTGGCGACGTTGGTCAGCTTGTCGCGGTATTTGAAGGCGGTATCGAGTGAGAAGATGATGTCGTCGGTGGTGAACTCTACGCCGTCGCTCCAGGTGATGCCCTCGCGGATCTTGATGCGGAACTGCGTGTTTTCTTCGTTCAGCACTTCCGGGAAGCCATCGGCCATTTCCGGATAGGACACGCCGGTCGCCGTATCCATTTCCCAGAGATAGCCCCAGCCCAGCTCGCGGAAGCCGCGCCAGATGGCGTAGGAGTTGAGCGGATTCTGGGCACTTGGGTTGGCCGCGCGACCATCGAAGGTCTGCACGATCAGGGTTTCGCTGCGCGGCGTCCCGACATCAGTCATCGCCTTCGCAAATGCGGTGGTGGTCATGAGAGCGCCCACCGCGGACGTCATTAACAGTCGGCCAAGCCGGTTCATATCTTTCCTCCACACCGGCGACGCGTGACTGGCGTCGTCCAGCAAAGCAGGCACTTTGATGACAAGCCAACCCACACGAACATCCGGCAACAGCCGCCAGGCGCCGCCCATATCCGGTCAACCGTGAATCCACCCGCCACTGGCGCATACCCGCACAGCGCATCGCAATTTCGTTTGTTATTTTTTTGCGATTAATTACGGATATGGTCGGATAACGAGAGTGTCAATGGCCTGTTCCGCAGAAAATGACAGGCCGAAAGAATTCCGTAGGGCTCATTCGAGAGTTTCCGGGCATCTAAGGGGCATATATGGCGACATACGCACACCCAGACCTGCCATTTCGAACCAAGACCGAGAAAAAACGCAAGAATCGAAACATTTCAGCATTGCGCTAATGAAAATCGCAGGTTAGCAATCATCAGGACGCAGCGTGACAGTAACGCTGTACCATTCTGTCGATCAGCCGGACTCACTCTGGCATGATCAGCCCCGCCCCCAGGCATCGGCCCAGCGCCCATGCCGTCCGCCGGAGACAAAAGTGTCATCGCCAGCCACACCCCTGAAAATCGACCGCGTCGCCGACAT
This sequence comes from Devosia sp., assembly GCA_015234425.1. Lineage (GTDB taxonomy): Bacteria > Pseudomonadota > Alphaproteobacteria > Rhizobiales > Devosiaceae > Devosia. The sequence goes on from JADGNE010000033.1 coordinate 114,614, forward strand.
CGCCGCCCAGGCGCTGTGGATTCGCCGCCGCAGTTTCCAGATGGTGTATGAGGCCAGGCAGGGTCACCCAGGGGGTGATTTCAGCGCCGCCGATATTCTGGCCACCCTTTATTTCGGCGTGCTGCGCCATGATCCGGCAAATCCACGCGACCCCAACCGCGACCGTTTCGTGATGAGCAAGGGCCATTGCACCGGCGCCTTCTATTCCGTCCTGGCCCGCGCTGGCTTCTTCGCCGAGGCCGACCTCAGCACCTATATGAAGCCGCTTTCCATGCTGAACGGCCATCCCAACCGCAACTATCTGCCCGGGGTCGAGACCAATACAGGTCCGCTCGGCCACGGACTGCCGGTCGCGACGGGCATTGCCATTGCCGGCCAGCTCGACAATGCCGATTTCCGCACCTTCGTGCTCACCGGAGACGGCGAGCTGCAGGAAGGCAGCAACTGGGAATCGGCGCTGACCGCCGCCCATCACAAGCTCGAGAACCTCACCCTGATCATCGACCGCAATCGCCTGCAGCAGGGCGCGCGCACCGAAGATACCGCCTCCCTCGATCCGCTGGATGACAAGTGGCGCGCCTTCGGCTGGCATGTCGAAGTAGTCGACGGCCATGATCACGGCCAGCTGCTCGACGTGCTTTCGGCCTCCCCCAAGGGTCGCGGAAAACCGCTCTGCGTCATTGCCAATACCTTCAAGGGCAAGGGCGTCAGCTTCATGCACGACAATGTCTCCTGGCATCATGGCGTGCCCAACAAGGAACAGTTTGAACAAGCCATGGCGGAGTTGGTCTGATGAGCGCTGCAGCCCCTGCAAAAGCCGGTCTTTTTGACTGCCGCGACAGCTTCGCCTCGACCATCGAGGCCCTGGCCGCAGCCGATCCGCGCATCGTGACCGTGGTCAGCGACAGCGTCGGCTCGTCAAAACTCGGCGGCTTCCGCACGAAGTTCCCCGAGCGCATGGTCAATGTCGGCATTGCCGAACAGACGCTGGTAGCCGTTGGCGCCGGTCTCGCCAATGGCGGAAAAATCCCGTTCGTTTCGGCGGCGTCCTGCTTCATCACCGGCCGTGCGCTGGAACAGGTCAAGGCCGACATTGCCTACTCAAATGTCAATGTGAAGCTTATCGGCCAGTCGAGCGGCGTCGCCTATGGCGAGCTTGGCCCGACCCACCACTCCATCGAGGATCTGGCCTGGCTGCGCCTCTTCAACAATCTCAAGCTGATCGTTCCTTCCGACCCGTGGGAGACGGCCGAGGCGATCAAGGCCGCCGCTGCCTATGACGGCCCCGTGTTCGTCCGCGTCAGCCGCATGGCTGTTCCGGCACTGGAACGTCCCGCCGGGGCAAAATTCGAAATCGGCAAGGCCGAGACCCTTGTGGAAGGTTCGGACGCCACCATCATCGCCAATGGCACCACCGTTCACCGCGCAGTTGCAGCGGCCAAGACCCTTGCCACTGAGGGAATTTCAGTGCGTGTCGTCAACATGTCGACCGTCAATCCGCTCGATGAAGAGGCTATCGCCGCCGCCATCGACACCGGCGCCATAGTTACCGTGGAAGAGCACTCCGTTCGCGGCGGGCTTGGCGGCGCCGTGGCCGAGGTGGTGAGCACCACCAATCCCGTGCCCATGCGCATTCTTGGCTTCCCCGGCTTTGTGCCGACAGGCTCGGCCGAATGGCTGTTCGACAATTTCGGGCTCAATGAAGCCGGCATTGCTGACGCCGTGCGCCAGACCATCGCCCGCAAGAAATGACCGCTTCCGGCCTCATCCTCGCCATCGACCAGGGCACCACCAACACCAAGGCGCTGCTGGTCGATGCTGCCGGCACCGTCCACCACCAAGCGTCGGTGCCGAACATCGTCACCTATCCGCAACCCGGCTGGGCCGAGCAATCGGCGACGGCGCTGGTGGACGGCGTCAGAGCGGTCATCGCCGAAGTTGTCGCCAAGGCGGGTGATGCCGAAATCGTCGGTATCGGGATTTCGAACCAGCGCGAGTCCATCGTCGTCTGGGATGCAGAAACGGGCCAGCCGATCGGACCCTGCATCATCTGGCAGTGCCGCCGCTCGGCCCCGAAGTGCGACACCCTGCGGGCTGCTGGCCATGCCGAGACCATCGAAGCCAGAACCGGCCTCGCGCTCGATCCGCTTTTCCCGGCTGCCAAGATCGCCTGGCTGCTCGACAACACCGCAGGCGCGCGGGCCCGCGCTGAAGCGGGGAAGCTTCGGGTTGGCACGGTGGACAGCTGGCTCTTGTGGTCGCTCACCGGCGGCGCTGTGCATGCGACTGATCATTCGAACGCCTCGCGCACGCAGCTTTTCAACACCGAAACCCTGAGTTGGGACGAAGAGCTCTGCGCGCTCTTTGACGTGCCGCAGTCCATGCTGGCTGAGGTCAAATTCTCCGACACGCGCTTTGGCGACACGGCCGAGGGCGCAACCGCCCTGCCCGCCGGAACGCCTATCCTCGCCATGATCGGTGATTCCCACGCTGCCCTTTTCGGTCACGGCGTACGTGCGCCCGGCACCGTGAAGGCCACCTATGGCACCGGCACCTCGCTTATGGCGCTGACGCCAGGCCGCGTCCGCTCCAGCCACGGCATTTCCAGCACCATCGCCTGGAGCCAGGGCGGCACGGTGTTCTACGCGCTCGAGGGCAATATTTCGGTTTCCGGGCAGACCGCCGCCTTTGCCGCCGAACTGATTGGCCTTGACGACGCGGCAGCGCTTTCGGCACTGGCCGAAACCGTTGACGACAGCAATGGCGTGGCCTTTGTGCCAGCACTCGTTGGCCTTGGCGCGCCCTATTGGCGATCCGATGCACGGGGCACCATCACGGGCCTCTCCCTCGGCACCAAGCCGGCGCATCTTGCGCGGGCTGCGCTCGAAGCGATCGCCTTCCAGGTGTCGGACGTCTATTCGGCCATGGAAGCCGATATGGGCGAGGCGCTCGGCCAGTTGCGCGCCGATGGCGGGGCTTCGCGCAACGCCCTCTTGATGCAGTTCCAGTCTGACATACTGGGCCGTCCGGTTGCGGTTGCCGCCGCCCCCGAGGTGAGCGCCCTGGGCGCCGCCGCCCTCGCCTTCTCGTCTCTTGGCATTTCCATGCCCGGCGTACCCGCTGCCGGGCACTTCTCCCCGGCAATGACCGACGATAAGCGCATTACACATCGCCAGCGCTGGCAGTCCGCAATTCAGCAGACGCTGGCAACAGGCCAAAACGACCTACAGAATTCCGGAGGAACCCCATGACCACACCCCGCTTCGGCGCCGGTATCTGGCATTTTGCCACCTATCTCGACCGCTATGCCACCGACGGCTACGGCCTGCCGCGCAACATCATCGAGGCCATCGATATCGCCGGCCAGGTGAAGGACCTCTCGGTCGTCGATCTCAACTGGCCCTATTTTGGCGGCGAGTTCTCCGACGCCCAGATCAAGGCAGCGCTCGATCGCAACAATCTCTCGGTCATCGGCATCACGCCGGAAATCTACACCCGCGACTTCGTCAAGGGCGCCTTCACCAACCCCGACGCCGGTATCCGCCGCAAGGCGCATGAGCTGATCACTGCCGCCTGCGATGTCGTCCGGTTCCACAAGGCCGACTACGTCAAGCTGTGGCCCGGTCAGGACGGCTGGGACTATCCCTTCCAGGTCGATTATTCGACCCAGTGGCAGCGTTCGCTCGACGGCGTCGGCCAGCTCGCGTCCGAAAATCCGGACCTGAAATTCGTCATCGAATACAAGCCGCGCGAACCCCGCGTGCGCATGAGCTTCGGTTCGGTTGCCCGCACTATTCTGGGCATCGAGAAGATCGGCCTGCCGAACGTTGGCATCCTGCTCGACTTCGGTCACGCCATCATGGGCGGTGAATCCGCTGCGGACTCGGCCCAGCTCGCCATCGATCACGGCCGCCTGTTCGGCATGGACGTGAACGACAACTACCGCGCCTGGGACGACGATCTCGTCGCAGGAAGCCTCCATCCGCTCGAGCTCTTTGAATTCTTCTACGTGCTCAAGAAGAACAAGTGGGAAGGCGTCTGGCAGCTCGACCAGTTCCCGTTCCGCGAGGACAGCGTCGCCACCGCGACCCACGCCATCGACTTCCTCAAGGCCGCAGCCAAGGGCCTTGATCGTCTGGACTTCGACGCCCTGCAGGAAGCCCAGAGCCGCCACGACGCCATCGGCGCCATGAAAATCGCGCAGAAGGCCCTCTTCGGCGCACTCGGAGAGCAGGAATGACCACTCTACCCCGCGAAAAGCGCGCCCGTCTGATCCTCAACACAGACGCCAAGAACGAAGCTGACGACCAGTTCACCATCGTTCATGCGCTCCTGACCCCCACCTTCGACTTCCACGGCATCATCGCCGCCCATTTCGGCGATCACCGCTCGAAGACCTCGATGGAGGACAGCCGCGTCGAGATCGATCATCTGCTCAAGCTGATGGACCTCGAAGGCCGCATCCCGGTGGCCAATGGCGCACCAAAAGCCCTGCCCGATGAGCAGACCGCCGTGCCATCGCCCGGCGCCCAGATGATCATCGACGAGGCGATGAAGGACGACGACCGTCCGCTCTATGTCGCCTTCCTCGGGCCACTGACCGACATGGCCTCGGCCATTCTGATGGAGCCGCGCCTCAACGAGCGGAACGTCATCTGCGTATGGATCGGTGGCGGCGTCTGGCCTTCTGGCGGTCGCGAATTCAACCTGATGAACGACATCGCCGCCGCCAATGTGGTGATGCGCTCCAACGTTCAGGTCTGGCAGATCCCGTCCACCGTCTATCGCATGATGTCGGTGAGCTATGCCGAATTGCAGGAGCGCTGCGAGGACAAGGGGCCGATCGGCAAATATCTCGTCGACCAGCTGATCGACTGGAACCTTCGCGTGCATCAGGGCCCGATCGAGCACCGTTCGCTCGGCGATACGCCATCGCTGTCGGTGATCCTCAACCCGATGGGCGGCACCTACGAGTGGCGTCCGGCGCCCGAGTTCAGCCCACACATGCATTACATCCACAACGGGCAGAACCGTCCGATCAAGGTCTATGACTCGATCGACATCCGCTACATTCTCGAGGATTTTTACGCCAAGCTCGCCCGCTTCCACCGCGGCGTGCAGGACTTGGCCAATTTCGGCTGACCGAGAGCTTCAGCGCTGAATACTGTGATCCCCGCGAGAGCGGGGATCTTTGTTTTTGAAGGCGCCGCGTCCAGGCTGATCCGCTTACACGGCCCGGAGGCGGCTCCATCGCGCTCTGAGATTGTCGGCATAGATGGCGCCTATGCCCCCGAGCACGACGACCACCATGCCCACGATCGCCAGCGTGTCGGGGATCTCGCCAAAGAAGAACGCACCCAGCACCAGGGCCCAGACGATCTGGCTGTAATTCATTGGCTCGACCCTGCTGACCGGGGCCGTGGAGATGGCGTTGATATAGAGCACCGAGCCGACGCCGCCGAACACACCACAGGCCACCATCAGCGCAGCCTCGGTGAGATTTGGCACCTGGAAACCGAGGATCAGGACCATCAGCAGATTGAAGGCGACGGTATAGATCGGTGGCACGATAAGGAGGCTGATCCGCCGCTCGTTGCTGGAGACGAAGCGGGTGAGTGCCGAGGATGCGGCATGCGCGACGACGCAGGCGACCATTGCCAGATGCCCCCATTGCAGTTCGCCGAACCCCGGTCGCACCACCAGCAGAACCCCGGCAAAACTGATCGCGATGAAGAGCCAGCGCTCTGCGCGGACATCCTCCTTGAGAAAGATCACCGAGAGGATGGTGCTGGTTGCCGGAATGAGGAAGCCCAGCGAATAGGCTTCTGCCAATGGCAGCGTCATGAAAGCATAGGTCAGCGACACGCCGGAGATCACGCGCAGGGTCGCGATCCCCTGCATGAGCCAGGGATGGCGCAGGCGAAACACATCGCGCACCTTCTCCTCGCGCGGCTTCAGCACCAGCGCCGTCCCGAGACTGATACTAGTGAGCACAAGGCCCACCTCGAACACCCCGATGGTCTTGCCAAGCTGTTTGATCAATGCGTCGGCAAAGGCCCAGAAGGCATAGGCCAAAAGGGCCAAAAATACACCGCGTTCCACGAAAACTCCCCCTCAGGCGTCCTCTCGAGGAGGGCACACGCAATGGCCCGACACAAGCCCGGGAAGGCGGCGACTGGTCCGGTCCACCCAGATATTCACGGGCAGACTTGGGGTCTCCCGCCGCGCAGGCAGAGCCTCGCTCCCACATTGCGGGACGGGCGCGCGGCTATCGCCTTTCTTGACAAATTGGGGACAAGCGGGGCTCTACTCCGCCATGCAACAGCTCACGCCAATTCTCTCCATCCGCGATGTGTCGCGCCGCTTCGGCAAGGTCGCCGCGCTCAACGCGGTTTCGCTCGACATCAATGCGGCCGAGATTGTCTGTCTCGTCGGCCATTCGGGGTGCGGTAAGTCTACCCTGCTGCGCGTGATCGCCGGCATCGAGGATATCGACGGTGGCAGCGTCGTCCTCGGCGGCGAACAGGTGTGCGGCGACGGCGTCTTCGTCGAGCCCGAGCACCGCAGCGTCGGGCTGATGCTGCAGGACTATGCCCTCTTCCCGCATATGACGGCGCGCCAGAACATCGGCTTCGGGCTGAAACACCTCAGCCGGAGCGAGGCCGCAGCGCGGGTTGACGATATTATCGAGCGGCTGGGGCTTGGCCCGCTCGCCAATCGCTATCCGCATATGCTGTCGGGCGGTGAGCAGCAGCGCATTGCGCTGGCGCGCACACTCGCCCCCCGGCCCAGCATCCTTCTTATGGACGAACCCTTTTCCAACCTCGACCGCGGGCTGCGCGACGATATCCGGGCTGAGACCATCTCCCTGCTGCGCGGGCTGGGCACCACCGCCATTATCGTCACCCATGACCCGGAAGAGGCACTGGCGATCGGCGACAAGGTGGTGCTGATGCACCGCGGTGAAGTCATCGAGGCTGGCACTGGCGAAGAGATCTATGCCACGCCCCACACCGCCTATGCTGCCGGGTTCTTCTCGCAGGTCAATCACCTGCCCTCGCAGCGCCACGGAGAGTGGCTGGAAACCCCGCTTGGCCGGATATCTGCCCCAGCCCTGCCGGGACCGGCGGATGTCTTCGTGCGGCCCCGCGCCCTCAGCATGGGCGGCGACGGCGTCGAGGCGAAGATCCTCTCGCGTAAATTGCTGGGCGAGATCGAGGAATGGAGCCTTGAGCTCGCAGGTCTGCCGCGCCCCCTGGTGATGCGCACCACGGCCCGCCACCAGGCAGAGCCCGGCGCAACGGTCAGCATCAGACTGGACCCAAGCGACGTCATCGTTATACCCAAAGGCCAAGTATAGGCCAAATAGTTCAGCACATTCAAAAGGTTAGAACAGTTCTAATCTGCGTCAATATTACTTGACTTCAAAAGTCAGGCATGAGTAATGCGCCGGTATGGGCGCGAAAACAGGCCTCCGCTGCCCTTGATGCTGTGCACCAAGAGGAGACTATTTTGACAAGAATTGCAGGAATTCTGAGCGCCGCGAGCTTTTTGGTTCTGGGCTGCGCTGTGCCGGCGCTGGCCCAGGAGGTCAATATCTACACCACGCGCGAGCCGGGCCTGATCCAGCCCATCCTCGATGCGTTCACCACCGAGACCGGTGTGAAGGTGAATACCGTATTCCTGCAGGACGGGCTGATCGAGCGCGTCAAGGCAGAGGGCGAAAGCTCCCCGGCCGATCTGCTGATGACCGTTGATTTCGGCGCGCTGATCGACCTGGTCAATGCCGGCCTGACCCAGCCGGTGCAGTCCGACATCCTCGAGGCAACTGTCCCGGAATCCCTGCGTGATCCCGATGGTAACTGGTTCGGCCTCTCTGGCCGGGCGCGCGTTGTCTACGCCGCCAAGGACCTCGATCTCGACGCCATCACCTATGAGCAGCTAGCCGATGAGCAATGGCGTGGCCGTCTCTGCATCCGTTCGGGTCAGCACCCCTATAATACGGCAATGATCGCGGCCTATATCGCCAAGCATGGCGAGGAAGAGGCCCGCACCTGGCTCGAAGGGGTCAAGGCCAATCAGGCCCGCGTTGCCGCTGGTGGGGACCGTGACGGGGCCCGCGACATCGCGGCCGGCATCTGTGACATCGCAATTGCCAACTCCTATTATTACGGGCTGATGACCAGCGGCGCCGGTGGCGACGAGCAGAAGGCATGGGCCGATGCGATCAAGGTAATCCTGCCCACGTTCGAGAATGGTGGAACGCTGGTGAACATCTCCGGCGCCGGTGTGGCTGCTCATGCGCCACACCGTGACGAGGCGGTGAAGCTGCTCGAATATCTCGTCTCCGAGCCAGCCCAGAAGCTCTATGCGGAAGCCAATTTCGAGCACCCGGTCAACGCCAAGGCCGAAGTGCACCCGATCATCGCCGGCATCGGCACCTTGACGCCCGACAGCATGGCCCTGACCGAGGTCCTGCCCTATCGGACCCGCGCCAGCGAACTGGTCGACGAAGTCAATTTCGACACCTTCAATTGAACCAACACTGCGGCGGGTTCGCCCGCCGCAGACTTTTCCCATGAGCCAGATTGCCTTGGGACGCCCCGCGCGTCGGCCCTACATCGCCATCAACCCCTGGACCGCGCTGGCTCTTGCCGCCGCGGCCCTTGCGCTTTTGCCCATCGCAACGATCGCGCTGACGGCTTTCGCCGACACCGGCGCGCTCTGGGGCCATGTGCTGGTTCATGTGCTGCCGCAATCGGCCTGGAACACGGCTGTGCTGCTGGTGGGCACCGGCATCATCGCCACCTGCGTCGGCACCGGGGCGGCCTGGATCGTGTCGGCCTATGATTTCAAGGGGCGCGGCGTGATCGAATGGGCGCTGCTGCTGCCGCTGGCGGTGCCGACCTATATCATGGCCTACGCCTATCTCGACATTCTGAGCCCGCTCGGCCCGGTGCAGGGGGCGATCCGCTATATCCTCGGCTATTCGAGCCCACGAGAATTCCGCCTGCCCGACATCCGCTCCATGTGGGGCGCGATCCTTGTCTTCGGCTTCGTGCTCTACCCCTATGTCTATCTCACCGCCCGGGCGATGTTCCTCACCCAGGCGGCCAACCTGGTAGAAGTGTCGCGCACGCTGGGCGTCAGCCGCAATGCCGTGTTCTGGCGTGTCGCCCTGCCCCTGGCGCGGCCGGCAATTGCCGTCGGCGTGTCGCTGGTGCTGATGGAAGTGCTCAATGACGTCGGCGCGGCCCAGTTCCTTGGCATCCGCACCATGACGGCCTCGGTCTATACGACCTGGATCGTGCGCACCGATCTGGCCGGCGCGGCGCAGATTGCCCTCGCCATGCTGGTCATCGTGATCGCTCTTCTGGTCATGGAGCGCTGGGCGCGGCGCAACCAGCGGTTCGCCTCCAACGCGCAGCGGGCGCGTGCCATGACCCCGGAGAAACTGACGGGGCTGAAGGCGCTGATCGCCCTGGGGCTGGGCCTGACGCCCATCCTCATCGGTTTTGCCGGACCGGCTCTTTATCTCATCGTCGCGGCCGTAAGACGGCTCGAATTCGCCGGGCTCTCGGCGCCGCTGGTGCGCGCCGCCATCAACACCGTCAGCGTTTCGGCCATTGCCATGCTGGTGGTGCTGGTACTCGGCTTTGCCACCGCCTATGCCGGGCGGTTACGACCGGGTCGATTGAGCGCCGCGCTCGCCCGTATCGCGACGCTCGGTTACGCCGTGCCAGGCACTGTCTTGGCCATTGGCATTCTCGTGCCGGTTGCGGCGTTTGACCGGACGCTCGACGGCTTTCTCCGCTCGAATTTTGGCTGGTCGACTGGCCTGCTGCTGCTGGGATCCGGCGTTGCGTTGGTCTACGCCTACACCGCGCGCTTCCTCGCCATTTCCACCGGCGGCATCGAGGCAGGCCTCAGCCGCATCCCGCCCTCATTCGATCATGCGTCGCGCACGCTGGGCCAGAGCGCGACCGGGACAATGCTGCATATCCACCTGCCGCTCTCGCGCACCGCCATTGTCGCCGCGGGCCTGCTGGTCTTCGTGGATTGCATGAAAGAACTGCCGGCAACCCTTTTGCTGCGGCCGCTGAATTTTGAAACGCTGGCCACGCTGCTTTACGGCGAGGCGGCGCGCGGCACCTATGAAGATGCGGCGCTGGCGGCGCTGATCCTGGTGCTGATCGGCATTCTGCCGGTGATCCTGCTCGCACGGACAGGCCGGGCCGCAGGCGTGGCGCGGCCGACCCATGCTGCGGGCGACCACTCCCATCCCACGACCCTCTCTACCGATCAGGCCTAGCCCTCAGTCGATAGCGGCGAGATGGCGGCCGAAGAAGGCCAGAACAGCTTCCCGCATGCGCTCCGTCTCCCGATGTCCGACATCGGGCTCGCTGATCTTCTCAAGCATCCCGGGATTGTTCGCATAAGCAGGTGCGAGCTCCGACCAGGCGCGGGCGACGGCTTCCGGTGGTGTCAGATTGTCGGCCTCGCCGATGCAGACCAATTGCGGGCGCGGCGCGACGAGAGCCGCAATCCCCCCGCAGTCGGTTTCCTTCAAGAGGCCCGGGACGGTGAGGTAGATGCCGTGGCCGTCATGCGCGCCCAGCTCGATCATGGTGCGGAAATCAGCAAAGCAGCAGAGATGAGCGACAGCGGCAATGCGCGGATCGAGCGCGGCCAGCCAATAGCTCAGCGCGCAGCCCATCGAGATGCCGAACGCGCCGATGCGGCTGGCGTCGACATCGCCGCGATCGGCGAGATAGGTCAGCGCCGCAGCATGGTCCGACAGCATCTGACCGAACAGCGATTTGCCGTGCCAAAGCAGCGCCTTGGCCGCAAAACTTTCACTGACGCTGGCGCGCTGCCCGAAGATGGGCATGTCGATGCAAAGAGTGACATAGCCGGCCCGGGCAAAGACCGGCCCCAGCGGATCAAGGAGATATTCTCGGCCATCGAGAAGTTCCCTCGCGCCGATGGCATAGCCCCCGCCGTGAGAATGCCCGTAGAGGATTGCCGGACGGCGCCCACCTTCTCTGGTCGGCCGGGTGAGAATGCCGCGCACCTCCTCCTCACCGAGACGGAAACGGAGGTGTTCGATCGTATAGTCGCCCATGTCCTCGACGCGACGCGACAGAAGGGAAATCTGTGGCTCTGCAAGGCCGACAAGCTCGGCGAAACGCGCTCTCGTGATGCTCATGGTCTTCTCCCCCAATCTCCTCGCCCGAGCCTAGCCGAGCGATTGGCACGGTGCCATGCCGCCCGGCGCGATGACCACAAATGTTTATCGTCGAACGCCTGTCTTTTCCTTCATCGGCACTTGCCGATGAACTGTCCGATGTGCATGTATTTCATCCCAACCGCCCAGCGAGACCTCATGACAAAGCTTTTCTCCCCCATCGCCCTGCGCGATCTGACCCTGCGCAACCGCACCGTCGTGGCGCCGATGTGCCAGTATTCTGCCATCGACGGCTTCGTGAATGACTGGCACATGGTCCATCTCGGACGCTTCGCCATGGGCGGGTTCGGGCTTGTTGTTCTGGAGGCCAGCGGCGTCGTCCCGGAAGGGCGCATCAGCTATGGCGACCTCGGCATCTGGAAGGACGAGCATATCGCCCCCCTCGCCCGTATCGTGGATTTCCTCCACAGCCAGGGCGCTGCGGCCGGTATCCAGCTGGCCCATGCAGGCCGCAAGGCCTCGACTTCCGTGTCCTGGCGCGGGCCGGAAGACCTTGCGACCGAAGAGCAGCGCAAGGCTGCCGGCTATGAGCACTGGACGCCGGTTGCACCGAGCGCCGTGTCCCATGACCCCAATGACAGCGACTACCAGGTGCCGACGGCGCTCGACAAGGCAGGCATCCGTCGCGTGATCGAAGGCTTTGTGGACGCTGCGCGCCGCGCCGATAAGGCCGGTTTCGACACTGTCGAAATCCACGCTGCCCATGGTTACCTCCTCAACCAATTCCTGTCGCCATTGGCCAATTTCCGTACCGATGAATATGGCGGCAGCCTTGAAAACCGGATGCGGCTGGTGCTGGAAGTCACAGAGGCCGTCCGCGCAGTCTGGCCGGCCGAAAAGCCCCTGCTCGCCCGGCTTTCGGTCAGTGACAATGCCGAGGGCGGCTGGACTGTCGAGGACAGCGTCGTGCTCGCGCGCGAACTCAAGGCGCGTGGCGTTGACGCCATCGACTGCTCCAGCGGCGGGTTTGCACAAGGGCAGATCGTTTCGGCGGCGGGCTATCAGGTCCCCTTCGCCAAGGCGGTCCGCGACGGCGCCGACATCCCGACCATGGCTGTCGGGCTCCTCGGCGACATCCACGAGGCTGAACGCATTCTGATCGATGGCGAGGCCGACTTCATCGCCCTCGCCCGTGGGGCGCTCGATGATCCCAATTGGGCGGCTCACGCAGCCCGCTTGCTGGAAGACGATTATTCACTCTGGCCGATTCAGACGCGTCGTGTCGTTGGCCGGGACAAGGTGCTGGGCATCCGCAGCTAGACTTTCCTGACAGAACCCTGAACGCCGCCATCCCACTTTTGCCGTGATGGCGGCGCTTGCTTGACGCCACACGAGCAGGAGACTGACATGGACACCAAGGCCGCCATTCTGGCCCTGATCACCGCCTGCGGCTTTGCTGCCGGAGGCCCTGCAATGGCTCAGGACAGCGCAGAACCAGGCGTTGAAGGGGAAGACCGCGCACCCCGCTTCTCAACAAGGTGTGGGTGCGGCAGGACGACGACTCCGGCCTTCCTGGGGTCATGCATATCTTCCTCGAGGACGGCACGCTGGTGTCCGACAGCTGCTGGGAGACCTACCGGCTCTCGCGCTGGCAGCAGGTCTCCGAGAGCGAGATCTCCTGGGAGGAATACGGCATGACCATTGCGGCCGACATTGCCGCTCTCTCCGAGACCGAGCTTGTGCTCAATCTCAAGCTCGGCGCGGAAGTGCTTGAGCAACGGTTCGCGCCGGCCGAGGTGCCATATGTCTGCCCGGACATGGTGAAGTAGGCAAAAGCCCGCCTACATCACCACCTGCGTGCCGATCTCCACCACGCGTCCGGTGGGGATATGGAAATATTCCGTCGCGTCGCTGGCATTGCGCGCCAGACGGATGAAGACGCGATCCTGCCAGAACCGCAGGAGGCCGGTTTTCTGGCCGATTTTCAGCGAACGTCGGGAGAGGAAGAACGAGGTCGACATGATATCGAACTTCCACCCCAGTTCTCGCGCCAGCACCAGCGCCTTCGGGATATTAGGCGTTTCCATGTAGCCGAAGGTGACGATGACGCGTGAGAACAGCTCGTTGTAGGCGTCGATGGTCACCTTCTCGTCGTCCGGCACGCGGGGCGAGACCGAGGTCCGCACGGTGAGGATGACGTTCTGCTCATGCAGCACCTTGTAATGCTTGAGACTGTGCAGCAGCGCCGTTGGCGCGCCCTCGATATCGCTGGTGAGGAAGATGGCCGTGCCCGGCACGGTCGTCGGCTTCTTGCGAGCGAGATTATCGACGAGGAACTGCAGCGGCACTTCATCACGACGGGTCTTGTCCGAGAGGCGGCGGCGGCCGGCCATCCAGCTCCACATGACGAGTGCCACCACGACGGCAACCGCTGCCGGCACCCAGCCACCCTGGAAGAGTTTTGCGGCATTGGCGGCAAAGAAGGTGCCGTCGATGATGAGGAAGACGAGGCCGAACAGCACCACCGCAATGGGTGGCCACTTCCAGTTGCGCCACATGACGACGACGAGAAGCGCCAGCGTGACCCCCATGACGCCCGATACGGCGATGCCATAAGCGTTCGAGAGCGCCGCGGAGCTGCCGAAAACAACCACCAGAACCAGCACGCCGAGCATCAGCATGGCGTTGATCTGGGGCATGTAGATTTGCCCGCTCTGGGTTTCGGATGTGTGCTGGACCACCATGCGGGGCAGCATGTTGAGCGCGATGGCCTGTTGGGCGAGGCTGAACGTGCCGGTGATGACAGCCTGGCTGGCGATGATGGTGGCGCAGGTCGCCAGAATGACAAAGGGCAGCAGCGCCCATTGCGGCTGCATCTCGAAGAACGGACTGCCGACATTCTCGATGCCGCGCTCGAGCACATAGGCGCCCTGCCCGAAATAATTGAGCAGCAGGCAGGGGAAGACCAGGCCGAACCAGGCTAGAACGATCGGCTTGCGCCCAAAATGGCCGAGATCGACGTAGAGCGCCTCAGCCCCGGTGACGGCGAGGAAGATCGCGCCCATGACCACAAAGGCGATGGCGAAATGGTCGACAAGGAACTGGACCCCGAGAAGCGGATTGAGCGCCCAAAGCACACCTGGATAGTCGATGATATGAAAGAGCCCGGAAATGCCCAGGGTGAGGAACCAGATGGCGGTGACGGGGCCGAAGACGATGGACACCTTGGCGGTGCCGAAGCGCTGGACCGCAAAGATGCCGACGATCAGCACAAGGGTGATCGGCACGACCCAGCGCCCCATGCCGGGGGCCACGAGATCAAGTCCCTCAACCGCTGACAGCACCGAGATGGCGGGCGTGATGATAGCATCGCCGAAGAACAGCGCGGCCCCCAGAACGCCGAGAACGGTGATCCAGATCGGCGGGTTCGCAAAGGTTTTTCGGGCCAGCGCCATCAACGACAGCGTGCCGCCTTCGCCATTATTGTCGGCGCGGGTGACGAAGAAGACGTATTTCACCGCGACGGTGAGGGTCAGTGCCCAGACAATGAGCGAGAGCAGCCCGAGTATCTCGAGATGCGACGACGCTGCCCCGGGCCGGATATGCATGGCCTGGCGGAAGGCGTAAATCGGACTGGTGCCGATATCGCCGTAGACGACACCGATAGCCCCCAGAGTGAGGATGGGCAGATTGGACTTTGCGTGGCTGGCCTGGTCGGTCGCTAACGCCCCGGCCTCCGGGCCGGACGTATTCGAACGCGTCATCAGAAGCGGGGCTCTCTGTTGCTAAGGCGGGCGCCGCTATACACCCGCGCCCCACCACACACAATACTCCGAGAAGCGATTGGTTCAAACCAGTCAGGGGCCGCTCCTTCCGGAACGACCCCTGCCAGGTAAACGAAGACTGTTGGGCCTTCGAACTTATTCAGCAGCCTGGGCGACGTCGGCTTCGGCGTTGCGGGCAGCCTTGGTCGCATTGCCCCACCAGATCAGCTGGTCCAGCATGTCCTTGGTCGAGTTGCCGATCGAGCCTTCAAGGTCGTTCAGCGACTTGGTGCCACCAAAGCCAGGGTGCACGGAGACGAAGTCTGCGCCGGCGATATGAACGGCCGAACGGGTCGAAGCCATCTGCAGCTCGACACCGATGGTGCGCAGGTTTTCGATGGCGCGGGCAGCACCGACCGAACCATAGCCGACAGCGCCGAACGCCTTCTTGGTCCACTCGACATAAGCCTGGTCGAGAGCGTTCTTCAGCGCACCGGTGATGGCGCGGTTGTATTCAGCGACGACAAAAATGAAGGCGTCGAATTCGCCGACCTTGTTCTGCCACTTTACAGCATTGGGGTTCTGCGAAGGCATCCAGGCGTTGGACGCGGCTTCGTCGAAGAACGGCAGGTCGAAATCACGGAGGTCAACGATCTCTGCCTCGATCTCGGGGCGCGCATTGGCCTTCTCGAGGATCCACTTGGCGGGGACTTCGCCGAAGCGGGTGGGACGGGTGGAAGAGATGATGACGCCGACTTTGAGCTTGGACATCTGGGTGCCCTCCTTGGTAACAAATCGTAACTGAGGCGATATATGTGCCTGCAATCGATTTGCTCAAGAGGGAACCTTTATGTCCTTCAGGGACACCGGAGTGACATAGGCACACCAATGTAATTATCGGAAATCAAAGGATTTCGGATGTTTCGGGGGATTTTCACCGTTACTGAGGCGTGATCGGACAGCGTTCTGAGACGCAGTGTTCAACCAGAGGCAACAATCTGTGGATCGGCAAGGCGGGATAATGACCGTGTCATTTTTTTCTGTTTACTCCCAGTATCTTAATGAAAAACTGAGGGACTAACATGAAAATCATCTCGACCGCGCTGGCGCTTGCTGTGCTCAGCATCGGCACGATCCACGCGGCTGCGCTCGACCGCAAGGTGCGCATCGTGAATGACACCTCCTACGTCATCGTCGAGTTCTACGCCTCCAGCACCGGCACCCAGTCCTGGGAAGAGGATATTCTGGGCAGCGACGTTCTGGGCTCCGGCGACAGCGTCATGATCAACATCGACGACGGCTCGGGCTACTGCAAATACGATTTCCGCGCTGTGTTTGACGACGGTGACGAAGTGACTTCCGGCGACAACAATGTGTGCGAGCTCTCGGAGTTCACCTTCACCGATTGATCGGCAAGTTGTGCTGGGCGCGGGGCTTTTCCCAAACAGGGAAGCGTCAGCCGCCCAGCACTTCCCGATAGCGGCGCGTGGCCTCGGCAAAGCCGATAAGAAGGGCGTCCGCCGTAATGCCGTGGCCGATCGAGACTTCCGCCACACCCGGCACCTTCTCCTGAAACGCAGGCAGGTTCTCGAGCGTCAGGTCATGGCCGGCATTGACGCCGAGCCCGATATCAAGCGCCGCCCGGCATGTCTCTGCGAGATCCGCCAGCTCGCGCTCAGCGCGGGCCGGATCATCGAAGCAGGCCCCATAGGGGCCGGTGAACAGCTCGATCCGATCCGCACCCGTGGCCTTGGCTGCCGCAACGCCAGCCGCGCCCGCATCAGGATCGCAGAACAGCGAAATACGGCGGCCCGGACGCGCCAGACGCTGGACCACGTCACGCAGGAAATTGCCCTGCTCCGCAAACGGCCAGCCGTGATCGGATGTCGCCTGTGCCGGATCATCGGGGACGAGGGTCACCTGCTCGGGGTTCACCGCATCAACCAGCGCCAGAAAATCCTCGCTGGGATAGCCTTCAATATTGAATTCGGCGGACGGATAGTCGGCGCGCAGCAGGGCCGAGAGCTCATACACATCAGTGCGCCGGATGTGTCGTTCGTCTGGACGGGGGTGGATGGTGATGCCGCTCGCCCCGGCATCGAGGACCACGCGGGCAATCCCGGTCACACTGGGCCACGGCAGATCGCGCCGATTGCGCAGCTGGGCGACGGCATTGAGATTGACGGAGAGAAGAGTCATGGCGGGGCCCCGATTTGGTCGGCCCTGCCATACACCAGACTGGGCGGTTCGCCCAATCTATCCTTTTGGTTTCAACGCAAACGCGCCGGTGACTACATGCTCGCCGGGCCGCGGCCGATGGCGGCAAGGCCGGTCCGCACCACTTCGACGAGACCGAGCGGCGACATCAGGGCGATAAAGCTGTCGATCTTGTCTGGCTTGCCGGTCACTTCAAAGACGAAGCTCTCGACGGTCGCATCGACGATATGGGCACGGAAAGCGTCGGCGAGACGCAGGGTTTCGGCGCGATGCTCGCCCGAACCCTTCACCTTGATCAGGGCCAGTTCACGCTCGACAAAATTGCCTTCGGCCGTGAGATCGTGCACGCGGTGCACGGGCACAAGGCGCTCGAGCTGCAGCTTGATCTGCACGAGGGTTTTTGGCGTGGCGATAACGACAACCGTGATGCGGCTAAGTCGACGGCCGTGTTCGGTCTCGCTGACCGTCAGGCTTTCGATATTGTAGCCGCGGGCCGAGAAAAGGCCCACGACGCGGGCGAGGATGCCCGGCTCATTGTCGACGAGCACGGAAAGGGTGTGGCGTTCGGTTTCCTGGGTTTCCTTGGTCAGGAAATAGGCCGAACCGGTGGGCTGCATATGTGCGTTCATGTCTGCTTACCTCCGCAACCGGCTTAAACCAGCTGCCGTCCCTTCTCGTCGATGATGTCCCCGATATTGGCTGTGTCGGGCAGGATGATTTCATTGTGCGGCTTGCCCGAGGGGATCATGGGCAGGCAGTTCTCGTCCTTTTCGACGAGCACGTCGAAGACCACCGGGCCATCATAGTCGAGCATTTCGGCAATGGCGGCGTCGAGCTCGGTCGGGCTGTCGCACTTGATGCCCTTGGCACCATAGGCCTCGGCCAGCTTGACGAAATCGGGCAGCGATTCCGAATAGGAATGCGCATAGCGCGAGCCGTGCAGCAGGTCCTGCCACTGGCGGACCATGCCCATGCGCTCATTGTTGAGGATGAAGATCTTGATCGGCAGGCGATACTGCACCGCCGTCGACAGCTCCTGCATGGTCATCTGCACCGAAGCTTCACCGGCGATGTCGATCACCAGCGCGTCGGGATGGGCAACCTGCACGCCGACCGCGGCCGGCAGGCCATAGCCCATGGTGCCCAGGCCACCCGAGGTCATCCAGCGGTTAGGCTGATCGAAGTGGAAGTGCTGGGCGGCCCACATCTGGTGCTGGCCGACTTCGGTGGTGATATACACCTCCTTGCCCTGCTTCTTGGTCGCCTCATAGAGGCGCTCGATCGCATATTGCGGCTTGATGGTGGTGTCGGAGTTCTTGTAGCCGAGCGAATTGACCGCACGCCACTTGGCAATCTGCTCCCACCACGGCGCGATGGCCTCGGTGCGGGGCTGATTGGTCTTGCTGCGCCAGATGCGGACCATCTCGGCCAGAACGCGCTCGCTGTCGCCAATGATCGGCACGTCGACGCGCACGACCTTGTTGATCGAGGACGGGTCGATATCGACGTGGATCTTGCGGCTATGGGGCGAGAAGGCGTCGATGCGACCGGTGATGCGGTCGTCGAAGCGCGCACCGATATTGATCATGACGTCGCAATCATGCATCGCCCAATTGGCTTCATATGTGCCGTGCATGCCCAGCATGCCCAGCCACTGCGGATTGGAGGCGGGGAAAGCGCCGAGGCCCATGAGGGTGGATGTCACCGGGAAGCCGGTGAGGGCTGCCAGCTCACGCAGATGCTCGGCCGCTGCCGGGCCGGCGTTGATCACGCCGCCGCCGGTATAGAAGACCGGGCGTTCTGCCTTGAGCATCAGGTCGACGGCAGCCTCGATGGCAGCAGCGTCGCCATCCATCTGCGGGCGGTAGCTCTGGTGGCGCAGGGTATCAAGGTCTGGCGTGTAGTAGTCGCCAAGCGCGAACTGCACGTCCTTGGGGATATCGATGACCACCGGGCCGGGACGGCCGGTCGTGGCAATGTGGAACGCCTCGTGCATGATGCGTGGCAGGTCTTCGACGCGCTTGACCAGATAATTGTACTTGGTGCAGCTGCGCGTGATGCCGACCGTGTCGCATTCCTGGAACGCGTCCGAGCCGATCAGCGTGGTGGGCACCTGGGCGGTGATGCAGACGAGCGGGATGGAGTCCATCAGCGCGTCGGTGAGACCAGTGACGGCATTTGTCGCGCCCGGGCCCGAGGTCACCAGCACCACACCCGGCTTGCCGGTGGAGCGCGCATAGCCTTCGGCCATATGGGTCGCGCCCTGCTCGTGGCGGACCAGAATGTGCTTCACAAAATCCTGCTGGAACATGGCGTCATAGATCGGCAGAGCCGCGCCACCGGGATACCCGAAGATATGTTCAACACCCTGATCCGTCAGCGCCTGGATCACCATCTCTGCGCCGGTCATTTTCTCGGCCATTACGAGCCCTTCCCTAAAGTCCTGTTGCCCATGGCGGCGGGCCTGTCATTCGTTGGTGCCTTTCTGACCGCCTCGGCGGAAAAAAGGCAATAAAAAAGGCCCCGTTCGGGACCTGTTTTCGGCGCACCAGCTATCGCGCGGGGTTTTACCCCACGTTGCCGATGCGCCTACCTACTACGAGAATGAGTGCCCGCACGGGACCTCTCCAAATTCAAAGACGCGTATTGATAGGATCAAGCCGAAGCATTCGTCAAGGGCGCGGATGGCCGGAACAGCCCTCGACACCCGCTGAATGAGCCGAAATTGCCAACATGCGTGCCCATCGCGCCTCTATCGCGCCGGAAAAGCGTTGAGGGAGTGCAGAAGCGCCCGCAAAACAGGTGGCCTCGGCGCGAGACAGTGCTATGGGCATCAGCAGATTTCATGACGGTTTGGTGACATGAGTAAAAGCGCGCTGGACAAGGACCTGCAGAGGGTAACCGGTCTCGAAACAGCCACCCATAATCTGAGCCGGTCCTTGGCCGCACCAGGCATCGCCTTGGTGTTCCTGCTTCTTGCCGCGGTGTGGGCAAGTTTTTCGGTCGGACAAGGTCCGACAAGCTACATCGTCGTTATCGGCGCTATCATCGCCGGCTACATGGCGCTCAATGTCGGCGCCAATGACGTCGCCAACAACATGGGCCCTGCCGTGGGCTCACGCGCCATCAGCATGGGTGGCGCGCTTGTCATCGCAGGCATCTTCGAAGCGGCCGGTGCGCTGCTCGCCGGTGGCGACGTCGTCAACACCGTCGCCCGCGACCTGCTGACAACGCCCGAGATCGAAGCCTCGACCTTTATCATGGTGATGATGGCGGCCCTGCTCGCCTCGGCGCTGTGGGTGAACCTTGCCACCTTTATCGGTGCACCCGTCTCGACCACCCACGCCGTGGTCGGTGGCGTGGTCGGTGCCGGCATTGCCTCGGCCGGTTTCGGCATCGTCAACTGGCCGATGATCGGCGCCATCGCCGCCAGCTGGGTGATCTCGCCCGTTCTCGGCGCAATCGCCGCTGCGGCCCTGCTGGCGATCATCATGGCCACCATAACCAACCGTATCGACAAGATTTCGGCTGCGCTCGTCTGGGTGCCGATCTTCGTGGCCATCATGACCGGCGTCTTCGCCATGTATCTGGCCACCAAGGGCCTGAGCCGTGTGTGGAAGCCGGACTTGCTGACCACTGGTCTGCTCGGCCTCGCCTTCGCCGCACTTGGGTGGATCGTCGCCATGCCGTGGGTGCGCAAGCAGTCGCTGCATATGGAGAACCGGAAGAAGCACATCGCCACCCTCTTCCGCCTGCCCCTGATTATCTCGGCTGCGCTGCTGTCCTTTGCCCATGGTGCCAATGACGTTGCCAACGCCATCGGCCCCTTCGCTGCCATTGTCAGCGCCATTGAGACCGGCCACGGCCAGGCCGCTGGCATCAGCCTGCCCTTCTGGGTTCTGGCGATCGGTGCGGTGGGTATCTCCCTAGGACTCGCTCTCTTCGGGCCGCGTCTCATCCGCACGGTCGGCGAGCAGATCACCAAGCTCAATGAAATCCGGGCATTCTGCGCCGCCCTGTCAGCAGCAATTACGGTGCTGGTCGCTTCGGCCCTCGGCATGCCGGTGTCGTCCACGCACATCGCCGTGGGCGCTGTGTTCGGTGTCGGCTTCCTGCGTGAATATTATTCGCGGCGCGACATGGAAGGCACGGCCGTGCCGGTGAACGCCAAGTTCGTCGACTCCAGCCAGCTTAATGCGACACCGGAAGATGCGCTTGCAAATGCCCGTAAAGCTGAGAGCCGCCTGCTGGTCCGGCGTCACCACGTCTACAGCATTGCTGCAGCCTGGGTGGTGACGGTTCCGGCCTCGGCTATTCTCTCCGGCCTGCTGTTCCTGGGCCTGACCCTGATTATCGGCTAGTGCCGAGAAGCTGTGCGTTCAGGCGCACAGCCAACCGCGCCAGCGAGCGATCGGCAAGAAGGCGCTGGGCTTCGGAAACCGTTGCCCAGTGCCGCAGACGCTGGCCATCTTCGCGCCAGGTGTCGTGCTGCTGGGTCACCTTGAGCGGATAAAGATCCACATCGACGAGGCTTGCGCCATCCGAACCGATGCCCGTGCGGTAGCTGCCGATGGGCGTCGTCGCGATCTCGCCAGACACGCCGGCTTCCTCGAGCGCTTCCATGGCAGCGCTGTCCCAGGGCGTGGTCTCGGGCTCAATGGCACCCTTGGGAAAAATCCACTTGCCGCTGCGGCGCGATGTGATGAGCAGGAACGCCACCCGGCCGTCGACGATCGCATAGGGCAAAGCCCCGGCCTGGCGCAACGCCTGGCGCGTCTCGGCAATGGGGCTCCAATTCTTGAGAATATCGCGCAGCAACGCCATCTCCATAGCAGGTCTGGACGCTCTCTCGCATGGCACGGCGGGATGAGTCCACCGCCGACGACCAATATTGCTGGGCTGTCACCAGCGTGAGGCACGACGGACACAAAAACACCCGGCAGGACGAACCTTGCCGGGTGTTGGCGCCAAGGGTATGGCGCAGAGCCGCATAGGGGGCGATGCGGCTCGTGGGGTTAGCCGCGCGGGCAGGTATCGATGTACTGGGTGCCGTTGGAACGACGATAGACGCAACGGTCGTTGCTGCCATCGACGCGGCCAAGGACGTCACCAGCGGCAGCGCCAACAACGCCACCAATGCCGGCGCCGACTGCGGTGCCGACAATATTACCGCCGGTTGCGCTGGCGCCAACGATCGCACCGCCCACGGCGCCTACGGTGGCACCCTGCTGCGTTGACGTGCAAGCTGCCATCGAAAGCGCCGTTGCGGCGATGATCAGAATCTTGTGCATGTAACCCTCCACTGAGATATTGCCGGAAAAATGCTCCAGAACGGGATTGGTTCCGGCCTGCGTTAAGATTTATTCGAGTCAAATGCGGACGAATTTGGCGAAGAGCCCCCAGAACACGATTGCTCCCCAGCCGATCATCATCGTCCCGCCGCCGAGAGGGGCCGCGCCGGGGAAAAGCGCCTGACCGAAATATTCGCGCAGCGCCAGATCGCCGACAAAGACCAGTGTACCAACGGCGAGGATTAACGCTGCGGCGTCCAGCCCCCTGCCCCGCCGCGCCAGACCGAGGGCCAGGAGCGCCGGGCCATGGGCGAGGCATATCGCGGAAATGGCCGCGAGATTTCGGGGATTTTCGCCATGCGAGGCCATGGCGGCCGTTGCCACGCCAACGGCTCCAAACACCCCGCCGAGGCAAATTATCAGGCGTTCGATCATCGCGGTCCTCACTGCGTCATTCTCGCTGTCCTTCCCTGCCGGGAAAGTTTGGACTAGAGCATGACGGCGAGCATGGGAAACGACAATGATTGAAGATGTCGCGCCGACAACGACCGACACCGGCAAAGAAATGCCAGTTTCCAACGGTTGGGCCACTGAATTCAAAGAGACTTTTGCGCTGGCCTGGCCACTGGTGATTGCCCAGCTGGCGCAGAACGCGCTGCATACGACCGATGTGATTCTGCTCGGCTGGCTCGGCTCGACCTATCTTGCGGCCGCTACACTGGCGACCAGTTTCCTCACGCCCTTCCTTGTCGGCGGTGTGGGCATTGTCGGGGCTGTAGCGCCCCTGGTGGCCCAGGCGCGCGGCGCCCGCGACATCAAGGCGGTGCGCCGGATCGTGCGGCAGGGCTGCTGGGCCGCCATCCTGCTCGGCGCCATCCTTGTGCCTATGGTCTTGCAGATAAAGCCACTTTACCTGGCGCTTGGGCAGGATCCGGTGGCGACGGAGCTGGCCGACCAGTTCATCCAGATCGCCGCCTGGTCGCTGTTCCCGGCTCTGGGGATCATTGCTTTCCGCTCCATGCTCTCCGCCTTTGATGCGACAAGAGCGATCCTCGTGATCACCGTGCTGGGTGTGCTGGTCAACGCCCTCATCGCCTATACGCTGATCTTCGGGCATTTCGGCTTTCCGCGGCTCGAGCTGCGCGGCGCGGGCATTGCCACGCTGACGAGCAATATCGTCATGTTCCTGGCGATGATGATCTACGTCGTGCGCCACAAGAAACTGAAGCGTTTCCATGTGCTTGTGCGGTTCTGGAAGCCCGACTGGGCCCGCTTCCGCGAGATCTTCCGCATCGGCACGCCGATCGGCCTGACTGTGGTCGCCGAAGTTGGCCTCTTTACCGCAGCCGCCTTGTTGATGGGGCGGATCGGCACCGACGAAGTCGCGGCCCACGCCGTGGCGCTCCAGTGCGCCTCCATCGCCTTCATGGTGCCGCTGGGGCTGGGCATTGCCGCCACCGTGCGCGTTGGCCGGGCCTATGGCCGGGGGGATGCCGAGGGCATTCGCAAGGCCGGCTATGTCTCGCTGGTGATGGGGACCGGCTTCATGGTCCTGTCCTGCATCGCCTTTTTGGCATTTGCACCCGATATCGTCCGCATTTTCCTCGACCCGAATGTTGAGGCCAATGCCAAGGCACTGGGTCTGGCGACGACCTTCCTTCTCGTGGCCGGCGTGTTCCAGCTGGCCGATGGCGCGCAGGTGGTTGCGGCCCATGCCCTGCGCGGCATGAGCGACACGAAGATCCCGATGATCCTCGCCATTGTCGGCTATTGGGGCGTCGGCCTGCCGATCGCCTATGTGCTTGGTTTTGTGGCCGATTGGGGCGGCACCGGCATCTGGATCGGGCTGGCGGCAGGGCTGACCTTTGCCGCCGTGGTCCTGGTCATCCGCTTTGTCATGCGCGATCGGATCGGGCTGCTCGAGCGCATGCGCAAGCCGCTCGCGGGATAAGCGGGAAAGGTGGATAAGTCAGAAGTTTCTTCTGACTTATCAACGCACTAGCCTGGGAGAGGCTGTCCTTCGAGGCCCAGTCGCGGCCAGTCGCCCATGCGGTTGCGGAACCATGTGCCCTGCCGCTTGGCGTATTGGTGGGTGGCCGTGGTAGCGAGGCGAATGGCGTCCTCACGCGACAGCGTGCCGGCGAGCCAGCCGGAAATCTCCGGAACGCCGATGGCTTTCATTGCCGGCAGCGACGGATCAAGCTTCTGGGCGAGAAGCGCCTCGACCTCTTCGACAGCGCCATTTTCAAACATCGCGGCAAAGCGCCGAGTAATCCGGTCCCGGAGGATTTGACGCTCCGGCGCCAGCACAACGCGCTCGACGGCCCAATCAGCAAGCAACGCCGGCTGCTCCGCGCCCTGAAAATCGGACAGCGTCTTGCCGGTGGCACGTTTGACAGCGAGCGCACGGATGACGCGCTGCGGATCGGCGACGCCGAGACGTGCGGCCGTCTCCGGGTCCTCTCTCTGCAGCAATGCCATGCGTCCCTCGTGGTCCAATGCCGAAACCTCATCCTGAACCGCCAGTGTAACCGCCTCGGGAATGGCGGGGACATCTGCGAATCCCTTTGTGAGGGCATCGAAGTAAAGCCCCGTACCGCCGACGAAAATGACCTCGCGGGCGGGATCGGTGGCGGACAGGATTTCGGCGACGGCCGTCAGCCACTGGCCGGTCGAGAAGCGATGACCGGCCGGGACCGAACCATAGAGCCGGTGCTCGGCGAGGAGCTCGTCTTCGACGCTGGGGCGGGCGGTGACGACGCGCAGCGTGTCGTAGATCTGCATGGCGTCGGCATTGACGATGAGCCCCTGCCCCTCCTGAGCGCGCGCGAGCGCCAGGGCCGACTTGCCGCTGGCAGTCGGACCCGCTATCAGGACGGCACGCCTTTGCGTGTTCACCATGATCCCCCGAAAGTACCTGTCGTCATGCCGGTCCTGAGCCTTATTGCCAATCCTGCCGACCCCGAACTGGATGCCGCGCTTGCTGCCGCAGTGGTGCAGCAAACCGGCGGAGAACTCAACTGGTTGAACCACGGCGTTGCCTGCGAAATTCACGAACCCACCGCCCCGCAAGCCCTTCAAATCGCCCGCGATATTATCGGCACCAAGAGTGTCGACGCCAATCTGATCCCCAGCGAAGGGCGCAAGAAGCTGATCCTCGTGGCCGACATGGACTCCACCATGATCGAGCAGGAGTGCATCGACGAGCTGGCCGCGGCGTTGGGCTTGAAGGACCAGGTGGCTGAGATCACCGACCGGGCGATGCGCGGCGAGCTCGACTTCGGCGAGGCTCTGGATACCCGGGTGGCCCTCCTCAAGGGGCTTGAGCGTTCGGTGATCGAGGAAGTGCGGCGCGAGGCGATTACGCTGGCGCCGGGCGGCCGGGCGCTGGTGCAGACCATGAAGGCCTATGGCGCCTACACCTCGCTGGTCTCGGGCGGCTTTACCTTCTTTGCGGACTATTTTGGCAAGCGCATCGGCTTCGACGAGGCCATCGCCAATGTGCTGGAGTTCGATGGTGATGTGCTGACCGGCACGGTGACAAAGCCCATCGTCGACAAAAACACCAAGCGCGAGAGGCTCTTGGCGCTGGCGGCAGAACGCGGCGTTGATCCCAGCCTGACCATTGCCGTCGGCGATGGCGCCAATGATCTCG
Source organism: Devosia sp. (assembly GCA_015234425.1). Classification (GTDB taxonomy): domain Bacteria; phylum Pseudomonadota; class Alphaproteobacteria; order Rhizobiales; family Devosiaceae; genus Devosia. The sequence continues at coordinate 140,729 of JADGNE010000033.1, forward strand.
ACATGATCCGCGTCGCCGGTTTCGGCGTGGCGCTGCATGCCAAGCCCGCCGTTGCGGCGGAAGCTGGCGTGCGGATCGACCATGGCGACCTGACCGCGCTGCTCTATCTGCAGGGCTATCCGGACGACGATTTCGTGCGGTAAGGCGGCACGCATCGGTGACAGATCAGTGCCTGATCGGTCAGACTTGGTTAGCAGACTGTTAGCATCGAGAGCGGCAAAACAGCGATAGTGACAACAATGAAAAAGGGCCGACCCGGAGATCCGGGTCGGCCCTTTTTGTGTGTCGCTCGTGGCGCGCTTACTGAGCGGCGGGAGCGGGCGTTTCGGTGGCCGGTGCTTCGGCAGGCGCCGGAGCTTCAGTGACCGGTGCCTCGACCGGAGGCGGAGCTTCGGTGCCGATGGTCGGAACCAGCTCGGAGCCGTCTTCGAGCGTCAGGCTGGGCGCAACGCTTTCCTCGATACCGAGGCCGTCGAGAGCCGGGCCATCGCTGGTCGGCAGTTCCGGCACGACGACCGGAGCAGCCGGCGGGGCCAGGTTCGGATTGGCGGCCGGGATGGAGCCGCCCGAACCGAAGTAGCGGAAGAATTCGCTATCGGGCGAGAGGACCATGGTGGTGCCGGTGTTGGCCAGCGCCGCGCGGTAGGACTGCATCGAGCGGTAGAACTCGAAGAACTCTGCGTCCTGGCCATAGGCCTGAGCGAAGATGCGGTTCCGCTCGGCGTCGCCCTGACCGCGGATGAGCTCGGCATCGCGGGTTGCCGCGGCGACGATTTCAACCGACTGACGATCGGCGATAGCGCGCAGACTCTGTGCCTGTTCCTGACCACGAGCACGGAGCAGTGCGGCTTCGGCGAGACGTTCGGCGCGCATACGCTCGAAGGTCGTGGCCGAGACGTCTGCGTCGAGATCGGTGCGCAGGATACGCACGTCGACGACATCGATACCGAGTTCTGCAAGGTCCGGACGGATGAGGTCACGGGTTTCCTGCATCATCTGGGCGCGCTGGTCCGACAGGGCCGCGTTGAATTCACGCAGACCATAGACCTGGCGGAGAGCAGCATCCAGGCTGGCGCCGATACGGGCTTCAGCAACCGACAGCTGGCCGGTGGCGCGTTCGCGGAACAGGCGCGCATTGGAGATGCGGTAGGTCAGGAAGGCGTCGACCTGATAGAAGGCGTTGCCCGAGACCTGAACGCGCATATTGGCGATGTCATAGCGCAGCAGACGGTCTTCGATGATCTGGACCGTGTCGACGAAGTCGGTCGGGATCTTGAAGTAGATGCCCGGCTCCGTGCGCACGTCGGTGATCTGGCCGAAGCGCGTGACAATGGCCTGCTCGCGCTCGTCGACGACGTAGAGCGAGGAGAAGAAGATGTAGATGGCGACGAGAATGGCCGCGCCGATGATATAGAGACGATTGGTCATGCTCAGTTCCCCGTCGAGGTTCTAGCGCCGGGGCGCAGTTCGGGCAGCGGCAGATAGGGGATGACCCCCGAACCCTGCTCGCTATTCTCGATAAGAACCTTCTCGGACCCGCCCAGAACCTCTTCCATTGTTTCAAGGAACAGGCGCTTGCGCGTCACTTCGGGTGCGTTGACATATTCGGCGTAGATGGCGTTGAAACGGCCAGCTTCACCGGTTGCTTCCTGCACCACGCGGTTGGTGTAGGCGGCAGCTTCTTCGCGCAGGGCCGCAGCACTACCACGCGCATTACCCAGCAGGGTATTGGCGTAGGAGCGGGCTTCTTCCTGCAGACGCGTCTCGTCCTGACGGGCGCGCTGAACTTCGTTGAAGGCGTCCACCACTTCCGTCGGCGGGCCGGCATTTTCGATCAGAATCTGGTTGACCGAGACGCCGAGGCCATAGCTTTCAAGCGTGGCGAGCGTAATGCGCATCACTTCTGCCTGGATGCCCGAGCGGTCGTCCGAGTAGACGTCCTGTGCGGGACGACGGCCAACGGCTTCGCGCATCGCGCTTTCTGCAGCGTAGCGAACCATTGATTCCTGGTCGCGGACGTTGAAGAGGTAAGCGACGGGGTCGTTGATGGCCCAGAAGACCGAGAACTGGACGTTGACGATGTTCTGGTCGCCCGAGAGCATCAGGCCGTCGCTGCCGGTCTGGCCGCGTGGGCCGGCGGTCGGCGAGTTGCCGATCTGGGTCTGGTTGACTGTCGTGGTCGCGCGTTCAACGCTTTCGATCGGCCAGAGCATGAAATGCAGGCCCGGACCGGACAGTTCGGGCTTTGGCTTACCAAACTGCAGCTCGACGCCAACTTCCTGCGGATTGATGGTGTAGACCGAGTTCACGCCCCAGAAGGCGAGAATGGCGAGTACGCCGCCGACGATCGCCCACCGACCACCGGGAACGCCGCCCTTGAACTGGTCGCGACCGCGATTGAGAATGTCCTCGAGATTGGGCGTATTTCCGCCCGGACGGCGCGGGCCGCCGCCACCTCCACCAGGTGCCTGGCCCCAGGGACCGCCAGTATTGCGGCCACCTCCGCCTCCATTATTCTCCCAAGGCATCTTTTTCCTTTCGGCTCTGTCGAGAAGTCGTTTCAGCCATATATAGGCAAGCGGCCCGTGCGATCAATGCGGCCTGGCATCCTGCCGCTCATAGATACAGATCCTGTACGCAGCAGAATCCTTATCCGATGGCGTGACATCGGGGGTTTCCACAAGGCGCCACACTGAAGGATCGATCACTGGAAACACCACATCGCCCTCCGGCGCGAGATCGACATGGGAGATGTAAAGCCGGTCGGCCTGCGCGATCGCCTGGGCGTAGAGATTGCCGCCACCGATGACCATGATCTCATCCACCTGCGCCTCTGCAGCCAGTCTTTCGGCCAGTTTCACGGCATCATCGATGGTGTGGACCACGTGGACGCCCTCGGCGGCATAATCGGTGCTGCGGGTGACCACGATATGCGGGCGACCGGGCAAGGGTTTTGGAAAGGTCTCGAACTGCTTGCGACCCATGATCATCGGCTTGCCCATGGTCTGGCGCTTGAACCAGGCGAAGTCGGATGGAATGCGCCATGGGATGTCCTGATCAGCCCCGATCACATTGTTGCGGGCGACAGCGGCAATGAGGGAAATTCTGGGGCTCATGAGGTGCTTTCGGGTTCAGGCGATTCTGGCAGTCGGCTTATGAGGGCGTGCCGAGCTTGACGAGATCATCGCCTTCGACGCGGACCCGTGTCCACTCATCCTGCATGACCCCGCCCTGGCTCTTGTAAAAGGCAATGGACGGCTCGTTCCAGTCCAGCACCCACCATTCGAACCGCCCTAGCCCCTCGGCGACGCAGCGCTGGGCTAGATGCCGGAGGAGGGATTTACCGATACCCCTGCCCCGCTGGTCGGGCTGGACATAGAGGTCCTCCAGCCAGATGCCGTGTCGGCCCTGGAAGGTGGAATAGGTGTAGAACCAGAGCGCAAACCCCACCGGCTGGCCATCCCACTCGGCGATCTCGCAAAACACCTTGGGTTCGGCACCGAAGAGATCGCGCGCGATATCGGCCGCGGTGATCTTCACCTCGTGGAGCAGCTTTTCATAATCGGCCAGCTCGCGGATGAAATGGACGATCGTGTCGGCATCGCTGGCGACGGCGGGGCGGATGGAGAGCTTGTCTTGGGTCAAAATGCCAGGCCCCGCAGATGCGGGGGCCTCCGTTTGCAAAATGGAATGAGAGGTCTCGCCGAGGCGCGACCGATTATTCGTCGAACCAGTCGACCGGCTTGAGCAGCAGGATTTCGAGTTCCTGATCCCAGGGCGGGAACCAGTCCTCGGCCGTCATCTGGAAAGTGGTCGGGCCAATCTTCTTGACGCCCTCGCCGCAGAAGGAAACGAGATTGTCCACCTCGCCCTTGTCGACGGTCAGCGTGAACTTGCCGATCGGGCCGGACCAGTTATTGCCGGTCGACCAGATGTAGGAAATCCAGTTTTCGACATAGGGATAGGACGTATAGCCATCCTGCTGGATTTCCTTTTTGCGCAGGGTGGCAACGAGATTGTCCTCCACGCAATATTTCTTGGCGTATTCGGCGAAGCGCTCCTCGGAGAACTCATCGCCCTTGACCGGCATGAACGTGGTCGCGACCGTGCCGCCGACGCTGGGTCGATAGGTATGGAGCACCTCGGATATGCCCGGCTCGAACGTGGCTTCCCAGCTGTAGGTGGAGCGCAGCGTCCACAGCGGGATCAGCTCGGATTCCCAGCCATTGCCGGCATCGAAATCAGAGCGATAGGCCAGGCCCCGCGAGATCAGGCGGCTCGCCTGATCATCATCGAGCGCCGTCAGCGCTGCCGTGGTCGCTTCGCCAAACGGCTCGAGCGGGATGCCAAGCTCACGCAGGGTGGCGGAGTAGTCGATATTGCTGGCGAAGGCATATTGGTGCAGTTCGGCATCGACCGGCACGCCATTGAAGGTGGTTTCGAAGCCGAAGAGATTGTCCGGATCGGCAATCAGCGGCTTGCCGTCCTCATCGGTGTGCTGGACCGGCACATCGGTCATGAAATTGCCGGTGCCCGCGATGTCCGGCATCGGGAAGGCGACGAGAATGGTCTGGGGCACGCCGGAGATATTGTTGAACTCGTAGGCCACACGGACCTCGGTGGGGGACACATAAAGGTCCTCCGACGCCATCTCGATCTTGTCGTTGGTGATAAAATGGAGGCCGCCCGCTCCAAGTTGCGCCATGGTATCATTGGCCAAAGCCGGCGCTGCCAGCGCCAGAACCAGTGCGCTGGCTCCCATTGCTCTCATCATCGTTCTCTTCCCCGGAAAGCGTCTGCCCTTTGGCGGATTCGCCGAAGCCCCTAACGCCTTTTAGCGCTTAAGAGCCTCGGCGCGAAGAGAAAGCATCCACAAGGGACGCGCCGCTTTTCCGAAATGGCCGGCGACTTAGCTGCCGCGCCGCGACCGGCGATAGGCAGCCGGCGTGGTGCCGACGATGCGACCGAAGGCCCGCGTCAGGTGAACCTGGTCGGCAAAACCGCACTCGGCTGCAATATCGACGATGGGCATGGCGGTTTCGGCCAGCATGGTGCGGGCGCGATCCACCCGGCAGCGGATGATGAACTGGTAGAGCGTGACCCCGGACGCGCGCTTGAACAGACGCCCGAAATGGTCGGAGCTGAGTTGAAACTCGCAGGCGATGTCAGCGAGGGTGATCTTGTCGGCGAGCCGCGCCTCGATGATTTCGCGGGTTCGCAGAACCTGCCGCTCCGTCAGGGTCGCTGCAACGCCCTCCGTGCTCAGGTCGGCAGCGCTGTAATTGCGCACCAGATAGGCCGCCACCCCATGCAGCATGAGATCGACATATTGGGCCGAGGCCCGGCTCGCTTCATGGAGGCCCAGGCGCACCGCCGAGCAGAGGTGCTCGAGCACCGGATCATAGGTTGCAGGGCAGAACTTGATCTCCACGTCCCGCTTGCCCTCCGAAAACATGGAGCTGATCACCTGGTCGATCACCTTGCGGCGAATGTAGAGATGGGTGGTGTCGACCGTGTTCTCGAGGACAAGATCGAAGGGCTTTCGCGCCGGCACGATGGTGATGGTCCCCGGCCCGCCCTCTATGGGATAATCCTGACCATCGACAGTGATCCGCCCCTTGACCGTCTTTGAATTGACGACATTGACCAGCACGTCGCTGCGGGCGCGAAAGTGCATCTTATGGGGGCCTTCGCGCTGCACCGACATGAACGCGCGGCGCCAACCCAGACCCAAGCTGGTCCGGGAAATATCCATATTCTCTGCTTCGAGAAAGCTATGTGTATCCTCGACCGAAAACTCGGGACCGTGCGCCATGAAATTGCATCCTCAACGTCGAAGAGAGAGAACGGCGAGGATGAAAATCCCCACCGGCCCACCAAGCGCGTCCAAATGCATGGGTGACTGGAAAACTGAGGTTCGTCTTTTCTATTCCAGCGGCAAATAGCACATTCCCGGCGAGCCAAATCATCACAAAATGGCGCACCGGCTGCGGCGGTCGCTCCGCGACGCCCGTCCGGTCACGCGTTGGATTCCTAAACAACGGTCGCGCCTATATTTTAGCGGCGCGGGGCCAATGCGTGTGGAAATCACTCGATCGCATCGATCTAGACCAATTGCTTACGAGACCTTACGCTTCGTTAACCAAGTGCCCACAGTTAAATTGGTGGAAAGACGCGCGCCCTCGTCTCTATCGCCCCTTCCGAGAGGAAAAACCGCACTCGGACAGTGGTGTTTACGACTTGGCTGCACTTTGGAGTGCCGGTCCGGCAGGACCGCTCAACCCTCTTGCGGCGCAGGCAGATGGGAGAACCACTTGCGGGCGAGCGCGGCATCGAGGTCGATGCCGTTGTGATGCGCGTAAAGGATGGTTGTGGCGAGGAGATCGGCGGTCTCGTCTTCGAGCGCCCGGCGGATTTCCGCCTCAGCGGCGCCGTCACTGCGCTTTCGGGCGCTGGCCCGGAGATGCTCGGCAACCAGTTCGCCAAGCTCTTCCTGAAGTTTCAGCAGATACCAGTCGTCGTCGCGCGTGATGGCAGTTCGCGCGGCGTAAATGTCCGAGACCCGGGCGACAAGCGCGCTGAGCTCGGACAGGGACCGGCTCATACCGCGACCGCAGCCTTGATATGGGGATGCGGGTCATAGCCTTCGAAGGCAAAGTCCTCGAAGACGAAATCTTCGAGACGCTTGCGCTCGGGGTTCATGATCAGCTTCGGCAGCGGACGCGGCTCGCGGGTGAGCTGCAGGCGGGCCTGCTCAAAGTGATTGGAATAAAGGTGCACATCGCCAAAGGAGTGCACGAAGTCACCCACTTCGAGATCGCACACCTGCGCCATCATATGGGTCAGCAGCGCATAGGAGGCGATGTTGAACGGCACGCCGAGGAAAGTGTCGGCCGAGCGCTGATAGAGCTGGCAGCTCAGCTTGCCGTTTGCGACGTAGAACTGGAAAAGGCAGTGGCACGGCGGCAAGGCCATGTCGTCGACTTCGGCGGGGTTCCAGGCCGAAACGATGTGGCGGCGCGAATCCGGCTTGGTGCGGATGCTTTCCACCAGATTGGCGATCTGATCGATATGGCGGCCATCTGGCGCCGGCCAGGAGCGCCATTGCGAGCCGTAAACGGGACCGAGATCGCCGTTTTCATCGGCCCATTCGTCCCAGATCTTGACCCCGCGCTCCTGCAGCCAGCGGACATTGGTCTCGCCGCGAAGGAACCAGAGCAGCTCATAGATGATGGATTTAAGATGCAGCTTCTTGGTGGTCAGAAGCGGAAAGCCCTTCGAGAGATCGAAGCGCATCTGATAGCCAAACAGCGAGCGCGTGCCGGTGCCGGTGCGGTCCGACTTGTCGGCGCCGTTTTCGAGAATGTCAGAGAGAAGCGTCAGATAGGGCTGCATGGGCGTCAGCTTATCGCGATTCGCTATCGAGGTGTTTCTCTACGATCCGCGTCAAAGTCGCGATCTGTTCCTGCTGGCGCAGAACGATGCCGCGAATCTCGTCCTCGCGCAGGCGGTCCAGTTTCTCGTGCAGGGCCATGATCTCGATCTCCGCCTTGAGATTGACCTCATAGTCATGGGAGGAAACCTCGCGATCCTTGGCCGCCTGCCGGTTCTGGCTCATCATGATCACCGGCGCCTGCACGGCCGCCAGCATGGAGAGCATCAGATTGAGGAAGATGAAGGGATAGGGATCAAAGGCCCGCCCGGCGAGGAGAAGATTGGTCGCCACCCAGAGCACCAGCACCAGGCCAAAACCGGCGATGAACACCCAGGAGCCACCGAAAGCCGCGACATTGTCCGCAAGGCGCTGGCCAAAGGTGAGGCTGTCGGCGAACTGGAGGTCAGGGTTGCGCGAGAGCGTGCGGCGCTTCACGGTCTGCTCGAGGATTTTCAGCTCCTGCTCGGTCAGCTTCCCGAGGTCTTTTCCCAGAAAGCGGTCGGCGGCATGAGCAAGCTTGGCGGCGGGGTCGAAGGACATGAGTTTATTTCCCGTGCGGTCGTCTTCGAGCGATACTGGCACTCCGGACGCGCGAGCCAGATGCGGCATCCTAATACCGCATATCCTGCTGTCAGGAGCTGTCCGAGGCGTCTTCGATAGTGGCCCCTGCAACGGGGCATGAGGAGGATATCAGAATGGCTATCGAGTACATCAACCCGCCGGACATGCATGCGAGCCCGGTCTTCTCACAGGGCATCATCCTGCCGGCCAATGCGCGGCTCCTCCTGGTGGGTGGACAGAATGCGGTCAATGCGCAGGGGGAAATCGTCGGCAAGGGCGATATCGTCAGGCAGACCGAACAGGCGCTGGACAATATGCAGAAGGTGCTGGCTGCGGCCGGCGCGCGGCTCGAGCATCTGGTGCGCACCATGATCATCCTGCGCGACGATGCCGATCTCAATGGCGCTTTTGGCGTGTGGATGCAGATGTGGGGGCAGCGCCCCACCCCCCCGACGGTGACCGCGCTGCGGGTGACGGCGCTGGCCAATCCCGATTTTCTGATCGAGATCGAGGCGCAGGGGGTGCTGCCGTGAGCCCTGCCCTGCGGCCACTGCGCAAACGCGAGGAGATGCCCGGCTTCGTGCGCCAGGCGCTGGAGGAGCGCGGCCTGTCTGCGGCCTATGCGGCGCGGCCCGCCTATCAGCGCAACGATTATCTGCTCTGGATCAACAAGGTCAAAGGCGAGGACACCAAACGCCGGCACCTCGCCCAGATGCTGGATGAACTGGAGGCTGGCGGCGTTTACATGAAGATGAAATGGGGGCGTTGACCCGCGCGTCGCCCGCTCCGAGTTGACGGCTAGGCGAGCGTGCTCTGCATTGGCGTCGGGTCCTGCTCCCAAACGTGCGTGCGATCGATATGCGCCAGCGACCAGGCGAAGACCTTTTGCATCTCGCGAAGATCTCGCGCCGCCACCGCCTCTTCGAGCAGCTCGTTCATGCGCATCTTGGCGGGCAGATGGCCGGGCGGCCCCACCCGCTCGAACTCGACACCAATACCCGCATCGACCCATCCCCCGACCATCCCGGCGAACTCCTCGGAGACGAGGAAGGACGACAGCTCGAGGATGAGCAGCGTGATGACATCCTCGTCGAAATGCTCGGTGCGGATGACGACGCCACTGCGGAGCGGATGCCAGCCTGGCGAAAGCTCCTCGAGAAAGAAATAGCCGCAATAAAAGCCCCGGCAGACGTCGGGGCGGACATCATAAACCGTGCATCCCTGCCCCTCGGCGCAGTGCTGGCACAGCGTATTGGCAGGCTTCTGCAGCGGGACAGTGTGGATCGGCGCGAAGGAGCAGCAGGCAGTACACCCTTCGCAATTTCGATCCGCGATGACGGGAAGGGACACGCCTATCCTCCTTGAAAATCAAGGAGAGACATAATCGAAATCAGCGGCTTAACACCAGCCCTCTCGCTGCCCGCGCCAGGTGTGGGCAAGGCCCTCATCCACGAGAATATCCCCCAGCGATTTTCCATCGCGCTCGACGATGCGCAGCTTGCGGCCATACTGGTCCTGGTCGCGGTCAATGCGATGTAGTTCGAACGGGCCGGCGGAGAGCAATTGGGCAAAGCGGCTGGTGGCCTCGCGCCCCAGCGTCGCCTCGCGCGCGCACTGCGGCTGGCCGATCTCGGGCGTATTGATGTCGGCCACACGGTATTTGACCTCATCGAGCCAGAACGTATCGCCATCGACCACGCAGGTGATGCGGACCGTGCCGGCGCAGACCGGGAAGCTGCGCTGCGCGATAAGGCTGGGCGCACTCGCCCGGGACAGCATCCAGTCGGCAATGCCGGTCTTGTTGAGGGCAGTGGTGGCAGCGCCGCCGACGCCAAAGGCGATCAGCGCCAGCACAAGGAACGGCAGCCTTCTGCGTTGGCGCCGACCGCGCGAAAGCTCGAGGATCTCGGATAAGCTGGCCATATCGCCTCCGTTCGCAAGAGAGGATGGCCTTAAGGTGTTAAACGTCGCTGAATCAGCATGGTGGAGTTTGCATCAAGCCGAGCGGTGCCCTATATAGGGAGTGCCCGTAAGGGCTATGGCGATAAACGGTCATTGTAATAAACCCATCGGACCCGGGGGCAGTACCCGGCGTCTCCACCATCTCCTCCCCTCAAAAGGGGGAGCCACTGGGGACGAAACAGGATCGACGAGGGCGTAAAGAGTGTGCTTTTGCTCGGTGAGGTACCACCGTTATCGGTCCGAAACTTATAGTTGCAAATGACAACCATAAGGCTCCAGTCGCTCTCGCTGCGTAAGCAGTGCTAGCATTGGGAAATTAAGTCCTCCACCCCTAGCCGGGTGACAGGCGGGGTTCGCAGGCACCTGGCAACAGAAGCCTGCACTTTTCCCATGCTGCCCGCCTTGTCCTCGGCCTTTGTTCTTGAATTATCGGGGAACGTAGGGCTGATATGGGCCGTTCGGATTCGTGCCGACTGACAAGACCAAGGGACTAAAATGGCCGAAGATCATCTGCGTTACGACATTCTCGCCCAGGAAGCTCTGCGCGGCGTCGTGCGCAAGGTTCTGGCCGAAGTGTCGCGCACCGGCCTGCCCGGCGAGCATCACTTCTTCATTTCCTTCGCGACCCGCGCCCCCGGCGTGCGCCTCAGCGAAAAGCTGCTGACCCAGTACGACAAGGAAATGACCATCGTCCTGCAGAATCAGTATTGGGACCTCAAGGTCACCGAGACCGGTTTTGAGGTCGGCCTGAGCTTTGACGGCATTCCCGAGACGCTGGTCGTCCCCTTCTCTGCCATCAAGGGGTTCTTCGATCCCTCCGTGCAGTTCGGCCTGCAGTTCGATCCGGCTACCGCACCCAATGAGGATGCGGAAAACGAAGCCAAGGCCGACGCAGCAACCGAAAAGGCCGCTGGTGGCGACGATGCCCAGCCCGAAGCGACGGGCGAAAAGGTCGTCAGCCTCGACGCCTTCCGCAAAAAGCCCTGATTTTTCGGGAAGCGCATGCAAAAGCGCTCCTTTTCCATTGCCGGACACCGCACATCGGTCGCGCTCGAGCCTGAATTCTGGGCCGGGCTTGAAGCGATGGCAGATGCCCGTGCGGTGAGCCTTGCCGGTCTCGTCCGCCAAGTCGATGAGGCGCGCGAAAGCACCAATCTCTCCTCATCCCTGCGGCTGGCTGTGCTGGCCTGGTATCGCGATGGCGCCACCCCAGGGGCAGCTGACGCCTAGCGAATTACTTTAGCGCGGCAGGTTGAGCAGGTCGCTGGGAAGCACCTGGAAACCGCCTTGCGTCGGCACGCCGGTCTGGAAGCCCGGCTGCAGGCCGAGATCGAGCGGCCGGTTGAGATCGGTGGGCGGCGCAGGCTGCGGCGCAACCTGTGGTTGCTGTTCCAGGCGGCGCCGTTCCTCTTCAAGACGCAGGGCCTCTTCCGCTTCGGCGCGCCGTGCAGCGGCCTCGGCAGCCTGGCGGCGCTGTTCCTCGATCAGCCGGTTGCGCTCCTCGGCAGCGGCGCGCTGGCGCGCCTCATCCTCAAGACGCATCGCTTCAAGCCGATCGACTTCCAGTTCATTGGCCCGCACCTGAATGGCGGCCACCATCTCACCGAGATCGATATCGACCTGCGGCTCCGGCAGATTGCCGGTGACGCGCAGGATGATGCGCGCGGTGTCGGGTTCCACGAGGCCGCTGGCGTCCTCATAGCCCGCAGGGGTCATGACAAAACTGCCGTTGATGCCGAGCGTGGCGAGGGCCAGATTGAGCCCGCCGTCGAGGCGCGCGCCCTCCCCTGCCATCATCAGATTGGCGAGACGGACAATGCCGCCGGCAATGGTGAAGGCGCCCTGCGCGCTGTCGGCGACAAAACTGCTGCGCTCGAGCGCCTGGGCGATGAGAATTTCGAGAACCTCGGCCTCAGTTTGCAGCACATTTTCGAGACCGGAAATGGCGGGGTAGACCTGCGGGTCCAGGCGCGTGAGTTCGAGATCGGCGAGGGAAAAATTGCCTTCCCCCGTCATGGCGGCCATGACTTCGGCAAGGCTGGCCCCCGTGCCCTCGAACTGCAGCCCGCTGGTGAGGCTGCCCGCAACGCCGCTGCTGATGGTTTCGGGCAGGATCGCGGCAAGGTCGACATCCGTCAGCGTCAACCGGCCCGACAGCACACGCTCCGGCAAGGGGCCGGCGCAGCAGAGGGTGAGGTCGAGCGTGGCCTTGCCGTCACCAATAGCGCCAGTGAGGCGGCCAAGGCCGATAGATTGGGGGTTCCAGGTGACGTCGAACCTTGCATTGGCCAGGCTGACATTGCCGATGCCCAGCTGGTCGGCCTCGACGGCAATTGTTCCGCGCGAGGGCCGCAGCGCGTTGGCGCCAGCCAGCGGCCCTTCGGGCCAGACGCCATCGGCACCGATCAGAGCCGCGGGCGAGAGGATGGAGCCGGCAAGATGCTCGGCGGCGAGGTGGTCAAAGCTCAGCGTGCCGCTGAAACTGGGGAGCTGACCCACCGAGGCAAGCTCGATATTGCCGCCAAAACCTCCGGCGCCTGTGACCCCGGAAATGCCCGAGAGGGTAACGCGGGAGGTGCCGGCAAAGCGAACGCCGGCGCTGGCTTCAAACGAGCCGAGGCCGAGCCCGGAAATACCGGCAAGGCCCGCGAGGCCGGACCCGTTTTCGAGCTGCACATCAATCGTCCCGGCGCCCGAGACTTCTCCGCTGTCGGCAAGCGTCAGCGTGCCCACATAGGCGATGGATTCATCGTTCTGGCTGGCAGCGATGCGGGTATCATAACCGTCCTGGCGCGTGCCCTCGGCAAAGAGCGAGACCATGGCGGGGGCGTCGCTGACGAACGGCGAAACCTCCGCAAGACCGAGCTGCGCCATGATTCCCGCCGCGTCGTCCCCTTCGATAGACGCCGAGAGCAGGAGATGGCCCTCGTCGAGACCGGCGAGCCCCTTTTCGAGATCGGCCCGCAGTGTGAGCATGCCCGCGCCGGCAGTGCCGTTGAGCGAAAGGATCTGTCCCCCGACGGAGGACGGGCGCGTGAGGTCGAGCTCGAGATCCAGCGGGATGGAACCGGCGAGCGCCCGTCGCCAGCCTTCGGGAAGCCCGGCAAGATCGTAGAGCGCAGTCACCGCCGGAGCGGACCGATTGTCGAGCTGCACCCGGCCGGAGAGACCGAGCTCCGGGGCCGCGAGTGTGCCGGTCGCCGTGCCGATGAGGTGGAGCCCAAGCCCGCCGAGATCGCTGCTGACGAAACGCGTCAGCCGCAGTTCCTCTTCGGTCCAGCTGCCTTCGGCGATGAGATCGGTGGCATCGAGGCCGAGCACGCGTGCGGCCTTGGTGTGGACCGCGAAACTGCCCTGCGGGAAGCTGACGGCAAATGTATTGTCGCTGGCTGGATCGGGGAACAGCGCGCCGAGCGCAGCGCTGTCGGCCGCGGTGAGATCATCGAAACGCCCGACGAGGTCAATGCGCGGCTCATCGCCGAAACCGAGGCGCAGCTCGACGGCATGGACCTTGTTGTTGAGGGTCAGGCGGCCGTGGCTGAAGCCGAAGGCCTCGCCGGCAAAGATGACCTGCCCTTCCAGCCGGCCCGCCGTATTGGCGAGCGCATTGTCTTCACGGGCACGGCGCCAGAGATGGGAGAAGGCATCGAGCCGGGCACTGGCGAGAGTGAGATTGCCGTTGAAAGATGGCTTGTCATCGATGCCGCGCAGAGTGCCGGCAAGGGCAACGCTGGTGTTTCCAGGCAGTTCGGCAAGAGCGCGCGACACCTGCCAGGCAGAGCCATCGAAATTGGCATCGACGCGGACATTGCGAAGAGAGGCCCCGCGAAGGCCGATTTCGGCGAGATCGACGCCCAGGCGACCCGGGATCGGTGGCAGCGGCGGCGCCGGCAGTTCGGAAAGAAGGCGCACCAGTTCATAGGGCTGTTCGCTGGCCACCTCATTGGCATCCCGCGGCGGCAGGTTGAAGACGCCGCCCGAGACCACGGCTTCAAAGTCGCGGCGCGTGCCGAGCTGGATGGAAGCGGCACCGGTGAGGCGCATGCCGGCACGGTTCTCGTCGAGCAGCAGCGTATAGCCATTGAGCACGACCCGGTCGGTGGAGGCGGTCACCTTGCTTTCGAGCACCAGATTGCCGCGAATGTCTTCGGCGGTGGCGGCCGGTGGCGGCGCCTGCCGGTAAGTCATGGCGCCGTCGAACTTGGGCGCCATGCCCGACGTCATCGCGCCATCAAGGGTGAGGCTGTAGGCGCCACCGGTGCGGCCAAGAAAAGCAGTGAGGCGCGCGGTGCCTTCGGCGTCGGCGACGCCGCTCGAAAGGCGGATGTCGAAGGGATCGTTCTGATACTGGAGGCGACCCGAAAACTGATAGGGACCGGCCAGGCTCGAAAGCCGGAGGTCGCCGGAGATCGCCGAGAAACTGTGGCTTTCGCCGGAGCGCAGATCGGTAAGGCCGATGCGCCCCTCTTCGACACGCGCCTGATCGAGCACCACGCCACTGCCGGTGCCGGCGATCTCGACGCCGCTGGAAAGGAGGCCGTTTTCATCGATAACGAGATTGATGACGGGCGCACGCAGCACGAGCTGGGTGAGATTATACTGGTCGCGCAGGAAATCCATGAGCGCGAACTCGGCCTCGACGCCGGCAATGGTGGCGGCAGGCTTGTTCGCGGGGCCGACCACGACGTCGGAGAAAACGAGGCGCGGCTGGGGCAGAAGGGCGAAGTCAATGTCGCCCTCGATGGTCACCTCGGCACCCAGAACGCTGGCGGCAAGCACCTCCATGCGGTCGCGATAATCGCTCCACTCGATAAAGCGCGGCGCAAGGAACGCCCCCGCCAGCACTGCGATGGCGATCAAGCCGACGACGATATAGATGCGATTGAGCACGGTGTGCGTTCTGCCCGCCAGATTCCTGCCGCGAGTGTAGGGACTTGGCGTGTCCGCGCAAGACCAGGCAACAGTCAATCGACGCTTGCGAAGGCCACAAAACCAGTCGTGAACAAGAAAAGAACGAATTCGCCGGCCTTATCAGCGCAAACCCGTCCGGTGACGACCGTGTGAGGGGCCGCGCTCCTATACAGAGGGCCGCCTCGACCCTATATTGCACCGAGAACAAAATAAGATTCGTCAAGGCTTGGCCGCGCATCTGTCCCAGGTGCCAGGCCAAGGGATTTAGCGCTCATGGTCGAACCCGCCCCCCTGCACCGCCCCCAAGGCGGGCCCATCACCAGCCAGCTGCGAAGCAGGCAGGCCTATCGCCCTGCAGCCGATTATCTTGCAGGCCTGAATCCCGAACAGAGGGACGCGGTTTTACAAACGGAAGGCCCACTACTCGTGCTAGCAGGCGCGGGCACCGGCAAGACACGTGTGCTCATCACACGAATAGCTCATATCGTTCTCGAGGGCAGAGCCGACCCGTACAATATTCTTGCGGTTACGTTTACCAACAAGGCTGCGCGCGAAATGAAGGACCGGATTAGTACCTTCGTGACGCCACTCCCTGAGCTACCTTGGATGGGCACATTCCATTCAATGTCTGCAAAAATTCTGAGGCGCCATGCCGAACTGGTGGACCTCAAGCCGGCTTTCACTATTCTCGACACTGACGACCAGATCCGGCTGATCAAGCAGTTGCTGGCGGCGGAGAACATCGACGAGAAGCGCTGGCCCGCCCGGCAGTTCGCGGGGATGCTGGACGCCTGGAAGAACCGCGGCTGGCTGCCCAAGGATGTGCCGGCCAGCGACAGCGGCTATTATGCCAATGGCAAGGGCGGCAAGCTCTACTACGATTATCAGGCGCGGCTGAAGACGCTGAACGCCGCCGACTTCGGCGATCTTCTGCTCGAATGTATCCGGCTGTTCCGCGAGAACCCGGAAGTGCTGGCCGAATATCACCGCAAATTCAAATACATGCTGGTGGACGAATACCAGGACAGTAACACCGCCCAATATCTGTGGCTGCGCCTGCTGGCCCAAGGCAAGCCAGCTTCGGAAGCCAATATCTGCGTGGTGGGCGACGACGACCAATCGATCTACGGCTGGCGCGGGGCTGAAGTGGACAACATCCTACGCTTCGAAAAGGATTTTCCGGGCGCCAAGGTGATCAAGCTCGAGCGCAATTATCGCTCGACAGCGAATATCCTCAAGGCCGCCTCGACCCTGATCGCCAATAATGAAGGCCGGCTGGGCAAGACGCTGCACACCGACATTGCCGAAGGCGGCGAGCTGGTCTCGTTCACCCAGGTCTATGACAGCGAGGAAGAAGCCCGCACCATCGGCGAGGAAATCGAGCAGTATCAGCGCGCCGGCGAACCGCTAAATTCCATGGCCATCCTCGTGCGCGCCTCTTTCCAGATGCGCGAGTTCGAAGAGCGCTTCATCACGCTGGGGCTCAATTATCGCGTCGTCGGCGGCCCGCGCTTTTATGAGCGCAAGGAAATCCGCGATGCACTGGCCTATCTGCGCCTTGTGGCACAGCCGGCCGACGACCTGGCCTTCGAGCGCATCATCAACGTGCCCAAGCGCGGCCTCGGCGACACCACCGTCAACATGCTGACCGCGACGGCGCGGCACCAGAACATTCCCCTTCTCGCCTCAACGCGCATGATGGTGGAAACCGAGGACCTCAAGCCCAAGCAGCGCTCGACCCTGCGCAGCCTCGTCAACCAGTTCGATGACTGGTCCTATCGCTCCCAGACCTTGCCGCCGTATCAGCTGGTGGAGCAGATCCTCGAGGAGAGCGGCTATATGGACATGCTGGCGGCCGACAAATCCGCCGAGTCCGAAGGGCGCAAGGAAAACCTCAAGGAACTCAGCCGCTCGATGGAGGAGTTCGAGACCCTCGGCGGGTTCCTCGAACACATCTCGCTGGTGATGGACCGCGACAGCGCCGACGCCAGCGACGCCGTCACCATCATGACGCTGCACTCGTCCAAGGGGCTCGAATTCAACACAGTGTTCCTGCCCGGCTGGGAGGACGGCACCTTTCCGAGCCAGCGATCGATGGACGAAAGCGGTCGCGCGGGCCTCGAGGAAGAACGCCGCCTCGGCTATGTCGGCATCACCCGTGGGCGCAAGCGCGTACGCATTTCGGCGGCACAGAACCGGCGTATCCACGGGCTCTGGCAGTCTGCCATTCCCTCCCGCTTCATCGACGAGCTTCCGCCTGAAGCCGTCGAGGTGACCGATCGCGGCTCGGCCTATGGCGGCTACAGCTATGGCGGCGGCGCTGCGAGCCGCTTTAACAAGGCTGACCCGTTCGAAAGCGTCTACGATACGCCCGGGTGGCAGCGCGCCCGCGCCAATCAGGCCAGCCGCAAGAGCAGCGGACCGATGACCATCGAAGGCGAGCTGGTTGCCCGCTCGGTCGACCTCGGCAGCCAGTCGAGCAGCTATGTGCTGGGCGACCGCGTCTTCCACCTCAAGTTCGGCTATGGCGAGGTGATCACCATCGAAGGCAACAAGCTGACCATCGATTTTGAAAAGGCCGGGACCAAGAAGGTTTTGGAGAGCTTTGTGAAGAAGGGCTAAGCCCCCTTCCCCACGAGATTATACAGCCCCGCGTCTTGCCTTTTGCGCTGCTCGCCCCACATGCTGGAGAGCGAACAGGAGGACCACGATGATCATTTCCACCACGCCGACGCTCGAAGGCCGGGCTATTCGGGAGTATCTCGGCATTGCCACGGGCGAAGTGATCGTGGGCGCCAATGTCTTCAAGGATCTGTTTGCCGGCATTCGCGACATCGTCGGCGGTCGCGCCGGAGCTTATGAATCCACCCTGCGCGATGCCCGCCGACAGGCCTTTGCCGAGCTGGAAGAAG
Organism: Devosia sp.; assembly: GCA_015234425.1. Taxonomy (GTDB): domain Bacteria; phylum Pseudomonadota; class Alphaproteobacteria; order Rhizobiales; family Devosiaceae; genus Devosia. The sequence continues at coordinate 158,510 of JADGNE010000033.1, forward strand.
AAGCCCGGCGTCTGGGCGCCGATGCAGTTGTCGGTGTCGACATCGACTATGAAGTCGTCGGCCAGGGCGGGTCTATGCTGATGGTTTCGGTATCGGGAACGGCCGTACGTCTCTGATAGCACGCAATTAACCAGCCAGATTCACACCTTGTCAGCCTGCTGCGTGCCACACTGACGCTCCCGATGGGAGCAGGGCCGTGTTTCGAATTCAACACCTACAGTCGCTGGGAGCAGCAGTCGTGGCCTTTGGCTGCCTGCTGCTTGGCGGCGCGGCCATTCTCAGCAATTACAATGATTTCCAGCGCTTCGGTCACGGCGCTGAGGAAATGCGCGTCTTCGTCCTTGTGCTCGACAGCGCCAATGCCATTTCCGCCGAACGCGGTCCGGCCAATGTCGCTATGGCGGCAAAACCTTCCGAGCTCGACGAGGCGCTGGTCGCACTCGAGCAGAGCCGCGCCAAGACCGACGACGCCATCGCTGTAATGATCGAGGCGCTCACCCTCCACCACGTCGACGACCAGGCCAGGCTCACCGCCATCACCGAGGTTCTGGAAAGCCTCAACACCGGACGGATGGCCGTGGACAAGGTCGTGGCCGTGCCGCTCGAGGCGCGCACCACATTGCATGTGCCACTGGCAATCATGGCTATGTTCCGTGCCGCCGACAGCGCCGCCGATCTGCGCAACGAGGTCAGCGGCCATCTGGTGCCGACAACGCCGCAGATTGCCGGGGAGGTGCTGCTCGCCAGCAGCGCCAGCGCCCTGCGCGAACAGGCCGGCCGGCTCGGCTCCTATGTGGTGATGACACTGGTGGCGCCGCGCGACGAGGACGCCAATTATGCCCTGCTGATGGACAAGACGAGCGCCATCATCCTCAATATATGGGAGAGCGGGCTGAACAATGCCGCGCTCTTTTCCGGCAATGACACCATTGCCAGCCTCGTGGAACGCGTCGAGGCCGAATATCTCGACGACGCCATGCCCATGGCCATCGCCACCGCCCATATCATGGGGCCGACCAATGGCATGTCGGGCGGCTCCTTCACCGAAGTCTATGTCCCGGGCATGGCAAGCCTCGAGAGCCTGCGCAATGAGCTGGTCGAACTCTCGCTCACCATGCTCGAGACACGCCGCCTGCAGGCGCGGCAGGCCATGATCGATTCCGCCCTCCTCACCGCGCTGGTGATTTCCGTGCTGATCGGGGTGGGGGCAATGTTTCGGCGCGGGCTCTTCACCCCGCTCCTCGCCCTGCATGGCGAGGTCGTGGCCCTCGCCAGCGGCGATCTCACCACGCCGCCCAAGGCAGGCAATGCGGCCCGCGAGGTCAACGATATTTTCGAGGGTCTGGCCATCCTGCGGGAAAACCAGCGGGAGAAGCGGCGGCTAGAAGGTCTGCAAAGGCAGATGAACCTTCGGCTCAAGCGCCTCTCCGAAACCGATACTCTCACCGGCCTGCTCAATCGCCGGGCTCTCGTGCAACGCGCCGACGCGCTGTTCCGACGGGCAAAAATCACCGGCGAAGACATGGCCGTGGTTCTGTTCGACATCGACCACTTCAAGAACGTCAACGACACCCATGGCCATTCGGTCGGCGATGAAGTGCTGGCCGGTGTGGCACGCGAAATCGGCCTACTGACCCGCCCCACCGATGCTTTTGCGCGGCTGGGGGGCGAGGAGTTTGTCATCATCCTGCGCCGCGTCGATCTGGAACAGGCGATCAGCATCGTGACCCATTTCAAGAACCAGCTGCATCGCAATCCGGTCCAGCAGCCCCTGCAATTGAAGATCACCGCGAGCTTCGGCATTGCCATGCGCCTCGCCGATTCCGACGAAAGCTGGGACGAAATCTTCCGCCGGGCAGACCAGCATCTCTACGCTGCCAAGAATGCCGGCCGCGACCGGATTGTCAGCGACAGCGCCGACACCGCCCAGCGCATCGCCTGATTGAGCCCCCAGCCTGTGGGGTGCCCGGCCGCTCAACGCGGTTTGCATTGACTTGGCCACTGGCGTGCAGCAATCAGGGAGCCAATCAAAAAGGAAGCCCCTCATGTCCGTCGACCAGATCTCCGTCGCTCTCACCAAGGATCAGGCCTATGCACTGGTCGACGCCGTGATGGAGCGGGACGATCTGGCGCTGACCGCATCGGCGCATGAAAACGAAGACACTGGTGAGTGGTTCTTTGAAGCCACCTGCGACAGCCCGCCGGATATCGACGCCTTCAATGCGCTAGCCAAGGAGGTTCTGGGCGGAACGGTGGAATTTTCCGTCGAAACGCTCGACCCCGATGTTAACTGGGTCGCCAAATCGCTCGAGGGCCTCGCCCCGGTGATCGCGGGCGGCTTCTATGTCTATGGCAGCCATGAGACCGGCCCGATCCCCGAAGGCCTGACGCCGATGAAGATCGACGCCGCCCAGGCGTTTGGCACCGGCCACCACCAGACCACCACCGGCTGCCTTGAGGCAATCGAAGCGCTGCTGCAGCGCGACAAGCCGCAGAACATGATCGATGTCGGCACCGGCACCGGCGTTCTCGCCATCGCGCTCGCCAAGCGTGTCGGCGTCAATGTTCTGGCTACCGATATCGACCCAGTTGCGGTGACGACGACCGAAGAGAACGCACGGGACAACGACGTTGCCGAGCTGATCGATGCGCTCGAGGCCACCGGCCTTGACCACGAAGCCATCACTGCCCGCGCGCCCTATGATCTGGTGGTTGCCAATATCCTGGCCGGTCCGCTGACCGAACTGGCCCCCGGCATGGGCGGCATCACCCGCCAGGGTGGGACGGCCATTCTATCGGGCATTCTCAACACCCAGGCCGACGGCGTCATCGCCGCCTATGAGGCTGCCGGTTTCAAGCTGGTGGATCACCTCAAGCGCAAGGAATGGACGACCCTGGTGCTCGAAAAGCACTGAGGATTTTTGGGGTCGTCGCGCCTAAGGACACGCTTCCTCTCTGAGGCGAAATTCATCCATCTGTCGTCATTGCCCAGTTTATCCGGGCAATCTATTCACCGTGGCATGGATCACCCGGATAAACCGGGTGACGACGGCGACGGTGGACTTGGCGCGATGTGGCTATGCGGGTGCAGTCGCAGAACCGCGCGCAAAGCCCCCAAAATACAAAAGCCCGAAAAAAGCAAAATCCCCGAAGCGGGCTCCGGGGATCAAATCAGATCGTCAGCGATGCAGGCAGCCGTTACGGGCGCTTGGTGACCGCGCCGATCAGCTGATGCTGCATGCGATAGTTAACCTGGCGTGTGGCTTCGCGACCGCGAGCGTGGATAAGACCACCCAGTGCGTTGCGGAAACCATTCTTGCTCTCAGCCATCTTTTTCTCCATGCGACGGGGGTCTGTTGCCATCCGTCAAAGCCTATGTAGGCTGTTTGCTCTGCGTCCGTTAGGGGTCAAAGAGCAGACCAGCCATGCCGCTTTTGCAGGGCGTGATTAACGCGCCAGCTTGCGGGCGGCTTCGTGCCCGTGATCGCGGTCATACTGAGCCAGATAACGCTGGGCCTGACGCGTGCGACCTTCAACAAGCGAGTTGAGCGCGCGCTGGAAGAAATTGTTTCCCTTGTTCATTTTCCGTCTCCTGATGTCTGCCGATGAGATAGTGTTCTTTTGGCGCGAGGAGTAGCGCCACAACCACAAGCCAGCCATGCCTGCACTGCAGCCCGGCGCCGGGAAGATATGATGAGCACACCCAGTTTCGCCCCTGCCCTATTCCAGAGCTTTGAGGAAAAGAGCGACCCCAGCCACGTGGCGCCGCGCCTGGCAGCCCTGCGCCAGGCCATGAAACAGGCCGGCGTCGACGCCTTCCTCATTCCCCGCGCCGATGCCCATCGCGGCGAATCCGTGCCGGCGAGCGAGGCGCGCCTCGCCTATGTCACCGGCTTTACCGGTTCAGCGGGCATGGCGATGGTCACTGCCGACAAGGCCCACCTCTTCATCGACAGCCGCTACACACTGCAGGCCCCGGCGCAGACCGACACCAATCTGGTCGAGGTGCACGAAGTGCCCAGCATGAGTTTTGACCTGAAACCCTATGTGCCCGCTGGGGCCGTACTGGCCTATGACCCGTGGCTGCATACACCGGGCAGCGTGCGCGACATGGAAACGCAATTGCGGGGCCACGCCAAAATCGTGTCCCATGCCAATCTCGTCGATAGTGTCTGGGAAGACCGCCCTGCTCCGCCCGTCAGCACGATCGAATTTCTGGGCCACAACCGCGCCGGCAAGACCGCCGCGGACAAGATCGCCGAGATCCAGGCCTCGCTGAAGGCCGACGGCGCCGATGCCGCCGTGCTGACCCTGCCTGAGTCCATCTGCTGGCTGTTCAACATGCGCGGGCGCGATGTACCGAACACGCCGTTCGTGCTCGGCTTTGCCACCGCGCCAGCGGAAGGCAGCCCGCTGCTCTATCTCGATCCGGCCAAGATCACGCCGGAGCTGAAAAACGCTCTGTCCGGCATCGCCGATGTGGCAGCCAGCACCGATCTGCCCGGCGCGCTTGAAGCCCTGGGCAAGGACGGCAAATCCGTGCTGGTGGACCCGCACTCCGCGCCCATGGCCGTCGCCGATACGCTCACCAAGGCGGGAGCAAGACTGGTCGACAAGCGCGACCCGGTGCTGCTGCCAAAATCGCGCAAAAATGACGCTGAACTGGCCGGCATGCGCGAGGCGCACAAGCTCGACGGCGTGGCCCTGGCAAAATTCCTCCACTGGTTCGATAGCGAAGCGCCAAAGGGACAGCTGACCGAAATCGGCATTGTCACCGCACTGGAGGCGTTCCGCCGCGAGGAAGAGAGCTGCATCGACGCAAGCTTCGACACTATTTCCGGCGCCGGCCCCAACGGGGCGATCGTCCATTACCGCGTGACCACCAAGACCGACCGCACACTCAAGGCCGGGGAAATCATGCTGGTCGACAGCGGCGCGCAATATCTTTCGGGCACCACCGACATCACCCGCACCCTGTCCACCGGCTCGGCCACGGCCGAGCAGAAGGACCGCTATACGCGCGTCCTCAAGGGCATGATCGCCATTTCAATGGCGCGTTTCCCGCGGGGCACCAGCGGCGCGCAGATCGACGTGTTGGCGCGCCAGTTCCTCTGGGCCGATGGCGTCACCTATAATCACGGCACCGGCCATGGCGTCGGCGCCTTCCTCGGCGTGCATGAGGGGCCGATCGGCATCTCCAGCCGCTATCCGCTGCCGCTGGAAGTGGGCAATGTCATTTCCAATGAACCCGGATACTACAAGGCCGGCGAGTACGGCATCCGCATCGAGAACCTGATCGTGGTGCAGGAGTGCGCTGGATATCCCGGCTATCTCGACTTCGAGACCATCACCCTGGCCCCCATTGATACACGGCTGATCGCGCTTGAGCTGCTGACCGCAGCCGAGCGGGACTGGCTCAACGCATTCCATGCGCGTGTGTGGACGGAGATTGGTCCGCTGGTGAGCGGCGACGTCAAAGCTTGGCTCGAACAGGCGACCAAGGCCATTTGAGGCTTATCGAAGAAAATCTCCCTCGGGCTGGCCCGAGGGAGACTGCATAATCAGGGCTCGACGCCCAGAGTCTCGAGGAAAATCTCGCTCAGGCGATATTCCCGACCCGGCGAGATCGAGGTGACATCATCGATGCGCCAGCCATTGTCCTCGAACACCAGATCGTAGATCAGCTCGGTCGGCTCGCCGAAATTGGTGAAGTAGACCTCGGCCGTCGCCACATCCCCCTCGACCTCGGTAGCGACGATCTCGAAGTCGGCGATGTCGAAATCCTGCCCGTTGATATAGGGATCAAAGCCCAGCGCGCCCATTTCGCCGATGGGTGTATTGGCCTCATCCTGCTCGTAGAGCTCCTGCAGGAACGCCGAGCGGAAGATGGATTCATCCTCGGCGAAGGCGCCGGTGAAATAGGGCTCGTAAAAGGTCTCGAGCAATGCTTCGGGACTATCAAACTCCTGCGCGGCGGCGGAGGCCACCAACGCGGCGGCAAATCCGAAGGCGAGTACCAGACGACGCATAATTTCGCTCCTCAAGCGAGAACCCGATCAGTTAAACCAGAGCACGAAATTGGGCCAGGCGTCACCAAAGACGCGATTGCCTTCGGCAAAGCTCTGCGCATCGGCCACCGGACCATCGGCAAGGAACGGCACTGCCCCCTGACCGGTGAAGATCATGACGAGATCGGTTCTTGTGGCCGTCTCGAAAAACGCCTTGGGATCAAAGCCCTGGCTGAAGCGCCAATGCGGCAGCAGCAATTCGCCCCCGAGAATGGTGTCGAGCGTGTCGAGCGTCGCCATCCAGGCGGAAACCACGTCCTCGGTCACTTCATGCCCGGGGAAGATGGAGGTCTGCGCCGGCGACGGCACGAGCTCGCGCTCATCGTCTGTCTCGGCGAGGATGGCGTCCCAATTGCGGCGTGAGAGAGCAGTGATTTCGAGCAGGCGGCCGCGCACGCCGCTGAGACGCTCGGCGTCGACCACTGGGAAAGAGAGGGTGTGAATGGCGGCGATGATGTCGGCGATCGCCGCATCGCTTTCCGGATCCATCATCAGCGTGCCGCCGCGCGAATAATCCTGCATCGGCAGGCCGGAGGCGGGGAAGACGCGATGGAGATAGGCGTCATAAAAGCCCGAAAAATCATGGGCGAGAAGGAAATCGAGCGGTGCGCCGGCGATCTGGCTATAGCCCGCGAACCAGAAGGCATCGGCGCGGTCGAAGCCAACGCTGGTGTCCTGTTCGGCCACCTTGGTCTTGGTCTTTTCCGACATCTCGCCGTCAAAATTGTCCATGAACACGCCTGCGGAAGCCAGCAGCGTGCCAAGGGTTTCTTGGGCACCAGCTTCGCCGTCGCCATCGAAATCGATGCGGACCTTCAGCGGGTCGATGCGGACCATGAAGTCGCCGCTTTCGCCGGCGCGGATGAAGGCGGCGCGGGTGGTGTCGAGATCGGCGAGGAAATCCTCGAGCATCTGGCGCAGCTTGTCATAGCTGAGCGGCTCGGGGGCGCTGTTGGCCGGCTCGACGATTTCGCCGCCCATGCCGAGTCCCAGCAGCATGGCAGCCGCAGGCATGGAGGGAGTTGAGGCGCCGTAGCGATAGAGATCCTCGGCAAGGCCCTCATAGGCAAGGACGAGGGAATACATCGCCTCGGCAAAGCAGGCTTCGCTGTCTCCGGCCTCGCAGGCGCTTACCGCGCTGGAGAGGCCCTCGGCCGAGGTCCCCGCATAAAGGTGCTGCACCAGAGCGTCGCCTGCTTCCCCCGCGACAGCCACACCTGGCAGCATCGCCGCCGCCAGGGCCAAGCCAAGCACTCTAACCATAAAACCTCCCGGTGCGGCCCTAGCGGCCGACGCGTTCAAACCATTCGTCTTCGCTGATGACTTCGACGCCGTGTTGCTCGGCAGTCTTCAGCTTGGAACCGGCGCCGGGCCCCGCGACCAGAATGTCGGTCTTTGCCGACACCGATCCGGCAACCTTGGCGCCAAGCCGTTCGGCCATAGCCTTGGCTTCGGATCGTGTCATTTTTTCGAGCGCCCCGGTGAACACCACAGTCTTTCCCGCAACCACGCTGTCGGCAGAAATGGTGACGACATAGGGCTTTGGCTTGACCTCGACGAGCAGATCATCGAGCGCCTGCACGTTCCGCTCATTGGCAAAGAACGCCATGATGGACGAGCGCACGGTTTCGCCGATGCCGCCGATTTGCGGGAAGACGGAGTGCCCGTCTTCGTGCTGGGCAGCAGCCAGAGCGACCGCGCGGAAGTTTTCGATCGAGCCGAATTCCTTAGCGAGGAGCGCGCCGGTGGTTTCCCCGACATGGCGGATGCCCAGCGCATAGATGAAGCGATCGAGCTCCGGCTCGCGCCGCGCATCAATGGCGTCGAAGAGCTTTTTGACCGAGGTGGCGCCAAATCCTTCGACATCCTTGAGCTTTTTCATCGACCGCTCATCGCGGGCGCGCAGGGTAAAAATGTCGGCCGGACGGACGATGCGCCCCTCGGCATAGAACTGGGTGACCTGCTTGTCGCCCAGCCCATCGATATCCATGGCGTCGCGGGCGACGAAATGTTTCAGATTCTCGACGGCCTGCGCGGGGCAGATCAGTTCGCCGGTGCAGCGGCGCACCGAGTCCAGCTTGCCGGTCTTTTCATTGAGCTCGCGCACGGCCTCGGAGCCGCAGGCGGGGCAGATATGGGGGAAGACATAGGGCTGAGCGTCTGCCGGGCGCTTGTCGAGCACCACGTCAACGATCTGCGGGATTACGTCCCCTGCCCGCTGCACGATGACCGTGTCGCCCACGCGCAGATCAACGCCATTGCGGATCGGCTCGCCATTATTGCCGATGCCCTTGATATAGTCCTCATTGTGGAGCGTGGCGTTCTCGACCACGACGCCGCCGACCGTCACCGGCTGGAGCCGGGCAACGGGGGTCAGCGCGCCGGTGCGGCCGACCTGGATGTCGATGCCGGTGAGGATGGTGGTCGCCTGCTCGGCCGGGAACTTATGGGCAATGGCCCAGCGCGGGGCGCGGGCAACAAAGCCCCAGCGGGCCTGAAGATCCAGCCGGTCGAGCTTATAAACCACCCCGTCGATGTCGTAGCCCAACGTCGCGCGCTGGGTCTCGATCATGCGGTAGTGGGCGAGCAGTTCGTCGGCGCTCTCGGTGCGGATCATCAGCGGATTGGTGACAAAGCCCCAGTCCCCAAATTTCTGGACGATCTCATGCTGGGTGGCAGCCGGCGGCTGCGGATTGCCCTCGGCATCCTCGGCAATGCCCCAGGCATAGGCGAAGAAATTGAGATTGCGGCTGGCGGTAATTTCCGGGTTCTTCTGGCGCAGCGAGCCGGCAGCGGTATTGCGCGGATTGACGTAATCCTGCCCGCCGAACTTGGCCGAATGATCCTTGAGCCGCTTGAACTCGGCATGGGTCATGTAGACTTCGCCGCGGATTTCGATGACCGCCGGCCAGCCCGAGCCTTTGAGACGGTGCGGAATATCGCCAATGGTCCTGAGGTTTTCGGTGATGTCCTCACCGACCGAGCCGTCGCCGCGCGTCGCGCCTTTGACGAAAACGCCGTTCTCGTAGCGCAGCGAGGCGGAGAGCCCGTCGATCTTGGGCTCGGCTGTGAACTCAAGCTTGAAGTCTGGATCGCGCAGCGTGTCGGCCATGAAGAATTTCTTGGCCCGCGCGACGAAATCGGTGACGTCCTCATCCGAGAAGGCGTTCGAGAGGCTGAGCATCGGCACGCCATGGCGCACCTTGGCAAAGCCCTCGACCGGGGCAGCGCCAACCGCGCCTGAGGGGCTGTCGGTGCGGACGAGTTCGGGGAAAGCCTCCTCGAGGGCAGCATTGCGCTGGCGCAGCGCATCATAGTCGGCGTCGGTGATCTCCGGCGCGTCGTTCTGGTGATAGGCGATGTCCGCCGCGGCAATCGCCTTGGCAAGCGCTGCAAGCTCGGCGCGCGCCTCGTCTTCGCTCAGCTGATCGACGGGCTTCTGGGAAATTTCGGACATATCAAGCTCACTCGGCATCGCACGGCGCGACCACACTACCAGAGTCATTCCCGCTGATGCGGGGTCCTCCGTTTCAAATCTTGCATCGCCAACAGAAGTTTCCGCTTTCGCGGGAATGACGACGGCTCGCTATCCCACAGCGCTCAGCAATTTCTTGGCAGCAGCGCGCGCTTCGGAGGTGATCTCGGCGCCGGCGAGCATGCGGGCGACCTCTTCCTGACGAGCGGCCTTGTCAAGCGGACGGACATGGGTGCGCATGAAGGCGCCTTCGTCCACCATCTGCTTTTCGATGAGCAGGTGCCGATTGGCCCGCGCCGCGACCTGGGGCGCATGGGTGACGGTGAGCACCTGCACGGTCTTGGCAAGCCGCGCCAGACGCCGGCCTATGGCATCGGCGACTGCGCCGCCAACACCGGTATCGATTTCGTCAAAGATCAGCACGGGGGCCGAGCCGCGATCGGCCAGAACGACCTTGAGCGCCAGGAGGAAGCGGCTGAGTTCGCCGCCCGAGGCGACCTTGAGCAGTGGGCCGGCGGCCGTGCCCGGATTGGTCTGCACATGAAAGGCGATCTGGTCAAAGCCGGTGGCAGCGACGCGCTCGCTGTCGTGCTGGTGGTCGACGATGAAGCGCGCGGCGCCCAGCTTGAGATCAGGCAGCTCGGCTTCAACAGCCTGGCTGAGAGCGCTGGCGGCACTGGTCCGGGCGGCGGTGAGCGCGCTGGCGACTTCGCGATAGCGGGCGCGGGCCGTCGCCTCCTGGGCTTCCAGAGCCTTCAGGCGGCTCTCCCCGCTCTGCAGCGTATCGAGATCGCTCTGATATTTCTGGAGCACTTCGGCGAGACCATCGCAGGTCGTCTGATGCTTTCGCGCTGCGGCGCGGAGGGCAAAGAGGCGCTCTTCCACGGACTCCAGTTCACCCGGATCATAGGCCATGTCGCGCTTGAGGTCCTCGAGCGCGTCATTGGCGGTGTCGAGGGCGGCCAGCGTGGTGTCCAGTGCCTCGATGATCGGGTGATAGATCGAATTCTCGCCATCCGCCTTGCGCAGCATGCGGCGCATCAAGCCAGCCAGAGCCGGCGCCGGTGCGGAGGGACCATTGAGGATTTCGTCGATCTCGACGAGATCGGCTGCGCCCTTTTCGGCCTGCTGCAATTGCTGGCGTCGCGTGGCGAGTTCCTCTTCCTCGCCGGCCTGCGGCTTGAGCTTTTCCAGCTCCTCGACCGTGTGGCGGGCATAGTCCTCGGCGGCAAGGGCCTCGTCCACCCTGGCCTGCTGCTCCTTCACCGCCTGTTGGATTTCGGCCAGATCGGCCCAGGCGGAACGAACCTCCTCGGCCTGCCCGGTCAGCTCGCCAAAGGCATCGAGGGCGGCGCGGTGCGTGGCGACATCGACGAGGGCGCGATCATCATGCTGGCCGTGGATTTCAACGATCTGGCTGCCGATGCGCTGCAGGAGGGAGGCAGAGACTGGCTGGTCGTTGATGAAGGCGCGAGTGCGACCATCGGCGAACTGCACGCGGCGCAGGATAACGTCTTCATCGTCGGGAATGGCATTGTCGCGCAGGGCAGCGCGGGCCGGATGGCTGGCGGGCAATTGCAGAACCGCGACCACCTGACCACTGTCCTGCCCCTGACGCACGAGCGAAGCATCGCCGCGGCCGCCCAGGGCGAGGGTCAGGGCATCGAGGAGAATGGACTTGCCGGCACCGGTCTCACCGGTGAGCACGGTCATGCCGCTATCAAGGGCCAGGTCGAGCTGGTCGATGAGCACGATATTGCGGACCGAAAGCGCGTTCAGCATGAGGGTCTATCCAGAACCTATCCGGGCCTTGCCTCATAGCATTGGCGCATCACCCCTGCGTCTGCGGCAATTCACTTTCGCACAGTTTGCGAACAGATTTGCATGATAACCGAACAGAACAAAATGGCAACTGGGTGGCAATCATTCGGCGTAGGCTATCCACCCCCGAAAACTGAGCCCGGCATAGAAGAGGCTGACGCCGGCAAATCCGGCCTCGAGGAGATGGGCTTCTTCCTCTTCGGGGGAAAGGATCGTCAGGCGACTGGCGATCGCGTCGCGAGACTGTTGCATCTGAGCGGGATCCGTTCCCGGATTGGCATAGGCCACATGGCGCGCTATCCAGCTCGACCGCTCCGGCTCGGCCTGAGAAAAACTGATATGGGCGAGGATGAGGGGTGCGCCAGGCTTGAGGCGCTTCCTGATCTGACGCAGCGTTTCGAGCCGCTGCTCAACCGGAATGAAATGGAAGGTGAGGATGGCACTTGCCGCATCGAACGGCCCGTCCGAGGCGTCGGTGATAAAGCCCTGACGAAGGTCGATGCGGCCCATGTGATTGGCCGCGATGGTGCGGGCCAGCGCCAGCATGTCGGCCGAGGGGTCGACGCCCTCGAAGCGCCAGCCCGGCCGAGCGTCGGCGAAGGCATTGAGTTCGAGCCCACCCCCTGCCCCGAGCACGAGGATCTTTCCAGCATCGGAAACGCGCTCGCTGATCAACTGGATGGCCATGCGATGGAGATCAGCGAAACCCGGCACCTGCCGCGCCGGTCGGCTGGCATATTCGTGCGCCGCCGCGCCATCGAAGGAGTTCTGGCTCATCGCTCCATCCTGCACTTATGAAACTTCAGTCGTTACAGAAGTTGCCGGTCAAGACAATGGCGCAGGCTCTCAGAAAACAAAAAGGGCCCCGGAGGGCCCAATTCGCAAATTCTCTGTCGCGGATCAGCGGCGGAAGCCGGCGAGCCAGCTGCCCGAATTGAGGTTCGGGGCGAGGCCCTGCTTGCCGAGGACGTCGAAGGCGCGCTTGTACCAGTCGCTGGCCGGATAGTTGTGGCCGAGGACCGCGGCTGCCGACATGGCTTCATTGGTGAGGCCGAGCAGCAGGTAGGTTTCGGTGAGGCGATAGAGGGCTTCCTCGATATGGGTCGAGGTCTGCCACTTCTCCACCACTTCGCGGAAGCGGTTCATAGCTGCCGAATACTGGCCATTGCCGAGGTAGTAGCGGCCGACCGACATTTCCTTGCCGGCGAGCTGGTCATAGGCGACGAGCAGCTTTTCCTTGGCGTCCGCGGCATATTCCGAGCGCGGATAGTTCGACACCAGCAGATTATAGGTGTCGATCGCATCGCGCGACAGCTGCTGGTCGCGGGTGATGTCCTTGATCTGACCGAAGTAGGACGTGCCCTTGAGGTAGAGAACGTAGGGAACGTCCTTGCTGTTGGGGTAGATGGCGAGGAAGCGGTCAGCGGCCAGGATCGCCTGATCGAACTTGCCGATGCGGTAATGGGCATAGACCTGCATCAGCTTGCTCTTTTCCGTCATCGGATCGCGCGGATGCTGGCGCTCAAGCTGCTCGAGCTTCTTGATGGCGGTCTGGTAGTATTGGCGATCCATGTCATCGAGCGCACCCTGATAGAGGGTGGCGGCCGGAATGACTGGCTCTTCCTTGATCTTGGGAGGACCGAAGAGACCCCCGCCCGCACAGGCAGCAAGGGTCACGGCCATGAGGCCGACGGCAGCGAGCCGAGTGGCACGGCTGGAAATCTGGCTTACAACGTCGAGCTTCACGAACTGCCCCGTTCTTCAAACAACCGCAACTGGTTGCGGCGTAGTTAGCAAATGGATCAAAACTGTGGCGCGACTGGCGGTCTGGACCGGCTCAGCGCACCGACCGCAGATAGGGACGGACGCCGAGATCTTCCGGCAGATCGTCATACGCGCCAATTTCCAGCGGAAGATCCTCCGCATTGACTATCTCATAATTGGCTTCGCTCGAAAAGAGACCGGCGAGAACATGTGCGTTGAGCGCGTGACCACCCTTGTAGGAGCGGAAACGACCCCAGATCGGCAGGCCGCCGAGCGACAGATCACCAATGGCGTCGAGCAGCTTGTGGCGGACGAATTCGTCCTCGAAGCGCAGGCCGCCCGGATTGAGGATGCGGTCCTCATCGACAGTGATGGAATTGTCGAGGCTGGAGCCAAGGGCATAACCGGCCTGGCGCAGGATCTTGGCGTCGCGGGCAAAACCGAAGGTGCGCGCGCGGGACACATCTTCGAGATACCGGCGCGGCGTCCAGTCAAAGATCATCCGCTGGCGGCCGATGACGCGGGAATCAAAATCGATCTCGAGGTCGAAGGCGCGCCCATTATAGGGCTCGAGCGCGGCAAAGGCGTCGTTGTTGCGCACGGTGACGGCGCGCATGACCTTGAGGAACTTGCGCTGGGCAGGCTGCACTTCGAGGCCGGCGCCGATAATCGCCGTCGAGAACGGATGCGCGCTGCCGTCAAGAATCGGGCACTCGGGCCCGTCGAGCGTAATCAGCGCATTATCGACACCCATGCCGGAAAGCGCCGAGACGACGTGTTCAACGGTCGCCACGCTGACGCTGTCGCCCAGGTCGAGCGTGGTACAAAGCGTGGTGCGGCTGACGCGCGAAAAATGCACGGCGACAGGCTGCGTGACCCGGCCTTCGCCCATGTCGCGACGGATGAGAAAACCGCTGTCGACAGGCGCCGGGCCGAGGCTCAGCGTCACCGGCGCAGCGGTATGGACCCCATAGCCCGAAAATGACACTTCGCCGGCAAGAGTGCGCTGGCGCGTGGATAGTTTGATCATACTCTTCTTACTCCACCCCAGGGCCCTCGGGTTTGGCGCAACAACTAGCGAAAAAAAACTCGGCGCGGAAGCCGCGCCGAGTAAGCTTTTACAGAACTCTGTTGCTCAAGCCTTAACCATGCTTGCGCAGGAAGGCCGGGATCTCGAGGTGCTCCTTCTGGGGAGCAGCTGCCGGGGCGCGGCCCTGGCTGTCGAGATTGCCGCGGGCGCCTTCGGTGGCGGGCGGAACGCGGGAAGTCCTTGCGCCGCCTGCCTCAATGGCGCTGCGGGCTGCGGCGTCATCGGTGACCACGGGCGCCGGCTCGCGGCGCGGCTCAGCCTGAGCCTGTGCCTGGGGCTGACCGAGATTGAGGCCGACATTGGAAGCCAGACGCTTGAACAGGGCGCGCGCATTGCGCGGCTCACCGTCGTGACGTTCCTCGGCGACCTGTGTCTGGCGTGCAACAACCGGAAGCTCTTCGGTGCGCGGCATGCGGCGGTATCCATCCGGACGGGCAGCATGGGACGGCACGTAGACGCTGGGAATCGGCTGCTCTTCGACCATCGGCTCTTCTTCCGGCTCCTGCATCATTTCAGCAGCGGGAACATAGGGCTCGACGACAATGCCGTCATCTTCCTGGTGGGAAACGGCATAGGAGTGGTGCGGACGTTCGACGGCAAAGGCTTCGGCAACGGCAGCTTCAACCTGCTGGCCGATCTCCTCGATTTCCATGGCCGGAGCGGCGATCTGGGGTGCAGGCGCGGCCGAACGGGTCGGCTCGACCGGCACGTGGCGACGCACGGACAGCGGAGTGCGCGAAGCATGCGGCTTGGCGGGCTCCATGGCCTGGACCATGGCAGCATCGGTACCGGTAGCAACGACGGAGACGCGGATCGTGCCGGTGAGGTCCGGATCGTAGGTCGCGCCGAGAATGATATTGCAGTCCACGTCCACTTCTTCGCGGATGCGGCTGGCCGCTTCGTCGACTTCGTAAAGGGTCAGGTCCGGACCGCCGGTGATGGAGATCAGGAGGCCACGTGCACCCTGCATCGACACATCGTCGAGCAGCGGGTTGGCAATGGCAGCCTCGGCAGCGTGGCGGGCACGATCTTCGCCCGAAGCCTCGCCGGTACCCATCATCGCCTTGCCCATGCCGCGCATGACGGCACGCACGTCGGCGAAGTCGAGGTTGATCAGGCCTTCCTTGACCATCAGATCGGTGATGCAGGCGACACCGGAGAACAGCACCTGGTCAGCCATCGCGAAAGCGTCGGCAAAGGTGGTCTTCTCGTTGGCAACGCGGAAGAGGTTCTGGTTCGGGATGACGATCAGCGTATCGACATGGCGATGCAGCTCATCAATACCGTCATCGGCCAGACGCGTACGACGATTGCCTTCGAAGTTGAACGGCTTGGTGACGACACCAACGGTCAGGATGCCCTGCTCGCGCGCAGCCCGGGCCACCACGGGCGCCGCGCCAGTGCCGGTACCACCACCCATGCCGCAGGTGATGAAAACCATGTGCGAACCGGAGAGGTGATCGTTGATCTCGTCCCAGCTTTCCTCGGCTGCCGCGCGACCCACTTCCGGGTGCGAACCAGCGCCAAGGCCTTCGGTAACGCCAACGCCCAGCTGAATGATTCGCTGTGCCTTCGACAGGGCCAGTGCCTGCGCGTCGGTATTGGCAACCACGAAATCGACGCCGCTGAGTCCCGATTCGATCATGTTGTTGACGGCGTTGCCGCCACCACCGCCAACACCGAACACGGTGATGCGGGGCTTCAGTTCCTGGATATCGGGGATAGTGAGATTGATGGTCATGGATGGCCCCATAGGTGGCGTGGTTGGTAAAGATTTACCCCCCAATTCGTTAACCAGACCCTAACAATTGTCCCAAAGACGTTAACTCTCGCGCAAAATGCGAGACCAGACGGTTACGGTTTCACCTCGTGTTAACTGAGAGTTAGCGCGGAGAAGCCGTTTTCGGGGCAGTCGAAAAGGTAAAAACGTGATCGAGCGGTTACCCGTACACCGTACGGGCTCCGTCAGAGACACCGCTGGCGCGTTTTAGCCAGCGGGCAGAAAATCAGGTTTCGCCCCGAGGGACGACCGACTCAGAAGCTCGAGCGCAGCCAGTTGCCCACGCGGGCAAAATAGCCGTCCGTGCCGGTCAGGCGACGGGTGTTGCGCGGCTCGGCATATTCCTGCGCACAGACCTGCGGATAGATGAGCATGCCTGCGACCGTGGAGAAGGCAGCGCCCTTGGCGATCTCGGGCAGGCCGGCGATGCCCATGGGGCGACCGTTGCGGACGTTGCGAGCCAGCGTGCGGCGCGCCACTTCGGGCAGGCCGGTCAATTCACTGGCGCCACCGGTGAGCACGAAACGGCGTCCGCAGACGTCCATCATGCCGGTCGCCTGCATGCGGTCGCGGATGGCTGTGAGAATCTCTTCAATGCGCGGCCGCATGATGCGGGTGAGCACCGAGCGGGCCACCTGCCCCGGCGCTTCGTCGAGCGCGGAGCCGACCGGCTGGATCGAGATCATGTCGCGCTCGTCTGCCTGGCCGGGCAGCACTGAACCGTAGAGTGCCTTGAGGCGCTCGGCATCGGCGACACTGACCGAGAGCTGGCGAGCAATATCGAGGGTCAGGTGGTGTCCGCCAATGGCGATGGCGTCGGCATAGACGAGGTGCCCGTCATTGAAGACCGAAACCGTAGTGGTGGCGCCGCCAAAGTCGATACAGGCCACACCGAGCTGGGCTTCGTCATCGACGAGGCTGGCAAGGCCGGAGGCATAGGGAGTGGCCACGAGGGCTTCGATCTGCAGATGGCAGCGGTGCAGCACAAGTTCGAGATTGCGCATCGCCAGCGTCTCGGCGGAGATCACGGCAACGTCGACGCCGAGCTTTTCCCCGACCATGCCATTGGGGTCGCGAATGCCCCTCTGGCCATCCAGCGCGTAACCGATCGGCATCGCATGAATAATGGATCGCTCGGGACGCACCGAGCGCGAATTGACCGCCTTCAGCACGCGGTAAATGTCAGATTTCTCGACTTCCTGACCATCGAGCGAGACGGCGGCAGAGAAGGTTTCCGAGCCGAGGCGGCCGGCTGTGACATTGACGACGACACTCTCGAGCGTCAGCCCGGCGGCGCGCTCGGCCATGCCCACGACGGTACGGATGGCGTGTTCGGCCTTCTCGATATCGGTGACGACGCCGCTCTTCACACCCGAGGACGGCCCATAGCCGAAGCCGATGACCTCGGCCTGGTGCGTGCGGCCGCGCAGGGACTTGCCCTCGGCGCGCGGAACGAGACGCGCAATGACGCAGCAGATCTTGGTCGATCCGATATCCAGCACCGCCACCAGGGTGGTCTTGCCCGGCTGGACGGGGCGGAGCCGCGATGTCATTGCGTCGGTCATCATGATTTTTCAGTGTCTTCGTTTACGGCCGGACGCACCGCCACGACGCTCTCCACCCGCAGGTCGATCACGGTGATGTCTCGGTCAAGCAATTGATACTGGGCCTGGTAATTGGTCAGCTTGCGCAGCGCCTGTGCCACGCCGTGCTCGGGCAACTGGATGCGCAGCCCCGTGGCATAGATCATGTCCCACCGCCGATCGGCGATCCGCGACAGCGCGATCAGGTCTTTCTGCAGCTCGGGAAAATTGCCGAGCGCACGGATCATCACCAGCGCGTCGTCCGCCGCGCCGTCGCCAATGACCAGTGGCAGGTCGCCATAGGCGCCACCGTCTTCACCGATCTGCTCGCCCTGCCCGTCGATCACAAAGGTGATGCCATCGACACGCCAGCGCGCGACCGGGGTCTTTTCGGAGATCATCACCTCGACATCGCCGGGGTAGGTTTTCCGAACATTGACGTTGCTGACGGCTGGCAACTGGGCAAGACGCTGGCGCGCCGCCTCGACGTCAAAGGCGAGGGTCGACATATCCGGCTGGATGCCGAGGGCGTCAAAGATCGCCTGCTCGGACGTCAGGGTCTGGCCGCTGATGGAGATCTGACCAATGGCAAGGCCCGCTTCGGCGAAGCCGCCCTGGGCGATTGTCACCGCACCGGCAAGCAGATTGCCGATCGGTTCGCGGATCTGGAAGAGGCCCGCAGCCGCAGCCACGGCAAGGCCGATGACCACGCCACGACGAACGGCCCGGCCATGAAGCACGCGCAGGCGTGTCAGCCCGCTGGTAACCCGCACGAGGCGCGAGCGGCGAACGGGAACAGGCAGTGCGCGCGGATCTATTGGCTGCGCTCCAGCGAGAAAAACCTCGCTTTTTACCTGTTGCAACTCGCGTCCTCCACCATCCAGGAGACCAGCTCTTCAAAACTGTGGCCCACATGCGCAGCTTGCTCGGGCGCCAGCGAAGTGGGCGTCATGCCCGGCTGGGTATTAATCTCGAGACAAACCAGTTCGCCGTCTTCACCCGCCGCGTCATTGTAGCGAAAGTCGGTTCGCGTAATGCCCCGGCAGCCGAGAGCTGCATGTGCAGCAAGGCTCAGTTTTTGCACTTTGTCGTAAATTTTAGGTTTAATATCTGCCGGCAGGATGTGACGTGATCCACCTTCGGCGTATTTCGCCTCATAATTGTAGAAGTTGAGATCGGTGACGATCTCGGTCACGGGCAGAGCCACGTCACCCATGACCGCGCAGGTGAGCTCGCGGCCCGGAATATAGCGCTCCACCATCAGCTCTTCGCCGCCGGTCCAATCCTCGCCAAGGATTTCCTGCGGCGGATGGGACTGGTCAGCCTTGACGATAATGACGCCAAAGCTCGAGCCATCGGCGATGGGCTTGACCACGTAAGGGGGCGGCATGATGTGGGCGCGACCGACTTCACCGCGCGTGGCAATCACATGGTCGGTCACCGGGATGCCGGCAGCCTTGAACATGATTTTTGCCTGGTGCTTGTCCATGGCCAGGGCCGACGCCAACACGCCCGAATGGGTATAGGGGATGCGCAGGAATTCCAGCACGCCCTGGATGGTGCCATCCTCGCCGAACGGACCGTGCAGCGCGTTGAACGCGACATCGGGCGCGATCTCGCGCAGGCGCTCGGCGACGTCATAGCCGACATCGAGTTCGGTGACGCGATAGCCGGCGCGGCGCAGCGCTTCGGCGCAGCCTTTGCCGGTGCTGAGGGAGACGGGGCGTTCGTTGGAAAGCCCGCCCATGAGGACGGCGACGTGCTTAGTCATGGCGCGGTTCACTCGACTTCCTTGCCCATCAGGGCACCCAGTTCACCGGGGAGCGCTGCCGCCCACTGGGTGATATTGCCGGCGCCGAGGCAGACGACATAGTCACCATCCTCGACGCGGCTGGCGAGCAGCTTGGCCAGCGCCGCCGGATCGTCGAGCACGCGCGCATCGCGGTGACCGCGCGCGCGGATGCGGTTGACCAGCTCGTCATGGGTGACACCCGGGATCTGCGTCTCACCGGCTGCATAGATCGGCGCGACAATGACCGTGTCCGCGTCGTTGAAGCAGGCGGCGAAGTCGTCAAAGAGATCATTGACGCGCGAGAAGCGGTGCGGCTGCACCACGGCCACGACATCGCGCCGCGTCGACTGCCGCGCGGCAGTCAGGGCCGCCGCGATTTCGACGGGGTGATGACCATAGTCGTCAATGACGGTGACACCCCCAACGGTGCCGGTACGGGTGAAGCGGCGCTTGACGCCGGTAAAGCCCTTGAGGCCGCGGCGGATCGCTTCTGCCGGAACGTGCAGTTGATCGGCGACGGCAATGGCGGCCGTGGCGTTGAGCGCATTGTGGACGCCGGGCATGGGCAGTTCCAGCCCATCGATGCGCAGCTGGGTCTGGCGAATGCGGTCGCGAATTTCGACGGCAAAATGCTGGACACCGCCCCGGTTCTCGAGATCGACCAGACGGACGTCAGCCTGCGGGTTCTGGCCATAGGTGATGACGCGGCGGTCGCGCACTTCACCGACCAGCGCCTGCACATGCGGATGGTCGAGGCACATCACGGCAAAGCCGTAGAAGGGCACGTTCTCGACGAACTGGTGGAACGCCTTCTTCACCCCGTCGAAATCACCATAATGGTCGAGATGCTCGGGATCGATATTGGTGACGACAGCCACGTCGGCCGGCAGTTTTACGAACGTACCGTCGCTCTCGTCGGCCTCGACGACCATCCACTCGCCGGCCCCGAGGCGCGCGTTGGTGCCATAGGCATTGATGATGCCACCGTTGATGACGGTGGGGTCGAGATTGCCCGCATCGAGCAGTGTCGCGACCAGCGTGGTGGTCGTGGTCTTGCCATGCGTGCCGCCAATGGCGATGGCGGTCTTGAAGCGCATGATCTCGGCCAGCATTTCGGCGCGGCGCACGATCGGAAGATTTTTCGCGCGGGCAGCGACCAGCTCGGGATTGTCCTTCTTGATGGCGGAGGACACCACCACCACTTCGGCATGCCCGAGATTGTTGCCGTTCTGGCCGATCTCGACCTTGATGCCCATGTCGCGCAGGCGCTGGACATTGGGATTGGCGGACGCGTCGGAGCCCTGAACGATATAGCCCTGGTTATGCAGGATTTCGGCGATGCCACTCATGCCGATGCCGCCGATGCCGATGAAGTGGACCGGGCCAATGTTGCGGGGCATTTTCATGATGTGGGGTCCATTTCGTTCGTACCTTTGCCGGCAAGGCCTTCGGCCAGATCTGCCAGCTTTTCAACCGCACCAGCCTGCCCGAGGGCACGGGCAGCGGCGGCAGCGCGGATCAGTTGATCGGGATCGGCTAACAATTGCGTGATCCGAGTGGCAAGCGATTGCGGTGAGAGTGTGGCCTGCTCGGCCACCCAACCGCCGCCGCCCTGTTCCATATAGAGCGCATTGTACTTCTGGTCGGAGTCCAGCGCGCCTGGCAGCGGGATCAGAATGGCCGGCCGGCCGATCACGCAGAGCTCGTTGACCGTCGACGCACCGGCGCGCCCGATCACGAGATGCGCATCGGCAATGCGCTCGGGCAGATCGGTGACAAAGGAGGCCAGCTCCACATTGGTGCGCGACTTCCGATAGCTCTCGGCCACCCGGTCGATATCCTCCGGCCGCGCCTGCTGCAGGATCTTGAGGCGCTGGCGCAACGCGTCGGACAGCAGCGCAATGGCTTCGGGCACAAGGTCAGAGAGGACGCGCGCGCCCTGGCTGCCACCGGTGATGACGAGCCGAATGACAGATTTGTCGTCGAGCGGGGGATAGGGCGTACCGATGACCTTGCGCACGCGATCGCGCACCGGATTGCCGGTGACGATCTTTTCGAGCCGCTGTTCGGCGGCAAAGCGCGTCTGCGGAAAGCTCAGCGCCAGAACATCGGCAAAGCGGGCCAGGGCCCGGTTGGCGCGCCCCATCACAGCGTTCTGCTCATGCAGGATGCCCGGAATGGAGAGCAGGCTCGCCGCAAGGAACGGGGGGAACGTCGGATAACCACCAAACCCAATGACGGCGTCGGGACGCACCGCGCGCAGGATGCCGAAGGCCGTGACAATGCCACCGGCAATCTTGATGCCGGCGCCAGCGAACTGGATCGGGTTTTTGCCCGAGGGCGTCGCCGAGGGGATGATGTGGATGCGCCGGGCCGGAAAATCCTGGCCATAGCTGTCGACCCGATGGTCGGTCATCAGTTCCACGGCGTGGCCACGACGGACCAGTTCCTGTGCCAGGGCCATGGCGGGAAACAAATGCCCGCCAGTGCCACCGGCCATAAGTACGAAGGTTTTCATTCGGCGGGGGCTACCACGGCGCTGCGATAAGAAGGAAGTCCGGTGGCCATGCGCTCTTCCGGCTTGGTGCGGGTCAGAGCCAGCATAAGACCCATGCCGAAGGCCACGGCGATCATCGAGGTGCCGCCATAGGACACGAAGGGTAGCGTCATGCCCTTGGGCGGGATGAGGTTGAGGTTCACGGCCAGGTTGATGCCCGACTGCATGGCGAACTGGATGGCAATGGTGGAGGCGGCAAGGCGTGCAAAAAGGCTCGACTGACGCTCGGCCGAAACCATGGCGCGCAGCACGATGAAGGCGATGAGCCCGACGAGAGCGAGGCAGAACAGAATGCCGTATTCACCAGCAGCGGCTGAGAACACATAGTCGGCATGCGCGTCGGGAATGAGCTTTTTGGCAAGGGACTCGCCCGGCCCGCGACCAAGCCAGCCGCCTTCGAGCAGCGACTGCAGAGCGCGGTCGATCTGATAGGTGTTACCGCCGCCATCGGGGTTGATGAAGGTGTCGATACGGCGCGCCACGTGGGGGAAGAACACATAGGCCCCGATCAGCAGGAGGCCTGCTGCAACGCCCAGCCCGGCAATGATGAACCAGGAAATACCCGAGAGGAACAGCAGCACCGCCCAGGTAGCGACCACGAGGATCGACTGCCCGACGTCCGGCTGCAGCAGAAGACCGCTGACGATCACGGCCATGACAAGGGTCGCCAGCATCCGGCCAGGCACATCGCGATGGATCATGTACTCCGACATCAGCCAGGCGCCGATCACGGCAAAGGCCGGCTTGACGAATTCGGATGGCTGGATCGACTGCCCGGCAATGGAAATCCAGCGACGCGCGCCCTTCACTTCTGCGCCAAAGCGCAGCGTTGCCCACAACAGCAGCGTCATGAGGATAAGCGTACCAAGCGCCGCAAACCGCGCCTGACGATGGGTCAGCAGCGAGGTCACCAGCATCACCGGCAGCGCCAGAAGGCAGAACATCGCGTGGCGGATGACGAAGTGCCACTGCCCCAGGCCAATGCGCTCGGCCACGGGCGGGCTGGCAGCGAAGCTGAGCACCATGCCTGCGGTCAGAAGAAGGATCAGCGCCCCGAGAAGTTCGCGGTCAATGGACCACCACCACTCTGCGAGCGGCGTTTTTTCAGCTCTGGAAAACATCATGGGCGGGCTACTCGATACAAACTGCATCGAATTGTAACTGGCGATGGTTACCGATTTGGTAAGGGCTTTCGCGTTTTGCGAGAGACGGGAAAAACGTTGAGGGCAGCCCACACGCCGCCCCTTCTGCCCTGCCCTGACGGACAGGAGTTCTATTCTGGATCTGCTCGATCAGTTGAGGATCGCGATGTCCGAAATCATCCCGTCCACACCCTCGACTGGCCCCCAGGCCTCGGCGGCACCGGTTTCGAGATCAACCGTGTGGAGCACATTGTCGACCACGAGATAGGCGGTGTTGGTCAGGTCTTCTGTGGCCTGGATGTCGAAGGCATAGGTCGAGCCGCCCTCGATGCCGAGCATGCCGATGGCGCCCAGCGTGCCGTCATTGGGCGACACCTGCTGGATGAGACCGACAATGGTGGCGTCGATGTCGAACATCTTCGTCGCCTCGGGCTTGCCGATCGAATTAGTATAGGCCGCAGCAACAATCGCCGGTGTTTCGCCGACATGCATGTCGCCATCCTGGAAGGCGAGGGAACCGTCGACGGTCACTGCGCCATCATCGACATTGACGCGATGATTTGTGCCATCGGTGCCCATCAGGCGCAGGCGGTCGGCCATGGGATTGAAGTCGACGATTGCCCCTTCATAGCTGGGGAGCTTCTCTGAGAGGGTCGATTTGACCGTGGCAGCGCCGCTGGCCATGTCGATGGTGACAACCTCGCCGGCGAGCGTAACGCCATAGAGCATACTGTCTGCGGGGCGAATATCGATGCCGGCCAAGCCATCCACACCAGTGACCGTCATGGTCCCGGTGACCGTGCGGGCTTCGGTGTCAAACATGACAAGCGTGTTGGAATTGACGAGGCCGATGGCCGAAGCGGCCTGGGCGGCGCCGGATGCGCCAAGGGCCAGAAGGGCGACAAGCGAAAGACGAGCGATGGCAGGCAATGGAGGTCTCCTCGTTCAGGATTTTGCCAGCGCGCAGGCGCGTCTGACGGGTGAGCCGTTGGGGGACGAAATGCTGTCGTCACCAAGAGCTACGGAGCCCCGAGGAGATAAGTTTCAGTCGGAAGTACTTTTTTGGATAATTGCGACGCCGGTTGCGGTCGCAGACGGCGTGGTTCTCCACCACGCCGTCTGCTTCAATCAGCGCAGTTTAAGGCTCGAAAGGCCGATCAGCGCCAGTACGAAGGAGATGATCCAGAACCGGATCACCACCTGGCTTTCGGTCCAGCCGAGTGCCTCGAAATGGTGGTGGATGGGCGCCATTCGGAAGACGCGCTTGCCCGTCAGCCGGAACGAGGCCACCTGCACGATCACCGACACGGTTTCGAGCACGAAGAGACCGCCGATAATTGCCAACACGATTTCGTGTTTGGTTGCCACGGCGATGGTGCCGAGCGCGCCACCGAGAGCGAGCGAGCCGGTGTCGCCCATAAAAATCTGCGCCGGGGGCGCGTTAAACCAGAGGAAGCCGAGACCCGCACCGATCAGCGCGCCGCAGACGACAGCCAGTTCAGCCGTGCCGGGAACGGAGTTGAGCAGCAGGTAGTCGGCATAGTTCTGCGAACCGACGAGATAGGCGATGAGGCCAAAGCAGGCCGCTGCCACCATCACCGGCACGATGGCGAGGCCATCAAGACCGTCCGTGAGGTTCACCGAATTACCGGCTGCCACCACGACGAAGCCGCCAAAGAGAATGTAGAAATAGCCCAGATTGACGGCCAAGTCCTTGACGAACGGGAACTGCAGCGAGGTGCCATAGGCGCCGGTGGTCAGCTGGGAAATGGCGAAAGCCGCGATCGCACCGATCAGCGCTTCGAGCAGCAGGCGCTGCTTTGAGCCAAACCCCTTGTGGCTCATGCGCTTGACCTTGAGATAGTCATCGTAAAAGCCGATGGCGCCGAAGCCGATGGTGACGAACAGCACCACCCAGACATAGCCATTGGTAAGGTTGGACCAGAGGAGCGTGGAAATTACTGCGCCCGAGAGGATCATCAGCCCGCCCATGGTGGGCGTGCCCTTCTTGGTCAGCAGGTGTCCCTGCGGACCGTCCTCGCGGATCGGCTGGCCGCGGCCCTGCTTGAGGCGCAGCATGGCGATCATGCCCGGGCCGAACAGGAAGACGAAAAACAGCGCCGTGATCACCGCGCCGGCAGTGCGGAAGGTGATGTAGCGGAAGACGTTGAATGCGGCGAGCGAGTCACCCAACTGGCCGAGAAAATAGAGCATGCTCTCTGGTATCCTGGTTGGGCGGCTTCAGCGCTTGTCGAAACTATTGCGGATGCTAGCGACGAGCCGACCAAGCCCGATGCCGTTCGATCCTTTGATCATAACTGCATCGCCATAGGCAAGCGCGTCCCTAACGACTGGCTCGGCATCCCCAGCACTTGTGAAATGCCCGGCGACCGTTCCGTCAGGCAATGCGCTGGCCAATGCGGCCATATTGGGGCCGACGAGATAGACGAGCTCCGCCCCGCTCGCCAGCACGGAATCGGCAAGGCTGGCATGCAGCGCCTCACTCTCATCGCCGAGCTCGAGCATGTCGCCGAGCACCAGCACCTTGCGCCCCGCAGGCGCTTCGAGCGCCGAGAACACATCGAGCGCCGCGCGGATCGAGGCCGTATTGGCATTATAGCTTTCATCGACGAGAACGAGCGGATTGTCATCCGGCCCGAGCCTGATCCGTTCGCCGCGCCCTGGTTGTGCGCCAAAGCCGGCAAGAGCGCGCAGGGACACCTCGGCCTCGATACCGGCAAGGTGCCCGACGATCAGCGCCGCCGTGGCGTTGGAGAGCATGTGGCGGCCCGGCACGTCGAGCGCCAGCGCATAGCGATCCTCACCATTGATCACCTGGGCAAAGCTCTTGTCTGCGGCCGATTGCGGATCAAGGATCTGCCAGTCGACGCCGCGCGAAAATCCATAGGTCACGATCCTGGACACGCCTGCTGCCGCGGCAGCTTCGAGCAGGATATTGATCTGTGGATTGTCGGCATTGATGACGGCGGTGCCACCCGGCTCCAGCCCGTCAAAGATCTCTGCCTTGGCCCGCGCGATGGCCTCGAGGCTCCCCAGCTTTTCGAGATGGGCTGGGGCGATATTGGTGATGACAGCGATATGCGGCCGCACCAGCTGGCTCAGAGGACGGATTTCGTCGGGCGCATTCATGCCCATTTCGAAAATGCCGAACTGCGCCGCTTCGGGCATGCGCGCCAGCATGAGCGGCACGCCCCAGTGGTTGTTAAAGCTCTTGATCGAGGCGTGGGTGGATCCTGCTGCCGAAAGGACGTGGCGCAGCGCTTCCTTGGTGGTGGTCTTGCCCACGCTGCCCGTCACCCCGACGATCAGCGCACGGCTGCGCTCGCGGGCGGCACGGGCAATGTCGCGGAGGCCGCCAAGGGCATCTGCGACGACGATCCGGCCCGGCCCCTCACCCCGATGCACCAGGGCCGCCGCGGCACCATTGGCCAGCGCGGTATCGACGAAATCATGACCATCGAAGCGGTCACCCTTGATGGCGACAAACAGGGCATTGGGTCCCAGCTCGCGGCTGTCGATCGAGATGGACTCGATCTGATCGGTCGAAACCTCGACCGCCCGCCCGGCCGTTGCGGCCAGGATTGCATCGAGGGTGTAGAGAGGCTGGGTCATGTTCTTGTCCGCATTCTGGGATCGGCGGCCTGGATGCAGTGCGTGCCAGGGCCACAGTGTTTTCCTCGAGGCCCTCCCTTGCCCCTCCCCTCTAAGGGGGAGAGTGCCCCCGCGCTCGGGCCGGACCGTGCCACGCCCTCCGGCGGGGCGCCGTCGTTAGGTCCTGATCGCTTCGGCCACTTCCTCGTGGTCGGAGAAGTGGTGCTTCGTCGTGCCGATGATCTGGTAGGTCTCGTGACCCTTGCCGGCCACCAGCAGGACGTCGCCCGGCTGGAGCGACTTTACCGCTTCCTGGATGGCCTTCTTGCGATCGGCGATCTCCTTGGCTCCCTTGGCACCGGCCAGGACCTCGGCGCGAATGGTCGCCGCGTCCTCGGTGCGTGGATTGTCGTCGGTAACAATGACGACATCTGCAAGTTCGCTGGCAATCTCGCCCATTTGAGGGCGCTTGCCCTTGTCGCGGTCGCCGCCGCAGCCAAACACCACGCGCAGCTTGCCGGTCACATAGGGGCGCAGGGTCTTCAGGGCCGTGCGAAGCGCTTCCGGCTTGTGGGAATAATCGACGAAAATGGCCGCGCCATTGTGCTCGGCAACCAGCTCGAGCCGGCCGCGCGCACCCACCAGCGCCGGGAGCGCCGCAAAGGCATCGGCCTTGTCGACGCCCGACGACATGGCAAGGGCTGCCGCCACGAGCGCATTGGACACCTGGAACTCGCCCGGCACATGCAGGTGGAAATCCACCAGCTCCCCGATATGGCGGATCTGCACGCGCTGGCCATAGGCCTCGGGCTTGATCGAGATGATCTCGATATAGGCACCTTCGCGGCCGACCGTCAGCAGCGTCGCATTGGCCGAGAGGGCCGCGAACATGAAGGGCTCGTATTCGGGATCGTCCACATTGACGATGGCAGCGCCGCCATCGACCAGGAGGTCGGTGAACAGACGCAGCTTGGCGTTGCGGTACTCGCCCATGTCGGCGTGATAGTCGAGATGGTCGCGGCTGAGATTGGTGAAGGCGACGGCTTCGAAATGCATGCCGTCAAGACGATGCTGGTCGAGGCCATGGCTGGAGGCTTCCAGCGCAATATGGTCGATCCCCTGCGCCTTGAGCGCGCGCATCGCCTGATGCAGGGTGCGCGAGTCCGGCGTGGTCAGCGCGCCTTCGATGAGCCGCGTCTTGGTCTCGACCCCGAGCGTGCCAACGCTGGCGCCGGGGATGCCGGCAAAATCCCAGATCTGGCGAACGAATGAGGCGACCGAGGTCTTGCCATTGGTCCCCGTCACCGCCACGGCGATCTCCGGCTGCGGCTCGAACACGCGCGAGGCAGCGCGGGCATAGGCGGCGCGCACATCCTTGACCACGATGACCGGAATGCCGAAATCGCCGCTCAGGGGCGTGTCGGTGACAATTGCCAGCGCGCCGCGATGGACGGCATCGGGGACAAAGTCATTGCCGTGCACCTTCTTGCCCGGCAGTGCGAAGAAGATGTCGCCCGGCTCGATCCGGCGGCTGTCGGAGTTCAGACCGAATACAGTACCCAGGCCCTTTTTGGGGCGGGCGCCAGAGCCTTCGAGAAGTTGCGATACGCTAAGAGACACGGCGACAAATCCTTCTGGATCGATCTATCTGAGTACGGACGGGGTGAGTTGATGATCCAGGATTTCACTGAAATCCGGCGCAACGCCGAGCATGGGCGCAACGCGCTGGATGATGCGGCCGGTGACCTGGCCGGCGTTCCAGCCTGCAGTGGTCCCCGACTGCGGATTTTCCTTCTGCGGTTCATCGACAAGGATGACCATGGCATAGCGCGGATTGTCGAGCGGGAATGCCGAGGCGAAGAAGTTCGTCACCTTGCTGGAGGAGTAGCGGCCATCGACCACCTTTTCGGCAGTACCGGTCTTGCCGCCGACACGATAGCCCAGCGCCAGCTTGTTCATCTGCGAGCCGGAGCCGCCTGGCTCGATGGCGTTGATCCGCATGAGATACCGCATCAAATCACTGGTCTGGGGCTGCACCACGCGGGTGTAGTGCTGCTCGGCCTCGGCAATATCACGCTTGTAGAGCGTTGGCGGGACATAATTGCCCCCGTTCACAAGGGCCGCATAGGCGGTGACCATGTGCAGCGGCGATACGGACAAACCATGGCCGAAGGATGCCGTTGCCGCGCCAACATCGGAAAAATCCTTCGGCACGGTGGGCAGGCGCATTTCGGGCAGTTCGAACTCGACGCGCTTGTCAAAGCCCATGCGGCTGAGGAAGGCGCGGAAATTTTCCTTGCCCAGCGCCTGCATGACGCGGATCGTGCCGATGTTGGACGAGTATTTATAGACTTCCGGCAGCGACAGGATGCGGTGCTTGCCGTGGAAGTCGCTGATGGTGAAGCGGCCGAAACGAATGCCATAGCGGGCGTCGAAATCATCGGTGATCTTCACCGCGCCCGCGTCCAGCGCACCGGCAATGGTGATGGTCTTGAAGATCGAGCCCGGCTCGAAAATGCCCGAGGTGATCCGGTTGAACGTATCCTTGACGAGTGCGCTCGCCGGCTCGTTGGGATTGAAGTCCGGCAGCGAGGCCATGGCAATGACTTCGCCGGTATAGATGTCCACCATGACGCCGGCGGCGGCGATGGCCTGGTAGCGGGCCATGGCATCGGTCAGCTGGTCGTGCATCACGTGCTGCACGCGCATGTCGACACTGAGGTCGACAGGGGTCAACGCATTGCCACGCGCCAGGCCAAGCTCCTGCAGCAGCGCCACGGACTCGCTGTCCATGTGGCGCTCGATGCCGGCAATGCCCTGATTGTCCACATTGGTTGAGCCAAGGATATGGGCGGCCTCGTTCATGGCCGGGTAAAAGCGCTTGGACTCGGTGATGAAGTCAACGCCCGGAATACCGAGGCGCATCACCTGATCCTGGATCGCCGGGGTCAGCTCGCGCTTGAGCCAGACGAAACCACGATCGCCGGTCAGCCGGTTGCGCAGCCAGTTCTCGTCGATGTCGGGCAGCACGGTGCGCAGCTTCTGCACCGCCTCTTCGATATCGACGATACGGCGCGGCTCGGCGTAGAGGGAGGGCACGCGGATATCGACGGCCATCTCGAGGCCGTTGCGATCAAGGATCGGCGGACGCGTCGCGGTGATGACGTCGCGCGCCTGGCCTTCGATACGCTGGTCGGTCTCGACGAAGCCAAGCTGGACCAACCGGCCACCCACAAGGGCAAAGCCGATCACCAGCGCCAGGATCATCCAGCGGATGCGCGCCTGGGTGAGGTTGCCACGCGCCTTGCGGCCGCCGTCGAGGGAAATGGTTGGTGCGAAATCATCGCCGATGACGGCCATCACTCAATCCCTTCCAGCTCGAGAATGGCGTCGATCGGATCAATGCCATTGTCGATCGCCTCGAACAGCGCATCCAAGGCCGAAGTGTCGGGCTTGGCCGGCCGCATCGGCAGGGCCTCGAAGGCGCCGAACTGCTCCTGCCGGACCTGCTCGATCGCCAACTCGGCCTGATGGCGACGAACGATGGGCTCGATATAGGCCGGCTGGTTGAGCACCGCCCAATCGGCCTGGAGCAGCGACAGCTGCCCCTCCTGCTCGGAGATGAAACCCTGCAGCGCCGTACGTTCGGCAGCCGTGCCCTCGATGGAGAACTTCAGCATGTAGACGCCGACGAGCATGAGGATACTGGTCAGGATCAGAAAGACGTTGATACGACGGATCAATTGCGCCCCCGGAAGTTCGGTACGCCCAAACCATCAAGCCGCATTTCCCGCGCTGGCGCTGCAGTGCGCGTCCCGCGGCGCAACACGGAGGACCGCGCCCGAGGATTGCGCGCCAGCTCGGCCTCGCCCGGCTTGACCGCCTTCGAGACAGGATCCCAGCGCAGCGGCTCGGTCGCCACCTGCGGCAGGTGCCGCGATTGCGCTGGCCCAGCCTTGTCCGGATCGAAATAGCGTTTGACGATGCGATCTTCGAGCGAGTGGAAGCTGACGACAGCCAGCCGCCCGCCCTCAGCCAGAAGGCGCTCGGCCGCAAACAGCCCCTCGACCAATTGCTCGAGCTCGCCGTTCACCGCTATGCGCAGCGCCTGGAACGACCGCGTCGCCGGATGGGCGTCGCCGGGTTTACGGCCAATGGCCTTCTCGATGATCTTTGCCAGCTGCAGCGTCGTCTCGATCGGAGCCTCGGCGCGCGCCGATACGATGAACTGGGCAATGCGGCGCGACTTCCGCTCCTCACCAAAGGCATAAAGCAGATTGGCGAGATCGTCCTGCTCGAGTGTATTGACGAGATCGGCAGCGCTTTCGCCCGACTGGCTCATGCGCATGTCGAGGGGGCCATCCCGCATGAACGAGAAGCCGCGCTCGGCCTCATCGAGCTGCATCGAGCTGACGCCGATATCGAGCACGACGCCAGTGATCGGCGCAAAGGGCGCCGCCAGCGTGTCGAGCTCGGAAAATGTTCCAGAAACAAAGGTGAAGCGATCGGGAAAGTCAGCCTTGAGCTTTTCCGCATGCGGCAGCACGGAAGGGTCACGATCAATCGCGATGACCTCCGCGCCCGCTTCAAGCAAGGCGCGCGAATAGCCACCGGCGCCAAACGTGCCATCGACCACGCGACTGCCTGCGAGGGGCATGAGCGCCGCGACAACCTCTTCCAGTAGGACCGGCACATGCGGACCACCGGACGTCTCTATTTCGGGCAGGGTACGCTTGCCCATGTCGGCCAGAACTCCACTCGCGACCACAGGGCCGTCAAAAACACCATTCGCGACATTCGCACGACGACGCTTAAGATTTTGTTTCCCATTCGCGATTCACCAAACATCAGGGCCAACTGAAGAAATTCAGCGCTGTTCGCCCCTTCCGTATTGCCCTGCCCCGGTATTCACGCCATGAAAGCCTGATCCGAACGGAATAGATGATGCCCATAACAAGCAAGTCCTTCGTCAGAACAACTGCCCTCATGCTTCTTGTCGGCCTGCTGGCACTGTTCGGCATTGTCGGCACCAACGTGTGGCTGGTGGACCGGTCACAGGGCTATTTCGAAGAGATCAGAAACGGCCGCTATATGCGCCGTGCCGTGATTGACCTGCGCGGCATGCTGCAGGACATCGAGACCAGCCAGCGTGGATTTATCATCACGCAGGATCCCATCTATCTCCAACCCTATGAGAATGCCCTGCCGAAGGTGGATGGAGGGCTTGCTGCACTCAAGGAGATGCTCGCGCCCTACCCCGAGGCGGACCAGTCGATCGCCAAGCTGGAAGAGGACATTGCTTTCAAGCTCCGCGAAATGGCCGAAACCATCGATCTGGCCCGTGCCGGGCGCGTCGATGAAGCGGTCGAACAGATCCGGACAGACCGCGGCAAGGCCGCGATGGACGACGCACGGGCCTTTTTCGACGCCTTCCTGAATAATATCGACGAGATGCTGGCGACCTCTGACGACAATCAGCGGGGAAACCTCAACAATCTGCGTTGGGTATCGATAGGCGGCGGCATGGTCATTCTGCTCGTCGTGCTCGGCGCGATCTGGACCGTATGGCGCTACACTCAGGAGTTGAGGCAGGCGCGCCAGGCCGTTGAGGAAGCCAATACCGGCCTTGAAGAACGCGTGCGCGAACGCACCTCCGATCTCGGCAAGGCCAATGAGGAGATCCAGCGCTTCGCCTATATCGTTACGCACGATCTGCGTGCGCCCCTCGTCAATGTCATGGGCTTTACCAGCGAAATGGAAGCCAGCGTCGAGACGCTGCGCTCCTTCATGGAGTCCCGGCCCGCCGAGACAGACCCCTACTACGAGGAGGCCAAGCTGGCCGCCACCGAGGACCTGCCCGAGGCCATCAACTTCATCCGGGCGGCCACCCGCAAAATGGACAGCCTCATCAACGCCATCCTCAAGATCTCGCGTGAAGGCCGGCGCCAGCTCAAGCCCGATGCGATCGACCTCGAGGACATCGTCCAAAACTCCCTCGCAGCCATCCACCACCAGCTGGCCGACAATGGCGGGGAAAGCGAAACCGACCTGCGCGCCAGCAAGCTGGTGAGCGACAAGCTCTCGATCGAACAGATCCTGGGCAATCTGCTCGACAACGCCATCAAGTACCAGCAACCAGACCGGTCGCTCAAGCTCAGTGTCCGTTCGCGACATCTGCCGGGTAACCGCGTGCTAATTGATGTAGAGGATAATGGACGCGGTATTGCTGCAACCGACCATGAGCGTGTATTTGAGCTGTTCAGAAGGTCAGGCTCGCAAAGCCAGCCGGGTGAAGGCATAGGCCTGGCTCATGTCCGCACCATGGTTCGCAGCCTTGGGGGAGACATTACCTTGACCTCGCAGCTCGGCGAAGGCACGACATTTCATATCAATCTGCCGCGTGACGTGCGGTCATACCTGGGAAATATTCGCACATGAACGACGCACGCCCCGTAACCATCATCATGATCGAGGACGATGCAGGCCACGCGCGCCTCATCGAGAAAAATATCCGCCGCGCCGGCGTCGCCAACGAAATTGTCCCCTTCGACAACGGCACCGAAGCGCTGGCCTATCTCCTCGGACCTGACGGCTCCGGTCTCGTCAACAAGGGCCGCCAGCTTCTCGTGCTGCTCGACCTCAACCTGCCCGACATGACCGGCATCGACATCCTCGAAAAGGTCAAGGGCAACGAGCACACGCGCCGTTCGCCAGTCGTGGTTCTGACCACGACCGATGACCAGCGCGAGATTCAGCGCTGCTATGATCTGGGCGCCAATGTCTACATCACCAAGCCCGTGGATTATGACGGCTTCGCCAATGCCATCAAGCAGCTCGGCTTGTTCTTCTCGGTCATGAAAATCCCAGAGGCCGAATAATCAGCCATGTTCAACAGCAAGCCGCATGTCCTTTACATTGACGACGACCCGGGTCTCGCACGTCTGCTGCAGAAGGCCCTGGAGCGACGCGGCTATACGTTCCAGCACGCCACCACAGCGGAAGAAGGGCTGGACGTCATCGCCAAGGGCGGCGTCGACGTCGTAGCGCTCGACCATTACCTGTCCTCCGGCACGGGGCTGGACGTTCTCGAGCGGATGACCGACCTCGAGGACAAGCCGGCTGTCGTCTATGTGACGGGCTCGGCGGAAACCGCTGTTGCGGTCGCCGCACTCAAATCCGGCGCGACAGATTTCGTCCCCAAGACGCTTTCGGACGAGTTCATGGAACTTCTGATGTCAGCGATCGACCATGCTGTCGAGCATATCCGGCTGGTCCGCGCCAAGGCCAAGGCCGAGCGCGAGGTTCATGAAGCGCGCGAGCGCGCCGAAATGCTGCTCGGCGAGGTCAATCACCGCGTCGCCAATTCGCTTGCCATGGTCGCGGCCCTCGTTGGCCTGCAATCTAACGCTGTGAGCGATGCCGAGGCCAAGCGCGCCCTGTCGGAAACCCAGGCCCGCATCCACGCCATCGCCGGCGTGCACCGCCATCTCTATTCAGCCGAGGACGTTCACTCGGTCGAGATCTCAGATTACATCAAGAGCCTTGCCTGCGAGCTGGGCACCTCGATGCAGTCCGAGGGTCAGACGGCCGAACTAAAGGTCAAGGTCGAGAGCTTCCACCTGCCCACCGAGAAAGTGGCCTGGCTGGGCGTGATCCTCACCGAACTCGTCACCAATGCCCTCAAATATGCCTATGCCGGGCGCGAACTGGGCGAAGTCCGCGTCGCCATGGCGCAGCAGGATGGTCAGGCCCAGTTGCTGGTCGAGGACGATGGGATCGGCTGGACCGGCCAGGGCGTGCCGCAGGGCACCGGACTTGGCACCCGCATCGTCAAGGCCATGGCCCACAGCCTTGCGGCCGATGTGTCCTATGACCCAACGGGTCCTGGCACACGCGTGACCGTCACCTTCCCGATCTGAAGTTTTGTGGCGCTCGAAAGAAGCGCCCTGCCCCCAAAACAATTGCGGCCGGTTGATCAACCGGCCGCATAATTTTGTTCGGGCTTAGGAAACGCCGCCAAGCCGCGTTGATGCCGGACGCAGCGAGCGCATCTCGTCATCGGTCAGCGCCCGGTCGCCGCGCGCGTCGCGGACCCGGGTGGGCAGGCCCATCCGGTTGAGCAGGCTGATGAACGGCACGGGCGGCAGTTCCTCGACATTGACCATGTGGTGGCAGTCCCACTCGCCCTTGGCGATGAGAAGGGCTGCGGCCACAGCGGGTACGCCGGCTGTGTAGGAGATGGCCTGGCTGCCGGTCTCGGCGAAGGTCTCTTCGTGATCGCAGATGTTGTAGATCAACACCTCGGTCTCCACGCCGCCGCGCGTCCCCTTCACCAGATCGCCGATGAAGGTCTTGCCGGCATAGTCGGGCGCCAGCGAAGCCGGATCGGGCAGCACGGCCTTCACTACCTTGAGCGGAACCACTTCCTGACCCTCGGCCGTCACCACGGCCTCGTTGGACAACAGACCGAGATTGTTCAACACCGTGAAGACGTTGATGTAGTGCTCGCCAAAGCCCATCCAGAAGCGGATATCGGGCACGTCGAGATTGGCCGAGAGCGAGTGCAACTCGTCATGTCCGGTCAGATAGGTCTTGTGCGACCCAACCACCGGCAGGTGGTCGGTGCGGCTGACTTCGAACATCTTGTTCGCCGTCCACTGGCTCTGCTGCCAGCTCCACACCGTTCCGGTGAATTCGCGGAAATTGATTTCGGGATCGAAGTTCGTCGCGAAGTAGCGGCCATGGCTGCCCGCATTCACGTCGATGATATCGATACTGTCGATGCTGTCGAAATAGTGCTGGGCTGCCAGCGCCGCGTAGGCATTGACGACACCGGGATCGAACCCTGCGCCGAGAATGGCGGTAATGCCCTTGCGCTCACACTCCTCGCGATGCTTCCACTCATAGTTCCCGTACCACGGCGGCGTCTCGCACACCTTGGCGGGGTCTTCGTGGATGGCCGTGTCGATATAGGCGGCGCCGGTTTCAATGGCGGCCCGCAGCACGGACATATTGAGGAAAGCCGAACCAGCATTGATGACGATCTGGCTCTTGGTCTGGCGAATGAGTGCCTTGGTCGCTTCGACGTCCAATGCGTCGAGCTGGTGAGCGGCAAGCAGCCCGGGACGCTTCAGCGCTTTCCTCTCGAGCACGCCGGCAATGATCGCCTGGCATTTGTCGAGAGTACGCGACGCAATGTTGATGTCCCCGAGCACGTCGTTGTGCATTGCAGCCTTAACGGCTGCGACCTGCGCGACACCTCCGGCACCGATGATCAGTACGTTTTTCTTCAATTGACACGAAACACCTTATTGGTGGTTGACGATATCAGCGCTCTTTACGAGAGGCTGGCGACGTAATCGGTATAGCCGAATTCCCGAATAAGATCGACTGCACCATTTTTCCGGCGGATGGCAATGGATGGCATAGCCACGCCGTTGAACCAGTTTTTCTTCACCATCGTGTAACCGCCCGCGTTCAGGAGCGCTATCCGATCGCCCACCTGCAGCGGCTTTTCGAAGTCGAATTCACCGAAAACATCGCCTGCAAGGCATGACTTGCCGGCGATCATATAGCGGTGCGGACCAGTGTTTGGCGCCACCGTGGCGCTCTCCCGATAGACCAGCAGGTCCAGCATATGGGCTTCCACTGCGCTATCGACAATAGCCACCGCCTTGCCGTTCTCGATCACGTCGAGCACGCTGACTTCAAGCGTCGTCGTATCCGTCACCACCGTATCGCCGGGCTCGAGATAGACCTGCACCTCGAATCGCTCGGCAAAGCGCCGCAATCTTTCGGCAAGGCGCTCAATTGGATAGCCTTCCTTGGTGAAGTGGATACCACCGCCCAGGCTCACCCATTCCACCCGTGACAGGAAGTCCCCGAACTTGGCCTCGATGCGATCGAGCAGGTCCGAGAACGCCTCGACGGAGTCGTTTTCGCAATTGCAGTGGATCATGAAGCCGGAGACCTGATCCATCACCGCCTCGATGCGGGCAGCATCCCACTCGCCGAGGCGACTGAACGGACGCGCCGGATCGGCGAGGTCGAAATGGGAATGGCTGACGCCGGGATTGACCCTGAGGCCGATCGCCAGATGCCGCGCCTTGTCGGCAAAACGCTCAAGCTGGCTGGCCGAATTGAAGATGATCTTGTCGGCATTGGCGATCGCTTCGTCGATCTCGCCATCCGACCAGGCCACCGAATAGGCATGGGTTTCGCCGGCAAACTTCTCGCGGCCAAGGCGCACTTCGTTGAGCGAAGACGAGGTCGTGCCATCCATGTGCGGGGCGATCTGCTCGAAGGTCGACCAGGTGGCAAAGCATTTCAGCGCCAACAGGCATTTTGCGCCAGAAGCAGCGCGCAGCTGATCGATCCGCGCCAGGTTGCGCTCAAGCAGGGTCTCGTCGATCAGGTAATAAGGTGTTGTCAGGGGCATCGCGCGCAGAACTCCAACAGGCGTCATGTCCCCGCCACGTCAGGCGGAAAATGGGAAGGTCAGCCAATACCGGCATGTGGCCGCAATCGCAAGCGATCCCCGGCATTTGAGCCATGCGCTCACCGGTTCTCGTGCGTAGAAAATCGAAAAGGCCCCCGGAGACACTCCGGGGGCCTTCAAATTCAAACCAGATAGAAGACGGATTAGTCTTCCTTGGTGTTGGACAGGGTCTCAACCTTGCAGAGGGCCTGATCCTTGAACGCGCAGTTCTGGATGGTCTGGGCAAATGCCGGGGCGGCAGCGCCAGCAACGATGGCGGCGGTCAGGACGGCTGTGACGATCTTCTTCATGGTCGGTTCCTTATCTCGAGATGACGCCCGAAAGATGCGACCCGGAGATTGCGTGAGCATTGCAACACCCATGCTCCAGCCGCAGGCCAGCAGGTCGAACCATGCACATCACGCAATTGTCAGGAAAATCGCCCCGCGGCACGCCTTTCCAGCCGAGCAGCAGCCCTGCGCTTTTTCAGCGCCCGCGCCCCGCAGGGGCAGACACAGAGGGCATGGAGGGGGTCAAGAGCCAGTTGACCTATAAGCCGGGTTCTGTAGGGCCGCTTGCGCGACGTGGTGACCATTCATCTGTGGCCCCTGTTACCAGGGCACTCGTGCAACCAACCCGGACGACATGGCCTCGAAACAGGCTGGGCCGAAGCCCGCGTCATCCCTATTTGGTCTTGCTCCCGGTGGGGTTTACCGTGCGGCTCCTGTTGCCAGGCGCCCGGTGCGCTCTTACCGCACCCTTTCACCCTTACCGGCCCGAAGGTCGGCGGTTTGCTTTCTGTGGCACTTTCCCTGGGGTCGCCCCCGGCGGCTGTTAGCCGTCACCGTGTTTCGATGGAGCCCGGACTTTCCTCTCGCAGCAGGTTACCCCACTGCCAGCGGCCACCCGGTCAACTGGCCGGCGTCTTGTGCGGGAGCGCGTCCTCACAGTCAAGTGAGCAAAGGTTGTGCTTTTGGCTTTGTAATCGCCTGATAGGCCAGATTGATCGCCGACATGCGCGCGGTGGCCACATCGACCAGTTCCTCGGGCACGCCCTTGGCGATCAGCCGATCCGGATGATGCTCTGCGACGAGCTGGCGATAGACGCGACGCACTTCCTCGGGCGGCGCATCATGGGTGAGGCCAAGCACCATATAGGGGTCGACGCTCTCATCGAGCATCACATGCTGGGCCGCGATCTGTTCGAACCGCACTTCGTCAAAGCCGAAAATGGCGCTGACCGAACGCAAATAGTCGAGCTCCGCCTCATGCACCATGCCGTCAGCCGTGGCGATGAAGAAGAGGCCGTCGAGCACATGCTCAAGCGTTTCGGGCGTATCGGCAAAGAAACGGGCCACTTTGCGGGCATAGGCGTCGTAGCCGGCCACATCCTGCTTGGCCAGGTTGAACAGCCGCTCGACCTGCGGCTCCTGGTCCTTGGCGATTTCGACGGTAGCATTGAAGGCGCGCACTTCAGACGCTGTCACCGCGCCATCGGCCATCGCCATCTTGGCCGACAGGGCAATCAGCGCCAGCGTGAACGCCGCTTCCCGGCCGCCGGGCAGCCAGTTGTCAGGATCGAGAATATTGGCAATGTGTCCGGCTACGCCGGTGCGGCGCGAGAACGATCCGAGGAAGTGGGCAAGCCGCTCCCGGATGTCGCGATTCTCTTCCGCCTTGCGTACACAGCACAGCATTTGTCCGCCTTTCCGCCGGTCGCGCCACGAGGCGACCTGCCCGGCACACTATCGCTTGCGCCCGCTTCGGTCCATGCCCCCTGCCGCAGAGCGCCCATGCGCCTCAGGGGACGAACGGCAGATAGAAGCT
Source organism: Devosia sp. (assembly GCA_015234425.1). GTDB lineage: Bacteria > Pseudomonadota > Alphaproteobacteria > Rhizobiales > Devosiaceae > Devosia. The sequence goes on from JADGNE010000033.1 coordinate 197,498, forward strand.
GTCGTCATAGGCCGGCGGGAAGGTCCGGTCCCGGCGCGTACTGCGCGGTGCGTCATCGAGCCAGAAGCCCTCAGCCGGATAGGCGTCGGCACTCGGCTCCACCCGATAGACCGCGCTGCTGCCCGCCTGCTGGCGCTGCGCCAGGAAGTCGGACAGCGGGCCAGTCTCCCACCCCTCGAGATCGTCGGCAGTCACGACGCCCGGCGGTTCGACCAACACCGGCGACGGCTGTCGCACCGGCGCTGTGGTCACCACTGGAGCTGGCTCATCAAGGATCAGCACCGGGGCGGAGGGGGCAACTGCAACCGGCGTTGCCGGTCGCATGGAGAGCGGCATGGGCACGGGCGCAACCTTCGGGGGCAGGGCCGCCACGGTCTCGATCACCGGCCGCGTCTGCGCCGCTGGCGTTTCCGTGACTGCAGGAGGAGCGACCGGCGCCTCGGCAGCCGACGCAGGCGCCGTCACGGGCGCGGCAGGACGCGGCAGGGCAGCAGTCTCAATCGGGGGTTCGGCCGCAGCCGGCACATCCTCGCCGGTGATATAGCTGGGCAAGGCACGGCCGGTGTCGAGATAGCTCTGCACCGCATCGCCACCCGCAGCGGCAGTGTCCACCGGCGCGGGCATCTCAGGGCGCGAAACTTCAGGAACAGGCGAGACCGTCGACAGGCTGTTTCCGGCGTCGACAACGCTCACCTGCACGGGTTGGGACTGCTCGAAGCGGCCGATGAAGTAGTCGGCCACAGGAACACCAACGACGAGCAGCGCCCCGGCCCAGGCGAGGCCATTGGTGAGGCGGCGATCAGGTTTCATAGTCAGGCAGCTCCGCTCTGCGTCGCAAGATTGTCGGGCTTGAAACCGACATTGGTGGCCATTTTATGAATGACCCTTGAGCCGCCTGACATGAACAGCGCCTGAACGCCTCCCTCTTAGCCGTCCGAGCGGCGGCCCAGCAGGCGCGCGAGCGCCAGCACCAGATTGGAGCGGTTCAGCGTATAGAAGTGGAACTCGGTGACGCCTTCGTCGAGCAGTTCCGTCACCTGCTCGGCCGCGACCGCCGCCGCCACGAGCGCATGGGTTTCCGGATCTTCATCAAGCCCTTCAAAGCGTTCGGCCAGCCAATCTGGGATCGAGGCTCCGCAGCGCGCCGCAAATCCGGAGATCTGCTTGAAGCTGTGGATCGGCTGGATGCCCGGCACGATCGGCGCGGTGATCCCGGCCTTGCGGGCCCGTTCGAGGAAACGCAGATAGTCCGAATTGCGGAAAAACATCTGCGTGATCGCCCGGTCGGCACCGGCATCGAGCTTGCGCTTCAAATTATCGATATCAGCATCCCAGTCGGCACTCTGCGGGTGCTTTTCGGGATAGGCGGCGACCGAAATGTCGAAGTCACCGATCCTGCGGATGCCCGCGACGAGGTCGGCGGCGTTTTTGTAGCCATCGGGATGTGGCGTGAACGGATGGCCGACACCTTCCGGCGGATCACCGCGCAGCGCCACGATGCTGTTGACGCCCGCGGCCTTGTAACCTTCGACCACCGCATCGACTTCCGCGCGGCTGGCGCCAACACAGGTCAGGTGCGCCGCTGCCGGCACGCCGGTGTCAGACGTAATGCGGCTGACCATGCGCAGCGTCCGCTCGCGGGTCGAACCACCCGCGCCATAGGTCACCGACACAAAACGCGGCCCAAGCGGGGCCAGCTTGCCGATGCTCTCCCAGAAGCGCTCTTCCATCGCGTCCGTCTTGGGCGGGAAGAATTCGAAGCTGAGCTGCAGCGCCGGGCGCTTGTCGGCGGTCAGTCGGCTGGCGCGGAGATTGTCGTCGATCATTGGTCTAATCCGTTATTTGCGGTCGCTGAGGTGCCACAGGCACACTGTCAGCCCGCGATCAGAAGTGTTGCTCGGAAATTCCCGGACGGCGCGCACATCGAGGTCGGCGGCCTCCGCCCAGGCGTTCATCTGCTCCCCGGAGAGACCAAGCCGTCGGTGGGCATGTTCGGTCCGGAGAAATTCGAGGTCGTGTGGTGCAAAGTCGACGATGAGAATGTCGCCACCGGGAGAAAGCAGGCGTCTCGCCTGCGCCAGCATGCGCCCGGGATCGTCGAAATAATGTAGCACCTGATGGATGGTAATGACGTCGGCCGGGCCGATCGCCGGGTCGAGGGCCGCAATATCGCCCAGCCGGACCTGCGCCTGCGCCAGCCCCGACGAGGCGAGGCGCGCCCGCGCGACGGCCAGCATCTCCCGGCTGGAATCAATGCCGATACCGCGCCGGAAACGTGGCGCCAGGACTTCGAGCATGCGCCCGGTGCCGGTGCCGAGATCGACCAGCAGATCGGCCGTGCGCCCGTCCAGAGCCTCGAGCATCGCCGCTTCCACGGCTGCCTCGGGCACATGCAGCGTCTTCTGCAGGTCCCAGCTGTCGGCGACCTTGGCGAAATAGGCCCCCGCCCGCGCCTGCTGTGCCGAAAAGATCGCGTCTTGCCGCGCCTTGTCGCTGAGGCGCTCGGCATCATCGGGAGAAAGGCGCGCCACCAGCCAGCGGGCGAGCTCGGCGCCGTCGCCACTGGGCGCGAGCCCATAATACGCCCAGGCCCCTTCGGCGTGGCGCTGCACGAGGCCTGCGTCGGCCAATAGCTTGAGATGGCGCGAAACGCGCGGCTGGCTCTGGTCCAGAATTTCGGTCAGGTCCTTGACCGAATGATCGCCATCGGCGAGCAATGCAAGGAGGCGCAACCGCGTGCCTTCGCCCGCCGCCCTCAGCACACCCACCAAATCGTTTAAATCGCTCATTCACCCACCTGATATAAAGATATCTTTATATCCGGCAAAAGCGATTGGTCCAGAGAAAATTGCGCCTGGGGAAATCTCGTATCGAGATCTCCCCATTATCCGGTCGGTACCTCAGGCGCGCATCGCCACCCGCGTGTTCGGCGCTTCGGTACGGCGGCGGAACGAATGGGCCCGCCACAGCTCGAAAATCCGGGCGGCCTCCTCTTCCTTGAGCACCGAAAAACGGCTCACGACCATGCTGCGATCCGCGTCCGTCGGCAGGTCCCGCCATGGCAACACCGCCACAATGGCATCAAACAACTGCGCGTCCGTCTTGAGTGCCCGCATGGCGACGGTGACAGCTGCATAATCCTGGCTCGCCAGCCACTTCACCACGATCTCCGGCGGCACCCGAAGCGTCAGCGTCATGGCGGCGGCCACATGGTGACCATAGCCAAAGCGCACGAAGCGCGTCATCGCCGGCTCATCCAGCTGCTTGCGATCGTAGAGAGCCTTCACCTGGTTATACGCGAGCTTCCATTCCTGCCCGTTGAACCCGGCCTTGTTGCGGATGCGGTTGTAGACCACCGCATTGACCTTGCCGGCAGCAACCGGATCGAGCCGCCCCTCAGTCTCGCCAAGGCTTTCCATAACCTTGTCGGCGGCCCACTCGATCTCGCCGCGCAGCGATTTCCAGTCGATCTCGCTGCGGTTGCGCAGATCTTCGGCGATCTCGGAATTGCCCCGCGCCCGTTCAACCAGGCTTTTGAGTGTCGACGCGCCGAAAGCGGCATTCTCATTGCGCACGAGGCGCACGACGGAACTGGTCTCGCCATGCCTCACGATGGCCTCGCCCACCCGCTCCGGCACTATCGCCCGGCTGGCGATGGCCATCCGGTGTGCCTCGCTCTGCTTGGAGACGATGTCGATGAGATCGTCCTCGCTGAGCACAGTGGAAAATTCCAGCAGCGGTCGGGCAACTTCGATGTCGTCATTGGCAAGCTTGAGCACCGCCGTGCCCGGCGCCCTCTTCAGCGGCGCGAGAAGACTGGCGACATGAGCCCGCGCCTCGACCTCGACCAGGTCGGCCAGGAGGCACAGCGCCTCGTCGTACTGGGCCATCTCCGCATCATCGCAGCGGTCGGACACATAGCTGAAAAGCTTCGCCATATTCCGAAACAGCTGGTCGCGCTCGGAAAGGCTTTCCTCTGCGCTCACCATGTCTGGCCCCAGACATGCTCTGCTACCGCGTGAAACTTATTCATTGGCCTACTCCCACGGCGTGCGCATTGGCGATCACACTGGGGCCTTTCCGCTTGCACGCGGCTGAAGCCAGAAGAGACAAGTTGAATAAAGCTCGATCGATCGCGCCCTAAACCGCGCGCCGATATAAAAAAAGGCCCCGGGAAAATCCCGGAGCCCTTTCGGTTTCGCTATGCGAGACCTCAGACCAGATCGAACCGGTCGGCGTTCATCACCTTTGTCCAGGCAGCCACGAAGTCCTTGACGAACTTCTCGGCATTGTCAGCCTGGCCATAGACTTCGGCGACGGCGCGCAGCTGGCTGTGCGAGCCGAAGATCAGGTCGGCGCGGGTGGCGGTCCACTTGGCTTCGCCCGTTGCGCGGTCGACACCCTGGTAGAGGTTGTCGCCGGCCGGGGTCCACTTTGTCGACATGTCCAGCAGGTTGACGAAATAGTCGTTCGTCAGCGCTTCCGGGCTGTCGGTGAAGACGCCGTGATCATTGACGCCAGCCTTGAGCACACGCAGGCCACCGACCAGCACGGTCATTTCCGGAGCCGAGAGGCCAAGGAGCTGAGCACGGTCGACGAGCGCGGATTCCGGTGACAGGCGCTGCTTGAGGTAGTGGTTGCGGAAACCATCTGCCATCGGCTCGAGCCACTTGAAGCTGTCCGCGTCGGTCTGCTCATCGGTCGCATCGACGCGGCCCGGGGTGAACGGAACTTCGACGACGACACCGGCATCCAGCGCTGCCAGTTCGACACCGACCACACCGGCCAGCACGATCAGGTCAGCCATGGAGACCCGCTTCGAACCGGTCTGGCTCTCGTTGAACTCGGTCTGGACTTCTTCCAGAGCCTCGAGCACGCGGGCCAGCTGTTCGGGCTGGTTGACGGCCCAGTCCTTCTGCGGCGCAAGACGGATACGCGCGCCGTTTGCACCACCGCGCATGTCCGAACCGCGATAGGTCGAAGCCGACGCCCAGGCGGTCGAAACCAGTTCCGAAACCGACAGGCCGGTCGCTTCGATGTCGCCCTTGAGCGCGGCAATATCGGCAGCGTCGATTAGGGCGAAGTCGCGGGCCGGAAGCGGATCCTGCCAGAGCAGGTCTTCAGCCGGGACTTCCGGACCGATGTAGCGAGCCTTCGGGCCCATGTCGCGGTGGGTCAGCTTGAACCAGGCGCGCGCGAAGGCTTCCTTCAGCTCTTCCGGGTTTTCCAGGAAGTGGCGGGAGATCTTGTCGTAGGCCGGGTCCATGCGGAGCGCCAGATCGGAGGTCAGCATGCTGGGAGCCCAGGACTTGCCTTCGATATGGGCGTCCGGGACCGTGCCGGCACCGGCACCATTCTTGGGAGTCCACTGCTTGGCGCCAGCCGGCGAGGTTGTCAGCTCCCACTCGAAGCCATAAAGGTTCTCGAGGAAGTTGTTGCTCCACTGGGTCGGCGTGGTGGTCCAGACGACCTCGAGGCCCGACGAGATGGTGTCAGCGCCCTTGCCCGAACCAAACGTGTTGTTCCAGCCAAGACCCTGCGCTTCGATCGGCGCGCCTTCCGGCTCTGCCTCGACCAGCGATGCGTCGCCCGCACCATGGGTCTTGCCGAAGGTGTGGCCACCAACGATCAGCGCCACGGTCTCATAGTCGTCCATCGCCATGCGGGCGAAGGTGTCGCGAATGTCGCGCGCCGAAGCCAGCGGATCGGGGTTACCGGCCGGGCCCTCGGGGTTCACATAGATGAGGCCCATCTGCACGGCAGAGAGCGCATCATCGAGCTTGCGCTCACCCTGGTAGCGCTCGGCGTCGGAGAGCCATTCGCCTTCCTGGCCCCAGTAGATGTCGAGCTCGGGGACCCAGGTGTCAAGGCGGCCACCGGCGAAACCAAAGGTTTCAAAGCCCATGGATTCGAGCGCGACGTTACCGGTCAGGATGAACAGGTCAGCCCAGGAGATACGGTTGCCGTACTTCTGCTTGATCGGCCAGAGCAGGCGACGGGCCTTGTCGAGGTTGACGTTGTCCGGCCAGGAGTTGAGCGGAGCAAAGCGCTGCTGGCCTTCCCCGCCACCGCCACGACCGTCCTGCACTCGATAGGTACCGGCAGAGTGCCAGGCCATGCGGATCATGAACGGACCATAGTGGCCCCAGTCTGCCGGCCACCATTCCTGGCTGTCGGTCATCAGCTGACGGAGGTCTGCCTTGAGGCCCTCATAGTCGAGCTTCTTGAATTCCTCGGCATAGTTGAAGTCCGCACCCAGCGGGTTCGCCTTGATGCTGTGCTGGTGCAGCACGGAGAGGTCGAGCTGGTTCGGCCACCAGTCGCGATTCTGCGTACCGGTCTGCTGCTTACCGTGATTTACCGGGCACTTGCCGGCCGGCGCTGCGTCTTGCTGGTCGGGGAATACATTGTCTTCCACGGTGAGGCTCCTTCTTTTGTGAGGACCACATAGCCCACCGATCACGATAAGGCCAATTGATAATTCCTCCACGCTTGATAAGGTGTGCTTATCATGCCGATCACCATCAAACAGATGCGCTATGCCCTTGCTGTCGCCCGCGCCGGTCACTTCGGCCGTGCCGCCGAGGCAAGCGCCGTATCCCAGCCGGCGCTCTCCCAACAGATACTGGCGCTGGAGGAACTCTGTGGAACGGCCCTCTTTGACCGCACCAAGTCAGGCGTCCGCCTGACCCCTTTTGGCCGGGAGTTCATCACCCTTGCGGAAGCGGCTGTGGAAACGGCCGACAAGCTCAATAATTTCGCGCTCGGCCACGGGGGCCGACCCGACCGCCCGCTGCGCTTTGGCCTTATCCCCACCGTCGCGCCCTATCTCTTGCCGCAGGTCTTTCCCGCCCTTATCCGCGATCTGCCGGACATGCGCTTTGCCATCAGCGAGGGCCGCACCGAGACACTCCTCGCCGGCCTCGAGGATGGCTCGCTCGATATTGCGCTCATCGCCACTGAGCCGCCGCGCACCGGCCCCCGCCTGGTCACCGCCCCCCTGTTCGCCGACGCCTTCGTGCTCGCCACCCCGCGCAGCGAATCCAGCGACGCGCCGGTCTCACTCACCGAGATACCGCCCGAGCGCATCCTGCTTCTCGACGAGGGGCATTGTTTTCGCGACCAGTCCATTGCCGCCTGCCGGCTCGACGGGGATCGCAACAGCCGCACCTTTGCGGCCACCTCGCTCTCCACCATCGTGCAGTTCGTGGCCAATGGTCAGGGCGTCACCCTCTTGCCCGAGATCGCCGTCGACAAGGAAAGCAGCGACCCGCGCATCGCCATCCATCGCCTCGATGATCCGGCCGCCGGCCGCCAGCTGCGCCTCGTCTGGCGCGAGGCCACCCCATACGGACGGATTTTCGAGCAGATCGCCGGCATCGTCCGCTCGACCCGCGACGAAGAACTGGCCCAACCGGCCTGACCTTTTCTGATTAATCCTGACGCGCCATTGATCTGCCACCTGTCAGGCCCAACCTTTTCATCAGTAGGACGTTTGCCTCTGAACGATCGTGGCCAGACGGCTGCGACCGGGCCCGTCTAAACTGAGGAGAAGCAGATGAAAAAGCCCATCACCTGGATCTTGATCGCAAACGGCACCCAGGCCCGCATCCTGGAGCACAATGGCCCCGGCAAGGGCCTGTCCAGCGTCAATGGTCTTGAATGGGCCATCGCGCCCCTGCAGAGCCAGGACATCAATACCGACAAACCCGGCCGCGGATTTTCTTCAGCTGGCGCAGGCCGCAGTGCCATGGAGCCGCGCACCGACGCTGCCGATCACCGCGAAGCCGAATTCGTCCGCACCGTCGCCCAGGAGGTCGACCGTAAGGCGCTCGATGGTTCCTTTGATCGCCTGGTGATTGCCGCAGCCCCGATTGCCTTGGGCAATTTTCGCAAGCAGCTGTCCGATCACTCCAAGAAGCTGGTCCTCGCCGAGCTCGACAAGGACCTGACCAACCTCCCCACACCGCAGCTGAGCAAGCATTTCGACGGCATCATCGCCGTCTGACGCAAATGGCCCGGCGCCCTCCCCTGGGCGCCGGACCATCCTCAGAAACCACTGCAACATCAAAAACTTATCTCACGATCCGGAATCACTTCCTCCGGCAAGTGATTCAAGACATCAGCCCGTTGAATCAAGGCATCAGCCGCGCGGCCTATCCTATTCCGCGTCATCCTCATCATCATCGTCATCATCGCCGCTGAAGGCGTCGAGAAACTCTTCCAGCATCCGGTTGATGAGATCGGGCCGCTCGATGCTGGGGACATGGGCAACCCCTTCCATCACCAGCGCATAGGCGTTCGGCATGGTCTCCGAGAGGTGCTCATGCCTGTCCACCAGCGCGGTAAAATCCTCGTCGCCGACGATCAGCAGCGATGGCGCATTGATCTCGCCAACACGCGGCCAGGCTGACTCGCGCTCTTCTTCCTGCGTCAGCGGCGGCTTGCTCAGCGCCCGCGCATTCATGTCGAGAAACAGCGCCCGCGCCGCTCCGCCCACACGGCCGCTTGGCCCGCGAGGACCATCCAGCCACTCATGCGCCTGGACCCTGTTGAGGAGGTCGAGATCGCCCCGCTCCCAGGCATCCTCTTCCGCCATCTCGATGGCTTCCTCGGCCTGCGTCGCCGTCCACGGCGCGCCGGTCACCGAGGTGCCGATCAGCACAAGGCCGATAACGCGACCTGGATGGCGCAGCGCATAGTCGATCGCCAGCCCGCCGCCGAGAGAGCAGCCGACAAAGATCGCCGCTTGGATATCGAGCGCCTCAAGCACCGCCTCGAGATCATCAAGGTGGCTGAATTTCTCGTCCGGGCTTTCCGCCCCGCCATAGCCGCGCCGGTCGTAGGCAATGGCGCGCCAGCCCATCTCGGCCGCCAGAGCCATCTGCTGCTCCCACATGCGGTAGTCGCAGACGCCGGCGTGCAGAAACACGACGGGCAATCCCTCGCCGAGCGACACGCCGGGCAGCACGGCGCCACCCGTTTTTATGACAAAGGGTTCGCCGGTCATGGCAGCGCTCCAATGGAACTGGATTTATTCGCTATAGGGCTTGGGCCAGACTACTGCAGCACCATGGCACAAAAGCGGATGTCATATCGCGCGCCGAACCAGCACCCTGGCTCATCAGCGATGGGCGCAAACACGCCGAGCTCGACCGGCACCCGGCCGGGCCGTGCATCGGCGGAAATCCGATAGCCCTGCCCCTCATTGTCCGCCGTCAATGCAAACGCAAAAACCTGACCGTCCGGGAGCGCGAATGTCAGCCCGCCACCATCGACACTCACGTCGCAGTCGAAGCTGTCATAGTCCGTCATTTCGCACAGCCCGGGCGCTGCCCCTGCCGGCGCGGCGAGGGCAAGGCCGCCTAGCAGCACCGCCCCCGTCAAGATCCTCTTCATCCATTCCCCCAAAACGGCAAACCTGTAAGGGCGCTAAGCCCCGATCTGGCCGAGCATATTGCACAAATTCAGCCAAACCCAACGCGTTTTCGGAAGCCTTCTGGCGGTTTGGTAAAGGGAGAGGCAGGGCGGCAACGCTCGCCCTGCCTCCAAAATCACCAGCGGGTCAGCCCGAGAAGCTTTTCGCCCAGCGGCGTCAGCTTCGCCGTTTCGGCATTGTGCTTTTCCCACTCCCGCGGGTCGCCCGGAAAGGCATCGCGCCGCGGATGGTCCCGCTCGCGCCACAGGCGAATGCGTTCCTCGCGCTCTTCGGCGTTGTCGAACTCGGCCGGATGCATCGAAATATACTGCGCCATACGCACGCGGTTTTCGGAGTGATTGGGCCGCACACCATGGGCCAGGAGCGAATTGAAGATCATCAGATCGCCCGGCTCCATGTCGATATTGACGACGCTGAGGCCAGTCATGTCCGGATGCATCGGATCGCGATCGGCAGGCTGGGTTTTCACCCATTCGTCAAAATGCTCGAAGAGATAGGGCACGCACTGGAAGCCCCCGACGTCGCCATCCTGCTTTTTCAAACTGAGCACCGCCTGCACCCCAATCGGCGGCGGAACGATGGAGGTATCGACGTCCCAATGGATAAAACCGTTGGGATTGCCCTTTACCTTCTTGGGCGGATTAAGGTTAGCCCGGTCGATCGTCACCCACAGATCCTCGCGGTCCCAGATGTCGACGAACACATCGTAGATGCGCTGCTCCATCCGGTTGTCCCACAGATACTGGTGATTATAGATCTCCAGCATGCCGGTGCCGTTCAGCTCCTTCATGATGTGATCGCGCCGCTGCGGCGCATACCAGGTGGACTGGTCGTTCGGGTCCTTTTCGTCAAATTTCCAGAGCAGATCCGCAAGCCGTTCGACATTGGCCGCAGGCACCGCCTGCCGCACGATCACATAACCCTTGGTTGTCCACTGCTGCCAATCCGCCTCCGACAACACCCGCAGCGGCAGGCGCTTCTGAATATCCTTGAGCTGGACGGTTGCATTGGTGGTCGGATGGCTGTCGCGCTTCATCGCATTGGCCATGGTCTGCATGTCGGAACTCTCCCATGTCTCGCTCCCGATCATTCGGTAGCAGCACACTAGCGGGCCCGACGCGGCCGATGTTGTCGGCAACTTGCCAGTTCTGATACTATTCTGGCGTTAGCAAGCGGATAAGCGCCAGATGAAGCCCTATCTCGAAAAGCTCGCGGCGGCCGACGGCGCCTCCTGGGCCATGCTCAATCGCCGCCTGCCCGAAGGCATCCCCTTCCAGTGGCATCATCACCCGGAGATGGAGCTCACCCTCACGCTCAACTCCCGCGGCCAGCGCTTTATCGGCGATCACGCCGCTCCCTATGACCACGACGACCTGATCCTTGTCGGCGGCAATCTCCCTCACACCTGGGCTTCTACCGAGGCCATCGACCCTACCCAGCCCCATGTTGCCCTTGTGCTCTGGTTCGGCCCCGACTGGCTTGAGCAGATGGCGGCGAATTCAGTCGAACTCGCCCCCTTGCGCGATCTCATCACCCGCGCCCGCCACGGCCTCCACTTCCCCGCAGCCACCGCCAGCGCCCTGCGCCAGCGCTACGAGGCGCTGTTCGATCAGCCGCCGGAACAGCGTCTTTTCAGCCTGCTGGACCTGCTCCTCACCCTCGCTCGTGACCGGGACGCCACCGCGCTCTCCACCAGCAGCGCCGCCCCCGCCGATCAGACCAGTCGCGCCCGCATCGACCGCGTCCTCGCCCATATCCACGCCCATCACGCCGAACTGATCCGGCTAGACACCCTCGCCGATCTCGCCGCCCTTAGTGCCTCCGGCCTCCACCGCATGTTCTTGAAACACACCCAGACGACCATCTCGCAATATCTCATCCGCCTGCGCATCGCCGACGCCTGCGCCCGCCTCTCCTCCACCGACCAGCCGATTCAGCACATCGCCAACTCTGTCGGCTACGCATCCCTCGCCAACTTCAACCGCCATTTTCAAACCCTGCGCGGCATGACGCCGAGGGCGTATCGGGGACGGTTCAGGGGGTGAGTGAATAAAAAACCGGCCCCGACAGTGTCGGAGCCGGCCAGAATTCGTTTCAACACAAAACTGCTTAGCGGGTCAGCGGCTTATACGTTGCGCGCTTCGGGTTGACCGCGTCGGCGCCGAGACGGCGGACCTTGTCGGCCTCGTAGTCCTGGAAGTTGCCTTCGAACCATTCCACGTGGCTGTCGCCTTCAAAGGCCAGCATGTGGGTCGCCAGACGATCGAGGAACATGCGATCGTGGCTGATGATAACGGCGCAACCGGCGAATTCCTCGAGCGCCTCTTCGAGCGCGGCAAGGGTTTCGGTGTCGAGGTCGTTGGTCGGTTCGTCGAGGAGGAGGACGTTCGAGCCGGCCTTGAGCATCTTGGCAAGGTGCACGCGGTTACGCTGACCACCCGAAAGATTGCCGACCTTCTGCTGCTGGTCCCCGCCCTTGAAGTTGAAGGTCGAGGTATACGCACGAGAATTCATCTCGCGCTTGCCGAGCATCAGCACATCGTCGCCGCCGGAGATTTCTTCCCAGACGGTCTTGTTCGGATCGAGGGAGTCGCGGCTCTGGTCGACATAGCCGAGGTGCACGTTCTCGGCCACGGTGATGGTGCCCGAATCCGGCTTTTCCTGACCGGTCAGCATCTTGAAGAGCGTGGTCTTGCCGGCGCCGTTCGGGCCGATGATGCCCACGATACCACCCGGCGGCAGCTTGAACGAGAGATTGTCGATCAGCAGGCGATCGCCGAAGGACTTCGACACGCCTTCCACAGTGATCACGTTCTGGCCGAGGCGTTCGCCCGGCGGAATGATGATCTGGGCGGTATGCGACATGGTACGGGCGTCGTTGAGCTTGACCAGTTCGTCATAGGCCTTGATACGTGCCTTGGACTTGGACTGGCGTGCCTGAGGCGACATGCCCATCCATTCCTTTTCACGTTCCAGCACCTTTGCGCGGGCCGCATCTTCGCTCTTTTCCTGCGCAAAGCGCTTGGCCTTGGCATCGAGGTAAGCGGAGTAATTGCCCTCGTAGGGAACGCCGCGGCCGCGATCGAGCTCGAGGATCCAGCCGGTGACGTTATCCAGGAAGTAGCGATCGTGGGTGATGATGAGCACGGCGCCTTCGAATTCACGCAGATGGCGTTCGAGCCATGCGGTGGTTTCGGCGTCGAGATGGTTGGTCGGTTCGTCGAGCAGCAGCAGGTCAGGCTTGCTGAGCAGCAGCGCGCAGAGCGCGACGCGACGCTTTTCACCGCCCGAGAGGTTCTCGACCGAAGAATCGCCCGGAGGGCAACCGAGGGCTTCCATCGCCACTTCGACCTGGGATTCGAGATCCCACAGGTTCTGGCTGTCGATGACATCCTGGAGCTTGGCCGCTTCGTCAGCGGTCTCGTCCGAATAGTCCATCATCAGCTCGTTGTAGCGATCGATGACGGCCTTCTTCTCCTTGACGCCGAGCATGACATTGCCCAGCACGTCGAGGTTCGGATCAAGCTGCGGTTCCTGCGCCAGATAGCCGATCTTGGCGCCATCGGCAGCCCAGGCTTCACCGGTGAACTCGGTGTCGATGCCGGCCATGATCTTGAGCAGGGTCGACTTACCCGAGCCGTTCGGGCCCAGGATGCCGATCTTGGCATCGGGGTAGAAAGACAGATGGATATTATCCAGCACCTTTTTGCCGCCGGCATAAGCCTTCGACATTCCGTGCATGTGATAAATAAACTGGCGCGCCATTGCGTCCTTGCCTCTTATGCGTAACGGGAGTTGGCCGTCTATGTAGGCCATGCCGCACAAGGGAGCAACGGCTGGCCGTCACTGCGGCCCCATGATCCCGCACAATCGGCTGAAATGTCGCGTCGGCGCGTTATAATGCACCCTGCCCCGCCGGAGGGGAACCAAGTCTATCCCGTGTTAGTTTTCCGGGTTGCTTGGGGAGACCTCCAAATTGAACACATATCCTGAAATTGTGCCGGTTCCACGCCGGCGCCTCAATGCATTCGAAGCCATTGCCACCTTTGCTATAACTGCGACCCTGCTCTATCTCGGTGCAGGGATTTTTGTGCCGCTGGTTCTGGCCATTCTTCTGGCCTTTGCCCTCAATCCGCTCGTCAGCTGGATGAACCGGCGCCTCCACCTGCCCGATCCGGTTGCCGTTATCCTTGCGGTGCTGATCGCCGTGGCCGCCCTCGCCGGCTTTGCCGTCATGGCCGGATTGCAGATTGCCAACCTGGTGCAGGAACTCCCTGGCTACCGCTCCATCATGCAGACCAAGATCGAGGGCCTGCAGGAACAGTTCGGCGGCATGACCTGGCTCGACCAGATCACCGGCATGATGTCGAGCCTCGGGGATGGTTTTAACGGCGACTCCACTGGCGCGCCCGCAGAACCGGGCCAGATGCGCCCGATCCCCGTCACCATTTCAAACGACATCGGGCCACTGGCGGTGATCACTTCGGTCATGGGCTCCATTGTCGGCCCCATCGCCACCGCCGCCATCGTCACCGTCTTTCTGATTTTCCTGCTGATGGGCCGCGCCGACATGCAGGAGCGTTTCATTCGCCTCGTCAGCGCCGGCCGCTATTCGCTGACCAACCTTGCCATTTCCGACGCCAGCAGGCGTGTCGGCCGCTATCTCATCATCCAGCTGATGGTGAACACAACCTACGGCATCATCTTCGGCATTGGCCTCTGGCTGATCGGTGTGCCGAGCGCTCCGCTCTGGGGCCTCCTGATCATTCTGTTCCGCTATATTCCCTTCGTTGGCGCGCTCATCATCGCCATCGTGCCCTTTACCCTGACCTTCGCCGTCGATCCCGGCTGGAACATGCTGCTGATGGCGGTCGGGCTCTTCGTCGTCATCGACCTCACTACGGCCAACGTCATCGAGCCGCGCCTTTACGGCTCCAGCACCGGCGTCTCGCCTATCGCCATCCTGCTTTCGGCCATGTTCTGGGCGACCCTCTGGGGGCCGGTCGGCCTCATCCTTGCCACGCCCATGACTGTGGTTCTTGTGGTTGTCGGACGCCACCTGCCCCAGTTCCAGTTCCTCGAGACCCTTCTCGGCAGCGAGCCGGTGCTCTCGACCCATGAGCGGCTGTACCAGCGCATGCTCAACGGCAAGACCGAGGACGCCATCGATCTCTCCGAGGATTATCTCGAAGAGCACGACCGCGAAAAATGGGTCGATGATGTCATGCTCCCCGCCCTGCGCATGGCCACGGCAGAGCTGCCGGATCGCCCCGAATCCGTGCCGCAGCGCCGCCAGCTCATCGCCACTTTCGAGGCCGTTCTCAACAATGTCGTCGAGCCGGTCTGGCAGGACGAGGCCCCGATCATGCTCATCGGCGGCCGCACCGAAATCGACGAGGCCGCGGCCCGCCTGCTCGGCATGAAGCTGCTCGACGACAAGCTCGGCGTCTCGGTCCTCCCCCCCGGCGCTATCCGCCAGGAAGCCATCGGCCGGCTCGAACTCGAACCCGTGCACACCGTGGTCCTGATGTTCATGGGCGCCGACATCCGTGCCCAGTGCCGCTATGTCGCCCGGCGCATCCGACGCATGGACCCCGAGGTCCGCATCGCCGTCGTCCTGCTCAACGCAGCGGCCGGCGAGGAAACGGCTGATCTCCTCCATGTCGACGCCCTCTACCGCGACCTCGACAAGGCGGCTGACGCCATCAAGGCCGCCCAGGCCCCCGTCAAGAACCGCCAGGCCATCAAGGCCCAGCCCTTCGCCGGGCTCGGTCGCGGCGACGACGCCCTGGGCAATGCCCTTGACGCCATCGCCGATGAATTCGACGTCCCCGTTGCGCTCATCAATCTCACCGACGATGAGCGTCACCTCGAGGACGAAGACGCGGCAGAGCTCACCCGCATGGCCGTCGAAAAGGGCGATGTGCTGGTGATCCATAACTCCCAGTCGGACAGTATCGACGGGGACAACGCCTATCTCGTTACCAACGGTATCGACTTCTTCGCCGCCGCGCCGCTGGTGCTGGCAGACGGGTCAGTTGTCGGCGTTCTGGCCCTCCAGGACTACGAACAGCATGAGTTCTCCGAGGCGGATATCGCCCGGCTCAAGGCCAAGGCCGACGAGCTGGTCGTCAAGTTCGGCTGATTTCCGCCCCCCTGCGCAATGCAACACCTCCTCGTTTCGGGGAGGTGTTTGCTTGTGTGATCAGCCCATCGCCACCGGCCACCAGCTCAAGGCTTCCGCCATGTCACTCTGCGGCAACGGTAATGGAGGATCGCCCGTCGGCGATGACCCGGTCGCGGCCCATTTTCTTGGCCACGTAAAGCCTGCGGTCTGCCTCGGCGAGAAGCGGGCTGCCTGAAAGCACGCCCGAATGCGCCAACCCGATACTGACGGTAACGCTGAGGCCCGGTGCGAGATCGGCAAAGGAAGTGGTGCGGATCGTATCGACGAGGCGTTGGCAAATCGGCTCGGCATGTTCGAGCCCAAGCCTGTCGAAGACGAGGCCAAACTCCTCTCCGCCGAAGCGGAAGGCCCTCAGGGAGGGATCGAACCGGTGAAGGATATTGGCGATCCGGATCAGCACCTTGTCTCCCACAAGGTGGGAGTAGCTGTCATTGACCTGCTTGAAATAGTCGATATCGAGGATGCCAACGACGCCCTCGCGATGCGCCAGCCCGGCAAAAGCTTGGTCGAACGCGCGGCGGTTGGGGATGCCGGTCAGGCCATCCTCTCCCGCCTGTATCTCGAGCGCCGCCGCTCTCTCCCTCAGCTTGTCGTTCTCCAGCTGTCGATCAAGCGCATGGGCGCGGCGGCGCGACGTCTCGCCATGATCGGCCATGACCGCGTCATGATAGGCGCGGTGATAATTATAGGCGTCCTCGTAACTCCCCGTCTTGGCGCTGACATCCGCCAGGCGCTTGAGCGTATTGATCTTTCCGTCGTGATTGGCGACTGTGAACACAACTTCACGAGCCTCCAGCATCAACTCCATCACCTTGTGGTAGTCACCCATATGGGCGTGGATATCGCTCTTGCTGCAGAGGTAATGGACGCGTTCGCGCGGACCGAGTTCGGTCACGAGCGTCTCATATTCCTCGATGCAGACCTGTGACAGCGTCAGCTCACCGCAGGCGGCGTACATTTCCGCCGCGTTCGCCAGCGCGACGCGCAGGTTCCAGAGGTCACCGATTGCGCGGGCAGCGTCAGCACCCTTGTGGCTGGCCGCCGCCGCCGCACAGAGAAGCTTGTCAGCCGCCTCGCGGTCCGTCCCTGCTAGTTGCTCACTGAGGAACAGCTTGGCGTAACCTTGATTGATATGGGTCAGTGCCACCGTGCTGCCGTCGCCTGACTGAGCGGCAAGGGCCATGGCATCATCAAGCACCGACAGCGCCAGCGTCATCTCGTGACAGATCACCAGAGCCACCGCCTTGCAGTTCATGGCGAAGGCATTGAGCGCCTTGTCGTCGGTTCGCGCCGCAATGACGGCGGCTTCCGAGGCACTTTCAAAGGCCAGGTCGCTCAATCCGGCTTCAGCCAACAGCCATGAATAGACCGCAAGAGACAGCGCATGCCTCCAGTGATCGTCCCGCCCGGCGTAAAAATTGCGGGCCTCATGGGCGGCCGCCAGGCCCTCGTCGCAATAGCCCAGCTGCAGACAGAACCAGCCTATGCAGCGATTGGCCTCGGCGAGGGCGCGCAGATCACCAGTCCGCAGAGCCTCATCGCGGATGGACCGCGCTTCGACCAGCCCGTCGCTGGACTTGCCAATACGCCCGTTCTCCCAACAGGCCATGGCTCGTTTGACAAGGATCGTGTCGTCGCCAGAAGTCACTCGCCTCTCCCCTCAAGAGAGATTTAACGCGTCATCTAATCAAAAGGCAAAGTCCACACCACTTCCTTGCGATCAATATTAATCGACAGGAGCTAATATTGTTCAAGCTGTCACGGTAACCGGCACCGATTTAAAGGCTGGTGTCTTGCTGCGGGGATCTACCGCGGTGCCGACGAGCACATTGGCTTCCGGATAATAGGCCAGCACCGAGCCGCGCGGCAGGTCAAAGAGCGTCGCCACCCCTTCCATCCTGCCGACGTCTGAGTTCACCCGAACCTTCTGTCCCTCGACCAGCCCGCGTTCGGCCATGTCCTCGCCATTGAGGAAGATCGAATAGCGTCCCGCTTTGCCGCGATAGCTGTCCGTTTCCTCATAGATGATCGAGTTGAACTGCCCCTCGCTGCGCACCGAGGCCAGCATCAATTTGCCCGGCTCGACCTTGGGAATATCCGTGACCACGAAATGGGCCCGTCCATCCACCGTTCCGAACTCGGGCACATGCATGACGCGGTTGCGGATATGGAATTCGCGTTTGGCCACGTCGATATCGGCCAGCTCCTCCATTCCCGGTACGATCGCTGCGATCGCATCGCGGATTTTCGCGTGTTCGGCAAATGCCTCGAAATCGATGGGCGAATTCGCCAGCACCCGTTTTCCCAGCTGCCCCAGGATCCAGCTTTCCGGTCGCACGGTGTCGATCCGGCAAATGCCGCCATCCGAGAGGCGTACGAAGTTGAACATCGATTCCTGGGTGGTCGGCTCCCATTCCTCGTCGCGTGCCGTCACCGGCAGGATCATCACCTCGCCATCGCCCAATCCATGCACATGGCCCTGGTTGAGTGTCGTGGTGAGAAAGAGCTTGAACCCGATCGCCCCCATGGCCCGGGTTGAAAACGCCGTGTCCGGCGTCGCCGCCCAGAGATTGCCGCCCATGATCACGGCCGCATCGACCTCCCCGGCCTCGGCCCGCTTGAGGCAGGCCATGGTATCGAGCCCCTTCTCCTCGGGGAATTTTATCCCGAACGCCGCTTCCATCTTGGCCAGCACGTCTCTCGCCAGCACGGGCTTGACGCCAATGGTGCCGATCCCCTGCACATTTGAGTGCCCGCGCAGCGGCAAGAGCCCTGCATAAGGCTTCCCGATCATGCCGCGCAGCAGCGCCAGATTGGCGATGGCTTCCACATTGGCGACACCATGGACATGGTGCGTCATGCCCATGCCCCAGGCGAAAACTGCGTTCTGCGCCCGTCCATAGGCAGCCGCGACCCGGCTGATCTCGTCGCGCGAAAGCCCGCAGGCCGCGGTAATCTCGTCCCAGCCAAGCCCATCGAGGTCCTCCCGAAACGCCGAGAAGTCCGCGCCATGGGCAGCGATGAAGTTCCGGTCTTCGCTGCCCTGCTCGAGCACTGCCTTGGCCAGCCCCTTGAACAAGGCGATGTCAGAACCGATCCGCGGCTGCAGATAGTCCGAGGCGATCTCACTGCCGCCCTTGAGCATGGACATCGGCGATTTCGGCACCGCGAATTTCACCAATCCCGGCTCCTTGGCCGGATTGATGACAATCACCTGCCCGCCCCGCTCGCGGCAGTTCTTGAGCATATGAATGAAGCGCGGGTGGTTTGACGAAGGATTGGCGCCGATCACGAAGATCAGGTCGGTGCCGGTCAGATCCTCGAGCTCGACCGTCGAAGTGCCTTTGCCGATCGTGGTGGCCAACCCTTCGCTCGTCGCCTGATGGCAATAATAGGAGCAGTTGTTGACGTTATTGGTGCCATAGGCGCGCGCCAGCAGCTGGAACAGAAATCCGGCCTCGTTGGACGAGCGACCCGAGGAGTAAAAGAAAGTCCGCTGGGGGTCGGTTTCGGCCAGCCGCCCTGCGGCATGGTCTAGCGCTTCCTCCCAGCCGATGGGCTCGAACCGCTCCGAGCCGGCGCGCCGGAACAGCGGCACCCCGAGGCGGCCCAGATGCTCCATCTCCTTGCCGCTCAGTTCACTGAGGTCGGCGATCGTATGCTCGAAAACCTCATGCGGGATCGGCGGCTGGATATCGGTCGATTGCGCCTGCACGCTTTTGTTGCAGACCGAGGGAAACTCATCGAGCTCATTGGTCATGCCACCGCGCTGGCCGCCCATGCCATAGGCACAGGCCTTGCAGGCGTTCTTCGAGGTCAAGGCCTTGGCGGACTTGCCCACCCCCATCCGCGTGATGGTGGACAGGGTATAGAGCACCTTCTTGGGGCCTCCCCCGACAATTGTGCTGGTATCGGCCACGAACACATGCTCCCCGAAACTGTTCGCGCCATTGTCACGGGAGAGCTTTCTCAAAGCAAGTTAGCACTGGAGCTAAATGCTTCACTTTCCGGAACGGCACGGCACCGCCGTCGTTGGGCTACCACTGCAACACGGAGTTCTACCATGCGCACTTTCCTCAGAATCTCGCTGGCCAGCCTGCTGCTTGCGACCCCAACCCTTGCCCAGGAAGCCATGAGCACCTTCATCAATCAGGATGGCGCCGAGGCGGGCACTGTCACCCTCACGCAGGGCGAAGGATCGGTCACCCTCTCCGGCTCCGCCTCTGGCCTCAGTGAAGGTGAACACGGCATCCACTTCCACACGACCGGCAACTGCGATTCCGCGACCAAGTTTGAAAGCGCCGGCGACCACTTCAATCCGACTGACCACCAGCACGGCCTCGAAAATGACGCCGGGCCCCACGCCGGCGACCTGCCCAATATCTCCGCCGGCGCCGATGGCCTCTCCGAGTTCGAGGTGACGTCCGCGTCGATCTCCCTGACCGAAGGGGACGAGGGTTATGTCTTTGACGAAGACGGCACCGCGCTCATTATCCATGCCAGTGCCGACGATCAGGTGACCGATCCCTCAGGCAATTCCGGTGACCGCGTTCTCTGCGCCGTGGTCGAGGCCGCCCCTGCCCCCTGACGACAAAAAGGCCCCGCCACATTGGCGGGGCTTTTCCTCAATCGGTTGGTCCGATGCGCCCGGCCGCTGATGCACCTTTCCCATCCAGGCGATCACCGCCGTGACACAAAAACGCCCGGCGACCCTTTGCCGCCAGGCGTGATCTGGAACGAAAAAGGCCGCATCACACGACCTTCTTCCGAAGATTAGTAGACGAATACCGTCAGCTGGTTGCCGCTGCGGTTGACCGCAAACACTCGCGACGGGCTGTAGCTCGAGCGACTGATCGAGGCGTTGAGCAGCGGATCGCTGCCGATCGCGGCCTGCAGGTTCTGCCCCAGACCGGTGCTGCTCAGCGCCGATGCCAGCCAGGTCTGGACTTCCGGACAGATGGCAACCCGCTGGATGGCCACATTGCTGGCCCGCTGCCAGGACCCGTCAATCCGCGTGTCGCGGATCAGGCGTTCCAATTGCCGTGGCTGCGTGCCGACACAGGCTGCCGATCCACCGCCACCGCCGCTCGAATTGGTCGAGGCAATTGGCAGCCCGCCGCCACCCCCACCGTTGCCGCCGCCGCCGTTACCGCCGCCGCCATTGCCGCCACCGCCGCCGTTGCCGCCGCCACCACCGGAGCCGCCGTCGCCACCGCCGCCGCCGTTACCACCGCCGCCGCCGTTACCACCGCCGCCGCCGTTACCACCGCCGCCGCCGCCACCGTTACCACCGCCGCCGATGCCGATATCGACATCGACCAGCCGCGGACCGCCGACCGTGGCGTCCACATTGGCCGCGCCGTTGAGCAGATTGACATTGGCATCGACAAGGCTGCCCCCACCCACGCCGACGGTCGCCCCGGCAAGAGGCTGGGAACCGCCCACATTCAGGTCGACAAGATTGTCGCCGCCAACGCCCAGATTGATCAGCCCGGAAGAGGAAGCATCTCCCGAACCCAGAGTAATCAGGGCACTTTCGCCCTCACCACCGATAATACCCAGCAGGGACTGCGCCTGCGCCGGCAACGACACACCAGAAAGCAAGGCCAGTGACAGAAGCGTTCTCGAAAAAATTTTCATGATTCTTCTCCTTTGGGACCAGAGCGCTACAAAGAAGAACAGAAGTTACGCCCCAAAGTTTTATCACGAAAAATTCAATAACATTCGGCGTTTAAGGCGCATTAACCGATTTGTTAAAACTATACTCAATCCACTCAAAATAAAGAAGGCGCGGAACCTTGGTTCCGCGCCCCATCGGGGTCACATCGAAGGAGCGTCAGCCTTCGCGCCACCGCCGACCATGATGGCGATCCGGGGAGGAGATCGGTTCGCCGCTAGCCGTACTGCTGATGTGCAGTTCGCCAGTTCAACGGCAGAGGAGCGGTTGGGTTCCCCATATTGTCACCCAATAGCGCCAAGCTGTCGCGCCTAGGTCCTGTTGACAAACTGGATTCCCAAATCGGGTTTGCCGTGATTCAAGAC
>JADGNE010000034.1 GCA_015234425.1 Devosia sp.
CGCGCTCGCGAGCGGCTTGACCACCTCAGTTACACCACGTCCCGGGACACGACCGCCACTTCGATCGTAATTACCTTAGGATCGACCTTCACGCGCTGAGCGCACAACGGCATTAATTGTACCGACCAAAGGGGCGTTTCAGAAAACGGCAATATTTTGCGCTATCGCCTCAAAATTTGCATTGACCGGCTTTGTCGCCGCTTGGTGCAGATGCTATTGCGCTGCCTTATGCGTTATCTTGCTCGTTTCTTACCGAACCTCGTACCAGTCAGCCCGCGCGAGAGGCTGCGAGCCTCCTTAGGCGCCTTCATTGGCTTGCTGGCAACCGCTACACTGACGGCGTTCGCGCTGGGCCACGGACCAGACTTGCCGCTGCTTATGGCGCCCATTGGGGCCTCAGCAGTGCTGCTATTTGCGGCGCCCGCCAGCCCCCTCGCGCAACCCTGGTCGATCTTCGGCGGCAACTGCCTTGCTGCAGCCATCGGCGTAGCTTGTGCTCAGTTGTTCGGTGACGTTCCGCTGGCCGCCGCACTCGCGGTTGCGACTAGCATCGGACTGATGCTGACCTTCAGATGTCTCCACCCGCCCAGTGGCGCCGTTGCCCTTACTGCCGTCATTGGGGGCCCAGCTATTACCGAGCTCGGCTTTTACTTCGTCGCTTGGCCTGTCGCAGTCAACTCGGTGGTCCTGTTGTGTATCGCCATCGCTTTCAACAGCCTAACTGGCAAGGATTATCCCCATCGCCCCCCTGCAACAGCTGCGACGCATCCGATTGCCCCACCCCCTCGGGTCAGCCTCGGCGTCACAGTAGGCGACCTGGAGAAGGCAATCGCACAGCGTGACGAAGTGATCAGTGTGGATCCCGTAGACCTTGGCGACATGCTGCAACGGGCTGAAATCATCGCCTTTACCCGCCGGTCGGGAGACCTTACGGCCGCCTCGATCATGACGCGCGCAGTCACGACCATCGGCCCCGGCACATCTCTGCGGGTAGCCCTGCGCTTGCTTCGTCAGAAGTCGATCAAGGCCCTTCCAGTGGTGGACGATACGAAGCGTGTGGTAGGCATTCTCACTCAGACGGATCTTCTGGATAAAGCTGATTGGGGTCCTAGCACTAAGGCACAAGGCCTATCCGTTTTATCCAGGACGGACCGCCCGCTGCGTGGAAGGGCGCGCGATGTGATGACACCGGTCGTTTCGACCATCCACCCCTCAATGCCGATCGCCATGCTCATTCAACTCATGCTCCAAAGCGGACACCACCATATGCCCGTTGTCGCTGACGACGGAACTTTGGTTGGCGTTGTGACCCAGACCGACGTGGTTTCGGCCCTCTTCCACGCAAATGTCGTGGATATCGCTCAAGCAAGCTAGAGCGGTAGCGGCGCTAAAGTCAGCCCGATCCTTGCCTTGAGCTCGCCGCTTTGGCTGTGCATTTTGTTTCAGGTACACAGCCCTTCGACAGGTCGATATGCGAGCGCGGTACGGGGCGAATTGGAGCAAGCTCTCTTCAGCTTGCCGCGCATCGGTCCCGGAGACGAGCGAATTGCCCTGCTCTCGAAGAGGCACTCGAAAAAGCGAAGGAAATGGAGCTGTCGAGGCCGGTGTTCGGGCGCCGGACGCCGCTTGACCCGCCCACACTTCGACAGTAGTCAGTCAGCGCCTTGAGGGGATGTAGGGGATAGACCTCTTGGCGCATGCCCTGACCGTTTGCCCGGTCAGGGCTTTTTTATTCTGCACTAATGCAGCAAGGCTCCGTGAGGCAGAAATCGCTCGCCTGGATAACCATTTTGAAATTGACACTTCCCGAATTTTCTGAACGCCTTTTGCCACTCACCGCTAAATTTACCCGACACCTTCCGACACAGTTGGCGGAACAAAAAGGCATTTTGCCGAATATGGGAAGATAAAGGCCCCCAATTTCAAGGGCTCGCGCTGGCAGATACTGCTTCGGGAGCAGGGGGTCGAGTGTTCGAATCACTCTACTCCGACCAACACAACCGGGCGTCTCCGAGTTTTCGGCGGCGCCCGGTTTCTTTTTGGGCGGATGCCCGGCCTTACAAGCGGCGCTATTGATGCCTATATGAGATGGGCGCGTTTCATGCGCCTTTGGCCTCCGGCACTAGCCCCCGTTTTCCATAGAGCTGTGAAAGTCGTGTCATCACCTGCCGGTTTGCCGGCCTTAGGAGGACAGTCGACCATGACAGATTACAACGCCCCCGCAGAGCTTTACCCAGGCCGGAGCGGCAAGTTCAAAAGAGTGGGTGGCTATCAGCGCTTCCCGTCCCTGGCAGAAGCCGTCCGCTACACAATGGAAGAGCTCTCGAGCACGGTCCAGTCCGGCTCGCTCGTGGAAGCTGATGAGGTGCGATATGATGGCAAGGCCATTCGCGGCCTCTATTTTTCCGAGGACTATCCGCTCAGCCGGGTGTTTGTCGGCGAGTCTGCGGCGTCGGCCTGACCCGATAAATCTCTGACAGGCATAAAAAAAAGGTCGCCGTAGGCGACCTTTAAATTTGCAGGAGCGCTGAAGCGCTTACTTCTGCAGAACGAGGTTGATTGCAGACTCGCGACCGTCGCGGCCGGTCTCAACTTCGTACGAAAGCTTGTCGTTTTCGTAGAGGCCGTCAACGCCAGAGTTCTGAACAGCGGAGATATGGACGAAGTGGTCCTTGCCGCCGTTGTCAGGGGTGATGAAACCAAAACCCTTGGTGGAGTTGAAGAACTTAACGGTACCGGTGATCGATGCCATGATGATATTCCTTAAAGCTCGAAGCCGAAGCAGAACGAGCGTTTCCCTTTCGCAACATGCGAGAGGGCCTACAAACGTTCGCAAAGTGGATCAGTGAGCCAAAGGACCGGAATGACCGGCAGAAGGCAGCCGACTTGGGCTGAAAACGTATAACCACTGTCTATCAGGTATTAGTGGTCATAACAAGGCACTCTCGCGAGATGCCAATTCGTTACCAGACTGTTAGCA
Source organism: Devosia sp. (assembly GCA_015234425.1). Taxonomy (GTDB): domain Bacteria; phylum Pseudomonadota; class Alphaproteobacteria; order Rhizobiales; family Devosiaceae; genus Devosia. The sequence continues at coordinate 2,981 of JADGNE010000034.1, forward strand.
TTTCGAGCGGCGAAATGCGGAAATGACAAAGGCCAGCCGGTGGGCTGGCCTTATGCATTCAAACGCGGTGTCGCGCGATCAGCGGCGTGACGGCAACACGGCCCAGAGACCGGTGACGGTAAGGGCTGCGAGCGCCATTTTGAGAACGTCCCAGATAAGGAAGGGCTGGATCGCTCCGGCGAAGGCCGAGACCACGACATTGGTCTGGTCGACCCACTGGGCATGACCGGCCATCATCACCAGCCAGGCAAAGCCCAGCGCGAGAAGAACGGCCTCAGCAGCGATCATGGCGCCGAAAAGGGTCAGCGGACGGGCCGAGGCGCCGCGATCGGTGGCTGTGCCAATCATCCAGGCCATGACGAGGAAGCCGAGCAGGAAGCCACTGGTCGGGCCGACGAGATAGGCAAGGCCACCGCCGGTGGCGAAGACTGGCAGGCCCATGGCGCCTTCGATGAGATAGAGCGCAACAGTGGCAACCCCGATGCAGGCACCAAAGGCTGCGGCGAGACCGGCAATGGCGAAGCTCTGCATGGTGACCGGCACGGGCCAGACCGGCACATTTACCTTTGCAGCAAGCGCGATCAGGAGCGAACCAAGGACGACAGTCACCATATTGATGACGAGTTTAGCGGCCTCGCCCTTAGGCTGGAATGCGCCCAAAAGCGTATTGGGCGTGGTCAAAGTCACAGCCATTTTATAGGTTCCCTCCGTCATCGAACCGGCAGCCCCATCCCTGCGGCCAGTTTCAGTGGCAAAGTTCTAGCTGCTCGATGGTCTCCATGCAATGGCAAGTATAGCCCCGGCTCCGGCCTATAATACTGCGTTCGACGCCGAGGTCGGCACGCCTGTCCAAATGGCGAGAGACGTCGTCCGGATCACTGCACCAAACGGCTCGCCCTATACTTTTACCGGCACGAACAGTTTTCTGATTGGCAATGAAAGTGTCGCCATCATTGATCCCGGCCCGGTCGATCCAGTTCATGAGGCGGCGCTGCTCGCAGCGGTGGGGCAAAGGCCCGTAACGGCCATTATCCTCACCCACACGCATCGTGACCACAGCGCGGCAGCAGCGGGTCTTGCCAAGGCATTTGGCGCCCCACTCTGGTTCGGCGGCCGCCACCGCCTGTCGCGGCCGCTGCGGCGGTTCGAGCGCAATCTGATCCGTGGTTCGTCCGACTGGGATCTCGTGCCGGATCGGGTGCTGACCGATGGCGAAACGATCTTGGCGGGGGACCGGGAACTCGTGGTGCACACGACGCCCGGCCACTGCGCCAATCACCTCGCCTTCGGCGTGGCGGGAACCGACATTTTGCTCTCGGGCGACCATGTGATGGGGTGGAACTCGACCCTGGTATCGACGCCGGATGGCTCGATGGCCGATTATTTTGCTTCGCTCGACAAGGTCATCGCCCTGCCCTATCGGCGCTATTTTCCGGCTCATGGCGGGCCGATTGCCGATGGGCCCGTCTATGCGACGGCACTGCGGGCCCATCGGCAGATGCGCAATAGGCAGATTATCGAGGCGGTGAAAGCCGGCGCGAAGACGCCGCTTGCCGTGGTGGGGACGATTTATCCCAAGCAACCACCGAAGGTTCGAATGGCGGCGCTGATGACAATCACCGCGCATATCGAGTTTCTGGAGGCGCGGGGGGAGATTGTGGTGCGGCGGGGATTTTTGGGGACGCGGCTGGCGGTGTGAGGGGGCGAGATCCAAGCTCCCCACCCTCACTCCCTCCCCACAGGGGGGAGGGAAGCCTGGCCGGTGAGCGCTTTGGCCATTGCGCTCTTCAGAACACCGCAGCTTCAGTCGTCTCCCTCCCCCTTGTGAGGAGGGATCCAGGGTGGGGGTTGGCCAACCTGCAAAAAAATTGCCGGGACGAGCAACCGTGGACATCACTGTTGGAATGCCGGTTCCTGTCGGG
>JADGNE010000035.1 GCA_015234425.1 Devosia sp.
CAGGAACCGGCATTCCAACAGTGATGTCCACGGTTGCTCGTCCGGGCAATCCATCCTTTTCCGCCAACCAAAATCCCTAAATCTTCAACTTCTGCTTGGTCTTGAAATAATCCGCCCAAGGGTCGCCCGCCTTCACCCGCTTGATCCCCTCCGCAATCGTAAAGACGTTTGCCCCCTCAAGCTCATCCAGCTCTTCCCAGCTCACCGGCATGGCCACCGGCGCGCCTGGACGCGACCGCACGGAGAACGGTGAAATCGCCGTCGATCCCCGCTCATTGCGCAGATAGTCGATAAACATCCGCCCCTTGCGCTTGGCTTTGGAGAGATTGGCGGTGAACCGGTCCGGCTCGTCTTCGGCCAGCGATTGCGCAAAGCTCCGACAAAACTCCTTCACCTCTTCCCACTTGGCGCTCGGCACCAGCGGCACCACCACATGCACGCCCTTGCCCCCCGAGATCAAAGCGAAACTCTTGAGCTTCATCTTGGCCAGCCGGTCGCGAATATCCTTCGCCGCCGCCACGACATGGGAGAAATCGAGCCCCTCGTCAGGGTCGATGTCGAACACCAGCCGGTCCGGCCGCTCGACGTCACCGCGCTTCGATCCCCAGATATGCCATTCCAGCACATTCATCTGCGTCCCGGCGACGAGGCCCTCCAGACTATCGAGATAGAAATAGTCCGCGATCTCGCCGTCTTTCTCCGGCACCGGGGTGGATTTGAGCTCCTCGGGAAAGCCGCCCGTATCGTGCTTTTGGAAAAAGCAAACCTTCGAACGCCCCTGCGGACAGCGCACCAGGCTCAGCGGCCGATCCGAAACATAGGGCAGCATGCGCTCGGCTACGGCGGCGTAATAGGCCACGAGATCTCCCTTGGTCACTCCGCTCGTCGGATCGACTACCCGGTCGGGGCTCGTCAGCCGCATATCCAGTTCATCGGCAATCGCTGCACCATCCAATGCAGGCTCTTCCAAGTGGACCTCCTCGGCCGCCTTGTCCTCGCGCAGGCCAATAAAGGACGGGTGCCGCAGCACCTCGTCCTCGGTCATTTCGGTAAAGGCGATTTCGGCCACCATTTGCGGCTCGACCCATTTGGCCTTCCGCGCTTCCTTCGGCACGGCGGCAAAAGGGCTATCCGTGCGGCTGAGAGCGCTGAGCCTCTCGTCCAGTTCGCCCAGCAGCTTGTCGGAAAACCCCGTGCCCACCCGGCCGCGATAGAGCAGCTTGCCATTCTCCCAGGTGCCGAGCAGCAGCGAGGCAAATCCCCGCCGCTTGGTCGAGGGTGAAAATCCGCCAATGACGAATTCCTGGCGTTTCAGGCATTTGATCTTGAGCCAGTCCTTGGTGCGCTCGCCCCGATAGGTCGATTTGGCCCGCTTGGCGATCACCCCCTCATGCCCTCCCTCGCACAGGGCATCGAGCACCTTCTGGCCTTGCCCGCGCACATGGGTGGAATATTGCACCGCATCGGTCCGCGTCGATTTCTCGAGCAGCTTTTCCAGCCGCTCCTTGCGCTCGATCAGCGGCAGCTTGGTCAGATCCTTGCCATCGGCTTCCAGCAGATCGAAGGCGAAAAACTCCAGCCGTCCGCCATTGGACAGCACGTTCTTGAGCGTCGAAAAATCCGTCCGTCCCTTGGCGTCAAAGGCGCAGATCTCTCCGTCGATCAGCGCCGACCCAATTTCGAGCTTTTGCAGCGGCGCCACCAGCGAACCGAATTTGTCGGTCCAGTCGAGCCCACTGCGGGTAAACAGCTTCACCTCGTCCCCCGCGACGGCGGCTAGGCACCGATAGCCGTCATATTTCATCTCGAACAGCCAGTCCTCTCCCGAAGGCACGGTGTCGACAAGGCTTGCCAATTGCACTGGCCGGAAACCAGGGGCTTTGCTGCCCTTCTTCGGCTTTGCGGCCTTGGTCTCGATTGTGCGGGTCTTCTGGTCGGCCTTCTCGGCCTCTTCCGTGTCGGAATGCCAGACGGCATCGGGCTCGACATCGCTGTCCTTGCTCGCCTCGGCGCCGCGGGCAATGCCCTTGAAGTCGCGCCCCGTGGCGACCGATCGGGTAAAGCGCGTGGTCAGCGTGTCCTTGTCGCGCGCATAGCTGTCGCGATGCTTAATCAGCAGCCAGTTTTCCCGGTCCGGCCCGGATTTGCGCTTGCTGTCGCGCCCCTTCATATGGACCAGCACCCATTCCCCCTTCAGCCGCTCGCCGAAGAGACGGATCTTGAGGTCGCCGCTTTCCAGCCCCTCATGCGGATCGCCCAGCGGCTCCCAGGTGCCCCGGTCCCAGAGCATCACCGTGCCCCCGCCATATTCTCCCTCGGGAATAGTGCCCTCGAAGCCCCCATATTCGAGCGGATGATCTTCCACGCGCACGGCCAGCCGCTTGTCGCCGGGATTGTTGGACGGCCCCTTGGTCACCGCCCAGCTCTTGAGCACCCCATCGAGCTCCAGCCGGAAATCATAGTGCAGCCGCGTGGCGTCGTGCTTCTGCACCACAAAGCTGCCGCGGTCCGACTTTTCGCCCGCGGGTCCGTCGCCGGATGGCTCCTGCGTCTTGGCGAAATTTCGCTTGGCTTTGTAGTCCTTGAGCAGGTCCTGCGGGGATGCGGTTTTCATGGCGCGGCTCACCTGGCAATGGGGTCCGACTCAACGCGCAGCGACCGCGCGCTGTTCCCACCCGGATCGCCCCGGCCGCCAATCCGCAGAAGCCCCTCGCAAACGTCGGCCGAGCCCGGATTTTTCCTGGGAGTTAGCGCAATTTTAGCAATACACGAGAAAGCTCCATTTACCCTCTGGGTGCACTATCGGGGCAGCAAAGGGGATTTCGATGTCGGGGGACAACACAGAAAATCTGCTGCGGCTCCAGACGGAGACGCTGGAAGCGGTGGCGCGTGGCGAGCCGTTGGCCGAGATCGGCCGCATCATTTGCATGCGCGTGCAGCAATTTGCGCCGGAAGTTATCTGTTCCATTCTGCAGGTCGATGAAGCCGGCCTGCTCCATCCTCTCGCGACGCCCGGCCTGCCGGAGAGCTTCTCCAGCCAGATCGAGGGCCTCGCCATGGGTCCCCAGGCCGGCTCTTGCGGTACGGCCGCCTGGCGCAATGAACCGGTGGTGGTCACCGACATCAGCACCGATCCGCTCTGGGCGGCGTTCCGCGACCTCGCCATCCCCCTCGGAATCTGGGCCTGCTGGTCAAGCCCGATCCGCGATCGCGAAGGCCGTGTCGTCGGCACCTTCGCCTTCTATTATCGCGAGCCGCGCGGGCCAAATGCCTTCGAGCAGCAGATCGTTGATACCGCGGTGCATCTCTGCGTCCTCGCGCTGGAGCACGAGCGGATCATCGAGCGCAACAGGCGCCTCGCCTATTTCGACGTGCTCACCGGCCTGCCCAATCGCGGCCGTTTCAACCAGCTGCTGGGCGACGCGATCGTCCGTGGCGCTCCGTTCGGGCTGATCCTGCTCGATATCGACCACCTCAAGCGCGTCAATGATGGTATCGGCCATGCGGCCGGCGACAAGCTGATCCGCACTGTCGCCAACCGCCTCAGCCAGGTCGACCCCCGCGTTACCCCTTGCCGGCTTGGCGGCGACGAATTCGCCCTTCTCGTGAATGATTGCGCCGACCACGCCGAACTTGAGGACATGGCCCAGCGCCTGCGCACCGCCGCCCGCGGTATGGTCGCGGCGAGCGGCCAGTCCTTTGAGGCCCATGTCACCATGGGCGGTGCGGTCTTCCCCGCCGATGGGCAGGACGCCGATCGCCTTTGCCAGAATGCCGACTTTGCGCTTTACCACGCCAAGCAGAGCCAGCGCGGCCGCTATATGGGCTTCCGGCCCGACCTGCGCACTGAGATGATCCAGCGCATCGACCTCGTGCGTCAGATCGACCAGGCCATGCTCGAGGGTCGGATCGAAGCGCATTACCAGCCTCTGGTTCTGCTCGAGACCACCGAAGTCGTCGGGGTCGAGGCCCTGGCGCGCCTGCGCCTGCCCGATGGCCGCATCGCCTCGGCGCAGGAGTTCCACTCCGCCCTTTCCGATCCGCGCATCGCCTATGAACTGACCGGTCGCATGCTCGAACAGGTGGCGCGCAATGTGCGCCAATGGCTCGATGCCGACATCGAGTTTCAGCACGTCGGCATCAATGTCACCACCGGCGATTTCCAGCGTGGCGACCTTGCCGAGCGGATGATGGCCATCTTCGAGCGCGAAAACGTTCCGCTCCGCCATGTCGTGCTCGAGGTCAACGAGGCCGTCTTCATGGGCGGCTCGGACAATCAGGTGCCGCGTGCCGTCGAGGCCCTGCGTGACCAGGGCATATTGGTGGCGCTCGATGACTTCGGCACGGGTTATGCCTCGCTGACCCATCTGCTGAGCTTCCCGGTCGATATCATCAAGATCGACCGCTCCTTTGTCTCGCGCATCGCCACCGACGTGCCGAGCCGGATCGTCGTCTCCGCCCTCATCGATATCGCCGTCAAACTGGGCATGCGCGTCATTGCCGAGGGCGTCGAAACCGCGGAGCAAGCCGAGATATTGCGCGATCTCGGATGCCTTTTGGGGCAGGGCTATCTCTTCTCCCGCCCGGTCACGCCGGCTGATGCCACTGACCTGCTGACCCGCTTCGGCCAGCGGACGCGCAGCGCCAGTCTACCCCTGCCTCAGAGGCTTCTCGCCTAGCGCCTCAAGCCAGCTTGTATACTTGACAGGACGATGACAGACTCCCGGGCCTAAGCTGAAGCCACGGACGCAACGACGTTCGCCTTGTTTCTGGGAGGATATCTTGAACAAGCTGCTTCTCGCGGCGCTGGTTTCCAGCGTCATCTCCATCCCCGCCTTTGCTGCTGACTACACCATCATGGCGCCTGCTGCGCCTGGCGGTGGCTGGGACCAGACCGCCCGCACCATGCAGGAGGCCCTTCAGGCCGAAGGCATTTCGGGCAATGTGCAGGTCACCAACGTTCCCGGCGCCGGCGGCACCATCGGCATCGCTCAGTTCGTCAATCAGGAAAACGGCAATCCCAACGCCCTGATCGTCGGCGGCTACGTCATGGTTGGCGCCATCCTGACCAATGCCTCGCCGGTCACCCTGGCCGAGGTCACCCCGATCGCCCGCCTCACCGGCGAAGCCGTTGGCATCGTGGTTCCCGCCAATTCCGACATCGCCGACATGGATGGCCTCGTCGCCAAGCTAAAGGAAAACACCGGTGCGGTGTCCTGGGCGGGTGGCTCGGCTGGTGGCGCCGACCACATCACCGCTGGCCTCATCGCCAAGGCCGTGGGCGTCGATCCCACCCAGGTCAATTACATCGCCTATTCCGGCGGTGGCGAAGCCCTCGCTGCAATCCTTGGTGGTCAGGTGACAGTCGGCGTTTCGGGCATCAGCGAGTTCGCCTCGCAGATCGAAGCTGGCGAACTGCGTCTGCTCGCCGTGTCCACCGACACCCGCGTGCCCGGCTTTGATGCTCCGACCCTCCAGGAAGCCGGCGTCGATACCGCCGTACAGAACTGGCGCATGGTCGCCGCAGCGCCCGGCCTCTCCGATGAGCAGGTCAGCGCGATCAACGCCGACATCGAAGCCATGGTCAATTCCGAGACCTGGAAGGCCGCCCTCGAAAGCCGTGGCTGGGTCGATACCTACCTCGCCGGTGATGCCTTCGAAACCCAGCTCGCTGCCGATATCGCGGCGACTGAAGCCATCCTGAAAGACATCGGCCTGGTGGAATGAGCACCGGCACGCCCAACAGCACGCGCCGCCCCGATGGGGCGGCGTTCGTCATCGCGGTGATCCTCGCTGCCATCGCCATCGTCATTTTCTGGCAGACCAGCCAGATGCGCGTGCCCCCGGTGCAGCAGCGCGTCGGCCCCACGGTCTTCCCCTATGTGGTGGCAACGGGTCTCTCGCTCCTTTCCATCGGCACCTTCATCTCCGCTCTGCGCAATGGCTTTCCGGCCCGCAGCAAGGATGACTACGGCCCCATTCTCTGGATTGTCGCCGGTCTCGTCGCGCAGATCCTGCTGCTGTCTACCGCCGGCTTCGCCATCGCCACCGGTATTCTCTTTGCATTCACCGCGAAGGGCTTTGGCCGCGGTCCGCTCTGGCAGACCATTCCCATCGGCATCGTCTTTTCGTTTGTCGTCTGGTTCATTTTCGCACGCGGTCTGCAACTCTCGCTGCCGCAGGGCCCGCTCGAGCGGCTGTTGACGACGGGGACCTTCTAGAAAATGGAAACCTTCGAACTCCTGGGCCAGGGCCTCGTGGCCGCGATGCAGGTCCAGAACCTGATCTACGCCCTGATTGGCGTCACCCTGGGCACCGCCGTGGGCGTCTTGCCCGGCATTGGCCCGGCGCTGACCGTGGCACTGCTCCTGCCGGTCACCTATCGGCTAGACCCGGCTGGCTCGCTCATCATGTTCGCCGGCATTTATTATGGCGGCATGTATGGTGGCTCCACCACTTCCATCCTGCTCAACACGCCGGGCGAGAGCGCCTCAATCGTCACTGCGCTCGAGGGCAACAAGATGGCCCGCAAGGGCAGGGGCGGCCCCGCGCTCGCCACCGCCGCCATCGGCTCCTTCGTTGCCGGGCTCATCGCCACGCTGGGCCTCGCTTTCATCGCCCCCACTGTGGTGAAATTCGCGCTCTCCTTCGGCCCCGCCGATTATTTCGCGCTGATGGTGCTGGCCTTCGTCACTGTCTCCGCCGCCTTCGGCGACAGCGCCCTGCGCGGGCTTACCGCGCTGTTCATCGGCCTTGGTCTGGGCCTCATAGGCATTGATCTGCAGACCGGCCAGACACGTCTGGCTTTCGCCATCCCGGATCTGCTTGACGGCATCGAGGTGACGACGTTGGCCGTCGCCATGTTCGCCATTGGCGAGACGCTCAAAACCGCGTCGGACCGCGAACAGGTCGCCGCGCAAGTCATGGCCGTCAAAGGCTCCGTCTGGATGACGCTTGAGGACTGGAAGCGCTCCTGGGCCTCGTGGTTGCGCGGCACCTTTATCGGTTTTCCCATCGGTGCCATGCCCGCCGGCGGCGCCGACGTGGCCAGCTTCCTCTCCTATAGCGCCGAAAAGAGCTTTTCCAAAAAGCCCGAAGAGTTCGGCCATGGCGCCATTGAAGGCGTCGCCGGTCCGGAAGCGGCCAACAACGCTTCGGCCGCCGGCACGCTCGTACCCCTGCTGACCCTTGGTCTGCCCACCACCGCAACAGCCGCCATCATGCTCGCCGGTTTCCAGCAGTTTGGCCTCCAGCCCGGCCCGCTGCTGTTCACCAACAACGCCTCTCTCGTCTGGGCGCTGATCGCCAGCCTCCTCGTCGCCAATTTCATGCTGCTGGTGCTCAACCTGCCGCTGATCGGGCTTTGGGTGAAACTCCTCACCATCCCCAAACCCTGGCTCTATGGCGGCATTCTAGTGTTCGCCACGCTCGGCACCCTGGGGGCCAATGGCGCCATGTCGATGGGCATCGGCCCGGTCCGGATTTCCTTCGAACTGGTTCTGCTCCTGGCCTTCGGTCTCCTGGGCTATGGCCTCCGCCGCTTCGGCTATCCCATCGCGCCGGTGGTCGTCGGGCTCATTCTCGGGCCCATGGCCGAGCAGCAATTGCGTCGCGCCCTCGCCATCAGCCAGGGCGATCCGGCGGTGCTTGTCAGCTCGCCGATATCGATCGTGCTCTATGTCGTGGCGATAATCGCTGTCGGACTGCCGCTGATCATGCGCCTGCGCGGCCGCGGCGCCGTCCTTGGCCAACTGGCCACCGACGAAGACTGACAAACCCGCACGAAAAAGGCCCCGGATCGGAGACGGTCCGGGGCCTTTTGTGTCTGCATTCGTCCAACTACGAACATGGTAAATCGCTGATAGCCAACAAAATTTATACACAGGCCCAGTGACGCAAATTTACCATGGCGCACGCGTTGGCTTTTGCAGTGACCAGATTAATGCTTTGTTAAGCCTGTGCCGCGCGTGGGGGGCTGCAGCGGCACGAGGCCCGGATGCCGGTGAGGGCTGGTATCCGGGCCTGAGGCCCACGAGCACAAAAAAGCCCGGATGCAGGGGAGGGACCGGCATCCGGGCTGGGGTTCGGCAGCTTGCGCTGCAGGCCCTGTCGAGAGTTCAGGGCTGCGCGCAGGGACTTAAAGCTTGCCGATCCGACGGAAAGCGTCCGGCTCAATGCCAAGGGTCCGGAGGTCTCTTGCCTTGGGTGCCCGTCCAGCTTCTACGGCGGCCGCACTGGCAGCAGCGCTGCCAAACAGATCGACCATCGAACCAAGCGTCGCAAACAGCTTGCTGTTGCGCAGGGTACTCATTGCAAATTCCTCTCTTGGGACCCGGCACCAGCGCCAGATCGCTTCCATGACGTGTAGATGGGCCGGCGGGCTCGGGGTTTGTAGGGCTCGATCCGTCACCCCAGCCATGCGCAGGAGGTATGGATCGTCACGGTCAGTGGAGGTACTTGCACATATAGAGCGTGCTGCCGCCCATGAATTCTTCGCTGCGCTCGAGTGCATAGCCAAAATTGCTGTAGAGCGCGACATTGGTCGTAAAGGCGGCGTTGGTCAGCAGCCGTACCCGCTCCAGCTTTTCATGACGCGCCAGGTGCTCGGCCAGCATGAGAAAGCTCTTGCCATGTCCACGGCCCTGGTGGCTGGGATGAACCGCAATATTCTCGATCCAGACATGGTCGTCGCGATTGGCCGTCTGCATGACGCCAGCCATTTGTCCTTCCACCATCACAACATCGAAGCGGAAGGCGGAGATGGCCTCGCTATAGTCAACCAGCATGGGCATTGGCTCACGGCCGATAACGCCAATCCATTTGGAATAGGCAGACCGCACGAGGGCGTGAATATCGGCCACGTCCGATGACGTGGCGGTGCGAAAGGCGACGCTATGGGGAGGCATTGGACGTTCCGAAAACAAAAAACCTGCCGACCGGACGGTGGCAGGTTTACCCGAGGTTCCAAGACAGGCTGATGAAGCTCAGCGACGTCGGCTCATAGGCAAGCAGCTGCCACCCTGAAAGGGCTGCGAACCACAACGTCGGAACTGGTCTTTGGGATGCGTCATCCGATAAATTTGCGCCCGCTCGGCGATTTCGTCAAACGGGCGTCAAAATGTTTGCGATGCGCCGGCCTTGGGGCCGGCTCAACAATCCTAGCCGCCCAGATTGGGGAGCGTCAGATCGCCCGAGGTGAGCTTGTTGGCCGTCAGCGCCGCATCGGCCTTTTCGCGCGGCAGCTCGAGGGCTGTCCATACGCTGACCAATGCATCGCGCAGCTCGGCCACCATCTCGTCCGTGTGCAGCGGCGTCGGCGTGATGCGCAGGCGCTCGGTGCCCTTGGGCACGGTCGGGTAGTTGATCGGCTGGATATAGATATTGTGCTTGTCGAGCAGCATGTCGCTGGCGGCTTTCACCGCGCGCGCATCACCCACGATCAGCGGCACGATATGGGTCGCCGTATCCATCACCGGCAGGCCGGCATCGGCCAGGACGGCCTTGGTCAGCTTGGCCTGGCGCTGGTGCAGCGAGCGTTCCAGCCCATTGCCCTTGAGGTGCTCGATCGAGGCACGGGCCGCGGCGCAAAGGGCCGGGGGCAGGGCGGTGGTGAAGATGAACTCGGCCGCATAGGAGCGCACGGCGTCGATGATGGCGCGGTTGGCGGTGATATAGCCGCCCATCACCCCAAAACCCTTGGCCAGCGTACCTTCAATGACGTCAATCCGGTCCATCAGGCCGTCGCGCTCGGCAATGCCGCCGCCGCGCGGACCATACATGCCTACGGCATGGACTTCATCGATATAGGTCATGGCGCCGAACTCGTCGGCGAGGTCGCAGATTTCCTTGATCGGGGCGATATCCCCGTCCATGGAATAGACGCTCTCGAACACGATCAGCTTGGGACGCTTGCGGTCCACCTGGCTGAGCAGTTCGCGCAGATGCGCCACGTCGTTGTGGCGGAAAATCTTCTTTTCCATGCCGCTCTGGCGCACGCCCTGGATCATCGAGGCGTGATTGAGCTGGTCCGAGAAGATCACGCAATCGGGCAGCAGTCGGGCAATGGTGGAAATACCGGCTTCGTTGGATACGAAACCCGAAGTGAACACCAGGGCCGCTTCCTTGCGGTGCAGGTCGGCGAGCGAACGCTCGAGCTCGACCAGCGGGCGGTTGGTGCCCGAAATATTGCGGGTGCCGCCGGCGCCGACGCCCATGGCGCCTGCCGTGTCCTGCATGGCCTTCACGACCTTGTCGTGCTGGCCCATGCCCAAATAGTCATTCGAGCACCAGATGGTGATTTCGCGCGCATTGTCCGCGTCGTCGCGATAGATGGCGCGCGGAAAACGTCCGGCGATGCGTTCGAGGTCGGCAAAAACGCGATAGCGCTTCTCTGACCGCAGCGTGTCCACTGCTTCCTCGAAAATACCGCGATAATCCATGGAACTGTCCTTTGAGCCTGCGTCCGGATCGATAACGGTCTGGGCTGTCAAGTATACTGCGGAGTAATTAGCCGACCGGAGTAGGCGTTGAAATAGGTCAATTCGACGCGCGCGCTTTCCCGGGAAGGGCCCCAGTTCGAGCCAAAAAGCGCGTCTAATTAAGACTCATTCTAAACGGAATGGGCTGTGCTGCCAACCTTTTGCGCTCGTTAAGCTGCCGCATTCTTGCGCACCACGCCTAATTGTCGGGCGCACAGTATTAACCGGGCCGCATGCTGGTAGTTGCCAGTATTTGCAAGGTGCGCTTAGATCACCTCAGCCATCGCATGGCGTACGAGGGGTCGTATCGTGAAGAGTTTTTCATCTTCAAGCTTTGCCGGGCACCATGGGGACGCGCTGACTTTGGCCCAGGCTGCCACGCGCCGCAATCCTCAGGCGCTGTTCACTGATTTCCAGTGGTTCCTTTACCAGGGTCGGGACACGGTGTTCTTCACCGCCTTCTCCACCACCTCCTATGATGAGGACGGCCTGGCCAATATGGTGGCCGAAATGGTGGCGCTGGCGCCCCAGCTGACTCATGGTTTCGTTGGCGCCCAGCCGGGTCAGCCCTTCCCGAAACACCTGCTCGATGCGATCACTTCGGTCGAAGTCGTCGATGAATTCGACGGCTACCCGGATAAATGGCTGAGCAAGTCGACCGACATCTTCGAGCGAAACGACCTCCCGCTGTTCCGCGTTATGGCCGCCGTCCGCCGCGATGGCCCGGACGCCCAGGGACGCGCCGCCATTCTGCAGGTGCGCTCCAGCCACGCCCTGCTGGAGGGATCGGACTCTGCGCTCCTCACCCGCTCGGCTTCCGCCGGCCACGGCGTTCAGTCCGACAAATCCAATAAACTGCCATGGACTGATCGCCTCAAGAGCGCTGTGCGCGGCTGGTCGACGGTCGCGATCTATCTCCTCGCCGCAAATATCCTCGCCCCGCCCGAGCGGCCATGGGGGTTCAAGACCCTCGCCCTCGAGCGCCATCGCCTGCGGCGGCTGGCCAACAAGCTCGGCGTGCGCCAGCGCTCGCTGATGTTCGCCCTCGTCACCCATGCGCTCAACGGCGAGGGTGAAGAAAAGCACATGAGCAAGAAGGTGATCGGCGCCGCCTACACCATGCTCGACACCAAGCGGAACAGCGCCGACGACGATTTCTTCCGCGTCCGCGCGCTGGAAGCAAAGTTCAAGGTGATGGAGGATTTCGTCGCCTATGTCCGCGCCGTCGACGACACCGTGGCCGGCATCGAGCAGAAGGACATCACCTCCTTCCAGGTGGTGGTCAATTCCATGTTCAAGGCCATGCGCGCGCTCAATCGCGTCATTCCGGCCCTGCCCAACAAGCGCTTCTGGCGGTTTAACGGCGGCATGCACATCGTGCTGACCCTTGTGCCCCCGCACCGCACCTATGGGCCGATGACACATGGCATGGTCGAGCCGCTTTACTGTGGCGCCTGGCACACCGAGGTCAACATCTGCACCTTCTGTCCCGGCCGCGACTACGTCACCCTCAACTTCTCCATGGAGCAGCGCCATCTCGCCAATGTCGACAAGATCACCGCGCTCCTCGATGAAGTCGAACGGCGCGACGTGACGCCCCACACCATGGCGCCCTCGGTCGAGAAACTGCGCTAGTCTTTACGCCTCGCGCCGGAGCACGAACAGGAACGGGGCAGCATGCCCCCGCATATCCATCGCGCCGACCACCGTGTCCCGATCCACCCGGCGGAACACATCATTGATCGGCAGCGCGTCGTAGATCATCGTCGCGGAAACGACGCCGCGATACTCAGTCATCCGCAGCCGCGCCTTGGGTTTTGTGGTGCCGGCAATAAGCGCAGCAGCGCGGACAAGGCCAGGGTTCGCCAGGTTTTTCGCGAGGCCAAGCCATGAGGTCATCAGCCCCAGCGGGATCCAGGCCGGATCGACGGCGAAGTGGGACCCGTCGCCCCGGCCAAAGATCAGCGGACGGGCGCCGTCAGCGTCATCAAACCGCTTGCCGTGCCAGCCCGCCTTGGCAAGGAGGCCATCGAGCGGATGGCCAGTTGGCAGCTCCGCTCCGCGCCAACGCCCCAGCATGTCCTCGATCGCAACCGCCGGTAGACCGTCATAAAAGGCCAGCGCCGTTGCTGTGTCCGTCCCGCGCTCCAGCGCGCTGAGATCAGCGCCTTGTGTGTGTTCTGCCACTGATCTGCCCCGATAGACCGCGTCTGCTTCCGATATAGTCCGAGCGCCGCGCAATACCTAGCGGCATGCCGCAAATCACCCCTCTGCGATCACGGCGGCGAAGCCCTCTTGCTTACTGCTTGATGTACGTACATCAAGCCATCTTGCGGCCCGCCAGTCTTGCCGCTATCACTCTCATATCGCCCATAAACGCGCGGAACCGCTAGAGATGAGCTCCTTCGCCACCTATCCCAGCCTGCGGGATCGCCCCGTGGTCATTTCCGGCGGCGCGTCGGGCATCGGCGAGGCTCTCGTCCGCAACTTTGCCGCCCAGGGCGCCCGCGTCGGTTTCGTCGATATCGCGGCCGAAGCCGGACATGCCCTCGCGGCTGAACTCCAGTCCGCCGGCCAGTCCGTGCTCTTCACCCCGGCTGATGTCACCGACACTGCCGCGTTTCAGGCCGCTATCGCCGGCTTTGCCGCCAGCCACGGCGATGCGCGCGCGCTCATCAACAACGCCGCCCACGACCAGCGCCACGACTGGCGCGAGGTCACCCCCGCCTATTGGGATGAGCGCATCGCGGTGAACCTGAAGCACTTCTTCTTCGCCATCCAGGCGGTCGCCCCCGGTATGCAGGCCGCCGGCGGTGGCGCGATCATCAATTTCGGCTCCATCAGCTGGATGATCATGACGCCCTCTATTCCCATCTATGAAACCGCCAAGGCCGCAGTCCATGGGCTCACCCGCTCCATGGCGCGCGAACTCGGCCGCTCGGGCATACGCGTCAATTCCCTCGTGCCCGGCGCCGTCATGACCCAGCGCCAGCTTGATCTCTGGATCACCCCCGAGGACATCGCGGCCATCGACGCCCATCAGGCCGTGCCGGGCCAGCTCGCTCCCGATGATTGCGCCCGCATGGCCCTTTTCCTCGCTGCCGACGACAGCGCCATGATCTCCGGCCAGCATTTTCTCGTCGACGCCGGCTGGGCGAACACCTGAGAGGCGAGGGCGTCGGTGTCACCGGCGCCGCTCTTGCACTCCTGAACGATTCACTCCCGCTCACTCCGCGCGAGATCCCGCCCAGCACGATCCCCGCGCGCAAATTTTCCTCTATCGCAATACTCGTCCCATTTTCCTACAGGCCTGTCCCGGTGATCTATCTCACCGTGAACTGGATTGCCCGGACAAGCCGGGCAATGACGGAGCGGATGGTGCGGGGCAGGGGCAGCACCAGGGGGAATTGTTCAGGCGCATCACGGACGCAAAACAGCTCTGATCCCTATGGGATCTCTATCCGGCAACCACCAATCTCAGTTCGACCGTCATCACCGGGCTTGTCCCGGTGATCCACCTCACCGCGAACTGGATTGCCCGGACAAGCCGGGCAATGACGATGTGGATGGGACGGGCGAGGGGCACGATTTGCCTCGTCGCTCCGGCGCGGGGGCGGCCCATTCGCGTCTCTGCACGCGTTTTCCCTCCCCCCATCGCCCCCTAACTTGTCAGCACAATCCGCATCAATTCCGCCGTATTCCGCGCGCCCAGTTTTTCCATCACCCGCGCCCGGTGCACTTCGATCGTGCGGTGCGAAATGTCCAAAGTCCCTGCCGCCTCCTTGTTGGACTGGCCATTGGCGATCAGCTGCAGCACTTCGCGCTCGCGCGGCGTCAGCTGCGCAAAGCCGCGCACTTCGATGGCGCGCGCTCCCCCCTTCGTCGTCCCCAAGTGCACATCTCGTCGCAACTCGTCGCGGACGATGGTGAGCAGATTCTCGGTGTCGATCGGCTTGCCCACTACATCGGTGGCGCCCAGCTTCATCGCCGTTACCGCCGCATCCAGTTGCGGTGCATTGGCGAGCATCACCACGACAGTCCCGGCGCGAAGGGACTTGACCCGGCAACAGCGGCAGCGCGCTTTCCTCCCCGATCACCAGATTGATCACCGCGACATCTGGGCGCCGTCGTTCGAGGCTGGAAATGAAGTGGGAGCCTTGAGAAAATGTCGTCTGAAATCCCTCGAGCCGGAAGAGCACGCTCAGGCCCTCGCAGGTTGTCGGATCGCTGTCGACTATATGAACCAGACGGTCTTTGTTGAGGACGGTATGGTAGTATTTAGAGGCACTTCCACCAGTGAGATTCAGCTCGAATGTATTTTCACTCAATTTTATCCCCATCGGTTGAATTACTGCCATAGGTCAAACTATTGTGATTGACCAAGTAACGACATAACTCTTAGTACTAACTGCCTGCATTATCTTCGGTCGTATTAATCCGAACCACAGTAGAAGTACGTAAATGGGTTTACTTATCTGCCTTATAGGATAAAAGTCCTAATATTTATTGTCAATTGCAATTTTTTCCTATGCATCAGTCAGATAGAAAGGCGGCCGGAGAGTGTCCGGCCGCCCTCTGATAATTTAAGCGGGAAATTTATTAGCGCGGGTTAGCGCGCAGCGCGTCGCGAATCTCGGTCAGCAGCACTTCTTCCTTGGTCGGGGCAGGGGTGGTTTCCACCGGCTCCTTGGCAGCTTCGCGCTTGAGGCTGTTGATGCCCTTGACCACCATGAACAGCACGAAAGCGATGATGGTGAACTTCACCACGGCATTGATGAACAGGCCGACATTGAGGGTTGCGATGCCGGCGTCCTTGGCGGCAGCCAACGAGGGAACGGGCAGATCGTTCGGGTTGGACAGCACCACGAACAGGTTGGAGAAGTCGATGCCGCCGATGATCAGGCCGATCAGTGGCATGAAAATATCATCCACAATCGACGAAACGATCGCGCCAAAGGCCGCGCCGATGATCACGCCGATGGCCAGATCGATCATATTGCCTTTGACGGCAAAGTCGCGGAATTCCTTGAACACACTCATAATTTAGCCCTCTCATGGGTTTCACACGCCCTTGAGGGCGCTCGTTAGGTGCACCGACAACAATTGTCGAGCTTTCGGGCTTTGGCAATGCCCACTCTGTTGAACTTGCGCTGGGCGCGGTCACGGCGGATAAACGCACTTTAACGAATACGCAACCATGGCCTGATCATGCCGCTCCCAGCCGACGATGTTGCCGCCAGTTTGCGGCTGGCCATCGACTTTCTGCCCCAGGGCGTCGCCGTTTTCGATTCCGGGCTCCGGCTTGTCGTCTCGAACGAACGCTACAACACCCTGCTTGCCTTGCCGGCCGATCTCATTCGCGAAGGTGCGGCCCTGTTCGACATTGCCCTGTTCCTCGCCGAGCGGGGCGATCTGGGCAATGGCGACCCCGCGCGTCTCGCCATCGAGCGCATCAATTACCTGACCGCGGCACCCACCACCGTCACCCTGCGCATTGCCAATTCCGGCCAGTCGCTCGAATTTTTCTCGACCCGCCTGCCCGATGGGGGCCTTGCCGTTGCCATCTCCGATGTCACCGATCGGGTGCGCGCCGAACGCGAGCTCGAGCGGGTCAATCTGACGCTGGAAGGCCGCGTGTCCGAGCGCACCGCCGCGCTCACCCGGGTCAATGCCGAGCTTGAGGTGGCTCGCGCCAAGGCCGACGCCGCCAATCACGACAAGACGCGCTTCCTTGCCGCGGCCAGCCACGATCTGCTGCAGCCGCTCAACGCTGCGCGTCTCTACACCTCGACCCTGATCGAACGCGCGAAAACCACCGCCTTTGCCGAGCTGGCCAATTCCATCGAAGCCTCGCTGACGGCGGTGGAGGACATCATGTCGGCCCTGCTCGACATCTCGCGCATCGACAGCGGCACCCTCAAGCCGATCCCGAGCGTCTTTTCCGCCCGCGACCTCACGCGCAAGATGGAGGTCGAGTTTGCTCCGCTGGCGCGGGAACACGACGTGACCCTGCGCACCGTCGGCAATGACGCCGCAATCATCGCCGACCGCACCCTGGTCGGCCGCATTGCGCAGAACCTTGTCTCCAACGCCATCAAATATACCCCTGCCGGCGGCAAGGTGCTGGTCGGCGTGCGGCGGCGCGGCAATCGCGTCCGCCTCGACGTCATCGATACCGGCATCGGCTTCAATCGCGACCAGCACAAGCTGCTGTTTGCCGAATTCTCGCGGCTCGATCGGGGCGCCCGCATGGCACAGGGTCTGGGGCTTGGGCTCTCCATCGTCCAGCGCCTCGTTGCCGCCCTTGGCCTCACGCTCGAGCTCGACAGCAAGGAAGGCAGGGGCTCGCGCTTCTCGCTCTATCTGCCGGCCGCCCGCAATCAGCGTCCGGCCGCCGGCGTGGTGCCGACACCGCCCGAACCGGTGTTCGGCTCCTTTGATCTGAAAATCCTCTGCGTCGACAATGAGGAAGCGATCCTCGAAGCCATGCGGGGTCTGCTTGAACATTGGGGCTGCGACGTGCGCACGGCGCTTTCGCTCAAACGCATCGACAGGGAACGCCTGCTCGAAGGCTGGTACCCCGATCTCGTGCTGATGGATTATCATCTTGACCAGACGTCGGGCCTCGATGCCATCGAGTGGCTGCGCCACAATCTGGGCGGCCATCTTCCGGCAGCCCTCGTGACCGCCGATCGCACTCCGGCTGTCCGGGCGCTGGCCGAAGAGCGCGGCATCGCCGTCATCAACAAGCCGGTCAAACCCGCCGCCCTGCGCGCCACCATTTCGGGCCTCTCAAAGAGCGGTCGGGGCTGAGCCGACAGTAAAAATCCGGCGCCCCTTTCGGGACGCCGGATGATCTATTGGGTTCTACCCTTGGGTCCGGATCAGATCCAGTACGGCGCAACGCCGTAATAGTCATAGACACGGCGACCGTTTTCTTCGGTCCAGTAGCTGTCGTCCTCGCGCTCATAGCGCGGAGCGCCTTCGAGCTGTTCCTTGCTGATATCGATGCGATACCCGCCAAGGCTCTGGTCATAGTTCAGCTTGGACCAGGGGAGGGGGTAATGCTCGTCACCGATCCCGAGGAAACCGCCAAAGCTCAGCACGGCATAAGACACCTTGCCAGAGCGTTTTTCCACCAAGAGGCGCTCGATCGAGCCGACATGTTCGCCCCGCGGGTCATAGACCTTGGTGCCTTCAACCTTGTCGGATGCGATCAGGTCATGGGTTTCCTTGACGTTGGCATCAGTCGTGCGAATGTCATCATAAGCCATGATGGTCCTCCTTCAATTTGCGTGTGATAGGAGAACGGTTGGAGGGCGTCAGGGTTGCAAAATTAACCCGAATTTCCTCACGCGACGAGGCGCGGCCGCGTCGTCGGCTTGGGCCCGTTGGCACTCAGAAACGCAATGAAACCAGCGATATCGAGCGGTCGCGAGATCAGATAGCCCTGCACGTAATCGACCTTGCCATTGGCCCGCAGCGCGTCGAGCCGGGCTTGTGTTTCCACGCCTTCGACCACCACGATCCGGTCTGATGCGGACACCATGTCGATGGCATGGTCGAGCATGCGCACCAGCACGGAGTCATTGGGCGCCATGGCAAAGGACCGGTCGAGCTTGACCCCATCCACCGACACCGCCGCCAGATTGCGCATAGACGAATAGCCGGCCCCGAAATCATCGATGAAGATCCGGACGCCGGCGCTGCGCAGTCGCTCGATTTCCGCCTGGGCAGTCTCCAGCTGGATCTCCTGCGTTTCAACGATCTCGAAGATCAGGCTGAACGGCCCACCCGGCGCGAGGAACGGCGCAAATGTGGTCAGCAAGGGTTCCGCCTGGAGGTCGCGCGGGAAAATATTGAAGCTGACATGCACGCGCTGGCCCGGCTTGAGGTGCTGGGTCAGGTCCTTGTGGGCGCGGTCTGCCACCAGCGTGGTAAAGCGCTGCGTCAGCCCATGCTTTTCAATCAGTGGGATAAATCTGTCCGGCGAGACCAGCGTGCCGTCGATATCGCGCCAGCGCGCCAGCACTTCGCAACCGGGAATGCGGTCTCGTTTGAGGTGCAGCAGGGGCTGGTAGACGCATTCGATCGTGTCGGGCCCCAGCCGCCGCAGAAACCGGGTCTCGAACGACCAGTGGCGGGCGATAAAGCCATGCGCTTGCTGCGACAGCCAGGCCGCCAGCACCGCGCAGACCACCAGGGTCACCGCGATTGTCGCCATGCCGAGAGCGAACAGATCCGGCAGCCGCGCCTTGCCGACGAGGCAATGGACGCCGCCACTGTCGCAGCGCATCACGAACTGCGCAGCGTTAAAAAGGCCGAACCCGCCGGCGCGGGCCTGCTCGAGACTCTCATTATAAATGCCCGATTGCCCGCCGCGGTGCCACCAGCGCCCATTGGACGCGCGCACGATCAGCTCCATTTCAAGCCAGCGCGGCGTGGTTGTCGGCAGCGGGGGTGTGGGCACGACAAGGGCAAAACTGCCGCGCTGGGCAATGCTTGCCGTCAGCCCCTCCAGCCGCAGGAAGCTGAGGTCGCGATCCAACCAGAAGGCCATCTGGTGCGGACCCTGGGTAACAACTTCGGCTGCGCCCAGATCAACTGGCTGCGTAAACAGCCCCGAATTGACCGAACACACTGCCATCCCGCCGGGCGCATAGAGCAACTCGTTGATCCCGTCGGGCAGGAAGGCGATCCGGCGCAGCTCATCCATGAAGCCGGGGCTGCAGGGAGCCGTGACCAGCCTTGCGTCCATCTGGTCGAATGTGCCGAGCACATTGACGCGCAATTGCTCGTAGCCGGTCAGCGCCCGCGCCGTCTCCTGGCGCATGTTCTGCTGCACCTGTTCGACAATAAACCATGAGGCAAGGGCCAGCATTGCCCCAAAGGTCACCAGGAACAAAACGAGGCGCACCCCCTTCTGGTGCGCGCTCGAAATCAGGATGCTGATGAAGCCGCTCATCTCCGCCCTCCGGAATACAGCCTCAATCAAGCACTGCGCGGCGTCAAGCTGGCGTTAACGCGCGATGGAACTCTGCGGCGGACGCCAGCATTCCATCTCTCGAACAATGCCGCCAGAATTTGGAGGAGCAAATGGTTTTCGAAAGTCTAAGGGCCCAGGCGGGCGCTGCCAATGCCCTGGCGCCGATGCAGATCGCCCAGCACACGCTCTTCACCGCCAAGGAAAAGATCGAGCTGCTCAATCAGCTCAAGGCCGAAGTTACCGGCGCCAATGCGGAAGGCGATGATCTGGGGTTCAGCCCCGAGGAGATCGACGCCGCCATCGCCCACGTCCGCGAGGGCGTTGCCGATGGTGTCGGCTCCGAAACTGTATTCAAGGGAGACTTCTGATGGCAACGGACGACAGACGACCCACCCCCACCGTGGCATCGGTCGATCATCTGGTCGACGAAAATGGCGCACGCATTGATGTCCCCGACGCCTCCCAGCTCAAGGTTGCCGGCGAACACGAGAACGTCGTGGCTGCCACCAGCCCCACCAATTGGTGGCTTTATGGGCTCGTCGGTCTCGCCATTGTCATCGCGCTGCTGTTTGTTATGCAGATGTTTTCGGGCGCTCCGGGCACCGATGTAGTCCCCAACAGCCCCACCGCCGCCCCGGTGGTCGAAACCCCAGCCCAATAAAAAACGCGGCCCGAGAGCCGCGTTTTTTTATTGCTGTACCGAACCTTAGCCGCGGATCGGCGAGATCTGGATTTCGACGCGACGGTTCTGGGCGCGGCCGGACTCGTTGGCGTTGGACGCGATCGGGCTCGTCGAGCCCTTGCCCTCGATGTAGAAGCGGCGCTGGTCGATGCCCTGGTTGGCAAGGATCGTCGCCACGGACACAGCGCGGCGCTGGCTGAGCGACAGATTGTGCTCGTTCGAGCCGGTGGAGTCGGTGTGGCCATAGACGTCGACAATGGTCTTGTCGAATTTCTTGAGCACCAGCGCGACCGAAACCAGGGTCTGGTTGAACTGCGGCTGCACGCTCGACTGGTCGGTGGCGAAAGTGATGTTGGACGGCATGTTGAGGATGACCTGGTCACCCACGCGCGTCACCGATACGCCGGTGCCCTGCAGCTGCGCGCGCAGCTCGGCTTCCTGCTGGTCCATGTAATTGCCGATGCCGGCGCCGGTCAGGCCGCCAACGCCAGCGCCGATCAGCGCACCAACGCGCGGATCCCCGCCCACGGCAGCACCCACGATGGCACCGGCCACTGCGCCGCCGCCAGCACCCAGCAGCGTACCGCCGGCAGTGTTGGAGAGCTGGTTCTGCCCGGTATAGGGATTGGTCGTGGTGCAGGCGCTCAGAGCCAGGGTAGCGGCCAGCGCGACGAGAATCTTGGATTTCATGTGTATCCCCCGAGGGTCAGAGATCTGGAAAAGCCGATGGCCCTGCAAGTCGATCTCACGACAAAGTAAAGAATCTGCTGAGCGGCCGTTGGTGCCCTTTGATTAAGGCAGGAACGTGATGCGGGAGGCAAGCTGAACCGGAGATGAACCCGGTCCAGGCCTGTATGCCGCGTCTACGCGCCGATCGCGTCCGGTTCTGCCGTTTCCGGCAGGTCGTAAAAGGCCCGGACCACGTCCCAGCCTTCCTTGGCGTCATCGACAATGGTGAAGAGCTCGGGGTCGGTGGGCGAAATCGTGCCCGCTTCCGCCAGCGCTTCAAGATTGATCGCCTTGCCCCAGAACTCGCGGCCAAACAGCAGCACTGGGATCTTGTCCATGCGCCCTGTCTGGATCAGCGTCAGCGTCTCGAAGAATTCGTCCAGCGTGCCGAACCCGCCGGGGAACACCGCCACCACCTTGGCGCGCAAGAGGAAATGGATTTTTCGCGTCGCAAAATAGTGGAAGTTGAACGACAGCTCCGGCGTCACATAAAGGTTCGGCGCCTGCTCATGCGGCAAAACGATATTGAGCCCGATAGTCGGCGCTCCCACATCGACGGCCCCGCGATTGCCGGCCTCCATTACGCCGGGCCCGCCCCCTGTCACCACCACATATTCGCTATAGTCCATGGTGGCAGAGGTCAGCGACGCCAGCTGGGCAAAGCGGCGCGCCTCGTCATAATATTTCGAGGCCTTCTCGAGATTGGCCTTCTGCACTTCGTTCTTGGCCGCCCAGGCTGGCTTGCCCGGTTCGGGAATGCGGGCTCCGCCAAACAACACCACAGTCGAATTGATGCCGCTTTCGCGCAGGCGAAATTCGGGCTTGAGATATTCAAGCTGGAAGCGAACTCCGCGAATGTCTTCCGATGTGAGGAACTCGTCATCGGCGAAGGCCAGCCGATAGGCCGCGCTCTGCGTCTGGGGTGTGGACGGCGCCTTGAGTGAGGCGGCGACGTCTTCCTTGGAGGTGCGCAGCGGCGTCGGATGGCGTCTGGCCAAATTTCGTCTCCATTATTGTCAGCGCTTCAAGCGCGAATACGCCACAATCGGGCGGCTTTACTTCAAGGGCATAACCAGCCCCGAAGCATCGGGCAAGGGCAGGGGGTCGCCATTCGCTTCACGACTTTGGAAGTCTCCATCGATGCGGCGGCGCATAAAATCCTCGCCCGCCTGCCGCGCGGACGCCTCGCCGATGGCCTTGTCGAGTTTCTCGTCTTCGGCCTCAAGCAGGCCTGGGCCTGCCTCTTCGGCGGGCTGATGCTGGCCATGATCCTCGCCACCACGCTCTATTGGCCCGACACCGGCCTTAACCGCTACGACTTCTGGTTCCTCATGGCGCTACTCGTTCAGGCCGCCATGCTGGCCCTCAAACTCGAAACGATTGAGGAAGCCCGCATCATTCTCATCTTCCATCTCGTCGGCACCGGCATGGAAATCTTCAAGACCGCCATGGGCTCCTGGATTTACCCCGAGGATGCAATGTTCCGCATTGCGGGCGTGCCGCTCTTTTCCGGCTTCATGTATGCCTGTGTCGGCTCCTACATGGCCCGCATCCAGCGCATTTTCGACATCACCTTCACGCGCTATCCGCCAGTCCCCGTGACGGCGCTGCTGGCCCTCGCAATCTATGTCAACTTCTTCTCCCACCACTTCTTTTTCGATCTGCGCTGGGTGCTGTTCGCCGCCATCATCCTGCTCTATGGCCGCGCTTTCATGCATTACCGCGTCTTCCGCTTTCGCCACTCCATGCCCATGCTGCTGGCCTTCCTCCTCGTCGCGCTCTTCATCTGGATCGCCGAAAACATCGGCACCTGGTCGCGCGCCTGGATCTATCCGCATCAGGCAAATGGCTGGTCCATGGTCAGCCTGTCCAAACTCGGCTCCTGGTATCTGCTCATGCTGATCTTGGTGGTCCTGGTTACTCTCGTCCATCCCCCACGCCCGCGAACAGATTGAGCCCTCTCCATAAACGCCAAAACAATCATTTCTTGGCACCACAGGGGACAAGCCGAGGAGGACCCGCCATGACCACACGACCGATTCTCACAACTCTTGCCCTGCTCATGGGCACGGCAACCGCCATGGCCGAGCAGCTCCCCGAAAACTTCGTCTATCTCGCCGATATCGCCCCGCAGATCCGTCAGGACATGCGCTATGCGGGCGAGCATAATTTCGTCGGCCGTCCCATCACCGGCTATGAGGCGGGGGAGTGCATCCTCACCCGGCCTGCCGCCGAGGCCCTGCGCGACGCCGCCATCGAGCTGGCCGAACAGAACCTCGTCCTCCGGGTCTATGATTGCTATCGCCCCGCCCGCGCCGTCGCCGATTTCGCCCAATGGGCGCGCGACATCGAAGCGCTCGACATGCAGGCCGAATTCTATCCCCGCGTCGACAAATCCCGCCTCTTCGAGCTCGGCTATATTGCCGAACGCTCCGGCCACAGCCGCGGCAGCACGGTCGATCTGACCATCGAACCCATCGACGCCAGTCCCGCCCCATGGCAGCCAGGAGACGCCCTTGTCGATTGCGCCCTCCCGGACCGCTACGCCGACAATGTCCTCGATTTCGGCACCGGTTATGACTGTTTCGACACGCACGCCCATCACGGGGCCGACGGCATCAATCCGGAAGCCGAGGAAAACCGCGAAATGCTCGCCGACCTGCTCGAACGCCACGGCTACGCGCCCTATGCGGAAGAGTGGTGGCATTATACACTGCGCAACGAACCCTTCCCCGACACCTATTTCGATTTCGTCGTTGCGGCGCGACCGGACTGACAGGGCCAGATAATCTCGGCATGACGCGCCTTATTCTCTTCAACAAGCCTTATGGCGTGCTCACCCAGTTCACCGGCGGGGAAAAGGGCGAGACGCTGGCCGACTATATCCCCGTGCCCGGCGTCTATGCCGCCGGCCGGCTCGACAAGGACAGCGAGGGCCTCCTGCTGCTTACCGATGACGGCAAGCTGCAGGCGCAGATTTCCTCGCCAAAGTTCAAGCAGCCCAAGACCTATTATGTGCAGGTCGAAGGCATCCCCGACGAGGCTGCCCTCAATGCCCTGCGCAAGGGCGTTACCCTCAAGGATGGTCCCACCCTCCCGGCCAAAGCCCGGATGATCGACCCGCCCGATCTCTGGCCCCGCGATCCCCCGGTGCGCTATCGAAAGTCCGTGCCCGACAGCTGGATCGCCCTCACCATCACCGAGGGCCGCAATCGCCAGGTCCGCCGCATGACGGCGGCCGTCGGGCACCCGACCCTGCGCCTCGTGCGCTGGTCTATCGGCAATTGGAGCCTCGACAATCTGGCGCCCGGCAAATGGGTCGACGCGCCCCCGCGCCGCGATCGCTAGTCGAGCAAAAATCCTTCGGCAGCGAAATCTTCCCACCCGCTCAGCTTCTGGCCGGTCTCGGTGTCGCGCCCTGCCTCGGGCGCCAGTTCGCTGGATTTCTGCTTTTTCGCCTCGCGCTTGACCTTGGCCTTCCATGCGGCCTGCCGTCGCCGCTCGGCCGTCGCCAGCGCATCTTCCTCGCGCCAGTTTTCCACCATGTCCCGTTCCTGCAGATCGGTCACATAGCCCGGCTCGAACACATGGAAGGTGATTTTCCTGGCCCGGCCGCGCAGTTTCACCGTCCGCGTCCCGCCACTCTGGAGCCGCCCATCCTTGAGCCAGCGATGCCGCTCGCTGGTCTTGATGTCGAGAATGTCCTCAATCTCGCGCGGCAACACGGGCAGGGTCTCGATCCCGACCAGCCCCTTGCTGACGATCTCGATCGCGGCGTCAAAGCGCTCCTTCTCGTCCTCGGCCATTTTGAGCACCAGAACCGTCCCGCGCACATCCAGCCGCCGGGCCGACTTGGTCCCAATCCGCGCCCGCATTTCCTGCAATATGCCCTTGGCGCGCACCGACGAGCCCAGCATGGCGCCGGGCGGCAGATCCCATTCATGGACCAGGGTCAGCTCTTGCGGTGGTTTCTTGGCTTTTGGCGGCATGCCGCAGAGATAGGCCAAAGCCGGGGCCGGTCAACCTTTGCCCGCCTCAAGATCGGTTGAATGGGCCGTTTCGTCGCGTGCGAACGCTTTTGGCCGGCTTTGCCATTGGCTTCGCTGGCGCTCTGTTTCAGCTTGGACGCTTGTGATTCTCCCGGCCAAATGTGCCGGAACAGGAGGACTAGGTCAGTGGCGGGCAAAATCCGTATCGGCATCGTCGGACATGGCAATCTGGGGCGCGGCGTGGAGGCTGCGATCACCAAAAACCCGGACATGTCCGTCGCCGGCATTTTCACCCGCCGTCCGCCGCAGAGCCTTGCCCCGCGCGTTCCCGGCACGCCCGTCTTTGCCATGGATGATCTTGCCGCCCACGCCGGCAATATTGACGTGCTGGTCCTCTGCGGTGGCTCCAAGGAAGATCTGCCCCGCCAGTCGCCCGAACTCGCCCAAAACTTCAACATCGTCGACAGCTTTGACACCCACGCCCGCATCCCCGAGCATTTTGCCGCCGTCGATGCGCCCGCCCGCGCCAACAACAAGACCGCGCTGATCTCGGCCGGCTGGGATCCCGGCATGTTCTCGCTCAACCGCGTGTTCGGCGAAGCCCTGCTGCCCGATGGCGCCACCTATACCTTCTGGGGCGATGGCCTCAGCCAGGGGCATTCGGACGCCGTCCGTCGTCTCCCGGGCGTCGCCAATGCCGTCCAGTATACCCGCCCGATCAAGGACGCCGTCGATCGCGTCCGCAGCGGCGACCGTCCCGATCTCACCACCCGCGAAAAGCACGTTCGCGACTGTTTTGTCGTGCTGGAGGCGGGGGCCGATGCCGAGGCGGTGCGCGAAGCCATCGTCACCATGCCCCATTATTTCGACGCCTACGACACCAGCGTCACCTTCATCTCCGCCGAGGAACTGGCCCGCGACCACGCCCGCATGATGCATGGCGGCTTCGTCATCCGCAGCGGCAACACCTCGGAAACCGAGCGCCAGGTCATCGAATATAGCCTCAAACTCGACAGCAATCCCGAGTTCACTGCCAGCGTGCTCGTCGCCTATGCCCGCGCCGTCCATCGGCTCAACGCCAAGGGCCAGTTCGGCGCCCTGACAGTCTTCGACGTGCCCCCGGGCCTCCTCTCCCCCAAGAGCCCGGAAGCCCTGCGCGCCGAACTGCTCTGAGCCTTCACATCTCGGTCAGCGCCTTGCCACGCCCCCCGGTTCTGCTGCCACCATGCCCCATCATCGGAGCCATGTTATGCGCAAGCTGATCCTGCTGGGAGTGTTGGGAATGGTGCTGACCTCGAACGCCGCCGCCGCAATCCTCACCGCCGTCGAACAAGGCGACATTCCCGCCCTCGAAACGGCCATTGCCGCCGGCGAAGACATCGAGCAGCGCAACGCGCGGGGCCAGACTCCGCTGCTCGTCGCCGTCTGGAATAATGATCTCGACGCCGCCACCCGCCTCGTTGCCGCCGGCGCCGATGTCAACGCCAAGGACGCCATCGACGACAGCCCCTATCTCGTCGCCGGCGCCCATGGCCGCGTGGAGATTTTGAAACTCCTCCTCGCCAATGGCGCCGATCTCGCCAGCACCAATCGCTATGGCGGCACCGCGCTGATCCCCGCTGCCGAAAAGGGCCACCCCGAAGCCGTTGCCCTCCTCATCGAAGCGGGCGTCGATATCGATCACGTCAACAATCTCGGCTGGACGGCGCTCCTCGAAGCCGTGATCCTCACCGATGGCGGCCCCACGGCCCAGCAGATCGTCAAGCTTCTCCTCGACGCCGGCGCCGACCGCACCATCCCCGACCGCGACGGCATCACCGCAATCCAACACGCAAAAACCCGCAACTTTACCGAAATCGCCGCCCTGCTCGAAGCCGAATAAATTTGCCATCCTGCTGACGCGTGTCGAAAATCGCGCAAACCACCCGTCGCGGGGAAAAGGGAGGGCAAAAATTGGCCGACACGATTTCCATCAAACCGCAGACCATCACCGCCTATCACGCTGTGCAGGCGCCGGAGGACCGGGATATCTGCGAGGCCCTCCGCGCCATCATCGATGCGGCGCTGCCCGAGGCGGAGAGCAAGATCTGGCATGCGCACCCGGTCTGGTTCCTCGCTGGCAATCCTGTCGTCGGCTACTCAAAGCTCAAAGGCGGCGTCCGCCTCCTCTTCTGGAGCGGCCAGTCCTTTTCCACTCCGGGCCTTGCCAGGGAGGGCACGTTCAAGGCCGCCGAAAAGCGCTACACCGCGGCCGACCAGATCGACGAAACCCTGCTCAAAAGCTGGCTGGCCGAGGCCCGCACCGTGCAATGGGATTACAAGAACATCATGAAGCGCCGGGGCCTTTATCGGCTCCTCTAGCCCACAAACGCCCGCTCGATCCCCGCCCATTTGCTTTCGTGCGACCCCTCGAAATTCTCCATTCCCGGCCGCGTCAGGCAGCCGCGCGGTTTGACATAGCTGTCGATCCGCCGCTCCGGCGCCTCGTGCCAGGTGATGTTGAACGCCCAATAGGTGGGGAAGAAGTAAAGGCTCGAATAGGGCAGATGGTCGTGGATCCACCAGGCCAGTTTCGTCCACTCGCCTTCGCCCTGAAACTGGTCCCAGAACGCCGGGATGACGATGCAGGCGGTCGCCCCCATATGCCCGTTGGCGTCGCGCCGGTCCCAGATATGACCAGCGTAATTGGCTTCATTGACAGCGCAATTATACCCCGCCTTGCCATCGCGCTGCATCTCATTGCCCAGCCCATTGACCTCCGCCGAGCGAAACGCCGACCGCACCGCCACGCGCCCAAACCGATCCTGCAGCGGCTCCAGCAGCTCCTCACAAAGCCGCGTCCCCGCCGCAATCGCCAGCGCGGGATCATCCGGCACATTGTTCAGCCCATGAACTGACGCGATGTCCGAAAACAAAAAATCCCGCATGAAAAAGCTCTTGGACAGCCTGACGCGTCCAAACTCAGTCAGCGATGAAACCGATGTCGGCTTTTTCATTTTTGGAAAGTTTCCCCTTAACGCGTCCCAACCAAGCCCGAGTTTCCCGCTGGGCATTCCCGTGAAAACGGGAATATCTGTTAAGTTGGCGCCAGACCGGACTTATCTACCGGTCCGGCTTCACAGCTACCCGTTTTAAGTGCCCTTAAGGGGCTGGGGCCGGAGTATGGCCGAGCTTGCGTTGGGAGAGCGTGCAATTGCAGGTTTCTCGGCTGTCGCGGTGATGCTTGTGTTTGATTCAGTAGCCGCTATTTGGAGCCCCTGCGCCCATCTTTGCTGCTCAGCGTATCCCTCGCTTGGTCGGTGATGGCTAACCCCGTATTCTCGCCACATTCACATTTGCCTCGCTATCCCTCTATGTGGGGTTGCGTAAGGCTGGCAATCCAAAACTCAGGGCGCCGTGGTCGATGAATCCATATCCTATGTTAGGCTGTGACCAGCCGTTGGTCCAAATCTGTCTAGAGAATTCTAGATACACCGCCTCTGGCCGGTTGTTTGGTATCGCAGAGTACTTGTCAGCATGCGCAATACTACTATTGGTCTTTCTGTCTCTGATTATCGATATCGGCTCCGGCTGAGCTTGGCTGGCTTTGGTGGGCAGCGCGGTCTGTTTGTTGCCGGGGCCGTGATCGGCATTCTGCTGATGTGTGTCGAGTTTTGGTTTATAAAGGGGCTGCCCGTCCCTGTCGGTTTGAATGATCTTCCGCTCATTCAACTAGGCTCTGTTGACAAAGTGTGGCATCCATATCCTTGCGGCGGCTAGGGCGAG
>JADGNE010000036.1 GCA_015234425.1 Devosia sp.
CGTAGAATCTCATCCTGATTGTCGCCAGCGTCTCATCCAGATTGCCGCGCTATAAGCTGAGGCAAGCACAGCATCGTGATGGGCCTCGGCCCGTCACGGGCAATGCCTTAAGCTCATCTTAATTGAATAGGTTAAAATAGAGATACGCGGTCCCGGGGGCGAGGAGCGCGGCCGGGGGCATGTGTTCCTACGGCGATCGGGGTGCCGACTGCGGCACGCCTTCTATTTTCTTGTACACGCGTATTGAGGCCCTGATGAGCAAGGCAAACTCCATCTTCCCAAAGGTTCGAAGCTTCCTCGCCGCGACGGCGATGCTTGGGGTGCTGGGCATGGCTGTACCGGGTGCAGCGCAGGCGAGCACGTCCGATTTCGTTCGTGGGCTCTGGCCCGAGGCGCAGGCCATGGGTGTAAGCCGCCAGGCTTTTGAAGCCTCGTTCGCGTCCTATTCGCCCAGTTCCAAAGTGATGGAGCTGACGCGCAAGCAGCCAGAATTTACCCAGACGGTGCAGCAGTATCTCGACAAGCGCATCACCGCCGCGCAGGCCAGCAAGGGGCAGGCGATGCGCCGGGAATGGGCGCAGACGCTCGCCGCTGCGCAGCAGCGATCGGGTGTGCAGCCGGAAATAGTTCTCGCCATCTGGGGCATGGAGACCAATTTCGGCGGGTTTATGGGGGGCAATAACACCATCCATGCCCTCGCCACTCTCACCCAAAACGGCTACCGGACAGATTTCTTCCGCAAGGAGTTGCTGACTGCCCTGCGCATCGTTTCGGATGGGCATGTAAGCCCTGGCAACATGGTCGGCTCCTGGGCCGGAGCCATGGGGCATACCCAGTTCATGCCGACCAGTTTTGCGCGCTATGCCGTTGATTTCAATGGCGATGGCCGGAAGGACATCTGGAACTCCATTCCTGACGCACTCGGTTCGACAGCGAACTATCTCAACGCCTTTGGCTGGCGTAATGGCGAGACCTGGGGCTATGAGGTCAAGATACCGAACGGCTTTGATTTCGCGACCGCCCGTCAGATGGAAAAGGCGCCACTGAGCCGTTGGCAGCAGATGGGCATCAGCCGTGTCTCCGGTCGCGCCTTCCCCCGCGAGCAGGATATGGCCCGGCTCTATATGCCGGCCGGGGCCAATGGTCCTGCCTTCCTGCTGCTGCCGAACTTCGATGTGATCAAGCGTTACAATAATTCGGACAGCTATGCGCTGGCGGTCGGACACCTCGCGGATCGGATCATCGGCGGCGGTAGTTTTGCAACGCCCTGGCCGAGCGGGGACTATGCGCTGACCAAGGCGCAGCGGGCCGAAGTGCAGAGCCTGCTGGCTCGGGCAGGCTATGACGTCGGCTCTCCCGATGGCGTCATCGGGCCCAAGACCCGTGCGGCGGTGATGGCCTACCAGGCCCGGATCGGCGTGGCGGCGGACGGGCATGTTTCCGGCCTCCTCCTCGAGCGGCTGAAGCGCTGATCACGAAGTCTGAATGTTAATCTTTCATTAACCAGGCTGGCGCACATTCGGGGTGCTTAAGCAGAGGGCAGGCACAGCGACCGCCTGCGGCGCGCCTGCCCTCGCCCAGCTCTCCGTCATAAATTGGCTGGCTTTGCGTTGCACTTCCGTGCCAACGCCTTACCCACTTGAGTCCGCATCTTCATGGTCAGATTTCGCTACGCTTTCGTCGCGCTCGTCACTGCGGTCCTGGCCTTCGCCAGTCCGGCCCATGCGCTGTCGATGATGGACCCCTTCAATATTCCGGGGGCCATGGATGGAGGGACGGCAAAGGTCGGCGACGGGATCGCCTATGCCGACGGATTGCGCCACAAGCTCGACGTCTATGCGCCCGAACAGCGGGGCGCTGCGGCACCGGTCGTCTTCTTCATCTATGGCGGCGGCTGGAACCGGGGTGAACGCTCCGACTATCAGTTCGTGGGACGCGCTCTGGCCGCACGCGGCTTCGTTACGGTGATCGCCGATTATCGGCTGGTGCCGGAGGTGCGCTACCCGTCGTTCCTCGAAGACAATGCCAACGCCTTGCGCTGGGTGCAGGACAATATCGCCAATTATGGTGGCGATCCCAATCGGCTTTTCCTCGCTGGTCATTCGGCCGGCGCCTACAACGCGGTGATGCTGGCGCTCGATCCGTCGTTTCTGCGCGAATATGGCGTGACCATGCCGATCCTCGCCGTTGGGGCGCTGTCGGGACCCTATGACTTCTATCCCTTCGAATATGGTGAAGTGCGTGAGGCCTTTGGGCAGGCGCCGAGCCCGGAAGGGACACAGCCGATCAATCTGATTACCGCCGAGGCGCCGCCAATGTATCTGGCGACCGGCACCAGCGATCCAATCGTGCGCATGCAGAATACCGAGCGCTTTGCCCAGCGCCTGCGGGAGCAGGGAGTCTGGGTGACCACCCAGTTCTATGAGGGGTTTGGTCATATGGAGCCGGTGATTGCCATGGGCGCGCTGTGGCGCTGGCGCATGCCGGTACTCGAGGACATGACCAATTTCTTCCACCAGTTCGGCGCGTTCCCGAGTGGGGTTCCCTATCTGGCGGTCGCGCCTGAAGCGCCCGAAATGCTGCCCGACGCCATCGCGCCGATGGACCAGATCATCACCCAGCTCGACGCCATGTTCCAGAAGATCGAGGAATAGAGCGGGCGCTCAGAATCAGGCACTGTCGGGGGATGGGAGACCATCTTCGCTATAGCGGTGCCGATCCAGAGACACAGCAGCGCGTGCTGATCGGGATCGTGCGCGCGCAGCCGCATCTGATGCGCATCCTTGAGGGGATGCGGACACTGGCGCTGCCGGACGCCTTGCTCGGGTCTGGCGCGATTTACAATACCGTCTGGAATACCCTCACTCATCGTCCGCCGCTTACCGGCATCAAGGACGCCGACGTGGTTTATTTCGACGCGGGGGATCGCTCCTATGAGGCGGAGGACGCGATCATCAGGAAAGCGCAGGTTGAGTTCGCTGCGCTTCCGATCCCGGTCGAGGTGCGGAACCAGGCGCGGGTGCATCTGTGGTTTCCGGAAAAATTCGGTGTGCCCTATCCTGAGCTTAGCTGCAGCGCCGACATGATGCTGAACTTTGCTTCCAAGACCCATGCCGTTGCCGTGCGCCTCGAAGATGACGGTGCAATTTCGGTACACGCCCCCTTTGGCCTGGACGACATTTTTTGCTTTCGGGTCACGCCCAACACCCGGCTCGACAATGCGAGAACTCATGCTGAAAAGGCGGCGCGGGCCAAGCGTGTCTGGCCGGAATTGACCGTTATCGACTGGCCCAAGGCGGGCGCTGTCTAGGGGCCGACAGGCTCGATCGTGACCGATGCGGCGGAACGCCGGTTGGGTCCGTGATAGACCGCCTCGATATTGTTTCCGTCCGGGTCGATGACGAAAGCCGCATAATAGCCGGGGTGATAGGAGCGTTCGCCAGGCGCGCCGTTGTCGACCCCGCCGGCCGCAAGTGCCGCGCGATGAAAGGCGGCTACGGTCTCGGGATCTGCAGCCTGAAACGCCAGATGGACATGGGTGGACTGGCTCGCTCCGTCAGCAGTGTCGACGAAGAGCTCATCGACCTGAAACCAACTGCCGCCCGAGGCGGTTATCGGGACGCTGAGAACAGACAGTATGGCGTCATAAAACGCCCGCGTTTTCGCGAAATCGCGCGCTCTTAAATGCACATGGTCAATCAGACGCCCGGTGTGGAACATGCCCGGTTCCTCGTGGTGGTTTCACCCTCACAAAAGAAAACGCCCGGCTGGTGCCGGGCGTTGCAATCATTCAGCTTCGTCAGCCGAGGCCGCGTTGAGCTGGCCGTATTTTTCAGGCCCGATCTTGTCGAGCAATTCAAGCTGGGTCTCGAGGAAGTCGATGTGGCCTTCC
This sequence comes from Devosia sp., assembly GCA_015234425.1. Classification (GTDB taxonomy): domain Bacteria; phylum Pseudomonadota; class Alphaproteobacteria; order Rhizobiales; family Devosiaceae; genus Devosia. The sequence goes on from JADGNE010000036.1 coordinate 3,893, forward strand.
TCATCGGTCAGCAGGGCTTCGAACAGGTTCTTGGAGACATAGTCCCCAAGCTGTTCGCACAATTCGCGGCTGGCCTTATAGGCGGCGCGAGCTTCGTATTCACCCGCGAGGTCAGCCTCGAGCACTTCCTTGATGTTCTGGCCGATGCGCAGCGGCGCGACGCGCTGCAGATTGGGATGGCCTTCCAGGAAGATGATGCGCTCGATCAGGCGATCGGCATGATGCATCTCTTCGATGGATTCAGCGCGCTCCTTGGCGGCAAGCTTCTTGTAGCCCCAGTCGTCCAGCAGGCGAAAGTGCACCCAATACTGGTTGACGGCGCCGAGTTCTAGAAAGAGCGCTTCGTTAAGCCGCTCGATGACCTGTGCTTCGCCTTTCACGTCGTACTCCACTGCGTTGCTGCTTTAGCTTTTCCAACCCGGTCTGGAAGGTGACAATGTCACCAGGCGGATGAGCGTGCTGGGCGTGATAAGTCTCGGTGACGCGGACGATAATGTCCACCAAATTTGGTACGCAGCCCGCGCATTTCGCGCGTCGGTTGAGTTCGCTATAGACTTTGGCGGGCACCACGAGCTGCCAGGGATCAGCCTTGAGCAAATCGAGAACAATGTCCTCGATCTCTTTCGACGTAATCATGTTGCATTGGCAGACGAGCATGGCGTGGCCCGGAGGAGGTCGTATCAACGGCCGCAATAAACGGATTTCATAGGTGATTGTCAACGTCATAAATTGTCGCGCGCAGGACGTGATCGGCATCGGCTGGGGGCTTTCCCTTCCGAGCCAGACTGGCAATAGTGACGTAATGATCTTGGAGAAGAGGCGTGAGGAAGATGTCGCAGTCGCTGAAAGCCACGATGGGGTTAGTGAGCCTTCTGGTCTCGCCCGTGCTGATGCCGCTGGCGGCGCAGGCCGGGCCCGCCGCCGACGCCTGTGCTGCCGAGGCGGCGAGCCAGTATGAGATCGGCTACGAAGACATCGGACGGGATAGCTGGGCGATAGAGCCCACGAGGGCGATCGCGGCCTGCACGCGGGCTCTCAAGAGTGAACCGGGCTCGATCGAGGTCAAAGGCTGGCTGGGACGGGCTCATTTTTCCGCCGGCGATACGGCCAGCGCGCTTCCGCTGCTTGAGGAGGCGGCCGCAGGTGGACACGTGGTTGCGCTCGCCATTCTGGGGGACATGCTGATCACCGGCGATGGTGTCGACGTCGATATGGAACGGGGCGCGGAACTGCTGATGGAGGGGGCAGAAGCCGGCTATGCGCTTGCCCAGAACAGCCTTGGCCTCTCCTACGACTTCGGTGAGGGCGTTGAGCAGGACTATGATGAGGCGGCCCGATGGTACAGGGCCGCCGCTGAGCAGGGCATGGCGAAGGCGCAATCCAATCTTGGGCTGATGTATCAGGAAGGCCTTGGCGCGCCGCAGGATTATACGGCAGCCGCGGCCTGGTTCGAGAAGGCGGCTGCGCAGGGGGATGCCTCCGGCCAGGTCAATCTCGGCAAGGTGCTCCAGGACGGGCTCGGGCATCCGGTCGATATGGACCGCGCCGCTGATCTTTACGCCGCCGCTGCCGAGCAGGGCGACATGTATGGCCAGAACAATTTAGGCTTTCTGCTCGAAAATGGGCTCGGGGTGGATGCGGACCTCGTGGAAGCTGCGGCCTATTATGAGAAGGCTGCCGGTCAGGGCATGGCGCTGGCCAAGCATAATTTGGCGCTGCTCTATGAAGACGGGCGCGGCGTGAAGCAGGATTACAAACGCGGGCTCGAACTTTATCGCGAGGCCGCGGAAGGCGGAGAAATGCGTGCCGCCGTCAATCTGGGGCTCCTCTATCTTGACGGCAACGGCACCGATGTCGATTACGAAGAGGCGCTGAAATGGACCAAGCTGGCGGCGGACGCCGGCCAGCCGATCGGCCTCAACAATATGGGGCACATCTATGAAAATGGTTTCGGAGTGGACGTCGATCTTGCGCTGGCCCGCCAGTATTACCAGCTCGCGTCCAACCAGGGCTATGAGCTCGCAGTCGACAATCTCACCCGGCTGACTGGCGGCAAGACCAAGACGAAATAACCGCCGGACCCTAGGACGGCATGTCGCCGCGATGTCGGGCGGCCAGCACCGCGGCGGAGGCTGCGGTGCGATGGGCTGTGGAGAAGAACTCGCGATGGGCAAGGATGACTATGGTGGCGATGCAGGCCAGTACGCCGAGCCATTCCGACACGAACCACGCCACCGATGCGGCCGCGAAATAATAGGCGCGGATGCCGCTGTTGAAGTTTTTGGCGCCAAGGGCGTTCATGCGCGTGATGGCGTCTATCTCGGCGTCAGACGTCACGCGGTCGTGGTCGAGTGCGCCGAGCATGATGCAGTAGTGGTTGAACTGCCGCAGGGAGAGCGTGAAGGCGAAAAAGGCCAGCACGAACATGGCCAGCATAACGATGAGATGGATCTGTACTTCGCTGACGGTGATCGGATGGGCTGAGGGCAGAGATTTCAGTGCGTCCATCAGAGCCGGGATCTGACCGAAAAGCGCAAAAACGGCCAGAACCAGCAGAACCGAGGTTGAGGCGAGAAAACTCACCGAGTTCATGATGTTGCCGGAGAGGATAGCGTCGAACGGGGTTTCCCGTCGCGCCGCATTGTGCACCCAACGTCGGCGCTGAGTATTCATGATGGTCGAGAGCGAGGCGTACCGTTTTTCGATCTGCGGCACGATCAGATTGTAGGCGAAATAGGCCAGCAGCGGAAAAATGGAAGTGAAAAACGTTGTCACATCAGGCCTCGGCAGCATGTTCGCTGCCCTGTTTATAGCGCAGTTTTATCGGTGCGGGATGGCCCGCACCGATTTACACCGATGCTTCAGATCGGGCGGGGATAGCGACGGTTAATGGCGTCGATCTCTGCCAGTACCTCGGCGGTGAGGGTGAGTTCCCTTGCCGCCAGGATGTGGTCGAGCTGTTCGATGCTGGTGGCGCCGATAATGGTCGAGGTCATGAACGGTCGGCTGCGGCAGAAGGCGATAGACATCTGCACGGGGTCGAGCCCGTGGCGGGCGGCGAGAGCATGGTATTCCTTGGCGGCGCGCTCGGAATGTTCGTTCAGGCGCCAGAAGCCCTTCTGATAGTCCTTGCGGCTGCCCTTGGGCATGGCGCCGTCGAAATATTTCCCCGTCAGCAGCCCCGCGGCGAGTGGCGAATAGGCGAGCAGCCCCACATCCTCGTGGTGGCTGACCTCAGCCATGTCGAGATCGAACTGACGGCGCAGCAGGCTATATTCATTCTGGATCGAGGCGAGGCGCGGATAGCCCTTGGCTTCGGCGATGGCGAGATATTGCATCACGCCCCAGCTCGTCTCGTTCGACACGCCGATGTGGCGGATTTTGCCCTGGGCTACGAGGTCGCCCAAAGCCTCGAGCATATCTTCCAAATTGGCGAGAACGTCGGACGTATCCTGCTTGTGCGGCTGATAGGTCCAGGAGCCGTCGAAATTATAGCTGCCGCGGCTCGCCCAATGGATCTGGTAGAGATCGATATAGTCGGTCTTGAGACGCTTCAGGCTCGCCTCGACCGCCTCGCGAATGGACGGACCGTCAGCGCGATGGCCATTGCGCAGATGGGGGCTGCCGCCGCCGCCGATCTTGGAGGCGAGGATCCAGCTGTCGCGGTCGCCGTTGGCTTGGAACCAGTTGCCGATGATCTCCTCGGTCCAGCCGCTCGTCTCTACGCTGCCCGGAACGGCGTAGAGTTCGGCCGTGTCCATGAAGTTGATGCCGATATCCCGTGCGCGGGCGATCTGAGCGTGTCCTTCTGCCTCGGTGTTCTGGCTGCCCCAGGTCATTGTGCCAAGGCAGATATCGGTCACCTTGAGATCGGTTCGGCCAAGCGTCTTCAGGTCCATCGTGGATCGGCTCTTTTGCGGTTGATCAGGAAGGCGAATGCTAGTCTGCGCCGGGCGTTAGGCGGAAGGGCGGATTGGCCCGGGTGTGTCCATTTTCCGGGCGATGGAAAGTTATCCACACCCCGGGCCCGCCATTCTCCCGGTTTCCGGGGGTTTGACGAGCCAATCTCAAAAAAGCGTGCGTCATTGCGAGATAGGGGTTGAGCTTGGCCGAAGCACCCCCTATATACCCCTCACACCGGCCGAAACGCTGGTGAGTGACGCGGGGTGGAGCAGCCCGGTAGCTCGTCAGGCTCATAACCTGAAGGCCGCAGGTTCAAATCCTGCCCCCGCAACCAAAAAAAACCCGCCTGGTCCCAGACCCGGCGGGTTTTTCCTTTTTAGGGCCTTTTCCAAGGTGCCCTCGGCGTCGTTCCCTAGCATCTTGCCACTTCAGCCGATCTCACATGCGACGCTCTGCTTGACGGGAACGATGGGGCAGGAAACAACGGCACCAGCAGTTCGTCCTCCTGCGCTGCATGTCGATACAAAGTGAGTGCCGATGATACTCCCCCGATCGCCCTCCAGCGGCCTTGAGGCCGTTATTGGCCAGGGCGCAAGGCGCAAGTCCCATCACTACAGCGAATTGTTGACCTCGGCCCTGCCGGGAATGCTGAGCGCCTCGCTTTGTGCGGTCGTTATCTATGTCCTGGTGATGATGGCTGCCGGTCGGACGGACTGGAACAATATTCTCATCGTTGCGGCCGTGCTCGGGGTCATTCCCGTCATTGCGGTCAGCCTGCTGGTGGTGGCAGGGCGGCGCAGCCATCCGTTCTCGCTGGCGCTGGCGGTGACGATCTTTGCAACATGTCTGTCGATCTCAATCATTGCCGCTACGCGTATTCCGGTGAGTTTCCTCGGCATCGGGCTGAGCCTGCCGACGACGCTTCTCGGTGTGACGGTTGCTAACCTCGCTATGGCGCGCTCCCTGACGCGCCGCGTCGGCCTGCTCGATTTTCCGGATGCGCCCGATATTGCCAGGCGGCTCGATGGCAAGGTGCCGATCGTCACGCCGGACACAATCGGGCCCGGGATCCGGCGGATCCTGATCGACCCGCAGTTTCACCATGGTGGCACCTGGGGTCCTGTGCTGACGCGGCTATATCTGGGGGGCTTCGAGATCGAATCCTGGCCGTCCTATCTCGAGGGGTATTCGGGGCGTGTCGACATTGACAGCTTCGATCTTGCGGACGTCGCCTATAGCCCAAGCCAGATCCTTTACTATCGTGCGAAGCGCCTCATCGATATCGTCGGTGTCCTGGTGCTGGCAGTGCCGGCCCTCATCCTTGGCGGTCTGCTCTGGCTTTATATCCGCATCGTCGATGGCGGGCCTTCGCTCTTCATCCAGCCACGACGCGGCTATGGCGGCGAGGAGTTCCGGCTCTATAAGTTCCGCACCATGGTCAAGAACGCCGACGGTGCGTCGACGGCGCAGAACGACGCGCGCGTACTGCCCGGCTGCCATATCGTGCGCCAGCTGCGCATCGATGAACTGCCGCAGCTCATCAATATCCTCAAGGGCGAGATGAGCTTTATCGGGCCGCGCCCAGTCTCGGTGCCGATCGCCGAGGCGCTTGAGGCCCGTATTCCTCAATATGAGAACCGATCCATTCTGCTGCCGGGGCTGACCGGCTGGGCCCAGGTGTCCCACGGCTATGCCGAGACCGAGGATGAGGAGATCACCAAGCTCTCCTATGACCTCTTCTATCTCAAGCATGTCTCTTTCGACCTCGATGTGATCATCGCGGTGCGTACGGTGCGGACACTGCTGATGCGCAGTGGCGCGCGGTAACATCGTTCGCCGCTTTTGTTGTCACTGACCAACAAGATGCTGGACAGCTCTTCGCGCTATTGATCTTCTAGAACCGCCAACAGACCGCTGAGGGGGATGTGTTGGCGGACGGCGCTTGAACTGCGCCTTTTGGGAGGAAAAATGAAAAGACGCGATTTTTTTAAGCAGGCTTCCGTGGCGACCATCGGCGCTGCTGCAGCGACCACGCTGGCGGCTCCGGCCATTGCACAGGGCAATATCACCTGGCGCATGGTGACCACCTGGCCCAAAAACTTCCCCGGTCTGGGCGTCGGCGCCCAGAACCTTGCCGACCGCATCACCAAGGCCAGCGGTGGTCGCCTGACTGTGCAGGTTTTCTCCGCCGGTGAAATGGTGCCCGGCCTGCAGGCGCTTGATGCTGTCATTGATGGCTCCGCCGAGATCAGTCACGGCACACCCTACTACTGGCAGAACAAGAGCCAGGCGCTGTCTTTCTTTACCGGCGTGCCCTTTGGCATGACTAATCGCGAACTCACCGCCTGGGTGCGCTATCTGGGCGGCCAGGAAATCTGGGACAAGGTCTATGACCAGTTTGGCCTGCAGGGTTTCCTCTCTGGCGATACGGGCACCCAGGCCGGTGGCTGGTTCCGTAATGAACTGACCGGCGTTGCTGACCTGCAGGGCCTGCGATTCCGTACCCCGGGCCTCGGCGGCCAGGTGTGGGCCAAGCTCGGCGCTTCGGTGACCAATCTTGCCGCCGGCGAGATCTTTGCCGCGCTGCAGTCCGGCACCCTCGATGCCGCAGAGTTCGTCGGTCCCTATAACGACCTTGCACTCGGCTTCTACCAGATTGCCAAGAACTACTACTTCCCGAGCTTCGTCGAGCCTGGCCTGGCGACGGAAATCGCCGTCGACAAGGCCAAGTTTCAGGCCCTCCCAGAGGACCTGCAGGAGATCGTCAAGGCCTGCACCCAGGCAGCTTATGACGACGTGTCTTCCGACATGTATGCCAATGATCCGCGCGCCCTCAACGCCCTCGTCGCCGAGCACGGCGTGCAGGTCAAGCGCTTCCCCGAGGACATCATCGAAGCTGGCGCCAAGGCTTCCATGGAGCTGATGTCCGAAATTCGTGAAGGCGGCGACGCCCTTACCAAGGAAACGGCCGAAAGCTTCGTTGCGGCCTTCAACCTTCTGCGCCAGCGCACGGAAGGCACCGATATGCCTTATCTGGCTGCTCGCGAGAGATACATCAAGTTTGAATAGAAGATCTGCGAGGGTCCTGCTGGGACTATTCTCGCGCTCAGGTCAAACGAAGCCCCGCCGTCCGGAACGGTGGGGCTTTATTTTTGTCGGTCAGAAAATCAATCAAAAATTCAAGGTGCCCCTTCTAGTCTCGATGTTCCACAGCGAGGCCGCTGGTCGTATTATGAAAAATGCCGAAGATATTCCCGCCGAAATTCTGAACGCTCTCCCTTTCGAGCATGTTCGCCATATCACCCATCGCGATGTCCATTACCTCCAGCAATGGCAGGGATTCCCAGTATCTGCGTGTCAATGCGGCCTATCTTCGATTGGTTGGTCGGCAATGGTCAGAGTTGCAGGGCGTCAAAGTGGCGGACAGTGCCGTGCGGGAAGATGCGGCAAGAACACGGCGCCACCAGCGTCTTGCCGAAGAGGGCGGATATGTTGGCGAATATGTCGAAATCCAGCGCTCAGACGGGAGCATTGTGCCCACCCTGATCTCGGCACAGCGCAGCATTATCGACGACGTGCAGTACGACGTGGAGATCATCGTCGACATCTCAAGTCGGATCTCCGAGCAACGCGCACATGAGAAGGTCTTAAGCGAACTCGCGCGTACAGATGTGATGTCAGGGCTGCCCAACCGAAGGGCTTTTGACGAGCGACTGGCGACGCTGGTTGAGAAAGCGACGGCAGACCGGCAACCCGTGTTGGCGCTGGTGGACCTTGATGGCTTCAAGGCGATCAATGATACCCATGGGCATGCAGCCGGCGACGCCGTCGTGCAGCTGGTGGCGGAGCGCCTGGTTCAAACATTGCGGGAGGGCGATTTCGTCGCCCGGATTGGCGGAGACGAGTTTGCCATACTCTTTGCTCCGGCCCCTCGTGCGATCCCTGATGAGCGGCTCAGCCAGATCATCGCTGTGGTCGGTGCGCCAATGCTTATTGGCACTCAGAGCTTGTCAGTCGGGCTGTCGATCGGCGTCGCCCAGCTGGGCGACGGAGAGGATGCCCAGCGCCTGTTCCGTCGGGCTGACAGCGCCATGTACGAAATGAAAAGGCAGCGGAATTCGCGCATGACGTAGCGCTGTCCGTCTTCCGCCGCTTCCTGCCCCCCACCGTCGAGGACGATGGGGGGAGGTGCAGGTCGCTGATCTCAATAGATCAGGGACGGGAGCCAGGTGATCAGCTGCGGGAAGGTGAACAGCAGGGCCAGGCCGATCAATTGCAGGATCACGAAGGGGATGACGCCCCTGTAGATCATGCCGGTGGTGACGCTGGCTGGGGCCACGCCACGCAAGTAGAAGAGCGCGAAGCCAAAGGGTGGCGTCAGGAAGCTCGTCTGCAGGTTCACGCCCACGGCCACCCCCAGCCAGATCGGATCGACGCCTAGCGCCAGCAGCACCGGCGCGGTGATCGGGATCACGATGAAGATGATCTCGAAGGTGTCGAGGATAAAGCCCAGAAGGAACATGATGAGCATGACGATGATGGTGGCGCCAATGGCTCCGCCCGGCATGTTCGAGAGGAATTCGTGGACCAGATTGTCGCCGCCCATCATGCGGAAGACGATCGAGAACACCGCAGCACCAAAGAGGATGATGAACACCATCGAGGTGATCGACGCGGTGGAAATGACGGTCTGCCGCAGAATGCCAAAATTGAGCTGGCGGTTGAAGGCGGCGAGGATCAAGGCGCCGACCGAGCCGACGGAAGCCGCTTCGGTTGGGGTGGCGACCCCTGCCAGGATCGAGCCAAGCACGGCGACGATGAGCAGCAGCGGTGGCGCGAGGGCAAAGAGTACTTCGCGGGCCAGCTCCTTCTTTTCGGCCTCGGGGACCGGGGTGGCCGGGCAGGATTTTGGGTCGGTGATGGCCTTGATGGCCACCCAGGACGAGTAGAGCGCCACCAGCAGCAGGCCAGGGATGATGGCGCCGGCAAAGAGGGCCCCGACCGACACCGGTTCAGGCGCGAAATTACCCTGGCTCATCTGCACCTGTGCGTTGATGCCAGAGAGCATGTCCCCCATGAAAATGAGGACCGTCGAGGGCGGAATGATCTGCCCCAGCGTACCGGAGGCGCAGATGACGCCGGTGGCAAGTTTAGGGTCATAGCCCGAGCGCAGCATCGCGGGCAGGGAGATAAGGCCCATGGTCACCACTGTAGCGCCGACGACGCCCGTCGAGGCGGCGAGGAGCGCCCCCACGATGATGACCGAAAAGCCCAGGCCGCCGCGAACATTGCCGAACAGCTTGCCCATGGTCACAAGCAGGCGCTCGGCGATGCCGGAGCGTTCGAGCACCACGCCCATGAAGATAAAGAGCGGCACGGCGACCAGCACTTCATTGGTCATGAGGCCGATATAGCGCCCGACCAGGGACCCGTAGTTGGAGGGGTCGTAGACGCCCAGCCACCACCCCACGAGGCCGAAGATCAGCGCCGTGCCGGCCAGGGAGAAAGCGACCGGAAAGCCGAGCATGAGCACGCCGATAATGGCGAAGAACATCAGGCCCGAGAGAATTTCACCAAGCAGAACAGGATCCATCAACCGTGTCCCTTCTCGGACTCATAGCGCAGGGAGACAGGCAGGAGATCTTCTTTGCCAGCCAGGACGAGGATGGACCTTGCGGCCATCGCGATGCCCTGCAGCGCGACGAGCACGGCGAACACCAGGATGAAGGACTTGAGGATGAAAAGGCCGGGCATGCCGCCGATATTGGAGGATGCCTCGTAAAAGCCCCAGGATCGCCGAACGGCCGGCAGGGCATAGACCCAGACGATGATCATGAAGGGAATGAGAAAGAGGAGAACGCCCACGAGGTCCGAGATGGCCTTGCGGCGGATCGAGGCGGGCCGATAGAAAATATCGACGCGCACATGATCCTGGCGGAGCAGGGCAAAGCCAGCCACGCCGGTAAACATGGCGCCGGACAGCCAGACATAGAGATCCTGCATCCACAGCACGGACACGTGGAAAAAGTAACGCTGCACAACCACGGTGAAGCACACAAGAACGCAAGCCAGCGCCAACCAACTCAAGACTTGACCCACAAGCCAGTTGATGGCGCTGATGCCCCTGACAAGCACAGCTAGACCCTGCAAGACGGTTTCCTCCCCTGATAGTCTCTGGGCACGTCTCTCCCCAAGCGTGCCGGACAATTGAGAGAGCATTATCTGTTTGTTCGGTCAATTGCTTGGATAGCAATGGGCTGGTCAAAAACCCGGCGAAAATGCTATTGCAGCCCCCGCAGGAAGAGGAGCGAACCATGTTTGTTGTCGGTGGCGAAAGCCTGATTGATCTGGTTCCGGTCTCTTCGGCTCCGGATGCAGAGCGCGTGGCGCTGCCGGGCGGCTCCCCCTATAATTGCGCTATTGCCCTGTCCAAGCTGGGTAATGAGACGGGCTTCCTTTGCCCGATCAGCACGGACGAATTTGGCGATCTGCTGCTTGGGCCCTTGGCAGCGGCCGGTGTCGAGGTGCTGTTGACCGAGCGCGTGGATGCGCCAACGACCAAGGCTATTGTCAGTTTTAACGACAAGATGCAGGCCAGCTATGTGTTCGAACGTGGCGCTGATCATGCATTTTCGGAGGCCGGTCTCTTGGCGGCGTTGCCGAGTGCCGTCACGCTCTACCAGATTGGCGGGTTTGCGCCGATCCTGGCCGAGGATGCGGCCATCTGGATGCAGGTCGTAGAGGCTGCGCGCGCACGGGGCGCAGTCATTTCCTTCGACATCAACGTCCGCGACAAGCTGGTGGAAGATGAGGCAGGCTATCGGCGCCGCCTCGACGGTTTCCTCGATGCCGCCCACCTTATCAAACTCTCCGAGGAAGATCATGCCTGGCTGGCGCCGGACATGACCATCGAAGATTTCGCTGCCGCGCTGCTCAATCGTCCGCATTGCGAACTGGTCGTGGTGACGCTGGGCGAGCACGGCTCCCGCGCCTTTTCGAAGTCGGCACAGGCACATGCGGGCATTTTCGCGCCGCCGGTATTTGGTGACACGGTCGGGGCCGGTGACAGCCTGATGGCGGGCATTCTGACCAAGCTGGATGAAGTCGGCGCGCTTGAGGCTGGTGCCATGGTCGGGCTCGACACGACGGCGCTGGAAGACATCCTCAAGTTCGGCGCGGTGGTGGCCGGCCTCAACTGCGCGCAAAAGGGCTGCAACCCGCCCAGCCGCGCCGAGGTCGAAGCCGTACTGGCCGGCTGACCCTAGCGCAGGCGGTCAAAGAATTGCGCGCGGTGCCAGTCGAGCGCCGCGCGATCGAGGCGCTCGATCATCCGGGGAGGCATCACCAGCATACCGGTGGGGCTGGCCGTTTCCATTCCATCCCGCCCGACGGCGTGGGCGTTGATGAGCAACTGGAACTGCGGGCCGATGCTCCAGTTGAATTTACGGAATTCAGCGCCAGCCGCCTCGTCCAACAGGATGAAACTGCTGATGTGCCAAGTGCCGCCTTGTTCCAGGGGGCGGATGATCACCGCCTCGAGGTTTCCCGAGCGGACTCCTGAAAAGCTGCAGATGTCCTCTTGCTCGCGACGCAATTGCCGAAGGAACTGCGAGTCCACCAAGGTCATGTCGTAAGCGGCGGCGCCTTCCTCAACGTCCATAGGATACGCGATCTGGGCGAGGATTTTTCGATAGGTCTCGTCGGCGATCTCGAACATGGCAGTGGGGCCTGCAGGGCCCTGGCGGAGGGGAATAGGTGCGGGGATGGGCGCCAGATTGGTGATGATGGCGGTGGTTGCGCCGGTGCGATCCGAGGAGAAGCCCGCAAGTTTGCCGAGGGCAACATAGGCGGGCGTTGCGCCAGCGCCAGTCTGCGCGACGAGGATGTCTCCTCCGATGCGGCTGCTGTAGCGCAGTTCGTCCGACAGCGCACAGGCGAGGCTCAGTTCAGCACCGCGAAGGTCTTCTGGGTCCAGAACCGTGCAAATGACCAACGTCGACATCGGGGCCCCCTCCAGAGCCCCTTAGGGTAACTACCCACAGCCATCAGGAAAAGCCCGTAGTATCTGCTCCGTTAACTCAGCCCGCGGCGGCTCTGATCGCCAGCGCCTCGGTAAGCGTCATCTCAGTATGATGCTCCCACTCCACGCGTGCCTCCGGGAAATCCTTGCGGAAATGCCCGCCGCGGCTTTCCTCGCGTTTCAGCGCGCCGGCGGCAACCAGCGTCGCCGACGTTGTCATGTTGAGATAGGCGGTGGTGACCTGTTCTGCGGTGGCCTCCAGGTGGGCGATTTCCCGCAGCGCTTTCTTGAGGCCCTCGGCATCGCGCTCGACGCCAACGAGATCGGTCATGATGCGCCGCAAATCCTGTACGGCGACCGTGTTGCGCAGGACATCCTCGGCACGGTTGCCTTCTTCCTCGATCCACTCGATGCCCTTGAAAGGCGCCATCTCATAGGCGGCTTCGAGCCCGCCAATGTCGTCGGCGATGCGGGCGCCATAGACCACGGCTTCCAGCAGCGAGTTTGAGGCAAGGCGGTTGGCGCCGTGGAGGCCGGTGCAGCTGGCTTCGCCGCAAGCCCACAGGCCGGGCAGGAAGCTGCGGCCGCGCTCGTCCACCTTGACGCCGCCCATGTGGAAGTGCGCAGCCGGGGTCACCGGAATGGCCTGGGTGACGGGATCAATGCCGGCGTCGAGGCAATATTTCGAGACGGTCGGAAAGCGGGTGAGGATTTCCGCGCCAAGCACACTGCGGGTGTCGAGGAAGACTTTTCGGCCAGACTGGATCTGCCGGAAGTTGGCGCGAGCCACGATATCGCGGGGTGCGAGCTCGGCGTCCGGGTGGATGGCGGGCATGAAGCGCTCGCCCAGATCGTTGACGAGGATTGCGCCCTCGCCGCGGAGCGCCTCGGTTGCCAGTGGCGCCGGATCGATAGGCGCGAGGATGGCGGTGGGGTGGAACTGGACGAATTCGGGATCGGCGATGATGGCGCCCGCCCGTGCCGCCATGCCCATGGCGTGGCCGCGCACGCCGGGTGGATTGGTGGTGACGGCATAAAGCCCTCCCAGCCCTCCGGCAGCCAAAACCGTGGCGCGGGCGCGAATATAGATGGGCTCGGAATAGCGATCGCCGAGACGCCGGCCATAGACGCCGACAATGCGGCCATTCTCGCGGGCAAGGCTGAGGGCAGTGATGCCCTCCACCACGCGAATGCTGGGCGTCTTGCGGACCTGGGCGATGATGGCCTGCATAATGGCCCAGCCGGCGCGGTCGCCCTCGACCTTGACTATTCGGTTGGCTGAGTGCGCGGCTTCCCGCCCCAGCGCGAAATTTCCGAAATCGTCGCGATCAAAGGGCGTGCCCCAGCGGGCCAGATCTTCGATGCGGGAGACGGCTTCTGCGGTGACGCTCTCGGCTATGCCGTGATCGACAATGCCAGCGCCGGCCATCTCGGTGTCCTGAGCATGGGCATGGGCGCTGTCGCCATCACCGATTGCCGCCGCGACCCCGCCCTGCGCCCAGGCGGACGAGGCACCGCTGCCCAGTGGTTTGGGAGACAGCACTGTCACTGGACGGGGCGACAGTTTGAGCGCGGTGAACAGACCCGCAAGGCCTGCGCCGATGATCAATGTGCCGTCGGCGTAGAGCGTGTTGTCGAAGGTCGTCATCGTGCGATCTCTCCCGGGATTGGTTTTCGATAGGCCCGGGCGCAGGCGACCGCAAGCATCGGCGCAAAGAAAAACACCCTCCCGGCGGGGAGGGTGTCTGACAGCTGGATGGGGTCAGGCCGTGTAGGCCTTAACGTTCTGGGTCTGCTCGCCGAGCCCGTCGATGCCCAGACGCATGACATTGCCTGGCTTGAGCCAGATCGGCTCGGGCTTGATGCCCATGCCAACGCCCGGAGGGGTTCCGGTGGAGATGATGTCGCCCGGCTGCAGGCTCATGAACTGGCTGACATAGGAGACGAGGTGCGCAACGCCAAAGACCATGGTCTTGGTCGAACCGGTCTGGAAGCGCTTGCCATCCACGTCCAGCCACATGCCAAGATTCTGCACGTCCGCAATCTCGTCCTTGGTCACGAGCCAGGGGCCGATGGGACCAAAGGTGTCATTGCCCTTGCCCTTGTCCCAGGTGCCGCCACGCTCGAGCTGGAATTCCCGTTCGGAGACGTCGTTGACGAGGCAATAACCGGCAACGTGGTCGAGGGCGTCGGCCTCGTCGACATAGCGGGCCTCCTTGCCGATGACGACGCCAAGTTCGACTTCCCAGTCGGGCTTGGTCGAGTTCTTGGGAATGATGACATCGTCATTGGGGCCGATGATGGCGCTGGTCGCCTTCATGAAGATGATTGGCTCCTTGGGGATCGGCATGCCGCTTTCGGCGGCGTGGTCGGCATAGTTGAGGCCGATGCAGATGAACTTGCCGACGCTGCCGACGCAGGGGCCGATACGCTGACCATCGTCCAGCTTGGGCAGCGTGTCGATGTCGGTCGCCGCGATCTTCGCAAGCCCTGCCGGTGTCAGCACCTCGCCGGCGATATCGCTGACGACGCCCGTCAGGTCGCGGACCGTGCCGTCCTTAGCGAGAATGGCGGGCTTTTCGGCGCCCTTGGCTCCGACGCGAAGAAGTTTCATTGCGGGGTCTCCCTTTATCGTTCCGAGCACATAACGGCTAACATGTTAGTCTGTCGAGGCCGACCTTGTGCCAATGCGTTCGCCTCGGCTCAGTCTGCTGGCCGGATTATGCCCTTCTTGAGAATGATATTTCCATAGAGCCGTGTTTCGCCTGTCTGAACAATTGCGGCACAGGAGCGGGTTTTTTCATAAAACGCGAAGCGCTCGAGCCGGGAGAAACTCTGCCCGGGTTCGTGGCGGGTGATGATCTCTTCGAAGAGGGCATAGATGGGCTCGCGCCGGTCCGGCTCACCCACCACGGCCATGCCGAATGCGGCGACATCGACGAACTCATCGAGGGGCATCACGGTCAGGACGGCGTTGAGCACCTCGGTGGCGGAGATGCCATCGAGCCGCATCACCTCGGGCCCAAGATATTCAGCCGGGAAATTGGCGTCGACGATGGCGATCTCGTCGCCGTGGCCCATGGCGCGCAGGGCATAGAGCAGGTCAGGGCCGAGCAGGGCCGGTATGTTCTTGAGCATCAGTTTTTCTCCTCCTCATAATTGTCCAGCCCCAAGGCGCAGCTTCTGTTCTGCCCCGTCCCCGGCGCGTTCTCAAAGCTGCATCTTGAGGTTGCGGGAACACCGCAGACCCTGTCGAGGTCAACAAAGCCGACGCATTTGCCATTGGGACCGCGATAACCCGGGCCGCCCTTGCAGCCACAGCCGGTACAGGCGGGCCGATCTGGACAATTGGCCCACGCAGGCGCGGTGGATCCAGCGCTGCCAAACACCAACATCAGGGCCACGATGGTGATGCGAGCGGCTGCGATAAGTCTCACGCGCCTGCCCCGATCAGCCGAAGGGGAAATCGTCGCTGTCGACGGCGAGATCCGTACCGTCGGCGAAAAGGTGCGGCTGGGTGCGGGCGAAGGCGAAAAGTTCGACCATCACCGCGTCGATATGGGCCCGGATCGCGGCGATGGCCTGCGCTGCATCGGCGGCCAGAATGCCGTCGAAAATGGCCTGATGTTCGGCAATGGTCAGCGCCAGGCGCCGTGGGGTAATGATGAGGCGGCGCGCACGGTCAAGATTGGCCCGCGCCTTGTCGATAATGGACTTCACCTTTGTCAGCCGCATGGTGCGGAAGATGATGTCGTGGAAGTCCACGTCGATCTGGTGGAAGGTTTCCGCATCGTCGATCGAGGCCGCTGCGCGCTGGGCCGCCATATTGGCGTGGAGCGCCGCGATGACGTCCTCGTCATGCTTGCCGATGAGGACGCGCAGGGCCTCGCTCTCGAGCCCCTTGCGGATGAGCATATACTCGCGGACGTCGGCGATCTTGACCAGCGATACGGTAGAGCCGCGCTGGGGCGCGATATCGACGAGACCTTCGTCAGCCAGTCGGGCCAGCGCCTCGCTTACGGGGAAGCGGGAAACGCCCAATTGCTTGCACAGGGCAGATTTATCGAGCCCGATCCCGGGGGGCAGGGCGAGGGTGACGATGGCCTGTCGCAGGGTGTTGGTGACGTCGACAGTAACGCTGCCGCGGGCAAAGCTGCCCGCATCGGGCAGAAAATCATAGGGACCGGCTTCCGTTTTCATGCTAACATGTTAGTTAGTGCCGTGTTGCTTGACAATGTTGGGCGTCCTCGATTGCGGAAGTAATCTGGGGGGAATGCCGGCGAGGTAAAGCAGAGCCTCCAGCCCCGAGAGCCCGTCTGATGACTGACACCATGATCCGCCCGCAGGGCAAGACCCTCACCCTCAACCCGTCCGACAATATCGCCGTGGCCTTGGCCAATCTCGAGCCGGGTGCAGAGACGCCCCAGGGCGTGTCCGTCCTGCGCCGCGTACCGAGGGGCCACAAGTTCGCCACCCGCGTCATTCCCGCCGGCGAGGCGGTGCTGAAATTCGGGCAGATCATCGGCTTTGCCAAGGAAACCATTCCACCCGGCGACTGGGTGCATGAGCACAATTGCGGCATGGGCGGCGCGGACGGCACGCTGGTGCACGACTATGCCTTCTCCGAGGGCGCCATCCCGGTCGATTTCATTCCCGCGCCGCAGCGCGCGACCTTCCAGGGGTACAAGCGCGCCAATGGTTCGGTGGGCACGCGCAATTACATCGGCATTCTGACTTCGGTGAATTGCTCGGCAACGGTGGCCAAGTTCGTGGCCGAGGCGATCAATCGTTCCGGCATTCTGGACGATTATCGCGAGATCGACGGCGTAGTGCCCTTCGTGCATGGCACGGGCTGCGGCATGGAAAGCCGGGGCGAGGGTTTTGACATTCTGAAGCGCACGCAGTGGGGCTATACGTCCAACCCCAATCTGGGTGCAGCGCTGCTCGTCGGCCTCGGCTGCGAAGTGTTCCAGATCGGCCGGATGAAGGAGCTCTATGGCATCGAGGAGGGCGAGACCTTCCAGACCATGACCATCCAGGAGCGCGGCGGCACCAGGAAAATGATCGAGTGGGGCGTCGAGAAGGTCAAGGAGATGCTGCCGATCGCGGCCGCAGCCCGGCGCGAAACTGTCGATGCCAGCCATTTGAGCCTGGCGCTGCAGTGCGGTGGGTCGGATGGCTATTCGGGCATCACTGCAAATCCGGCGCTCGGCTATGCGGCAGATATTCTGGTGCGCAATGGCGGCACGGCCATTCTGTCGGAAACCCCCGAAATTTATGGCGCCGAGCATCTTCTCACCCGTCGTGCGGCAAGCCGTGAGGTCGGCGAAAAGCTCATCGAGCGTATCCACTGGTGGGAGGATTACACCCGCCGCAACCACGGCGAGATGAACAATAATCCCTCGCCCGGCAACAAGCTTGGTGGGCTGACGACCATTCTCGAAAAATCCCTCGGCGCGGCCGCCAAGGGCGGCACCACGCCACTGACGGCGGTCTATGAATATGCCGAAAAAGTCACGGAAAAGGGCTTTGTGTTCATGGATACGCCGGGCTTTGACCCCGTCTCGGCGACCGGACAGGTCGCGGGCGGCGCCAATATCCTCGCCTTCACCACGGGACGCGGTTCGGCCTATGGCTGCAAGCCCGTTCCTTCGATGAAGCTCGCGACCAATTCGGAGGTCTATGCCCGCATGACCGACGACATGGACATCAACTGCGGCGACATCGTCGAGGGCGTCTCCATCGAAGCCAAGGGGCAGCAGATTTTCGACATGCTGCTCGACATCGCCTCCGGCAAGCCGACCAAGTCCGAAGAACTCGGCTATGGCGACAATGAATTTGTGCCGTGGCAGGTCGGGGCGGTGATGTAGGGCTTAGCGTCCAAGACTATTGGCGGCGGGGGCGGCATTGGGTGTCACCCCCACGCCAAAGGCGTCGACCCGCCCGACCGGCGCCTGCATCAACTGCTCGATGGAGAAGGGCGCGCTGGCTTCTGCCGAAGAGGCTGCCGGCGAAGCCATCAGCAGATCCGCCGCGCGCTGCGGGGCGCGGCTCAGCGGCACGACCGCCCCCGCGACCTCCAGGAGACGGATCTGGCCGAGGCCCTGGTAGGGCGGACGCAGCATGGCTGCCGCATCGGTCCCCGCCAGCGGGTCGGCAACCGCCAAAGTGACAGCTCCGCCGCGATAAAAGGTCCGGAGGGACTGGCTGACATAAAAGGCCAGCTTGTCTGCGCCGGCAGCCGAGAAATGGATGCCATCATCCTTGCGCATGCGGGCGTTCTGGCCGTTCACGTCGGGGCCGTAGGACGAGTATTTGCCGTCCTCGCCGAGGAAGCGGTCGTAGATATCGAGAAACTCCGCGCCGCTCGAGAACGCTGCCATTTTCTGCAGCGCGCTGATCTGGCTCATGGCGGTGGAATATTCACTGCGCGACATCGGCGGCAGGCCGATCCAGATCACCGGTTTGCGGGCCGAACGGAGCTGACCGAGAAAATCATTGATGCGGGACTGGTAGATCGCGGTCCAGGGCTCGGTGAGCGAGTTGAGGCTCTGCCCGTTCGCCTTGATCTCCTGCCGGTCGTTGACACCGATGATGACGATAGCGACGTCAAAGCTGTCAGCGGCGATCTGCTGCCGGATGGTGGCGTTCCAGTCGAAATAATCGTCGCGGACAAAACCCGAGGAGCCGACGCCCTGCTCGATGACAACCAGATTGGGATCTTCGGCATAAAATCTGTCGAGCGCCTTGGCGAGGTCTACGGCCATGGAGTCGCCGAAAACGGCGAGCCGCGTGGCATTGGGGGCCTTTTCGATCTGGGGTTTTGGCGGTGGCAGGGCGACGGGCGCGGCCTGGCGGCGCGGCTGGGTCTGCTGGGCCGGCGGTGGCTGCGGGGCCGCCTTGGTTTCCTCCCCAAAGAGAAGATCGAAGAGGGTCCGGCGTCGTTCCTGCTGGGCCACGAGAATGCGCTCATCACCCTGGGCAAAGGCCGGCGCCACCTCGAGCGAGGTGAAGATAACCAGCAATATCAGCAGAACAATGCGCTTCATGTCTCAATCCGGCCTTGTGGCTTGGATGTAGCAGATGGAGCCTCGCAAGACTACGCCGCTCCCCAGGAGGTTACCGGACCGCCGCCGCGAGGGCGTCGTGGGCTGCCTTGGTGATGAACCCGTCGGCGATCTGGCCCTGCGATGCCTGGAAGCGGGCATAGGCCGCCTGGGTGATCGGCCCCAGCCGCCCATCAATGGCACCCTGATAGAGCCCCAGTGCCTTGAGCGCCTGCTGAATGGTTTGCCGCTGCGCCAGATTGGGAAAAACTGTGGTGCGGGGCCAGGGCGTGACATAGGGCCCGCCACCTTTCAGGCGATCGGTGAGATGGGCCACGGCCATGGCGTAGCTGTCGGAGAAATTATAGCCCTTGAGGACGAGATAATTGGCCGTCATCAGGAATTTCGGGCCATCCTTGCCGGCAGGAATGTAGAGAAAAACCGGCGTTCGGAGATCCGAAAACGCACGTCCCGAAACCCGTGTCACGCCGCGCTCGGCAAAAAAGCTGATTGGGCGGAGCTGGTCGCGGTCGGCGAGCAGATAGTCGAAGCCGGCCGGAAGGGAGACCTCAAAGCCCCAGTCTATCCCCGGCTGATAGCCGAGCTGGCGCAGGAATTTTGCACTGGTCGCCAAGGCATCGGCGAGCGAATTGTGGAGGTCGATCCGGCCATCGCCATCGCCGTCCGTGCCATTGAGGAGGACATTGCTCGGGTTGACCTGCAAATGCCCGATGGCACCGGCCCAGGAGCCGATGGGGGAAACGCCGCCATTGGCCTCGGCCAGACGCAGGGCGGCGATGAGGTCGGCTTTGTCTTCGGTAAAGCGGCTGCGGCGCTGATAGGTGACCGTCGCAAGTGAGCGGACGATAGGGCGGATCAGACTGTCATTGCCCAGGACGGCGCCATAGTCGGTCTCGATCCCCCAGATCGCGCCGAGAAGATAGGGATCGACACCGAACTGGCTGCCAATAGCGGAAAAGAGCGCAGAGTTGCGGGAGAGGGCGGCGCGGCCGCGTTCGATGCGCGCGGCGTTCACCCTCGTCTCGATATAGTCCCACACCGGCGTGGTGAACTCCGGCTGGGTCTCGACGAGCTTGGGTACGCGCGGGTCTGGGGTCATGCCGGCCACTATGGCGTCATAGCTTGCCGCGCTGACGCCGTTGGCGATTGCTTCGGGGCGCAGTTGCGCCAGAAAATCGGCAAAGTTGCCAATCGGCTGGGCATGCGCGGTGGCCGTCATCAGAAAGAGGAAAAAGACTGCCAGCCGCCGCATTGTTTCGCCTCCTTAGCGGTTCCGCGTCATCAGATGGCGTTCCCAGGAATAGGCCGTCTCGACGATTTCTCTGAGGTCATCATGGGCGGGCGTCCAGCCGAGCAGCTTGCGAACCTTCTCGCCTGTTGCGGTGATCGAGGCGGGATCGCCAGCCCGGCGCGGCCCCTCGTCAGCGCGCAGATTGACCCCGGACACATCGCGGACCATCTCAACGACCTCGCGCACGGAATAGCCCCGGCCATAAGCGCAGTTGAGCGTCGTGCTGTCGCCGCCCTTGCGCAGATGGTTGAGCAGCAGGGCGTGCGCCGCGATGAGGTCGGTGACGTGGATATAGTCCCGCACACAGGTGCCATCGGGCGTTTCATAGTCGGTGCCGAAGATGTCCATCTTCTCGCGCTGGCCGAGCGCTGTCTGGCAGGCGACCTTGATGAGATGGGTGGCGAGCGGCGTCGACTGTCCGGAGCGCTTCTTCGGATCAGCGCCCGCGACGTTGAAATAGCGCAGCACGCCGAAGGTGATGGGGTGGGCCGCGGCCACGTCGGCCAGCATCCACTCGGTCATCAGCTTGGACCGGCCATAGGGCGACATGGGGTGAAGCGGGGTATCCTCGACCACGGGGGCAAGGCCGGTCATGCCATAGACGGCGGCGGTGGACGAGAAGATGAAGTGCTTCACGCCGCCGCGCACAGCAGCCTCGATCAGATTGCGCGAGGTGGAGGTGTTGTTGGCGTAATATTTGAGCGGGTTGGTGACCGATTCCGGCACGACGATGGAGCCGGCAAAATGCACGATCTCGGTAATGCCGTGCTTGGCGATCAGCCCCGTTACGAAATCGATATCCCCGGCATTGCCCTGCTCGAAGATGGCACGGCCGTCGATGGCCCAGTCAAAGCCAGTAATCAGATTGTCCAGCACCACGACCTGTTCGCCACGATCGGCGAGCTCAAGCACCATGTGACTGCCGATATAGCCTGCGCCACCGGTGACCAGAACTGCCATGGAATTAACTCCTGCGCTTGAAAGCTATTATGGTGCAACGATATGTGGCACATATTGATTTAGGTTTACGCCGACAATCGAGCTAACTGAATAAAGGGAAACCTTGTGTCCAAGCGAGTCCGTACTGCCGTTTTTCCTGTCGCTGGTCTGGGAACCCGGTTCCTTCCGGCAACGAAAGCGATGCCCAAGGAAATGCTTACGGTCGTGGACAGACCGCTCATCCAGTATGCCGTCGATGAAGCCCGTGAAGCAGGTATCGAGCATTTTGTCTTCGTCACCGGGCGAAACAAAGGCGTTATCGAGGACCATTTCGACCGCCAGTTCGAGCTCGAGACGACGCTTGAAAACCGCGGCAAGCTGGCAGCGCTCGAGGAGCTGCGCCAGGACCTGCCGTCCGCCGGTCGTACGAGCTTCACCCGCCAGCAGGAGCCGCTCGGGCTTGGCCACGCCGTCTGGTGTGCTCGCGATATCGTTGGCGACAATCCATTCGCGCTGCTCTTGCCCGACATGCTGTTCAAGGGTGAGCCCGGGGTGCTCCGGCAGATGATGGACGCTTACGAAGAGAGCGCCGGCAATGTCATCGCCGTCGAGGAAGTGCCCGAGGCCGAGGTGTCGTCCTATGGCGTGATTGGCCGTGGCGAGGGCGCCGACACCGGCTTCCGCATCAATCAGATGGTGGAAAAGCCCAAGCGCGAAGAGGCCCCTTCCAATCTCATCATATCGGGTCGCTATATCCTGCAGCCGGAAATTTTCTCGCTGCTGGCCGAACAGACCAAGGGCGCAGGCGGTGAAATCCAGCTGACCGACGCCATGCAGAAGCTGATGAACACCCAGCGCTTCACCGGCGTCAAATATCAGGGTCAGAGCTTTGACTGCGGCTCCAAGATCGGCTTCCTGACGGCCAACGTGGTCTACGCCCTCGAACGCGACGACATCCGACCCGGGTTCCTGCGCGAGTTGCGCAAGCTCGATCTCGAGGAAAAGCTCTAGGGTCTGAACACGCTCTAGCGTGAGAGGGTGATCCCCAGGCTCACCTGATGGCTATCGGTCTGGCCGCTGCTCGATGTGTTGCGGCGGCCATAGCCGTAGTCGGCATTGAGCGCTGTGTGGGCGTTGAAGCTATAGTCAGCGCCCGCGCCCAGGCCGAAACGGTCTTCGGTATCGTTGCTGCCCACGAATTGCGAGCTGCTCCAGTCGGCATTGGCGCGCAGCCGCAGCCAGGAATTGACCGTGTAATCGATATTGGCAAGTGCTGCGTGGCGGATGCGCGCCGTTCCGGGATTGTCCGGTCCGGTCGGCTCCATCGTGGTCTCGAGGCTTGCCGTCATCCGCAGGGTCGGATCAGGGGTATAGCTCACGCTCGCCCCATAGAGCTGCGTCGTGACATCACCCAGATTTCCGGCGTGAAAAACGCGTTGGCCGACACCGGCGGAGACGCTGGCCGTCAGGACATCGTTCCACGATCCCGAGACACCGGCGCGCAGCGTGCGATTGCTGGCATCGGCCTTTTCGCCCGATGGGCCGGCGACATCAAAGAAATCGCGCGACACGCCGGCCTCTGTGAACAGCTCGAAAATCGGGGTGACCTGATAGCCGACACGCAGATTACCCGCGGCGGTCCAGCGGTTCTGGTCCGCGTTGTCGATCTCGCCGATATCAAGGCGGGTCGAGGGACCATAATTGGTGCGCATGGCCTCAGCGTCGACACCGAGATTGAAGCGGCCAAACTGGCGGTCGAGGCCAATCCCGAGGCTGCCGGTCAGGATCTGCTGCGGGGCCGCGATCTGCGGATTGAGGTCGAGCGTGCCCGGAAGATCCTTGCTCAGCGTCAATGCGGCATCGCCGTTGAGGGTGGTGACAGCGTCGAGCGCCATCTCGCCGGACACGCCAAGCCGCATATTGGTGATGGTGACGCCGTCCGGCCCGCTGGGCTTGGCAATCTCGGCGCTGGCAGCGCCGACGATCGTGGCGAGGCTTCCGTCATAGCGTGCCGACGCCTGCGGCGTCAGACGGGTAACGAAATTCTGCCCGCCTGTCGTCGATTGGGTAAACGTGCCCCTCAGTCCCACCGACCAGTCGATCTCGAAGGGGGGATGGGTCGGCTCGATCGGCATCCCATAGTCACCGGCAACTGGCGCCGCAGGATAGAGGCCCGGCCGCAGCCGCTCATTGTCGGTTCCGGAGCCATCGGGGCCAAAGGGGTCGGCGAATACCGGCGCACCAAGACAGGCCGTGGCCAGCGCCACGCCCAGGTTCAGGCGCCAAGTCCGCGACAGCAGTGGCAAAAATGGCTCCGTCGGTATGATTGAGGACGACGCCGATCCTTTCAGCTTATGGTTAATGAAGTCTTTCGACGAACCTCAGATGGCCTCGACTTTGAGCACCGGACCATCATAACCAACGACGCGGATTCGCTGACCGACGGGAAGGTCCGGTCCGGCGATGCGCCAGACGCTGTCGCCGAGAGCAAGCCGGCCAAATCCGGCGACGATGGGCTGGTCCAGAACGGCTTCGTGGCCGACGTAGCGTTCAGCGCGACGGTTGAGAAACGGCTGGTCATCGGTAGCCTTTCGCGAGCGGGTCCAACGCAGCCAGGCAAAGACCGAGGCGAGCCCCAGAATGGCAAAAAGCAGCCATTGAAATGGCCACGCCATGGGCTGGATGAAGACCACGAGCCCGGTGACGATCCCGGCTATGCCCAGCCAGACGAGGAAACCGCCGCCGGGAACGACCAGCTCGAGGCCGAGCAGGATCAGGCCGGCGATGATCCAGCCCCAGGGCGCATTGGCGGCCAGAAACTCGATGATCATCATGGCCGACTAACCTTGCGAAGGGTCTGAGGAGTAGCCTGAGGATGGCGGTCGGGCTGTCCGGGCTGGCGTTGATGGCGCGCTGCCGCCAAAAGTCTCCCGGGCAATCTCGGCAATGCCACCAATCGAGCCAATGACGCTGGCAGCCTCGACCGGCAGCATCAGCACCTTTTGATTGGGCGACGTGGCGATCTTGCCCAGCGCTTCGATATAGTTGTTGGCCACGAAATAATTGATGGCCTGGACACTGCCCGAGGCGATGGAGTCGCTGACCATCTGCGTGGCCTTGGCTTCAGCCTCTGCCGAGCGCTCGCGCGCTTCGGCGTCCCGGAAGGCCGCTTCCTTTCGCCCTTCGGCCTCAAGCACCTGCGCCTGTTTGGCGCCTTCCGCCTGAAGGATCGCCGCCTGGCGACGCCCTTCGGCCTCGAGGATGGCGGCGCGCTTTTCGCGCTCGGCCTTCATCTGCCGGCCCATCGATTCGACCAGGTCCTTGGGCGGATCGATGTCCTTGATCTCGATGCGGGTGATCTTGA
>JADGNE010000037.1 GCA_015234425.1 Devosia sp.
CTGGATGAAGGTCAGCCGCGGCGACATCGCCACCCGCTTCAACAAGATCCGCGACGTTTATCTGGACGTCACCAAGGACACCAAGGACCAGATCGATCGCGAGCAGACCATCCTCGAGGCCTATCGCGACTTCCGCGGCGCTCTCAAGCAGGCCGAAGTGATGGCGCTCGAAGTGCTCCACACGGCCGAAGGTCGCCTCGGCGAAAAGAAGAACATCCTGCAGAAATCCGCCGACGAGCTGGCTGCCTATGCCGGCGAGGTTCCGGCCGATCGAGCCCGCCTCGAAATGGCCCGCGACGAGCGCCTGCGTGAGATGCAGAACGAGGAAAAGCGCTACCAGATCGCCAAGGACCTCTCGGACAATCTGACCATTTCCTACAACACCTCCGAGGTGGTGATGGCTCGTCTGATGCAGACGACCAATGCCAAGGAGCGCGTCTACCAGCAGTCGATCTCGTTCTTCTCGACCAATGAAACCGTGCTGACCGCCCTTTCGGCGTCCTTCACCGGCATGTTCGGCCTGCATGAATCGACCCAGACCCTGAACGCCATGAAGGAAGGCATGTCCAAGAGCCTCGAGGCGCTTTCGGAGATCGGCGACAAGGTGCAGGAAGAGGCCGTTAAGGCCGGCTACGGCCCAACCGTGCGCGCCGACGCCGTCAAGAAGCTCGTGGATTCGGTGGTGAACTTCCAGGAGAAGAGCCGCACCATCATCAACGAGATGCGTGTCGCCTCGACCAAGAACTCGGCTGAGATCCGTGACGCGGTCGAAGACGGCAAGCGGCGCCTGGCAACGCTTGCCGCCGAAGGCAATGCGCTTCTGCTCGAAACCCGTAACTGAGACCACGACTATCCAAGAGGATAATGGCGCAGGATGAGTGACGCGACGGCAAAGCCCGCTGCTCCCCTCGATGAAGTCATGCTGGCGATGGACGTGGTCGACACGCTCCGTCACCGGCAGGACCTGGTGATCCGCGAACTCGACGGCGCGGCCCGTGAGGCCCAGCTGATCAATCGTTTGCGGGACATCTATCACCAACAGGGTATCGAGGTTCCTGACCATATCCTCAAGGAGGGCGTTTCGGCTCTGGCCGAAAGCCGGTTCTCCTATGCTCCGCCTGCGCCGGGCCTGGGCACGTCCCTGGCTCGGCTCTATGTCGGTCGCAAGCGCTGGGGCAAGCCCGTCATCGCCGCGGTCGTTGCCCTGCTCGCGCTGGGCGTGGGCTATTTCGGCGTCTGGCAGCCTTATACGGCCGGTCAGGCAGCGCAGGCCCGGCTCGAACTGACCGAAGGCCTGCCGGCCCAGATGGATGCGCTGCGCGAGACAATCTTTGAAGAAACCAAGGTTCAGCAGGCCGTGGTGCAGGCCGATGCCCTGGTGAGCCGCGGCAAGGCCTTCGCCGCCGAAGGCAATCGCGAAGGCGCCGTCAGTGCCGTCGAGAGCCTGACCGCCCTGCGCGATCAGCTCCGCCAGGAATATGTGCTGCGCGTGGTCAATCGCCCGGACGTCCAGTCCGGCTTCTGGTCGTTCCCCGAGATCAACACCGCCGCCACCAATTACTACATCGTCGTCGAGGCCATTTCGCCGGACGGGGATGTGCTGTCACTGCCGATCCTCAATGAGGAGACGGACAAGACCGAGATCGTGCCGATCTGGGGCGTGCGTGTACCTGAAGAGGTCTACAACGCCGTTGCCGCTGACAAGCGGGACGATGGCATCATCCAGGCCAATGAAGTCGGCCGCAAATCGGATGGTTTTCTTGACATTGAATATTTGATGCCGGTCTTGGGCGGCGCGGTGACTGAGTGGTGATGCAATGACACTTCGTGGTCCAGAAGCCCTAGCCAGTCTCGAAGAGGCCATGCGCGACATTCGCCGTGAGGAAGACGAGATTTCCAAGCGCCTGGCGCGCTCGTCCGAACGCATCGCCAAGATCAAGGAAAGCGAGGCGGAACTGTTCCGTCAGCTCGCCCGGCTCAAACTCGACCCGTCGGTGCAGCCCGAGCTGGACGGTAGCCTGTCCTCGGCCGAGCTGCGGGCGCGTGAAACGCTCAAGGGTCACGCCAAAAACGTCGAGAAGGCCGAGCGCGCCATCGCCGAACTGGAAGCGGAACGCACCAGCCTCGTCGAACAGCGCAATAGCGCCCTCACGCGCCTGACCGAGCGACAGGAAGCCCTCAAGGCGCTGGACAGCCAGCAGAGCGCCCGTCTTCAGGCCGATCCCGAATATCTGGCCCTGCGCCGCACCGCCGAAGAAATGGGCGAGATCGCCGAGCAGTCCATCCGCAAGACCGAGATGGCCGAGACTGATCGCGAACAGAAGGGCAAGCCCTACCGCGACGATCCGCTGTTCATGTATCTGTGGGACGCCGGCTACGGCACCTCCAGCTATCGCGCCAATAATCTCGTCCGCTTCTTTGACGGCATGGTTGCGCGCCTCGTGGACTACCACAAGGCGCGGCCGAACTATGCCATGCTCAACGAACTGCCCCTGCGCCTGCGCGAACATGCCGAGCGCCAGGAAGAGAACGCTCAGGCCGCCGAAGCCCGGCTCGAAACCTGGCGCGAGACTGCTGTGGACGAGGCCGGCGGCAAGCCGCTGCGCGACGAGATCACCCGCATCCAGGCCGACATTGAACAGGTCGACGCCGGGATCGTCACCATCGAGGACCGTCGGGACGCCGCTGCTCAGGCTCTGCAGGATCTCGCCGAAGGGCGCGACCCGGCTTTCCATACCGCCACCACAGAACTGGCCGCCGCCCTCGAGCGGGAGGACCTCAAGACCCTCCTTGCCGAGGCGCGCCGCACCCGCACCAGCCAGGATGACACGATCATCGCCCAGATCGACGAGGCCCGGGCGCGCATGCGCGAGGAAGACGGTGAGACCCGCGAGCAGCGTGATCGCCTGAAAATCCTCGCCGCCCGCCGTCGCGAGCTCGAAGACATCCAGTGGGAATTCAAGAAGCAGCGGTTCGACGATCCCCGCTCGAGTTTCCGCGAAGACAAGCTCGTGGGTGATCTGCTCAATGATTTCCTGCGCGGCGGCATTTCTGCGGCCAGCTACTGGGATCACTGGCGTCGCAGCCAGGATTGGGCCGTCGGCGGCAGCCAGAGCGCCAATACCGGCTCGCGCCGCCCCTCCAAGGCCTCCCCCTGGGCCGACGGTGGCGCCAGCACTTTCCCCTGGCCAGACAGCAGCTTTGGCGGCGGCTCTTCGCGCAAGAGCAAGCCCTCCGGCGGCTTTGGTGGCGGCTGGGGCGGCAGCTCCGGCAATAGCGGCGGCGGCTTCTCCCGCCCCCGCACCGGCAGCTCCGGCACGCGAAAGCACACCGGCTTCAAGACCGGCGGCGGCTTTTAGGGCTTGGTGCGGCACACCATGCCGCAGACATTGGCCGCTTGCCTCGACTGAAAATTAAAAGGGCTCCCCGGATTTCCGCCGGGGATCCCTTTTGTATTCTATACCGCCGGATCAGACCGGCTGGCTGCCCAGTACGGCGAGGAGGCGCGGGTTGATCACGCCGCTCTCGGTCATGCCTGTGCCACGCTCGAAGGCGCGGATGGCTTCGGCGGTCTTGCGACCGGCAACGCCGTCCGGCTTGCCAACGTCAAAGCCGAGCTTGTTGAGGGCCTGCTGCACACGCGTCGTCACATCCGGAGCGACAATGGCATCGCCCGGGTTGAACTCGGCCATCCAGGTCCCGATCGGGGCGAAATTGACGTCCAGCGCCACGGGCTTGATCGTCCAGGCAGAAATCTCATTGCCCAGGCGGCTCACGGCTTCGGCGGTCAGCGACTTGGCAATGTCGTCCCGCGCCTGGGCAGCGTCCTTATCGCCGCTCATTGCTGCAAGCGAGAACCATTTGTAGGACTGCTCGAAATCCTGATCGACCCCGAGGCCGCGGGCATAGAGCATGCCTAGGTTGAACTGGCTGTCGGTCATGCCGAAGGCTGCCGCTTCGGAGAACCACTGCGCCGCCGCTTCGAACTGCTGCTCGCCAAGAAGCCCACCGGCGTAGAGCGCGGCAAGATTGTGCATGGCCATGCGGTTGCCCGCTTCAGCAGCGCGCTGATACCAGAGCCGCGCCTTTTCGAGGTCCTTCTCGACACCGGTGCCGGCCTCAAAGAGATTGCCCAGACGGTATTGGGCGGGCGCAAAACCCTGCGCTGCGGAACGCTCGTACCAGCGTGCGGCCTCTTCGAGGTCCTGGGGCACTGCGCGGCCTTCGGTGAAGATGGCAGCCACTTCGAACTGGGCGCGAGGATCGCCACCGGCCGCAGCCTCTCGCAATTCCAGCGGCCCCACGCCTTCGGCGGGAAGATCAAAGCTTGCGACGACCGCTTCCGCGACGGGCTCGGCGGTCAAACCTGTCGACGCCAGCGCGAGGCGTTCCTCGGCGCTCGGAGCCGACAACAGTGCCGGCATGGGCGGCGCAATCGGGTCCCTGGAGAAACTGGCGGGCGCCGGATTGATCGAGCCGACCGTGGTGGCATCGATCATGTCGATGATGCGCGGCGCAACCAGCGACTGGTCGTCCGAGGGTGCGGGATTGACCGGCGCGACCGCTTCGGGCGCCGCTTCTGCCACAGGCATCGTCGCGCTACGCTGGCCCACGGTGCGCTGGAGCACGAGGTTCAATGTCAGGAGCGACACGGCAACAAGCGCCGCGGCGAGCAGGAGTGGCCGGCGGTGACGCTGCAGGAACCCGGGCTGGCCCGCGTCGATAGCTTCGATGTCGTCTTCGGCCGTCGTGTCCGCCATCGGCTCATCCGCAGCGATGATTGGCGCGCGCCGAGACTTCTTTAGCGCAGCGGGCTTTTCGACCGGCGCCTCTGCGACGGGTGCCAGCTCATCCTGCGCTTCGGTCTTGGCGGCCGGACGCACGCGGGCGAGCGCCCTGCTGATCAGCGAGCTGGCAGGGGTATCGACGACAGTCTGCTCCTGGCGGGCGCGCTGGGCACGACGGGCAGCGGCAACGAAAGTGCTGGTATTGCTGACCGGTGTTTCCACGGCGGGCGCGGCCGCTGCAGCCATTGCCGGGGCAAAAGGCTCTTTTTCACTGAGCGCAAAGCTCGATTGCGGGCGTGGCGGGCGCTCGACCAGATTGGGATCAAACTGCATGCGCCCGGGCTCTTCGGGCTTCTTCTCGGCCGGTATATTCCGTGCGACCGGCGCCGACACAACAGCGGGGCGCGCAGGAATATCCTTGAAACCCTTGTCGATCAGCGGCGCTTCTTCTGCCGGATTGTCCGGCATGGCGTCGCTGGGGCCACTCGACAGGCGCGACAGGATATTATCGAGGCGCAGGCCATCGTCCTGCGGCATCTGGAACGGTTCGACCTCTTCCCGCGCAACGATGGGAGCAGCCATGGCAGCGGCGGGTGCTGTCGGAGTTGCAGCCGGAGCTGCGCGCGAGGCGAGAGCGGCTTCAAGCCGCGTCAGCCGCTCGGCCGTGTCCCGGCCTGCAGTGTTGAGCAGGGCCGTCATGCGCTTTTCCAGCGCATCCATGCTGGTGCCGTCCATGCCGCTGGCCGGACCGCGCGCCTGGGCGACGGCGAGGGAGGTCTTTTCGGCGACGATATCGGCGAGTGTCTCGATATCGGGCTGCTTGTTGACCGAACGGACGAGCGTCGAGATGCGGTCTTCGATGCTCTTGAGGCTCTCCGGTCCAAACATCGCGACCGGTGCCGGCGCCTTGCGCGTCACGGCATCGCTGGTGCGCTCGGCCACCATGGTGGCCAGCGATTCGAAGTCGGAGCGTTCGCTGGCGTCATGATAGAGCCGCGCGAGCCCATCGAGCTGTTCGCCTGCCTCGTCCATGCGCGACATCAGCTGCTTGAGCTGGCCTTCGACAGCACTGGTATCGACCGGCGCCATGCGATCGCTGAGCGCCTCGATCCTGCTCTCGATGCGGACGAAGCGGGGCTCCATGCCCTGCAGCACGGCCTGCTGCAGACCGACGATCTCGTCCTTCAGCGCCAGCACATCGCCATTGCCGCTATCGACGCCGTCCATGCGCGCGACGAGGGCTTCTACCCGGTCGACCAGAATATCGGGCGAACCGGTCTGATCCTTCATTGCCTGGGTGAAGGCGGCCATTTCACTGGTCAGCCGCTCGAAATCGCCCGAGGACAGCGCCAGGCTCTTTTCGATGGCGTCGATGCGGTCATAAACGCTGCGCACGCTGTCTTCGATGGCGTGCATGACAGGCTCGAGCTTGGCCACGCCCTTGCCCTTGGGCGCGGCGTCGTCGCGCTCCTGGCGGACAATCTCGCGCTCCATCTGCTGGGCCTGCAATTCGGCAAGCTTGCCCACCGTGGCGGACACATCGTCGAGGCGCGCATTGATCGCGCCCAGATCGACCTGGGCACCCTTTTCGATCATCGCGCCGAGCCCGGCAATCTGGGCTTCGAGGCGCTTGACCTGGCCGGTTTCACCAACGGCCCCGGCGAGAAGCTCGACCACCTGGGTCAGCTGCTCGACCTGGCTGGCGACTTCCATCACCTGGGTGGAATTGCCGCGCTGCTGGCGCAGATCGCCTTCAAGCCGTCCCAGCCGGTCGCTGATGCCATGGACAAGGCCGCTCAATTCGCGGAACTCTGGGGTCTCGGACGGGCGGCGATCGAGCGCGGAAATGGATGCTGCGCCCTGACGGCTGCGGATTTCGGCGATGGCCGAGGTCAGTGCGTCGTCATCGTCATCGTGCCGGTCGTCGCGCGGGCTGAACCGATCGACAGCGCGCTTGACCGTGCGCAAGGCTTCGCGGCGGCGCAGCGCCGGTTCGGGCGCCTCGACCTGATCGCGGAGATATCGAACCCGCTGCGACAATCCGCCAAGGGCACTTTCATCGCCCGCCGGACGGGCGAAACGGCTTTCAACCTGATCGAGCAGGGCGACCAATTCGCCACGCAATGCCTGCCACTCCCCGCCATTGGCTTTACGGGGCGTGTCAGCATAATCCGAATGAGGATAAGCGCGGGCCATGTTCAGTCCCTGTCAAATCTAGACATCTCCCTCGCGATGCATCACGAAGGTCTAGCGGCCACTCTTGAGAAAACATGGTAAAGAACCCGTTAAGGATTGCCGCAATATGCAAGTGCGCTGGCCGTGAA
The DNA here is from genome assembly GCA_015234425.1 of Devosia sp. GTDB lineage: Bacteria > Pseudomonadota > Alphaproteobacteria > Rhizobiales > Devosiaceae > Devosia. The sequence continues at coordinate 7,112 of JADGNE010000037.1, forward strand.
TCAGTGATTTTCGTGCGGTCTGGTGTTTTTTGGAGAGTATGAGGCTCATGACACGTCGACGTATCATCATCGTGGATGACCACCCGCTGTTCCGGGCTGCCCTGCGCCAGACCCTTGCCGTGGGCGACGCGACAGTCAATGTGGAGGAAGCCGGGGATCTCGCCAACCTCAGTGCTTCACTGGACGCCGAACGCGATTGCGATCTCGTGCTGCTCGATCTCAACATGCCCGGCGTACGGGGCTTTTCGGGCCTCCTGCTGCTGCGCGCCCAATACCCCGACATTCCGGTGATGATCATTTCGGCCGTGGAAGACGCCACCGTCATCCGCCGCGCTTTCGAGCTTGGCGCCTCCGGCTATCTCCATAAATCCGAAGGCCCGACCGAAATCCGCCGCGCTATCGAAACGGTTCTGGCCGGCGAAGTGTTCGTTCCCAAGGGTACGACACTGGGCGCCGAAGACGAGCAATCGGCGCTGATGAAGCGTCTTGCCACCCTCACTCCGCAGCAGGTTCGCGTGCTGATGATGCTCAGCGACGGACTTATGAACAAGCAAATCGCCTTTGAGCTGACAATTTCCGAAGCCACCGTGAAGGCCCATGTTTCGGCGATTCTGCAGAAGCTCGACGTCGACAGCCGCACCCAGGCGGTGATCGCCGCATCCCGCATCGAGGATGGCCAGTTTGAAGCCCTGTTTGCGACCGGCGGCGAAAAGTCCTAGCCTGTCCGTCAGTTGAGCGATTTGCCGCCGCGCGTGGCCAGCAGCAAGAGGTGGCCATGAAGCCCAAGATTTCCATCATCACCATCGGCGTCGATGAACTCGAACGCGCCTTTGTCTTTTACCGTGCCCTGTTCGAGATCTCCGACGAACAGATCGGCGCTGGCGAAGACCATGTTGCCTTCTTCTTCGACGAGGATTTTTCCTTCGTTCTGTTCCCGCGCGAGCAGATTGCCCAGACGGCGGGTAAGCCGGAAGCGCTTGAGGGCACGCCGGGCTTCGTTCTCAGCCATCGCGCCGAATCGCCCGAGGCAGTCGACGCCATTCTTGAGCGCGTCCTCATCGCTGGCGGCAGCATCATTACTCCCGGCACGGAATCGGAATGGGGCTATTCGGCCTATTTCGAGGACACCGAGGGCAATATCTGGGAATTGATGGCGACCCCGACGCAGAATTGATCTCGCTCGAGCGGCCCGTATCAGGCGCCAGGTGCCAATCTTGACCTCTTGTTGACAGTCTCGTCGCTAGAATAGGCCCAGTTCGCCTATTCTATACGGGACCCAGGGTCTTGCAGGTCTATCTGCCGATCGCCGAGCTTTCCGTGAACCTCTTCTTTCTCGTGGGGATCGGAGGGGCGGTTGGCTTTTTGTCTGGGCTGTTCGGCGTCGGCGGCGGCTTCCTTCTCACCCCGCTCCTGATTTTCTCCGGCGTGCCGACATCGGTGGCCGTCGCCTCGGTTACCGGCCAGGTGGTGGCTGCCTCGACCTCGGGCGCGCTCAGCCATTATCGGCGTGGCGGCATTGATCTCCACCTTGCCATGTATCTGGTGCTCTCCGGTATTCTGGGGGCATTTGGCGGCGTCGCGGCCTTTTCCCTGCTCCGCCAGGCTGGCCAACTCGATCTCGTCATCGCCCTCGGCTTCCTGATTTTGCTGGGTTTTGTCGGCATATTGATGCTGCAGGAGGCGGTGCGCGCCATCCTCAAGCAGCGTCAGGGCATCGTTGTGCGCGAGCGCATGCCGCACCAGCACAGCTGGATCCATGGCCTGCCTTGGCGGGTCCGGTTCAAGAAGAGCCGGCTCTATATTTCCGTCCTGCCGGTCCTCGCCATTGGCCTCTTCATCGGCTTTGTCGGCTCGCTCCTTGGCATTGGCGGCGGTTTCATCATGGTCCCGGCGCTGGTTTATCTCCTCCGTGTGCCCGGAAATGTGGTGATCGGCACTTCGCTGGCACAGGTCGTGGCGATGATGGCAGCAACGACCATCCTCCATGCCGTCCAGAGCCAGAGCGTTGATATTCTTCTCGCTTTTTGCCTGATGGTGGGCGGGACGGCGGGCGCCCAGTTTGGCGCAGCCGCCGGAAAGCACCTGCGCGGGGAGCAACTGCGGGGCCTGCTTGCCCTCCTCGTCCTGGCCGTCGCCATCCGCTTCGGCTTGTCGCTGGTCCTCACGCCATCAGACGTCTTCTCCATGGCCGTATCGGGCGCCATGCGATGAGCAGGCTCCTTGTTTTCATTGGGATTTTACTCACCTTCCTTGCGCCCGCCCATGCGCAGAACGCTCGGCTGGTCTCGACCCTCTCGAACGAAACCATCGAAATCACCTCCAGCTTTGATGGTGAGCGCATGACCTTCTTCGGCAATATCGCGCCGGAGGCCGGTTCGGGTCAGCGCTTTGTCGATGGACCGTTCCACGTCATCGTCGTTATTCTCGGCCCCACCCAGGACCGGGTGGCGCGTGAAATGACCCATAATTTCGGCATCTGGCTCAACACCGACGAAGTGGTTTTTCCGAGGTTTCCCAGCTACTTCCACGTGCTTTCGAGCGGGCGGCTGCGCGAAGTTTCCGATGTGGCGACCCTCAATGCCAATTTCATCCTGCCCGAGGCCCATGTCATCGCGCCCAATGCGGCGGGATGGTGGAAGACCCTGGTGTTCGGGCGAGAACTGATCCGCCTGATGACGCAGGAGAAACTCTTCGGGGTGCAGGAAAACGGCGTTAACTTCCTGTCGGACACATTTTATTCGGCCCAGCTGATCCTGCCCAGCAATGCCCCGCCGGGCCCCTATATCGCCCAGACCTACGTGTTCAAGAACGGCGAGATCATCGCCCGCAAGTCCGAGGGCTTTGCCGTGCGCAAGATCGGGTTTGAGCGGTTCCTGGCGCAATCGGCGACGCAATATCCGCTGCTTTATGGCATCTGCTGCGTCATTCTCGCGCTGTTCACCGGCTGGCTCGGCGGCGTTTTATTCAGGCGCTGAAGGCGCTTGGCGGACTTATCCCGCTTACCCTGCAATCAGGCGACGCGGCGATACCGGATAGGTGCGCTCTCTCCCCAGCATGGTCACTTCGAGCGCGGGCCAGTTTAACAGGCCCGCAAAGGCCGGGGACAAGATATTGAGCGCCCCGGTGGACGTGCCATAAGCGGGCAGGATCATCAGCCTGTTGTCATGCACAAAGCAGGGTTTCCGCGTTGTGCGGCCGTTGATCAGAAGCCGCGCGGCAGGGTGAAGATGGCCTGAAATCAAACCCTTGGCGCCCTTTTGCGGCTCATGGGTGAGGGTGAGACCATCGAGTTCCAGTTCGGGGAGGCAGACCCCGCCAATGTCGTGCGGATGGGGATCGTGATTGCCCGACAGCCAGACGCAATCGAGCGTTTCCGTGATCGCCTGGAGGCGCATCCGGTCCGAATTGGTTAGCAGACTGCTAGCATCTGGGCGGTGAAAACTGTCCCCCAGTGACACAAGGCGCTGCGCCCGCGTGCGCCTGAGATCGGTTTCAAGCCGGGCGAGGGTTTGGCCAGTGTCATAGGGCGGCAGCATCTGACCCTTGCGGGCAAAGCTCGCCATCTTTTCGAAATGGAGATCGGCGACCAGCAGCGTCTGGCGCGCGTGCCAATAGAGCCCGCCCGAGGCCAGGGGTTCAAAATTATGTCCGGCAAAGCGCAAGATCGGTGTCTCCGTGATCTCGGCTCTCTGAAACGAATAGTTCAATCGCGCCCGCGCCTGTCTGGGTGGATTTGAGCAGTGTTTGCGCTTCTAGCAGATTCGCCATTTGTTCTTAAGAGGCCCGATGGTCGCGGGCAAGGAAAGGCGACCGATCAGATCAACCTGTTTTAAACCGCTCGCGCCTAATGCTTTTCGTCATAATTTCCAAAGGAGGCCAGGATGAGGAACGAAACGCAGGGAGGCTTGTCGCGGCGACAACTGCTGGCGTGGACTGGCGGAACGGCGCTTGCGCTTGTCCTGGGCGGACGGGCGAGTGCGGCAACCTCCGCAAGTCTCGACGATTTCATGGCCCTCTCGGCCCGGCTGCTCGACACACCGGCTTCGTCCCTCTCTCCGGGCTTTGGAGAGGGCTATTTCAACGCCCTGATCTCCCGCGGATTTGGCGATGCGCTGGCCGGTCTGCGAGACGGCAGCCCCGCTAGCGACCTCGAATCCAGCATCCTGGGCAATTGGTACACCGGCGTCGCTGAGATCGCGAGTGGCGAAGAGGTCGTCACCTATCCCGAAGCCATGATGTGGAACGCGCTCGATTTCACCAAGCCGATGGGCTGGTGCGGCGGCGAAACCGGCTATTGGGCAGATGCGCCCGAAGGGGAGGCATAAGCCATGACCGACATTACTGCAGACGTGATCATTGTCGGCTCCGGTGTGGCCGGGGCCCTGATTGCCGACCAGCTGGCTGGCGAAGGCGTCAGCGTTGCCATTCTTGAGGCCGGCGATCCGGTCGACCGGTTCGACGCCGTCGACACCTTCCATGCCGCCGTGATCAAGACGCCGGAATCGGCCTATCCGGTCGGCCCGGATGTCGACCATCCCCTCAGCTGGGATATGGACTATTATTACCGGCAAATCGGTCCGGCAAAGTTCAAAAGCACCTATGTCAAAGTCGTGGGCGGCACCACCTGGCACTGGCTGGGCACCGCCATCCGCATGTCGCCCGAGGATTTCCGCCTCAAGAGCACTTTTGGGCGCGGCGAGGACTGGCCACTGAGCTATGACGAGCTCGAGCCATATTATGCCCGCGCCGAAGAAGAGCTTGGCGTCTCCGGCGCAGAGGGCTCGCCGCCCTCGGCCCCGCGCTCGACCGATTTCCCCATGTCGCCCATTCCGCTCACCTATCTCGACAAGAAATTTGCCGAGAAGCTGGCCGGCACGCCCTATGTGGTGTCGCCCACCCCACAGGCGCGTAACTCGGTTGATCACGACGATCGCCCGGCCTGTTGCGGCAGCGGCAGCTGCATTCCGGTCTGCCCGGTGCAGGCCAAATATGACGCCACCGTCCATGTCGACCGCGCGGTGAGCAAGGGCGCCACGCTCCATTCCGCCACCACCGTCACTCGCGTCGAGACCGGCGCCGACGGCAAAATTTCGGGCGTGGAATTCACCCGCCGCGACGGCACGAAAGGCCGCGCCACCGGAAAACTCTATGTCATCGCCGCCCATGCGATGGAAACGCCGCGCCTGCTCCTGGCCTCGGCCGGTGAGCACGCGCCCAATGGCGTCGCCAACAGCTCCGATCAGGTGGGCCGCAATCTCATGGACCACCCCAGCCAGCTGAGCTGGGCCAAGAGCATCGAGCCGGTCTGGCCCTATCGCGGCCCGCTCTCGACCTCGGGCATTGAAAATCTCAGCGTCGGTGATTTCCGCGGCGAACGCGGTGCCTTCCGCATCGAGATCGGCAATGACGGCCACAGCTGGCCGACAGGTGCGCCGCTGAGCACGGCCCAGGAGCTGATTGCCCAGGGGCTGCGCGGCGCCGAGCTGGACAATGCGCTGAAGCATCAGGCGGCCCGCCATGTGCGCATGGCCGCGCTGGTGGAGCAGCTCCCCGATCCGGAAAACCGCATCACCCTGCACCCCACGGAAAAGGACCGCTACGGCGTCCCCCTGCCCCAGATCCACTACAGCATTGATGACTATGCCAAGGCCGGGCTTGAAGCCGCCGCCAAGGCGCATGACGAAATCTTCGCCGCGCTGGGCACCGAAAACGTCCACCACGACCACGACTTCAATGGCTCGGGCCACATCATCGGCACCTGCCGCATGGGCGATGATCCGGCGACCTCGGTGGTCAACGCCGACCTGCTCAGCCACGACCACGACAATCTCTACATTGCCGGCTCGTCGGTGTTTCCGACCTCGGCCACGGCCAACCCGACGCTGACCATCGCCGCGCTGAGTTTGAGGGCGGCCGAGGGGATGTTGCGGGAGTTGAAGGGGGAATAGGGGACATCAAAACCGTGACTGTCGTCACCACCCGGCTTGTCCGGGTGATCCAGTTTCGAAGAGATGGATTGCCCGGACAAGCCGGGCAATGACGATGGGTTGGATGCGGGGGATACCCCCACCTAACCTCCCCCTGATAGGGGGAGGGACGCATGGAGGGTGGAGGCACTTTCTCCCCAAAGGCACAGACGTATCGGGGATGGGCGCGGTATCGTCACACGCACAGACCTGCCCCTCCCCCTATCAGGGGGAGGTTGGGTGGGGGTGTGCTCGGGCAATTTTCGTGGCCTCCCCCCTCCCTACCCTCCCCCCCCAGGGGGAGGGTGAGATCGCGTGTTTGGAGAGGGTTGTGATGGAGCCGGGGGAAAAAGCTCGATGCTTCCCCCACCACGGCAGACACCCTCCCCCTTGAGGGGAGGGTTGGGGAGGGGGAACTCTTATGCCCGATCTCCCCCACCCAGCGCCGCTACGGCCTGACGGCCTAGCTTTGCTGCCCTCCCCACAAGGGGGAGGGAGGGCATCGGAGCCCAGAACCAAAAATCCAAAAATCCCAAAAAATCAAAAAACCTCGCCCATGGATTCGCGCAGGAGCTCGTCTGCCGCTTCGGCCATGGCGCTTTCGCGGGCTTCGCCGAAGATGGGCTCCTTGCCGATGTCGAGCAGGATGGGCACGGCGAGTGGGGAGATGCGTTCGAGGGGTTTGTGGACGATGTGGGTGCGGACGCGGGCGAGCATCTGGCCGAGGCGTTCGATGTCGAGGAGGCCCCGCGCGGCGTCGCGGCGGGTGGCTTCGATGAGGATATGGTCGGGCTCGTGCTGATAGAGCACGTCGTAGATGAGATCCGAACTCATGGTGATCTGGCGACCGGTCTTTTCCTTGCCGGGGTGACGGCGCTCGATGAGGCCGGCGATGATGGCGCAATTGCGGAAGGTGCGCTTCATCAGGGCCGATTCATCGAGCCAGGATTCCAGATCATCGCCCAGCATGTCCTCGTCGAACAGTTCATCGAGCGATAGCCTGCCGGTGCGGATGAGGGCCGAGAGATCGCCGACGCCCCAGATGGCGAGGGAATATTCGGAGGCGACAAAGCCGAGCGGGCCGGCGCGCATGCGCTCAAGCCGACGGGTGAGCAGCATGCCCAGGGTCTGATGCGCGAGCCGCCCCTCGAAGGGGTAGCAGACAAGGAAATGATTGGCCCCGCGCGCAAAGGTTTCAACGAGCAGGCTGTCGCGGCGCGGCAGAACGGAGAAATCGCGCTGGAGGCGCAGCCAGTCGGCCACCTGATCGGGCAGTTTGTGCCATTCGGAGGGGCTGTCCATGATGCGGCGCACGCGCTCGGCCAGATAGGTCGAGAGCGGAAAGCGCCCGCCCATATAGCTCGGGATCTTCGGGTCCTTGGCGAAAGCGCGGGAGACGAAGGCCTCATTGTCCTTCATGCCCTCGAAGGCGACGATTTCGCCGCCAAAGACAAAAGTATCGCCGGGGGTGAGGGTGCCGAAGAAATATTCCTCCATTTCCCCCAGCACCCGTCCGCCCGCGCCGATCGGGCCGGTGGTGCGGCCGCGTTTCTCGGCCTTGCTGCGGATGAGGCGGACGCGGACCATGGGCTCTTCGACAATGGTGCCGATATTGAGCCGGTATTGCCGGGCCACCTGCGGATGGGCGATGCGCCAGAGCCCGTCCTCGGTCTGGCGCAGTTTTGCGTAGCGCTCATAGGCGCGCAGGGCATAGCCCCCGGTGGCGACGAAATCGAGAATGCGGTCGAATTTTTCGCGGGAGAGATCGCGATAGGGCCAGGCGCGGATCACCTCGGCATAGAGATCGTCGGCAGCAAAGGGTTCGGCGCAGGCCATGCCCAGCACATGCTGGGCGAGCACGTCATAGCCGCCGGGCAGGGGGTCTTCGCTATCCTGCTGGCCCTCGGCCACCGCCTCGACGGCCGCCTCGCATTCGAGCACTTCGAAGCGATTGGAGGGCACGAGCAGCGCCTTTGACGGATCATCGAGCCGGTGATTGGCGCGGCCGATGCGCTGCAGCATGCGCGAGGAGCCTTTGGGTGCGCCGACCTGCACGACGAGATCGACATCGCCCCAGTCGATGCCGAGATCGAGGGTCGAGGTGCAGACGACGGCCTTCAAATTGCCCGAGGCCATCGCGGCCTCAACCTTGCGGCGCTGCTCCACCGAGAGCGAGCCGTGATGGAGTGCAATGGGCAGCATGTCGTCATTGATGTTCCAGAGACCCTGGAACAGCATTTCGGCCTGGGAGCGCGTGTTGACGAAGAGCAGCGTGGTCTTGTGGCGCTTGATGATCTCGTAGAGTTCATGGTGGGCATAGATGGCCGAATGGCCGGCCCAGGGCAGGCGCTCCTCGGTCTCAAGGATAGCCAGCTCCGGCCGCGCGCCGCCGACCATGTGGAGGAGATCGGTGCGCCGCTGCGGCAGCGGCTCGGCGATCCAGTCGCGGAGAATTTCGGGCTGGGCGATGGTGGCCGAAAGCGCGGTGATGCGCAGATCGGGCGCCATGCGCGCCAGCCGGGCGAGGCCGAGGGCTAGAAGATCGCCACGCTTTGAGGCGACAAGGGAGTGGAGTTCGTCGAGCACCACGCGCTTGAGCGCGCCGAACATCAGCTCGGCCTTGGGATGGGAAATCAGCAGCGCCAATTGCTCGGGCGTGGTCAGCAGCACATGCGGAGGCCGCGTGCGCTGGCGGGCGCGTTTGGATGCAGGGGTGTCGCCGGTGCGCGCCTCAACGCGGATGGGCAGGCCCATTTCGGCGATGGGGGTGGAAAGATTGCGCTCCACGTCGACGGCCAGCGCCTTCAGCGGCGAGAGATAGAGCGTGTGCAGCCCCTCAAAATTGCCGTCGACGAGATCGGTGAGCGTGGGGAGGAAACCGGCCAGCGTCTTGCCCGCCCCAGTGGGGGCAATCAGCAATTGGCCCGCGCCGGACTGATAGGAAGCCAGCACATCCAGCTGATGCTGACGCGGCGCCCAGCCGCGGGAGGAGAACCAGTTTTCGATGATGGGGGGCAGGTTGACGGACAAGTTCACCTCCATCGAGCCTCGCCCTTGAAGGGGAAGGAACTTGGGGTGGGGAATGAGCCTGCACGGAAATCTGACACAGAGCACCTAACGAAAAGCCGCAAACAGCCTATATGATGGACCGGACCCTGCCAAACGGAGCGGCGTGATGACAGAAGACTACAGGCCCGAAGAGCGTTCCCCGCTCGAAAAACTAATGGGCGGCAGGCCGTTCTGGGTGGTCGTCAAACTCGCCCTCGTGTCGCTCTTTGTCGGCTTCGTCATGTCGGTGTTCGGCTTCAACGCCGTTGACCTCGTCAATGGGGCGATCGATCTGGTGCGCGAAGCCATTCGCGATGGCGCGGGCCTCTTCCGGCAGATGGGCGCCTATGTGCTGGCCGGTGCCGCCATTGTCGTGCCGGTGTGGCTGCTGATGCGCCTCAGCCGGAGGCGGTAATGGCCGACACCATCGCGCTGACGCCGCAGGAAGCCTTGGCGCGACTGGTGCCACATATCCTTGAGATGGAAAGCGCGGCCGGTGGCGAGCGCATCGCCATCGGCCTTGCCGGTGGGCCGGGCTCGGGCAAGTCGACCATGGCGGCTGAAATCGTCGCCATGCTCAATGCGGTCAAACCCGGCAGCGCGGCGCTGGTGCCGATGGACGGCTTCCACATGAAGCACGCCAAAATCGAAGCCATGGGCCAGGCCGACTACAAGGGCGGCCCCCACACTTTTGAGGGCGCCGCCTTTGTCAGCTTTTTGCACCACCTCAAACACGCCACCGAGCCGGTAAGCGGGCCGGGCTATTCCCGAAAAATCGAGGACGTCGTCGAAAACGCCTTTACCGTCCAGCCCGAGGCAAAGGTGCTGGTGGTCGAGGGGTAATTATCTGCTGCTGACCGAGGGGCCTTGGGCGGGGGTAAAATCCCTGCTCGATTATGCGGTGTTCCTTGATGTGCCACGCGACGTGGTGGAAGCCCGGCTGCTCAAGCGCCACGGCGAAGAGGGCCTTTTCACAGAAGAGCGCAACCGCGCCCATATCGCCCGCAATGATCTGCCCAATTACGATCTCGTCGCCGGATCGAAGGATCGGGCGGATGTGATTTTTCAGATGGTGGAGGGGTAAGGCCCGCGGCGTTCGGCCCTGAGCCATCCCTAGCGGTCTGCGCAAGACCCTTGCTATAAAGCCGCGTCCGCCCGCCTAGAGTCCCGCCATGACTGCCCGCCCCCAGCATCCGTTTCAGGTGCGCTCCGCCGATGTGTGGAAGATCGCCCTGCCCGCGTCCATCGCCTTCATCACTGAGCCCATGGTCGGCCTTGTCGATATCGCCGTGATCGGGCGGCTGGGCGATGCCGCCCTGCTCGGCGGGCTGGTGCTCGGTGCGCTGGTGTTCGACGTGCTGTTTTCGATGGCCTATTTCCTGCGCATCGGCACGGCCGGGCTGGTCGCTCAGGCAATCGGCGCCAAAGACCCGCGCGATGGCCTCCTCCATGTCAGCCGGGCGCTGGTGATCGGCGTCATCATCGGCATTGCCATGATCCTCCTCTCCACGCCCATTCTCTGGGTGGCCGTGAAATTCCTTGCGCCAGAGGCCGGGGTCGAAGCGGCACTGGGCGATTATCTCTATTGGCGCATCTGGGCCGCACCCTTTGCGCTCATCAATTATTCCCTGCTCGGCTGGTTTTATGGGCGCGCTGCTGCCAAGACCGGCATGATGCTGCAGCTCTTGCTGCATCTTATCGACATTGCGCTCTCGATCTGGTTCGTCCACGGCCTCGGCTGGGGCGTGCCCGGCGCCGCCTTCGGCACCGTGATCGCCCAGGGCGTGGCGGCCATTGCCGGCCTTGTCCGGCTCGCCGGGCACTATGGCGGCCTGCCTGCCTTGCTCCGCAAGATCGCCCCCGGCGAACTGCGCGACACAGCTGCGGTCACCCGCATGTTCGGGCTCAGCCGCGATATCATGATCCGCTCGCTGGCGCTGATGGGGGCCTATGCCTGGTTTGCCGCGCAGGGCTCGCGCATGGGCGAGGTGGCGCTGGCCGCCAATGCCGTGCTGCTCAACCTGCTCATGGTGGTGGCCTTCTTCCTCGACGGCATCGCCCAGGCGGCTGAGCAACTGACCGGCAAGGCGGTGGGCGCAAACTGGCGGCCGGCCTTTGACCGGGCCTATGGGCTCTCCATGCTCTGGGGCCTCGTCATCGCGCTGGGGTTGGGTCTGGCCTGGTATCTCGCCGGCCCCTGGGTCATCGGCTTCATGACCACGAGCCCGGAGGTCCAGGACTATGCGCTGACCTATCTGCCGATCGCGGCGGCCTGCACGCTCGTCTTCATGCCGGCCTTTGTCTATGACGGCATTCTCATCGGCACCACGCAGAACGTCATCATGCGCAATGGCATGATCGTCTCGCTGGTCGTGTTCCTCGCCGCCGCCCTCATTCTCCAGCCAATGCTCGGCAATTGGGGGCTCTGGGCGGCGCTCCACCTCTGGTTCATGGCCCGCGGGCTGATCTACTGGCGGGCGCTGGAGCGGCGGCGAGAAAGCCTGTTCTCGCCCGCCTGAGTTGTCAGCCTATGGCCGGCCTGACGCCCAGTCGCTGACCTTGGTCCCAACGAGCTGGGAAATATTGGTCTTGCCCTCTGCGCGCACCGCGGAGACCAGCCCGCTCTTGATGGTCTCGAGCAGGTCGAACCCGCCAAACACCAGCGCCGAATAAAGCTGGATGGCGTTGGCGCCTGCTTCGAATTTGGCGAGTGCGGACTCTGCCGAGTGGATGCCGCCAACCCCGATAATCGGCAGGCCGCCGACGCGCTGGCGCACCTGCGCCAGCTTTTGCGTCGAAAGATCGAACAGCGGCTTTCCCGAGAGCCCGCCTGTTTCATTGGCGTTTTCCAGCCCCACCACCGCATCGCGCGAAATCGTGGTGTTCGACACGATGAGCCCGTCCAGATCGCTGTCGAGCACGACGCGGGCGATGGAATCGAGCCCGGCTTCATCGAGATCGGGCGCGATCTTGAGGAACACCGGCACACGCGTCTTGGCCTTGGCGCGCGCCACCAGCACTTCGCCCAAGAGGCGCCGCAGCGCCTCATCGGCCTGGAGGTTGCGCAGGCCCGGCGTATTGGGCGAGGAGATATTGACCGTGAGATAATCTGCCAGATCGGCAAAGCGGTTTACGCCCAGCACATAGTCGGCGACGAAATCCTCGCTGTCCTTGTTGGCCCCGATATTGACGCCCAGCGCCGCTGGTACGCGCAGCCCCTTGAGGCGCTCGAAAGCGGCCTCATGACCCTCGTTGTTAAACCCCATGCGATTGACGACGCCATCGGCCGCCATGATGCGGAAGAGGCGCGGCTTGGCATTGCCCGCCTGCGGGCGCGGCGTCACCGTGCCGATTTCGACCATGCCAAAACCGAGCAGCGCCAGCTGGCGCGGCACTTCGGCGTTCTTGTCGAAGCCGGCCGCCATGCCGACCGGATTCTTGAGATTGAGCCCGGCGAGCGTCGTTGCGAGCTCTGGCGCATCCATGCCGTCCTGCTGCGGGGAGAGGCCCAGCCGCAGCGCGGTGATCGTGGCGCCATGGGCCGTCTCGGCATCCATGCGCAGCAGCGAGTCACGGGTGAGATTGGCGACGCCCGGCAGACGCAGGAGGGGAGCAAAGGCAGACAGGATCATTTGACATCACCGGGCAGAGTGCAGGAGCCATCGGCGGCGACGCTGATCGGCGCCTCCCAGACGATGGAGGCGAGCGCGAGCGGACCGCCGTAATAATGGGGAAAGAGTTCACCCCCGCGCGAGGGCTCCCAGACAACATCGGCGCCCAGATCATCCGTGCGGACCGCCAGAAGAACCAGATCGGACTGGCCGGCAAAATGGAGGCGCAAGGTTTCGGCCAGCTGGAAAGCGGTCGAAAAATGCATGTAGCCATCCTGGGCATCGATGGGCATGCCATTGAACTGCCCGGAAAGGCGTGCCGGGGCAAAGGCCGATGCGGTGGCGATCTTGTAGATGAATTCTGGTGCTGTCGACATAGCGGGAACCTAGTCCTGCCGCCGCGTGGCCGCAAGCGGCGGATGCGCTCTTTACACGAGGGGGAGCGGGGACTAGATTAGGACAACATTCCCCTCAAGAAGACAAATTTCCTTTCGGATTTGCCTCGGCATGCTTTCACACCGCTCCATCTGGGATGGCATTGACTCCCTTGCACGCCGCCACGGCGTGTCGGTGTCCGCGCTCGCCAAGCTGGCCGGGCTTGATGCCACCGCGTTCAATCTCTCCAAGCGCGTCAGCAAGGACGGGCGCGAGCGCTGGCCCTCGACCGAGAGCATTTCAAAAATTCTTGATGCCACCGGGGAAAATTTCGACAGTTTTCTCAGCGGCACAGGCGCCTTCATGTCAGGCGGCAATGGCCTCTCCGAACCAAGCCGCCCGGCCACTGTGCCGTTGCTTGGCCTCGCCCAGGCAGGCGCCGGCGGCTTTTTCGACAGCGCCGGCTTTCCGGCCGGACAAGGCTGGGACGAGGTTGCGCTCCCCTCCCCGGTCGATCCCGGCATTTATGCGCTCGAAGTGCAGGGCGACAGCATGGAGCCGCTTTATCGCGAGGGCGACCGGATCGTGGTCTCGCCCACCGAACAGGTGCGCCGCGGCGACCGCGTCGTGGTCCGCACGCGCGATGGCGAGGTGATGGCGAAAATTCTCGCGCGCCAGACCGCCAAGCAGATCGAATTGCACTCGCTCAACCCCGCCTATGAACCCCGCTTCATCGATCTCGTCGACGTCGAATGGATGGCGCGCATCATCTGGGCCAGCCAGTGATAATCGTTCCGCTCGCCCAAGCCGATCGTGCGGACTGGCTAGAGTTGCGGATGGCGCTTTGGGCCGACACCAGCCGGGAGGAGCACAAAGCAGAAATCTCTGAGGCGCTTGCGCGCAGCGGCAAGGGGCTCAACATCATCGCCAGAGGACCGGACGGCGCCGCCCTCGGCTTTGCCGAAGCCAGCCTGCGCCAGGATTTCGTCAACGGCACCGACACCAGCCCCGTCGCGTTTCTTGAAGGCATTTTCGTTGTGCCCCACGCCCGCAGGCAAGGCGTCGCCCGGGCTCTGGTCGCCGCCACGGAAGACTGGGCCCGCCAGATGGGCTGCACCGAATTCGCCTCCGACGCGCTCCTTGAGAACACCGAGAGCCACCAGATGCACGCCGCCCTCGGCTTTGAAGAAACCGAGCGCGTGGTGTTTTTCAGGAAGGTGCTGGGCTGAGAGGAAGCGGTGGAGCCCGGAGGCTGGTGCTCAACCTACCCCCGCCCGGCCTCCCCCTGATAGGGGGAGGTTGGGTGGGGGTTGTTTTTTCCCGTCCACCGGCACCAACATACAAAAAAGGCCCCGCAGCACTGCGGAGCCCAAAATCGTAAAAACCCGAAAAATCAGCCCTTCAAAAACTCGCCGGCGAGAGCCCTGGCGATGAGCTTGCGGGTATTCTCGATGCCGTAGAGCGCGGCGAAGGAGCCGAAGCGGGGGCCGCGTTCCTGGCCGATGAGCACCTGGTAAAGCATCTGGAAGAACTCGCCGGACACGCCCGGGCCGCCATTGGGGCTCTTCTTGGTGTGGTCCTGATAGCGCTCAAACGTGCGCGCCACGTCGAGGGCCGCGTTCTGGATGTCCTCATTGCTCGACTTCGCTGGCAGTTCGCCGAAGGCAGCCGAGAGGGCTTCGAGCGCAGCGCGTTCTTCGTCGTCCGGCGCGCGATAGGTCTTTTCCACGAAGTCGCGGAAATAGCGCATGGCATAGCCGACCAGCGCATCGAGCTGGGGATGGGTCGCGGCCGATACACCCGGCGCATAGGCCGAGATATAGCCCCACATGACTTCCGGTGTTTCCGGATTGGACGCCGTGGCGAGGTTAAGCAGCAGGCCGAAGGTGATCGGCATGTCGACCTTGGGCACGTCACCGAAGTGGACGTGGAAAGCCGGATTTTCGACGCGTGCGGGCGCTTCCTGCTTTGCGAAGGCAGCGACATGGGCGAAATATTCGTCGACGGCGCGCGGGATGACATCGAAATGCAGACGCTTGGCGACGCGCGGCTTCTGGAACATGTAGAGCCCGAGGCTCTCCGTCGGCGCATAGGTCAGCCATTCGTCGATCGTCAGGCCATTGCCCTTCGATTTGGAGATCTTCTGGCCTTCGCTGTCGAGGAACAGCTCATAGACATAATGCTCGGGCGGGGTGCCGCCGAGGATCGCGCAAATCTTGTCGTAGATATGCTGATTGGTCTGGTGGTCCTTGCCGAACATTTCAAAGTCGACGCCCAGAGCCGCCCAGCGCATGCCGAAATCGGGCTTCCACTGCAGCTTCACATGGCCGCCGGTGACCGGGACGGTGGTGTCGCGACCATCTTCGTCGGTGAAGGTGACGGTACCGTCCTTGGCGTTGACTTCCTTCATCGGCACGTAGAGCACGCGGCCCGAAATCGGCGAGATCGGCAGGAACGGCGAATAGGTCGCCTGGCGTTCGGCACCGAGCGTGGGCAGCATCACGTCCATGATGTCCTGATAGCGCTCGGCAGCGCGCAGCAGCACGGTGTCGAACTTGCCCGAGCGATAGTAATCGGTGGCGCTGGCAAACTCGTAGTCGAACCCGAAGGTATCGAGGAACCGGCGGAGCATGGCGTTATTGTGATGGCCAAAGCTCTCGTATTCATTGGTCCACGGATCGGGCACCGAGGTCAGCGGCTTTTGCAGATGCGGCTCCATCGCCTCCTTGGAGGGGACAGTGTCCGGGATCTTGCGCATGCCGTCGAGATCGTCCGAGAAGCACAGCAACCGGGTCGGGATCTGGTCACGGGTCAGCAGGCGGAAGGCCGTGCGCACCATGGTGGTGCGGGCCACTTCGCCGAAAGTGCCGATATGAGGCAGGCCCGAGGGACCATAGCCGGTCTCGAACAGGGCCTCGCCCTTCCCCGACTTTTCCAGCCGTTTGACGATCTTGCGCGCTTCTTCGAAGGGCCAGGCGCGCGCGGTCTGCGCGGGCTCAAAGAAGGATGGATCGAGGGCGGGCAAAGCGGCAGACGACACTGGGTGCAGCCTTTCTGGAGGGCAGAAGAAAACAAGGACTGGTGTGTTACATTCCCATCAGCCCGCGTCAATGACGCAGGTGGTTGCACCATCGCCATACTGCGCCTAGCTAATGTCGAGATTTTCATCCGGAACCTGCCATGACCGCACAGATCCACGACGCCCTGATCGATTTGATGATCGTCGCCGCCTCCTCCGACAGTGTAATGACCGAGCGCGAGCTGGTGCGCATCAAGGCGCTGATCGACCGGCTGCCCGTGTTCCAAGGGTTTGATGGCGATCGTCTCGGAGACGTCGCCAATGATTGCGCCGACCGGCTGAACGGAGACCATGGCCTCGACGGCGTTCTCGACGCGGCCATCGCAACCCTGCCCGAAAAGCTCCACGACACCGCCTATGCGCTGGCCGTGGAAGTCACCGCGGTCGATCTGCGGCTCGAGCAGGAAGAACTGCGCTTCCTCGAAATGCTGCGCGACGGGCTCAGCCTTGACCGGCTCACCACCGCCGCCATCGAAGTCGCCGCCCGCGCGCGGCACCGTCGCATCCCGACCTAGTAGAACCCCACCGGGAACCAGCGCAGGTAAAGCTCGTCGAGCGTGCCATTGGTCTTGAGCCGCACCAGCGCCCAGTCGATAACGTGGCGCACGGCGTCCTGCCCGGCAGGCACGGCGATGGTCAGCCCATCGCCAAATAGGGCGGGGCGAAAATAGGCCTCGCCGGCGAAACCGCAGCAGGCGAGATTTTCATTGAGCCAGAACGCCGCGCGCAGCCCATCGCCGAAATAGGCTGCGGCGTCTCCGGTGCGGACCGCTTCGAGCGCCTCGATCTCGGTGTCGAAAGGCTTCGTCTCGACGCCGGGGAGGTAGCGCGCCATGAAGTCGGCGTGGCTCGATGAGGCGCGGACAGACACAGTTTTTCCGCGCAGCGCCTCGGGCGAAAAGCCGGCGATCGCCTCGGCGCGCGTAACAAAACGCCCGGGCAGCGACAGATAGGTCGAGGAAAAATCGAACCGCTCGCCGTTTTCCGGCGTGATGGCGAGGCCGGCGATCAGCGCATCGCCCTGATTGTCTGCCAGCGCATTGGCCGCCTGGTCCCAGGGCCAGGCCTGCAGCGTGCAGGCGACATTGACCTCGGCACAGATGCGCCGCGCCAGATCGACATTGAACCCGATCAGCTCACCGCTCTCATCGCGGAAATTGAAGGGCGGGAAATCGGCCGTCGTCAGAAACCGGATGGCCGGCACCGCCCCCTGCAGCGGCAGGATTTCGCGCGCGTCCGGATCGGCGTGATAGGGCAGATTTTGCGCGAAGGCGGGGGTGATGGAGAAAAGGATGGTGGCGAGCATCGCCAACACACCAGCAAACACCCCCCTTCTGGCCTCCCCCGCAAGGGGGGAGGTGCCGCCGGTGGGGAAGCGAGAGTGTGCCACACACACGGTGCCACCCTCCCCACGAGGGGGAGGGAGCCGAGGCGGTCGAGCTTGCGCCTCCCTCCCCTTGATGGGGAGGGATTGCGGGTGGGGTGATCTCGAGACGAGGGTTCCCCCCACGCGTCGAAAGAGCGCCACCACCCCTGTCATCACACCTGATCCAGCCCATACATCAGATCGGCAATCAGATCGTCCGGGTCTTCCAAACCCACCGACAGGCGCAGCAGGCCCGGCGTGACGCCAGTTTCCAAGCGCACCTCTTCGGTCAGGCGCGCATGGGTCGTCGTGCGCGGATGGGTGATAAGCGATTTGGAATCGCCCAGATTATTGGAGATCAGCACCACCGCGAGGCTGTCTGAGAAGGTGAACGCCGCCTCCTGCCCGCCCTTGAGATCGATCGCCATCAGCGTCGAGCCGCGCTTCATCTGCCGCTTGGCCAGATCATACTGCGGGTGGCTCGGATGGTGCGGATAGGCGACCCGAGCAATCTTTGGGTGCGCAGCCAGTGCATTGGCGATCTTTTCGGCGCTATCGGTCATCTGCTTGACGCGCAGCGCATAAGTTTCGAGCCCTTTTACCAGCACCCAGGCATTGAACGGCGACAGCGTCGCGCCGGTCTGGCGCAGGAACGTATGCACATCGCCTTCGATGATTTCCTTCGAGCCCAGCACGACCCCGCCGAGCACCCGGCCCTGCCCGTCGATATGCTTGGTGGCCGAATAGGTGACGATATCGGCGCCCAGCTCCAGCGGCTTCTGCCAGAGCGCGGTCGAAAACACATTGTCGACGATCAGCTTGGCGCCATGGGCATGGGCAATCTCGGCGACCGCGGCGATATCGACCAGTTCCAGCGTCGGATTGGTCGGGGTCTCTATAAACACGACCTTGGTATTGGGGCGCATGGCGCGGGCGAAATTTTCGGGATCGCGACCGTCGACCAGCGTCGATTCCACGCCGAAGCGCGGCGCATAATCTTCCACCACATAGCGACAGCCGCCGAACAGCGCCTGCGCGGCAACGATATGATCGCCGGCGCGCACCTGGCTCATGATCGCATTGGTCACCGCTGCCATGCCGGTGGCAAAGGCGCGTGCCGCTTCTGCCCCTTCAAGCAGCGCCATCCGGTCCTGGAACATGTCCATGGTCGGGTTGGCGAAGCGCGAATAATTGTGTCCGCCCTCTATCTTGTTCTGGAACAGCAGCTCGGCGTGCTCGGACGAAGGATAGGAATAGCCGGAATTGAGAAACAGCGCCTCGCTGGTCTCGTTGAACGCCGTGCGCTTACCGCCTCCGTGAACCATTTGTGTCGCGGCGGAGCGCTGGCGCGGATCAAGGAGGGGGTTCTGGGCTTTGGACATAGCAGTCGCCTTCAACAAAAAAACCGGCGCGCAAGGGCGGCCGGTTCGACGGTCTTTAGCTATTTGTTTAAAGTGGCTGCAAGCGACCGGCCAAATCGCCACTGTGGGCGCGATCTAACGGTAATTGCGCTGCCGCGTCAATCGCAGTGGTGGCGCAGGACGTTCGCCTTTGCTAGGGGAGAGCGATCACTTTTGTACCGGATTGATGGGGCACCATGACCGAGCTTTGGCCCAAGGGCGTATTTCCTGCGCGACTGATCGAAAAGCTCCACGATACGGGCGCCATTATCTCGGCGACACCGTTCGACGCCGATCAGGTGCAGCCGGCCAGTCTCGACCTGCGCCTCGGCTCCAAAGCATTTCGCGTCCGCTCGAGCTTTTTGCCCGGCCCCGCCCATTCAGTGGCCGAGCGGATCGAAGCGCTCAAACTTCATGAGATCGACCTTTCCCAGGGCGCCGTGCTGGAGCGCGGCTGCGTCTATCTCGTGCCGCTGCAGGAGAGCCTCAAACTCCCCGCCGATGTCAGCGCCTCGGCCAACCCGAAAAGCTCGACGGGGCGCCTGGACGTCTTCACCCGCGTCATCGGCGATCGCGCCCGCGGCTTTGACCAGATGCCGGCCGGTTACGAAGGCCCGCTCTATCTCGAGGTCAGCCCGCGCACTTTCCCCGTGCTGGTGCGCACGGGCTCGCGCCTTTCCCAGATGCGCTTCCGCTCCGGCGACAGCCGCCTCAATGCAGCAGAGCACCTCGCCCTCCACCAGAGCCAGACCCTGGTCGTCGATGGTCAGCAGCCGGTCGGCGAAGGCGTTGCGCTCTCCATCGATCTGCGCGGCGACGGCCGCAACGGGCTCATCGGTTTCCGCTCCAAGCGCCACACCGCCGTTGTCGATGTCGACAAGAAGGGCGCGCTCGACGTGCTCGATTTCTGGGAGCCCATCTATAACCGCGGCCGGGCCGAGCTGATCCTCGACCCTGACGAATTCTACATTCTCGTCAGCCTCGAGGCGGTGCATGTCCCGCCCACCCATGCGGCCGAAATGGTGCCCTTTGATCCGCTGGTGGGCGAATTCCGCGTCCATTATGCCGGCTTCTTTGACCCGGGCTTTGGCCATTCCGCGGCCGGCGGCACCGGCAGCCGCGCCGTTCTCGAAGTCCGTAGCCGCGAAGTGCCGTTCCTGCTCGGCCACGGCCAGACCATCGGCCGGCTAGTTTACGAAGACCTCGCCGAAGCCCCGGACCGCCTCTACGGCACTGCGCTCGGCTCCAACTACCAGGCCCAGACCCTCAAACTCTCAAAACACTTCAAGCCCTTCGAAGCCTGAGCCACCATTTCTGCGGGGATCATCGTCTGGTCCCCGCAAATCGATTTCAGCAACAAACCCAACAGGTTTTGCCCCCTTCCCGGCAGTGACCCCTGTCCCCCTGCCCGGCTTATTCCTGCTCCTCCACTGCCGGTCTTGGGGATGAAGATATCCCCCGCGCAGACACCTTGACGCCCCGGCAGAATTCGCGCATTGATCCCGGCGATGCGGGTGTAGCTCAATGGTAGAGCAGAAGCTTCCCAAGCTTACGACGAGGGTT
>JADGNE010000038.1 GCA_015234425.1 Devosia sp.
GTCGCGGATCTTGTTGAAGCGGGTGGCGATGTCGCCGCGGCTGACCTTCATCCAGACGTTGGACACGCGCTCGACGAGGTCGAGCTTATTGTCCTCGAGCTGGTCGACCATCATTTTCGCGTCGTCGCGAATCGAGTCGAAGCCCTTGGTGATCTCTTCGTAGCGCTCGCCGATCTTCATGGCGGCGACCTGTTCGCGCACCACTTCGTTGAAGGCCGAGGCTTGGCTGAGGGTGCGGCCAATCAGGATCACGCGGGTTTCGTCGAGCTCGGTGATCTGACTGAGAAGACCGGTGATCGGCTGCTCGCCCTGGTTTTCCGGCCAGATGCCGAGATCCCGAATGGCGTTAACCGCCTTGTCCAGATACTGGAGGGGCCGTTCGGCGATTGCCGAAGTGGGTGAAGCGGTAGCAGTGGTCACTTGATCGGTCATTGATCGCTCCCTGAGAGTACGGACCTTATGGGCAGCAGCGCCTGTTAGCCCTAGATTGCTGTTGCCGTACGCGCTGACAATTGCGCCAGCGACTTTCGGCAACTATTTAGTCCATATTGGTGCGAAAAAGCCGCAGGTAAAGAGCGCCACGTAAACATGCGATAGACCGTTGTTTTTTCGCATCATATCTAAGGTCGAGGAGAGCCGGATGGACTTTGGTGGTCGCTATCGCATCGGGGCGCATCGCGACGCCGTCTGGTCCGCCCTGAACGACCCCGAAATGCTCAAGGCGGCAATTCCGGGCTGCAGCCATATTGCGTGGTCGGGTGAAGGCACGCTCGACCTCGAAATCAAGGTCAATCTCGGCATCATGCAACCCACCTTCAAAGGTGAGCTGGCGCTGACCGATGTCACGCCGGCCGAGCGCTATACGCTGTCGGGCCGGGGGAAGGGCGGTCTTCTCGGCCTTGCAGAAGGCTCTGCCGATGTTGCCCTCTCCGATGCAGGCGCCGACACCATGCTTGAATTCTCCGCTGCGGCGGGCGCCTCCGGGCAGATCATGAAGATGGGCAAGGCGCTGATCGGCAATTCGGCCCAGAAGGTAATCGACGGATTTTTCGAGCGATTTGCGAGCGCGATGGGCGCCGAGATCGAAGCGCTGGAGCGCGTGGCGCCGGCGGAATAGATCGACGTTAACAAGGTTTTAACCATGTCGCAATGTGACCTCTCCTGGCCATAATCTGGCCGGAGGGGAGGGTGTAGGAACGGCGCGCCTACTCCTTTCAATTTGAAGCAAATGCATCATGACCACCCAGACGCGTGACAGTCTCGCCCTCTATTTCATTGCCGCAGCGGCCGTACTGGTGACGCTTTTTGCGGATGCGGATCTCGGCACGCTGCTGGTGGCAATGTTCGAGCGAATCTAGCGCCGGGCACCGGTAAACAGGGCGCAAACCGTCCTGCGCCAATTTTGACCATTCGGAAAAATAAGCTGTGTCCCCCCTTGCAGCGGGGGACATTGCACGATTTTATCTTCCTCTAGCGCAAGCGGATTGTTTAGAAGCCCGGGCTTCTCGCAATCGCAGTGCGAGACAGGGAGATTGAAAACAATGAAATTCTCGACCCTTACCAAGGCTATCGCTGGTGGCGTTGCTCTGAGTGCGGTGCTTACGGGCGCAGCTCTGGCCGATCCTGCCCTGATCTATGATCTGGGTGGCAAGTTCGACAAGTCGTTCAACGAAGCCGCCTATAACGGTGGTCAGGCCTGGAAAGAGGCCACGGGCGGCAATTTCTCCGATCTGGAACTGCAGAACGACGCTCAGCGCGAGCAGGCCCTGCGCCGTTTCGCTGGCCAGGGTGCCAATCCCATCGTGATGGCTGGTTTCTCCTGGACCGCAGCGCTTTCCGCTGTTGCGCCTGAATTCCCCGATACCAATTTCGTCGTGATCGACACCGTCGTCGATGCGCCGAACGTGCAGTCGATCCTGTTTGACGAGCACACCGGTTCCTACCTCGTCGGCGTTCTGGCCGCTCTCAAGTCCGAGACCGGCACCGTTGCCTTCGTCGGTGGCATGGACGTTCCGCTGATCCACAAGTTCTATTGCGGCTATGCCCAGGGCGCCAAGGCTGCCAACCCGGACATCAATCTGATCGAAAACTACACCGGCACCACCCCGGCTGCCTGGAACGATCCGGTGACTGCCGGTGAGCTGACCAAGGCTGCGATCGACGCTGGCGCCGACGTGATCTTTGCCGCAGCTGGCGGCTCGGGCATGGGCGTGCTGCAGGCTGCCAAGGACGCCGGCAAGTTCTCCATCGGCGTGGACAGCAACCAGAACTACCTCCAGCCCGGATCGGTCCTGACCTCGATGCTCAAGCGCGTCGACGTGGCGGTGCAGAACGCGCTCACCGAAGCGGCTGACGATGCCACCTTCAAGCCCGGCATCACCATTCTCGGCCTTGCCGAAGATGGCGTCGGCTATGCCGTCGATGAGCACAATGAAGCGCTGATCACGCCGGAAATGGCCGCAGCGGCCGAAGAGTACAAGGCCAAGATCATCGCCGGCGAGATCTCGGTCCACGACTACACTGCCGACTCGGCCTGTCCGCTCTAAGCGGCATGAGCCAGGATGGCACAATGAACACGCAGCGGCCGGAAACGGCCGCTGCATCCGCCCCCGCCAATGGCTGGGCGATCGAGCTTGAGAAGATCAACAAGCGATTTGGCGCCGTTCACGCCAATAAGGACATTGACCTCAAGGTCGCACGCGGCACCATCCACGGCATCGTGGGGGAAAACGGCGCGGGCAAGTCGACGCTGATGTCGATCCTCTACGGCTTTTATACCGCCGACAGCGGCACGATCCGCGTCAATGGCGAGGCCCATTCGATCACCGACAGCCGCCATGCGCTGGCGCTGGGTATCGGCATGGTGCACCAGCACTTCATGCTCGTGGACAATTTCTCGGTTCTCGAGAACATCATTCTGGGCGCCGAGGATTCCGGCTTCATCAAGCCGAGCCTCAATCGTGCGCGCCAGGAACTCGACCGGCTGGAGCAGGAATACGACCTCGAGGTCGATCCCGATGCGATCATCGAGGATATCTCGGTCGGCCAGCAGCAGCGCGTCGAAATTCTGAAAGCGCTCTATCGCGGCGCTGAAGTCCTCATTCTGGATGAGCCGACGGGCGTTTTGACGCCCAAGGAAGCGGACGACCTGTTCCGCGTGCTCGAGACCCTGCGCGCACAGGGAAAGACCGTCATCCTCATTACCCACAAGCTGCGCGAGATCATGGCCATTACCGACAATGTCTCGGTGATGCGCCAGGGCGAGATGGTGGCGACGCTCAGGACGGCCGACACCAACCCTGAAGAGCTTGCAGAGCTGATGGTGGGGCGTCGCGTCCTGCTGCGCGTCGACAAGACCCCGGCCAATCCCGGCCAGACCCTGCTCGAAGTGCGCGACCTTGTCGTTCGCGACGACATGGGCATTACGCGCGTAAAAGGCGTCAATTTCTCCATTCGCGCCGGCGAGATCGTCGGCATTGCCGGCGTTTCGGGCAATGGCCAGAGCGAGCTGCTCGAAGCGATCAGCGGCATGCGCGACCAGAAGACCGGCCAGGTGCTGCTCAAGGGCAATGCGCTCTCGCTCAAGGGCGATGACGGCGCCGCGCGCGCCCGGGCTGCGGGCCTCGCCCATGTGCCCGAAGATCGCCAGCGCATGGGGCTCGTTACCAATTTTGCCGAATGGGAAAACGCCATTCTGGGCTATCAGGACAGCCCGGAATATGGCTCTGGTCCCTTCCTCGTTATCGGCGCCGCCAAGCGGGTCGCGGCCGAACACGTCAAGCTCTTCGATGTCCGGCCTGCCAATATCAATCTCAAGAGTTCGCTGTTTTCGGGCGGCAACCAGCAAAAGATCGTGCTGGCCCGCGAGATGGAGCGCGATCCGGATGTGCTGGTGATCGGCCAGCCGACCCGTGGTGTCGATATCGGCGCCATTGAGTTCATCCATAATGAAATCATCAAGATGCGCGACGAAGGCAAGGCGATCCTGCTTGTCTCGGTGGAGCTGGACGAAATCCGGTCTCTCGCCGATCGCATCCTCGTCATGTTTGATGGCCACATCGTTGGCGAGGCCGATCCGGCCACGGCAACCGAAGGCGAACTGGGCCTGATGATGGCCGGTATCAGCAAGACCGACGCTGCCACCAGCAATGGCAAGTCGGGCCAGGAGACAACACCGTGAGCGCCCGCAGACCACTTCCGCGCTGGGCCGATATTGCCCTGCTGCCGGCGATCAATCTGGCGCTGGCCTTCCTCGTTTCCGGCCTCGTCGTGCTGCTGGTCGGGGAAAATCCGTTCCACGCCATCCAGGTCATCATCTATGGTGCCTTCGGCTATGGCGACGGGCTAGGCTATACACTCTACTACGCCACCAATTTCATCTTCACCGGTCTCGCGGTAGCCGTGGCGGCTCATGCGGGTCTCTTCAATATCGGTGGTGACGGCCAGGCTTATGTGGCCGGCCTCGGCGCTATCGTCGTCGCCCTGGCCCTCGACCAGACGCATTGGCTGATTGCCATGCCGCTGGCGATGATCGCCGCTGGCGCAATGGGCGGCCTCTGGGCCTTCATTCCGGGTTGGCTTCAGGCCAAGCGCGGCAGCCACGTGGTGATCACCACGATCATGTTCAACTTCATCGCCGCCGCGTTGATGGTGTTCATGGTCAATCGCGTGCTCAAGCCAGCCTCGACCATGGCGCCGGAATCGGAAACCATCGAGATGGCCGGCCGCGTGCCGCAGTTGCGCCACTTCATGTCGTTCTTCGGCTATTCGCCGGTCAATCTCTCGATCGTCGTGGCCATTCTGGCGCTGATCGGGGTCTATATCCTCATCTGGCACACCAAGTTCGGCTATGCCATGCGCGTGCTCGGCGCCAATCCGACCGCCTCGCGCTATGCCGGCATTTCCAACTCCAAGATGATCATGATCACCATGACCATTTCCGGCGCACTCGCCGGCATGGTGGCGATCAATGAAGTGATGGGCGTGCAGAACCGCCTGGTGCTCGACTATGTGGCGGGGGCAGGGTTCGTCGGCATTGCCGTGGCGCTGATGGGGCGCAACCATCCCGTCGGCATCCTGCTGGCCGCGCTCCTCTTCGGGGCGCTCTATCAGGGTGGGCAGGAATTGCAGTTCGTCATACCCGCCATTACCCGCGAGATGATCGTGGTCATCCAGGCTTTGGTCATCCTCTTTACCGGGGCCATGGAAGGGCTCTTCCGGCCGGCGCTGGAGCGCGCCTTCATGCTCGGCTCGCCCGAGCAGAAGGCTGAAGCCATCGCCGTGTCCACGGCCAAGACGGAGAGCTGATCATGGATTTCGCCACGATCCTTTCCATTCTTGACGCCACCATCCGTCTTTCGACGCCGCTGCTGCTGGCCTGTCTGGCCGGCATGTATTCCGAGCGAGCTGGCATTTTCGACATCGGCCTTGAAGGCAAGATGCTGGCGGCAGCTTTTGCTGCCGGCGCTGTCGCTGCAGTCACCGGTTCGGCCTGGATGGGGCTGATGGCCGGCATGGCGGTGTCGCTGGCCACGACGCTCCTTCAGGGCGCGGCGGCCATTACCCTCAAGGGCAATCAGCTGATTGCGGGCGTCGCCATCAACATGCTGGCGGCCGGCATGACCACCTTTCTGGGGCAGACCTGGTTCCGTCAGGGCGGCCGTACGCCGGCGCTGGGCGAAGGCGGCCGGTTCGAGCCGATCGTGCTGCCTTTTGCCGGAGATCTCGTGAACGTGCCGATCATCGGGCCGATCTATAACGAGCTGGTCTCGGGCCATTATATCCTCGTCTACATCGCCTTCATCATGGTGCCGGTGACTGCCTTCGTGCTCTACCGCACCCGGTTCGGGCTGCGCCTGCGTGCGGTGGGCGAGAACCCCAAGGCGGTGGACACCGCCGGTATCTCGGTGGTCAAGCAGCGCTATCAGGCGATCATCATCACGGGCCTGCTCTGCGGCATTGCCGGGGCCTATTTCTCGATCGCGCAAGGGTCGGGCTTTGGCAACAACATGACCGCTGGCAAGGGCTATATCGCGCTCGCCGCGCTGATCTTTGCCAAGTGGAAGCCCGTTCCGGCGATGTTCACCTGTCTGCTGTTCGGATTCCTCGATGCGCTGCAGATCCGCCTGCAGAGCGCGGAAATCTTCGGTATCGACATCCCCGTCCAGGCCATCCAGGCGCTGCCCTATGTGCTAACAGTGGTGTTGCTCGCAGGCTTCATCGGCAAGGCCGTAGGCCCCAAGGCCGGCGGCGTACCCTATACGAAAGAGCGCTAGCTCTTCGCCAGGCAAGTGGCCCTCAAGGGGGCCTTATGGTTCGATGCTCCGGGCTTGGCCCCGGGGTGTCGGACCAAATGGGCGTGGCACCCAGATTTGTCTGCCACGTCTTCGCGCCCAGGGCCCGGCTGCTCCTCAGCCCGGCGCTGTGGCGATTGAACACAAGGATCGACGTGCATGACCGATAACGACCAGGCTCTTTTCGCAGCCGCCGAGGCCATTCGGGCCAAGGCCTATGCGCCCTATTCAAACTTCCATGTGGGCGCGGCAATCCTTGCGGATGATGGCAAGATCTATTCGGGCTGCAATATCGAGAACGCGGCCTATCCGCAGGGCAATTGCGCCGAGGCCTCGGCTATCGCTGCGATGATCGCGGGCGGAGCCCGCCGCATCAAGCGCATCTATGTAACCGGTCCCGGCGCTGCCGCTGTCACCCCTTGCGGTGGCTGCCGCCAGCGTATTCGTGAATTTGCAGATCTCGACGTGGAAGTCATTTCCCATGGCGTCGATGGTGAGCCCCTTGTGCAGACGCTTGAACAGCTTCTGCCCCATAGTTTCGGCCCGGAGTTTCTGAACAAATGACCACTTCCGTTCAAACCATTCAGAATATCGCCGGCACGGAGCCAGTCGAGATCGCCCTTGTGCTGGGCTCTGGCCTTTCCGCTGTTGCTGATCTCGTTGAAGATCGGGTGGTCATTCCGTTCTCGCAGCTCGAAGGGTTTCCTGGCGGCGGCGTCTCAGGCCATGGCCGTGACCTCGTTATCGGCCGCATGGGCGGCAAGCGGATCGCCATCCTGACGGGCCGCGAACATTATTACGAGCACGGCAATGCCGCTGCCATGCGCCCGGCGCTCGAGACCATGGCCGGGCTCGGCGTCAAGACGCTGCTGCTGACCAATTCTGCCGGTTCGGTCGACGACCGTTTCCGTCCGGGCGATCTGATGCTGATTTCCGATCACATCAACTATGCCGGGATGAATCCGCTGATCGGCGAACCCACCGACCGCCGCTTTGTGAACATGGTCGATTGCTACGATCCGGCCCTGCGCGGCAAGGCCAAGGCCATCGGCGAGCGGCTGGGCTTTTCGGTCGGGGAGGGGATTTACCTCTGGAATTCCGGCCCGAGCTTTGAGACCGTCGCCGAAATCCAGATGGCGATCCGTCTCGGCGCCAATGCTGTCGGTATGTCGACGGCACCAGAGGTGATCCTCGGGCGTTTCCTGGGCATGAAGGTCTGGGCCTGCTCGTCCATCACCAATATGGGGGCGGGCCTGTCGAGTGAAAACATCAGCCATGAGCACACCAAGACCATGGCGGTGCAGGGGGCGGACAAGCTCAAGAGGCTGATCCCGGCCCTGGTGGAGGAGCTATGAGTCTCAAGATCGTCGATACCAAGCCTGGCCAGATCGCCCACAAGCGCAATCCTGGCTATCCGCTCGATCTCGACTGGGTCGGCCGCGTTCGCATGAACCGGTCGGCGCTGGAGCGCCGCGCCAATACGATCGGCACCCGCCGCACGGTGAAGAAGGATTACCAGTTGGCTTGGCTCCTCAAGGCGATCACCATGATCGACCTGACGACGCTCAATGCCGATGATACGCCGGGCCGCGTCGAGCGGCTCTGCGCGAAGGCGCGCAATCCATTGCGCTCGGACGTTCGCGAGAAGCTTGGAATTGGCGATCTGCGCGTTCTGCCCGGTGCAGTCTGCGTTTATCACAGCTTTGTCGGGACCGCCGTAAAGGCGCTGGAGGGCACCGGCATTCCGGTCGCCGCCGTGTCGACGGCCTTCCCTCACGGCCTCGCACCCGTCGAGACGAAAATCCGCGAGATCGAGCTGTCCGTCGCCGATGGGGCCAAGGAGATCGATATCGTCATCGAGCGCGGCATGGTTCTGCGCGGGGACTGGCAGGCGCTTTACGACCAGGTCAGGGCCTTCCGCAAGGCCTGCGGCGACGCCCATATCAAGACCATTCTTGGGACCGGCGAACTCGCCACCCAGACCAATGTGGCCAAGGCCTCGCTGGTCTGCATGCTGGCCGGTGCCGACTTCATCAAGACCTCGACCGGCAAGGAAAAGACCAATGCCGATCTCGTCACCTCGCTGACGATGATCCGCATGATCCGCTGGTTTGCCGAGGAAACCGGCATCGAGATCGGCTACAAGCCGGCCGGCGGTATCTCCACGGCCGGGGACGCGCTCAAATATATGGCGCTGATGAAGGAAGAGCTCGGGACGCACTGGCTGCAGCCCCATCTTTTCCGCTTTGGTGCCAGCAGTCTGCTCACCGATATCGAGCGTCAGCTTGAGCATGGGCTGACTGGACACTATGCGGCGGACTACCGCCAGCCGATGGTTTGAGGCCTCAGCGATGAACAAGATCATGCAAATCTTTGACAGTCTCGACTACGGCCCGGCTCCCGAGGCACCCGATCAGGCCATTGCCTGGCTCGACAGCAAGGGACGGAAATTCGGCCATTTTATCAATGGCGTATGGACCGAGCCCGGCCAGACATTTACGGCAGATAACCCCGCAACCGGCGCGCCGCTGGCTGAGATCACCAATGGCACCGAGGCCGATGTCGATGCGGCGGTGAGGGCTGCGCGCGACGCGTTTCCGGCATGGAGCGGGATGAAGGGTTATCAGCGCGGCAAGTTTTTGTATGCCATCGCCCGGATGATCCAGAAGCACGCAAGGCTGTTCGCCGTGCTCGAAACCATGGACAATGGCAAGCCGATCCGCGAGAGCCGGGATGCCGATATCCCATTGGTGGCACGGCATTTTTATCATCATGCCGGTTGGGCGACGCATATCGAGCGCGAGTTCCCCGACCATGTGCCCTATGGCGTCTGTGGGCAGATCATCCCGTGGAATTTTCCGCTTCTGATGCTGGCCTGGAAAATCGCCCCGGCGCTGGCGGCGGGCAATACTGTGGTGCTGAAGCCAGCCGAGTTTACCTCGCTTACGGCGCTGCTTTTCGCCGAGATTTGTGAGCGCGTGGGCCTGCCCAAGGGTGTGGTCAATATCGTGACCGGCGAGGGCGACACTGGTTCGGCCATCGTAAATCATTCTGATGTCGACAAGATTGCCTTTACCGGCTCGACCGAGGTTGGAAAAATCATCCGTCAGGCGACGGCTGGCACGGGCAAGGGGCTGAGCCTCGAGCTTGGCGGCAAAAGCCCCTATATCGTCTTTGAAGATGCCGATCTCGATAGTGCGGTCGAAGGTCTGGTCGATGCCATCTGGTTCAATCAGGGGCAGGTGTGCTGCGCCGGCTCGCGGCTGCTCGTTCATGAAAGCATCGAGGAGCGCTTCATCGCAAAGGTGAAGGCCCGCATGGACAAGCTCCGTGTCGGCGATCCCCTTGATAAATCAATTGATATTGGTGCGCTGGTGGCGCCGGTACAGGTCGAGCGCATTCGAGATCTGATGAAGCGCGGCGTGGCCGAGGGCGCTGTGGTCTATGAGCCCGATGGCGATATTCCGGGGGAGGGGTGCTTCCTCAAGCCGGCGCTCGTCACCAATGTTTCGCCGGCTAACACGCTGGTTTCCGAAGAGATTTTCGGGCCGGTGCTGGTGGCCATGAGCTTCCGGACGCCGGAAGAGGCGGTGCAGCTCGCCAACAATACGAAATATGGTCTCGCGGCGACGCTCTGGAGCGAAAACATCAATCTCGCCCTCGACATAGCGCCCAAGCTCAAGGCGGGCGTGGTGTGGATCAATGGCACCAATCAGTTCGATGCGGCGATTGGTTTTGGCGGCTACAAGGAAAGCGGCTTTGGCCGCGAAGGTGGCCGCGAGGGCATGGCTAACTATCTGAAGCCAAAGTGGGAAAAGGCGCTGAAGCCGGCTCCCGCCTTGCCGGCGATTACCCTCGCCTCGAGCGTCAATCCGCTTGATGGCGGGGCGCTGGACCAGACGGCAAAGCTCTATATTGGCGGCAAGCAGGTGCGGCCGGACAGCGGCTATAATAGGCCGGTTGTCGGACCGGATGGGAAGCTGGTTGGCGAGGTTGGGGAAGGCAATCGCAAGGATATCCGCAACGCTGTCGAGAAGGCGCGCGGGGCCCTTGGATGGGCCAGCACGGCCGCCCATTCCCGGGCGCAAGTGCTTTATTTCCTTGCAGAAAATCTCGATTATCGCCGGGATGAATTTGCCGCGCGGATCAAGGCGCAGACCGGGGTGGATGGGACCGAGGAGGTGGAGCAATCCATCGAGCGGATCTTTGCTTTTGCCGGTTGGGCCGACAAATATGACGGGGCCGTGCACAACCCGCCGATGCGGGCGATTGCGGCGGCGATGGTGGAGCCTCTGGGCGTCATCGGCATCGTCACACCTGATAGCAAACCGCTACTAAGTGTTAGCACACTGTTAGCATCGACGCTGGCAATAGGGAATTGCGTGGTACTTGTGCCATCGCAAACCGCGCCGCTCACCGCAACCGATCTCTACCAGGTGCTGGAAACCTCCGACGTCCCCGCCGGGGTGGTCAATATCGTCACCGGCGACAGCCTCAACCTCGCCAAGACGCTGGCCGAGCATGATGGGGTCGATGGCATGTGGTATTTCGGCTCGGCCGAGGGCTCGGCCATGGTCGAGCGGGCCTCGGTGGGTAATCTCAAGCAGACTTTTACCAGCCGCGGTCTCGAGCATGATTTCACCGCGCCGCACTTTGCCGGGGACTATCTCCTCGGCAAGGCGACGCAGGTGAAAAACGTCTGGATCCCCTACGGAGCGTAAGCTGATGGCCGACAGAATCGAAATCGAGAATGTCGGCCAGCCTGGCAAGATCTATCGGGTTGATGCCGAGAAGTTTGCGGCGGTGCGGGGGGCGGTGCTTGCCGCCCTGCCGGCCGAGGCGCCGGGCATGAGCGTCAGCGATCTCATCACCGCAGTGAAGCCGAATTTGCCGGAGGACTTGTTTCCGGGTGGCGACAAGGCGGGCTGGTGGGTGAAGGCCGTTCAGCTCGATCTTGAGGCCAAGAAGATTATCGCGCGGGCAGCCAAGCCGCCCGTGCGCCTTTTTCGCCTTGCCTGAACTCAGGCGGGCAGAGCTTCTGCTTGCTCGGTGGGTTCGGGGTCGAGGAAGATGGCCTCGAGCAGCGCCAGCACCAGAATGGCGGCGACCATGGCCCCGCCGGTCATCACCACACGCTGCAGCACCACTTCGAGAGCATCGCGACCACCTTGCGTGGCCTGCAGGATCATCACCAGGGCCGCTGAGCAGGTGTATTGATAGATGAGCGGGCGACCCTTGCCGGTGGTCATCTTGTCGATGAGGACATAGGTCACCAGCGTACAGAGCAGGATGAGGATCCAGACCTCGGGGATGAGGGCGTAGATGATGAGGGCGGCGGCGGCAATCAGGCCGCCGACGACAGTGCCGCCACCTCGGTCGATCACCTGGTTCATCTGCGTGCCGCGACGCGGCTCGGCGCAGACGAAGATGATCATGATGGGGATGATCAACATGTTCATGTCGCCAGAGGCAAAGACCAGCAGCATCGCCGGGAGATAGACGGCGCTGCGGATCAGGAGGTGCTTCATCCCCTGATTGCTGACGAGGGGCCGGATATCTTCCTCGTGCACAATCCTGGTGGTTGGCGGGAACAGGAGATTGAGCCCGACGATCGCGGCGCCCATTGCCACGCCCCCCATGACGAAGCTATCGCGCATGACCGCTAGTGCGTAATCCGAATAGAGCGCCGCCATGGCCATCAGGAGCGGGAAGACGGTCAGCATCATGCCGCCGCGCGAGCCGCGAAACAGCATGAGCGCCAGCCCACCAACCGCCATGAGGATGTTGACGAGCGTGAAGACCATCGGCTCGTTCACCGTGACCGCCGCAATCCAGCTGAAGACGATGCCGACGATCGGCAGGGCAATCGGGGTGGCAAAGATACGTGGACCAAGGCCACCGCGCTGCCCGGACATGATGCTCATGCACATGACGACAGGCAGCATGGGCATGGTGATGCCCAGCGGCTCGGCGAGAACGAGGCAGATCAGGACGCCCAGCGCTGTGCGCAGGGCGAGATAGGGGTCGTCCAGAGGGCTGACGCGGGGGAGCTCTTCCATGCGGGATCAGCCTTAGTTGAGGCCCGAGATGAAGCCGTTGAAGCTCAGCAGGGCCTGGGCGATGGCCGGAATGATGCCTTCGTCCGGCTCGATCAGCACACCGGCTTCCGAGCCCAGGCGAATATTGGCCGGAAGGTCGGAGAGATCGTCGAGCGCGATCCGGACAGGGATCTTGCGGGCTGGCGGGAACCAGCGTGTGTCGGTGGTCGGCTGGGCGAGGCCATTGGCGGTCGTGCGGCCGGCATTGATGCCCCAGGCGATGCTTTCCACCGTGGCGGAGAACTTCTTGCCCGGCGCGGCTTCAAAGACGACGGTGGCCTTGTCGCCCGGCTCGACGTTGATCAGCTGGTTTTCGCGGAAATCGGCGATGACCATCTGGGTGGCCGGATTGATGAAGGTGAGCGCACCCGTGCCGGCGCCGACGAACTGGCCTTCGGTGAGGGTCACATTGGTGACATAGCCATCGGCGGGGGCAACAACCCTAGTGTTGGCGAGCGCAAACTCGGCCTTTTCAAGATTGGCGCGCGCGGTGCGGATGTTTGGATTGGAATCGTCGGCGCCGCCGCTGGCCGTGGTGGTGCGTTCGAGGTCGGCGCGGGCAGCCTGAACATTCAGCTCGGCATTGGATTTGGCCAATTCCGCCTGGGCGAGCTTGGTCGGCGAGACAAGGCCCTTGGCATGGAGCTGGACCTGCCGGTCGAGATCATCCACGGCATTGACCAGCGCCAGTTGCGCCTGTTCAAGCTTGGCCTGGGCAGCAGGAATGGCCGCCACACCGGAAGAAACCGAGTTCAGCACCTGTTCGAGCTGCGCCTTGGCGAGTTCGACGTCCATCCGATAGGTGGTGTCATCGATGGTAAAGAGCGTGTCGCCGGCCTTGACGGCAGCGTTGTCGCGGATGGCGACTTCGGTCACCGGACCCGGCACGCGGGCGGAAATCGAGGTCACGTCTGCCGCGACGGCGCCGGCGCTGGCGAAGGGCGCGTGGCGGTCCGACAGCGGATACCAGGCAAAGCAGGCCACAAGGATAAGCAGCAGAAAGAGGGCAATGCGCCCAGCCTTCTTGCGCTTGGCCTTGGCCGCGGCAATGTCTTCGGGCGAGGGTTCTGCCGCGAGCTCGGTGGTGGATGAGACGGTAACGACCTCAGGCACGGGCTGCGCAGAGGGGACACCTGTCCTCTCCAGTGCGGTATTTGGCTTGTCGCTGGGTGTTACGGCCTGTGCCATCGTGTAATTTGTCTCCTGAGCTCCCAGCTATCTAGGAGCGAATAATTAGCTTTGCAACAAAGATACTTTGGCGCATAGCTGACATGTGAGGATTGCGCATGGATGACATTTTGCTGCCGCTGGAGGATCTGATCCGCGAGCTGTCGACTGAAATCACCCAGATTCACCGCTGGATGGCAGAAGCAGCCGGGCTCAACACCACCGATCTGATGGCGCTCTATTTCATCCGGAATGGCGAGGGTGCGGCGACGCCGAAGTTGCTCGCGGAAAACCTGGGCCTCACCAGCGGCGCAACGGCAATCCTGCTCAACCGCCTCGAGGAGCGCGGCCTTGTCGAACGCACTCCTCACCCCAAGGATCGCAGGGCAGTCCTGCTTTCGCTTGGCGCCCAGGCGGCGCTCGAGCCGTTTGCCGACATTCGCAAGCGGGTGCGCGAAGCCAATGCCAATGTGTTTGAAAGTCTTTCGCCCGAGGAGGCAAGGATAGTGCGGGACTTTCTCGCCCGAACGCTCGAAAACTCACGCAAGACGCTACAAAACCTGAGGACTGCAGCTGCAGCGGGCAAGGAAAGCCCGAAGTCATAAGCTGTCTGGTGCAGGCAAAGACTTTGGCATAGGCTCGCCTTTATGAGCATGTTGCCGCAGGAAATCATCGCCGCCAAACGGGACGGGCTCGCGCTCGACCCGGCCAGTATCGAGGCTTTTGTTGGCGGTTATACCAAGGGTTCCGTCTCCCACGCCCAGGCCGCAGCTTTCGCTATGGCAGTCTATTTTCAGGGCATGAGCATGGAGGAGCGCGTGGCGCTGACGCTGGCCATGCGCGACAGCGGCGCGGTGCTCGATTGGTCCGATCTCGATGGGCCGGTGGCCGACAAGCATTCAACCGGCGGGGTGGGCGACAATGTCTCGCTCATGCTGGCGCCGATCCTGGCTGCGCTGGGCATTTACGTGCCGATGATTTCGGGGCGGGGGCTTGGCCATACGGGCGGGACGCTCGACAAGTTCGACGCCATTCCCGGCTATACGACCTCGCCGGACAACACGCTGTTCCGCAAGGTGGTGCGGGAGGTGGGCTGCGCCATTATCGGGCAGACGGCCGATCTCGCGCCCGCCGACAAGACGCTCTACGCCATTCGCGATGTGACCGGCACGGTGGAATCGGTGCCGCTGATCACCGCGTCCATCCTCTCCAAGAAGCTGGCGGCGGGGCTGGGTGCGCTGGTGCTGGATGTGAAGACGGGCAGCGGCGCCTTCATGCCGACGCTGGAAAAATCGCGGGAGCTGGCCGAGAGCCTCGTGGCGGTGGCCAATGGGGCGGGGCTCAAAACCAGCGCGCTCATCACCGACATGAACGAGCCGCTGGCCAGCGCCGCCGGGAACGGGCTCGAAGTGCGCAATGCGGTCGATTTCCTGACGGGGGCGCATCAGGACACGCGGCTGCGCGAGGTGACGCTGGCGCTCTGTGCCGAGCTCGTTCTGATGAGCGGGAAGGCAGGGAGCATCGGCGAGGCGCTGTCGCTGGTGTCGGCCGCGCTTGATGATGGACGGGCGGCGGAGAAATTCGGGGCTATGGTCGCGGCGCTGGGTGGGCCTGCCGATTTCATCGAGAACATGGACAGTCATCTCGTCCCGGCGCCGATCGTGCGCGATGTATTTGCCACCGGCGCGGGGGTGGTCGGCGAGATCGATACGCGCGGGGTCGGCATGGCGGTGGTGACGCTTGGGGGCGGGCGCACCAATCCGGCCGACAGCATTGATCATAGGGTTGGGTTTGATCGGTTGGCGGGGCTCGGCGAGAGCGTGGACGGCGGGCGACCGATTGCGCGTCTCCACGCTGCGGACGAGGCCAGTGCCGCCGAGGCAGAGCGCCGGCTGCGCGCCGTCTATCGGTTCGGGAACGCAATTGTCCCCTCGCCGCTTATTGCAGGGCGGATCAATCCCACCTAAAGCGAAACGCTGTTTCATTTTCCGGAGTCCCCAATGCCCCGCGCCATAGTCTGCCTCCTCGACAGCGTCGGCATTGGCGGCGCACCCGACGCTGCGGCCTACGGGGACGTGGGGGCCAATACGCTCGGGCATATCGCCGAGTGGGCCGCGGCCGGCAAGGCGGATCGGGACGGGCTGCGTTCCGGCGCGCTGATGGTGCCCAATATGGACGCGATGGGGCTCGGCGCAGCGGTAAAGCTCTCCACCGGCGTCACGCCGCCGGGACTGTCGGATACGCCCGGAGGCGGCCGTTTCGGCGTGGGGCGCGAAGTGTCCAAGGGCAAGGATACGCCATCCGGGCATTGGGAAATCGCCGGCGTGCCGGTGCCCTTCGAATGGGGCTATTTCCCGCAGACCGAGCCGAGCTTTCCGCCAGACCTGATTGCCGAATTTATCAAGCGCGCCGGATTGCCGGGCATTCTGGGCGACAAGCACGCCTCGGGCACCGATATCATTGCCGCGCTGGGCGAGGAGCATATCCGCACCGGCAAGCCGATCTGCTACACCTCGGTGGACAGCGTCTTCCAGATTGCGGCCCACGAGAGCCATTTCGGGCTCGAGCGCCTCTACGAGATCTGCAAAATCGCCTTCGAATTGACCGCGCCGCTGAAGATCGGGCGTGTGATTGCGCGGCCCTTCGTGGGCGAGGATGCGACAAGCTTCAAGCGCACGGGCAATCGTCGGGATTTTGCCATTGCCCCGCCCGAGGCGACGCTGCTCGACCGCAATAGTGCGGCGGGCAACCAAGTCTATGCCATCGGCAAGCTTTCGGACATCTATGCCGGCTCGGGCGTGACCCATAAAATCAAGGGCACGGGCATTCCGCAGCTCTTCGACAAGACGCT
The DNA here is from genome assembly GCA_015234425.1 of Devosia sp. Taxonomy (GTDB): domain Bacteria; phylum Pseudomonadota; class Alphaproteobacteria; order Rhizobiales; family Devosiaceae; genus Devosia. The sequence goes on from JADGNE010000038.1 coordinate 16,410, forward strand.
GGACGCCATGGAAATGGCCGATGACCGCGCCTTCATCATGACCAATTTCGTCGATTTCGACAGTGAATATGGCCATCGCCGCGATGTGCCGGGCTATGCGGCGGCGCTTGAATATTTCGATACGCGCCTGCCCGAGATCATTGCACGGATGCGGCATGATGATCTGCTGATCCTCACGGCAGATCATGGTAATGACCCGACCTGGCCGGGGACCGACCACACGCGCGAGCAGGTGCCGATCCTCGTCTTTTCCCCAGCCCTGCCGCCGGGGAAGATTGGCATTCGATCTTCATTCGCCGATATTGGCGAGAGTATAGCCGCTTGGCTGGGCCTGGCTCCGGGCCGCCACGGCAAGTCCTTCCTGTAGAGCAAAGAGGTGTTCGAGATGAGCGTTAGTGCGGGCAATGTAACGGTCCTCGATCATCCCCTGATCCAGCACAAGCTGACGATCATGCGCAACAAGGAGACTTCCATTGCGGGTTTCCGGCGCCTGCTGCGCGAGATCGCGCATCTGATGTGCTATGAGGTGACGCGCGATCTCGAGCTCGAAATGATCGATATCGACACCCCGATGGCGCCGATGCAGTCGCCCGCGATCAAGGGCAAGAAGCTGGTGTTTGCCTCGATCCTGCGCGCCGGCAATGGCCTGCTCGACGGCATGCTCGATCTCGTGCCGGCCGCACGCGTGGCCCATATCGGCATGTATCGCGACCACGAGACGCTGGAGCCAGTGGAATATTACTTCAAGGCCCCCTCGAGCCTCGATGACCGGTTGATCATCGTTGTCGATCCGATGCTGGCGACCGGCAATTCGGCGACCGCGGCCATCGAAAAGCTCAAGGAGCGCGGCGCCAACAATATCCGCTTCCTGTGCCTCCTCGCCGCGCCGGAAGGGATCAAGAACTTTACCGAGAGCCAGCCCGACGTGCCGGTCTATACCGCGGCCATCGATACGCACCTCAATGAGCTGGGCTATATCGTCCCTGGTCTCGGCGACGCCGGCGACCGCATGTACGGCACTAAGTAAGCCCTCACGCGCGAAACGCGCTCCGGGCGGGGCGCGTTTTTTTTCACGCGAGATGGCTCGTCCTGAACTGATCTGAAAGACCAAAACAATGGCAAAACTTGTTCACTCGATGATCCGTGTCATCGATGAGGCGCGCTCTGTTGCCTATTACGAGAAGGCCTTTGGTCTCAAGATCGCGGACCGGGTGGATTTTCCCGATTTCACGCTGGTCTACATGACCGGCGACGAGGTGGGTTTTGAGCTTGAGTTGACCATCAACAAGGGCCGCACCGAGCCTTATGCGCTGGGCGATGGCTATGGCCATCTGGCCGTGGTGGTGGATGATGTCGCGGCCGAGCATGCCCGGTTTACGGCCGAAGGCCTGACCGTGGGCAAGCTGGTCGACTTCAAGAATGGCGACGTGCAGGTCGCCAAATTCTTCTTTGCCACCGATCCCGATGGCTACAAGATCGAAGTCATCCAGAAGGGTGGTCGGTTCAAGTAATAAAACAAATAACCCCGGAACGATCCGGGGTTGTTTTTTTTGGCTTTACTTTGCCTTGAGCGGCAGGCCCAGCGCGATCAGGTCGGCGCGCAGGTGTTCGGGGTTCTTGAAGTGAATGCCGTGCATGCCGAACTTGCGGGCGGCCACGATATTGGGCTCGCTGTCGTCGATGAAGACGCAGGAATCAGGTGCCAGGCCATAGCGCTCGCAGAAGACGCGATAGATGCGCGGATCGGGTTTGACGAGATTTTCGAGGCCCGAGACGATGACGCCGTCGAACTTTTCGAGGAAGGGCCACTCGCCGAGCCGGCTCATCCATTTTTCCCAGGAAAAATTGGTGATGGCAAAGGTCGGGATGTCCTGATCGATCAGCTCATTTTGGATGTCGATCGTGCCCTGGATGAAGGGGCCGAAGGTTTCGGTCCAGCGTTCGTCGAAGGCCTTGATCTCGCGCCAGTACTTGGGGAAGCGGGTGACGAGCTTGGCGACGCCTTCCGAATAGAGTTCGCCGGCGTCGAATTCGAGATTCCAGTCGCTCGTGCAGATGTTCTGGTGGAACCAGAGCGCATCCTCTTCGGTCTCGAAGAGCTTGCGGAACAGGTACATCGGGTTCCAGTCGACGAAGACGCCGCCGAGGTCGAAGACGGGAATAATTGTGTCGTCCATGATGATTTTCGTGCCCGCAGGAAGAAGTTAAGGGCTTGTCGCATGGCCGGCCCGTGCCCGCAAGGCGGGGGGAAGGCTAGTAGTTGACGGTTATGCCGCCGCCAAAGCGGGGCAGGAAGAAGTTGGACCGGTGGAGGTCGATCCTGGGATCGAAGAAGAGACCGAGAAGCGGCCTGTAGACATAATCGGCCTCGGCGGCGATGACAGTGTGGCCGCGAGCGATGTCGATCATCTCTTCGGGCAGGTCATAGTCTTCGCTGGGCGTGTGGCGGGTGCTTGGGCCCATGGTTCCGCCTACATACTCGACAGACCAGGCGACGGTAGCCTTGCCGGCATCGGAGACGGTCACCGCAGTTACCGTCTGCATGAGGTCGTTTACGGTATAGGGCGACATGATGCTAGTGGCGGCCAGGAAATAGTCCTCAAGGTCGGCGCTCGCCAAGTTCTTGTTGGACCGGGCGACAAGGTCGCCGACGGCGCCGGCGACCGACTGCACCTTGCGGTCGGTGATCAGCAGGCCGCCGGCTTCGGTGCACCCGACATAGATCGCCAGCATGATTGGCAGGATCAATGCAAATTCCACCGCCGCGACACCGCGCTCTGCACGGACAAAGTGGCTGAACTTGCCTATGAGGGTTGAAAACGTGCCCATCTCAGTACGGCTCGTTCCGGAAGACTGTGGCGGAGCCGAGCAGCATGGATCCGTCGGGCAGGGCATTACTCGCCAGCTGGGCGAAGGGCAGAATGAGCGGGAATTTGTAATGGACCTGGACCAGCACGATGGATGAGGCGGGGCCGGGAACCCATTTTTCAGGGCGCGTCCAGCCACAGTCCTCTTCGCAGGACCGGTCGTAGGGTGGTTCGACATTGGCGGATGCGAAATTGTTGAGGACGTCGACCTCGATATGCAGATTATTGCAGTTCACCAGACTATAAAGGCCGTCGCAAAGCGTGTTGCGGAAATCGGCAAGGCTCCAGTTGGTCTGCTGGGCGGTTCCGGTGCGGATGGTCCGGCTTGAATTGTGCACCGCGCTTTCGAGAAACTGGCTGGCCAGGAAAACCATTGCGGTCTGCATGATTGCAGCCAGAATTCCAAAGAAGACAGGCGCGAGCAGGGCAAATTCAAGCATGGCCACGCCGCGGTCATTCTTCCAGAGTGACCGTGCTTTCCGTGCTGGCTGTATTGATAGCCGTTTTGTCACTGCCATCGTCCGGTTTCCAAGAATTGCGCCCATCATATGGGGGCGGCTCTAAGTCTTGGTTACGCAGGCGCCTTGGGAAACTGCATCCTGTGACAATGGTTTATTATCTGTTGTTCGCGCGCGCTAGTTGGAGACGGACTGGACCAACTGGGAGGAGGCGAGCGTCTGGGTGGTGAAGCTATTGTCGTCGCCGATCATGACGGTGGGCTGGCAGACCGGTGCGCAGGTCAAGGTGGTGCGGGCCTGGCCCTGATAGACGGTCATGACTCCGGCCTGCATCTGCATGACTTCGACCAGCGTGTCGGCGATCGGCTCGCCCCGCGCGTCGAGGACGATCAGATTTGTCTGCCCGTAGCTCTTGCCGGTAAGGATCAGGGTCATGGGATCCTGAATGGTGACGTCAGCAATGCCAGGATTTCCGACAATCACTGTGGCAGCCGGGGCGCTGATCCGCAGGACGCGTGCCATGTTCATGTTGACGCCGATGGGCGAATTGTCCTGAGCCTGGACGGGCATCTGGAAGGCCAGGGTCGCAAGGCAAAAGCTGGCAAGCAGGGTCAGGCGGGACATGGCACTCTTCCGGTACGAAGACAGGTCCATATGTTTCGCCCGGAATGGTAAAGACTTGGCAAACGTCGGGACAAAGAGTGATCGAGGGCGTTCCGCGGTCCTTGATCCTGCTAGCGCCCGTGGCGGCGCTTTATGATTAAAGTTCTATTTATACACCCTGCGCTACTTCTGTAGTTGTATTACGCTCAATCCAATCTGTTCCGTTAAGCTTCTGTAAGTTATAGATATTCCTTTGTTGTTTTGCTTTGGTGCGAGGCCCGCAATTAACGCAAAAGCAATGAGTGCTGGCTAGGGTCAGCTCATCTTCGTTGTGTGACGTTAGCGAAAGCAGTCACTCGAGGACGTTATACAAAGGAGCCAGGGACATGAACATTTTTGCACGCTTCGCGCAGGACGAGTCCGGCGCAACCGCTATCGAGTATGGCCTGATCGCCGCTCTCATCTCCGTCGTGATCATCACGGCCGTGACACTGCTGGGCAACAACCTCACCACAGTGTTCAACAATATTGCGGGTGCACTGGTGCCGCCGACCGGCGGTTCCACCACCACCACTCCGTAAGATAGTTGCATATCTAAGTAGAATTCCGGAAGGCCCCCACTTGGGGGCCTTCCTTTTTCCAATGCTTAACTATTCAATGGCAGGTTCGGCTGAAGCGCTCTGCGTATTCTCCGGAACTTCGAGGGACGATGCGACACCTGTTGGGGAATTTTTGCAAGGATGAGAGCGGCGCAACCGCGATCGAATACGCTCTGGTCGCGTCACTGATCGCTGTCGCCATCGTCGCCTCACTTATGGTGGTCAACGAGCGCATGGTCGATCTGTTCGGATATATCGAGAGCAATCTGGATCCGGCCCTTCGAGGTCAATGATGTCAACCGTCGCGCTGTTTTTCTTTCCCGCCCTCATGGCCTTTGCTGCTTCGTCTGACCTTTTGACGATGCGGATTTCCAACCGGCTTGTGCTGTTGCTGGCCGGCGGGTTCTTTGCGGTCGCGCTGGCGATCAACATGCCGATGCAGGATTTGGCAATGCATGTGCTGTGTTCGCTCGCAGTCCTGGCCGTCGCCTTCACGTTTTTTGCCATGGGTTGGGTGGGCGGTGGCGATGCCAAGCTCGCAGCGGCGACAACGCTCTGGCTCGGCTTTGGTCTGACGCTGCCCTATCTGGTTTATTCGGCGCTGTTCGGTGGCCTGCTGACCATTGTAATTCTGGCGCTGCGCCGCCTGCCGCTTTTTCCGATGCTGGCGCGCTTTCGCTGGCTGGAGCGCCTGCATGACAATAAATCCGGCGTTCCCTATGGCATTGCCATGGCGGCAGCCGGGGTGATGGTCTATTCCAACACCGCCATTTTTGCGCAGCTGTCCGTCTGAAATTCCAATTTCGTCAACGTCTTGGTGTCCCAGTGTTAATCGCCCTGGGGCCTAAAGTCGTTTGTTTGTCTGGATTTACGTCGGCGTCGCCAGCGCAATACTTGCAAAATGCCAGTGTTCATAAGTTATTTACCTTATCGCGCAAGCAGCGGTTAACCAAACTTTGACCCTTTAGAGACATAGTCCACACCGTGCTACTGGGCGAAGTCGTCCCGTGCTGAACCGGAGTGGGGTCATGAATCCAGCCCGTATTATCCTTGTCGTGGTTGCTTTGGTGGCCGGCGGTCTTGCCGCGTTCCTCGTGACCCGCTCGGGCAGTGCGCCGGCACCCTCGCGCGAAGTGGTGACCCAGGTGGTCGAAGAAGCCAAGACGCAGATCCTCGTTGCCAAGGCTGGCATCGGCATCGGCGAGCGGCTGACCGCCAATACGCTCGAGTGGCAGGACTGGCCCCAGGGCGCGCTGCGTCCGGAATATGTCACCATCTCCGCCATGCCCGATGCCCCGGCCGAGCTGACGGGGGCCGTGGCACGCTTCGAATTCTTCCCCGGAGAACCGATCCGGGAGCAAAAGCTGGTGCATTCGGACCAAGGCTATCTTTCAGCGGTTCTGGCGCAGGGCATGCGCGGCGTCTCCGTCGGCGTCAGCGCGGTATCGAGCGCCGGCGGCTTTGTTGTCCCGAACGACCATGTCGACGTGGTGCTCACAACCTCCACCAGCGTGGGCCAGCAATCGGAAGTCGTGTTGTCGGACGTGCGCGTGCTCGCCATCGGCAAGCGGCTCGGTGAAATGGGTGCGAGCGGCGGCAATAACGACAATCCAGATGGCACCATGCCCGAGCCTTTCGACAAGAGCACGATTGCGACGCTCGAACTGACGCCAGTTCAGGCGGAAACCCTGATCAATGCATCGATGCGCGGGCAGCTGTCCCTCACGCTACGCTCCGTTGTCGACTTCGGCCGGGCGGCCGATACGCAGCGGCCTTCGGGCGCAAGCCAGTCGGTTCGGGTGATCCGCGCCGGCAAGGAGCAAAGTGTTCTGGCCGGCAGCATTGCCCAGGCGACGGTGCAGCCCGAGGTGTTCCCGATGGGCGAGGACTATGCCGCGTCCAGCGATTTTTACAGCGAATCCCAGTTTCAGGTCGATGCGGTCGATCCGCAGTCGACGCCGCAGTAGGCCGGAGTTTCCGATGAATAAAGCCGTGACAGCATTGTTTCGTCCGATCCTCTTGGCTGCCCTCGCGACCCTTGGGGCGCAGGCGCTTCCAGCCATGGCGCAGGACGCCCAGATCACCGTGTCGTCGGCGGCCTATGGCGGGGTGCGCAATCTCGATCTGGAGCTGAACAAGTCGATGATCATCGACCTGCCGGCCGGCGTCGCCGAGGTGATCGTCTCCCAGCCTCGTGTGGCCGCGGCAATCATGCGGACGCGGACCCGTGCTATCATCCAGGGCATTGGCGGCGGGGACACCAATATTTTCTTTCTCGACGACAATGGCCGCACCATCCAGGTGCTGGACCTGCGGGTGATCAAGGAGCCGTCGCAGGTCGGCAACGCGCTGGAAGAAGCGCTGGCGCGGGTGATCCCGGGATCGAAGATTTCGGTGGAGTCGGTGACACTCAAGGATGACACCAATCGCGTCGTGCTGACGGGAACGGTGTTGTCTTCCGATGACAAGGACCGGGCGGAACAGGTTGCCATCCAGTTCGCTGGCCGTCCTGAGAACGTCGCCAATATTCTCGATGTGGCGGGCGCACAGCAGGTTATGCTGCAGGTCACTGTGTCGGAGATTCGTCGGTCTGATGCCCTGCAGCTTGGCATTAATCTGTCCGGAACAGTTACCCTCGGGGGCGGCAGCATAGGCTTCAACAGCACGCAGACGCCGCTGACGAATGGCGTTTCTGGCAACTTCCCGATCGGCAATACCCAGATTACAGCTGCGGTGCGGGCACTCGAGCAGCGAGGCGCACTGCGCTTGCTGGCGCAGCCCACATTGACCGCCAAATCAGGGGAAAGTGCAGAGTTCCTCGTTGGAGGTGAATTCCCCTATCAGGCGATCGACAAGGACGGGCTGACCACGACCCTCTTTAAGCCTTACGGTGTCGAATTGAAATTCACGCCGGTCGTTCGTTCGAACGGCACGATCAATATTGCAATGCAGACAGGCGTCTCCGAGGTTCAGGCCGGGTCTATTGCGGTCTCCCGGCGTGATGTAAAAACAAGTGTGGAACTGGCTGCAGGGGCTACTCTAGCGATTGGCGGACTGCTCGACGAAAGGCTCAGCAGAGCGGCCGACCAGCTGCCGGGTCTCGGTAATGTACCGATCCTGGGGGCGCTGTTCCGTTCGAATAATTTCAAGCGCGAAGAAACCGAGCTAGTCATTCTGGTGACGCCCTATCTCGTCAACCCCAGCCCAACCAATGCGATTGCTGTCCCGACCGATTTGGTCAACGCCTCCACCGACGCGGAAGCGATCTTTCTCGGGCGGTTGGAGAAGCAGTATGGCGTCAGCGGGCATGGCGGGATGCGCGGGAGCCTGAGCGGTTCGGTGGGCTTCGTGCTCGAATGAGATTGGGCCAGTTTTCAAGGAAGTCAGCACGATGAGTTTTCTGACCCCAAATCAGGATGGCAAGCCGGAAGAGCCCGCGGCGGAGATCGCCTCGGGCGCCCGGCTTGTGCCGCGCATTACCATCCAGGCCTTCTGCGAAAACTCCCAGACGGCGCAGCTGGTGGAGAGCGCGGTCTATGACCGGCGCATGTCCAAGGTGGCGCTGACTACGCATAATGGCGGCCTCGACGGGGCGATTGAGACCTATCGGTCCAATCCGACGCCGAACCTGATCATCATCGAGACGACGCTGCCGCCCGACGCCATTCCTGGCGCGCTGGAGCGCCTCGCCGAGGTGTGCGACGCGAGCACCCGCGTTATCGTGCTCGGCCACGTCAACGACGTGCTGCTCTATCGTGATCTCATCCGCTCGGGCATTTCCGAATATCTGGTGCTGCCGGCAACGGCGCAATTGCTGGTCAACGCGATCACAGACCTCTTCGCCGGCGAAGGGGCCGCTCCGATTGGTCGCTCGATCGGCTTCATCTCGGCCAAGGGCGGGGCGGGTGGTTCGACCCTTGCGCATAATGTGGCCTGGGCCATCGCCATGGGCTTGCGCCAGGATACGCTGATCCTCGACATGGACCTCGGCTTTGGCACCGCGGGTCTTAACTTCAACCAGGATCCTCCGCACGGTCTCGCCGATGCACTGCTCGCCAACCAGAAGGTCGACCAGACCATGCTGGACCGGCTGATGAGCAAGGCGGCCAATCACGTCAATCTGCTCACCGCCCCGGCGACGCTGGATCGGACCTGGGATTTCGAAGAGCGGGATTTCGAGCAGATCATCGAAATCTGCCAGCGCTCCGTGCCGGTGGTCATTCTCGACCTGCCGCATTGCTGGAACGGCTGGCTGCGCCACACGCTGGCGACGATCGATGAAGTGGTCATCGTCGCCGAGCCGGACCTCGCCAATCTGCGCAATGCAAAGAACCTCAGCGATGCGATCCGCGCCCTGCGTCCGAGCGAGCGCCCGGCAAGCCTCGTCATCAACAAGCAGGGTCTGCCGCGCCGCCCGGAAATCGCGGCGGGTGAATTTGCCTCTTCGATCGACTGCCAACTCGTTGGCCAGATCGGCTTTGACGCGCAGCTCTTCGGCACCGCCGCCAATAACGGACAGATGATCGCCGAGATCTCGGCCAACCATAAGGCCAATGAGGTCTATCGCAGCATCGGCATGCATGTGACGGGGCGGCAGGGCAATGGCGGCGCCGTGAAGCCACCCAGCCTGATCAGAATGCCGTCCTTCCTCAAGAAACGTGCCTGATCGTCAAGAGGACTGACGAAGCAAGGAAATACCGACAATGTTTGGCAAGCGTACCAGTTTTGGCGGCAATACTCCGGGCGTCGGGGAAGTGCCCCGGCCTATCCAGAGCCCGCCGCGCGCAGCGCCGGCAGCGCCTCCGGCCGAACAGTCGCGCCGGACGGCTGAAGAGGGTATGGCTGCGCGGGTCAAGACGACCGATGATGTGCTCGACGTGCGGGCGCCTGCCGATGTGCAGCGCGACCGCGAATATTTCCAGACCAAGTCGGCGATCTTCAACGCGCTGATTGACTCGATCGATCTCAGCCAGCTCGCGACTATGGAAAGCCAGGCGGCGCGCGAGGAAATCCGCGATATCGTTGCCGAGATCATCGCGCTCAAATCCATCGTCATGTCGATCTCCGAGCAGGAAGATTTGCTCGAGGACATCTGTAACGACGTGCTCGGCTATGGTCCGCTGGAGCCGCTCCTGGCGCGCGACGACATCGCCGATATCATGGTGAACGGATCCCAGAAATGCTACATTGAAGTCGGCGGCAAGGTGCGGCTGACCAATGTGCGTTTTCGCGATGACGCCCATCTGATGAATGTCTGCCAGCGCATTGTGAGCCAGGTGGGTCGCCGTGTTGACGAAGGCTCGCCCATTTGCGACGCGCGCCTTCCTGACGGTTCGCGCGTCAATGTCATCGCGCCGCCGCTGGCCATCGATGGCGCCGCGCTCACCATCCGCAAGTTCAAGAAGGACAAGCTGACCCTCGGTCAGCTGGTCAAATACGGCTCGATCTCGCCCGAAGGCGCCGAGGTGCTGCGCATCCTGGGCCGGGTGCGCGCCAATGTGCTGATCTCGG
>JADGNE010000039.1 GCA_015234425.1 Devosia sp.
ATGCGGGTGTAGCTCAATGGTAGAGCAGAAGCTTCCCAAGCTTACGACGAGGGTTCGATTCCCTTCACCCGCTCCATCACCCCACAGCCCTGACCTAACCGCCCCCGCGCTAGTCCTGCGTCAGCAGCTCCCGCACATCCGCGCTTGTCTCTGCAGTGGCGACGCGGGCTGACAGCGCGGCGTTGCGCGTGTAGGCGCCGTTTTCCGGCTCATAGACCCGCCAGAAGCTTTGCGCGTTAACGCGCAGTCTGATGGCGACGCGGTCGGGGTCGGTCTGGCGGAACGCCGCCAGAATTTCGATTTCCTCGCCCGGCAGCATGCCCTGCTGGTCGATGATTGCATCCCCTGAAAGATCCGGCAGGAAAAGCGCGAGCGTGGTGGCCGTGAACCGCGCCCCAACGCGCACGTCTTCGCCCGCGAATGTGGTGACCATCGCCGATTGCGCCGGAGGCGGGCCAAGCCGCGGCCCCGACTGGGCCCCCATGCGCACCACCTCACCTGTCCCCGGACTTTGGGTCTCTGCGTCCGGAGCGGGCGCGCCGCGCGACAGCGTCGGGGGCAGATCAGCCGGAGACGGCGGCGCTTCGGCGACAACCATGTCGCCCGACCGGTCGATCTGCACCGTTGGGCCCATCATAGGCGCCAGCGCAATGCCGGCGACCACGCCAAAGGCGGCGCAACAGGTAGGCACCAGCCAGGCCAGAAGGCCCGAGCGGGGGAAGAACGGGCGATTGCGCGGCCGGTTGGCCTCGGTGCGCCGGCGCGAAAATTCGGCAGCGCTCTGGGCGATCACCGCATTCATGATGACGGGGTCGGGCTGCGGCTCGGGCAGCGCATTCAGCAGCGAAAAGGGGTCCTGGCGGGCGGTCATAGCAGGTCCTTCAGCGCCTTGCGGGCATTGTGAATGTGCCAGGAGACGGTCACTTCCTTGCATCCCATGATGACTGCAGCCTCGGCCTGGGACAATTGCTCGCCAAAAACCAGCAGCACGGCGTCCCGCTGCTTATCGGGCAATTGGCGCACGACGCGCCAGATGTCATCAACGCGAAGCTGATCCTCCTGATCCGGTGCGCTGGCGGTACGCGCGACATGAGACACAGCGTCGACCTGCCGACCCTGGCACTGCCGGCTGCGCTGCAGGTCGCGAACGGCATTGAGCGTGACACTATACAGCCAGCTGGTGAATTTCGAACGCCCGTCAAAGCGGGTGATGGCGTCGGCCAGCCGCATGCACACTGACTGGGTCACGTCCTCGGCGTCGCTTTTGTGGCCAAGCCAGCGAAAGGCGGTCTTGTAGATGAACCCATAATGGTCGGCGAGCAGGCGCTCGAAGGCGCGCACATCGCCAGCCCGCACCTGAGCGAGCAGCGCTGCGGTGGTGTCTGCCGGCTCGGCACCCGCCTCCTCAACAAATTGCACCCTGTTCCCTTCCCCAATGGCCCACTCAGGAAACCACCGAGTCTGGATATCGTTGCGGCAAAATTGAGATTCTGCCGCACGGCCCGCCGCCACGGTGGATCTGGCCGCGTCTCAGCGCGGCTGGGGCAAGGCAGCGTTGGTGAGCGCCGTAGTGCGTTGCGTCTTGAAATCGCGGAGCCCGCGAAGGAACTCTTCGGACGCCGCATTGCCATAGGCCCGCTCGCTTATGGCGAACAGCAGGGCACCCTTTTGTCCCTCGTGTTCGCCGGCGCTGTAGCGATAGCCGTTCCACTCGATGATATATTCGCCATTGGCGTCCTTGGCCGAGAGCACGAAGTCGAGGAGGATTTCGCCCTGCTCGGCGTTTTCGAACACGGCAAAATTGGCGATGGGATCGGCCGCCTTGCGCTGCTCGATCATCGCCATCTGCGCGGCGACCACATCGCTGATCGGCAGGTCGGTGGCGAGGAATTCGACCAGCACCATGCTCTCATAGCTCTCGAGCGCGGCGCCCTCTGGCAGATATTCCTGCTTGGTGTAGCCCGGGCTCGGCTGCGACGACCAGGCGAGACCATAGTCCGTGCCGCCAAATGCGATCGGGTCACCAATACCGAGGTGATCCACCGCCTCCTGGCCAATCGCAGGGGCGATGGCAGCGAGGGCAAAGACGGCGGCAACGATAGTCTTGCGCAGCATGGACGGGCTCCTTGGCCGGACAGGGTTCTCTTGCAAGATGAGACGCCGCAGGACCGGGCAAGCTTGGTCGGCTCCGACATTTTTCTTCAGGTCCGCGCCAGCATCGCCCGGAGATCGAGGCCATTGCGCAGCGCCGCGCCCGAGGCGGTATTGTCGAAAATGCACCAGATATCAGCCTGCGCGGCCCGCATGATCTCGGCATATTCGCCCAGGTCCCGAGGCGAATAGGCTGAAAAATACACCCGCGGCGCCCCATGCAGGCGCAGATAGGTAAAGCTGCGGTTGCGCGGCTCACGCCGGAGCTCGAGCTTTTGCGGATCGGCGTAGACCCGGCCAATATCGGACTGTGCAAGGACGGCGTCGGCATCGGGCAGACCCCAGCTGATGTGGCGGGGCTCTATCACCACCTGACCGGCAATTCGCTGGCGCAGCTGGGTGAAGAACACCGCCGCCCTGGCCCGCTCGAAAGCCAGCGATGGCGGCAGCTGCACGAGCACCGGCCCGAGTTTGTCGCCCAGCGGCGCGATCTCGTCGGCAAAGGTCGCGATCTCCTCGGCCGCATCGGTCAATTGCCGGACATGGGTGATGGTGCGCGGCAGTTTGACGGCGAACCGGAAATGGGCGGGAACGGCATCATGCCAGTTCGCCCAGGTCGACTGCCGATGGTGCCGGTAAAAGCTTGAATTGACCTCGACGCCATCGAAGACGCTCGCGTAGCGCGCCAGAGCGCTGCCCACGCCGGAAAACCGGCCGGAAAGTTCGCCCGAAATGCTCCAGCCTGCGGTGCCGATGATCCTGCGAATGGTCATGCAAGGCGCTCCCTTGCGATGCAACTGCCGGCCGTAGCTACGACCGCGCTCGCCGATAACGTTTCCACAGGGTCAGCGTTCCAGCACGGATCCTGCCTTCCGCAAGACCGGCGGCGGACGGCGGACCTCTCATCGGCGTGAACCAAACTGCGCCGCGAACGTTGGATTGAAAGACCCGGCATGTCTGCGCTGTGGCCTACCCTATCCAATCATCTCCGAGGAAACAGAATGGCCAGTGTCATCACGCAACGCCGTCCACGCAGAACAAAGCAAATCGGGTTGTGGGCTGGCGTGGCGCTGGGCGCTCTTGCGCTCGCCCATCCCGTCATCGCTCAGGAAACCCCGATCGAGATCGAGAAGGGGCAGAACGATCTCTTCTCCTCGCGCGTGCTCACCACCGCACTCAGCAACCCCTGGGCCATGCAATGGGGCCCCGACGGGCAGATCTGGCTGACCGAACGCACCAGCGGCGAAATCACCAAGGTCGACCCCAACACCGGCGCCCAACAGGTGATCCTGACCCTCGCCGACGTCTATACCGGCCCCCAGCATGAGGGCCTGCTCGGCCTGGCGCTCCATCCCGAGCTCGGTCAGGACACTGGCAATGATTTTGTCTACATCGGCTACACGGTCAATGTCGGCGATGAGACCACGCCGCAGGCCTCGGCGCAGATCGTGCGCTACACCTATGACGCCGCCACCGGCCAGCTCGGCTCGCCCGAAGTGCTGATCTCCGGCCTGCCCGGCGGCAATGACCATAACGCCGGCCGCGTCGTCTTCGGCCCGGACAACAAGCTCTATTATTCGATCGGCGAACAGGGCGCCAATTTCGGCCGCAACTATCGCCTGCCCAATCGCGCCCAGGACCTGCCGACGGCCGACGAAGTGGAAGCGGAAGACTGGCAGACCTATTCGGGCAAGATCCTTCGGCTCGAGCTCGACGGCTCGATCCCGGAGGACAATCCCGAGATCAATGGCGTCAAGAGCCACATCTATTCCTATGGCCACCGCAATCCGCAGGGCATCGCCTTCGGCCCCGATGGCGTCCTCTATGAAACTGAGCACGGCCCATCGAGCGACGATGAGATCAACATCATCGAGCCGGGCGGCAATTATGGCTGGCCGCTGGTTGCCGGCTTTATCGATGACAAGGCCTATTCCTATCTCAACTGGAGCGAAGCGCCCGAGAGCGTCCAGCGCATCACCACCCCGGCGCCCGAAGGTGTTCCGGAAACGCTCGAATCCGCCTTTGAAGGCGAGATGGTGGATCCGCTCGCCACCTATTTCACCGTCGAGAGCGACTTCCCCTTCGGCGAGCAGTGCGGCTTTGTCTGCAACCCCACCATCGCCCCCTCCTCCATTCTTTATTACGACGCCGGTGAGGGTGGGATTCCGGAGTGGGATAATTCCCTCCTCCTGCCGACGCTCAAGCATGGCGTTCTCTACGTCCAGAAATTGACCGAAGATGGCACTGCCGCTGACGGCCTGCCGGTCGCCTGGCTTGGCACCCAAAACCGCTATCGCGATGTTCTGGTCTCCGAAGACGGCAAGGAAGTCTATATCGCCACCGACGCCTTCGGCTCCGTCGCCCAGCTCTATGGCAATGAACTGACCACCAGCGTGCTGCACAATCCTGGCGCCATTCTGAAGTTCACCTATGGTGGCGAAGAAGGCAATGCGCTTGGCGCCGGTGGCGGCTCGGCAACGACGGGCGAAGCCCAGAACCTCGGTGGCCCGGAAGAAGGCGAAAACCCCGCCAATCTCGGCGCTGCACCGGGCACGTCCGAAGCTGCACCGCCAGCAACTGCACCGGCTGAAACCGCCCCGGCACCGGAAGCGGCAGCCCCCGAAGCCGCTGGCGAGGTTGACCTTGCCGCTCTCATCGCGGCCGGCCAGCCAGAATATGTTTCCAATTGTTCGGCCTGCCACGGCGTCAATGGTGAAGGCGGCGCTGGCGCCGTCCTCGCTGGCGATGCGAACCTCGCCGATGCGGCGTTCGTGGCGTCCACCATTATCCACGGCATGGGTTATATGCCGCCGATCGGCGCAGATCTCTCCGACGAAGTCGTCGCCCAGATCGGCAGCTATATCCGCAATTCCTGGGGCAATGATTTCGGCCCCGTGACCCCGGCCGACGCTGCCGCGCAGCGCTGATCGGACGACGTGCTGACCATGTGAGGCGGGAGCAATCCCGCCTCTTTTTTGACCGTGCACCGACGAAGGGCTTGGGCTAGATTGCCCGCTCAAACGATTTGAGCCGGACTTTTCATGACCATAGCAATTATCGGTGGCAGCGGTTTTCTCGGCCGCAACGTGGCGCTGCGTCTCCTCGCCCATGGCGAAACCCCGCTCGTCGTCCACCGCGGCAATGAGCCGGCCAATCTCCCGGACGCCGTCCGCATCGCCCATGCCGACCGCACCGATGAAGCCGCCCTCACCGACCTATTCCGCCAGCACGATGTCAGCGTCGTCATCGACATCTATGCCCTGAGCCTCGGCAATACCCAGGCCGTCATCAACGCCGCGCGGGCCGTGAACGCCCGTTACATCCTGACGAGTTCGGTCGACGTCTACGCCAATTATGAAGGCCTACTCAAAAAAGGCGCGCCGGAAATTCGGCTTGCACCCGCCGACGAAGACGCCCCGCTGCGCACCATGCGCTACCCCTATCGCGGCAATTCCCGCCGCCCCCAGGGCGTCAGCGAAGACCTCTTCGACAATTACGACAAGATCGTCATCGAGGATGCGGTGCGCGCCGCCGGCATGGATTTCGTCATCCTGCGCCCGCCCATGATCTTTGGCGTCGCCGACAAGCAGCGCCGTTTCGGCTGGGTCGCCGACAATGCCAGGGGCGATACCTTCGCCATGGATGAGCGCGCCTATGGCTGGCTCAATTCCTATGCCTATGTGGAGGACATTGCCGAAGCCTTCGTGCTCGCCGCCCTCCATCCCAAGGCCAGCCGCCGCACCTATAATGTCGGCCAGAATTTCGTCCGCCCCGCAGCCGATTGGGCTCGCCTCCTCTTGCCCATGCTTGGCTCAAGCGCCGAAGTGACGGCCGCCCCGGCCGGAGAAGGCATCTGGGCCGACCGCGCCGAGGCCATGGATTTGCGCTATCCCCTCACGCTCGACACCAGCCGCATCCGCACAGAACTCGGTTTTGCCGAGATCGTCGACGAGACAGCGGCATTGGAAAAAACGCTTCATTCCTATACAATTAGTCAGGATTGACCGCCGCTTTCCGATCTGTTTAGTGTAGCTAAACAGATCGACGACAGGAGGGCGCGTTGGATCCTGCTACCACCGCACCAACCTTGGGCAACCGGCTCCGGGCCCGCCGTCGCGAGCTCGGCCTCACCATTGCCAGCGTCGCCAAGGCGAGTGGCCTGACCGTCGGCTTCATCTCCCAGATCGAGCGCGACATTTCCCGGCCCTCGCTGGTTTCGCTCTACGCCGTGGCCCGCGCCCTCGACACCAGTGTCGACCGCTTCCTCTCCGAAGCCCCGCCGCGCCAGCACCAAATGGTCAGCCATTCGACCAAGCGCGCCAAATTCTCCCTCGGCGCCACCGAACCTTTTTATGAATTTCTCGAACCCGGCTTCCCCGACGCCGCGCTTAACGCCGTCATCACCCATGTGCCGCCGGGCTTTTCCTCCGAGATCATGCGCCATGAGGGCGAGGACTTCGTCTACCTCATCAGCGGCACGATGCTCTACGTCGTCGACGGGGTGGAATATCCCCTCGAAGCCGGCGGAACCCTCCATTTCTCGTCCAGCCTGCCGCACATGTCGCGCAATCCGGGCAAGGACGTCGCCATCGAACTCTGGGTTGGCACCATGAAGGTGTTTTCCGAATACGCCGATCCAGCTCAAATATCGTCATCGCTGCCGGGAACGCAGCCGATCAAAACAAGGGAGAATTGACGATGAAACTGACGAGGACGCTAACCGCGGCGCTTCTGAGCATGACCATGCTCACCGGCATCACCTATGCGACCACCCCGGCCAATACGCTGGTGATCGCCGATGCGCTCGACGACATCATCACCCTCGATCCGGGTGAAGTGGGCGAAGTCGGTGGCATCATGGCCGCCAAGCAGATCTACCAGACCCTGATCGCCCCCGACGTCAAGGACCCGACCAAGATCTATGGCGTTCTGGCCGAAAGCTGGACCGTGTCGGAAGACGGCAAGACCTTCACCTTCAAGATGAACCCGGCGGCCAAATTCGCCTCGGGCAATCCGGTCACCGCCCACGACGCCGAATATTCGCTGCGCCGCGTGGTCAAGATGGCCTCGCGCTCGGCCTTCTTGCTGACCCAGCTCGGTCTCTCGGCTGAAAACGTCGAGGAACGCGTCAAGGCCACCGATGACGCGACCCTCGTCTTTGAAATCGGCGAACCCTACGCCGAGTCCTTCGTGCTCTACGCGCTCTCCTCGCACAGCGGCGGCATCGTCGACAGCAAGCTCGTGATGGAAAACGAAGTTGATGGCGACATGGGCAATGCCTGGCTCAAGCAGGCCAATTCGGCCGGCTCCGGCCCCTATGTCCTGGGCACCTGGACGCCCAAGCAGTCCATCATGCTCAACCGCAACGAAAACTTCTGGCTGGAAGCCCCTGCCATGGAGCGCATCTTCTTCCAGCACGTTCCGGAAAGCGCTGCCCAGCGCCTGCTGCTCGAAAAGGGCGACATCGACATCGCCAACAAGCTCGGCGCCGATGACCACGCCTCGATCGCTGGCAATGCTGACGTCAAGACCCTCGATGGCAGCTCCGGCGTCATCTACTATTTCGGTCTCAACGTCCGCAACGAAGCGCTGGCCCAGCCCGATTTCGTCAAGGCGATGAAGTACCTCGTCGACTATGAAGGCATCGAGCAGACCATCGGCCAGGGCACGATCAAGACCCACCAGACCTTCGTTCCCGAAGGCTTCCTGGGCGCCATCGACCACAACCCCTATTCGCTCGATATCGAAAAGGCCAAGGAACTGATCGCCTCGAGCGGCGTGCAGACGCCCGTCAAACTCGACGCCGTCGTCTGGAACACGCCTCCCTACACCGACTTCGCCCAGGCAGCTCAGGCGACCATGGCGCAGGCCGGCGTCGAGCTGAACCTGCTCGTCGTGGACGGTCAGCAGTGGCTGGAACGCTACCGCTCTGCCAATCTCGACATCTGGGTTGGCCTCTGGGGTCCGGATTATCCAGATCCGCACTCCAACGCCAAGGCTTTCGCCGTCAACTCCGAAGACACCCCGGATGGCTCGACCAGCCTGGCCGACCGCTTCGGTTGGGACGCTGGCGATGTCTCGCCGCGCACCATGGCCGCGCTGCGGGAGAACGACAACGAGAAGCGTCGCCAGATGTACGAGGAGATCCAGCTCGAACACACCGACATCTCGCCCTTCCTCTACATGTTCCAGGAAGTGCGCCGCGTCGCTGTCCGCGCCAATGTCGAAAACCTCGAACTGGGCCTGACGCTGTCGGACGACCGCTACTGGAAAGCCACCAAGAACTAATCCCTAAATCCGGCGTGGCGGCTCCGGCCGCCGCGCCTCTCTCGTGACCAGGACCGACCCGTGGCCGCCATAGCTTCTCCAAATCTCGTGCGCTTCAAGCGCATCGCCAACGGGCTGGTCACCACCGCCATAACGCTGCTCGGCCTCGTGGCGCTGACCTTTTTCATCGGCCGCGTCATCCCGATCGATCCGGTTCTCTCCATCGTCGGCGAGAAGGCGACGCAGGAGGCCTATGACAAGGTTTTCTACGAGCTCGGCCTCGATAAACCGGTCTGGGAACAGTTCACCTCCTATACGCTAAAGCTGCTCCAGGGCGATTTCGGCACTTCCTTCACCACCACCCGCCCGGTGCTCACCGATCTCCTGAGCTTTTTCCCGGCCACGCTGGAGCTCGCGACCCTTGGCCTCGTCCTTGGCGTCGTCCTCGGCATTCCCGCCGGTGTCGCCTCGGCCTATTGGCACGACAAATGGCCCGATCACCTCATCCGCATCATCGGCCTCATCGGCTATTCGGTGCCCATCTTCTGGCTCGGCCTCGTCGGGCTCTATGTCTTTTACTATAAGCTCAGCTGGGTCGCCGGACCCGGCCAGCTCGACGTTTTCTATGTCGGCGTCGTCAAGCCCATCACCAATTCCATCCTGATCGACAGCCTGCTGCGCGGCGAATGGGAGGTGTTCTGGAACGCCGTCAGCCACATCATCCTGCCGGTCTGCCTCATCGGCTATTTTTCCATGGCCTACCTCTCGCGCATGACGCGCTCGCTCATGCTCGACCAGCTCACCCAGGAATATGTCCTCACCGCGCGCCTCAAGGGCGCCAGCGAGCTTGAGGTCGTCCTCGGCCACGCCCTGCGCAATGCCGCCATTCCGCTCGTCACCATCATTGCCCTCTCCTATGGCGGGCTCCTCGAAGGCTCTGTGCTGATCGAGACCGTCTTCGGCTGGCCCGGCATCGGCAATTACATTGCCTCCTCGCTCTTCCGGGGCGACATCAATGCCGTGCTCGGCGGCACCTTCCTCGTCGGCGCCATCTTCATTCTCCTCAACCAGCTTTCGGACGTGCTCTACGCCACGCTCGACCCGCGCACCCGGGAGGCCAGCAAATGAGCGCCGTGGACACAGCACTTCCCGTCGACAGCGCCGGCCGCGCCCGCTGGAAACAGATCGTCAGCTTCTGCCGCCGCTTCGCCCGCAATCCCCTGGGCATGTTCGGCCTCTTCATTCTTCTCGCGCTGCTCTTCTGCGCCGCCTTCGCCGAGCTGATCGCGCCCTACGATCCCTATCTGCCCAATTTGACCGCGCGCCTCACCGGCCCCGGCGCCGAATTCTGGCTGGGCTCGGATGAACTGGGCCGCGATATCCTCTCGCGCGTCATCTACGGATCACGCCTGACCCTCCTCATCGTCGCGCTTGTGATCGTCACCTCCGCCCCCATTGGCCTTCTCATCGGCGTCGTTTCCGGCACCTATGGCGGCTGGCTCGATGCGCTTTTCATGCGCATCACCGACGTCTTCCTCGCCGTCCCCAAACTGCTCCTGGCGCTGGCCTTCGTCGCCGCCCTCAGCCCCGGCATCGTCAATGCCGCCATCGCCATTACGCTGACCGCCTGGCCGCCCTATGCCCGCATGGCCCGCGCCGAGGCTCTCGCTGTCCGCAACAGCGATTATGTCAACGCCGTCCGCCTCGCCGGAGCGTCGGAATTTCACATCATCTTCTTCCACATCATCCCGATGTGCCTCTCCTCGGTCATTGTTCGCATGACGCTCGACATGGCCGGCATAATTCTCACCGCCGCCGGCCTCGGCTTTATCGGCCTCGGCGCCCAGCCGCCCCTGCCCGAATGGGGCGCGATGATCTCCACCGGACGCAAGTTCATCTTCGACCAGTGGTGGGTGGCAACCGTCCCCGGCTTTGCCATCTTCATCGTCTCGCTCGGCTTCAACCTTCTGGGCGACGCCATCCGCGATCTGCTCGACCCGCACCTCAAGGCCAGATCATGACCGCGCCCCTGGCTGAAATCAAAAACCTGCGCATCTCCTTCCCCATTGAAGAGGGCGGCTGGCATCAGGCGGTGCGCGGCGTCAGCTTCGCGCTCGGCCGCGAAAAGCTCGGCATTGTCGGCGAAAGCGGCTCGGGCAAATCCCTCTCCGGCCGCGCCCTGCTCGGTGTTCTTCCCGATTACGCCCGCGTCGAAGCCGATATCCTGTCATTCGACGGCATTGATCTGCTCAAAGCCAGCCGCGGCGAACGGCGAAAACTGCGCGGCAGCCGCCTTGGCATGGTGCTGCAGGATCCCAAATTCTCGCTCAATCCGGTCATGCCGGTGGGCAAGCAGATCGTCGAAGCCATCCGCATCGGCAATCGCAGGCTGGGCAAGACCGAGGCGAAAAAGATCGCGCTCGACATGCTCGAAAGCCTCCACATCCGCAATCCCGAAGCCGTCTTCGACCGCTATCCCCATGAGCTTTCGGGCGGCATGGGCCAGCGCATCATGATCGCCATGATGGTGGTCCGCGAACCCGATCTGCTCATTGCCGACGAGCCGACCTCGGCGCTCGACGTCACCGTGCAGATGCAGGTGCTCAACATTCTCGACGAGCTGGTGACGCGCCGCCAGATGGGGCTGATCTTCATCAGCCACGATCTGCAGCTCGTCAGCCGCTTCTGCGACCGCATCATCGTCATGTATGCCGGCCAGATCGTCGAAACCCTCGCGGCATCGGACCTGCACAAGGCCGAACACCCCTACACCAGGGGCTTGCTCGCGTGCCTCCCCACCATTGACGGACCGCTCGATCCCTTGCCCACCCTGCAGCGCGACGACGCCTGGAGACTGGCGCTATGACACAGCCAGACAATATCCTCACCGTCGACAATCTCTCCGTCCGCTTCGGCGCCACCACCGTGGTCGATGACGTCAGCTTCGCCGTCGCCCGTGGCGAGAGTTTCGGGCTCGTCGGCGAAAGCGGCTCGGGAAAATCGACCATTCTGCGCACCATCATGGGCCTCAATGCCGACTGGTCCGGCACCATCACGCTCGACGGTGCCCCTGCCCCCGACCGGTCGCGAAAAGCCTTCGCCCAGCGCGCCCAGATGGTGTTTCAGGACCCCTATGCCTCGCTCCATCCGCGCCATCTCATCGGCAAGGCCATTGCCGAGCCCATGCGCATCCACGGCATGGCCAATGCCGAGGCGCGGGCGCTCGAGCTGCTCGACCTCATCGGGCTGGGGCAAAACTTCGCCTATCGCTATCCGCACGAGCTTTCCGGCGGTCAGCGCCAGCGCGTTGCCATTGCCCGCGCCCTCGCGCTGTCGCCAAAACTGCTGCTGCTCGACGAGCCGACCTCGGCTCTCGACGTTTCCATCCAGGCCGAGATCCTCAATCTGCTCAATACGCTGCGCGAAAGGCTCGACCTGACCTTCGTCATCGTCAGCCACAATCTGGCGGTCGTGTCCTACATGTGCGACCGCTTCACCGTGCTGCAGAACGCAAGGCTGGTGGAGACCGTCACGCGCGAGCAATTGCGCGCCCGCGACCTCAAGGAGCCCTATACCCGCGACTTCGTATCGGCGAGCAGTCTCTGATTTTTCAAGGCTTGAACCAAGGTCGTCCCGTCGCGCATCGTCCCATCTGGGCAAAGAGGGAGAATGCGCGATGAAGGGCCCTTATCTTCTCACCAGTTACCTCATGGCCGGGCTGATGTTCGGGGCCGCGATCTGACTGACTTGGGACTGGCACGCGGCGATAAAACTACCGCTCCTCGCCTATCTGGCGTTCTGCACCGCGGTGTTTCCGCTGTCGCGACGGCCGGCGGAGCTCTTCGTCTTCGCCAGTTTCGCCCTCTCGCCCATCCATCTCACCGGGCTCATCGCCTGGATCCCCATGGTGCTGGTCTTCGTCGTGGTCTGGGCCTTCGGCATCATCTTCGCACCGATCGGAGCCCTGCTCCACTTCACCGGACAGCGTTTGAGCAAGGCCGATGATCAGCCGATCAGTTCGGCACGGAATGAATAGCGGGCCGTCGCACCGGGCGCGAGGAACACCGTATAGGGGCGCTGGTCGAGCGCATCGCTGGCCCCGACTTCCGCCGACATGCCATGCCACGGCTCAAGGCAGATAAAGCCCGCACCGGGCTTGGTCCACAGCGCCAGATTGGGCAGGTTCTCCCAGGTGAAATGCACCGAAGGTCCAGCTTCGCTGCCATAGCGCAGCCCCGATCCGGCGCCCTGCGGAAAGATCATCGCATCCTGGGCAAAGTCAGCGTGGTTGAGCGTCAGCCGCCCATCGGTGAACGGCGAGGGCTGCGGCGTCCGGTCGACGAGCCCGCCCGAGAGACGGAAAAGCTCCGGCGCCGCGCCATTGTCGAACGCAATTTCATGGGGCTGCCCCTCGCCGCCCGGCAGCGGCCAGGCAAAGGCCGGGTGGAACCCCACGCCATAAGGCATGATCCTGCTGTCACGATTGGTCACGATGGCCGTAACAACGACTGACCGCCCTTCGAGCCGGTGCTCGATATCGAGCACGAAATCAAACGGATACATGGCCAGCGTCGGCTCGGACGCTTCCAGCCGATAGGTGCAGTGCTCGCGCCATTCATCAACGAGTGTAAAGGCGCTGCGCCGGGCAAAGCCGTGCTGGCCGATCTGATAGCGCTTGTCGTTGATGCTGATTGTGTCCTGCGGCGCCCGTCCCACCATCGGAAACAGGATAGGCGAGCGTCCGGTCCAGAAATTGGCGTCCCCACTCCACAGCCAGTTGCGGCCGTCGCGGGTCGACAGCATCTGCATCTCCGCGCCAAGTGCCGCCACATCGAGCGTAAGCTCGCTATTGCTGATCCGCGTGAGTTGCATGCGTCCTCCAACGACAAAAGGCTCTTTTTGACACCGGTTCGTGGGGTACGATCCTGCGATAAAGCTTTGCTCACCGCCAAGTGCTTGAGCCGTTTACACCATCCGGGTAAGCAGCGGGTAAAGGAGCGCCGAAAATCCCCCTGCCCAACTTGCCGCCACTGCCCATCGACGCCGCCCTGCCCGCCCTGCGTGATGCGCTGGAAACGGGCACAGCGGCCGTCCTCGTCGCCCAGCCCGGTGCCGGCAAGACCACGCGCGCCCCGCTGGCGCTGCTCAATGCGCCCTGGCGCGGCGATGGCAAGATCATCATGCTCGAGCCCCGGCGCCTCGCCGCCCGCGCCGCCGCCCGGCAGATGGCCAAACTCATCGGCGAAGATGTTGGCGGCACCATTGGCTATCGCGTGCGTCTCGAAAGCAAGATTTCCGCCCGCACCCGCATCGAGATCGTCACCGAGGGCGTCTTCACCCGTATGCTGCTCGACGATCCGGAGCTGACCGGCGTCGCCGCCATCATCTTCGACGAATTCCATGAGCGCAGCCTCGACGCCGATCTCGGCCTTGCCCTGGCGCTCGACGCCCGCGCCCTGCGGCCAGACCTCCGCCTCCTCGTCATGTCGGCCACCATCGACGGCGCGCGCGTTTCAAAACTCCTCGACGATGCCCCCGTCATCGACAGCCCCGGCCGCACCTTCCCGGTCGAAACCTTTTATGCCGAGCCCGACCCGCTCCAGCGCATGGAAGATCAGGTTGCGAGTGCGACTTTGAAAGCGATGCGCGAGCACGAAGGCTCCGCCCTCGTTTTCCTCCCAGGCCAGGGCGAAATCACCCGCACGGCCGAGCGCCTCGCCGCTCGCCTGCCGCCCAATACCGACCTCGCCCCGCTCTATGGCCAGCTCAGCCCCGCCGAGCAGGACTCTGCCATCCAGCCGGCCCCCGACGGCCGGCGCAAGATCGTCCTCGCCACCTCCATTGCCGAAACCTCGCTGACCATTGAAGGCGTCCGCATCGTCATCGATTCTGGTTTCCGCCGCGTCCCCGTCTATGAACCGGCGACGGGGCTCACCACGCTCGCCACCACCCGCGTCGCGCGCGCCGGCGCCGATCAGCGCCGTGGCCGCGCCGGCCGCACCAGCCCGGGCGTCTGCATCCGCCTCTGGAACGAGGGCCAGAACTCGGCGCTCGAAGCCTTTGATACGCCTGAAATCCTCGCCGCCGATCTCTCCGGCCTCGTGCTCGATCTCGCCGCCTGGGGCGTCACGGACCCGGCCCAGCTCGGTTTCCTCGATCCGCCCCCTGCCCCCGCCTGGGCCGAGGCCAAGGCCCTGCTCACCCGGCTCGATGCCATCAACGCTGCGGGGCATCTGACATCCGCCGGCAAAGCCCTCGCCAAACTGCCGCTCCACCCGCGCCTCGCCCATATGGTGGTCGCAGGGGCCGAGGATGGCGACGCGCAAACCGCTGCCGAACTTGCCGTGCTCATCGGTGAACGCGGTCTGGGGGGCGATGACAGTGATCTCGCCCGCCGCCTCGACCGCTTCCGCACCGATCGCTCCCGCCGCGCCGACGATGCGCGCAGCCTCGCCCGCCGCTGGGCAAAACTGGCCGGTGGCAGATTGGGCGAAAATCTCGATGCGGGCCATCACCTCGCCCGCGCTTTCCCCGATCGCGTCGCCCAGCCCGCCGGTCCGCGTGGCCGCTTCCGCCTCGCCAATGGCCGTCAGGCCCAGCTCGAGGACACCCATTCCCTCGCCGGCGCGCCCTTCATCGTCGTGGCGGATTTGACCGGCAGCGCCACCCAGGGCCGTATCCGCTCGGCCGCCGCGCTCGATCCCGTCGATCTCGAAACCCTGTTCGGCCACCGCATCACCGATGAAACCGTCCTCGCCTTCGATACTTCCTCCGGTTCGGTCCGCGCCCGCCGCCAACGCCGGCTCGACGCCTTGCGCCTCGCCGACGAGCCCGCGCAGGTCACCAATCTCGAAAAAGCCGCCGAAATCCTCGCTGCCGCGGTCCTGAAACGCCCCGAAACCCTGCCCTGGAGCAAGGAGCAAAAAGCCCTGCGCGCCCGCTCCACCTGGCTCCACCAGACGCTCGGCGATGATTTTCCTGATCTCTCGGACACCGCGCTCGCGGCCGACCCAGCCTGGCTCGTGCCCCATATTCTGGGCGAAACCCGCCTTTCCGACATCGGCGCCGATCACCTCGGCATGGCGCTCGAAAGCCTTCTGCCCTGGGCCAAAAAGCAGGAGATGGAAAAGCTGCTTCCCAGCCATTTCCACGCGCCTTCAGGCAGTCACCTGCCCATCGACTACGCCGCCGAAAACGGTCCAGCGCTCGAAATCCGCGTGCAGGAATTGTTCGGGCTCGACCGCCACCCATCCATCGTCAATGGCAAGGTGCCGCTGCTGCTGGTGCTGCTCTCGCCCGCCCACAGGCCGATCCAGACCACGCGCGATCTCCCCGGCTTCTGGCGCGGCTCGTGGAAGGATGTGGCGAAAGATTTGAAGGGCCGCTACCCGCGCCATCCCTGGCCGGATGACCCGATTGCCGCACCAGCGACAAATCGGGCCAAGCCACGCGGCACGTAAAAAGCCCGACCTTAAGCCTTGGGCAGGAAATTCAGCGCCACGCCATTGATGCAGTAGCGCAGGCCAGTCGGCGGGGGACCATCGGGAAACACATGGCCCAGATGGCTGCCGCAGGTGGCGCAATGGACTTCCGTGCGCACCATGCCATGCGAGCGATCGACGGTGGTTTCCACCGAACCGGGAAGCGGATCATTAAAACTCGGCCAACCGGTGCCGCTCTCAAATTTCAGATTGGATTCGAACAGCGGCGTGTCGCACCCGGCGCAGGCAAAGCTGCCCTGGCGCGTCTCGTGCAGCAGCGCGCAGCTACCGGGCCGCTCGGTGCCGTGTTCACGCATGATATAGAACTGCTCCGGCGTCAGCCGCTCGCGCCATTCCGCTTCGGTTCGGGTCACAGGATAGGCATGGGCATCCATGGGGCGCACTCCATTGCTCGGGCTTTCAATTGGCTCTGATATAGGATTACCTTGCCCCCTGTGCCAGCGCTATCACCTTCAATTCGCGCTGATCCCCCCATTGCGCGTGGCAGAACCATGACCAGAATTTCCAGCATTGCCGAGCTTGAAGCGATCTACCTGCCCGCGCCTGCTCCCGCCTCCATGGTGAAGGTGTCGACGAGCATTACCCCGCATTATCGTACCCTGATCGCAGCCAGCCCATTTGCCGCCCTTGCCACCGCCGGTCCCGAAGGGCTCGATTGCTCGCCGCGCGGCGACAGGCCCGGCTTTGTGCGCGTCCACGACGAAAAAACCCTGATGATGCCCGACCGGCGCGGCAACAACCGCATCGATAGCCTCAAGAACATCATCCGCGACCCGCGCTGCGCCCTGCTCTTCCTCATTCCCGGCTCGGGCACCACGCTCCGCGCCAATGGCCGCGCCCATCTCTCGGTCGATCCCGACCTCCTGGAGAGCTTCGCCGTCGAGGAAAAGGCGCCGCGCACAGTCATCGTCTTGGAAGTCGATGAAATCTACTTCCAGTGCGCCCGCGCCATCATCCGCTCCGAACTCTGGAACCCCGAACGCCATATCGATCCGGCAACCCTGCCCACTCCCGGCGAAATCCTCGCCGCCATGACCGCCAACCAGGTCGGCGGCGAAACCTACGACAAATCCTGGCCCGAACGCGCCAAACAGACGATGTGGTGAAAAGGCCCCCTGTCTACGACGAGACGGGCTGGCTTCCCTTGCGGGCCGCCTTGTTGCGGTAGAGGTTCGCGTCACTGGCCGCAATGGCGTCGGTGAATTCAAGGCCCTTGCTGGTCCTCACTGTGCCGATGGATATTCCCAGATCCACAGTGTCGTCACCGAGGCGCGACCGGAATATGCTGGTCGCGGCCTCACTGATGGCGTCGATGTCGAAGTCGCGCGCGCTGTCGTGAGAGCACGGAGAAAACGCACAAAATTCATCCCCACCGATGCGCGCGATCAGCGCCTTGTCTCCCAGTCGTCCCCGGAGCGCTTCAGCAACCGCGACAATAGCCTCGTCACCGGCCAGATGCCCGAGTTCGTCGTTGATCAACTTGAGGTCATCGACATCGGCGAGAATAAATATCCCGGCAATTCCGTGGTTCTGGGACAGGTTGAACTGCTCGATAAAGCTGCGCCGATTAAGTAAGCCAGTCAGCGGATCGACACTGGCCCGCCGGGCGAGTTCGGCGGCGTCTGCCAGCAATTGCTGGTAGGACGCTTCAAGACGTTCCAGCCGCGTGAACCAGAACAGGCCAAGCGGCACAGCGATCAAGAACGGAAGTGTTATCCGCACGAGAACCGTGACGGTGTCTGCCTCGACTCCAATTGCCATCCTTACGCCTGTCGAGATCGACATCGACACGGCACCAGCGCATATCGCGACGATAGCCGTACGTCTCCAGACAAGCCTTGACGGCCAATGCATCAGCAAATCTCTACTCAGGTGCTTACTATGGGGACCGTGTCATCCACACGTAACCAAGCTGCTAAGAAGGCCGGCATGATTGCGGCTCTCCGGACCAAAGCGCTCATTGTGGCCCATACTGCAGACTGGATCGGTCCAGCGACCATTCTGTACGAAACGCTCTAAAGCGCATGGCTATCCCGCTGTCAATACGGAGATATTTAGCAATTTTCGTCTACGCCTACACACGCTTACCGGGCTATGAAGAGGCATGAACACTTTTCTAGACCGGCGGCGGGAACGACGCTCGCCTCCTGTGCTGCGGGGCCCCGCCCAGATCGCCGCCGATCAGGTGAGGCTGGACGTCACCATCCTGAACGTGTCCCGATCCGGCGTCATGATTGCCCTGCCAGAAGATATAGCCCTGCCCGATCGAATCAGCCTGATCGTGGGCACTATGCTGCAGCCTTGTGAAGTGGTGTGGCGAGATGGCACGAGCGCAGGCCTGCGCTTCGACTGACCACAGGCAAACAGCGGCAACGACACAAGATTGAATTATTAAGACTGTGGGAAAAATGGTGGGAGTAACAAGGATTGAACTTGTGACCCTTCGCGTGTGAAGCGAATGCTCTCCCGCTGAGCTATACTCCCACTCCGCAAATCCCCTTTAAGGGGAAGCGGCCGGAAAGAGATGGTGGGCGTAACAAGGATCGAACTTGTGACCCCTACGATGTCAACGTAGTGCTCTCCCGCTGAGCTATACGCCCATCTCTCCGGGTCGGTGCAGCATCGCTGCTCCGATGACGGGGATAGACCACAAAACCGTTTGGCCGGTCAAGGGGGTCAATCACCTGCCTGTGGAAAGTTTTCAGGCAGCCAGCAAACGCTCCACTTCGCTGACCAGATCACGCAGGTGGAACGGCTTGGACAGCACCGAAGCATCCTTGGGCGCGTCGCTGTCCGGGTTGAGCGCAACCGCGGCAAAGCCGGTGATGAACATCACCTTGAGATCGGGATCGAGTTCGGTGGCGCGTCGCGCCAGCTCGATGCCGTCCATTTCCGGCATCACGATATCGGACAAAAGCAGCGAAAACGGCTCTTCGCGCAGGCGCTCATAGGCAGACAGCCCATTGTCGAACGACACCACTTCATAGCCCGCGTTCTTGAGCGCGCGGGTGAGGAACTGGCGCATATCGTTGTCGTCTTCAGCGAGAAGAATTCGCTTCATCAAAAACCCCTAAGCCCCATTTCCTGTGTGAGTCGACTATTGGGCCCGATGTTTAGTCCACTTTTGTGGCGGCGCAACCGCTCCCCACCCCATTATGCGCGATTTTACGCCCAACTGGACAAGATTGCTGCGCCGCGCGACACTGTCGGCCCAGGGCAAATCACACGCGGCAGAGCGACGGCGCCGCATCGAGGGAGACAGCGTGCGGTCCGACTATTGGGATCAACCGGCATTTGAAACCATCCGGCCGCGGCGCCTGGTGGCGCCGATCGTGTTCAATTCGCCCCATTCGGGCCGGGTCTATCCGCCACGCTTTCTCGCCATGACGCGGCTCGATCATCTGTCGATCCGCCAATCCGAAGACGCCTTTGTCGACGAGCTGTTCTCCCGCGCGCCCCACCTCGGCGCCCCGCTCCTGCGGGCCCATTTCCCCCGCGCCTATCTCGATGCCAATCGCGAGCCGTGGGAACTTGATCCCACCATGTTTATCGAGCCGCTGTCGGATCGCTTCAACACCAATTCGCCTCGTGTCGCGGCGGGCCTCGGAACGCTGGCCCGCGTCGTTGCCGAGAACAAGCCGATCTATCGCGAGCGCCTGACGCTGGAAGACGCGCGCATGCGCATCGAGGGGATTTATCACCCCTATCATGCCGCCCTGCAAAAACTCCTCAGCGAGGCACTCGCCAGTTTTGGCGTTGCCGTGCTGATCGATTGCCATTCCATGCCGCGCATCGGACGGCATGGCGAGCGCGCCACCCCAGACATCGTGCTCGGCGACCGCTACGGCACGACCTGCGCCTCCGCCCTGATCGATCTGGTTGAAACCACCTTCATCGCTGCGGGCCTCAAGGTTGCGCGCAATCGCCCCTATGCCGGCGGCTTTTGCACAAGGTCCTATGGCCGCCCGCAACACGGCGTCCATGCCCTGCAGATCGAGATCAGCCGGCACCTCTACATGAACGAAACCACGCTCGAGATGCATTCCGGCTTCGAGCCGATGCGTCTCATCATCGAGAATGTGATCCAGACGCTGATCGGCCTCGACCTGATGGGCCTGGCCGCCGCCCCGCTCGGCGGCGAAAAGGCTGCGGCCGAATAGCGCATTCAGCACCTTCCAAACAGAAGGGCCGCCACGAGGGCGGCCCAGTCAAGGGAGGAACGATGGATGAGCTGCGCTGCGCAAACCCCAGCCACCATGCCTGTTGAGGATGATCCTCCACAGGCGCTTGCACAAGTCCGGTTCACACCCACACCATCGAAGTGCTGGCGCTTGTTGCAAAAATGAATCAGCGGCGTCCCACCGCCTTTTGCCCCGCCGCGCTTCACCTTTGCCTGTCGAGCGGCTAGAGCTTGACCACGCCGCGCCCGGACTTGTCCGGAACCGGCCCCCAAATTCCCGCCCAGCCGGATTTTTTGCCGCCATGTCCGATCTCGATTTTGACCGCATCGAAACCGTTCTGCTTGCCGCGTCCGCCGCTGCAGCCGAGCGGACCCTGCCGCTGTTTCGGACCGGACTGGCTATCGATAACAAGCTGGCTTCCGGCTTTGATCCGGTGACCGAGGCCGACAAGGGCGCCGAAACCGCCATCCGCGCGGTCATCGCAGAACACTTCCCCGATCACGCCATCATTGGCGAAGAATGGGGCAAGAGCGGCGAGAGCCGCTACAGCTGGATCATCGACCCGGTCGACGGCACCCGCGCCTTCATTTCCGGCGCGCCGGTCTGGGGCACGCTGATCGGCTTTGCCATCGATGGCGTGGCTGTCGCCGGCCTCATGAGCCAGCCCTTCATCGGTGAAACCTTCCTCGCCGTTCCCGGCGCCTCACGCTATCGCCGGGGCGAAGTCACGACGGCCAACCGCACCAGCGGCGCCACCGAACTCGCAGGCTCGCGCGTGTTCACCACCACGCCAAAACTGTTCGACACACCGGCCCTTGCCGCCAAATGGCAGGCCATCGAAGGGGCGACCCGCCTCCAGCGCTTCGGCATGGATTGCTATGGATATGCGCTGCTCGCCGCAGGCCATGCCGACCTCGTCATCGAGCCCTATCTCAACAGCTATGACATCGCCGCGCTCGTTCCCATTATCCGCGAAGCCGGTGGCGCCATCGCCTGCTGGGACGGCAGCGACCCTACGGGGGGCGGCAATGTCGTCGCCGCGGCGACGCCCGAGCTACTCGCCAAGGCCCTCTATTTGGTCGCGAATTCATAAAATTTTGAGCGCTGTCCGATACTAACGGCGACGTAAATTTTAATTTAACCACCACCCCTTAATAGGTATAAATACCGGGGGCGGGCAGAAATACTAAATCATGAAAAAGGCAGTGGATTTTCTAGGCCACGAGGGTGGCGCTATTGCCGTAATCTTTGGCCTGCTTTTACCTGCATTATTGGGCGTTGCTGCGCTCGCGATCGAGGTGGGCCACTGGTACACCGAGCGCGACAAGCTGCAGATCGCCGCCGATACCGCGGCCTATAGTGCGCTGGTGTCCTACAGCATCGATAAGGACCTCGACGCGGCCAAGGCCGTCGGCGTGGCACAGGCGCAGGCCTCCGGCTTCAGCGGCACGCTCGACCAGATCGAGATCGCCATTCCCTCGCCTGACGGCACGCTGGGCCCCAATTCGTCGCAGGCCATTCTCGAGACCAATCCGCGCCTTTATCTGTCGGCAATGTTTCTGGAGATGGCCTCCATCGAGATCGGCGTCGTCTCCTATGCCACCTTCGACGACGTGCAGGAGCAGGTGCCCTGCATGCTGGCGCTCAAGCCGAACCAGTCCCGCTCCATCGTCATGGCCGCCAGCGTGCAGGTCAACATGGACTGCGTGGTCGCCAGCAATTCGAGCAATGGCGACGCCATCTGGGCCGAGGGCACGGCCTCCCTCACCGCCAGCTGCATCAAAACTCCGGGCTCCACGGCCACCAATGGCGGCGCCAGGATCACCGCCACCGACTGCCCCAATGGCCAGATCGATCACTCCACCTCGACGGACCCGTTTGCCGACAAACCCTTCTGGGGCGGACCGGGCATCCCCGACACGCCGACATTCGTCGATCAGTCCGTCTCGCAGGGACGCTATGGCGTCGGCATGCCTGCCGGCGACCGGCTCAATCCCGGAAAATACGGCAAGCAGGTCGAAATCGACGGCAGCGTCACCCTGGCGCCGGGCGTCTATTATTTCTCGGCCGGCTTCCGCGCCACGCCGGGCAGCCGCATCACCGGCGAGGGCGTCACCATCTTCGTCAACCAGACCAAGGTGCTCGACATCGCCCAGAACGTGCGATGGAACCTGACCGCCCCCACCTCGGGACCGACTGCCGGCATCTCCATCATGGGCAATCCGGCCATCACCGGGGGCACGGTGCGCCTGATCGGCGTCATCGGCAATGTCGGCGGGGCCATCTATTTCCCCAATCAGCTGCTGCAGACCGAGAGCGGCCCGAACCTGCCCAGCGCCCGCTGCACCCAAGTGATCGCAAATCTGATCGACATTCGCGGCGGCGGCACCATCAACAATGACTGCTCGTCCCAGAGCGGCGCATCCACCGGCGCCAGCAGCACCGTGCGCCTCGCCAAGGGCCCCCTGCTGTGAGGGCCGTTGCCAGACTGATCGCCCGCTTCCGCCGCGACAGGGGCGGCAATGCCGCGGTCGAATTCGCCATATTGGTGCCGATCCTGCTCCTGCTGGTCGCCGGCACCGTCGATCTCGGCTTCGGCTTCCAGCGCAAGCTCGAGCTGCAATCGGCGCTGAACACGGGCCTGCAACACGCCATGCAGACGCAGGGCAAGAACATCCCGACCACCGGGGCCGTCATCTCCCATGGGCTGACCCGCTTCGACGACATCACCCTTGAGGTCAGCGCCTTCTGCGGTTGCGCCTCAGGGGCCGAGGGCTGCCAAACGACCTGCCGACCCGGCCTTGATCGCTATGCGACAGCGAGCGTGTTGATGCCCTACAAGACGCAGATCTTCGAGGTGGACATGGAACTCTCGGCGACATTTGAACTCTATGTGGGGAAAGCCCAATGAGCCGTTCTCCCTTTGCCGTGGCAAGACACTTCTGGCGCAACTCGAGGGGGGGAACCGCCATCGAATTTGCGATGGTGGCGCCGATCTTCCTCTTCTGCGTCTTTGCCTTCGTTCAGCTCGGCTTCGGCATCTATGCCCAGTCGACCATTTCGCAGCTGGCCGAAAAAGGCGCGCGCCACCTGCTCTTTGCCAGCACAGACGTCGACGGCGCCACCGAGACGATCCTGGCCGGCATGACCGCCACCCCGCTCGATCCGATGAAACTCACGATATCGGCGCTGCGTCTCGCCCAGCCCTATCCCCATGTCGAGTTGACGCTCGATTATGCGTTCAAGCCGCCCGGCATGCCGCTGCCCGAGGATATCAATCTGCGCTCGGTGGTCCTCATCCCGGTCAGCCCCTAGCGATCACCTGCTCTGTTCGGTGATGAACGCATCGAAGGCGGCAAACACCTGGCCGCGGATTGTCTCGTTCTCCATGAACAATTCATGCCGCGCGCCGGGGATGATCATGTGCCGCCCATTGCGCAGCCGCAGCCCCAGCCGCTCGATGGCAGGCGTCGAGACGATTTCGTCGCGCGCGGCCCCGAGGATCAACAGCGGGATCTGCATTTTGGCCGGAAAACTGTCCTTGCCTGCCTCGACCAAGGCTCGCATTGCCGCGGACAGCCAGCGAAAGGTAGGCGACCCGATATAAAGGCTGTCATCGGCCTTGATCGTATCGACCATGCGCAAATAGCGCGTCGGGTCCGAGGTCAGCAGATTATTGGCGAAACCCGCTTCGCTCGGCCGCTGGTCGCCCCGTCGCGCATAGGGCAACCGGCCGAGCCCCAGGAAACTGGCAGCAGTGGCGATCCGCCCGGTGCGGGCAATGGCATGTTCCATGCGGTGGAGGCTCACCATGGGCGCCGACAGAAACACCCGGTCGAACATCATCCGGTCGCGGGTTGCGGCAAACAGGCTCGCCAACCCACCCATCGAATGGCCGACGAGATAATAGGGTGGCGGACAATCGGGCAGCAGGATCTTGGCGTGAAAACTGCGCAGATCGCTCCAGTAGTCATCAAAATGATCGACATAGCCCAGCGTCGGATTGCCGATCAGCCGTTGCGAGCCGCCCTGCCCGCGCCAGTCGAAGGTGGCGACGGCAAAGCCGCGCGACTGGAAGTCGGCGATGGTCTCGAAATATTTCTCGATATATTCGGTGCGCCCTTGCACGAGACACACAGTCCCGCGATGCGGGCCCGCCGATTTCGGCCAGATCGCGTAGCGCAACCGCACGCGATCGACAGTCTCGAGATAGCCCAGCCGCACCCCCTCCGGAACCGGATTGGATGGTGTGACGGCGAGTTTGGGACCGTGTGGGTCGACCTGGGCGGTCAATTGCTGCCTCCGCGCTGAACGCGGGCACGATAAACACTGCTGGTAAACAAAGAAAAGCCAGCATCCCTACTGGGAGATGCTGGCTTTCTTTCATTTCGGTCCCGTGCGGGGGGCGGATGACGGGTCCTCCTGAACGACAAGTGACTTGCAGGTCACTCATCGCGCCGTCTCTACCCGCAAGACTCTGAATAGAATCCAACAGATCCATTCATTTAGCGTTCAGCCCGGCGATTTGCGTGGAATGGGGGGAGCCTATACCTGCCGCGCGTTCCGTCAAGGCCAGAGCGTATCAGCACGTCGGCCAATAAATTCGGCGACACGAGCCTTTGTCACCGCCTCGAACGCTGCGGGCCATTCTGCGCCCACCGCCTGCGCCAACCGGCGGGCACGCGGAAAAAAGGCGCCGGCGATGGCCAATTGCGCTGAGATCAGCGCCTCGCGCTGCGGCCCGGGATAGGGCAGGTTGAGCAGCACATTCATTTCCGCTTCCGGCAGAAGCCGGCTCAGATGCAGCATGCCGCCCCGATCCGGCACGCTCAGCGCCTCCTGCATGATCTGGCTGAGCATGTCGCGTAACAATCCTGTGCCCATCATCATCACCACCCACTCCTCGCGCCCCAGGACCACCGGGGTCAGCCCCAGCACGCGGATGAATTCGGTGACGATATCCTCGACCCTACGCGGATCAGCCACATAACCGGGAAGGCTCTGCGGCAGGCGCGCATAAAGACCTTTCGGATCGACCAGCGGCATGAGCTGGTCCTTTGCCCTTCGCCCCAGTCCGGAGGGTTCGGCAAGGCTGATATCAACCCGCAGCCAGCTTTGGCCGATCGCATTGATCAGCGTCCCACCCCGCTTGAGCACATGGAAGTAAATCTGCGGCTCGCGCGCCTCGAGCCAGCCGCGCCACCAGTTTATGATTGCGTCGTGGCGCTCTGCCGGAGCCAGACCCACGAGATCGATATCGCTCCACGCATCGGCCGTCCCGCGCCCATGCGAGCCGCCAAGAAAAAGACCCTCGAAGAGACCGCATCCCTTCGCCGCAGCCGTTAGGTTTTCGGTAAATTCGCTGATCGACACAGGCTGTCCCTCCACAGTCTCGCCCCTCGAAAATTCCTGCAGTTTTCCGGCTACGCTACCCTCTTGAACCGCGAAAACGCGTCCCTACATCTGTGCTGTTCGCCGGGTTTCCGGGAACACCGGTCCCCTGGATCTCATGCTCGCCACTTACGGGAGCATCGCCATCGGCCGGCACATCAACCACGTTGCTTTACGGAGAATGTGTACCATGCAGACCATCGATTTTTCGCCCTTCTATCGCTCCACCGTCGGCTTTGACCGCCTGTTCAACCGTCTCGATAGCTTGGGCGCACAGGAAACCAAGACCTACCCGCCCTACAACATTGAGCGCACCGGTGAAGACGCCTACCGCATCTCCATCGCGGTTGCCGGCTTCTCCAATGGCGACATCGCCATCGAGACCAAGGAAAACTCCCTGGTCGTCAAGGGCGCCAAGCCGACCGAGACCGGTGACACCAAGCGTGAATTCCTCCATCGCGGCATTGCCGAGCGCGCCTTCGAGCTGCGCTTCCAGCTGGCCGACTATGTCGAAGTTCAGGGCGCCAGCCTCGAAAACGGCCTCCTGCATCTGGAACTGAAGCGCGAACTGCCCGAAAGCAAGAAGCCGCGCACCATCCAGA
>JADGNE010000040.1 GCA_015234425.1 Devosia sp.
TAGCGCGGCATCGACATCTGCATCATCTCGACGGCGCAGCAAGCAAGACCGGTCTGCATCCACATGAGGGACCCGGTTCGGGCCCATGTGATGAGCTGCGCCACCGTGGTGGTCAGAAAACCCTTGTCCGCGAGCTCGTTGTTCACACCGGTGAAGAACGGATCGTCAGCGCCAATGGGTTTGCCGGTTGCCGGATCCAGCGCCCCGGTGGGACGCGGGGTAACCAAAGTCGAATTGGCCTGGCTCAATCCCATTCGAGAGCTCCCTTACGCCATTCATAAATAAAGCCGATTGTCAGCACGCCGAGGAAAATCATGACCGACCAGAAGCCGAACCAGCCGATGTCATGGAACGCCACGGCCCACGGGAAGAGGAAAGCCACTTCCAGGTCAAAGATGATGAACAGGATCGACACCAGGTAAAACCGGACATCGACCTTCATGCGCGCATCGTCAAAAGCTTCAAAGCCTGCTTCGAATGCCGAGACCTTCTCCGGATCCGGCCGCCTGTGGGCAACAAGCCATGGGGCAACCAGGAGCGCCAGACCAATAACGGCGGCAAGTCCGACAAAGATGACGATGGGCAGATAATTGCTGAGCAAATCAGTCATGCGGCAGCCTAAGGTTTGCACCGGCGGAGAGCCGGCATACGTGGGTCTGCCAGCAATTGGGGCCAGCGAACCGACGCTTCTTTTGATGGCTAGGGCTTAGACCTTCGTAGGGACGGTTTCAAGGGAAAGAAAACATGATGGCACAGGTCATCTTTTTTCTATTCTGAGATTACTTGGGACACTGTTATCGTTTCCGGAGCAGATCTGGCACGCATCGCCGCATAACCTGACTTTTTCGAGCCTTCAGCTCCAACCCCTCGCCTGCCCTACCCATGCCGAAAAATGGCGGCCCCTTCTCGGAACCGCCATTGCAAAATGTCGCATAATCAAGTTGGCCAACTTGACACTCGTCGGCCAGTTGATTCTCAGAAGTGGTAGAACACGCCGACAGTCGCCTTCGCGCCTTCAAAGAAGGGATCATTGGCATTGTCGAAGTCACCCAGGCCGACGATCTCGCCGCGAACGGTGACCGCATCGGTCACGGCGAATTCCACACCGCCGCCGAGCTGGTATTCGCTGACCGTCACACCATTGCTCGTGTAGACGCCAACACCGCCAATTGCATAGACGAGCGCCGCATCGGTCAC
This sequence comes from Devosia sp., assembly GCA_015234425.1. Classification (GTDB taxonomy): domain Bacteria; phylum Pseudomonadota; class Alphaproteobacteria; order Rhizobiales; family Devosiaceae; genus Devosia. The sequence continues at coordinate 1,198 of JADGNE010000040.1, forward strand.
GATGGCACCGGCACGGATATTGGCGAAGAATTCGCCGGCACCGAAGCCATTGCCCCAGATGTAATCGCCGGTGGCTTCAAGGCCGAGCAGGAACGGGTCGACCGGGATGAAGTTTACGCCAACCGCGGCGCCAATGACGCCATAGCCGATGTTGTTGTACGACTCACCGCCGACGCGGGCGCCGATATAGAGACCTTCCCAGTCAAAACCGGCAGCTTCATAGATCGGCTGCGGGGTTGTGGGAATGTAGAGATCAGCAGCCGAGGCTGCCACAGAACCAAGCGCGGCGATGGACACGCCGACGAGAAGTGCACGTACAGTCATTTTAGCCCTCGAGCAGGAGTAGATGCAGCAAGACTGGCAGAGCCGGTATTTCGCCGCAATCCCCACACAATTCACAATTGATGCCGCTCAAGAGTTCGCAAGCAAGTGTATCTCGCCAGACACACAGCGCGCCCTGCAAAAACCAAAACGGCGAACCGATTTCTCGGTTCGCCGAATTGGGTTGCAAGAACAGAAGGCAGAGGGGGGTGACCCCTCAGCCTAGATTCTTAGAAGTGGTAGAACACACCGACGGTGGCCTTGGCAGCGGAGAAGAAGTCGCCGCCGTTGTTGAAGTCGCCCTGGCCAACGAGTTCACCGCGAACGGTGACGGCATCGGTCACTGCGAATTCAACGCCGCCACCCAGCTGGTAGACGCCGGTCGAAACGTTGTTGGTGTTAGCAACGCCAACGCCACCGATGGCGTAGACGAGGGCAGCGTCGGTCACGACAGCACCAACGCGCAGGTTAGCGAAGAATTCGCTGGAGGAGGTAACGTTGTTGCCCCAGAGGTAGTCACCGGTGACTTCAACGCCAACCAGGATCGGGTCGACGGGGATGAAGTTCACGCCGACAGCAGCACCGACAACGCCGTAGGTGGTGTTGTTGACCTGAGCGGCATAACCAGCCGGATCGGTACCGACGAACTGGCCACCGAGACGCACGCCTGCATAGAGGCCTTCCCAATCGAAGCCAGCGGCTTCGTAGATCGGCTGCGGGGTGGTCGGGATGATCAGGTCAGCAGCAGAAGCACCACCAACCATCAGGGCAGCGGCAGCAACGCCGAGCGAAAGCGAACGTACAAACATATCTTGCACTCCCATAGAGTTAACCGTAGTCGGCTGATACATGACTCAGGGGACACGCTAAGACAACCCCACACCAACGCAATTTGGGCGGTGCGGATAAAATTTGATGACCATTTGCGCGGGGTGTTGCACCAAAGTCGCGCAATTGGTCCAATTTGATACAAATTTCCGGCACATCCCCCCACTTCACGACGATTGAGTGTCGTTAATAGTGCCTTAATGTGGCCAGCGATTTGGACGTTGCCACATTTCTGCCCGAAATGCAAATGGCCCCGATTCGAAAATCGGGGCCACCTGTTGAGACTCGGATTCTGTCGCGATCAGAAGTGGAAATTGGCCCCGATCGTGAACTGATCCTTGGGGTTGTCGCCCTGCGTCGGGAAGGCATGCAGATACTGGGCCCGCACCGAGATCGAGTCGGTGACCGCCAGTTCAACGCCGCCGCCCAGGAGCGCGTCCTGCTCTTCTGGCGCGCCGAGGTCGATACCGTAACCGCCCGCACCATAGATTACGACATTATCGGTGACGACGAGACCGGCGCGGCCAAGGATCTGGCCGTAGCTGGTTTCGACATTGCCCCCGGTAATGCCCTGCACGGCAACTTCGGCGCCAAGCAGGTAGAAGTCGAACTGGGCGTTCACACCGGCCTGGACACCCAGACCATACTGCGTGCCGCCGATTTCACTGTTCTGCACGCCGCCATAGACGCCGGCATAAAAGCCGTTCCAGTCAAAACCGGCTTCTTCATAGACGGGCATCTCCACCGGAGTGCTGGTCGGTACTGTGATGAGGTCAGCGGCGTACACTGCCCCCATGGGAATGGCGGTGGCGATCGTCGCCACGGCGATCCTGGTAAACTTGCGCATCGCTTGTCTCCTTACTACTGGACCATCTGGGCAACGAAACGCCCCCCTGGCGGCGGCCGTTCCGTCGATGGCCTTCTCTGTCAGGCGAGGGATGCAAACGTGCAACACGGTGCACCCCTGCCCGCCCGCAAAGAGATGGGCTGGCTTTCTGTCCACTTACGGACCCCCAGAGGGCCAAAACAAGGCGTCGGCCGATCGTGGCCGCAGCGCAACACCCCTACCCGCTGACTTGCGGCAACTGCCCCACCAGCACCGGATCGGCGCGGAATTCTTCAGGAAACAAAGCCTCCAGCGCGGCGATCTTGGGCAGATCGTGATGCACGATGTAGGGCCAGGTCGGATTGAGCGTCAGAAAATCCTGATGGTACTGCTCGGCCGGGTAAAACCGATCGAGCGGCTCGAGCGTGGTCACGATCGGCCCCTCGAACAGGTCCGCGTCGTCGAGCTGGGCGATATAGGCCCGTGCCACCTTCTCCTGCGCGCCATCGCGGTAAAAAATGGTAGATCGATACTGCGTCCCCCGGTCCGGCCCCTGATAGTTCAGTTGCGTCGGATTGTGCGCCACCGAGAAGTAGATCTGCAGAAGCTTGCCGTAACTGACCTCGGAGGGGTCATAGGTGATCTCAACGCTCTCGGCGTGCCCCGTGTCGCCCCGATTGGTGATCTCATAGAACGCCGTCTCGGCCGCACCGCCCGAATATCCCGACACCGCATTGCGCACGCCACGCACCCGCTGGAACACGCCCTGCACGCCCCAGAAACACCCGCCGGCAAAAACGGCGACAGCCGAACTCCCCTCCTCGGCGAGATCCTGATCGGGTGGTGGAATAACGACCGGCTGCTCCTGCCCCATCGCAGACCGCGCGAACGGCAGCAATCCGAGCGCAGGCAATGCTGCAAGGCCGGCAAGGACGGAACGGCGACGAAGACGAAAGCTTTCCATGGGTGCACCGGCAAAACGTCAGCTCAAGACTGACCCAGCCAGTATCGCGCAGCTTCCTGCGGGAAACATCCCCCTCACGCCGATATGACAACCGGAGGGTGCAGCAACGGAAGAGAAAGGAAAAATCGGCTCATTCGCCGAGGGCGCCAACCCTTTAAATCAACCGGATATCTCGGTGAAAGGGTGGCGCGAGAGACGGGGCTCGAACCCGCGACCTCCGGCGTGACAGGCCG
>JADGNE010000041.1 GCA_015234425.1 Devosia sp.
ACCTTGTAGGAGTTCTGGTCGAACTTACCGCCGGCGTGCAGCTGGGTCATGATGACCTCGGCCGCCGAGACGCCTTCTTCCTTGTGGATGCCCACCGGAATGCCGCGACCATTGTCCGTTACGGTGACAGAGCCATCGGCATTGAGCGTGACCGTCACCAGATCGGCGTGGCCGGCAAGGGCCTCGTCAATGGCGTTGTCGACCACCTCGTAGACCATGTGGTGCAGGCCCGAACCGTCATCGGTGTCGCCGATATACATGCCCGGGCGCTTGCGCACCGCGTCGAGACCCTTGAGCACCTTGATGCTGTCGGCGCCATATTCGTTCGGGGTGGTGTTTTCGGCTTCGCTCATGGGGTCCGAATCAGTCCTTTTCGAAGTCTTTTAGTTCTAGCGGAATGGGGCTTGAACCCCAAGAAAATTGCCGGTTTTTAAGGCTTTTGCTGGGCATAAGGACAAGTTTTTGGGCCGCAGGGCTTGCTCTGGTCCGTAACGGGGCGCCAGAGGCTGGCAAGAGTAAAAATTACTCGTGCGTCAAGCGTCCGTCGCGCACCGTGATGCGTTGTGCCCGGTCTTCCAAAGCCTCGAACAGCAGCGGGTCGGTGCCGGTGAGGAAACACTGCGTGCCCAGCCCGTCGAGGGCCGCAAACAGCGCCCGGCGGCGTTCGGGATCGAGATGGGCGGCGATCTCATCGAGCAGCAGGAAGGGCACGATCCCGGTCCGCAGGCGCACCAGCCGCGCATGGGCAAGGATCAGTCCGATGAGGAGGGCCTTTTGTTCGCCCGTGGAGCCCAGGGCAGCCGGCATGGCCTTCTGGGCGTGCACCACTTCGAGATCGACGCGGTGTGGCCCTAATGTGGTGCGCCCGGCAGCCCGATCAAGGCCGCGCAACGCATGCCAGCGCTGCGCCAGCTCGGCCTCGAGCGCTGCCGATGTGGCCGGTTCTGCTCCGGTCTCGAACAGCGGCGTCAGGGCAAGGAGCGCGGCCGGAAAGCTGGCGTCCTCAAGGCTGTCGGTGATCAGGCTCTGGAGATGGCTGAGGCTGTCGGTACGCGCCAGGTGGATGGAGGCGCCCAGTTCGGCCATCTGCGCCTCAATGGCGCCCAGCCAATGGGCGTCGCCGCCCTCTTCGAGCAGCTTGTTGCGCTGGCGCATGGCCTTTTCGAAATCGGCGACCGAGGAGGAGTGCGAGGGAATGAGCGTCGTCACCAACCGATCGAGGAAGCGGCGGCGCTCGCCTGCCGGGCCGGAGAAGAGCCCGTCCATCGCCGGCGTCAGCCAGAGCACGCGCATATAGTCGCTCATCGCCTCGATGGAGCGGGCATTGGCGCCATTGATGCGCACGCGCCGACCGCCCTCGGGCAGGGCGCCGGTGCCGATATCGGCGGGGCCATTGTCGGTCTCAATGGTTGCGGCTACTGCCCAGCCCATGTCAGAGCCCTGCGCCTGCAGGGTCTCAAAACTCGCCCCGCGCAACCCGCGCCCCGGCGACAGAACAGAAATTGCTTCGAGGAGATTGGTCTTGCCCGAGCCATTTGGGCCGGTGAGCACCAGATGGCGCTCGTCGAGGTCGAGTGCGGCAGCGCTGTAATTGCGGAAGGCGGTGAGCCGCAGGCGGGAGATGTGGCGGATCATGATTTGCTGGTACCCAACGCTCGGCCCGGACCGCCAGAGGAAGTACACCCCTCATCCCGACCGAATTCGGTAGCGAATTCGGTGACCCTTCGGGCACCCTCTCCCTCAAGGGAAGAGGGGGGTATCGCGTTCTTGGCAATCGCCAGCCTGCCCCTCTCCCCTGGAGGGAGAGGGTGGATCGCCCAAAGGGCGAGACGGGTGAGGGGGGTGGATATCAAGGTGAGTGCTGGACACGCCCCGATCACACGCGCATCGGCATCAGGACGTAAAGGGCGTTGGCGTCGCCTTCTTCCTTGACCAGGGTCGGGGAGTTGGCGTCGTTGAACAGGAAGATCGCGCTTTCGCTGCGGATCTGGCTGACGATGTCGAGCAGATAGCGGGCGTTGAAGCCGATTTCGAAATTCTCGATCTCGAATTCGACCGCCAGTTCTTCGCTTGCCGTACCATGGTCAGGATTGGTGACCGAGAGTTCGAGCAGGCCGTCATGGGCGGCAAGCTTGACCGCCTTGCCGCCGCGATCGGAGGCAATGGTCGAGACGCGGTCGACGGCAATGGCAAAGCCCTGCTTGTCGACGATCATCTGCTTGTCGTTGTTCTTGGGCGTCACTCGGTCGTAATCGGGGAACGTGCCTTCGATGAGCTTGGACAGCAGCACGACCGGGCCGACGGTGAAGCGGATCTTTGTGTCCGAAACCTCGACATGAACGTCACCATCGACGCCGTCGAGCAGTTTGAGAACTTCGCCCACGGTCTTTTTCGGCACGATAATGCCGCTCATGCCGCTGGCGCCCTCGGGGGCTGCGATCTCGGCACGGGCCATGCGGTGACCATCGGTGGCCACGGCGCGGAACAGCCAGCCGGTCTGGGAATTCTCGACGGCGTGGAAATAGATGCCGTTGAGATAGTAGCGCGTCTCTTCGTTCGAGATCGCGAACTGGGTGCGTTCGATGAGCTCGCGCAGCGATGCAGCGGCAATGTCGAACTCATGGGCAAAGGCGCCGGACTTGAGATCGGGGAAGCTCTCGGGCGACAGGCAGGCCAGATTGAAACGCGAGCGGCCGGAGGTGAGAACCATGTTCTCCCCGCCATCGGTCTCGAGCCGGACTTCGGCGCCGTCGGCGAGCTTGCGCACGATTTCATAAAGCGTATGGGCCGGTACCGTGGTGGTGCCGGGGGTCGAGACCATGGCCGGCACGCTCTCGGTGACCTCGATGTCGAGGTCCGTGGCGCGCAGCTCGATATGGTCTTCACTGGCCTTGAACAGGACGTTGGCCAGGATCGGATAGGTGTTGCGGCGCTCCACCACCCGATGCACATGGCTCAGCGACTTGAGCAGGTGATTGCGTTCGAGCGTGACTTTCATAGCGGCACTTTCCTGGCGATAGGCGACAGCAAAACCGGCGAAGGGCCGGGGCAGGACGTTTACAGTTTCATAAGGAATTGGCAAGGCCAGCGGGGATTTGCCGGTCGCCAAACTGTGGATCAGCTCTGGAAATAGACGGTGATGGAGAAGCGCTCCATTGTTCCGGCCCCAAGTTCCTCGAGCCCGGTGAAGGGTGTGCAGTCGGATACGGCCCTGAGGACGCTTTCGGCGAGGACCGGATATTTGCTGGCCTGCTTGAGGCTCTCAGCGGGAATAACCGCCGTTCCGTCAAGCTGACCATTACCGAAAAAGCCGACATCAAGCGCAATTCTGAGGCCCTCGGCGCCTTCCGGCACATTCCAGCAGTCGATCAGCTGCTGCTGCACGCGAATGGCGATGGCCTGGCTCTGCTTGAGATAGGCATCGGGGGTCAGCTGCTGGGCGAAGGCCGGAGCGGAAAGGGAAAAAACCAGGGCGACGGCAAATAAGAAGCGATTCATCCCCCGCTGGTGCCGCCTTGTTCGGGCCGAAACATGGCCGTTACCAAAGAGTGCCCAGCTTTATTTCCCCCGGGCGCTAAGGCGAAGCATCGCCTTGGGGCCAAACGAGCGCAACCCCTCATCATAAAAATGAGGGGCTGCCAGAGGCTTGTAAAAGCTGGGGCCTCGAAAGAGCGGCGGCAGCGCTTTCTCGCACCGATAGTGCGGGAAAAATGTCGCGCCTATTCCTCGAGCATGCGCTTCAGAAGTTCGATTTCCTGGCCGAGTTCGAGATCGTCCTTGATCATCTGTTCGACCTTGCGCACCGAGTGCAGCACGGTGGTGTGATCGCGGCCACCGAAGCGACGACCGATCTCGGGCAGCGAGCGGCTGGTCAGCGCCTTGGCCAGATACATGGCGATCTGGCGCGGACGCACCACATCGCGCGAGCGGCGGGCGGACAGCAGTTCGTTGCGCGGCACCTTGTAGTGGCGAGAGACAATTTTGAGGATGTCCTCGATACGGACGCGCTTGGCGTCGCGGGCGCGGATCAGGTCGGCCAGCGTCTTTTCGGCCAGCGGCACGGTGATCAGCTCACCGGTCAACTGGTTGGCAGCGACGAGACGGTTTACGGCGCCATCGAGGTCGCGGCCGTGGCTGGTGACGGCGCGGGCGACATAGTCGAGCACCGGCAGCGGGAAGTGCATGCCGAAGCGAGCCGTGGCGTGTTCGGCCCGGCGCTGCACGATGGCGCGACGCAGGTCGATGTCGAAATTGGAGATCGGCACGACAAGGCCACCCGAAAGGCGCGAGCGCACGCGCTCATCGAGCATTTCGAGATCGCGCGGCGGCGCATCGCCGGCCACCACGATCTGCTTGGCGCCGGTCAGAAGCGCACCGAGCGTGTGACCGAATTCAGTGGCCGACTTGCCCTGCAGGAACTGCATGTCGTCGATCAGCAGCAGGTCGACCTTGCGCAGCCATTCCTTGAAGCCGAGCGCCGACTGGCGCTGCACGGCGGTGATGAAATGGTACATGAAGTGGTCGGCGGTCAGATAGACGATGTTCTTGGTCGAATCGGCCTGGCTGACAGCGTGGGCAATGGCGTTGAGCAGGTGCGATTTGCCCAGGCCCACGGTCGAATGGATATAGACAGGGTTGAATGTGACCGTGTTGTTGATCGCCGCATTGGCGATCTGCTTGGCCACGCCCAGCGCCATTTCATTGGCATCGCCGGCAACGAAGCTGTCAAAGGTCATGCGCGGATCGATAGCGCTACCCGAAAGGGCGTCGCCCTTGGCCGGCTCGCGGCTCATGCGCGGCGCTGCCGGAGCAGCTGCGGCCTTGTCAGCGGGTGCGGTGTCAGCGGAAGCGGGGCCGGCGATCTGGGCCACTGGCGCTTCAGCGACCGGCGCGGGAGCGACCGAGAGGCGCGGGCGGGCCTGGCCATTGACCCGCATGGTGACCTGCAGGCGGCCCGCTTCGGGAACGTCGTGACGGAAGGCCTCGACGATGCGGTCGGCGTAATTGGACTGGACCCAGGAGCAGAGGAAGCGGGTCGGGGCGGACAGGTGCACCAGGTCGTCGACGAGCTCTTCAAGCTCAAGCCGGGCAAACCAGGAGGCAAAGACATCTTCGCCGACAGCCGTTTTGAGGCGGGCGCGCACCCGGTTCCAGAGTTCGCGCTGGGATTCGGAATTGGTATCGGTCATGACAGGAACAACGCTTGAGCTGGATTGGGGAAGGGAGGGAGTGGCGGCCGTTGACCAATCATCCCTTCCCGCTGTTGCCTGTCGCATCACTGTTATCTGCCCTGTTTCTCGGCCCGGCGTTCCGCAAATTGCGCTGGGCTCAAATGCCAATATTGAAATTCGTCTCCCCGAAGGCAGACGAAATTGCTCGGCGCCCGGAAAACCGGACGCAAAAACCCCTCCGGCGGTTGCCCGCCGCTCCCTATCGACCATTCCCTTGAAGTCCGACCTAACCCGGTCGGAGGTCTATTCTACTGCGGTCTCCCGCAAAAACCCGGCTGCATACGGCCCTGCCAATTTTGTCATATTGACCCTTTGCCGTCCCGACATAATCCGCCGGACGACCCCTATGCTACATCCCGTAAGTAAAATCCGGCTCAGTTCCGAGCGCCCGTTCAGGCCTCGTTTCCTGCGCTGGTAGAGTTACTTTAGAGGGACGATTTTGGACCCGCAACACGTGAATCGATGAAATAGGGGCTTGACTCCGAAGTGTGGTTTTCCCCCTCGCGAAAGGGGGAAAAGACGCTTTCCACAAGAGCTTGTGACTCAATGCAGAATCGCCCCCTCTAGTGCCCCGCCAATGGTGAAGAATTTATTTTTGCGCCTGCGGCATTTTGGGCTCCGCTCTGTGCACGATCTGGGGAAAGACTTGCGTGAAGGAGCGCTAAGCCATTCCGAAGATTGGCTTTTTCATGCCTGGCCCAGTGTGGGACAGATCCGGCAGAGGTGTCAGGAGAATGTCATATGACAAGCTGGCAACGGCAGCTCGGTCGGGGGACGGGCAAAGAAAAAGGGCTCCTTTCGGAGCCCGTTTTCAGATTGCCGCGTCGGCCGGTCCGGCGCCGCGGCTAATGCTTAGACAGCGAGCGCCTTGACGCGGCTGTTGAGGCGGGAAACCTTGCGGGCTGCCAGGTTGGCATGAACGATGCCCTTGGTAGCTGCGCGGTGGATTTCCGGCTCGGCTGCCTTGAGGGCAGCGAAGGCAACGGCGTGGTCGCCAGCGGTAATCGCTTCTTCAACCTTGCGGATGAAGGTGCGCACGCGGCTGCGGCGCGACTTGTTGACTGCGGTACGGGCAGCGATCTTGCGGGTCGCCTTCTTGGCTGACGGCGTATTGGCCATTTGGTCCTCTTGGAGCGTCCAACCGGCAGGATGCGCACGAAGCGACGCGGCCGGCCGGAGTAAAATGAAAGCGGCGGCCCACTGCCGCCCAAGTGGTGGGGTCTATAGGGGAAAGCCTGGAGAGCGTCAACAGGATTCAGGCTTTGGCGCCTCACGGAGCCTTCTGGCAGACCGGACAGAAAAAGGTCGAGCGCCCCGACTGGACGATGCGCGTGACGATTCCCCCACAGAGCGGCGTCGGGCAGGGATCACCCTCGCGGTCATAGACGGCGAAATTGTGCTGGAAGTAGCCTGAGCCGCCTTCCGCATTGCGAAAATCCCGCAAGGTCGAGCCGCCAACCTCGATGGCTTCTATGAGGACCTGGCGCACGCTGTGGGAGAGGTCCTCGAGCGCCTTCTTGGGGCGACCGGTCTTGGTCACCAGCGTGCCCGCATGGACCGTGGGCAGGATATGGGCGCGGTGCAGGGCCTCGGCCACATAGATATTGCCCAGCCCCGCCACCACCCTTTGATCGAGTAGGGCCGCCTTGATCGGGGCCTTCTTGCCGGCAAAAGCCTCGGCCATGCCCGCGGAATGAAAATCATTGCCGAGCGGCTCGGGTCCGAGCCCCTGCAAATAGGGGCTGTCCTCGAGGTCATCCATGAGGTCGATAAAGCCAAAGCGTCGGGGATCGGCATAGATGAGATGGCTGGCCCCGTGTTTGGGGTGAGAAATCTCCCAGACCATGTGATCGTGCTTGGGCTCGGTGCCGGGCTCGTAATAGCGTGGCGGCTTGTCGATGCCATGCTCGGCAAAGCGCCAGGATCCGGTCATGCCCAGATGGCTGAGCACGATCTTGCCGCCAGATAGCTGGATCAGCAGATATTTGGCCCGGCGACCCACGCTGACGATGGTCTGGCCCTCAAGGGCGGCGGCGAGACCCTCGGGAAACGGAAAACGCAGATTGGGGCGGTTGAGGCGGACCGCGTCGATGCGCGCATCCACCAGCCACGGCTCGAGCCCGCGACGGACGGTTTCCACCTCGGGCAATTCGGGCATGGGCAAATCTCCTTCGTGCCTGTGCGGCATTGTGGCATGGGCAATCAGCGTCGCCTTATATATGGTGCCGCCCAAGACGAACCATATCGTGTCCACGACAAAGTGCATCGAGCCAAGCCATGACCGAGACCCGAGAAACCACCCACTTCGGTGAACAGACCGTCGCGCTTGAGGACAAGCAGGGTCTGGTCAACAAGGTTTTTCACGACGTCGCCGACCGCTATGACTTGATGAACGACCTGATGAGCATGGGCGTGCACCGGCTCTGGAAGGACGCGCTGGTGTCGGACCTCGCCGCGCCCCGTTCGGGCAGCCGTCCCTACCGCGTGCTCGATATGGCCGGTGGCACGGGCGATATCGGCGAGCGCATCGTCAATGCCTCCCATGGCTATGCCGAGGTCGTGGTGTCCGACATCAACTCGGATATGCTGCGCGTTGGCGCCGAACGGGCCCGGACCTGGCGCTATCCCAGTCAGGTCAGCTTTGTCGAAGCCAATGCCGAAGAGCTGCCCTTCGAGAGCAACAGCTTTGACGCCTATACGATCGCCTTCGGCATTCGCAATGTGCCGCGCGTGCAGACCGCACTCAACGAGGCCCATCGTGTGCTCAAGCGCGGCGGGCGTATCCTCGTGCTCGAATTCTCCCAGGTCGACGTGCCGCTGCTCGACGCCGCCTACAAGCTCTATTCGGATCGGGTGATTCCACCCATGGGCAAGGTGGTGACGGGCGATGCGCAGCCCTATCAATATTTCATCGAGTCGATCCGCAAATTCCCCGATCCGCAGCGCTTTTCCTCGATGATGGCGACGGCGGGCTTCAAGCGGGTCAAGCACACCTCCATGACGGGCAATATTGCGACCCTGTTCTCCGGCTGGAAACTCTAGCGCATGGGTCTTGGGTCTTTTTTCCGCCTCGTCAACGCCGGCTGGGTTCTGGCCCGCGAAGGCGCGCTCTCCGTGCTGCCGGTCGAATCGCTGCCGCCGATGATGAAGGCCGGCATTGCCATGGGCCGCATCGTTGAGCGCCCCAGTGTCCGACGCACCGGACGCATCGAGCGGCTCAATGCAGCGCTCCACAAGCTGGGTCCGACCTATGTGAAGCTGGGCCAGACGCTCGCCACCCGGCCCGACATTGTCGGCGTGCAGGCGGCGGCCGATCTCTCGGCGCTGCAGGACCGCATGCCGCCCTTCGATTCGGCACTGGTGCCGGGGATCCTCGATGCGGCGCTTGGCGAGAAGGCCAAGGCGCTGACCGAGATCAGCCCCCCGATTGCCGCTGCCTCCATTGCCCAGGTGCACAGGGCGAGCCTTCGCGCGCCGGGCCAGCTGCCGCAGACCGTCGCCGTCAAGATTTTGCGCCCCGGGGTCAGCGACCGGTTCCGGGCCGATACCGACAGCCTCTATACTGGCGCGCGCATTGCTCAGGTCTGGTCGAAGTCCTCGCGCCGCCTGCGTCCGGTCGATGTGGTCCAGACGCTCGACCATTCGATGCGGCTCGAGCTCGATCTTCGGCTCGAAGCCGCCTCGATCTCGGAAATGGCCGAGAACATAAAGGATGACACCGGCTTCGTCATTCCGAGTGTGCACTGGGACCAGGTGGCCGAAAATGTGCTCACCACCTCCTGGGTGGAAGGCATTCCCATTCGTGACCATGCCGCGCTCGATGCGGCAGGTGTGGATCGCAAGGCGCTGGCGGCAAAGGTGCTGCAGTCCTTCCTGCGCCACGCCATTCGCGACGGCTTCTTCCACGCCGACATGCATCCGGGCAATCTCTTTGCCGATCCGCGCACCGGCGATGTCATTGCCGTCGACTTCGGCATCATGGGCCGGATCAACAAGAACGAGCGAAAATTCCTCGCCGACATTCTCTTCGGCTTCATCACCCGGGATTATCGCCTGGTAGCGCAACGCCATTTCGACATCGGCTATGTGCCGCCGCACCAGTCGGTTGAGGATTTCACCCTCGCCATCCGCTCCATTGGCGAGCCTCTGCATGGGCGCACGGCCTCCGACATTTCCATGGCGCGGGTGCTGGGGCAGCTCTTTGCCATCACCGAACTCTTCGAAATGCAGACCCGACCCGAACTGGTGCTGCTGCAAAAATCCATGGTGCTGGTCGAAGGCGTGGCGCGCACGCTCGATCCCGATCTCGATATCTGGACCGTGGCCGAGCCTGTGGTCGGCGACTGGCTGCGCCGCGAGGAAGGCCCGATCGGCCGGATCGAGGACCTTGCCGGGCATGTCTCGCGCATGAGCACGGCGCTCGGGCGCGTGCCTAATCTGATCGCCCAGGCCGAGCTGACCATGGCCGAACATCGCGCCCTGATGCGCCGCCCGCCCGATGGCTGGATGCGCGCCGGCATATTGGCGGTGCTGGGCAGTGTCTTCGTTCTGGTGCTGGTGCTCATCTGGCGGATGCTGGATCTCTCCTGAGGCGGCAGCCTTGCCACCCGGAGCCCCTTCCACTAAACGCCGAACAGATAAGTAAAAAATTTCGAGGGAGCATAGAATGAAGGTTCAACTCATCGCCAAGTTGGCGACCGTTTCGGTGATGGCGCTGACGCTGGCCGGCTGCATTGACGTCGAGATGGAAGTCGCGCTGAGCAGCGACGCCACGGCGCGCGCCACGACCACGCAGATCGTCAGTGCCGAATTCTACGAAATGGTGTCGATGAGCGACGATGAGGGTGCCGAAGACGGCGAAGAAGCCTTCTGCGCCGAAGGCACGATCACCGAGACTGATGACGGCGGAGCGATCTGCGTCGAGATCAAGGAAGGCCCCTTTGCCGATCTGGCCGAAGGCGATGACGACAACGGCATGGTGTTCACCGCAGAAGGCCCGAACCTCGTTCGCGTGACCCTGCCCATGAACGGCATCGAGCAGGAAGTCGGCGCCGGCGAAGAAATGGACGAGGAAACCCGCGCCATGATGACGGCCATGTTCGAAGGCCGCACCATCACTCTGTCGATCTCGGGCGAGGAAATTCTCGAGACCAATATGGACAAGTCCAGCGACGGCAAGTCGGCCACGGTCGTGCTCGACTTCATGGACATTTTTGACGGCAAGACCGGTCTTGAGGCTGATCTCTTTGCCCTGGTGCGCACGCCTTGAGCCCTAACCAGGTCAGCATTGGCCTCAAATGGCTGCCGCATGGTGAGGGCCTCGCCCTGCCGGTGGCGGCCACGGCACTCGCGGCCGGCGCAGATCTCAGCGCCGCGCTGGCCGAAGGCGAGCGGCTGACCATCGCGCCGGGCAAGCGGGCCATGGTGCCCTGTGGCTTTGCCATGGCGCTGCCGCCCGGTTTTGAAGCCCAGGTGAGGCCCCGCTCGGGCCTTGCCGCACGCCATGGCGTGACGGTGCTCAATTCTCCCGGTACCATCGACGCCGACTATCGCGGCGAGGTCAAAGTCATTCTCATCAATCTGGGAGAGGACGACTTCGTCATCACCCGCGGCGAGCGCATCGCGCAGATGGTGGTGGCGCCGGTGACCCAGCCGGCCTTTGAGGTGGTGGAGGAGCTCGATGATACGACGCGGGGAAGTTCCGGCTTTGGTTCGACGGGGCGCTAGCCTCGTCGCGGCGCTTGCGCTGTCTGCGTCCTCTGCGCTTGCCGGGGACAGGGCGCTGATCGACTTCATCGGCTTTTCGCCGGATGCAAAATATTTCGCCTTCGAGCAGTTCGGCATCCAGGACGGATCCGGTTTTGCCTTCTCCGAGATTTTCGTCATCGACCTTGCGGCCGACAAATGGGTGCCGGGCACGCCGGTGACCGTGCGGATCGAGGATGAGGAGGTCGGCCTCGGCGCAGCGCGCAAGCAAAGCGCTGAAGGTGCCGCGGACGTCCTCGAAAAATTCGGCATCACCGAACCGGTCGAAATTCTGGCCCTCAACGGCGACGGCGCGGCCGAGGCCGATTTCACCAAGCTTCGTTTCGGCGTCCCCGGCTATGGCCTGAGCGAGCCGGCCTCGGACCAGACCCTGCGGCTCGAGAGTTTTACGGCAAAATCGCCGCTGCCGTGCCGCGACTGGTTTTCCGAAGCGCCGCTGGGTCTCGCGCTGATTCTGGAAGAGGGTGATGGCGAGCGGGTGATCCATCGCGACAAGCGCCTGCCCGAATCGCGCGGCTGCGTTTTCGAATACCGGCTGCACAGCGTGGTGCAGCCCGGCTGGGCTCAGGACATTTCCGCTGCCGTGGCCATCGTGTCGGTCTATTCCGGCGGCTTTGAAGGGCCCGACCGGCGTTTAATCGCGGTGCCCATTGGCCAGTGACGCAAAATTGACGCCGGAGGAAACCCGCCGCTATGCACGGCAGCTGGTCCTGAAGGGGTTTGGTGGCGCGGGTCAGCAGCGGCTGAAGGCGGCGAGCGTGCTCATCGTAGGAGCTGGCGGATTGGGGAGCCCGGCGCTGGCCTATCTCGCCGGAGCCGGCTTCGGCCGCATCGGCATTGTCGACGACGATGATGTCAGCCTTACCAATCTCCATCGCCAGATCGTGCACACCAGTTCCGGTGTTGGCACCAGCAAGGTGGCGAGCGCCGCCGCCTATGCACACGCCCTAAATCCGGAGGTTGCGGTCGACGCGCTGGACCTGCGTCTCGACGCCGAAAATATCGAGCCGGTGCTGGCCGCCTATGACCTTGTTCTGGACGGCACGGACAATCTGATCACCCGACGGCTCGTGGCCGCTTCTGCTGAAAAACTGCAAAAGCCTCTGGTCTCCGGGGCGGTGTCGATGTTTTCGGGGCAGGTGACAGTGTTCGCGCCCCATCTTGGCGGGCCAGGGCATGAGGCGCTTTTCGCCGATGCCGCCACTGATAAGGATCTGCCTTCCTGCGAGGCCAATGGCATTCTGGGGCCGGTGACCGGCATTATCGGCACGTTGATGGCCATGGAGGCGATCAAGCTCATCACCGGCATCGGCACGCCGCTGATCGGCAAGGTGCTGATCTACGACAGCCGCGAGGCGCAGTTTACCGAGCTCGCCTACTAGGCTTTGTTCGCTGGCGGGCACCAATCCGTTCCTGTCGCGCCACTTGTGCGAGAGGGCGGCGGCGCTTAGCTCAACAGCAACGACACGCCATGCGCACTGGAACTGACATGAAAAAGATCGGCTTTTTGTCCTTCGGCCATTGGAGTGCCGCGCCCAATTCCCAGGCGCGCTCGGCCAGCGATGTCTTGCTGCAATCCATCGATCTGGCGGTGGCCGCCGAGGAACTGGGCGCGGACGGCGCCTATTTCCGCGTGCATCACTTTGCCCGCCAGCTCGCCTCGCCCTTCCCGCTGCTCGCGGCCATCGGGGCAAAAACCAAGAAAATCGAGATCGGCACGGCCGTCATCGACATGCGCTACGAAAACCCGCTCTACATGGCCGAAGACGCCGGCGCGGCTGATCTGATCTCCGGCGGTCGGCTGCAGCTGGGTATTTCGCGCGGTTCGCCCGAGCAGGTGATCGATGGCTACCGCTATTTTGGTTTTGCGCCCGAAGAGGGCAAGACCGACCAGGATATGGCGCGCCAGCACGCCGAAGTGTTCTGGGAAGTGCTCAAGGGGAAGGGCTTTGCCCAGCCCAATCCGCGCCCGATGTTCCCCAATCCGCCGGGCCTCTTGCGCCTCGAGCCGCATTCCGAGGGCCTTCGCGACCGGATCTGGTGGGGCGCTGCCTCCGACGCCACGGCCATTTGGGCGGCGAAGCTGGGGATGAACCTCCAGTCATCGACCCTCAAATTCGACGAGAGCGGCAAGCCGTTCCATGTCCAGCAGGCCGATCAGATCCGGGCCTATCGTGAGGCGTGGGCGGAAGCGGGCCACGAGCGAGCTCCGCGTGTCTCGGTCAGCCGGTCGATCTTTGCCATCACCTCGGATGAGGACCGCGCCTATTTCGGCAATGGCTCACCGGAGGAAGATCAGTTCGGCTATATCGAGCCGGAAAAGCGCGCCGTCTTCGGTCGTGGCTATACCGGCGAGCCGGATCGACTGATCGAAGAACTGAGGCAGGATGAGGCCATCGCCGAAGCCGATACGCTGCTGCTCACCGTGCCCAATCAATTGGGCGTCGCCTACAACGCCCATGTCATCGAGAGCATTCTCAAGCACGTCGCGCCGGCGCTCGGCTGGCGCTAGAGCGCTTTCGAGGAAAAGTGGACGCCACTTTTCCGGTTCGGAAGCGCGACAAGAAGAGAACTTAGAGCCTTTGATCGCATCATCGATGCGGTGAAAGGCTCTATGGCAGGGAAAAAGCCGACGCCGCACAGTTATTGGCCTGCCAATAGGCGTCCACCGGGGTGAAGGCCCCGGTGGCGCGCTGCTGGATGCGAGCGGCATAGGCCATCGCCCGGCACTCATTGGCATCGGTGACGGCGTGGACCAGCTCGTGCAGCACGGTCAGCGTGCGCAACGCGTCAGCACCCGGGCTGAAAAAGCGCGGGCAGACGACGAGGCGGACGACACCGTCGCGGGGTGGCAGCATGGTATAGGCGGCAAAGCGGCCGCAATGGCCGGCCGGATCGGTCTTTTCTTCGTAATAGAGCGAGATGGTCTGGCCGCCGCGCTCAAACTTGCCCATCACCAGTGCATCCCGATACTGCCGGGGGTCGACGCCAAAGGCCTCGCCCATCTGCGGCGCGGCGGCGTCGAAGAGCGCGATGGCCCGGTTGAGGGCTCGAGTGAGAGCGTCGGCAGTTGCGGGGGAAACCGAAAGGACGAAGGCGGCGAGGAGGGCTAAGACGAAGCGCATGTGCTTTCATGGCCCGATCAATGTGGTTCCTGCAAGGCGCGCGTAGCTTCGCGGCGAAAATGGCCGGAAACTCACATAAACCGGCCACATTTTTCCATGACAATCATATGGTAGTGCCGCGAAGAGGTGGTGAGCGCGTTCGTGATCGCAGCCTCCTTAACCTCTCGCTTACCTTTTCTTTCCCTCCTGCGGTGAAAAGAGTAGAAGCGGCTTAAGACCTTCAAGGACAGATTGCTCGATGGACTTCCGCATTTCGGCCGATGATCGCGTTGGTGGCCCCCCGAAGAGGACCAGCAAGCCGCAGGCACGTGCAGCCAAGGGCCAGCGCGTCGAGCCATCGCTGGGCCAGTCTGTTGGCGTTTTCGTCGACGACGAGCGCTCCGGCGGACCCATTGGTGGCGGTGCTGGTGGCGGCAAGCCGCCTAAGCCGCCGCGCAAGGAAAAGAAAGAGCCGCGCCGCGGCAAGGCCGAGGCCGCTCGCCCGAAAAAACGCCGTTCGCGCTCCGGCGGTTTCCTCATGGGTCTTCTGTGGTGGGGCTTTGTCGCCTGTCTCTGGGGCGGCCTCGCCGTCATCGGCGTCATTGTCTATTACGGGGCCCAGCTGCCCTCGTCGAACACCTGGGCGATTCCTGAGCGTCCGCCCAATATCCGTATTCTTGCCGCTGACGGCAGCCTGATCTCCAATCGCGGCCAGACCGGCGGCGAAGCTGTCACCTTCCGCGAACTGCCGCATTATGTGCCCGCGGCCTTCATCGCCTCGGAAGACCGGCGCTTCATGAGCCATTTTGGCGTTGATCCGATCGGCCTTGCCTCGGTGGCGCTGGAAATGCTCGAAGCCCGCGGCGTGACCCGTGGTGCGTCGACCTTGACCCAGCAGGTTGCGAAGAACCTCTTCCTGACGCCGGACCAGACCCTGGGCCGTAAGGTGCAGGAAGCCATCCTCGCCATCTGGCTCGAGCAGAATTTCTCGAAAGAGGAAATTCTCGAGCTCTATATGAACCGAGTCTATTTCGGCGCCGGCGCGACCGGCATCGAAGCGGCGGCTCAGACCTATTTCGGCGTCTCGGCGCGAAACCTGTCGCTTGGACAGGCGGCGATGCTGGTCGGCATCCTGCCGGCGCCTTCCGCCTATAATCCCAAGGCCAATCCGCAGCGCGCCATCGAGCGCCAGCGCCTCGTGCTCAATCTCATGGCGCAGGAAGGCTATATCACCCGCGAAGAAGCCGACGCGGCGCAGATCAGCTCGGATCAGTCCAGCGTCCGCACCGTGGTGGCAGGCTCCGAGTCCTATGTCGCCGACTGGGTCGAAAGCCTGATGACGGCCTATATCGGCGAGATTTCGGACGACGTGGTGGTGCAGACCACCATCGACTGGAAAATGCAGAAGGACGCCGAATTCGCCGTGCGCGAAGCGGTGGCCAATGAAGGTCCGAAGCGCGGCTTTACCCAGGGCGCGCTGGTGGCGATGGATGTCGACGGCACTATCCGTGCCATGGTCGGCGGCGTCGATTATCAGGCCAGCCAGTATAACCGCGCGGTGACGGCCAAGCGCCAGCCCGGCTCGGCCTTCAAGCCCTTCGTTTATCTCGCCGCCTTGGAAAAGGGCTATACGCCCGACACCCTCGCCGAGGACGCCCAGTTTGAATACAATGGCTGGAGCCCGCGCAATGCCTCGGGCAAATATGCCGGCACGGTGACGCTGCGGCAGGGCCTCGCCTATTCGCTCAACACTATTGCCGGTCGCCTTGCCATCGACGTGACCCCGGCAGCGGTGATCGATGTGGCGACCCGCATGGGCATTTCCTCGGCCATGACGCCAGTGCCCTCGATCGGCCTCGGCACCCAGGAAGTGAACCTCCTCGAGCTGACCAGCGCCTATGCCCCCTTTGCCAATGGCGGCAATGGCGTCATCCCCAATGTGATCACCAAGATCACCTCCAAGGATGGCACAGCGCTGTATGAGGCCTCCAATGCCGGCCCGGGCCGGGTTATCGACCCGCATGTCCTCGCGCAGATGAACGACATGCTTGAAACCGCCGTTGAGGTGGGAACGGGGCGTGGCGCCAATCTGGGCGGCTGGCAGTTCGGCGGCAAGACCGGCACCAGCCAGGAATCCCGCGACGCGGTGTTTGTGGGCTATACATCCGCCATGGTCACCGGCGTGTGGCTGGGCAATGACGACAACAAGGGCACTAAGCTCTCGGGCGGCAACGTCCCGGTCGCCATCTGGTCCGAGTTCATGACCAAGGCCCATGCCGGTAAATCGCCGGTGCAGATCCCGGGCGGCTCCTATGCCGGTCAGGTCATCCCGCAGCAGCTGATCGACCTCAACACCGGCCAGCCGATCATCGATCCGGCCACTGGCCAGCCGCAGGTGCAATATGTCGATGGCGGAACCGGCCAGCCGGTGCAGACCATGGTCGATCCCGCGACCGGGCAGATCATTGCCATCGACCCGTCGACAGGCCAGCCGATGCAGGGTATTGCCCCGATCCAGTCGGCAAATCCGTCGATCCAGTCGGGCCAGATGGTTGACGCCGCCACCGGCCTGCCGGTCGAGCAATTCGTCGACGCCAACCAGTTCAATGGTGGCGGTCAGGCCATCGATCCGGTCACTGGTTTTCCGCTGCAGGACCAGAATAACGGTTTTGGCCAGGCGCCGATCGATCCGGAAACCGGCATGCCGATGATGCTGGTGGTGGATCCGACGACGGGCCAGCAGGTCTGGGTGCCAAGCGCGCCGCTTGCGCCGAGCCAGCCGGTTCAGAACCAGCAGGTGTTTGTCGACAACAATGCCCAGTTCGCGCCACCGGCACCCGTGCAGCAGCCAGAGCAGGTCTACGAACAGCCCCGTGCACAGCGCACGTTGATGGACCTCATCTTTGGCGAATAATACACTGGCGGCCCGGGCATGGGCCGCCGCCCTGGCCTTGTCGATCCACAATGCCGAGGAGATCGCGCTGGGACTTCCCGGCTGGGCGGAGGCCCATCCTCAAACAGCCGGGTTCAACTGGTCCGCCGGCTCGAACGCTTTCATGTTCACCGCCGTGCTCCTTATGGGCGCGGCGTTTCTTTTTGCGCTCATGGCACAGCTTTCACCGCGCCGCTGGATGGGCGCTGGGCTCAAGGTTGTGGCGGTCGTGATGCTGGTCAACGCCGCCTCGCACCTGGCCCTCAGCGTCTATACGGGCAGCCTCATGCCCGGCGTGGTGAGTGCGTTTCTGGTGCTACTCCCCGTCTTCGGATGGATCGCGCTTGCGCGTCGGGACACGTGAAAAAGCCCCGGCATTCCTGCCGGGGCTTTTTGATGCGTGCCAGCCGTTGGCGATCAGACGGCGAGGGGCTGTGTCGGCGCCTGGCTCTGGATCACGACGATGGGCGAGCCATTGGGCACGCGGTCGTGCAGGTCCATGACATCCTGGAAGATCAGGCGCACGCAGCCCGAAGAGACCGCCTTGCCGATGGTGGCGACATCCATGGTGCCGTGCACGCGGTAGATGGTGTCGCGATTGCCCTGGTGGATATAGAGCGCGCGGGCGCCCAATGCGTTGAGCAGGCCCGGCGGCTGGCCATGGCGATACATTTCGAGTTCGGGCTGGCGATCCACCATTTCCGACGGCGGGGTCCAGATCGGCCACTTGCGCTTATAGGCGATGTGGGCGCGGCCACCCCATTCAAAGCCCGCGCGGCCAATGCCGACGCCATACCGCATGGCGCGGCCATTCGGCATGGTCCAGTAAAGGAAGCGGTTTGCGGTATCGACGACCACCGTGCCGCCGGGCTCGCCGGTGGGGTTGTCGACTTCCTGGCGCCAGTAGATCGGATCGAGATTGGATACGTCGGCAGCCGGAACCGGATATTCTTCTTCCGGGCGTGCCGAATACATGGCGAGGACCTCGGGCGGCACGGCGCGGCGAACCGGCTCCGTGGGGGCGATGGCGCTACGGGTGATGCCCGTGGTAGAGCAGCCGGCAAGAGTCAGCGCACCCAGGCTGGCGAGGCCAGCCAACAGGGCGCGGCGCGACAGGGTCGCGTCGGTAACAGAATGCATAATATGTCCTTGGCCCGGGTGGGCCTAGCGATTGGGGAGACTGAAAACTGAGACGTGTGGGGCTGGTGTCAGGCCGCGCGGGGTGGGCGGAGCAGCCGGTCGGCAGTGCTGTAGGGCCCATGGGCCAGGTGGACCGCAGTGGGAGCGTCTCGTCCCGCCGGGATCAGGGCGATCTGTGCGTCCACGGTAATCGCGTAGAGCGAGCCGAAGGGCAGGATTATGCCCGAGCCGAGATCAACTTCGCCGCGCTGGACAGTTACGGTCACCGGGATGGAGACGTTTTCGGCGTCCACCATGTTGAGCACCACGATCGGGGTGCTGATATAGCGGTGGGCATAGGCAGTCGTGCTCCCCGCGACGGTCGCGAAGGCAAAGACGACGGCAATGAGGGCCACGAGACGCTGCATAACTCTGCTCTAGCGACTATGATTGGGGCGTGAAAGTGGCAAGACGTCGCTCAGGGGTCAGCCTGCGGCGGTTGCCACGCCATAAGCTGGCGACCGTGTGATTTAAGCCACGCTCGCCCCCGGTCCATGTCGGGCAGGGTTCTCTCGACCGTCGCCCAGAACGCTTCTGAATGGTTCATTTCCACGAGATGGGCCACCTCATGCGCCGCGACATAGTCCAGCACGAAGGGCGGGGCGAGAATCAGTCGCCAATTGTAGTTGATGGCGCCGGCCGACGAGCAGGAGCCCCAGCGGCTCGACTGGCTGCGCAGCCGGATCTGCTTGACGCTGACCGAGAGGCGATGCGCGTGAAAATCGCTGCGCTCTGTCAGCTCTTCCAGCGCCACGCTCTTGAGCCAGTCATAGAGCCGTCGCGGCTGGTGCTCCGGCGCGCCCGGTACGAAGAGAGCCGGGCCCTCGTCCGTCTCCCCGATTGCGACACGGCCCCGTACTGCGCCGGTGCCGATGATCTGGTGGGGCACGCCACGCAGCGGCACAAGGCTGCCGACCACAAGGCTCTGCGCCGAAGGCGTGCGCGGCAGGCGGGCACCCAGCCAATGGCGATGACGGTGCAGAAACGCCTCGGCATCGCTCCAGCGGGATTTCTCCGGCACCGTCAGCAGGGGACCCTTTGCCGGGATCGACAGGCGAAAGGCGCGCGCCCGCTTGCTCACCCGCACGGTCACGTCGACGACCCGTCCGTCGATATCGAGCTGGGTGCGAGCCGGCGGTGCTGATTTCTGACGGAGGAAAGAGAACATGGACGGCCGCAAAGAATCGGTTTTCGCAGTCTAGGCGGAAACGCGCCGCCCGTCTGGCCGATAATCGGGGGCGGGCCGAGGTGAGAGATCACAAAAAAAAGACGCCCCGGATGGGGCGTCAGTGAGGTCACAGGGGAGGACCATATGGACTAAGGAAAGGGGCCGGCCTTAGCCGTTGTTGCCCCAGTTTTCCTGGTTGGTGTCGCCAAAACCCTGGCGGTTGCCGCGGCGCTCGCTCATGAAGCGATCGAACTCTTCGCGATCCTTGGCCTTGCGCAGATTGGCCATGTAGTCCTGGAAGGCGTCGATCTCGGCATCGAGACGGGCGCGCTCTTCCTCGAGACGCTTGAGCTGGTCGGCGCGGTAGTCATCGAAGGCGGCGTTGCCGGTCGAGGCGAAATTCTGCCCGCCGAAGCCGTGGTGCTTGGTGTTGTTTCGCATGTAGCCGCATCCTTTGTTCCAGTAGGCCTGGGCCTTTTCGGCGGAGCCGCCGAACTTTTCACCCCACAGGATGTAGCCAAGAATGGCCAGGCCAATGGGCCAGAAGAGGATAAAGCCGAGGACCATGAGGGCGATGGTCAGAGGCGACCATTGCGGTTTGATGATTGCTGTGTTCATTTCGTTTCGTCTCCCAGTCACGATGGAACTAATTTGGTCCCCGCTTTGACAGGATCAAGAATGTGCCTATTGGGTTTTACTGCTTGAAATGCGTGTTTTTTGTCCCTATGGCGCCGCGCCTGCCCTGACTGGAGCCCTATTCATATGAGTACCGAAACGGCTTCGCGCCTCGAGATGACGCCCGACTGGCGCCCGTTGCGCCTGCAATCGCTTGTGCTGCTGCGCTGGCTGGCGATAGCAGGGCAGACCGTTGGCGTGTTTTTCGTTCATTTCGGCCTGGGCTTTCCGCTGCCCCTGCTCGAATGCATGACGCTGATCGCCCTGTCGGCGCTGCTCAATATCTTCCTTGTCTGGCGCTATGGCTCGCGCGCCAACCTCTCGCCGCGCTTTGCCGCGGTGTTGCTGGCCTGCGACCTCACCCAGCTCGGGGGCCTGCTTGCCCTGACAGGCGGGCTGCAGAACCCGTTCTCGCTGCTGCTGCTGGCGCCGGTCTCGGTATCGGCGACGACACTGCCGCAGCTCGAAACGCTCATCATTGCCCTGTTTGCGGCAGTTATCGCGTCAATCGTTGCCATGGTGCATATGCCACTGCCATGGGTTCCGGGGCACGAGCTGGCCTTTGACCGCATTTTCGTCATTGGCATCTGGGTGGCCATCGTCTGTGGCATCGCCTTTATTTCCGCCTATACCAGCAAGGTCGCCAATGACTCGCGATTGATAGCCGACGCCCTGGCGGCGACCGAACTGGCCTTGTCACGCCGCGAACAGCTCTCCGCGCTCGACGGCATGGCGGCAGCGGCGGCCCATGAGCTGGGCACGCCGCTCTCGACCATCGCCCTTGCCGCCAAGGAAATGCGCGCCGATGTGGACGAGGGCAGCCAGCTGGCAGAGGACGTCGAACTGATCATCGCCCAGGCGGCGCGCTGCCGCGCCATCCTTGCCAAGCTGCGCAATCTGGGCGGCACCGACCCCACCGATCCCTTTGCCGAAGCTTCCCTGAGCGATGTGCTCGACGAAGTGGCGCGCCATCACGAAGGACGCGGCAAAGTCATTCTGTTCGACAGCCAGGGCGTCGCCGGTCCAGACCCGATCTTTCCGCGCAGTGTCGGCCTGCTCTATGGCCTCGGTAATCTGATCGAGAATGCCACCGATTTTGCTGTCCAGACCGTGCGCATCGAAACCAGTTGGGACGAGAGCCGTATTGTGGTGCTGATCACCGATGACGGCCCCGGCTTTGCCCCTGAACTCATCACCCGGCTGGGCGAGCCCTATCTGACCAGCCGCCCACGCGACCCGCAGGGCGCCGATGCGGACCAGCCGGGCGGGCTGGGCCTCGGCATCTTCATCGCCAAGACCCTGCTCGAGCGAACAGGGGCGAAATTGACCTTCAGCAATGAAAATGCAGATGGTCACGCACAGGTGCGGATCGTTTGGAGCCGTGACACCGTTGTCAAGCAATCCGCGACTCGGGTTTTGACGTAGAGGCCTCGACAGAATATGGAGAAGGCATGAGCACGATCGAAGACCTACTGGCCACAGATCCCAGCCTTTTGCTGGTCGATGACGACTTGGCTTTCCTCACCCGCCTTGAGCGCGCCATGGTGCGCCGGGGTTTTGACGTCCGAACGGCCTCCACCGTTGCCGCCGGGCTTGTCGCCGTTGGTGAAAAGCCACCCGCTTTCGCTGTCGTCGACCTCAGACTTGAAGATGGCAATGGCCTCGATGTGGTGTCCGCGCTGCATCAGAAGCGGCCGGATGCCCGCGCCGTGGTGCTGACCGGCTATGGCAACATCGCCACCGCGGTCACTGCCGTCAAACTCGGCGCCATGGACTATCTGTCCAAGCCCGCCGACGCCGACGACGTCATCAATGCGCTTCTGGCCACGGGCGAAGACAAGCCCGAGCCGCCGGAAAACCCCATGTCGGCCGATCGCGTCCGCTGGGAACATATCCAGCGCGTCTATGAATTGTGCGACCGCAATGTTTCCGAGACGGCACGCCGTCTCAACATGCACCGTCGCACCCTTCAGCGCATTCTCGCCAAGCGCGCGCCCCGCTGACCAGCGGGGCTCTCGACCCTTGGGCGCAGGCGCTCAGTCGAGCGCCATCAGCGTAGTGAATCCGCCAAAAATCATGCGTTGTCCGTCAAACGGTAGTGCCGGGAAATTCGCCATTTCCGGGCCCTCCATCATGCGCTTCTGAATGATGTCCCGCGTCGCCTTGTCCGGATATTCGATCCAGGAAAAGACGATCACCTCGTCATCCTTGGCGCCGACGGCGCGTTGGAAATCGGTGTGCTCGCCCGTGGGCACGTCATCGCCCCAGTTCTCGACCACGCGCAGCGCCCCCCATTTCAGGAACAGCTCTGCCGCCGCACGGGCATGGGCAATATAAAGCTCCTTGTTGGCACGCGGTACAGCCGCCACAAAGCCATCGACATAGGTCATCTCGTCTCTCCTCTTGCTGCGCGGGTGCTGCGACCCAGCGCTTGGAACAAGGACGAACGAGAAACTGCACTTTCGACACCACGGGGCAGCAGATCAGGCAGCCGTTAGAGCAGGCTGCGAGCTTGGCGCGTACAGTTGGGAGACGAAATTCCGGCGCTGAGTCCTGTCACAATCTCATCGCAATTGGCCGCCCGCGCCGCTTTCCACGTTATTCACACCGGGCGGATGAGGCGATTTCAGCGATTTCACAGATGTTTGATGAAACCGTTGCCCATCCGACACAATCTGGAACGTGGTTCCGCCGCCGCGCTGAATCCCGGCGGTGAATCGGAAAAATATTAATGGACAGAGATTCTCATTCTACAGCATCGATCAATTCAGACCCAATGGTTAATCAAGTAGACCCAAAACTGTGCGGCAAAGCTGCAACAGTGCCGGCGGCCGGGGGCATTTAGGGACAATCTGCCCTTATTCCCGACGCTCGGCCCCCTTACTCAGCGCTCATCGATAACTTCAGTGAGCATAGAGCATTGATCAGAAGAGCCGTTTCCGTCGCCTTGTGTGCGGCAGTTCTCGCCGTCACCGCGACTGCAGCCCATGCACAATGCGGTGGCGCATCCTGGTATGGCCCCGGCTTCCACGGCAAGAAGGCCGCATCGGGTGAGACCTTCAACGAAAACGCCATGACGGCGGCGCATCGTTCCCTTCCATTTGGCACCAAGCTGCGTGTCACCGACCAGAACTCTGGCAAGTCCATTCAGGTTGTCATCAATGACCGTGGTCCTTTCCACGGCAAGCGCATCATCGACCTCTCCAAGGCAGCTGCCTCGGAACTGGGTTTCCGCAATCGCGGCGTGACCTCGGTCTGCATCGAAAAGATGTAATCCTTCCAACGTCTCAACCGACGTTGCAGCCGCCCGTTTTCGGGCGGCTTTTTTGTGCACGGATCATTTCTGCCAGGTTTGGAGGCAAATTGGCCCCTCGTTAGTGCACAATTAGACGTTTGCGCCTAATATTCGCCGCGAGAGAAATCCAGACGCGTCGGGGGCTCGCAATGGATGCCTATGTCTATATTGCCGGGCCGGACGATGATCGCTGCGCCGCCCTGTTTGATCTGGTCAGTGGTATTGGCTTTACTGGCGTGTCGTCTTTCCGCGGCATCGCGCAGGTGTCCGAGCAGATCGCGCGCAACCCGATCTGCTTCATCCTTTGCTCATCCGTCGCCGACCCCAGGCAGTTGCGCGCGACTGCTGCAGCGGTGCGGTTCTGCGACCAGCCCAGCGTTCGCTTTTCGCCGCTGATCTATCTGACCGAGCATCCGTCGATCGAGACCACCATGGCCTGCGCCAACATGGGGTTCGATGACGTGGTTGCCCTGCCGCAGTCTCGCGCGCAATTGCGCGAGAGGCTCGAGCATCAGGTCGGGGAGATGAAGGTCTATTACGAGGCGAGCGGCTATTTCGGGCCTGATCGGCGCCGCAACACTGTGTCCAGGCGCGACGGCGCCGATGTGCGTCAGGGCGGGCCATTCCGCCGTTTTGAGCTGATCCGCGATGCCAGGTCCGGCATCTCTGTGATGCGTGAAGAGATGGGCCCGGCGGACGCCGCTGTGGCAACGTTGCAAGATCGTGCCCCACTGCGTGGTGTAACTGAGGCTTGGCCTCCACGCATATCCGGCT
>JADGNE010000042.1 GCA_015234425.1 Devosia sp.
CTAACCAACTGAGCTACTCCCGCAGCGCTTGCGAACAAGTCATCCGCGCAACGTGGGTTCTCTATAGGGACCAGCTTTTCGGTTGTAAAGGCCCCTTCATCCTCTCCCTTATTTTTATACACAGCCCTCCCCTATCCCATGCAAATACCGCGCAAAGTCCCCGGAGTGTCGCGATTGGATTTTGCCGTGCTGTCGACAGCGGAGTGTCCCGCGCTTTCATTCGGCCTCGATCGAAGATCCGGCATTCGCCGGAATCGCAAGTTTGTGCACGAACACCCCTTTTTATGAATCGGACCACGCCTTTGACCGCTGGTGGGTGGGTCGATCCAACGCCTCCCCGCAGAAGTCCCGTCCTGTAGGAGGGCCCTCTTGACGTGCATGGAACGGGAGATGAGCGCATCGGCCCGAACGCTCGTCTCAGCGAACGCATCCGGATCGCTTCGAACCATGACTGCCGACGTCACTGTACTCGGGAGCTAAAAGCTCGACCTGAGGCGGAACGCCGGAGCGGCCTGTATGCGACGGAAATGTAAGGGGAAAAATGGTGGGCGATGACGGACTCGAACCGCCGACATTCTCGGTGTAAACGAGACGCTCTACCAACTGAGCTAATCGCCCCCGCCGCTTGTGCGGAGTTGCGCCTTGTTAGGGTGCCCGCCTTCGCACGTCAACAGGCATTGTGCAAAAACAAACGGCCCCGGCGATGAACGCCCGGGGCCGCTCGAGGATCGAACCTGAAACAGGCTTAGTTGATGGCGTCCTTCAGGCCCTTGCCGGGCTTGAACTTGGCCTGGTTGGAAGCCGGAATCTGGATTTCGGCGCCAGTGGCCGGATTGCGGCCAGTGGAAGCCTTGCGCTGCGACACGGCGAACGTGCCAAAGCCGACCAGACGAACTTCGTCGCCTGCCTTAAGAGCGGCGGTGATGGCTTCGAACACTGCGTCAACCGCTTCAGCGGCCTGCGCCTTGGTGATCGTAGCCTTGTCGGCAACGACGCCAACCAGATCGTTCTTGTTCATAGCGTATCCTCACAGTGAGTGCCCGCCCTCGCTGGCGAACCACAATCTCGGTAACCCTTGGTCGATTCTAGCTGAAAGGCAAGGATTTCCGCGTGTTTTGCGGGGCGGACGGTACGGAAAACTTAATGGCGCGGAAAATTGGGAGCGACAAGCCAGTATTGACCGGTTTTCGGGGGTTTCCACCGTCATTCGGACCCGGTTTCCGCCACATTTTGCGTTCTCCTGATTCCAAGGAGCAACGGCAGCGCCGAGAGATATACGACGACTGCGACGATCCACACGAGGCCAGGCCAAAATCCGCGAACCTCCGCATAGATCAGGCTGAACATCAGCGGCCCGAACACCGCGGCAAGACTCACCACACTCGCAAGAACCCCCTGCAATTGCCCCTGCCGCTCCGAATCGACCTGACGCGTCGTCAGCGACTGCAGCGCCGGCATACCGATTCCCCCCAGTGCAAACACCGGCGCCATGGCAAACAGCACCCAGCCATACCCAGCGAAGGCCAGGGTCAGCAGAGCGCCTGTCTCGAACGCCATGCCGACGATCAGCGCCCAGCGTTCCCCCAGCCGTTCGACCGCCGGCCCGGTGAGAAAGGCCTGCGCCAGGGCATGGAACACCCCGAACGCCCCGAGAGAGAGGCCGATGGTCATGCCGTTCCAGTCATAGACATCCTCGCTGAACTGCGCCCAGGCGGTGCCATAGACAGTGCCAACGAGGTTCAGAATGAGGAAAATGGCGATCAGTGGAATCAGCGCCTTGAAGCTGAAAGCCCAGGCCAGCGGCTTGAATGGATTAAGCGTGTCCCAGCTAAACCGCGCGTCGCGCTTTCCCGGCCGCGATTCGGGCAGCACGAAAAACGCCAGCGCCAGATTGATTCCATTGAGGACTGCTGCGGCGAGAAACGGCCCGCGCAGCCACATATCGCCCAGAATGCCGCCAAGCACCGGCCCGATGATGAAACCAACGCCGAACATGGCGTGGAACAACCCGAATCGCTTGGCGCGCTCGTCCTCGCTGGAAATATCGGTGATGTAGGCGGTGGCTACGGCCATATTGGCGCTGGTGACGCCGGCGATCGCCCGACCCAGCACCAGCACCCAGAGGTGGGGCGCAAACGCCATGACGAGATAATCGATGGCAGCCCCCGCCAGAGACAGCAGCAGCACCGGGCGTCGCCCGAATCGATCGCTGAGCACGCCCAGAATCGGCGAAAACAGGAATTGGCAGGCTGAATAGAGCGCCAGCATGATCCCGAGCAGCAGGGAGATATTGTCCGTGTGCCCTACTTCGCGCAGCAGCGCCGGCAGAATGGGAAAAATCAGCCCGATACCGATAGCATCGAGCAGCACAGCGGCGAGAATGACGACGAGGGCCTTGTTCATTGTCTTCTCCCGGACGTGGCTTGGCGGCATGCTGGAGTACAGAGTTGGCTACCGTGTGACAAGCGCGCCCGGCGCCCCATGCTGACAACGAGTGGCAGCAGACCAACGCAAAACGGCGGCCCGAAGGCCGCCGTCTCACATGTCATATTGGTCTGGTTCGCTTAGTGCGTCAGGCCAGCGGTGGTGTCATCAGCCGGATCGGCCTTGGTGGCCACGGCCGGCTGGGCATCAAAGTCCCACTCGATCGCCTCGGGCTTGCGCACCAGCGCCCGCTCGATGACCTGATCCATCCGGCTCACCGGCACGATTTCCATGCCTTCCTTGACGATATCGGGGATCTCCTGGAGGTCCCTGACATTCTCTTCCGGAATCAGCACGGTCTTGATGCCGCCACGGAGCGCCGCAAGGAGCTTTTCCTTGAGGCCGCCGATCGGAAGCACCCTGCCCCGCAGCGTGATCTCGCCCGTCATGGCGACATCATTGCGGACCGGGATGCCGGTCATCACCGACACGATCGCCGTGGCGAGGCCGATACCAGCCGACGGACCATCCTTGGGCGTTGCACCTTCCGGAAGGTGGACGTGGATATCCCGCGTATCGAACAGCGGCGGCTTGATGCCGAAATCAATGCTGCGCGACTTCACATAGGCCGTCGCGGCGGTCAGCGATTCCTTCATCACTTCCTTGATGTTGCCGGTGACCGACATGCGGCCCTTGCCCGGCGACATCACGCCTTCGATGGTCAGCAGCTCGCCACCCACGGAAGTCCAGGCAAGGCCCGTCACCAGACCAACCTGTGCCTCGGCCTCGATCTCGCCGTGCTTGAAGATGGCCGGGCCGAGATACTTGGCCAGACGCTCGTCATCGATCTCGACCGACTTGACCTTGGTGCGGACGATATCGGTCACGGCCTTGCGCATCAGCTTGGAGATTTCGCGCTTGAGGTTACGGACGCCGGCCTCGCGGGTGTAGCCGCGAATAACCTTCATCAGCATCTCGTCGTTGAGCACGAATTCGCCATGGGCGATGCCGTTCTCACGCGCGGCTTCCGGGATCAGGTGCTGCTTGGAGATCGCATGCTTTTCCTCCTCGGTGTAACCCGAGAGGCGGATGATCTCCATGCGGTCCATCAGCGGACCCGGAATGTTGAGCGTGTTCGACGTCGTCACGAACATCACGTCGCTGAGGTCATAATCGACCTCGAGGTAGTGATCGCTGAACGTGTTGTTCTGTTCGGGATCGAGCACTTCGAGCAGCGCCGAGGACGGATCGCCCCGGAAATCCTGGCCCATCTTGTCGATTTCATCGAGCAGGAACAGCGGGTTGGATTTACCAACCTTCTTGAGCGACTGGATGATCTTGCCGGGCATGGACCCGATATAGGTGCGGCGATGACCACGGATTTCGGCTTCGTCCCGAACCCCGCCCAGCGCCATGCGCACGAACTCACGGCCGGTCGCCTTGGCGATCGACTTGCCCAGCGAGGTCTTGCCGACGCCCGGAGGACCGACGAGGCAGAGGATCGGGCCCTTGAGCGTGCCGGTACGGGCCTGCACGGCCAGATACTCGAGGATGCGCTCCTTGACCTTCTCAAGCCCGTAGTGATCCTCGTCCAGCACCTTCTCGGCGAGGTTGAGGTCGCGCTTGACCTTGCTCTTCTTGCCCCAGGGCAGGCCCAGGAGCGTGTCGAGGTAGTTGCGCACGACGGTGGCTTCAGCCGACATCGGGCTCATGCCCTTGAGCTTCTTGACCTCGCCGTCAGCCTTGGCGCGCGCTTCCTTCGACAGCTTGGTCTTAGCAATGCGCTCTTCCAGTTCGGTGATCTCGTTGGCGCCGTCTTCGCCGTCGCCGAGTTCCTTCTGGATCGCCTTCATCTGCTCGTTGAGATAGTACTCGCGCTG
>JADGNE010000043.1 GCA_015234425.1 Devosia sp.
AGCCGGATATGCGTGGAGGCCCTGCCTCAGTTACACCACGCCGAGGGACACGATCCAGGTATTCGGCCATCACTTGGTAGTCTGTGCCAGTTCGCCGGGAGAATGTGATGGAAAGGCTCGCCTCTGCGTGGCCGGATCTAGTCGCGTGCCGTTTGCACGCAACGGTCAGGCGCTCGAGTAAGAAGCGGACAAGGTAGTTATATAGGTGCTGCGGCTGTTTGAATATTTCGTATTTGCCGCTGTGCCTGATGGTTCTCTTGTTGGATAAGACTACGCATGCGCCAAAAGGCTTTGATGCCAAATGGGTGCATGCAGCGATCTTTTGCTCGTGCTTGAGGTGCTGGGTAAGCGCCAAGCTGACCCCGTCTGTTTAGCCGGGTGAGGCGGCGGTATTTTGACCCCTCACGTTGATGATGGGTGTCATGTTCTATGTCTGCGACTATGCGTGCGGATAAAAGTTTCCATCTGATCGAAGCCGTGCCGGCTAGGTTTGAAGGCGCTCCGGTAGCACGTCGGCGGCGGTGGTCAGACGAGTTCAAGGCAGAGATGGTGGCACGAAGTCTCGAGCCTGGGGCGAACGTGTCAGCGCTGGCGCGTGAGATTGGGATTTTACCGTCGCAATTGTTTGGCTGGCGGTCTGATGCGGCCGACAAGGGCAAGGTGAAGCTGGTCGGCAGGAGCGGGACAAGCTCGGGGACAATGACAGGTGCTGCCATCGAGCTTGTCGTTGGTGGCCTGCTAATCCGGGTCGGCGCCGATATTGGTGAGGATCATCTTCGTCGTGTCCTTCGCGCCGTCCGGTCCGCATGATCTCCTCGGGCGTGAAGGTGTATCTGGCTAGCCAACCGGTCGACTTCAGGAAGGGACCTGAAGGTCTGGTCGGGCTGGTGCGCGATGCGGGCGCCGATCCGTTCAACGGCTCGCTTTACGTGTTCCGCGCCAAACGTGCAGACCGGATCAAGATTGTTTGGTGGGACGGCACGGGCCTTTGCCTTTACGCCAAGCGGTTGGAAAAGGCAGCGTTCTGCTGGCCGCGGATCGGCAACAGCCGGGTCCAACTGAGCCATGCCCAACTGCTGTCGCTGGTGGAGGGCATGGATTGGAAACGGGTGCGCTCGGTGCCGGTAAGCCGCCCGCAATCGGCTGGGTAAAAGCCTGCGGCAGACTGACTCACAGGCACAAAAGCTCAGGTAATCCGAGGCGTTTTGTGCCATGATGCGCCTATGGTTCCGGCCGATCCGCAGCAGCTTCCCGATGACATCGACGCCCTCAAGGCGATGATCGCTGCTGCCCATGCCGAGATCGCCGAACTCAAGATTATCAACGCCACTGCTGACGAGCGCATCGCCCGTCTGACCTCCATCGTCGCCATGCTGCAGCGTGCCCAATATGGCACGCGCTCGGAGCGGTTGCGGCACGATCCGCTCGATGACGAGCAGATGGCCTTCGTGTTCGACGAGATCGAAACCGGCATAGAGGAGGTCAAGGCTGGGCTGGAGGCACGTGACAGGAGTGGCGCCGCTCCGCGTCCGCCGCGGCCTCGAAAGGGCTTTGCCCCGCACCTGGAACGCATCGAGCAGATTATCGAGCCAGAGGTGCCGGCCGATTGCGTTGGTCTGGAAGCTGTTAGCATTGGCGAGGACGTCTCCGAGCGCCTCGATGTGACGCCGGCCACGTTCCGCGTCATCGTCACCCGCCGACCAAAGTACGCCTATCGCCTGGCCGATGGTGAGGATCGTATCGTGCAGGCGCCGGCGCCCGATCACCTGATTGCCGGCGGCATCCCCACCGAGGCGCTGCTGGCCCAGGTGGCGGTCAGCAAATATGCCGATGGCTTGCCGCTCTATCGGCAGGAAGAGATCTACGCCCGGGATGGTGTGGAGCTGGACCGCTCGCTTATGGCTCAGTGGATGGGCCGGCTTGGCTTCGAGCTCGAGCCGCTGGCCCAATACGTCCTGCACACCGTCAAACAGGGCGAAAGAGTCTTTGCCGACGAAACCCAACTACCGACCTTGGCGCCGGGCTCGGGCAAGGTGAAGACCGCCTGGCTTTGGGCCTATGCCCGGGACGATCGGCCGTTCGGCGGATCAGGACCACCAATGGTGGCCTATCGGTTCGAAGACAGCCGATCGGGCGATTGCGTCGCCCGGCATCTGGATGGTTATCGCGGGATCCTGCAGGTGGACGGCTATGCCGCCTATAACCGGCTGGGCAAGGATCGTGGCGCCAATGACGCCATGACCCTGGCCGGGTGCTGGGCCCACGCGCGGCGCAAGTTTTTCGATCTGCATGCCAGCCACGGTTCGCCTTTTGCCAGTGCCGTGGTCAAGACCATGGCGCCGCTCTGGGCCATCGAGGACGACATCCGCGGCCATGGAGCCGAGGGGCGCGCCAGCATCCGCGCGGAACGCTCGAGGCCCATCGTTGCCGAGCTGTTCGCCATGCTCGATCGGGAACTGCCGCGCCTGTCGGGCAAATCCAAACTGGCTGAGGCTATTCGATATACCCTGAGCCGCCGCGCCGCCCTCGAGCGCTTCCTTGCCGATGGCCGCGTCGAGATCGACTCCAATATCGTCGAACGCGCGATCCGTCCGCAGACCATTACCCGCAAGAATGCGCTCTTCGCTGGCTCCGATGGCGGTGGCCGCGCCTGGGCAACGATCGCCACGCTGCTCACCACGGCAAAAATGAACGGTGTCGACCCCCATGCCTGGCTCACCCTGACCCTGCAGCGCATCGCCGGCGGCTGGCCAAACAGCCAGATCGCCGACCTCATGCCCTGGAACTTCAACCAGTAACGGCCCCGCCTACGCGCTTACGGTGCTGGAAGTGAATATCTCGCTTCGCCCTTTGAGGGAAAATTGCGCCGATCTCATCTCGCCATTTCGTAAGGTGAGCATCCTGTTCTGCAGTAAGGAACATTGCGCCTAGGCCGAACCACTGAGACGCCCCGCCCTGTCGCCCGTATTCCCTGATCTTCCCGAGCCCTTCGTCTCCGGCCTCATCGATATATGCAACGTACTTCAGGGGTAGGTCTCCTCATTTCCCTTGTTGGTCCAAACGCCTTACTCATGCCCCTCTGGCTGCTGCCTTTCCCCCTCTTTCAACCGACAGCCTCAACCACCGCTCGGCCTCAAATGCTGCTCGATCAGCTCCCTCGCCATATCCATGACTTCTCAATAACCGGCTCAAGCACGGAATACCCATGCCGACGCAACGCCTCATCTATATGGGCATGCTCTGCAGGATAGTGCTCTCGCACCTTGAGCAGGATGGCAACGACGGTGTTAAAAGCCGCCAAGGCATTTTCCCTGTCCCAGCCCATGTGGAAATCGCTGGCGTGGGATCGCAGGGCGCCAGCGCACTTCCGCACAAAACGAGCCGCTTCGCGTGGCGACATTCGATATAAGGCTGGCACGGGGTCCATCTCCGCTCCTGCGTCAATCCCTGGCGCCGTCACCGGCAGATGCTCTCACACGGCACGCCGTCGCTGTCCCCGTCGAGCCGCCCGCCCCATGAGCAATTATGGAGATACCATCGCGCCTCCTGACAAGAGCCGATGCGTCCGCATGTCTTCCTCGGCTGGCAGGAGTAGGACTGGGCGACGGTCAAGCCCGTCTCTTCAAGAACGGCGCGGCTGATGCGCTCTTCTCCGAATGCAGGAGCTGACAGCAGGAAAGTCGCCAGCAATATTCCAATATATTTCATGATGCTTCCCCCAACACTCGCAAGGTTGGCATCCGAAAGTTTTTCTGTCGAGTCTTGTGGTCAGCGGCACCACCATTCGTGACCATCCGGCCATCGCCGGGCAAGTCGCTCCGAAATCAGGATATCGCCAACGTCGACGCCGTCTATACGGATCGTTGCTAGCGTTCGTCCGTGCCGATCATTGCCGAAGGTCTCCAAAGTCCAATCGTTGGAATTGAGCAGTTCTCGTAGACGCGAGCTGGCCTGATGAGCCAGTTCCACCTCCGCGGCGCCACCGCAGATGGCCGTGCTCGGTTCAGGGGTGTCGAAGTCCAGCAGGCGGAGGTTCATCCCATTCAGCCAGAGCGTGTCGCCATCGACGATGCAGGTCTTGTCAGAGGTGTTCGGCTGCCCCGGCCGACACATTTCCAGGCCTCCAGCTTCCGCAGAGACAGGAGATGCAAAGAGTAAGGTTGCGAAGACCGAGAGAGTGATAGCGGCGTTTCTGATGGCTGGCAGGTTACTCTCCATCGTTGTGCGTGGGGAAGCGTACAAGGGCTGGCTGGAAGTCAGCAAGGGCGCTAAGGCTGTGATTGACGGGTAAAAGCCGCCACGAGCTTGCTAGGCGCCTCCTAAGGGCATTCCCAGCCCATGGGAGGAACGGCAATGGCGCGCCAATGTCGGTAGGCCCCATGCCGTTTGGCCTCTTGCTTGTGCCAACGCTCAGGCAGACCATGCAACGAGGTAGCGATCGAGCGGAAGGGAGAAGCATGTCCGATCCGAGAGATGCTGAGAGCGAGAAGCGGGCTTGGCCGGCGATCTGGCGCGGCTTGAAGTGCAAGTGCCCCAAATGCGGCAAGGGCTGGCTGTTCCACCACTATCTTGAACAAGTGGACCACTGCTCTGAGTGCGGAGAACCATTAGCTTACTACAAGGCTGGGCTCTTCCTGCCTTTCGTTGTGATCACGGTCGTGATTCACATTATCGCGGCAGTAATGCTGGACATAGAACTGCGGGGCGGAGCAAGCCCGATGGCCTATTTGTATACTCTCGTTCCTCTCTCCATCATCATGCCATTGGCCATCCTACCCTCCTCAAAGGGTGCAATCGTGGGCCTGATGTGGGCGAAGGGGTGGAGCGACGAACAGGATCGCTAGTTGCCGTCTAAATAAGCAGCCATAGGGCATAGGCTTTCATCCGGACTGCCGACCGTCGGGCAACTGATTGAGCATGACGCCTATGTCGCCGAAGCTTGGTCACTGAAGCATTCGGCGGGCATCTCTATGCGGAGTGGGAGGACTAGATCGGCTGATGCCGCGCCATGTGCCGACTCATGTGCCACGGCGCAGCCGTGTGCCTTTGTCCTTATGTGTATTCACAAGGACTTAGCTGCACGGCACACAATGGCACATAAAGGCATTGCCATGATGGCAACACATCACGCAACCTATTGATTTCATTTAGGAAATTTTTGGCTGGGGAACCTGGATTCGAACCAAGATCGACGGAGTCAGAGTCCGCTGTTCTACCATTGAACTATTCCCCAGCAGAGGCCTGCTGGCCGGGTGGCTGCACCGTGAAACGCGGTTCGCTGTGCAGCGCTGGGTCTGAATAGACAAAGGTTTCGGCGATTGCAAGTGCCCCTGTGGATAGTTGCACAATGAACGTGTGCATTGCGCCAAACCGAGCCTTGCTCTACCGTCGTTTTCGACAACGCAACACCAAAGCTGTCTCTGGGCGCGGCCGGCCGGTCCGACCTGCGACGGGGCAGCGCAAGGAGATCGAAGTGACCGATTCTATTCGGTCCGCCGCTGCGCCGGTCCCTCGGGCCGACACGGCGCTCCGCACCCCTTCCGATTCGCCTCGGAAGGGAAGGGCAGGGGCTGCGCCCCCGCCAGTGGCGGAGCTGCGGACGGGGCATTCTCCCCCTCCAAGACGCCAGCGCGGGCCGCTCTATGCGGCTCTGGACCTGGGAACGAATAACTGCCGCCTGTTGATTGCCCGCCCGCACGATCACGGTTTTCGCGTGCTGGATGGTTTTACGCGCATTGTGCGCCTGGGTGAGGGGGTCTCCGTCACCGGTCGTCTCGGTGACGCGGCCATGGAGCGCACCATGGATGCGCTGCGCCAGTGCCGCAACAAGCTGCGTGACCACCAGCCAACACGGATGCGCCTGATCGCGACGGAAGCCTGCCGCGCCGCTGAAAATGGCCCGGCCTTTCTCGAACGGGTCAAGAACGAGCTTGGAATCGAGCTGGAGATCGTCGATCGCCGCACCGAGGCCGAGCTTGCCGTTACTGGTTGTGCCGATCTGATCGACAGTTCTGCCCAGGGTGCGCTGATGTTCGACATCGGCGGTGGCTCGTCCGAACTGGCCTGGCTCGATTTTCGCGGTGGCCGTCCGCGCTCGCAGGGCCGCATGTCGGCGTCGATTCGCTCGTGGCAGTCTCTGCCGGTGGGCGTGGTTTCCATCGCCGAGCGTTTTGGCGGGGTGAATGTGACGCCCGAGATTTTCGAATCGATGGTGTCGTTTGTGTCGGACCATCTGCGCCAGTTCCGCGGGCGCGAGAAACTGCGCCAGATGATCAGCACGCACCCTGTGCACCTGATCGGCACATCGGGAACCGTGACGACGCTGGCCGGCTTGCATCTCGGGCTCGAACGCTACGAACGCCAGAAGGTCGACGGGCTGTGGATGCGTCGGGACCAGGTCGACGAGACCATGCGCATCCTGCTCAATATGCCCTTCGAGCGGCGTGTCGCCCATGCCTGCATTGGCAAGGACCGGGCCGATCTCGTGCTCCCGGGCTGTGCAATTTTTGAGGCCATTCGTCGCGAATGGCCAACCGAGCGCGTGCGCGTGGCCGATCGTGGGCTCAGGGAAGGCATTCTGATTTCCCTGATGGACGCAGATCGGGCCCATGCCCGCCCCTATCGCGCAAAGAAGAGGAATGGTCATGGTGGATAAGGCTCTCGGAACAGGCGGTCGCAAGTCCGACAAGGACCTGAAGATCCGCCTGAAGACCGCAAAGGGACGGACGACCTCGTCCACGAAATGGCTGCAGCGCCAGCTCAACGACCCTTATGTGGCGCGTGCGCGCGCCGAGGGCTATCGCTCGCGCGCGGCCTTCAAGATCAAGGAACTCGACGAAAAGCATAAGTTCTTCAAGAAGGGCATGCATGTCGTCGATCTTGGCGCAGCGCCAGGCGGATGGTCGCAGGTCGCGGCGCGGGCGGTGGGTTCCACCGCGGAAAATCCGTTGGTGGTCGGCATCGACTATCTGGAGATGGATCCCATCCCCGGCGTCATCCTGCTGCAAAAGGATTTTACCGACGAGGACGCGCCTGACGCTCTGATTGCCGCCATGGGGGGCCATAAGGCCGATGTGGTGATGAGCGACATGGCCTGGCCGACGACGGGCCACCGGCCCACCGACCATCTGCGCATCGTGCATCTGATCGAGATCGCGGCCGATTTTGCCATCCAGGTCCTAGCTCCGGGCGGCACCTTTGTTGCAAAGGTGTTCCAGGGCGGCACCGAGCATGAGCTGCTGCATATGCTCAAGCGCAATTTCAAGACCACTTTCCACGCCAAGCCGCCGTCCAGCCGCTCCGGCTCCGCCGAGGCATATCTGGTTGCGAAGGGTTTCAAGGGCTCGGACGCGGCCGAAGGCAAATTCACTCCTGAGGAGTGATTTTAGCGGCCGAGGCCATGAGAGCTACGCTCGAATGGCGGGGGGGGGGCCGGCCGACGGCCAAAACACTCCTGAAAAGTGATTCCGACGGGTTTGGTTTAGAGCGAACTCAATGCATGCGCGGGCCACCAAGCAATTGGTGGCCCGCATTTTTTGGCAGGCGCAGGAAAAGGAGCGTCGCCACGGCGCCGACGGTGGCCACAACGAAGAACGCCACGTGGAAATCGGCGAGGGCGAGTTCTTCTCCACCGCGCAGCCGGTGCGCCAGCTCGAGCGTGCCGCCACCCAGCGCCACGCCCATGGCAAAGGTGAGCTGGCCCCAGACCTGGCTCATCACATTGGCCTGTCCGGCGTCCTTGTCCTCGATGTCGGCAAAGGTGAACGCGTTGGAGCCGGTCCAGAAGGTCGACTGCCAGAAGCCGGTGAACAGCAGAATGCCCAGGATAAGGGGGATCGGCGTGTCGGGAGTGTAGAACCCCATCACCAGAATGCCCGCTGCGGACACCGCAGTGGAGATCACCAGCGGATACTTGAAACCCCAGCGCGCGAAGAACCAGTTGGCGATGAACTTGGCCACAAGCGCGCCCACCGCGCTGGCGAAGGTCACCATGCCGCTTTCGAATGGCGAGAGCCCGAAGGTGAGCTGGAGCATGAGCGGGAAAAGGAACGGAACCGCGCCCTGGCCCAGTCGGAAAAAGGTGCCGGCGAGCATGGTGATACGGAAACTGGTGACCTTCAGAAGACGCAGGTCGAGCAGCGGATATTCGGTCGACAGGGCGTGCCGCACGTAAAAATAGGCGAACCCGATCCCGAGCGAGGCGGCGATAATCCCATAGATCGGCGGCAGGGCCGGCAGGCTGATCACCGAGCAGCCGAAGGCAAAAAGCGCGAAGGCGAGGCCCGCCATGATAAAGCCTGGGCCGTCAATATTGCGCGGCCGGTTGCGCTGCTCGTTCGGCAGGGCAAAGCCGACCAGAACGATCCCCAGCACCCCGATCGGGATGTTGATGATGAAGATCCAGTGCCAGGAAAAATAGGTGGTGAGGAAGCCGCCGAAAGGCGGTCCGACGATTGGCCCGATGAGGCCGGGAATGGTGAGCCACGCCATGGCGTCGACCAGTTGGTGTCGCGGCGTCGCCCGCACCAGGACAAGCCTCGCCACTGGCCCCATCATGGCTCCGCCCATGCCCTGCAGGAACCGCGCGCCCACGAACTGAGCGAGTGAACTCGACATGGCGCAGCAGAGCGAGCCGATCATGAACACCAGCATGGCGATGCGAAACACGCGCCGTGCTCCGAAGCGGTCGGCCATCCAGCTCGAAATCGGGATGAAAATGGCGAGGGCGACGAGATAGGCCGTCAGCGCCAGCTTGAGCGAAATCGGGTCGGTGCCGATATCGCTGGCGATGGCTGCGAGCGAGGTGGCGATGACCGTCGAGTCCATGTTCTCCATGAACACGGCGGTGGCGAGAATGAGGGGTACTGAGCGGGACACGGCACTTTGCCAGCGGTTCGTCGCCGCCGGTCACTCCTTGCTGTGGGCAACATGGCCCGAAACATTGCTTCCGGCATGTGCCGGCAAACGGAAATAGACGAGGCTGGCCAGAATGCTGAGTCCACCCACGGTAAAGAACGCGATCTGGAAATTAACGAGCCCGAGGTGCCCGCCGCTGAATGCGCTGGTCAGCTCAAGGATCGCCCCGGCCACGGCGACGCCAAACGCGATCGACAATTGCTGGCACACCGCCACCATGGCTGTCGCCTGGCTGGCCTCCTCGTCGGAAACATCGGCGTAGCCCAGCGCGTTCGAGCCGGTAAAGAACAGCGACCGCATGACGCCGCCAGCCAGCAGGATCGCCATCATCACCGGCACCGGCGTGTCCATGGAAAATGTCCCCTGCGCCGCGATCAGGAGGCCGCCGACAACGGCCGCAAAACCGAGCACGCGTGGAAAGCCGAAGCGCGCATAGAGCCATTCACTGAGGAATTTGCTCATGATGGCGCCGATCGCCGAGACGAAGGTGATTGCCCCCGATTGGAACGGATTGAGCCCAAAGCCGAGCTGGAGCATCAACGGCAAGAGGAACGGCATGGCGCCAACGCCAATCCGAAAAACCGAGCCGCCCGTGATCGTAGAGCGGAAATAGC
The DNA here is from genome assembly GCA_015234425.1 of Devosia sp. Taxonomy (GTDB): domain Bacteria; phylum Pseudomonadota; class Alphaproteobacteria; order Rhizobiales; family Devosiaceae; genus Devosia. The sequence goes on from JADGNE010000043.1 coordinate 9,531, forward strand.
GATGCCGGAGCAGTTTGGGGTCCAATAGCGGATATTTCACCCGCCGCGCGTGGAGCAGATAGAGGATGCAGGCTGTCACGCCCACGGCAAGGGTAAGATAGCCATAAACGATCGGCAGCGCCGGGAGACTGATCACCGACAACCCGAAGACCGTGCCGGAAAAGGCCACGGCGAGGATCATGAAGCCGACGAGATCAATCGGTCGCGGTGTGCGCTCGTCGGGCACCTTGAGATAGAGGCTGGCGCAGATGATGCCGATGATCCCGATCGGGATGTTGATCCAGAAGATCCAGTGCCAGGAGAGGTAGGTGGTCAGGAAGCCGCCGATCAGCGGCCCCGATACAGGCGCAATCAGAGCCGGCATGGTCAGCCAGGCCATGGCCGATACGAGCTCATTGCGCGGCGTCGAACGCACCAGCAGAAGCCTGCCCACGGGTGTCATCATCGACGATCCCATGCCCTGGAAAAAACGCGACAGCACAAAGCTCTCAAGCGAAAAGGCAAAGGAGCAGGCGAGCGATCCGAGCATGAAGACCAAAATCGCCAGCCGAAAGATATTCTTGGCGCCAAAGCGGTCCGCCATCCATCCGCTGATCGGGATAAAGATCGCCAGCGACACGAAATATGCCGTCAGCGCCAGCTTAAGCGAAATTGCGTCCGTGCCGATATCAGCCGCGATGGCGGGCAGAGACGTCGCGATGACGGTCGAGTCCATCTGTTCCATGAACAGGGCGACCGCAAGAATCAGCGGAGTGATACGGAGGACGGGCATGGTCGACAGGGAATCGGCGGTCAGAACCGAACCGCGTCAACACTATGGCGGGCTTTACTGCCGCTGGCCATAGGCCTTGGTCTGTCACGACCGGCCAAACCTCACTCTTATGCCACGCAATAAAAGCGCTGTCTTCCCGGAAAAAATGCAAAGGCGCTGTGCAGCCGAACGGCCGCCAACCCCTATGCAAGCCGCGCCCCCGATGCTATTCACCCTCGCCAACCTGAACCCGCGACTTCTTATGCGCCGGTTCATATTCCAACATCTCTGTTCATTCAGAAGGCAGGAAGGGTCTGGCCTTGGCGAAGATTATTACCACTATTACTGGCGATGCAGCTCTGACGTTCGACGACGTCCTGCTTCAGCCAGCCCGTTCGGATATCCTGCCCACTGAGACGGATATCTCGACCTACGTCACCAAGGACATAGCGCTTAATCTGCCGATCCTGTCCTCCGCCATGGACACCGTCACCGAAGCCAATATGGCCATCGCCATGGCCCAGGCTGGCGGCATGGGCGTCATCCACAAGAACCTCACGGCCTCCGAACAGGCCGAGCAGGTGCGGATGGTGAAGTCATTTGAAAGCGGCATGGTGGTCAACCCTATAACCATCGGCCCGAATGCCACGCTGGCTGACGCCTTCGCGCTCATGCAGAAGAGCCGCATCTCCGGCATTCCGGTCGTCGAGAATGGCGGCGCTGGTGGCCGTGCGATTGGCAAGCTGGTCGGCATCCTGACCAACCGCGACGTCCGCTTCGCGTCCAATCCCAATCAGCCCATCTCCGAGCTGATGACGCACCAGAACCTTATCACCGTGCGTGAAGGCGTGTCCAAGGAAGAGGCTAAGGTTCTCCTCCATCGTCACCGCATCGAAAAGCTGCTGGTCGTCGACGAAGACTATCGCTGCATTGGCCTGATCACCGTCAAGGATATCGAAAAGGCGCAGCTGCATCCCAACGCCGTCAAGGACGAACAGGGGCGCCTCCGCGTTGCCGCCGCGTCGACCGTCGGCGACAATGGCTACGAACGCTCCCAGGCCCTGATCGATGCTGGCGTCGACCTTCTCGTCATCGACACCGCCCACGGCCACTCGGTGCGCGTTGCCGAAGCCGTCGAGCGCATCAAGCGCGAAAATAACGCCGTGCGCATCGTCGCCGGTAATGTCGCAACGGCAGAAGCCACTCGCGCACTGATCGATGCCGGTGCTGATGCCGTCAAGGTCGGCATCGGTCCGGGCTCGATCTGCACCACCCGCATCGTTGCCGGTGTGGGCGTGCCGCAGCTCGCAGCTGTCATGGCCTGCGCCGAAGAGGGCGCCAAGTCCGGTGTGCCGGTTATCGCCGATGGCGGCATCAAGTTCTCCGGTGATATGGCGAAGGCCCTGGCCGGTGGCGCATCCTGCGTCATGGTCGGTTCGCTTCTGGCTGGGACCGACGAAAGCCCCGGCGAGGTCTATCTCTATCAGGGCCGCTCCTACAAATCCTACCGCGGCATGGGCTCGGTCGGTGCCATGGGTGCCGGCTCGGCGGATCGCTACTTCCAGCAGGATGTGCGCGACCAGATGAAGCTCGTTCCCGAGGGCATTGAAGGCCAGGTTCCCTATAAGGGCTCGGCCGGCGCCGTTCTCCACCAGCTCGCCGGCGGCCTTCGCGCCTCCATGGGCTATACGGGTGCCCACACGCTCAAGGACTTCCGCGAAAACTCCGTCTTCGTGAAGATCTCCGGCGCCGCGCTCAGTGAAAGCCATGTCCACGACGTGACCATCACGCGCGAAGCGCCCAACTATCGCAGCGGTCGCTGATAAATTAGGCTGCCCCCAAGTCAAAAGGGGGCAGCCATGCATCACGCAACGCGAATTGACACCATATTTGTGCCAGCCGTCGACACAGAGGCGGCGGCGAAGTGGTATGCTTCAATGTTCGGCATGGTCGAAATATTTCGATCCTCCGGCCATATCGGGCTGCGGTTTGAAGGCGCCTCGACGCCGACGACTGCGCTTACTCTGGTTCCTGTGGCTGCTATGCCGGAGACCAGTTTTGTCGCTTTCAATCTATTTTCGCCTGACCCTGAGCGTCTGCGCGCGGCACTGCTTGAGGATGGGCGTGAGGTTGCCCCGATCGCAAATAGCGGTGGCCTGACCTGGTTTGACTTCACCGATCTCTGCGGCAATCGAGTCAATGTCTGCCATTTCGCGGAGACATGACGCCGGAGCCGGATCGATCTCTTGGGCTGGCCGGTGCGAACGATTGCCGGCTCCCCGCGTTAGACTGCCACTCGCAGACCCGGACCCGCCATGCCCCTTGTCACCAAGCTTCTCGTTCTCGCCATGTCTGCGCAGGTGCTGCTGGCGTTCATCATTGTTCTCTGGATGGGGCGTGAGCGCGTGCCCCGCGTGCTGCGCGGCGAGATTGCCATGGCCGATATCGCGGTGGAGCGCTCGGCCTATCCGCTCAAGGCCCGCCTGCTTTCGAACAATTTCGACAATCAGTTCCAGCTTCCGGTGCTGTTCTTCGTCGCAGCCCTCGTAGTGCTCGCGCTTGGTCTTGTGGGATGGGCAGAGGTCATTCTGGCCTGGCTCTTCGTGGCCACGCGCTACGTCCACGCTGCCATCCACGTTACCGATAATAACGTCCAGCGGCGGTTTGCCGCCTATAGCGCCGGACTTGCCGTCCTTGCCCTAATGTGGCTATGGCTCGTCTTTCGAATTTTCCTTGCCCCGAGTATCTGACCCATGCGCTTTCCCGGCCGTCTCGCTGCCGCCATCGAAGTCCTCACCGATGTGGAACAGCGCAAGCGACCCGTCTCCGAGGCGTTGAAGGCCTGGGGTATCAACAATCGCTTCGCCGGGGCAGGGGACCGCGCTGCCATCGGCAATCTGGTTTATGATGCGCTGCGCCGCCGCGCGTCCCATGCCGCCGCCATGGGCAGCGACACGCCGCGCGCACTCGTGCTGGCCGTCGCCCTGCGCGACTGGAAAGAAACGCCCGAGACCCTCGCCGAGGTTTTTACCGGCGACAGCCACGCACCCGAAGCGCTGAGCGCGGAAGAAGCTGCCGGCGCGACGGCAGATATTTCCGGCGCGGCCGATGCAGTGCGTGCCGACGTCCTGGAATGGCTCGCCCCATCGCTCGAACGCGCGTTCGGCGCCAATTGGGTCGCCGAAGGCGAAGCCATGACCGGCCGTCCTTCGCTCGATCTCCGCGTCAATTCCCTCAAGGCGGTCCCCGATCGGGTCATCAAGTCGCTGGCCCGTTTCACGCCCGAGCAGACGCCGCTCGCCCCCTTTGGTCTGACGCTTCCTGCCGGCACCTGCGATGCGCGCACGCCCAATGTCACCACCGATGAAGCCTATCTCAAGGGCTGGTTCGAGGTGCAGGATCAGGGCAGCCAGATCGTCGCCGCCCTCTGCGGTGCCCAGCCCGGCGATCAGGTGCTCGATCTCTGCGCCGGCGCAGGTGGTAAGACCCTCGCTCTCGCGGCCGCAATGGGTAACAAGGGCCAGATCTTCGCCTATGACAGCGACCGCTCGCGTCTCGCGCCGATCTATGATCGCCTCAAGCGCAATGGGGTTCGCAATGTTCAGGTCCGCGCGCCCAATCCCGGCGCCCTTGATGATCTCGTCGGCAAGCTTGACCGCGTCATCATCGACGCGCCCTGCACCGGAACCGGCACCTGGCGCCGTCGCCCCGATACCAAGTGGAAACTCAGCCCCGAGCTTCTCGCCCAGCGCCAGTCCGAACAGGCGGCTCTGCTTGAAGAGGCGCTGCGCTACCTAAAGCCAAAGGGCACGCTGGCCTACATCACCTGCTCGATCCTGCCCGAGGAAAATGACGACCAGATCGCCGCCCTGCTTGCGGCCCACCCGGAACTCGAAACCGTTGATATGGCACAGGCCTGGAAGTCGGCTTTGATCACCGACATCCCGGAAGGTCTCACCACCGCTGGCGGCGGCATCTGCCTTACGCCGCTGCGCACCAACACAGACGGCTTCTACCTTCACCTCCTGCGTCACAAATCCTGAGGCATCCTGCCCGTTAGGTATCCGTATCGCCGACCCGTTCTCCGGCCAGAGTGCCGGGGAACATAGCTATCCATTTTCGCATCCGGGCCTTGCGCATCTACACCTTGCACAATCCGCGCCCGGCCGTTAAAGGCTCGCCATGCTGCACCCAGACACCGCCCCCGCAAACGACTCCATCCTCATCGTGGACTACGGTTCGCAAGTCACGCAGCTTATTGCGCGACGCATTCGCGAAACCGGCGTTTACTGCGAGATCCATCCCTTCCAGTCCGCTGCTGCGGCCTATGATGCGATGAAGCCCAAGGGCATCATCCTCTCCGGCTCCCCGGCGTCGACCCAGGACGAAAACGCCCCCAATATTCCCGAGGTCATCCTCGCTTCCGGTCTTCCAATTTTTGGCATCTGCTACGGCCAGCAAGCCCTGTGCGTGGCGCTCGGTGGCCGGGTCGAGGCAGGTCATCACCGCGAATTCGGACGCGCTGAAGTCACCGTTTCCCGTCCGAGCGCGCTTTACGAGGGCGTCTGGGATGATGGTGCAGCCCACCAGGTCTGGATGAGCCACGGCGATCGTGTCGTGTCGCTGCCCGAAGGTTTTGAAGTCGTTGGCACCTCGCCGAACGCACCCTTCGCCATGATCGCCAACGAAGACAAGAAAATCTGGGGCGTGCAGTTCCACCCGGAAGTCGTGCACACGCCCGATGGCGCAAAGCTCTTCCAGAACTTCGTGCACAAGATCTGCGGTATCCAGTCCAACTGGACCATGCAGGCCTACCGTCAGAAGATGGTCGACAAGATCCGCGAACAGGTCGGCACCGGCCGCGTGATCTGCGGTCTCTCCGGCGGCGTCGATTCCTCGGTTGCAGCCGTGCTCATCCACGAAGCCATCGGCGATCAGCTCACCTGCATCTATGTCGATCATGGCCTTATGCGCATGAACGAGAGCGAGCAGGTCGTGACCATGTTCCGCGATCAGTTCAACATCCCGCTGGTTCACGTCGATGCAGCCGACAAGTTCATCGGTGAGCTTGAAGGTCAGACCGACCCGGAAACCAAGCGCAAGATCATTGGCCGTCTCTTCATCGAAACTTTCGAGGAAGAAGCCAAGAAGCTCGGCGGCGCGGAGTTCCTCGCCCAGGGTACGCTTTATCCCGACGTCATCGAATCGGTGTCGTTCACTGGCGGCCCCTCGGTCACCATCAAGTCGCACCACAATGTGGGCGGCCTGCCAGAACGCATGAACATGAAGCTGGTCGAGCCGCTGCGCGAACTCTTCAAGGACGAAGTGCGCCAGCTTGGTCGCGACCTTGGCATTCCCGATAGCTTTATTGGCCGTCACCCATTCCCGGGTCCGGGCCTTGCCATCCGTTGCCCGGGCGGCATCACGCGTGAGAAGCTCGATATTCTCCGTCAGGCCGACGCAATCTACCTCGACGAAATACGCAAGTCGGGCCAGTACGACAAGATCTGGCAGGCTTTTGCCGTTCTGCTCCCGGTCCAGACCGTGGGCGTCATGGGCGATGGCCGGACCTACGAGTTCGTTTGCGCCCTGCGTGCAGTGACCTCGGTCGATGGCATGACGGCTGATTTCTATCAGTTCGACATGAACTTTCTCGGCAAGACCGCCACCCGCATCATCAACGAAGTCCGCGGCATCAACCGCGTCGTTTACGACGTGACCTCGAAGCCCCCCGGCACGATCGAGTGGGAATAAGAGGCAATAGGCACGCCGCTCAAATCGCTCCCGTGGAGCGATTTGAGGTTCTTACGCTAGAGCCTGGCTCATTGGGCCAGACGCCAGCGAAGCTTGGCGCCGCTAGGTCGGGTTAGCAGGTCGAGTTGCCGCGGCGGTTGAGGGCTTCGCACAGGGGCAGGGGCCTTCGGCCCCGCCTTTGCGCTTTTGGCTGGTGGTGGGGGCGCGAGTTTTGCCCGCACCTTGGTCTCGACTTCGATCAGTGTCGCCTGCAAACGGTTGATCTGCGACAGTGTCGTCACTTCGGGCGCATAGCGGCTGACCAGATATTCCCGGTTAAGGGAAATATCAGACAGGTGGGCGCGGGTTTTTGTTCTGAGGACGAGCTTGTGCCTGTCCAGCAAGGCGACCCGGGCAGCCAGATTGTGCTGCATCCCCCGGATTGCCGGTGCCGGCTCTCCGCAGTGCAGCAGGAAGGCATTGAGGTAAAGCTCGATGGCGTGAATAGAGAGCAGGCGGAATGGAGCGGCGGTCGTGTTTTGGCCGCGTACCCATATGCGACTTGCTTCTTTTGCAGCGTTTTGAAACTGCGCCGCGAGCGCAATCAATTCTTCTGGCTTCGCCGTTTCGCCTGGATAACAACTTGCAGCAGTGCTGGTGGCCGCCGTCATGTCTTAAAGGCCCCGTCCTCTTGCTTTCAAGATTGGATCGGCAGACGTCCGGAACAAGGGCGTCGTTAGGATACGGTTAATGGGTGCATTAATGCGCCGATAATTTGCATTCGCGGGGCAGCATGCTACACGTGCCGCCAAATTCGAGAGACCTAGAGCCAGCCGATGTCCGAAGAAAATATCTTCCGCGAAGTTGATGAGGAACTCCGCTCCGAGCGTATGCGCGCCCTCTGGCGCCGCATTGCCCCGTTCGTGATCGGTGCGGCCATCGCCATTGTCGCCCTCGTGGCGGTCAATGAAGGCTGGCGCTGGTACACCAACAGCCAGGCATCGCGCTCGTCTGAAGAGCTTTATGCTGCCCTCGACGTTGGTGATGACCTCGCCACAGCCCAGACCCGACTCGACCAGCTCGCTGCCGATGGTTCAGGCGGCTACCCGGTCCTCGCCGAATTCCGCAAGGCCAGTGTGTTGGCTGAAGCCGGTGACGCAGCAGGTGCTGTGGCGGCCTATGATGCGCTGGCGAACAGCCAGTCCAATGTCCGCCTGCGGGAACTGGCTCTGCTGCAGGCCGGCAAGATCCTCGTGGACACCGGCACGCTTGCCGACGTCGAGGCGCGTATCGGCACCATCGCCAGCGATGACAATCCCATGCGGCGCGTTGCCCGTGAGCTGATTGGCCTCGCCCATTACAAGGCGGGCGATTTTGCGGCCGCCCAGGCCAGCTTCGAAGCTGTGCTCAATGATCCGCTCGTTCAGGGGCCGATGCGCAATCGCATGGCCTATTATCTGGCCCAGCTCCTCTCCGAAGGCGCAATCTCGGACGAAAGCGCCGAAGCGACATCGGAACAGGCAGACGAAGCCGCGCCAGCCGCCGAATAGGCCGCGCGCAACAAGGAGAGACCATGACGGTCACCGTAGCAATTGTAGGGCGTCCCAATGTCGGCAAATCGACATTGTTCAACCGTCTGGTCGGGCGCAAGATCGCGCTGGTCGACGACACGCCCGGCGTCACGCGTGACCGTCGCGAGGCGGAAGGTCGCATCGCCGACCTCACCTTCCGCGTTCTCGATACGGCAGGTTATGAAGACGTCACCGACGGCAGCCTTGAAGACCGCATGCGCCAGCAGACTGAGTTGGCCATTCGGGAAGCCGATGTCATCCTGTTCATGATCGATGCCCGCGCCGGTGTCGTGCCGCTCGACCAGCGTTTCGCCCAGGTCCTGCGCAAGGCCGGCAAGGACGTGCATCTGGTCGGCAACAAGGCCGAAAGCCGCGCAGCCGAAGATGGTCTGGTTGAGGCATTCAAACTCGGTTTCGGCGAGCCCATCGCGCTTTCCGCCGAGCACGGCCTTGGCCTGTCCGAGCTCTACTCCATCGTTTCTGCTGCCATCGACAAGGCAATCGCCGAGCAGGCGGCATCAGATGCCGCTGAGCAGAGCGATCTCGACCTTCTGCCCGAAGTTGACGTCGACATCACGCCGGACATGCTCGAAGGCGAGGGCGATGACGCCACGCTGCGCTGGAACCCGCGCCGCTATCTCAACGTCGCCATTGTTGGTCGCCCCAACGCCGGCAAGTCGACGCTGGTCAACCGCATGGTCGGTGAAGATCGCGTTCTCGTTGGTCCCGAAGCCGGCATTACCCGCGACAGCATTCTCGTTCCCTGGGAGTGGGAAGGCCGCACCATCAACCTCGTCGACACCGCCGGCATCCGCCGTCGCTCGCGCGTCCACGAGAAGCTCGAAAAGCTTGCGGTCGGCGATAGCCTGCGCTCGCTGCAGTATGCCGAAGTCGTCGTTCTCCTCCTCGACGCCACCGTGCCGTTCGAAAAGCAGGACTTGGCGCTTGCCGATCTCGTCGAGCGTGAAGGCCGCGCCATGGTCATCGCGCTCAACAAGTGGGACCTGATCGAGGACAAGAACGCCGTTCTCGCAGAGCTCCGCGAAGAATGTAACCGCCTTCTGCCGCAGCTGCGTGGCGTTCCGCTGGTTACCCTCTCGGGCCTCACCGGGCGCAATATCGACAAGCTGATGGAAGCCATTTTCTCCATCGAGCGCACCTGGAATTCGCACATCTCGACGTCGCGGCTCAATCGCTGGCTGGCAGGCATGGTCGAGGGGCACCCGCCTCCGGCAGTGTCCGGTCGTCGCCTCAAGCTGCGCTACATGACCCAGGCCAAGACGCGTCCTCCCAGCTTCATCGTCTTCGCGTCGCGGCCCGACGCATTGCCCATGTCATATCAGCGTTATCTGGTGAACGGACTGCGTGAGTCGTTCGATCTCCCCGGCACCCCGATCCGTCTCTGGGTCCGCGCCGGCAGCAAGTCGAACCCCTACGACGACAAGACGAAGCGCTAAGCGCTCAGGTTCTGAAGATTTGAAAACCACGCCCCCGAAAGCGGGGCGTGGTTTTTGTTTTGGGTCTCCCGGTTTGGGCGCGTCGGCGCTCTTATCCCCAAATGCCGATGATCCTGTGGTGCCAGCTATTCACCTTGGCCGCGTTTGGCTTATAGTGCCCCGCGTCGTAGCACCCCGCCATTGGTCGCGCCGTGCCAACATTGCACTCTGTTGCTTACAGAAATTCTCATCGTCGTCGTTCTCGTTCTGGTGAACGGCGCCCTGGCCATGTCTGAGCTGGCCGTCGTTTCCTCCCGATCCGCGCGTCTCAAGGTCCTGGCTGACCAGGGCAACAAGGGCGCTGCCATGGCCATGAAGCTAGCCGAGGATCCGGGCAAGTTTCTCTCCTCCGTCCAGATCGGCATCACGCTTGTCGGCGTGCTGTCGGGCGCCTTCTCTGGCGCCACCCTGGGCCTGCGCCTCAGTGAATGGCTCAAGCAGGTTGGCGTACCCACCAATATCGCCGATATCGGCGGTACGGGCCTCGTTGTCGTGCTGATCACTTATGGCACGCTGATTCTGGGCGAATTGGTCCCCAAGCAGATCGCTCTCCGCAATCCGGAAGCCATGGCTGCGCGAGTCGCGCCGCCCATGACCCTTCTGGCGCGCGTCGGGACGCCGATCGTCTGGTTGCTCGATATTTCCGGCAAGGCGGTCCTTCGTCTCCTGGGGCAGGGTGGTCAGGCCGAGGAATCGGTCACCGAAGAAGAAGTACGCACCATAATCGCCGAGGCGACATCCGCTGGCGTGCTGGAGACCGAAGAGCATTCCATGATCTCGGGCGTGATGCGCCTTGCCGACCGGTCCGCCCGGGGCATCATGACGGCGCGTCTCGACGTCGAAGTGGTCGATATCGAGGCGAGCTACGAGCAGAACCTGCAGAAGATCATGGCCAGCAGCCACAGCCGCGTTCTGGTCCAGGAAGGCGACGCTGATTCCATTCTTGGCGTGCTCAATCTTGCCGATCTCCTGCCGGCTCTTGCCAGTGGGCAACAGCCGGACCTGCGCAAGCTGACAAAGCCTGTTCCGGTGGTCATGGAGCACGCAGACGCTCTCGATGCCGTGGAAGCCATCCGCCAGTCCAAGGTGCAGATGGTCCTCGTTGTCGATGAGTACGGTCACTTTGAAGGCATCATCACCTTTGGTGACGTGCTCGAAGTGATCACTGGCGTCTATCAGGAAGAGGCCGGAGATGATCCGGCCCTCGTCGAGCGCGAAGACGGCTCCTGGCTGGTGGCCGGCTGGATGCCGGTCGATGATTTCGCCGAGCGCTTCCGCATAACCGTGCCTAAGGATGCGCGCTACGAGACTGTGGCCGGCTTCATTCTCGCCTGTCTCAACCACTTGCCACGCACGGGCGAAGCCTTCGAGCGTGAAGGTTGGCGCTTCGAGGTGGTCGACCTCGATGGCCATCGCATCGACAAGGTTCTGATGTCGCTGGTCGCCGAGGGCTGACAAAAACAAGGCCGCCTCACAAGGGCGGCCTTTTTCATTCAGGCGAAATCTGGGCCGCAGCCGGTACGGGGTAGATCAGTCGGACAGGGTCATCCCGAACCAGACCGTCGATCCGATGGTGATCAATGGATCGAAACCGCTCTTGGTCCAGAAGGCGACGCCGCCGGCATTGCTGCGGCTGGCGCCGAGATGGATGCGCTTGACCCCATTGGCCCGCGCCTGATCGCGCCACGCATCGAGCAGGCGTGTCCCCACCCGCTGCCCGCGCAGCCGTTCCAGCAGGTTCATGTGAATATGGGCGGGGTAGTTCGCGACCAGCTCCGTCGGCGCCTCATGGGGCTTCATGATCGCCTCCACACGTTGCAGATCGGCCGGGGTGAGCCCGCTCGGGTCCGCATAGCGTTGCCGCAGCGCCGGAAACCAGTCTGTCTCGAGCTTTTCAGCGAAGGCCAGCGTGTCGTATGTTCCCACGATATATCCGGCCACCCCCTCGGCATCCTTGGCCACAAACACATTGTGCGGCTCAAGGGCCCCATAGGGCGCCGAATAAATATGTCCGACGAGCTGTCGGTCATTGTGCAGCGGACTGGCATCCTTGCCTGCGTCCCCGGTGACCAGGCAAATCTCGTAGAGTGCTTCGAGATCGCCGTCTTGGTAGGGACGCAGTGTGATCATGGATCAGAGCTCGCCGAATGTGCCGGTGGTGATGTCGAACAGCTTGCCGTTCTCTGTCAGCTTTGGGCTGATGAGATCGATCAGTTGCGGAGCGATCGCGCTCGGCTGGGGCAGGGTGTTTGGATCTTCCCCCGGCATGGCCTTGGCACGCATCGCCGTGCGCACGATGCCGGGATAGAAAATATTGGCCTTGACGTTGGACTGGCTCAGCTCGCCCGCATAGGACTTCACCATCGCGTCGAGGGCGGCCTTTGTGGCCGCGTAGAGGCCCCAGAACGGTTTGGCCGACCGAGCGGCGCCGGAAGACACAAACACCGCCCTGCCGGCTTCTGACTGGCGCAGCAGCAGGTCGAGAGAACGCAGCAGGCGATAGTTGGCCGTGACGTTGACCGCCATCACCTTGTCGAATTCGTCCGGCTTGATGTGCGCCATCGGGCTCAGCACGCCGAGCAGGCCCGCGTTCGCCACAAGGCCATCCAGATGCCCCCAGCGCTCGAAGATGGCGGCGCCCAACCGATCGATGGCATCGCCGTCACGCAAATCGAGCGGTACGAGCGTGGCTGAGGCTCCGGCTTCCTGGATTTCATCATCCAGTTCCTCAAGGCCGCCCACAGTGCGCGCCACGGCGATCACATGAGCCCCACGACGCGCCGCTTCGAGCGCTGCCTGATAGCCAATGCCGCGAGACGCTCCGGTGACGAGAACGACCTTGCCGGTGAGCTCTTTGCTTTCAGTCATTAACCGGCTTCCTTGAGAAGAGAGATCTGCTTGGAGTCGTGCGATGCCCGGCCCCCGAGATCGGTCAACTGAGTGGGGTAGTCGCCGGTGAAATAGTGGTCTGTGAACTGCGGCGCGACAGCATTTCGCTTTTCGCCACCGACAGCCGTGTAGAGCCCGTCAATGGAGAGGAACTGCAGCGAATCCGCGCCGATGAACTGGCACATCGCGTCGAGATCGGTGTACTGGTTGGCTAGCAGCTTGTCCGGATCGGGCGTGTCGATGCCATAATAATCCGAGTGGAAGATCATCGGGCTAGCAACGCGAATATGTACCTCGGTCGCTCCGGCCTCGCGCATCATCTGCACGATTTTCACCGAAGTCGTGCCGCGCACAATCGAATCGTCGATCAGCACCACGCGCTTTCCGGCGATTTCGGCGCGGTTGGCCGAATGCTTGAGCTTGACGCCAAAGGCGCGGATCTGCTGGGTCGGCTCGATGAAGGTCCGGCCGACATAGTGATTGCGAATGATGCCGAGCTCGAAAGGGATGCCGCTCTGCTGGGCATAGCCGATGGCTGCCGGCGTGCCGCCATCGGGCACTGGCACCACCACGTCAGCCTCAACGGGTGCTTCCTTGGCAAGGTTGATGCCCATGTTCTTGCGCGCTGTGTAGACACTGCGGCCTGAAACCATGCTGTCGGGGCGGGCGAAGTATACATATTCGAACAGGCACGGCCGCTCCGGCACCTGGCGGGCCGGCTTGCGGGCGTCAATGGAGATGGAGCCGTCCGGCTGGATCTCGCAGATGATCACCTCGCCATTTTCGACATCGCGCACATATTTCGCGCCGATGATGTCGAGCGCACAGGTCTCCGAGCAGAAGATCGGCTTGCCGTCGAGCTCGCCCATCACCAGTGGACGAATGCCGACCGGATCCCGGGCCGCAATCAGCTTGGTGCGGGTCATTGCCAGCATGGCGTAGCCGCCTTCCATCTGCCGGATGGCGTCGATGAAGCGATCAGTTGTCGATGCGTGGCGGGAGCGCGCGATAAGGTGCAGCACCACTTCCGTATCGGACGTGGACTGGCAGATGGCGCCGGTGGCGATGATCTGCTTGCGCAGCGTCAGCCCGTTGGTGAAATTGCCGTTATGGGCGATAGCGATGCCGCCATCTTCCAGCTCGGCGAACAGCGGCTGCACATTGCGCAGCGCCACTTCACCCGTAGTCGAATAGCGGGTGTGGCCGATGGCCATCGAACCGGCCAGCTTTGCAAGGAGGACGGGGTCCGTGTAGTGGTCCCCAACCAGCCCCATGCGCTTTTCCTGGTGGAACTGGCGGCCGTCAAAGGAGACGATGCCGGCCGCTTCCTGCCCGCGGTGCTGCAAGGCATGCAGCCCCAGAGCCGTCAGTGCCGAGGCATCGGGGTGCCCCAAAATGCCAAACACGCCGCATTCTTCATGCAGCGTGTCGCCATTGAGATCGAAATCATCGTCGCTCGGGTGGTGGTTCACCGTGCTCTCCATGCACTTGGCGCAATACTGGCTTCAAAAAGGAAGCGGATCGCCCTGCCGGTCGATCACTCTGCCCGCCAATATCGCATTTCCTGCTCTGCCACCAATGACACTTTCAGGCAGCAGTCTTGCTGCGGGCCGGGGCCCGCAGAAAATTCCTAGTTCGTCGGCGCGGCCTCGAGCGGCGCTTCCGTCGGGTCCACAGTGCCGTCGACCGAAGCGTCCACCGGACCACCTTCAACGACCTGCGGATCGGCGGTCAGATCGGCGCCGCCGCCCTTGATGATATCGGTCACCTGCTGCTCGAGACCCTCAGGCAGCATGGAAATCAGCGTGTCGCCCATATCCTGGAGATAGGGCAGAGACTGAGAATTACGAGCCCATTCCGGCAAATTGCTGCCCAGCAGCCAGATGCCGAAGATGGTGATCACAATGGCGATCAGCACGCCGCGGAGCACGCCGAAGATAAAGCCCAGGGTGCGGTCGATCGGCCCGATGCGGCTATCGACCACGAAGTCGGCGATGCGCATGGTCAAAAGATGCAGCACGATCAGCGCAACGATGAAGCTCACCACCACCGTGGCAATATTGGCCACGATCTCCTCGGCGATATACTGCTGTGCGATGTCGGGGTGATAGAGATACATATAGACAGCAATCGCGGCCGAGCCGGCCCAGGTGGCCAGCGACAGCACTTCTCGGGTCAATCCGCGCGCTGTGGCCAGGATTGCCGAGATCAGCACCAGCACACCAACACCAACGTCGAACGCAGTCAGCATATGTTCTCGCCCAGTTCCGTTTTCAGGATCGGCTAACGCACCGGACGCAAGATCCCGCTGCGCGCGGCCCGAAAATTACAGGCTCGGTCCGCCCCGTGGGCGACCATTAGCCGCTTTAAATCCGGCTGCCAAGACTAAGCGGCGCCAATGACGTCGTTCTTCCCATAAACCAATTGTTTACCAGACGTCCTCCTCGGCCACTGGCATCTTGCCATTGGCGGCGATGCGGCTGACCATATCGGCCAGTTGGAGGTATTCGTTCACCTCAAGCTCCGAGCCCTTGTCCGCGCTTCCCAGTCGCCCCGTCGTCACCGATTTGAACCCCAGTTTCTGGGCTTCGCGCAGGCGCAACCCGCTGTGCGACACCGGCCGGATGCCGCCGGCGAGCGAAATCTCACCAAAGTAAACTGCCTCTGGCGGCAGCGCCGCGCCGGTCAGAGATGAGATCAACGCAGCAGCGACGGCGAGGTCGGCCGCCGGCTCGGTGATCTTTAACCCGCCCGCGACGTTGAGATAAATATCGTTGGCCCCGATCCGCACCCCGCACCGCGTCTCGAGCACGGCCAGCACCATGGAGAGGCGCGACGTATCCCAGCCAACAACGGCGCGGCGGGGATTGCCGAGCGGGGAGGGGGCCACCAGCGCCTGAATTTCAATCAGGATCGGCCTGGTCCCTTCCATGCCGGCGAACACGGCCGACCCCGCCGCATCGCGATCGCGTTGGTCCAGAAACAGCGCCGAGGGATTGGCAACCTGCTCAAGGCCACGTTCGGTCATGGCAAAAACGCCGATTTCGTCGGTCGCGCCATAGCGGTTTTTTACGCCCCGCAGGATGCGGAACGTATGGCTGCTGTCGCCTTCGAAATAGAGGACGGCGTCCACCATGTGTTCGACCACGCGCGGGCCGGCGATCTGGCCGTCCTTGGTCACGTGCCCGACGAGCACGACCGCTGCGCCGCTCTTTTTGGCGAACCGCGTCAGCGCCTGCGCCGAGGTGCGCACCTGCGTTACCGTTCCCGGCGCGCTGTCCACCCGGTCGGTCCACAGCGTCTGGATAGAATCGATGATCACGAGATCCGGCGGTGCTCCGCTCTCGAGGGTGGCGAGGATGATCTCGACATTGGTCTCGGCGGCAAGCAGAACGCCGGCTTCGCCCAGGCCCAGCCGTTGTGCGCGAAGGCGTACCTGCGCAACTGCTTCTTCGCCTGACACATAGATCACGCGCTTGCCCTGCGACGCCAGCGCCGCGGCCGACTGCAGCAGCAGGGTCGATTTGCCGATCCCGGGGTCGCCGCCTACGAGCAGCGCCGAACCCTTCACAAACCCGCCGCCCGTCACCCGGTCCAGCTCGACCATTCCGGTGACGACGCGCGCGGCGCTTTCGGTCTCGCCAGCCAGCGGCACAAGATTGGCCGGCCGACCGTTCGACTTTGCCGCCTTGGGACCGGCTCCGACACCAGAATCGGCGATCTCTTCGACGATGGTGTTCCACTCGCCGCAGGCATCACAACGACCCTGCCAGCGCGTTGAAACAGCCCCGCAGGACTGGCAGACGAAATTGGTGCGGATCTTTGCCACTTAACTCTTCTTCCTGCGCGCGGCCGCACGTTCGGCCAGACCCCGCACTGTATTCCAGTTGCGCGCCGTCGAGACGCCGCAATTCTTGTCGATCTGCCGCATCAGCCGGCCTGAATTGGTGGCATTGCGGGTGAATTCCACCACGAGGTGATTGTCCACTACGCGAATGCGTTCCGGTCCGTCATGCGTCTGCAACCACGAAAACTCCGGTCGCGTCTGCGCAAAGAAATAGACCGCGGCCTGACTTGGATCTGCGACATCCCGTTCGATCGCTCGCGCCAGTGTCTTAAGCACCGATACCGGCCGCACAATCGGGAAGACATTCTCGCCCAGACCGAAGCCGCGCAACAGCGGCGTCATCGTCTTTGCAGCCACGGCCGCCGTTCCTGCAAAATCGGCGAGCATGTTGCCCGTGTTCCCCAATGTCGCGACATTGAGGAACTCCACACTCTCTGCAGCCTCGCGCCATGTCGCCATGGACATCTGCCGATGCGTCACCGGCCCAATCGCCCGTAACAAGATGACATAGTGACGATGCCCCATCCCACTCATCGCAAGACGCTAGCAGGGGAGGGCATGCAGTTCAAGAACAAATAGAGAACCTGCGTGGAGATGACTTCGGTCGCGACGACCAGCATTCACTCGGGCAGATATCCATCCCCGACATAGTTCCGCGTGTAGCGACCCTTGAGCGCCGTCAGCAGTTCATAGCCGTTGGTCCCGGCGGCATCGGCCTGGTCGTCGACGCTGATATTGGGGCCGATCACCTCGACCCCTTCACCCGGCTTGGGGACATTCTGCCCCAGCTCGGTGATGTCGACGATGGTAAGGTCCATCGAGATTTTCCCGATGATCGGGCAGAGTTTTCCGCGCAGATACACTTTGCCGCCCGGCCGCTGGTTTGTCGCGGAGAGCGAACGGAAAAAGCCATCGGCATAACCATGACCGATAATCGCCAGTCGGCTGTCGCGCGATAGCGAATAGCTTGCACCATAGCCGACCGATTCCCCGGTGCGGGCTTCCTTCACCTGCAACACTGGCACATGCAGCGTCACCACATTGGCCATTGGGTTCTTGCGGCCGTTGACCGCGCGCCCGCCATAAAGGGCAATGCCAGGCCGCACCATCTGGAAGTGATAATCGCGTCCGGTCATCATCCCCGCCGAGTTCGCCAGCGATGCGGGAATGCCCGGGAACTGGTTGAGCACCGAGCCGAACAGCGCCAGCTGCGTGCGGTTCTTTTCGTGGTTGGGAATGTCCGAACACGCCAGATGGCTCATCACCATTTGCGGGGCATAGCCGAGCCGCTCGATGCGCTCGCGCACCAGCACCGCCTCATTGAGCCGGAAACCAAGCCGGTTCATGCCAGTGTCGAAATGGAAGGCGCTGGGATAGGCCTCGTTGCGCTCGACGCATTTGCCCAGCCACTCTTCCAGCATGTCCATTGAGCCGATCACCGGCATCAGGTTCTGGCGGATATAAAGATTGGCCGCGCCCGGATAGAGCCCGCCCAGCACGAAGATATGCGCGTCGGGCAGGGTGGTGCGCACGGCGATGCCTTCGTCGGGCGTTGCCACGAAGAAAAAGCGTGCACCGGCGGCATGCAGCGCCTTGCTGGCCATTTCGATGCCGGTGCCATAGGCGTCGGCCTTCACCACGCCAGCGGTCAGTGCGCCGGCGCTCACCTTGTCGAGGGCGCGCCAGTTTCTGGTCAGTGCACCCAGATCGATGGTCAACTGCCCACCAAGCCCAGAGGTCAGTTTCATACCTATTCCATGCGTTCCGGCAGATAATCCGCCCGGGCCAGATTGCCGAAGCGGGTGTACTGCGCCTCAAAGCTCAGCTGCACGGTACCGGTCGGGCCGTGACGCTGCTTGGCGATGATGACCTCGGCTTTGCCGTGCACCTGTTCCATTTCCCCTTGCCAGGTGATGTGTTCTGGCGTGCCCTCTTTGGGCTCCTTGTTCTTGAGGTAGTACTCCTCGCGATACACGAACATCACCACGTCGGCGTCCTGCTCGATAGAACCCGATTCGCGCAAGTCCGCCAGTTGCGGATGCTTGTCGTCGCGCTGCTCGACCTGACGTGAGAGCTGGGAAAGCGCGATCACCGGCACTTCCAGCTCCTTGGCGAGCGCTTTCAGCGTCGTGGTGATTTCGGTCAGTTCCTGCACGCGGTTCTGGCTCGAGGCCTTCGAGGAGCCCGAGAGGAGCTGCAAGTAGTCGACGATGAGGAGGTCGAGCCCCTTCTGGCGCTTGAGGCGTCGGGCGCGCGCTGCAAGCTGCGCCACGCTCAGACCACCGGTGTCGTCGATATAGAGCGGCACCTTGCTCATCATGTTGGAGACGTCGACCAGCTTGGCAAACTGGCTGTCGTGGATACGGCCGCGGCGGATGTCGGAGGATGACACTTCTGCCTGCTCGGCCAGAATACGCGTTGCCAGCTGTTCGGAGCTCATTTCGAGGCTGAAGAAGCCGACAATGCCGCCGTCGATAGTCTTGTTGTGCCCATCCGGTGTCACCTCGCCCTTCCAGGCGCTGGCGACGTTATAGGCGATATTTGTCACGAGCGAGGTCTTGCCCATGGCGGGACGTCCGGCGAGGACGATCAAGTCCGAGCGCTGCAGGCCACCCATCTGGCGGTCGAGGTCGTGGAGCGCCGTCGCCACGCCAGATAGGCCGCCGTCGCGCTGAAAAGCTTCGCCGGCCATCTTGATGGAGGCGCTGAGCGCCGTGCCGAAGCTCAGGAAGCCGCCGTCATAGCGCCCCTTTTCGGCGAGCTGGAACAGCTCCCCTTCAACCTTCTCGATCTGCTTGTTCGGCGTCATCTCGACATCCGAATCATAGGCGACCGTCACCATTTCCTCGCCGACGAGGATGAGGTTCCGGCGGATCGCAAGGTCGTAGATGGCTTGCCCATAGTCGGCCGCGTTAATGACCGTCGTCGCCTCGGCGGCCAAGCGCGCCAGGTACTGCGCCATGGTCATTTCCGGCAGCAGCTGGTCCGGCAGATGGGTCTTGATGGTCGTAGGGTCGGCGGACTTGCCGGCGCGGATGATCTTGCCGGTGATCTCATAGATATTGCGGTGCACCGGCTCGTAAAAATGCTCGGGCTCTAGAAAGTCCGCTACGCGGTAGAACGCTTCATTGTTGATCAGTATGGCGCCCAGCAGAGCCTGTTCTGCCTCCACATTGTGGGGAGCGACGCGGAAGGATTTGTCTTCGGCAGGGTGGAGCCGTGCGATTTCAGCCATCTCAGTCCTCGGGAGCGTGTTAACCTTTCTAACCACGCATAGATGGCTAGAGTCTCGCTCGACCTAAAGGGCCAACGGTTAATAACAAGTGGGTGTGAACTCTGTGAAGATCGGGGAACAACGCCCTCTTCTTGTTGCAGGCGATGATGGCGTGGCAATGGCGGCGGGAATCGGTCGGGCAAAGAAAAAGGCCGGGCAGTGTGCCCGGCCTTTCAATTTCAGAGCTGAAACGAAGACTACTCTTCGAAACGGTCTTCTGCAGCTGCGTCCTTCTGGCCGGCGGCGAAATCGCCATCTTCGTCGGCTTCAAAAGTGTGCACGGTCACGTCTTCACCAGAGGCCTGGCGAGTGGCTTCGTCAGCCGAGCGGGCGACGTTGACGGTGATCGACACTGCAACTTCAGGGTGCAGGGAGAGGGCCACGGTGTGAACGCCAACCGTCTTGATCGGGTCGGCAAGGTCAACCTGATTGCGCTGCACGATGTAGCCGTCGGCTGCGAGGCCTTCAACGATATCGCGGGCTGCAACCGAACCGTAGAGCTGGCCGGTTTCGCCTGCCTGGCGGATGATCACGACGGTGCGGCCGTTGAGGCCTTCCGCGATGCCGGCAGCAGCGGTGCGGCGCTCTTCGTTGCGCTGTTCGATGTGTGCGCGTTCCGATTCGAACCGCTTGCGGTTGGCTTCGGTGGCGCGGAGAGCCTTGCCCTGCGGCAGCAGGAAGTTACGGGCGAAGCCGTCCTTGACGGTGACTTCGTCGCCGATGGTACCGGTGCGGCCGATGCGCTCGAGCAGAATGACTTTCATGTCTTTTTCCTTTGGGCTGTCCCGTTCTCTGGGAACGGTTAGGAGCCGCGAACCATTCCGCGACCCCAACGATGCTTCGCTGCTGCGAAGCTTACTTTACGGCGTAGGGCATTACGCCGATGAAGCGGGCGCGCTTGATGGCGCGAGCCAGTTCACGCTGCTTCTTTGCAGAAACGGCAGTGATGCGGCTCGGCACGATCTTGCCGCGCTCGGAGACGTAGCGGCTCAGCAGGCGCACGTCCTTGTAGTCGATCTTTGGTGCGCCTTCGCCCGAGAACGGGCAGGTCTTGCGACGACGCTGGAAGGGACGACGGGCCTGGGAAGTGGTGAGGTCTTTGATAGACATGGCTACTCGTTCCTTTTCTTAGAAGCGGCGGGGACGACGGTCGCCCGACGGGCCACCACGATCACCACGGCCGCCATCGCGTTCGTCACGATCGCGCTTCTGCATCATGGCAGACGGGCCTTCTTCCAGCTCGTCAACGCGAACGGTCATGAAGCGCAGGATGTCTTCATTGATGCGCATCTGGCGTTCCATCTCGGCAACGGCAGCAGCCGGTGCGTCGAGGTTCAGCAGCGTGTAGTGAGCCTTGCGGTTCTTACGGATGCGGTAGGAGAGACCCTTGAGGCCCCAGTATTCGTTCTTGGTGACCTTGCCGCCGCCCTGGGCGAGGATCTCGGTCAGCGCAGTGGTCAGTTCTTCGACCTGCTGCTGGGAAACGTCCTGGCGCGCCAGGAAGATGTGCTCGTAAAGGGCCATGAATGCGCCTTCCTTGTGGTTTCGATACGCAATGTTTGGCGCGGAGCCTCTTTGAAGCCGGAAAGGCGTCAAAGCAGTCTTGCAAAGAGCGGGAACACGGGAGGCCGGATCAGAAATCCTGTCTTTGCCAAAGCAAAAACCCTCCGTTCAGCCCCCGGCCAAACGAATTGCTGGGCGCTCTATAGATGAGATTGTGCCCCATGGCAAGGTTGCCGTCTCTGATGCGTTAGATCGCCACGGGTTTGGCGCGGGCCAGCGTTACGCGGTTGCGACCGCCGTGCTTGGCGGCATAAAGCGCCTTGTCGCTCTCGATCAGCAATTGCTCCACGCTGTGATATGCAGCGCTGTCTGCCACCCCGATGCTGAGTGTTGCCTGTATAGGCAGCCCATCGTCAACTGGCGTGGTCTCCATCAACGCCGCCCGCTGGATGCGATCAGCGACCGCGAGGCCTTGGTTGCCGGCTGCGCCCATAACGATCGGCGCAAACTCTTCGCCACCGATGCGGCCGCAGACATCGCCACCGCGCAGATTGCTCTCCAGAACGCGCGCCATGGTCTGCAACACCGCGTCACCCGCCGGGTGGCCATGCGTGTCATTGATCGCCTTGAAGTGGTCGATATCGACCATCAGCACGGAAAACGGTGCCGCGGCCCGTCGACCAAACGCGCTGTTGAGGCGGTCCATGAAGGCGCCGCGGTTGAGCAGACCGGTCAGTGCGTCGTGCGAAGCAACGGCCGTGAGCTCGGCGTGCGTGGCGCGCCAGGCGCTGTTGATGATCGACACCGCCAGCGTGCCGGCCGCGATCATGCCCACCCCGAGCCGGAACGATGAGGCGTTGCTGGCGCTGCTGAAATCGATATTGAGCGGCATCATCCCCAGCGGACCGGCGATCAGCAGCCAGACCGAGGCCAGCATAGTCACTATCGTGCAGGCGAAAGGGCGGAAACACACCGCGCACCAGATGAGTGCGGGGATCATGTAGGAGGCTCCGCCTGGCCCGCCCGACGCATGGATGACCATGATGGATAGAAAAAGCGACGCCAGCGCCAATATCTGGTGGCGGCGCTGGATTTCATTGCGCGACAAAAACCGCAAAGAGTTTTCGTCCTGCCGGATCAGAGCCAGAAGCGGCGGCAGGAAGATCATGTAGCTGACGACTTCGGCCGCAAACCACAGTCCAAAGCTCTCCTGCAAGCTCATGTTGAACAGGAGGGGGCCGATCAGGCCGCCGACGACGCCCGTGGCTGCCGCCGCGACCATAATGGCGCCGATCGTCGAAACCGCATCGGTCGGACGGGTGAGATAGTCCGCGTGCCGACTCAATCGCTCTACCACCGCAACACCGACGCTGATGCCGACCAGGTTGGCGCCATTGAGGAGCATGGCATTTTCCATGCTGCTGCCGGTGAGAAGGTCGGCGGCGACGAAACTCAGTCCCGCAAGACTCCAGGTTGTCGCATTGTTTGTCGCGGGTCGCAGGATGAGCAGGCCAACAGCACAGCGTTTGCCGGCCAGATACTTGCTAGGGAGAACAGGAGGCGGGTTTGGATGCCGACCATGCAGGCGGCAAACACCAGGGCGCTGACTATCAGCGATTCGACCAACGCGCTGCGCGTTGGCAATGTCATCGTCGTCATGGCACACTCGAAGAACGGCTTTAGCCGCGAAGTTGCCCCCCTTCTTTTACTGTGCTCTTTCCCGGTTAACAAACTCGGCATGGGGATGGCGGCATTGTTCCTACGCCTTGACTCTGCCTCATAGTGCTTGCAAAGCCCCCTGAACCGGTCTCTTCCGCATGTTGGGGCCATCTCAAAAAGGGGGTTGGACGATGTCGACCATTGCGTTCACTTTTCCGGGCCAGGGCAGCCAGTTCGTGGGTATGGGCAAGGATCTTGCCACGGCCTACCCAGAGGCGCGTGCGGTTTTCGAGGAAATCGACGAAGCCCTGGGCCAGCGCCTCTCTGCAATTCTCTTTGAAGGTCCGGAAGATATTTTGCGCCTGACCGAAAATGCCCAGCCCGCCCTGATGGCGGTCAGCATGGCCATTATCCGCGTGCTTGAGGCCAAGGGCGTTCGCCTTGCTGATCACGCCGCCTATGTCGCCGGGCACTCGCTTGGTGAATATTCTGCGCTCTGCGCCGCCGGTACCTTCACTGTCGCCGACACGGCGCGCCTGCTGCGCACCCGTGGCCAGGCCATGCAGAAGGCCGTTCCCGTCGGTCACGGCGCCATGGCTGCACTCCTTGGTCTTGATCTCGAAACGGCCCGTGCAGTGGCTGCCGAGGCTGCGCAGGGTGAAGTCTGCGACGTTGCCAATGACAACGCGCCTGGCCAGGTGGTGATCTCCGGTGGCATCGCCGCTGTTGAGCGCGCCATTGAAATCGCCAAGGCCCGCGGCGCCAAGCGCGCCCTTCAGCTACCGGTCAGCGCTCCGTTCCATTGCTCGCTGATGCAGCCTGCCGCCGATGCTATGGCTGCGGCCCTGAGCGAAGTCGAGATGAAAACCCCCGTCGTTCCGCTTGTCGCCAATGTCCTTGCGGCGCCGATCACCGATGCCGGCGAAATCCGCCAGCGCCTCATCGAGCAGGTCACCGGCGTCGTGCGCTGGACCGAGAGCGTCACCTGGTTGGCGGGGCAGGGTGGCGTCACCACCCTCGTCGAAATCGGTGCGGGCAAGGTGCTCACCGGTCTCGCCAAGCGCATTGCCCCCGACGTCACTGCCCAGGCCGTCGGCGCGCCGGCTGACATCGATGCCCTCGTGGCTCAACTCACATCCCACGCGTAAGCTTCGCCAGGGACCCCAATTCTCCACCAAGGAGCAGAAATGTTTGATCTCACCGGAAAACGCGCCCTTGTGACGGGTGCCAGCGGCGGCATTGGTCGCGAGATCGCCAAGGCACTCGCTGCTGCCGGCGCCACTGTTGCCCTCTCGGGCACGCGCACGAGCGCCCTCGAGGATACGGCTAAGGAAATCGGCAAGGACTGCCCGATCCTGCCGTGTAACCTTTCCAAGCTCGATGAGGTCGACAAGCTTGTCCCCGCCGCCGAGGCGGCAATGGGTGGGCTCGATATCCTGATCAACAATGCCGGCGTAACCCGCGACAATCTCTTCATGCGTATGAAGGATGAGGAGTGGGACGACGTCATCGCCATCAATCTGACCGCTGCCTTCCATCTAAATCGCTCCGTCCTGCGTGGCATGATGAAGCAGCGCTGGGGTCGCATCATCGGCATTTCCTCGGTGGTGGGTGTCATGGGCAATCCGGGGCAGGGCAATTATGCCGCCTCCAAGGCCGGCCTCATCGGCATGAACAAGGCGCTCGCCCACGAAGTCGCCAGCCGCAACATCACCGTCAACTCTATCGCGCCGGGCTTTATTGCCTCTGCGATGACCGACGAACTGAACGACAAGCAGCGTGAGTCGATCCTTTCGAGCGTTCCTGCAGGGCGTCTCGGAACGGCCCAGGAAGTGGCTGCCTGCGCGGTCTTCCTGGCCAGCGATGCGGCCGCTTATGTCACAGGACATACGCTGAACGTTAACGGCGGAATGGCGATGATCTGACCCTTTCGAGGCGAAAGCCTTGGAAAGCGGGCCTTCTGCGGCTGGCAAACCCGATGGAAACATGTTAATCGCCGCCGCGTTAACCCCTTGCTCTGTGCCTTGCGAGCGCCAAGAAGGCCGCTTACATTGCCGGACAAGCCAACACAGCTTGATGATTTGGCTACACGCCAATAAGAAGCGAACGAACTAGATTTCGAAAAGGGAAGTCAAATATGAGCGATGTCGCTGATCGGGTCCGCAAGATCGTTGTGGAACACCTCAATGTGGACGCCGAGAAGGTTGTCGAAAAGGCCAGCTTCATCGACGATCTGGGTGCAGACTCCCTTGATCAGGTCGAACTGGTGATGGCTTTCGAGGAAGAATTCTCGGTCGAGATCCCTGATGACGCTGCTGAGTCGATCCAGACCTTCGGCGATGCGGTTGCATTTTTGACCAAGGCCACCAGCTAAGCTGGACGGATCAGGTCGAGACATGGAATTACGCCGAGTCGTCGTCACCGGATTGGGACTTGTCACGCCCCTTGGTTGCGGAGTGGAGGCCACGTGGGCCAATATTCTCGCAGGCAAGAGTGGGGCCAGGCGTATCGACGAATTTCAAGTCGATGATATCGCCTGTCAGATTGCTCACCGCCTGCCGCTGGGTGACTATGCCGATGGCAAGTACAATCCCGACGAGTGGATGGAGAGCAAGGAGCAGCGCAAGGTCGACGATTTTATCGTCTACGCCATGGCTGCTGCTACACAGGCTATTCAGGACGCTGGCGTCGAGCCCAAGACCCAGGAAGAGCAGGAGCGCACAGGCGTTCTGATCGGCTCTGGCATCGGCGGCATTGGTGGCATCTATGATGCTTCCGTGACGCTGCATGAAAAAGGGCCGCGCCGCATCAGCCCCTTCTTTATTCCGGGGCGCTTGATCAATCTCGCGTCTGGCTATGTCTCGATTCGTTTCGGCCTCAAGGGGCCGAACCATTCGGTCGTGACTGCCTGCTCCACCGGCGCTCATGCCATCGGTGATGCGGCCCGTCTCATTGCGCTCGGCGATGCCGACGTCATGGTGGCTGGCGGCACCGAAAGCTGCGTCAATCGTCTGGCTCTCGCCGGCTTTGCTGCAGCACGCGCATTGTCGACCGGTTTCAATGACGATCCTGTTGCTGCCTCCCGTCCTTACGACAAGGATCGTGACGGCTTTGTGATGGGCGAGGGCGCCGGTATCGTCGTTCTCGAGGATTACGAGCGGGCCAAGGCACGCGGCGCCAAGATTTACGGCGAGATCATCGGTTATGGCCTGTCCGGCGATGCTTACCACATCACCGCCCCGGCTCCCGATGGCGATGGTGGTTTCCGCGCGATGAGCGCTGCCATCAAGCGCGCCGGCATTGCTCCGGGCGAAGTCGACTACATCAACGCTCACGGCACCTCGACGCCGCTGGGTGATGAGATCGAACTGGGCGCAGTGACCCGTGTTCTCGGCGATTCTGCCGGGCGCTCGGTGATGAGCTCGACAAAGTCTGCCATTGGTCACCTCCTGGGTGCGGCCGGCTCCGTCGAAGCGATCTTCTGCCTCCTCGCCATGCGGGACAGCATTGCCCCGCCGACTCTCAATCTCGACAATCCTTCTGTCGAGACGGCCATCAACCTTGTTCCCAAGGTGGCCCTCAAGAAGGAAATCAACGTGGCCCTCTCCAACAGCTTCGGCTTTGGCGGTACCAATGCCACGCTGGTCATGCGCAAGGTCGCCTGACTTTTCCACCTTTCAAGAGGGGCACATCGCGCCGACGCGCGGTGTGCCCCTTGTCTTTGTGGCAAGCCATTGCAAAAAATGCAGGCGCTTTGCCACAGTTTGGCGCCAGAACCACAACACGGTCCGTATTCGTCAGATATGGACAGCGAAGGTGACGACCCACAATGAATGACCGCAGCAAACGCCGCCGCCGCTCCTCCAACGGCCTGGTAGATGTTCTGAACGCCCTGTTGACCCTGCTGGTCATTGGTCTCGTGGTCGTCGGTGGCGGCTTTCTCTTTGTCGCCTCGCAATATTATGGCGACGGTCCGATTCCCGAAGATCGCGTCTTCCGCGTCGAGAGCGGCAATACGCTGACCTCGACGGCGACACGCCTTGAGGAACAGGGCTTCATTTCCAACGCATTCATTTTCCGCCAGTTCGGCGAACGGGTCGAAAAGAGTACCGTCGTCAAGGCCGGCGACTTCACGCTCCCGGCCAATGCCAGCATGTCGGAGATCTTCCGCGAGCTGACCGAGGGTACGCCCATCCGCTATGCCGTCACCATTCCGGAAGGCTGGACCTCCTGGCAGGTGGTGCAGCGCATCAATGACGATGATCGCCTGACCGGCACCATAGATGTCCTGCCGCCCGAAGGCTCGATCCTGCCCGGAAGCTACGACTACATGCCCGGCGATACCCGTCAGGCTGTGCTCGAGCGCATGCAGCAGGCGATGACCCAGGCGCTTGCCGAAATCTGGGAAACCCGCCAGCCTGATCTGCCGCTGCAGTCGCCGGCCGAGATGCTGATCCTCGCCTCGATCGTCGAGAAGGAAACTGGTGTCGCCGAGGAGCGTCCGCAGGTGGCTGCGGTCTTCGTCAATCGTCTGCGTACAAACATGCGCCTGCAGTCCGACCCGACGATCATTTATGGCATCACCTTGGGCCAATCGACGCTCGACCGTGGCATTCGCCGCTCCGAGATCGAGGCCAAGACGCCGTACAACACCTATCAGATCGATCGCCTGCCACCGACGCCGATCGCCAATCCTGGCATCGATGCCCTCAAGGCCGTGGCCAATCCCGATAGCCACCACTACGTCTACTTCGTTGCCAAGGGCGCCAGCCCCCGCGAAGGTCACGTCTTTGCCGAGACCTATGCCGAGCATCAGGAAAACGTCGCCCGCTATCGCCAGATTGCCCGCGAGGCCGCCGAACAGGCCGAAGCCGAAGCGGAGGCTGCCCGTCAGGCGCTCGAGGCAGAGGAAGCCGAGGAAGCACCCGCACAATGAGTGCCCCCCTGGCCAGCATGACCGGCTTCGCCCGCGCCGACGCCTCCGACGGGGCCCTGCGCGTGCGGATCGAGATCAAATCGGTCAATGGACGTGGCCTCGACATCAGGACCCGGTTCGCGCCGGGTCTTGATGCGTTTGACCTCCCCGTGCGCCAGCTGCTCTCCAATGCCCTCAGCCGCGGCTCCCTCAACGTCAATCTGACGCTCGATCGTGGCGCCTCCGGCAAGCCGATCACAGTCAATGAAGCGGCTCTGGCCACTGTCATCGCAGCCGCAAATGATCTGGCCCAGCGTCTCGAAGTCTCCCCGCCGCGTGTCGATGGCCTTCTCGCCCTGCCGGGCGTCCTGGCCTTCGAGGAGGCCGACGCGCTCGATGAGGAGGCCGTGGGAGCCCTTGTGACCAAGGCAGCCCAGCAGGCCCTTTCTGCCCTCCAGGCGTCACGCCGGGAGGAGGGGGCACGCATCGCGACCACACTGCTCGACCAGATCGATCAGATCGCCACACTCGTCGAAGCCGCCGCAGCCCATCCCTCCCGCAGCCGCGACCAGATCGCAGCGCGCCTCAGGAGCCAGATGGAAGCCTTTAGTCAGCAGACCGACATTGCCCCCGAGCGCTTTGCCCAGGAAGTGCTACTGCTGGTCACCAAGGCCGACATTCAGGAAGAGATCGATCGCCTGCGCGCCCACATCTCCGGCGCGCGCAAGCTGGTTTCCCAGGGCGGTCCAGTCGGCCGCCGCCTCGATTTCCTCGCCCAGGAATTCAACCGCGAAGCCAACACCCTCTGCTCTAAATCGAACGCGGTGGAACTGACCACCATCGGCCTTGACCTCAAGGCGGTGATCGATCAATTACGCGAGCAGGTCCAAAACATCGAATAGAGAGCGCAATGGATTTTCAGCGTCGTGGCGTCATGCTGGTCATCGCCTCGCCATCAGGCGCCGGCAAGTCGTCCATCTCTCGTGCCCTGTTCCAGCAGGACCCGAACATCCGCCTCTCCGTCTCCGCCACCACGCGCGCTCGCCGCAGCGATGAGGTGGAAGGCACGCACTACTATTTCGTCGACGTCCCGACCTTCAAGCGCATGCAGGCCGAGGGCGGTCTGCTTGAATCGGCCGAGGTTCACGGCAATTTCTACGGCACCCCGCGCGCCCAGGTCGAAGAGCAGCTTGCTGCCGGCAAGGACATTCTCTTCGACGTCGACTATCAGGGCACATTGCAGCTCTACGAGAACTGCCGCGCTGATATGGTGACGGTATTCATCTTGCCCCCGACAATCGATGAGCTGCGCGCTCGTCTAGAGCGGCGCGCCCAGGACAGCGTCGGAACCATCGAAAAGCGCCTGCGCAACGCCCGGATCGAACTCGATCACGCCAGCGAATATGACTATGTCATCATCAACAGCGACCTCGAGCTCTCCGTGCAGCGCGTCCGCTCGATCCTGGCCTCGGCGCGTTTGAAGCGCGAACGCCAGATCAATCTCTCGGACTTCGTCCAGGATCTGCAAAGCCAGATCGACGCCCTCGGCCCGGGGGCCTGAGGCCCCTTCAGCGAAGGCCCGGCAGCGCCCGCGCCATGGCGAGAAACGCCTTAACCGGCAGTTCTTCTGCCCGCTCGTTTCCCTTGAGGTCGGCTGCGGCGAGCAGCCCTTCAACCGGTACTCCCAGAGACTTCAGCGACTGGCGCACCATCTTGCGGCGCTGGCCGAAGGCCGCCTTCGTTACCTGTTCCACCAGCTTGACCGGGAGCCCATCTTCGACCGGCTTCGGCACCAGATGCACCACAGCCGAGGTCACTGCTGGTGCCGGCACAAAGGCCTGTCGGCCAACATTGAACGCGATGCGCGCGTCCGTGCGCCAGCCTGCGAGAACGCCGAGCCGACCATAATGATTGTCGCCCGGCTTGGCGCAGATGCGTTCGGCCACTTCCCGCTGGAACATCAGCGTCAGGCTCTCGAAAAACGGCGGCCACGGCTCCATGGTCAGCCAGCCGGTCAGCAGCGGCGTCCCGATATTATAGGGCAGGTTCGCCACCAGCCGGGTCGGGCCGTCCGCCAGTGCCCGATAGTCCATTTCCATCGCGTCGCCATGGATAACTGTCAGTCGGCCGGGATAGGCCTCTGCAATCTGGGCCAGCGCGGGCAGGGCGCGGGCGTCACGCTCAATGGCGATCACTTCGCGCGCGCCTTCGGCCAGCAGCGCCCGTGTCAGCCCGCCCGGGCCCGGACCCACTTCGATCACGCGAACACCGTCCAGCGAGCCGCCAACGCGCGCAATGCGTGCCGTCAGATTGAGGTCGAACAGAAAATTCTGCCCGAGTTCCTTCTTGGCCTGGAGGCCATGTTCGGCGATGACGTCGCGCAGCGGAGGAAGGTTGTCGATCTGGCTCATTATGCGCTCTTTGTCATTCGGTGGGCCAAGGCGATAGCGGCCGCAAAGCTTTTCGTCGAGCCCTTGCCGGTTCCGGCAAGGTCAAATGCAGTGCCATGGTCGGGCGAGGTCCGCACGATGGGCAAGCCCAACGTCACATTCACCGCCTCGTCAAAAGCCACGGTCTTGATCGGAATCAGTGCTTGATCGTGATACATCGCCACCACGGCATCATAGCTCGCCCAGTGGGCGGGGTAAAACAGCGTGTCAGCGGGCAGGGGGCCGATGATATCCAGCCCCTCGTTGCGCGCGGTCTCGAGCGCCGGGCGGATGGTGTCCAGCTCTTCCCGGCCGATGCCGCCATCCTCGCCCGCATGCGGATTGAGCCCCGCCACGGCAATGCGCGGCCGAGCCACGCCAAACCGCGCGCGCAGATCGCGGTCGACTACGCGCAAGGTGTCGGCGATCAGCTCGGCGGTAATCAGCCCGGGCACATCCTTGATCGGGACGTGAATGGTCAGCGGCACAGCGCGCAGCCCCTCATGCGCGAGCATCATCACTGGCAGTGGCGTGCTCCCGCTTTCGGCACAGAGCGCCGCCAGATATTCCGTGTGACCGGGATAGGCAAAGCCAGCATGATAAAGCGCGCCCTTGTGGATCGGCGCTGTCACGAGCCCGCGGCATAGGCCGGCACGTGTATCGCGGACCGCCGCCGCAATCGCCTCGATAACCACTGGGGCGGCAGTAGGCGCAATCGCTCCCGGGGTGTCCGGCACGTCACCATAGACCGCTGCGACGGGCATGGCACGGTCAAATTCTGACGCTGCCGTGTCCGGAGTTGTCTCGACGATCTCGACGGAGAGCCCCAGCCGCGCCGCCCGGGCCCGCAAGAACGGCACATGGCCATAGACAATAAACGGTGGGAGGCCGAGGGCCTCGCGCTGGGTGTAAAGCGATAAAAGGAGATCGGGGCCGATGCCGGCGGGCTCGCCCATGGAAATGGCCAGCGGCTGTGTCATGCTAACCCCCAAAAAGAGAGCGGAGACACATCCGGGGATGCGGCTCCGCAAAACAGTCGTGTCTCTGCGTGTGGCGGGCGAACCGCCCGATCACTCAGTTATAGATGATCTTTGCGTTCTTGCGCAGGGTCGCCATGTAGTCGTCGACCTGCTTCTGCATCGTGTCGTTGCCGACTTCTGCGCGCACTTCGTCCTTCACGAAGGTCAGGTCTTCGGCCTGTGTCTTCTCGCAGATGGCGAGCATAGACACGCCGGACTCGATGACGCGGGGCTTGGTGATGCCGCCAACATTCATGCCGGCCAATTCCTTGGCGACTGCCTCGGGCAGCTGGGTGGCGTGCCGACGACCGACATCGATCACGGCTGCGTCCGTATAGTTCAGCGACAGCTGCACTGCGCTGTCACAGCCGGCAAAGCCGGAGCGATAGCGATTGGCCTGTGCCGTGCGCCCGCTGGCACCCTGGCCGCCCGGCGCAACGAAGATAACCTCTTTGAGGATATAGTCGAAATTCTGGAAGTCGGCGATGCGGCCTGCAGCGGTCTGGTCGAGATCGAGCTCGGAGATCTGGACGTTCGGCATCACTGCGCGTTCGGCCACGCCATTCCAGGCGATGGCAGCGCGCAGGCGATCCTTGAGCGTGTCATTGCTGACGCCGCTCTGGCGCAGCATTTCCGCGAGGCGGTCCTGGCTCAGCTTGAGGTTGCGGGCAATCTGCAGGAAAGCCTCGTCAACCTGGGCATTTGAAACGGTGATGCCCAGGCGCTTGGCCTCGGACATCTGGATCGCCTCGGTGATCAGCTGTTCGGTCGCACCCTTGCGGCCGGTGCGATTGCCTTCCATCTGGAACAGGCGCAGGCGCTGGTCGATCTGCACGTCGGTCACTGGCGTGCCGTTAACGGTGACGACAGTTGCGGCCATGCTGGGGACGACTGCAGCTGTCGCGAGGGTAAGGCCCAGGAACAAGGCGCCCGTAATGCGCCGCAGATGTGCGAAGATCATGGTCGTGTCCATTTCCATGCGATGTGCCACTTCAATGCGGCGCTTGGTTCGTGGTGTCAATTGCCCAATGAATACGGCCAAAATCCGAAGTAGGCCCGACGGCTGCCGGTCTGCGGGTTCAGCGTTACTCTGCTGGCGTTCAAAATTCTGGCACCGACACGCTCGTCGTGCCACCGGCATTCAGCCCGGCCGGAGCCTTGAGCTGGAATGTCGCCGTCACGCGGGTGTCGTTGGGCGTTGTATGTGTCGCTCCGGTGCGGGTCGCATTGGCGCCGAAGGCGAGGTAGCCGTCGTCATAATAGAGCCCGCCACCGGCCTGCAGCCAGCTGTTGGCGCCGATATCCCAGGCCGCATTGCCCTTGAGGCTCCAGTAATCAGAAACAGGCACGGTCAGCTCGCCGCCCACTTCGTGCTGGTCCTGCAGCGTGCCCACAGCAGCGTCCGCAGCGATAAACCGGTAGTCTACCGTCGCCGAATAGCGTTCGAGGTCTAGCTTCATGCCGGCGCCGGCCCGGGCCAGCGCCCAGTCCTCGGTGTCCACCTGCACCTTGCCGCCAAATGACAGGCCGGGCGTAAACGAGCCATAGGCTCCGAGGACCGCATAGGAGGCAGCGCCCTCCATGCCCGATCCGCGTCGCGCGCCGGCAGGGTCAGCGGTCTCGAAGGCATTGGTCCCGGCAAGCTGGAACGACTGCCCCCCGACAACCTCGACATAGCCGCCATCGGCGAAATTAGCCTGGTAGCGTGCACCGATGTTGGCGCGCAGCCCGGTTTCCTGGCGGTCGTAGCCCGAAAAGCGGTTGTAGCTGAAGAGGTTGGTGTCATCGAAGACGAAGCTTTGCGCATCGTCATTGGTGATGCCGACAAGGCTCGTGCCCGATCCGCGATAGACCATCTGTCCGATCGGTTCGATCAGGTGCACATCGGCGCCGTTATGAGCGATCAGCGGGTAACGGATATCCATCGCCGCGATCGGCGTGGCGCTGAAAAGGCTGGTCTCGCCGGGCAGGATCGGGCTCGTGCCGTCATAATAGGCCATGTCGGCGCGCAGACCGGCATAGGGCGTGAACACCAGCCCGCTATTGATCCACTGCGTCTGCCATCCGGCCTGCAGCGATGCGCGCGTCTTGTTGCCGGCATGGCCGAACACATAGGGCACACCATTGGCGGCCTTGACCGCGTCGGCCTCGCGCTGCACGCTCAGCAACTGCCCATCGAGCGTCACCCGGCCCATTCCCGGCTCGAGATCGACGACATGATTGAACCGGACCGCGGCCAGGGCCTTCCCTTGCTGCGCCTGCTCCTGCGGTGTCACATTACCGAGGAGATTGAACTCCTGCAGGCGCACATCGAGATAGGTGTCGTCGGTCAGATGCGTCGCATAGACCTCGTTCACCGTGGACTTGGCCGTGGTCAGGCGGTAATCGCCGAGATAGGCCGCGTCGGAAAAGGCGGTGTAGGACCAGCCTGCCGACCAGTTTTCGATCGGCGTGAAGGAGCCGGAGGTCTGCAGCGCCCCGCGCCAGTCCCGATCACCGACCGTGCCGACAAAAGCCGCTGGGTCCCATTGGTGGATTCCTGAAGCCTTGACCTGGAACGAGCCGGCATCAAACCGCTGTACCCATTCCGCGCCCATAAGGAAACCCTGCCGCGTCGACAGTGTCGGGGTGAGGATGATGTCGGTCCAGCGGTTGGTATAGACCATCACCGGCACGCCAACGCGCAGTCCGGTCGTGTCGCTGTAATCGATGATAGGCATCCGCAGCGCTGACAGGGCCTGATTGTCCGTGCCCGGCAGCCAGAGATACGGCAGCCACGCGACCGGCATGCCAAGGAGCGACAGCGTCGGCTGCTCGAGGACAACCGAACCATTTTCCGAGTCGTGGGTGATTTTTGCGGCATTGACCGACCAGCCAATGCGGCGCCCCTTGTCGTCGATGCAGTCTCCGCACGGCGCATAGCTCGCATTGACCAGCACTGACTGGAGCGCCGCGTCATAGTCCACACTGTCGGCGGTAATGCGCGAACCGTCAAAGGAGGTGATGGTCAGGGCGTTGAGAAACGCCTGTTTCATTCCGCCGCCGATGTCGAGACCATCGGTCTCCATCACATTGCCGAACGGGTCGGTCACGCTCACGCGCCCGGTCAGGCGAACGGAATTGCTGCGCCGGTTGAACTCCAGCGTATCGCCGCGAACCACATAGCCTTCATGCGACAGCACCACATCGCCCGAGGCCCGGATGACATTGGTGCGCGCGTCAAAGGTGAGGCTGTTGGCTTCCACGCCGGCGTCGCCATTGGGATTGACCGGAGCGTTGAAGAAATTGGCGGGAACGAGATTCTGCGCCAGAGCAGGGCCGGCAGGCAAAAGGCACAGGGCCACGCCCGCGAGCAGCGCGCGTGCAAGCCTTTCAAACCCGTTTCGGCCGATAGTCGTCACGTTCGTCCGTCTTCCTTATGCAGCAGCACTGTCATGCCGATGACAATAGCTACCAGTGCCGGTCCGACTGCCGCAAAAGTTGGGTCGAGAACGCCGGTCGACCCAGCGCGGTCGGCCATCTCGGTAATCACGAACACAACAAATCCGAGCACGATGCCATAGAGGACCGCGGGACCTAGACTAGAGTTTCTTCGATAACCTGCGGTAAACGCAAAGGCAATGAACAGAGAACCGGTTAGCACAAGCGGAAGCGTCAAAAGCTTGATCAGCCGCATCGTCGCCGAGGCGCGCACCGAAGGGTCCGAAACGCCTTGCTGGAGCATGCGGGCGAGGTCGAAAAACGTCATGTCTTCGGTCGAGGCCAATGTCAGCCGGATCTCCGCAGCAGTCGACTCTGTGGGCACGCGATAGTCAAAGACGGTACGGGCCTGCGTATCCGGCGAGCGCGCAATGGCCGCAGGCAGAACCCAGAATCCATCCTCGAGCACCGCATTACTCGCCTCGAGCCGGGGAACGGGATTAGGGGCGAGATGGAACAGTGTCACGTCGCCCAGTTCTCCGCCGCCGGGAGACATGTGCCGCGCCATGATCACATAGTGCACGCCGTCGCCCCGCTGCTCGAGCCAGATTTCGCCCGGCGGCGTCAGCAGCGCCGCTTGACCCGGCGGCGTCGGATACAGCTCGCGGTTGATCTGCGTGCTGGCCGTTTCCGCCCCCAGCGCCACGAGAAAGCTGACCCCGATCAACGCAATTGTGGGCGCACGCATGGCGCGCCAGATGGATATGCCGCTGGCCTTGATCACCGTCAGTTCATGGCGCGCCTTGAGGTCGGCCATCCCGAGGATCGCGCCCATCAGCACTGTTACCGGCAGGGTCTTGATGGTCCAGCGCACCGCGCTCATCGCCACCATCACCAGCGCCATCAGCACGCCGTTGCTTTCGGCCACCGCATTGAAGCGCCAGGTGTCGAGCGATTCCACCAGCGCGATCAGCCCGTAGAAAATGAACACCGTTGCGCCGATGCGGCCCGCGAGGCGCTTGAGTACAAGCCAGTCGATCCGCGTCATCATGCTGGAATGCTCCTCGGACGGCGCGGCCACAGGCGATAGGCCATCACAGCCCCCGAAATCAGGATCAGCAGGACCGACCCGGTCCCGACCCCGAGAGGGCTATAGGTGCCGATGCCGCGCTCGCCAAAGGCGACCAACATCACCACAGCTTCCAGTGGCACAGGAATGCGCGCCCGTCGTCCGCTGGGGAAGGCGGCAATCGCCAAAACAAAAAGACAGATGCCGATGACGCGCAGTGCCTCTGCCGACCGATCCAGCAGTCGTTGCAGCACCGGCTGCTCCAGCTGCCTGGTCGCCATCGCCTCGGCAATAAGGTCGAAACTGTCGCGCTCGGCGAGCGAGTCGCCCATGATCAACGGTTGGCTCAAACTGTCGACGCTGAGATCGTAGCGGATAAACCGCACCTCGGAATAGCGCCCGTCCTCCTGCACATATTGCAGTGACCCGTTGCGCAACTCGAGCACATAGTTTTCGCCGTCGCTCGATATCCTTGCGCTTTCAGCGATAAAGGTTCGGCGCGTCGCACCCTCGCGGCGGTCATCGGCAAAAAACTCGCGAATTTCGCCATCCGGCCCGCGTCCACCGATCAGCAGGATCACCCCCGGCGTTACCTGCGTAAACCGACCCGGCCGCAGGGTGGAGCTGACGAGATCAGCCGCCACGCTGGCCGAAAGCTCGCTGAACTTGCGGTTGGCGTTCGGCTCTACCCAATGGGCGAACAGCATCACCGCAACCACGGCAACGCTGGTGACCATGGCCGCTGCGCGCCAAAGACCGCTGATTCCCTTGCTGGTGTGGATGATGTGCAGTTCGTGGCTGCTCTGCAGCGCCGTCAGCGCCCGCACCAGCCCGATGCCAACGCAGATATAGAAGAACGCCAGCCCCAGCTGCGGCATGGTGTAGAGCGCCTGCACCGCAAGGGTGGCAAAGCCCTGTCCCTTGACCGACACCACTTCGAATGACCGCAGGCAGTTCACCAGCCAGAGCAGGAAGCATACGATGCCGAACAGCACGAGCGCGTCGGTCGCAAACAGGCGCGCCAGATAAGTTGTCAGTCGTCTCATGGGCGTCCGATAGCATCCCCCTGCGCCGCAAGTAAGGCCCACGGTGCCACGGCACCATGGTGCAGTTCGTCGGACCTGACAATTGCCTCTACCTGCCATCAACAAATCGGTGGGAAATCCGGCCTCATTGCTGACCTGCAGGTCCGGCAGTAGCGTTCCGCCCGGCAGACGGATAAGGTCCGGCTATGGCTGAAGTGCTGTTCTATCATCTTGAAGTGCGCCCGCTTGAGGCGGTCCTCCCCCAGCTCCTCGAAAAGACCTTGGAGCGGGGCTGGCGCGCTGTTGTCGAATGCGGCTCTCGTGAACGCGCCGAGGCGCTCGACGCCCACCTCTGGACATTTCGCGACGACAGTTTCCTTGCCCACGGTCTTGCCGGCGACGAGGCCGATGCCCTCCAGCCGATCCTGCTCACGACCGAGCAGTCGAACCCCAACAATGCCACCGTGCGCTTTTTCGTTGATCGCGCCGTGCCGCATTCGCCCGAGGCCTATCAGCGGCTGGTCTATATGTTCTCCGGCCATGATCCCGAAGCCGTGGCCGAGGCCCGGCAAGCCTGGCGGGAACTGCGCGCCGGCAATACGGTTACCTACTGGCAACAGGAACCCGACGGACGCTGGTCAAAGAAAGCATGACGCCAGACCTTTCGATACCCAGCCGCCACAAACTGCATGAAGACATTTTCGCCATGCTCATCGGCACGGTCCTGGTGTCGCTGGGGATCGTCTTCTATTCAGAGGTCCAGCTCGCCACCGGCAGCACGGCGGGTCTGGCGCTCCTCATCCAATACGCCACCGGCTGGCCCTTCGGCGTCCTGTTCTTCGCGATCAATCTTCCGTTTTATGTCCTGGCTGTGCTCCGCATGGGCTGGCCGTTTGCCATCAAGACCTTCGCCTCGGTGGCCATGGTCTCTTGGCTGACCATCCAGATCCCAGTCTGGCTCGATATCTCGGCGATCCATCCGCTGTTCGCCGCGCTCGTCGGCGGTGGGCTCATCGGCCTCGGCGTACTTTCGCTGTTCCGCCACAAGTCCAGCGTCGGCGGTATCAATATCCTGGCGCTCTTCCTCCAGGACAATTTCGGCATCCGGGCCGGCTATTTTCAGCTGGCGGTGGACGCGGTTATCCTCGCGGCAGCGTTCTTCATCCTGCCGCTCGACCGCGTCATCTATTCGATCCTGGGCGCGCTTGTGCTCAACATGATCGTCGCCCTCAACCACCGTCCGGGCCGCTACGTCGGCTTCAGCTAGTTGGCCGTGTCGCCCCAGCCGACGATGTCGTAGAGATACATGTGGTACATGTATTCGGCGAGCTCGTAGCAGTAGATCACTTCGCTCTCGCTGGGGTCGAAAAACGCGTTTGCCTCGCCGCATTGCATCGCCCGGAACGTCACGGGCTTCGGCAAGACGTAGTTCTCCATCACCAGCTCGACTGCATGCTCCATGATGCCGCGGGACCTGAATTCCTTGGCGAATTTCTTGTACGCACCGGCCGGTTCATAGATGATGTGGATGGGCTCGCCGTAATATTCATCGTCGCGATGCGGCTCGAGTAGCATTTCCCATGAGCTGCGCGCCTGCTCATAGGTATAGGCGCAGGCCTCCTGCTGGTCCGGAGCGATGTCGTAAGCGTCTGCCGCCTCACCAAACACATCGGGCTCAGCGCCGACCATCAGGCAGACCATCGCATAGGCACGCTGAATATCGAGACTATGGTCGCTGTAGTATGAAAAGTCGTCGACGCCCGAGCCGGTCGAGGCGACCGCGTTAAAATACCACCCGTCAGCCGCGTCGATCAGCGCATTCCAGCTGTCATCATCGCCCTCGTCGGTGAGCAGCCAGATCGTCGCCAGCGCGTCCACGGCGTCCTCTTCGCGCCCCAGCACGGGCAGGCCCAGTTCACTGATCAGCATGTGGCCGATCTCATGATACATGGTGAAGGTCGCGTCATGCATGGCAAAGTCCATCGCATCGCTCAGCACGGACAGCTCATCCTCGGCCGCAAGGGCAGGGGACACGGACGCCACAACGCAGGCCGCCAGGGCGGTAGCACGCAGGGTGCGCATACATCGATCTCCGGAAAATCAGGCGCGCGGCCTAATAGCTCTTTGCTTTCTCTTTCCCCACGCCGCCCCCCTGGGGCGCAGGCGCCGATGGCCTTGGCAATTCGGCGGCATAGAGCTCCATATACTCTTTCATCAACTCATAGCAGAAGATGATTTCTATGGTGTCGGGGTCATAAAATGCATTGGCTTCGCCACAGCGTTTGGCGTTGAAGCGCACCGGCCGGCGCAGACCAAAAGTGTCGCGCAGGTCCTGCGCCACCTGGTCGAATACCCCGCTGGAGCGGAAGGCGTCCGCAGCAAAGCGCAGCTGGCCGCCGGCGTCGTGATAGGTCACGTTGACCACGGTGGACTTGCTGGTTTCCGTGCGGTCACCGAACAGGCTCTTGATGCTGCGGTTGATCAGCTTGTAGTCCCACAGGCAGTCGCTCTGCCGGTCGTGGTCGATGGAATATTGGTTGGCGATCGGGCGAAAGGCCTTGCCATCGCTGCCCACCATCATGCAGACGATCTGATAGGCGCGCTGCTTGTCGAGGCTGTGCCCCGCAGCGTAATCTTCCTCATACTCGCCGCTGCCATAGGCAACGCCGGACAGGAGCCAACCTTCTGCCGCGTCAGCAAGCGCCTTGTCGGCTTCCCCGGAGCGCTTGTTGAGCAGCATCCAGGTCGCGACATTGTCGGCGGCATCCTCTTCCCGCCCCAGCACCGGCAGTTCCAGTTGGTGCACCAGAAGGTGCGCCATCTCATGGTAAAGAACGAAGAGGCTGTTGTTCGCGGCGAAGCGGATCGTGTCCGCGCGTTGCGCCTTGCTGAAGCCGGTAAGGTCCTGCGCCTGCGCCACCTGCGACGTTAACGCCATAGTCGCAACGAGCAGACAAGACAAAATACCGCGCATGAAAAGCCCTTGCTGCTCAAACGACTATCAGCAGAGTGCAATGGCGGCGCGCTGTCAACTCGCCACCCAAATTGGCCTTTACGCTTCCTGTTCGCGTTCGGCTTCCTCGAGCTCCGCGCTTAGCGTCAACCAGGTCTCTTCGATAGTTTCGAGCTCGGTGCCGAACCGGGCCTTGTCCTTGCCCAGCGCAATGAGCCGGTCTGCCGGGCCATTGTAGATCGTCGGATCGGCCAGCTGCGCGTCAATCTTGTCGATCTCGGTCTTGAGCCGGCTCATCTTCTTTTCCGCGTCGGTGATCTGCTTTTTCAGCGGCGCCAGTTCGGCACGACGCGCTGCCGCTTCCTGGCGGGAGAGCTTGCGCTCGCCCTTGGCGTCGCCTGAACTGTTCTTGCCCTCTTTGTTGGAGGTGATGCTGCGCTGATAGCTGTCGAGGTCTTCGTCCAGCTCACGGATCGTACCGTTTTCGGCGATCCACAGCGTGTCGCAGGTAGCCTCGATCAGGTGGCGATCGTGCGAGATGATGAAAACAGCGCCCTGATAGTCATTGAGCGCGTGCACAAGCGCATCGCGACTGTCGATGTCGAGATGGTTGGTCGGCTCGTCGAGGATCATCATCGCCGGGCCGCCAAAGGTGATCAGACCCATCAGGAGACGCGCCCGCTCGCCGCCCGAAAGATTCTTCGCCTTGGTGTCCATGCGGCTCGTGGTCAGCCCCATCTGGGCCAGCCGGCTCCGGCGCTTGGCTTCATTGTCATAGGGCGTCAGCTCGACGACATGTTCCAGCGGTGTCAGCTCTGGCTTGAGCTTGTCCATCTGGTGCTGGGCGAAGTGCGCAATCTCCAGCTTCTTGTGGATCTTCATGCTGCCGTCGATCACGGGAATGTCGCCGGCGAGAAGCTTTGCGAAAGTCGACTTGCCGTTGCCGTTGACGCCGATCAGGGCGATGCGGGCATCGGGATCGATCCGCTGGGTGATATTGCGCAGGATGACCTTGTCGCCATAGCCGGTGGACACCTTGTCCAGCGTGATCATCGGCGTGGGCAGCTCGATCTTAGGCTGCTGGAACTGGAATGGCGCACCGTGTTCGTCGAACATCGCCT
Organism: Devosia sp.; assembly: GCA_015234425.1. Taxonomy (GTDB): domain Bacteria; phylum Pseudomonadota; class Alphaproteobacteria; order Rhizobiales; family Devosiaceae; genus Devosia. The sequence continues at coordinate 50,205 of JADGNE010000043.1, forward strand.
CCGGTGGCCTCAGCTTTTCGATCATCTTGACTCGGGCCTGCGCCTGCTTGGCCTTGGTGGCCTTGGCCTTGAAACGATCAACGAACTTCTGCAGATGCGCAATCTGGTCGAGCGTCTTTTCACGGCTCTTGTTGTTGAGTTCCATCTGCATGCGACGGGTGGTCTCGAAAGTATCGTAATTGCCCTTGTAGAAGGTCAGTTTGCGATGCTCGAGATGCACGATGGAATTGACCGCCTTGTTGAGCAGGTCGCGATCGTGGCTGATGAGGAAGACCGTGTAAGGATAGGTGGAAAGGTACTTCTCCAGCCAAAGCGTGCCTTCAAGGTCGAGATAGTTGGTTGGCTCGTCGAGCAGCAACAGATCGGGCTGGCTGAATAGCACTGCCGCCAGTGCCACGCGCATGCGCCACCCGCCGGACAGCTGATGGGTCGGCCCGTTTTGGCGATCCTGCTCGAACCCCAGACCCTTCAGAATGGCCGAAGCCCGCCCCTCGGCGCTATGCGCCTCGATCTCGGCTAGCCGCGTGTGGATTTCGCCGATCCGGTTGGGGTCGGTTGCAGTCTCTGCTTCCGCCAGCAGCGCCTTGCGCTCTTTGTCTGCGGCCAAGACTACATCGAGAACTGTCTCATTGCCCGCGGGCGCTTCCTGGGCAACCGCGCCGATCCGCGCTTTCCTGGTCACGTCGGTGCTGCCGGAATCGGCGCTGATATGGCCTTGGATCAGGTGGAACAGCGTTGTCTTGCCGGTTCCGTTCTTGCCCACGAAACCGGTCTTGGAGCCCGTCGGGATGACGACCGAGGCGTCCTCGAACAATGGGCGGCCCTGGATGCGATAGGTGAGATTGGAAATGGTCAGCATGGCGGCAAACAGGGATCCGAGCGAGGAGCGCAGCCCACGAACTGGCCCGGTGCGGGCAGGGTGCTGCGAAAAATGTCTAGGCTGCTGGATAAAGACATGCCCCTCCCATGGCAACCGGCCAAAGCACCATGGCAGCCTCCCGGCGGACACTTCGCCGCACGTGAAAACTCTGTGCATCCAATCGGCGTACACCGCATTCTGCTCCAGAAGCTCGAAAGGACGTCCCCATGCTTGATGCACGCCTCGCCCTTGCCCTCGTGGTCGCCGCCGGTCTCGTGGTTCCTGTTCAGGCGCAGGACCAGTCCCAGCGCCTCGACGATCTTGATGCCAAGCGCATCAACTCGTTCCAGATCCTTATCGATTTCGAATATGGCGGTAGCGCCTGCGAGGCCGTCGGCCGCGCCGAGATCGGCGAACTTGTGAACGGGACGCTGGCCGTCACTTTTCCAGCTACCGCGACATCGGAGGTCTGCACCATGCAGATCGAGGAGCATGAGATAAAGCAGGCTATCGACACCGAGGACCCGGTTGACCGCATCGATGTCACCCTCATTGGGGCCGATGGTGCCGTCATCGCCACTGGTTCGACCGACGTCGAGCGTGACTAGCCTCTGGAATAGACGGCTTTACACGCCATTTGCGGCAGATCAGCTCTGGTCTGCCGGGATGTCTTGCGCCCGCAATACTCTCCCGCTAAAAGGCGCCATCATCCAAAGCAGTAAGCAGGACAACTCGCCATGGCGATTGAACGCACTTTCTCCATCATCAAGCCCGATGCCGTCCGTCGCAACCTCATCGGCAAGGTCCTCACCAAGTTCGAGGAAGCCGGTCTGACCCCGATCGCCCTCAAGAAGATCCACATGACGCGCGAACAGGCCGAAGGCTTCTACGCTGTGCACAAGGAACGCCCCTTCTTTGGCGAACTGGTTGAGCAGATGATCGCGTCGCCGGTCGTTGTTCAGGTTCTGGAAGGCGAAAACGCCATCCTCAAGAACCGCGAAATCATGGGCGCCACCAACCCGGCGAACGCCGCTGAAGGCACCATCCGCAAGGAATTCGCTCTTTCCGTCGGCGAGAACTCCGTCCACGGTTCGGACGCTCCGGAAACTGCTGCCGAAGAAATCAAGTTCTTCTTCTCGGACGAAGAGCTGGTTGGGTAACACCCGACGGCTGGCTTCGGCCAGCCGGCAAATCGCTCCGGTAGAGCGATTTGAGGGACAAACGCCCTGAGCCTTGCAAAGGATCGGTTCTCCCTCCACGAACATCTGGCCGCCCAGCCGGGCGGCCTTTTTGCTTTTTCCTGTGGTATCATGCCACTGAACGAATGCGCCCCTTCTGCATTTCCCGCAGACCCTGGCGCCGAGATGCCCTTTTGCTTGCGAAATTTCCCGATTGTTGTGACGGGAGTGACTTCGTGCTCACGGGGCTAACCCGCTTTTGAAAGCCACGACATGTCACTTCCAGAAACTATTCTCCCGGCTATTGCCGGTGCACTAGCCGCTAAGGGCTATGCCAATCTTACGGCCGTTCAGTCCGCCGTCATCGAAGACGAAACTGCAGGTCGTGACCTGCTGGTTTCCGCCCAGACCGGCTCTGGCAAGACCGTCGCCTTCGGCATGGCCATCGCCCCGACCATCCTGGGCGAAGCTGACACGCTTCCCGACGCCGAAGCGCCGCTGGCCCTCGTGATTGCCCCGACCCGCGAACTGGCCCTGCAGGTGCAGCGCGAACTCGAGTGGCTCTATGCTCAGCTCGACGCCCGCATCGTTGCCAGTGTCGGCGGCATGGATGCGCGCACCGAGCGCCGTGCGCTCGAACGCGGCGCCCATATCGTCGTCGGCACCCCGGGCCGTCTGCGCGATCATATCACCCGCGGTGCCCTCGACATGTCGGCCCTGCGCGCCGTCGTGCTCGATGAAGCCGACGAGATGCTTGACCTCGGCTTCCGCGAAGATCTCGAATTCATCCTCGCTGCCGCGCCCGAAGATCGTCGTACCCTCCTGTTCTCGGCAACCGTGCCGCGTCCGATCGTGCAGCTGGCGAAGACCTTCCAGCGCGATGCCCTGCGCATCTCGGCCACGAGCTCGGAAGAGCAGCACGCCGACATCGACTATCGCCTGATGCTGGTGCCTGCAGCAGAGCGTGAAAACGCCGTCATCAACACCCTCCTGTGGTTCGACAGCGCCAACACCATCGTTTTCGCCTCCACCCGCGAAGGCGTAAAACATCTGTCCGCTCGCCTGCACAATCGTGGCTTTGACGTCGTCACGCTCTCGGGCGAACTGACCCAGGCCGAGCGCACCAGCGCGCTGCAGTCCATGCGCGATGGCCGTGCCCGCATCTGCGTCGCCACCGACGTGGCTGCCCGCGGGATCGACCTGCCCAATCTCGATCTCGTCATCCACGCCGATCTGCCGACCAATGCCGATACGTTGTTGCACCGCTCGGGCCGCACCGGTCGTGCCGGCCGCAAGGGCACGAGCGTCATTATCGCCGGCGCACACCGTCGTGGCGTTGCCCAGCGCATCCTGCGCACGGCAAAGCTCGATGTTTCGCTGATGACACCGCCGCTGGCGTCCGAGATCGAGGATAAGTACAAGGAAGCGATCCTTTCCTCCGAGACGATCAAAGCACCGGAGAATGGTGACGAAGCCCAGCTGGTCGCCCAGCTGATGGAGCGTCACACGCCCGAAGCCATCGCCGCGGCTTATCTGCGCCAGCAGCTCGCTGCCCGTCCCATCCCCGAGGATGTCACGGCTCAGGAGGCAGGCGCCTCGCTCGACACCCGCACCCCGCGCACCCGCGAGCACTTTGCTGGTGGGAGCTGGTTCCGCGTCAGCGTAGGCCGCAAGCAGCGCGCCGAACCGCGTTGGCTCCTGCCCATGCTGTGCAAGGCTGGTAAGGTGACCAAGGGCGACATCGGCTCGATCCGCATCTTTGATACCGAAAGCCTGTTCGAGATTTCTGCCGACAAGGCCGACGCCTATGCGCGTTATGTCGCCAAGAACGGTTCGGGCGAAAAGGGTATCAATATTTCCCCGGTTGAGGGCGATGCCCCGATGCCAGAGCGGTCCAGCCGCCCCAGCAACAAGCGTCCGGATTTCGATGCTGCCCCGCGTGGTGAGCGTCCGGAACGCAAGGCTTGGAACAAGGACGGCGACGAGCGCAAGAGCTGGAACAAGGATGGCGAAGGTGCGGCCAAGCGCCGACCTGCTGCCGCCAAGGACAAGCCTGCGTACAAGTCCGACAAGCCCTACAAGGAGAAGACCTTCTCCAAGGACAAGGGCAAGCCAGCCTGGTCCAAGGATGGCGAAAAGGCCCGTCCGGCCAAGCGCAAGCCAGCCAACGACTGATGCCAATCCGGCGGGCGCCCTAGACTGGGGCGTCCGCCGTCTTCGTCTTTGCGCCGAGCCGACCCATATTGCCCAGCGCCAGTATGATCGCCCCGGCGACCGAGATGATCGCCGCGATTACCAGCGCGAAGCGATAGTCGCCATCTGCGGCCAGCACACCGAACGCCATTGCGCCCAATAGATTGGCCGCGATGGCCACCACGTCCAGCAGCGACGTCGACAACCCCACCCGATCCTTGATCGCCTCCTGCACATAGGAGAGGCTGATCGTCATCAGTGCCGCGGTTCCTAGGCCGTTGAGCGCAAGCAGCCAGAACAGCTCGCTCACCGTATGTAGTTGGCTGGCGATCCCGATGAACACCGCCATCACCACTCCCGCCGCCGCCGCCAGAAGCGTCTCCTTGGAGAGCCTGTTGCCGAGATAGGCGAGCAGGAACAGGGCAGGCACTTCGGTAGCTGCCGTGATGCCGGCATAGAGCCCGACATCGGCAAGCCCGCCGCCCAGATCACTGACGATGGACAGCGGGATGGTAAAGGTGAAGAGCCGCGAGCCGCCTGTCATCACGATCAGCCCGATCAGGCCCGCCAGGATACCCGGCTGCAGGGCAAAGCTCGTCTTCCAGTCGCCATCAAGCCGCCGGGGCGCGGAGGCCTCGATGCGGGTCGCCGGGTCGCGCATCAGTACGGCATAAATCCCCGCAATGGCGGCGTAGCTCACCGCAGAAGCCAGATAGACGTTGAAGATGTCGAACTCGGCTGCGATCCAGCCGGCGAGGGGCGGGACGACGATCCACGCCAGCGTGAACACCGTCCGCAGCGCCGTGACCATGAAGTCAGCCCGCTCTGGCCGGTGCCGCGCGTAATAAACCCGGACATAGCCAAAGCACTGCGAATAGCATGCTCCGGCCACCGGCATCACCAGCCCCATGGCGATAGCAAAGCTCGCCTGCGTCGGCCACGCATAGATCATGCCATGGGCGACCATGCCCGCAATCGCGGTCATCACCACCAGCAGGCGCCGGTCGGGCAGCTTGTCCGAAATATAGCCCAAAGCCACCGATACAAATGTCGCCAGAACCGAGCCCACGGCCATGATCGTCGCGAACCACGCTGGCGTCAGGCCGAGCGTGTCGATACCCACCAGCGACGCATAGGGAATGGTCGCGGCGTAGGTGACGCCCGAGAAAAACATATTGCTGCCGAGCAGTGCCGTGACCGGCATGCGAGATCGATCGGCCATGGCGTCCCCCCTCAAGGCCGCACAGAGCTATTGTCTCAAGCCGATCCTGTGCAATCAAAAAACAGGCGCGCATCCATTCACGAAATTGATGCTAACGGCCCGGTTGTATCGATTTGGACAGCTCTGCAATGTCGTCGGCAAACTTTTCGGCCGAGCGGTCCATGCCCTCGCTCCAGCTGGCGAAACGCTGCAGCAGGGGAAGGAAGACGTCGAGGTCCTCGGCGGACCAGCCGGAAAAGAAATCGCCCATCACCAGGAATTTGTAAGCCTGCACCGCCTGGACCAGGGCGCGCCCGCTCTCGGTCAGCTCGATAATGGTGCGCCGCGCATCAGCCTGGCTGACCGCGCGCCGGGCAAACCCGCGCTCCACCATTTCGCTCACCACCCGGCTGGCGCGCGAGGGGTCGATGCCCAGCCGTTCGGCCACGGTCGCGATCATTGTTTCGCCTTCGGTCTCGCCGAATTCCGGCTCTGGCCCCTCGATGGCGATCAGCACGTCAAGTTGCGCAAGGTCGATGCCGGCCTTGAGATCAATCAGCGCCTTGTGGCCCAGCTCACGCCGCATCGCGCGTCGCCGCCACTTCTGCAACACGGCGTCTACCGTCAGCACGACATCCGTCGTCTCAGGGCTGATCCCTGCCTTTTTGAGCAGGGCGTTGATCGCGCTCGCGTTCTTGTCAGGCATCTCGGCCCCTGTTCAATGCTGGGAGCAATTGCATGCTGTTGACATGTAAATGCTATGGGCACAAGTATGGTGCCGATCATTCTTTAGCAAGGGCCTGGTTGCTGGTAAGGCACCCGCCCGGGATTTGCCTTATGTCCACGACTTCATCGCCTGTCGAGGCGGCGCCGGCCCAGTCCGTGCGCCTCATCATCGGCGCCATTGCCACCACCATCTTCCTTGCCTCCCTTGGTCAGACCATCGTTTCGGCCGCTCTGCCCATTATTGTCGGTCAGCTTGGCGGCCTCGAGCACCTCACGTGGGTGGTCATCGCCTATCTGCTCAGTTCCACCGTGGTCGCGCCCATCTATGGAAAGCTCGGCGATCTCTACGGTCGCAAGATCGTGCTGCAGATCGCCATCGTGCTGTTCCTGATCGGCTCGGTGCTCTCGGCATCTGCCAATTCTATGACCTTCCTCATTGCCGCTCGCGCCATTCAGGGCCTTGGCGGTGGCGGACTTATGGTCATTGCGATGACCGTCGTCGCCGACGTCATTCCAGCCCGCCAGCGCGGCAAGGTGCAGGGCCTCTTCAGTGCCGTCTTCGGCGTATCGGCCATTGCCGGCCCGATCTTCGGCGGTTTCATCGTCGAGCATTTCTCCTGGCAGTGGATTTTTCTGCTCAATCTGCCGGTCGGCATCGTCGCCCTGATCGTCATCACCATGGTGCTCAAGCCAAAGGGTGAGCGCGTAAAGCGCTCTGTCGACTATCTCGGCTTCGTGCTGCTCTCGGCCAGCTTGACCGCGCTTGTGCTTGCCACGTCTCTTGGTGGCAGCACCTGGGCCTGGACCTCGCCACAGATCATCGGCCTCGCCGTCTTCGCGCTGACCGCTATCGCTGCCTTCCTCTACGTCGAGACAAAGGCCGCCGAGCCCGTCATGCCGCTGGTGCTTTTCCGCAATCAGACTTTTACGCTCTTTAACGCCATCGGCTTTCTCGTCGGCATCGCCATGTTCGGCTCGATCACTTTCCTGCCGCTCTACCTGCAAATGGCCAAGGGCGTTTCACCCACTGCCTCGGCCCTGCAATTGGTGCCGATGATGGCGGGTATGATCGGCGCGTCCATGGCCTCCGGCTTCCTGATGACGCGAACGGGCCGATATCGTTTCCTGCCGCGCCTCTCCACCGCCATTCTCACGATCGGGCTGATCATGCTCGGTTTCATGCAGCTCGATACGCCGAGCTGGCAGGTGAGCATCTACATGCTGATGGTCGGCATGGGCATTGGTCCGGTCAACAGCGTCAGCGTCACCGCCATTCAGAATGCGACGCCTGCGGCCATGGTCGGGGTTGCCACGGCCGGTGCCACGCTCTTCCGCCAGGTCGGTGGCTCCATCGGCATTTCGGTACTGGGTGCACTATTCGCATCCGGCCTCAGTTCCCGTATCGCCGACATCCTCCCGCCTGGCGCCGAGACATCAGGCGCATTCTCCCCCGCCATGCTTGAAGGCCTGCCCATCGATCTGCGCGATCAGGTGCTCGAAGCGCTGGCGTCGGCTCTCCATCCGGTGTTTTTCGTCGCTGCGGGTTCGGCCGCACTGGCGTTCATCCTGACGCTGCTGGTCGAGGAACTGCCTTTCGTTTCAGGATCGCGTGCTAAGGCCCACAAGATCGAGACCGATTCCGACGAAAACGCTCTTGCTGCAGCCACCGGCGCACCTGCTCCCGCTTCGCGCGTGGAGTGAGCCGCGCCGAACAAACAACCTCGAACAGATGTCGGAGAGCGGGCTGCTCAGCCGCTCTCCATGTCGCGCTATTGCAGTTTTGCAATAGTGTCGGGCCTCGCCTTGGCTATGGCAGAATTGTGAATAGCCAAATCGGCCATTACACCCTCTTTTAGGACATCAGCCGCCGAATAGCGTCATAGGCCCCGATTATTTCTGGAGACTGCAGAGTGCCCTTGCGTTGGCAGGAAGTGGCAATGCCACTCATCGTGATTACCATCCTCATTGCCTTGAAATATGTGCCTGCCACGGCCCATCTTCCGCTGTCCCGCGCCGCTGGCGTGGTCGCCTTCGGCTATGCCGCGTTCCTGGCGTTGCGCCTCGTCCAGCCTGAGGAGGCCGTCATGGTCGACGGCTGGTCCGAACTGCGACCCTCCATGGTCGAATATTTTGCCTGCTACGGTGCTGCGGCCCTCGCGGCCGTCATTCTCTCCGCCATCGTCTTTATGGGCGGTTCCACCGATACGGCGCAGCTTGTCGCAGCCTATGCGGCGGTGGTGCTGCTCGCTGGTGGTGCGCTCGGCATCGGCCTTGCCGGCCTCTTCACCCGCGTGCGCTGGGATTTCAAGCGCGTCGAACACCGCAACGCCTTCGGCCGTCTCACTGAGATCGATTGGTCCGAAGTCCGTTCCGTCGCCCCCAATTGGCGCGGCATTACCATCTCCACCGGCGGCTGCGCCATCACCTTCTCTCAGTTCCATGGCGGCGCCGCTGAACTCGCCAAACACGCCACCCAACGCGCCCGCCGCAACACGGCCAGTGCAGAAGTCGCCGCTTAGGCTAGTCCCGTCTTCCGCTTGAGTTGACCAACGGCTCCATCGTCATCACCCGGCGTGTCCGGGTGATCCATCGGGAGCCCGGCCCAACAACCAACTCGATATGTTCCTCCCCCTACCAGGGGGAGGTTAGGTGGGGGTCTTCGCGAGGCCCCATCACGTTCAAGAATACCGCTCATCACCACAATGCGATTGTGACCGCGCCGCGCCTCCGCTAGCGTCGCAGCCATGAACGACCTTACCCCGCTCCGCACCATCCGCTCCGTTTGTCCGCACGACTGTCCTTCGGTCTGTGCCCTCGATGTCGACATCCTGCCGGACGGCAAGGTCGGCCGGGTGCGCGGCGCCAAGGATGATCCCTATACGGCGGGTGTGATCTGCGAAAAGGTCGCCCGCTACGCCGAGCGCATTCACCATCCCGAGCGGCTTATGCATCCGTTGCGCCGTGCCGGCCCCAAGGGGGCAGGGCAGTGGCAGCAGATTTCATGGGATGAGGCCCTGGACGAAATCGCCGCCCGCTTCCTCGAAGTGGAAAAGACCCACGGCGCCGAATCCGTCTGGCCCTATTTCTATGCCGGGACCATGGGCCACGTGCACCGCGACGGTATCGAGCGACTGCGCGCGGTGCGAGGCTATTCACATCAATACGATACCATCTGCACCGGCTTGGCCTGGCCCGGCTATATCGCCGGTACCGGCCTACTTGGCGGGGTCAATCCCGAACAGATGGCCGAAAGCGACTGCGTCGTGATCTGGGGCACCAATGCGGTGCACACCCAGGTCAATGTCATGACCCACGCGATGAAGGCCCGCAAAACGCGCGGCGCCAAGATCGTCGTCATCGACATCTATCACAATGCCACCATGCAGCAGGCTGATATGGGCCTGGTCCTGCGCCCCGGCACCGATGGCGCGCTGGCGGTCGCAACCATGCATGTCCTCCTGCGCGATGGCCTCGCCGATCGCGCCTATATGGAGCGCTACACCGATTTCTCGCCTGAGTTCGAGGCCCATCTCAAAACCCGCACACCAGAATGGGCGGCCGAGATCACCGGCCTCAGCGTCGCTGAGATCGAAGCCTTCGCTCATCTCGTCGGCACCACGCCGCGGAGCTTCTTCCGCCTCGGCTATGGCTTCTCGCGCCAGTCCAATGGCTCGACGGCCATGCATGCTGCGCTCTCCATTCCGGCGATGACCGGCGCCTGGCAGCACCGCGGCGGCGGCGCTTTTCATTCGAATTCCGGCACCTGGGGTCTCGACAAGTCCCGCCTCGAAGGCACGCATCTGCAAAAGGGCACACCCCGCCTTCTCGACATGTCCGAGATCGGGCCCATCCTCACAGGCGACAAGAAGGCCCTCCAGGGCGGTGCCGCGGTCCACGCCATAATCGTTCAGAACACCAATCCGGCCTCCGTCGCGCCGAACCAGAACCTCGTCCGCGAGGGGTTCCTGCGCGAGGATCTGTTCCTCGTCGTCCACGAGCAGTTCATGACCGAAACGGCCGAACTCGCCGACATCGTCCTGCCCGCGACCATGTTCCTCGAGCACAACGACTACTATACGCGCGGTGGCCACACGCGCATTCTCTATGGCCCCGCGATCCTCGAGAAGCCCGGCGAGGCCCGGTCCAACCACGAGTTTATCAACGCAATTGCCCAGCGCCTGGGCAGCGACGATCCCGTCTTCTCCACCACCGACCGTGCGGTCGTCAGTGAAACCTTCGCCCGGTCCGGCTTACCGTCGCTCGAAGAGGTTGAAAAGACCGGTTTTGTCGACAAGGAACGCCCCGACGAGGTCGCCCGCTTTGCCAATGGCTTCGGTTGGGCTGACGGACGGTATCGCTTCGAGCCCGATTGGGATGCAGTGTCACGTCTCAAAGGCTATCGCTGGGTCTGCGATCCCGCGATCATGCCGCGCTACGCCGATCATTGGGACATCACCGAAAAGCCCGACGCGGAGCATCCGTTCAAGCTCGCCACCAGCCCGGCGCGTGCCTTCCTCAATTCCTCCTTCAACCAGACCGCGGGCAGTCTCAAGCGTGAGGGCGAGCCCTCGGTCTTCATCCACCCGACTGATGCGATCCGACTCAATCTCGCCGATGGCGATGCCGTGACGGTCGGAAACCGACGCGGGACGGTCGAGTTGACCCTACGCATCACCGATGTCGTTTCGACAGGCGTCCTCATCGCCGAAGGGCTTCACCGAAATTCCGCACATCGCGGTTTCAACGGTATCAATGTGCTAACCAACTCCACCCCTGCGCCACCGTTTGGCGGCGCAGTTTTTCACGATTGTACGGTGTGGATTCGTCCTTCCGATCAGGCGAAATAGGCCGTCCAGAAGAAGTAAAGCGTCATCCCGATCCCGTAGAGGATGACGCCCATCCGGATCCAGTTGCTGGGGATGAATTTCGCAAGCCGGGCAGCAGCATAGCCACCGATCGTCACCCCTACCAAGGCGATCGAGCCATGGTAAAAGTCAATCGTTCCGCCAAGGGCGAAGCGGATCACCGCCACCAGCGCAACCACCGAAGAAATATAGAGTTTCAGCCCGTTCATGGCGTGGATATCGGTCATCCCCGCCATCGCCAGAAACGCCAGCAGCAGGATGCCGAGCCCGGCATTAAAGAACCCGCCATAGATGCAGACGGCGGCCAGCAAGCCCAGCAGCAGAACCGCGCCGAGCACTTTCATGCCCCGCCGTTCGCCCCCCCGTGCCTTGATCGCCGAATTGATCTGATTTCCCAATACGAACAGCCCCACGGCAAACGCCATAAGCCACGGAACAACCTTGGAAAATTGCTCGTCGGAAACCACCAGCAACAGCTCGGCTCCGACATAGCCAAAGAGCGCCGCAATCAGCCCGTAGCTGATCAGGCGGTCCTTGTAGGCCGCCATGGACTTCCAATAGCCCATCGCACCGCTGACATAGCCGGGCAGGGCAGCATAGGTATTGGAGGCATTCGCCAGCACCGGGGGCACGCCCGCGAACAGCAGCGCCGGAAACACAATAAACGATCCGCCCCCGGCGAGGGAATTGACGGCCCCGCCAATAAGCCCCGCCAGAAACAGCAGAATTTCAGTCATATCCTCGAACTCCTCCCCCGGGCAGACCGGGGTAGGCTTACGCTAGTCATGCCAGAGAGCCCAACACAATTGTTTGCTGGCCTCATCACCGCAAATGATGGCGCCTTGACAGAACAGCGATGGAGGATCATTTAGGCGATGGTTGCCGGCACCAGCCGCTCGCGGGACTTCTGTCCCAAGGTGAAGCCCGGCCCTATGAGAAACGCAGTCGTTTTCTCCGAGGCGCATCATGGCAAAGCGAGCTCCCATGGACCAGTCGCCTCTTCTCGGAGAGGATACGACATGACTTTTTCTCTGGATACCCCGTCTGCCCAGACCTTTAAGGCCGAAGCCAAAGCTCTTCGCGACGAGCGTAGTCGCTCCGGCGAACCCTTGTCTCATAGCGCCGCTCTTGAAGAGATCGCCAGGCGCCATGGGTTTAGAGACTGGAACACGGCGCGCGCCGCCGTGCCGGAACGGGTAATGGTGCCCTTCCAGGTCGGCATGCGGGTCAAGGGGCTCTATCTTGAGCGGCCCTTCAAGGGTCTCGTGATCGGCGTCCAGATGGCTGGTGACCAGCAGAGCTTTACCCTTACGGTAAAGTTCGATGACCCCATCAATGTCACGCCGGACTTCATGTTCGCCGCCTTGCGCCATCGCGTGACATCGACCGTCGATGTCCGCGGTATTTCGCTCGCTTTGCGCGGAAATGGAAAACCGCAAATGCAGGTCGAGCAGGAATAAGTAGGATAACTGGGGCTGGAGAGGAGTTTATGCTTCTTCTCCAGCACCTTGTCTTACATCGGTGTTTGCCGATAGAATGCGTCCATCAATGAGAGGACGCCTTTCCATGACCACCCAGACCAAGCCCATCGAAGCATATTCCCTGCCGACGCCGAACGGCCAGAAGGTGCATATCATGCTCGAAGAGCTTGGTGTGCCATGGACTTACCACCGCATCGACATCGGCAAGGGCGACCAGTTCACCCCGGAATTCCTCGCCATCTCACCCAACAACAAGATCCCGGCTATCGTTGACCCTGAGGGGCCGGGCGGTGAGCCAATCTCGATCTTTGAATCCGGCGCCATCCTCAAATATCTCGGCCTCAAATTCGGTCAGTTCTACCCCGCCGACCAGCGTGCCCAGGTCAAGGTCGACGAATGGCTGTTCTGGCAGGTCGGCGGTTTTGGCCCAATGCTCGGCCAGAACAATCACTTCTCAGTCTATGCGCCCGAGAAGGTGCCCTACGCCATCAAGCGCTACAGCGATGAAACCCATCGTCTTTTCGGGGTGCTGAACAAGCAGCTTGCGGACAAGGACTATATCGCCGGCGATTACTCCATCGCCGACATCGCCTCCATCGGCTGGGCCCAGTCCTGGGAGCGCTACGGGATCACCCGCGAAGAATTCCCCCATGTCCACGCCTGGCTTGAACGCGTCGGCGCTCGCCCGGCGGTGCAGTCGGGACTGGCCTATGGCAAGGACATCCCGAACCACGACCTTGCCAATGACAAGAAAGCCCAGAAGATGCTCTTCAATCAGCGCGCGCGCTGATTTTCCTCACGACCCCGGTGCCACGGCGCCGGGGTCGATCTCTTCCGGCGGTACCCTGACCCAGTCCTCGCCCCGGCACACCACATTGAACAGCACACAGCCATTGAGGCGCACGAGGTCTGGTCCCAGCATTTCCATATAGCCCGAGTAGCTGTTGCCGTCCTCCGGGTTGTAGACTTCTCCGTCAAAGACGGTGGGCCGTTCCCCGGGCCGCAGAGTCAGGATCTGCAGTCCCAGCATCGGCCGGCTTCGCAGCGCCGGATCCTTGTTCCGCTCATCGTAGAACTCCTCGACTTCCATCGCTGCCGCGGCTTCTGCCTCCGCGCTGCTCAGCATGCCTTCAGGCACAATGATCTTGCTGAGATAGCCGCAGAATCCCGCGGGGCAGGGGGCTATGGTGACCTCGGAAGCCAGCGCCGTCCGCCAGACCCCTTCAATCGGCGCCACAGTCTGCGCCTGGGCGGCAGAATGTGTGGCGAAGGCAAAAACGAGAAAAAGTCCGAGGGAGGCAGCGGTCTGGTGTGCGCGCATCAGCGATCCTCATCATAGCGAGCGCTAGGGAAGCCCAAGTTTGGCGATTCGGCCATGGGGCGGCGCAAATCGAAGCTTTTGTGGTTCCTACGCGCGGTTTGGCGCCCAGGATCTACACTCCTAACCTCTTTCCCGTGCATTGCTGCCGACCATCGGAAAAAGCGCTTGCCAATCAAACCCTCTCCCGATAGACCCGCCTTGTGTGGAGAGGTGGCCGAGTGGTCGAAGGCACACCCCTGCTAAGGGTGCAGATCGGGAACGGTCTCGAGGGTTCGAATCCCTTCCTCTCCGCCACTTTCCTTACGCCGACCGGGTAAGGTGTTTCCCCCATATTTCAGCCGTCGTCACAGTCAAAACGATCACGAACAGACCGTGTCTGTGCGGGCGAATAATTTGCTGTCACGGGTTATATCGAGCCGGCTGGGTCAGCGATGCGTTCTTGCGGCTTCGGGAGTTCCGAGCGCGAGGTCACCGACCGTCTCAATCTGTTAAATATCATCGACCTAAAGCTCGCAGCTCTGGCGCGCCTTCGACGGCAATGTGCGAGTGGGATCGGCTTAAAACTTGAGCTGCGCGTTATAATCTGAGCCATTGCAGATAAAGTTGGCCGTCATCTTTCGCCGGCTCTCGACCGGCTTCCTTGACGTGCCGCTCGATGCGTTCTCTGAGTTCTGGGGCAAGCGTTTCGCCCCATCTGAACTCTTCAAGCACGGTACATATTCGTCGTTCCAGAGTGCTCATGCCTTGCTCCCCTCGAGGCAAGTGGCAGTGAGGGCGAAGATGACGTGTTTCTAGACGATATCCGGCGCGCCGCTTGCCCCACACGCGGTGCACCCAAGGTACTTCGAAGCCACATGTACTGTACTACGTACAAGGGGCCAAAGAGACCAAAGTATCCTGTCGTCGTAGCAATTCTAAACATAGATTATCGAAGGCTGCCAGCGCGGCAACGTTATAAAGGCCAAAAATTGTAGTTTCGATTGAGTTTCGGCGTCCCCTTCGGGTGCAGGGCGCCAACAGGATCTGGCGCGCGGGGTGTCCGCGCGCCGTGGAGCTAAACCGGTCGCGACGTGGTTGAGACCACTACACATTACTGGATGGTGTCTGAAAAAGAGACCGCGCCTGATCCCGGCAATGTCACCTGAGAATTACTGCCATTCGACGCTCTCCTGATGCGGTGTGTCGAGTTCAAGACCTCGACTGATCATCTCGACGATGGCTTCGAGTTGATCAATCTTGCCGGGCCAGGCCTGACCATGGACCAGAACTGCGTTCTCAAAGCATGCGCGGTCGGTGTAGCGCGACGCGAACACCAGCATCTCGAGGGCCATAGAGATGAGCTCGCGTGTCTCGATGCAGGTATCGATCTCCATGCTGCCCACGCCGTGCTTGCCCTGATCGTCGAGCCGGAAGTTGAACCGGTTCTTGCTTTCGTGCAAACCGAATTCCAGACGTGGTTTCTTCAGAACGGTGTAGCTGCTTATTGGCCTTAGTCTCCTTGAGCCCCGCAAGATGCACTCAGGTTCATCCAGCGAACATTCCGCCCTATCGACCTGAGCGTTTGACCCGCGGGGTCATGCAGTCAGTTAATTCTCACCATCTCCCATGCTGGCTGAACCCAGGATTAACCAAAGGACGCGCTTCCGTTCACTTGAGCCCCTGGTGGCCTCAACGGCGCGTGCAAAAACACCGCCAACCTGCAGCGGTTAGCGGTGTTGTCTGCCGACCAACCCGGGTTCGGGACCTAGTTGTCCCGGGTCCAGATGGTCTTGTCGATCCTGCCGTTGAGTTCGGGGTAATCCGCTGCGTGGAATACCGGGTCTCGCCCGGCCTTTCGCTGTGCCGCATAATCCTTTGTCAGCTTTACAACCGTGCCTGACAAAAGGACGATGGCTATGAGATTGACCGTCGCCATCAGACCCATGGACGCGTCCGCAGCGTTAAACACGGTCGCCACGCTCTCGTAAGCGCCCCAGATCACCATGGCGATGACGCCCAGGCGTAGTGCGATGAGCCCTGGGCGATTGCCGAGGCGGAGGAAGGTAAGGGCGTTCTCGGCGTAGGAGTAGTTGCCGATGATCGAAGTGAACGCAAAGAACAGTATGGCAATGGCGATAAAGGGATGGCCCGCACCCCCGATATGAACGCTCATTGCGGCTTGGGTGAGCGGTGTGCCGGTGAGCTCGCTGCCCGGCACCATGACACCGGAGAGGAGGATCATGAGGCCGGTGGCGGTGCAGATCAGGATCGTGTCGATGAACACTCCGAGCGACTGCACGAAACCTTGCGCTGATGGGTGGTGAGGATCTGGCGTGGCAACCGCAGCGATGTTCGGCGCCGAACCCATGCCGGCCTCATTGGAAAACAGACCGCGCTTGACGCCATTGAGCAGCGCTCCGGCGATACCGCCAGTCGCCGCCCCGAAGCCGAACGCATTCTGCACAATCATGCCGAGCATTCCCGGCACTTCTGCAAAATTGGTGATCACTACGTAGAGCGCCACCGCAAGATAAATGACGGCCATGAAAGGCACGATCCACTCGGCCACGCGTGCAATCTGCCTGATCCCGCCGAAGATCACCGCTGCGGTAAGAGCGGCCAGCCCCACCCCGCCCCAGAGTTTGTCGAAACCGAAAGCGCCCTGGAAAGCATCGGCGATGGAATTGGCCTGAACCGCGTTGAACACGAGGCCAAATGCGAGGATCAGGCAGACAGAGAAAATGCCCCCAGCCCAAGGCGCGCCAAGGCCCCGCGCGATATAAAACGCAGGCCCGCCGCGATAGTCTCCGGCCTCGTTTCTGATCTTGTAGAGCTGGGCAAGCGTGGATTCGGCGTAAGCCGTGGCCATGCCAAGGAAGGCGACCACCCACATCCAGAAGAGTGCGCCAGGACCGCCGAGATAGAGGGCAACCGCGACGCCCGCCAGATTGCCTGTGCCGACACGAGAGGCGAGGCTGGTGCAAAGCGCCTGAAATGGGGTGATGCCAGATCTGTCGTTTCTGTTCGATCCCATCACCGCCCGGAACATTTCCGGGAAGTGCACCAGTTGCACGAAGCCAAGCCTGATGGTGAAGAACAACCCGACTGCGAGCAGGCCGTAAATCAGCACATAGCCCAGAAAATCTCGTTGAGAAAATTGATGATCGGGTCCATGTGCGCGTTCTCCGTGCCTGTCCGTTTCCTGACGAGCGATGGAGCAGTTCCCGGTATCGCTCACCTTTCACGGCTATTGGACGTCGATAATTGCCTCTCGGCAATACGCCTGACAGCGGTTTCTCGGTCAAAGCGGCAGAAAGAGACCGCCGTTGCGAACTGGCAACGCGCGACTGCCGCTGTATTCGTCTTGGAAAGGGTGGGTTGCGCGGAGGGGGCGCCCATGTGGCCGGTATCGCGGCAATCGGCTCTTCAAAATCGCGTGGCAGGAGAGCCAGGGCTCTTCTGCCACGCAATGTGTTTAGAACGGAGACATCGTCGTCGCCGCTATTATGCGACCTTGGAGATGTCCGGCACGGCGTCGAGCAACATGCGCGTGTACTCGGCCTGCGGGTTGTCGAAAATCTGGTCTGTCGGACCTTTTTCGACCAATACGCCATTGTGCAGGACGCCCACGGCGTTGCTCATCTGGCGCACGACGGCGAGGTTGTGGCTGATGAGAAGATAGGTGAGGTTGAACTCGTCCTGCAGGGCTTGCATCAGGTCGAGGACCTGCGCCTGCACCGAAACGTCGAGGGCCGAGGTCGGCTCGTCGCAAACGATGAATTCCGGCTGGCTTGAGAGCGCGCGGGCAATTGCGATGCGCTGGCGCTGGCCACCCGAGAACTCATGCGGGAATTTCCGCATGACGCTAGGGTCGAGGCGAACCTTGGTGAGGAGCTCTGCCACCCGGTGGTCGACTTCAGCGCGGTTGCGGGCGATGCCCAGCGTGCGCATCGGCTCGGCGATGATGTCCTTGACCCGCCAGCGCGGATTGAGGCTGGCGTACGGGTCCTGGAAGATCATCTGGACGCGCTTGCGGCGCTCCTGATGTCCCTTGCCGCCGGCCCAGATGTCGTGGCCATCGACGAGGATCTGCCCTGAACTCGGCTTCACCAGCCCGACGATCATCTTGGCACAGGTGGACTTGCCAGAGCCGCTTTCCCCAACAAGGCCAAATGTTTCGCCCTTGTTGATTGTAAAGCTTACCTCGTTGACCGCGCGGAACAGTTCGACCTTGCCCGGCAAAAGTTTGGTGAAGCTGCCGCCGCCAATTTCGAAGTCGCGGACCAGCGACTTGACCTGGACATAGGCCTTGTCGTCGTTGGCAGCTGCGCTCGGAACCACGGCTCCTTCCTGGCGGACGATGGTGGGAATGCTCTCGATCAGCTTGATCGTATAGGGCTCGCGAGGGCGACGGATGATATCGCCAACCGTACCTGTCTCCACGACCTTGCCCTGATGCATCACTACCATGCGGTCGGCTGTCTGGGCGATGACGCCCATGTCATGGGTGATCAGCATCACCGCAGCGCCATGGTTGGAGCAGAGCTTCTTGAGTACCTTGATGATCTGCGCCTGCACCGACACGTCGAGCGCCGATGTCGGCTCGTCGGCCACGATCAGTTCCGGACCTGCAGCAATTGCCAGGGCAATAACCACGCGCTGGCGCATACCGCCGGAGAACTGGTGCGGATAGCTGTCGATACGTTCGGCAGCCTTGGGAATACCAGCTTCGACCAGCAGGTCGATGGCTTTCTGGCGTGCTTCCGCCTCGTTAAGGGGCAGGTGTGCACGGATGGTCTCCGTCAGTTGCTGGCCCACCGTATAAAGCGGGTTGAGGCTGGTCAGCGGGTCCTGGAAGACCATGCCGATCCGCTTACCGCGCAACTTGGCCCGCTGTTCTTCGGGCAGGTTGTCGATCCGCTCGCCTTTAAGTCGGATTTCGCCCCGGGCAATGCGCCCGGGAGGATCAATGAGGCCAATGACGGCCGCACCGGTCATCGACTTGCCGGCGCCGGACTCGCCGACCACGCCGACCACTTCGCCCGGCATGATGTCGAATGAGACGCCGTTGACGGCGGTGAACACGTCATCGTGGAAAGGAAATTCCACGACGAGATCTTTGATCGAAAGAACTGGCTCGGTCATCAGCGCAACTTGGGGTTGAGGGCGTCGCGCAGCCAGTCACCGAGAAGGTTGACCGAGAGCGCAAGCAGCACGAGGGTGACGGCCGGGAACAGCAGGATCCACCACTCACCGGAGAAGAGGAACTGCTGGCCGATGCGGATCAGCGTACCCAGCGACGGCTGGGTTGGAGGAACGCCGACGCCGAGATAGGACAGCGTCGCCTCTTCGATAATGGCTAGGGCCAGGCCGATCGTGCCGATCACGAGAACCGGGCCGGTGACATTGGGTAGCACGTGGCGCAAGAGGATGATGATTGGGTTGACGCCGAGGATGCGAGCGGCGGCAACATAATCCTTCTGCCGTTCGACCATGGTAGCGCCGCGCACCGTACGGGCAAACTGCGCCCAGTTGGCAAGGCCAATGGCGATGATCAGCACCCAGACAGCGGTGCCTTCCTGCTGGTTGGGGGGGATGATGCCGCGGGCGACGCCAAAGATCAGGAGCGCGATCAGGATTGCAGGAAAGCTCAGCTGCACGTCCGCGATGCGCATGATGATCGCATCGACAACGCCGCCGACATAACCCGACACCAGCCCCAGGCCGACGCCCATCACCATGGCAAACAGCGTTGCCATGACGCCGACGAACAGCGAAACGCGCGAGCCATACATGATGGTCGAGAGCATGTCGCGGCCCTGGCTGTCAGTGCCGAGCGAGAAGTACTTGCCCGACATGGATGTCGAATTGGGCGGGGTAAACCCGTCCATCAGGTTCAATGTCGCCGGGTTGAACGGATTGTAGGGGGCAAGCCACGGCGCCAGGATCGCCATCAGCACCAGTAGCAACGCCACGATGGAGGCGACGATCGTGATCGACGAATGCCGATAGGACCAGACGATGTCGGACCGAATGAAAGTCTTCCAGCGCGAAGTCTTTGCGGCAGGGACAGGCTGATCCGGCGAATGGGGTAGGTCTGTCACGATGCTACTTCCCGGCTCTGACGCCGTCGCGCAGGCGCGGATCGACGATGAAATAAAGGATGTCAACGATGAGGTTGATGACGACGAAGATGAGCGCCACGAAGACCAGATAGGCGGCCATCACTGGTACGTCGACCGCGGCCACCGAGTTGACGAACAGCGATCCGACACCTGGCCATTGGAAAACGGTTTCAGTGATGATCGCGAAGGCGATAACCGAGCCGAGCTGCAGGCCGGTAATGGTAATGACCGGCACCATGGTGTTCTTGAGCGCATGGCCGAAGTTGATCGCGCGATTGGACAGGCCACGCGCCTTGGCAAAGCGGATGTAGTCGGTCCGCATCACTTCGAGCATTTCCGCACGAACAAGACGCATGATCAGCGTCAGCTGGAAAAGCGACAGGGTGATTGCCGGCAGGATCAGCGAACGGAGACCGGATTGCGTCAGCAGGCCCGTGCGCCACCAGCCCAACTGGATCACCTCGCCACGCCCGAAGGACGGCAGCCACTTCAGCTCAACGGCAAAAACATAGATGAGGCCAATGCCGATGAGGAAGGTCGGCAGCGACACCCCGATGAGCGACAGGGTCATGATCACGCCAGTTGAGAACGTCCGCTGGCGAAGGGCGGTATAGATGCCCAGGAAAACCCCGCCAACCAGGGCGATGATCGAAGAGGCGAAGGCAAGTTCGATCGTGGCCGGAAGGCGCTCGAGGATCAGCTGGCTCACAGGTTGCTGAAGCCGATAGGAGATGCCGAACTGGCCCTGCAGTGCGTTGGACACGAAGGCAAAGAATTGCATGTAGAAGGGCTGGTCGAGGCCCAGTCGTTCGCGTGCAGCGTCGTAGTCAGCCTGCTTGGCATCCTGACTGAGCAGCGCGGCGAGCGGGTCGCCGACATAGCGGAACACCAGGAATGCGATGAACGCCACGACCAGCATGACGATGACGGATTGCACGAGTC
This sequence comes from Devosia sp., assembly GCA_015234425.1. Lineage (GTDB taxonomy): Bacteria > Pseudomonadota > Alphaproteobacteria > Rhizobiales > Devosiaceae > Devosia. Next base: position 71,075 of record JADGNE010000043.1, read on the forward strand.
GTCGGGCAATGAAGGCGAGCATGACGCCCCCTTAAAAATGGAGCCGCCGCGGGAGATGGACTCTCCGCGCGGCGGCTCTGGATTGACGGAAATTAGTCGAAAGTGACCGTGGTCATGTTCGGCTGGTTCTCTGGCTGAACAGCCAGGGTCACGCCGTCACGCATTGCATAGGCAAGGACCTGATTGTGGACCGGCATAAGAACGCGGTCAGCCTTCACGACTTCCCAGATTTCGGCGATGGTCGCGTCGCGCGCTGCGATGTCGTCCATGGTGCCGAGGGCGATGATCTTCTCGTCCAGCTCAGGATTGGTGTAGAGGCCGACGTTGTAGGTGCCGTGCAGATCCGTTTTGGAGTGGATCAGGTCGTTAAAGACATAGGCGCTGTCGAATGTCGGAACGCCCCAACCGAGGAGATAGAAGTCCGAGTTGTTGGCGAGGATGATCGGGCTGTGCTCGGCGACAGGGCGCGATGCCAGCGTCACCTGGATGCCGATCTGGCCGAGCATGCCGACATAGGCCGTGGAGATGGCTTCGTCGTTCACATAGCGGTTGTTCGGCGTGTCGAGGGTGACGGTGAAGCCATCAGGATAGCCGGCTTCGACCATGAGGGCCTTTGCCTTTTCCACGTCGGGCTTCGGATAGGCGTCAAGCTCGGGAGTCCAGCCGTTCACGAACGGAGGGTTCGGGATGCCGGTCGGGATCGACTGACCGCGCATGACGACCTGCTTGATCGCATCGCGATCGAGCACGAGTTCCATGGCTTCGCGGACCAGCGGATTGTTGAACGGGTTGCTGTCCGTGATGTTCGAGGACTTCAGCGGCTCATCGCCAAAGCGGTAGCCGAAATAGATGAAGCGGTTTTCAGGGCCGATTTCGACCTTGAAGCCATCGGTGTTGCTGAGGCGCTCGATATCCTGCGGCGGCACGTCCTGGACGATATCGATTTCGCCCGAGAGCAGAGCCGAGATACGGGTCTGGGCATCGGCGATGGTGAGATATTCGATCTTGTCGACGGCAGGCTTATCGCCCCACCAACCTTCGTTGTAGTCGAGCACGGTCTTCACGTCGACTTCGCGCGAAGTCAGGGTGTAGGGGCCGGTGCCGTTGGTGTTCAGCACGGAGTAGTTGCTGGCGCCGCTGGCGAAATCCTGGACGACGGCGAGATCGTTCTCGTCCGACCAGGTCTTGTCCATGATGAAGGTGTTGGTGAGGTTGTTCGGATAGATCAGCGCAGGGCCGGTCATCTGGAACTCGACGGTATAGTCGTCGACTGCCGTCACCGATTCCACTTCGGCGTGCAGCTGCTTCATGTTCGAGAACTCGCTCTTGGCGCGTTCGATCGAATAGACGACGTCTTCGGCGGTGAAGTCGTTGCCGTTGTGGAACTTCACGCCTTCACGCAGCTTGAAGACCCAGACGGTCGGATCGCCTTCCTTGAGGGCGTATTCGGTCGCGAGGCGCGGTGTCAGGCTGCCGTCATTGTCGCGGCCAAGCAGCGTCTCATAGATATGATGTGCGAGGGTGTGCGTGTTTCCCTGGTTCTGGGAATGAGGATCCAGCGTCAGCGCATCAGAAGAACGCGCCCAGCGGATGGTCTCGGCGTTGGCCACGCCGACAAGCACTGTCGAGGTGATAAGCACCGCGGTAATGCGGGCAAGTGACTTTTGCATCAATGTTCTCTCCGTTCCTGAGCATCGACCTCCTCGCTGAATTCATGGGAGGCTTGTTCCACACGAGAGCCCAGTTTTTGTGCCAAATCAATCGATCATTGCTGTTTTCACTCGCTCACAATCGCGAAATTTACTTCCAGGGATCGGCCCATGGTGCGTCGACAAACCTAAGTGGCTGGAATCGCGGGACTATACGAACCGTCGCGACGCGTCGTTCGTATACGAAGTAAACCCCTCTTTTATTCCAATAGGACGTGGAAAATTTTCCGGACGGTCAAATTTTGACGCGTCTCGCTACTCGGAAGGTGGGGGGTAAGGGGCGCTCAGCGGCCCCTCAGCCGAGCAAGAGGCTCCAGACGAGCACCAAAAGGCTGGTGAGCGCACCGTTGAGGGCCATCGCGATACCGGCGAACGCGCCGGCGACATCATTGACCTGGAAGGCCCGGGCCGTGCCGATTCCATGGGAGGCGACCCCGACCGCAAATCCGCGGGCCGCGAAGTTCCTGATGCGAAGGGCGTTCATCAACGGGGTGACGATCACAGCACCCGTGATGCCGGTGAGAATAACAAGGACCGCGGCCAGTGACGGGACGCCGCCAAGGCTGCGCGCCAGTTCCATGGCGATTGGCGCGCTGGTCGATTTCGGGGCGATTGAGGCAATGATCTCGGCTGGCGCTCCGAAAGCGGCGACAATGGCCACGGCGCTGCCAATGGCGGTCAGCGAGCCTGCAACCAGGGCGCCGGCCATCGGCAGGAGGACGGGTTTGACCTTGTCGAGATTTTTAAAGAGCGGCACCGCCAGCGCCACGGTTGCCGGGCCAAGCAGGAAGTGGACGAACTGCGCGCCTTCGAAATAGGTCGTATAGGGTGTGCCCGAAACCAGGAGCAGCGTGATGATGATCGCCCCTGCGATGAGAACGCTGTTGGCCAGAGGCGAGCCGCCCAGCTTTTTGCCCACGACATGAGCGATCAGAAATGCTGCGATCGTCACTGCTAGCCAAAGCAGGGGGCTGGTGTTGAGATAGACCCAGATCGTGCTGATGCCGCTCATGACGACTGCTTTCCGGTCAGCTTGGCGATCCAGAGGAACGTGAAAACAGTCACCAGCAGGGTGGCGAGCGTCGAGAGCACAACTGCCAGGAGCAGTGGTCCGCCCCAGTCGACAAGGACGCCGCCATACTGGATCACCCCGACCGCCGAAGGCACGAAGAGCAGGGACAGGACCCCGATCAGGCCAGTGGACACCGCGTTGGTGCTGGCATCGAGCGTTTTGCGCAGCACGAGAAAACCAAGCAGCAGCAGCATGCCCGCCACCGGCCCTGGGAAGGCGAAAGACGGCAGGACGAGCCGTGTCGCGACGACAAGGGTTTCGCCCGCCAGCTGAAATCCCAGCAGCACCGCAAAACCCGCGAGAATTGCGACCGGCGTCAACGCCGGCCGTGCCGGTTCCGTCTTGCTCGCTTGGCTCATTGCCTCGCCTTCTCCTTGGCCGTGCCCTGACGGGCTATCGAATGGCGGGCTAGTGCGTGTGCTTCACCACCTTGCCATTGGCCATGATGAGCGACATGTGCGCGCCGTCGTCCTGCAACAAGGTAATGTCCTCGAGTGGATTGCCGTCAATCACCAGCAGGTCCGCATAGGCATTTTCGGCGATGATGCCGGCCTGTCCCTCAAGCTGGCAGAGACGCGCGCCGATTGTCGTGGCGGAGCGGATGATCTCAGCCGGGCTCAGCACCTTTGCCAACAGCTCAAACTCCATGCAGTGATACTTGCGAAGCTGACCCAGGAGGTCCGAGCCGAAGGCCATGGGCAAGCCGGCGTCACGCATGATCTCGAGCGAGCGAAGGCCACCGCTGCGCACAGTCTCGATCTTGGAAAACTCGGTGGCACCAAGTCCCAGTGCCTCGCCTTCAATAGCGAGGGCATCATAGGCGACGAGCGTCGGCACGGCGATACAGCCCTTTTCAGCAGCAAGCTTTGCGGTCTCGGGCTCGATAAGATTGCAATGCTCGAGCGAATGCACGCCAAGCTCGACGCAGCGGCGGATGGCCTTGTCGGTATAGACGTGGGCCGAGACATAGAGACCGGCATTGTCCGCCTCTTCCACCATGGCCGCAATCTCTTCGCGAGAGTACTGGATGGAATGGATCGGATCGTTGGGGGAGGACACGCCGCCGTTGGCCATCACCTTGATGAAGTTGGCGCCTTCCTTGATCATTGTCCGGCAGGCGGCGCGCACATTGTCGACGCCATCGACGATGAGACCCATAGAGCCGAGGCGTTCGGACAAGATTCCGGGGCGGTCGTCCGTGCGCTTGCGCAGATCGGCGTGGCCGCCTGTCGTGGTCAGGCCCTTGCCACAGATGACGAGGCGTGGGCCGTCGATGAGACCTTCTTCGACGGCCAGCACCAGACCGTAGTCGGCACCGCCCAGATCGCGCAGCGTTGTAAAGCCGCGCATCAGCGCTTCATCCATCACCCGTGCCGAGCGCAGGGCGGACAGCGAGCTCGGGGCAATCATATTGCCCCAGAGATCGAGCGTCTCGGCCACGATATGGACGTGGCAGTCGATGAGGCCCGGCATGAGCGTCTTGCCGGAAAGATCGATGATCTCTGCGTCGGCAGGGCGGGGCAGTGCGGCTCCGATCGCGGCGATGCGATTGCCCTCGACCTGAACATCGAGCCCGTCGCGCAGTTCGCCTGCTTCGGCATCAAGAATACGGCCGCCTGTAAAAATGATGGTCTTGGTCATATCGGTTCTCAGCGGTGGTGACAGGCGACAAGCTGACCGTCTTCACGCGCGGTGAGAGCGGGTTCGGTCGTCTTGCAAAGATCGGTCGCCAGCGGGCAGCGCGTATGGAACGGGCAGCCGCTCGGCTTGCGCGTGGCGCTCGGGATGTCGTCATTTGTCGCGCTGAAACTGTGTCGCTTGCGCGGGTCGCGCGACGGCGCCGAGCGCATCAGTAGCTCGGTATAGGGGTGGAGCGGTGTCGAGAAGATTGTCTTCTTGGGCGCGATCTCGACGATCTTGCCCAGATACATCACAGCCACACGGTGCGAGATGAATTCCACCACACCAAGATCGTGCGAGATTGAGAGGTAGGAAACGCCAAGGTCACGCTGCAGATCGCTCAGCAGGTTGAGGATCTGGGCCTGTACCGACACGTCCAGCGCCGACACGGGCTCATCGCAGACGATAACGTCCGGGTTCAACGCCAGAGCGCGGGCGATACCGATGCGCTGGCGCTGGCCGCCGGAGAACTGGTGCGCAAAGCTGTCGGCCTGATCGGGACGCAGGCCCACGCGCTGCATCAGCTCGGCGACGCGTGCCTCGCGTTCTTCGCGCGTACCCACCTTATGAATATCGAGTGGCGCTCGAATGATATCCCGGACGCGCTGGCGCGGATTGAGCGAGGAGAACGGGTCCTGGAAGACGATCTGCATGCGCCGACGATAGGATTTCAGCGCGGTGCGATTGAAGCTCTTGATAGCCAGGCCGTCGAATTCGACCTTACCGCCAGTCGGCTTGACCAGCCCCATGAGCGCGAGGCCTGTTGTGGACTTGCCGCATCCGCTCTCGCCCACAAGGCTTAGTGTCTCGCCGCGATTGAGCGAAAAGCTGATGCCGTCGACGGCCTTCACCGAGCCGATCTGGCGCTGGAGGACGCCGCCACGGATAGGGAAATGGACCTGCAGGTTCTCGACGCTGAGAAGTGGCGTTTGATCAGGCTGCATCATCGTGCTCCCAGCAAGCGGCCCAGTGGCCGGGGCGTTTTTCCTCGAATGGGGGACGTTCCTCGAGGCATCGCGCCGAGGCGTTGGGGCAACGGGGCGCAAAGGCACAGCCCTTGGGCAGGTCCCAGAGCGCAGGAACCGTACCCGCAATATCGGCGAGGCGATCGCCCTCCTGCGAGGAGGCGCCCGCGCCGGGCACCGCGCCCATCAGGCCAACGGTGTACGGGTGAAGTGGATTGTCGAAGAGGTCATAAATGCTGGCTTCTTCGACTTTGCGACCGGCGTACATCACGATGACGCGGTCGGCGACTTCGGACACCACGCCGAGGTCGTGGGTGATGAGGATCTGAGCCGTCCCGAGCCGCTTCTGCAGATCAGAGATCAGCCCCAGGATCTGGGCTTGAATAGTCACGTCGAGCGCGGTGGTCGGCTCATCGGCGATGATAATGCTGGGGTCGCAGGCGAGAGCCAGCGAGATCATGGCGCGCTGGCGCATGCCGCCCGAAAGCTCATGCGGGAACTGCTTGGCGCGACGTTCCGGGTCGGGCATCTGCACCAGACGCAGCACGTCGATGGCGCGCTGATCGGCTTCGCGGTGGGTGCACTTGCGATGGGCGCGCACGGCTTCGGCGATCTGTTCGCCAATGCGCAGCACCGGGTTGAGTGCGGTCAGCGGCTCCTGGAAGATCATGGCGATCTTCTCGCCGCGGAACTGCTCGACCTCGCGCTGGCCCATGGCCAGGAAATCCTGGCCATCGATCAGCATTTTTCCGCTGGTAACGCGTGCCGCCTCGGGCAGCAGGCGCAGCAGCGACAGCGCAGTCATGGATTTGCCACAACCGCTTTCGCCCACGATGCAGAGAGTTTCACCCGGATGCACCGAAAGGCTCATGTCTGAGACAACGGCGAATGAGCCTTGGGCGCCTCTGATCTCGATATTGAGATCGGACACCTCGATTGCCGCTTTTTGCGTTGCGCTTGTCTGGCTCATCGCCGTCGTCTCCTTTACCGGCCGGGGCAGGCCAGATTCGTGCTCACTCAGTCGGTAGCGCCGTCGAGGTTACCGATCATGTACGCATAGTCGCCCGAGTGGACGAGGTTGCGCGTGAGGTGCTGCATGATCATGATGCCGTTCTCGAACGGGGTTTTGATCTCTTCGAGCACTTCGAAATTGTACGGGCTGACCACGCGGCCCAGCAGCTCGCCGCCCTTGATGATCTCGCCGTTCGCGGGAGCCAGCGTTTCGATCCAGCCGCCCTGGGTCGGACGGACGCCGGCCAGCTCGGTGACCACGATCTGCTTGGGGTTTTCCCAAGGTTCGCCGGCGATGGTGCCGGTTGTCTTGAGCATGTTAAGCACGCCATCGACCGTCTGCTTGACGTAGCCGGTCTGGTCGACAATACCGCCGCCCAATTCGATCACGGCAACGGGGATGTTGCGGGTGTCGATCGTTACGGTCTTGGTCGTGCCGCCGAAAACGGTGCCCTGCTTGTTTTCCACCGGACGGTAAAGAACCTTCGAGCCGAAGGCGCGCGACAGGCGCTCGTCATTCCAGATGTAGACATAGTCTACAGTCGGGCGGTCGGTGCCCGAATGCAGATCGATATGCACGTCGATCTTGTTGAGGAACTCATTGGTCAGCGCATGGGCCAGCTGCTGGCTGTGCGTACCATTCGGATTGCCCGGGAACTGGCGGTTGAGGTCGACCTTGTCGATGGTCGAATAGCGTTCGTTGAAGGCGAATGCGGTCGGGTTCGCCACCGGCAGCAGCAGGATGCGGCCCTTGATCGACATGTCCTTGAGCACGCGGAACAGTTCCAGGATTGCCTGCGAACCGGTGTTCTCATTGCCGTGGATGGCAGCCGAGATACCGATCGTGGGGCCGTCCTCTTCGCCCACCAGCTCATGCATAATGATCACGGCATCGGAGCCGTCGGCATTGGTGGTGAATTTCGGGCGAAGCTGATTGATCGCTTTTACCATGATGCAGTTCCTTAGTTACTTGGCGGACTTGCCGCCGCCACGGGACAGCTGGCGGGGATCAAGAATGTCCCTGAGGCCGTCACCGAGAAGATTGAAGCCGAGCACGGTGATCATGATGGTCGCGCCCGAAATGATGGATAGCCACGGTGCGTCGCGCATGAAGCGCGTGCCGTAGGCGAGGGTCCAGCCCCAGGTCGGCTCCGGCGGGGGAAGCCCGAAGCCGAGGAAGCTCAGTGCTGACTCCGAGATGATCGCCGTGCCGAGGCCGAGCGACGCCAGCACGATGATCGGGCCAAGAGCATTGGGCAGGATTTCCTTGAAGATGATGCGGATCGGACCCGCGCCGAGCGCCTTGGCGGCCTGCACATAATTCTGCTCGCGCAGCACCAGCGTGGTCGAGCGCACGACACGGGCATATTCGGTCCAGGCCACGACAATGATGGCGAGCGCGACGTTGAACACGCCCGGTCCAAGCACCGCGACGATCGCAAGCGCCAGCACGATGGCAGGGAAGCCGAGGAAGATGTCGGTGATGCGCATCAGCAGCTGGTCGACCCAGCCTCCGAAATAGCCGGCGACGAGGCCCACAACCGTGCCGATGATCGCCGAGGCGGTCACAGAGATGACGGCGATAGTGAGCGAGATGCGCGCACCAAAGATCAGGCGGGACCAGAGATCGCGCCCAAAATTGTCGGTGCCCAGGATGTGGTCCGCAGTCGGGCCAGCGAAGCGGTTGCGCATGTCCATCTGCTCGACGCCATGGGTCGCAAACCAGGGCGCGAAAACAGCGAGGACGATGATTGTGAGCGTGATCAACGCGCCCACGATCAGCGAGATGTTGGTGAGAGCTTTCGGCAATCGCATGGCGTTATCCGAGGCGTACGCGCGGATCGACCGCGGCATAGAGAAGGTCGACGATCAGGTTCACCAGAGCGAACACGATGGCGAAGGTCAGCACGATGCCCTGAATAAGGGGTAGGTCACGCTGCGAGATGGCCGAGATGGTCAGCTGACCAAGGCCGGGCCAGGCGAAGATGGACTCCGTCAGAACGGCACCGCCGAGGAGGGCGCCAAACCGCAGGCCGATAACGCTGAGCACCGGAAGAAGGGCGTTTCGCAGGGCGTGGCGGACGACGACACGGCCCTTGCGCAGCCCCTTGGCATAGGCGGTGCGCACGAAATCTTCGCGCAGCACTTCCAGCATGGAAGCGCGGACGAGGCGCGAGATGATGGCGGCCGAGTTGGCAGCGAGAGCGAGGGCGGGGAGGGCAATGTGGCGGAACGACTCCCAGAGCACCTGCGGACGACCCGTCAGTGCGGCCCAGAGAGCCTCATGCATGGGCACCCCGCGACCGATGGAGGGCAGCCAGCCCAGCTGCACCGCAAACAATAGCATGAGCAGGAGGCCAAGCCAGTATACGGGCATGGACACGCCAAGCTGTGCGAACAGCATGGTTACGGTATCGACCCACGAACCCTGACGGATAGCCGCCAGCACGCCAAGGGTGATGCCGATCACGCTGGCCAGCAAAAGGGCAACAACGGCCAACTCGATGGTGGCGCCGAGACGCCCCGCTATGATCTCGCTCACCGGCTGGTTCTGAAAGATCGACCGACCCATATCGCCCTGCAGCAGGGCGGCAAAATAGTTCCAGAGCCGAATATACCAGGGATCGTTCAGACCCAGCGAATTGCGCAGGTTGAGGATCGCCTCGGGCGTGGCGTCCTGACCCAGAAGCACAGCAGCCGGGTCACCCGGAATGATGAGCAACAGGCCAAAGGTCACCACAACCATGCCGATGGCCATTGGGATGAGCAGGAGAAGACGGCGGGCTATGTAGGCGAGCATGGCGACCTACCTCAGTTCGAGCGGAAGAGGGTCATCCCAGGATGACCTCATCGAGCTTGCGGGGATATTTGGTGAGGCTTTCGGGACCGGACGCGGTCACGAGGACCGTGTCGGCCAGCCGGAAGCCGCCAAGTCCGGGCACATAGAGCGCCGGTTCGGAGGAGCAGACCATGCCGGGCAGCAGGACGGTTTCGTCGCCGCCTTCCACCCACGGTGGCTCATGGAACATCACGCCCATGCCGTGGCCGACGCGATGCGGGCAAAACTGGAACACGCCCTGATCCCGGTAGAAATTGAGGGCGCGATCATCTGCGGAAGAACAGGTGGCACCGGGCTGGAGCCCTGCGGTGCCGATGCCCTGGGCTTCCTGGGACAGATTGTAAAACTTTGTCTGCTCGGCATTGGGCTCGCCGAGGATAAAGGTGCGCTCGCTTTCAGCCGCCCGTCCACCAACGCGGCAGCCGAGCGAGAGGATCATGCTTTCCCCGCGTTGTGGACGATGGGCTGTCGGCATGCCGTGCGGGAAGGCAGACCGCAGCCCCGAATAGACAAGACCGCCCGCGATCCCGGCGACATACATGATGTCCTCGTGCTCGTTCTGCATGATCTCGAGCGCGTGGCTGATGATGAAGTTCTCGATCTCGATCTCGGTCGGCATGGTATTGCCGGTGCGCAGCGACTCCGAGATCAACTCGGCCCCGGCATTGACCATGCTGTCAGAGATGCGGGCAGCCTCGCGGTGCAGCACAATTTCTTCGGGATATTTGATGTAGCGCTGGGTGGTGACAATCGAAGTGGCCGTCAGCCGTGCATTCGGGAAAGCGCGCTGGATCTGCGCGACGCGGCCATTGGACATGCCGAAGCTGTGCCCGATCGTGCCCTTGAGGTCACCCAGAGTACGGGCCAGCACGGCAAAGGCGGGATCGCGGCCCGGAAATTCGAAATAAACGACGAACTCTGCGCCATCATATTGCGAGCTGGCATGGTGCCGCTCAAGCTCAGGGATCAGCAGATAGGTCGTGGTCGCAGTCAGGACGACGGCAATCGGCCGCTCATTGGAGTAATGCGAGAAGCCGGTCGTGTAGACGACGTCGTCATTGGCATCCAGAATAAGGACGTCGATGCCCTGCTGGGACATTTTTGCGCGAATGTCGCGTTGTACCCGCGCGTAAAACTCGGCGCTGAGGCGCTGGTTGAAAGTCATGACGGTCGTCCTGCTCTGGAGCGTTGGGGGATGGGCCGGCGCCGGAGCGCCGACCCAAAGCCATTGGCTTAGTCGTTGAGGCCGATCAGGCCGCGCAGATTGCCGCGCGGCGTGGCCTGCACCTCGACGGGCAGGTCCTTGCTGTAGAACAGCTGGTAGCCCTGGGCCGAGACGATGTAGTAGGGCAGCTCTTCCGCGAGGATCGCAGCGGCCTTCTGGTAGGCAGCAGCACGGCCAGCCTGGTCGATGGTCGAACGGCCTTCCTGCAGCAGGGCGTCAACTTCCGGGTTGGAATAGCCACCCCAGTTGGTCGGGCCACCGGTCGAGAGCTGAGCGAACATCAGGCGATCGGGATCGACTATGTTGAGCCAGCCGAGCAGGGCGATCTGGTGCTTGCCCTGCTGGACATAGTTGGTCGAGAAGCTCGGCCAGTCGCTGATCTGGGCCACGGCCTTCACGCCAGCCATTTCGAACATGGCCTGCAGGAATTCCACGGTCTGGACGCGGTTGGTGTCTTCCGAGTGGGTCGACAGCACGACTTCAAGCGCCTTGCCATCCTTGTCGAGGTAGCCGTCACCGTTGGTGTCGCTCCATCCCAGCTCGTTGAACAGCGCGACAGCGCCTTCAACGTCGAAGGTCGGCTGCACGATGTCAGCCGAATAGGCCCAGGACGACGGCAGGATGATCGAGGTCGCAACTTCATCAACGCCCTGGAAGATGTCGTTGACGATGGTTTCCTGGTCGATCAGCATCGAGAAGGCCTGACGCATCTTCGGGTCGGCCAGCAGCGGGTCATTGGCGTTGAAGTTGACGTAGGTCACGCCAAGGCCAGCCATGATGACATTGCCGAAGCGGTCGTCATTCTTGAGGCGCTCGATATCCTGGGGGGGAAGCGGGGACTGGATGACATCCAGATCGCCGGCCTCGAAAGCCTGCGAACGGGCCGAGTTGTCGCCGATGATCTTGAGCGAGATCTTTTCGAAGGCCGGATCTGCGCCCCAGAAGTTCTCGTTCTTGACCAGGGTGATTTCGCTGCCGCGGTTCCAGCTTTCGAGCTTCATCGGGCCTGCGCCGACAGGGTTGAGCGCGATGTCGTGGCCAGCTTCGACCAGGGCCTTCGACACGATGCCGAGGTCGAGGTAGCTCAGGAGCGGCGCGTAAGGTGCGCTCAGGCTGAACTTGACGGTCTGCGCATCGACAGCCTCGATCGCGGTGATCGGGGTGTAGAGGGCACGCTGCGGAGCGTTGAAATCCGGGTCGAGCAGCGTGGTATAGGTGAACACCACGTCGTCAGCGGTCAGCGCGCTGCCGTCCGAGAACTTCAGGTCCGGGCGGAGCTTGAAGATAACGGTCTGCGGATCCGGGCTTTCCCAGCTCTCTGCGAGGTCCGGAACGGCCTCGAGATTGTTGGTGATGTGCACGAGGCCCGAATAGATCAGGTCATTGGTGCGCGAGGCCGTGGTGTCGCGCATCAGGCGCGGGTCCAGCGTGCCTGCGTCGACGTCCATGCCCACCACGAGGGTGGTCGTGTCCTGCGCCATGGCTGCATGCATCGGCATGAAGCTCAGGGCGACAATCGCACTGGTAGTGAGAAGAAACTTCTTCATTTTTGTTCCCTTCCTTGACATTATGCTGTCTCTCTCTCCGATCCTGGGCTCGCCTTTGCCTGGCGCAATTGTGCGAGCTTTGGGACTAGGATTGCCTCCAGCGCGCCAGGATCTGGCGCATGCCGGAATTCGAAGCACTGGACACTGGGCCGCACGAGCGTAGCCACGTGGTCTGCGCCCGAAGCAAAGACCACCGCGTCACAGGTTGAAAGGATATCGGCCAGGTCTGGCGCCGAGGACCAGGTGACCCGGATGTCTGAGACATGCGGGGCAAACTCGCGCACGCTGGGACGCATGATCGCAATATATTCCTGGAAATGGGTGACGGCCGCGACGCGGGAGCGCGGGTCGAGACCCGCAAGGGTCTGGCGAGTGCGCTGCGATGGCAGGAAACGGAGCCCCAGGATCGTTGCGCCCTTGACCGCGCTGCGGACCTCCGCCTCGCGATGGCCAAAGGTGATCACGAGATCGGCCTGAATGCAAAGCCGGTATTCCGGCCCGTCCGCCTGAAGGGACTCGAGGGTGACCAGATCAATCGTGTCGAGCGGGGACAGGACCGAGCGGATGTCGTCGACATAGTCGCGCCCCGGGCCTTCGAAGATGCAGACAAAGACCAGTTTGAGGCCAGTGTCCGGTCGGCGCATGTGCGCGCGGGCATTAATCATCGCAACGAGCGACATGGGCGGGACGCCCAGCATTTCTGCCTTGGCAATGATCGCGTCAATGTCGCGGCTCAGTGCGTTGATGGGCTGGTTGTCGTCGAGGGCCTTGCGCGGATCGCGCATGGTGAAAGCCCCGAGGCCGGGACGCATCTCCACGAGACCTTCATCCCGCAGCTGCTGGTAGACCTGGTTCACCGTCATCGGCGCCACGCCCAACTCGGCGGCGAGCTGGCGCACAGATGGCAGCCTGGTGCCGTACGGGGTGTCACTGAAGGACAGGACGTAGCTCAACAGGCCGTGCAGCTGCGTCCCGATCGGTACGGGTAGCGACTTGTCGATGCTGGACGGGTCGAAGGTGAACATGTGTTCTATCCGGTTGATACACTAACCGTACTCACGCGTTCGGCCCTGCGCAATAGGGTGTGGGGATTTTTCGCGCAGCTTGTGAATTAGCATCTTTTATGAGCATCATGTGCCGGGTTTATGGGCTTTCATGCGCCGCGCTGCCGATGCTACTGTGGCCCGCTACTGAAAATTGCCGGGGAAGGTGTACTAATGGAATATGTCAATCTTGGTCGGACGGGCCTCAAGATCTCAAAGCTGGGCCTCGGGTGCATGACTTTCGGCTCGCCGACCTGGGCGCCGTGGGTGCTCGACGAGGCTGCCTCTCGTCCGATTCTCGAGAAGGCCGTCGACCTCGGCATCAACTTCTTCGATCTGGCTGACATGTATTCGCTGGGCGCCTCCGAAGAGGTGGTCGGTCGCGTGCTTAAGGACGTCCCGCGCCACAAGCTCGTCTATGGCTCCAAGCTCTACAATCCCATGAGCGGTGATGTGAACGATCGCGGTCTCTCGCGGAAGCATATCTTCGATTCCATCGATGGCACGCTGAAGCGTCTCAACACCGACTATATCGACCTCTATTCCCTGCACCGTTTCGACTACGAAACGCCGCTCGAAGAGACCCTCGACGCGCTCAACGATGTCGTCCGTCAGGGCAAGGTCCGCTACCTCGGCGCCTCGTCCATGCACGCCTGGCAGTTCATGAAGGCAATCGGTATCCAGCGTGCCAATGGCTGGGCGCAGTTTGTCTGCATGCAGAACCACTACAACCTCATCTATCGTGAAGAAGAGCGCGAAATGCTGCCGCTCTGTATCTCTGAAGGCATCGGCATTACCCCGTGGTCGCCTCTGGCCCGTGGCCGGCTCGCAGCACGTCCCGAAGCTGACACCACCCGGTCCCAGACCGACAAGACGGCCCAGGCCCTCTATGATCGGACCAAGGATGCAGACGATGCGGTCATCGCCGCAGTGCGGGCCGTGGCGGAACGTCATGGCCGCCCCGCAGCGCAGATCGCCTATGCTTATGTCGCGCGCCGCCCGGGCATTTCCGCCCCGATCGTCGGCATTTCCAAACTGCATCAATTCGACGACGCGATCGCTTCGCTCGACGTCAAGCTGACCCCGGAAGACATCGCCCAGCTCGAGGCTCCCTATGAGCCGAAGCGCGTTGCCGGCCACGTCTGAGGAAACCGCAATGAAGATCGGCAAGGAACTCGCTGAACTCACTGCTGGCATCGATGCGCTCTATCGCTCAATGCAGAGCAGTGATGGCTTTCTCAACAAGGAAGGCCTGGTCCCGGTCGCTATGGCAGAGGTGTTCCCGCTGCCATTGGCCAGCTACGACGATGCCCGCGAAAAGCTGCACGCGCTCGCGGCGCGCCTGCCCGCAGAGGCGGAGAGCCCACTCCGGGCGGACTATGTTGCGGAGATGATCGACTCGCTCCTGGCCCTACTTGACACGTTTGACGGCACGCCAATCTCATTTGCAGATCGCGTCGCCCGCCAGATCCGCGTGCCGCAAACCCTTGTTCCGGATGCAGAAATCGAATGCTATCGCACGACGATCCGCGAAAAGCTGGATGAGCTCGGCTATACGGGCGGTACGCTCGCCGAGGATTTTGAGTGCTACGAAGCGCAGGCTCGCGTTCCCACGGACGAAGTGCTCTCGGTTCTCAACGAGTTGATCGCCGAGGCCCGCACCCGAGTCACCGCCACCATGTATCCCTATGATCATGAAGGCATGACCCCGGAAGGTGTCACCGCGGTCCCGTTCTCGGCCTATTGCGACTATCCCACGCGAAAAGTGCTGCTGAACCTCGACTTTCCCTACACGCGTTTCTCACTGAAACACCTCGCGACGCATGAAGTGTTCCCCGGGCACCTGGTGCACATGAACATCCGCGAGAACCGCGTGGCCGATGGTACAATGCCGCTCGATGGCGCGCAGGTGGTGACCAGTTCAGCGAGCTCCGCCCTCTTTGAAGGCATTGCTGACAATGGCATGGAGTTTCTCGACTGGATCAGTGGTCCGGAAGACGAGCTTGGCGTTGCGCTACAGCGCCTGCGGAGCGCCATGCGGTGCAATGCCGCCTGGATGATGCATGCTCAGGGGATGTCGCTGGACGAAATCGTCCCGATTGTCGCCGACAAGACCCTGCAGGACCCGGTGACCATGCGCTCGCGCCTGGCCTTCCTCAGCCACAACCTCCGCGCGCCCTTCGTCTATGCCTATTACGGTGGCGACATGGCGGTGAACGCGGTGTGGAAGACGGTCAAGCCCGAGCAGCGCAAAGCCTTCTGGGAATACCTCTACAACAACATGCACACGCCGGCGACGCTGGCCAAATACTGGCAGCCGAACTAGGCCTGCCAAACATGTGGGGTCCTGCGGCGTTATCGCCGCGGGACCCAGTCCCCGAACTCATCCTGCAGATTTTAGGCGGTGGGTGCGGCCCTTTGGGACCGGGCGACTTCAAGGGCACTCATCAGCTCATCAATATGGCCCGGTTTGGTGACGACCGGTATCTCGCTGAAGCGGTCCGGCACGTCCTCGGCGGAGTAGCCGCTGAAAAACACGACAGAAACCGACTTTTCGCGGAGGCGTTCAACGAGCGGGAAGGCCGAGCCGTCCAAGAGGCGGATGTCAACGATTGCCGCGTTCAGGCCTGCGTCGGACAGCTCATCGAGTAGGGCAATGCCATCAGCCGCGCGCGCCACTATGCCAAGCACGCGCACGCCCAAGGCTTCCAGATCCGCAGTCAGGCCACTCGCCAGCAGGTATTCGTCTTCACAAATCAGGATTCGGACGTCTTCAACCGAGGACAACACAGCCACCGCAAACCGGACGATTCGGTACCCACCATATCGCTCTGGGAAATTATCGCGCTAACATAGGTTAATCAGGGGGGCGGATAGTTCGAGCCCGCGACGCTCAACCCGCACATTCCCATTCCATCGGTGTCAGATCGCCATAAAAATTTGATCAGCGGGGCAACCTTATGGTTTCTCGCGCTTTATATCCCATGCAGTTGGCCCATCTTGCGATGGACGCGATGTGTCTTTGGCCGGCTGTTCACCGAAACGAATTCCCCAGTTCAGAACATGCCGCGACCGATCGACGCCAGTGTCAGAAAAAATATTGCGCTGCCAATCCAGAGTGCGCCCGCAAGCAGGGCGAAACCTTCGATAAAGTCTGCGTCGGAGTCATGATCGTGCATTTTAGCCTCGCTGCCCATTGGTGCAGTAACGCCCAGACCTCATTGAAGTTCACTGCGAAATTCCGGACCTGCGAAAGATTTTAGGAGCTGGTGCAATTGCCTCCGGTGAACTATGAGCGCAGTGTTCAGGGCGATCAGCTAGTTAGGTAGAAATGCTCACGCAGCCACAGGCGCAGCCCGGTAGTAACCCTTCGGTGGATGATCATACCGCCTATCTATTGGCGGCAATCGTTGACAGTTCGTTCGACGCGATCATCAGCAAAAACCTCGATAGTATCATCCAGACCTGGAATGCCGCGGCCGCGCGGATGTTTGGCTATACTGCAGATGAGGCAGTCGGGAAGTCGGTGGTCATGCTGATACCGCCCCATTTGCAAAGCGAAGAGGCCGATATCATCGAGCGGATCCGCAAGGGGGAGCGGGTCGAGAGTTTCGAAACGGTCCGGCTCCGCAAGGACGGCTCCAAGATCGATGTTTCCCTGACCATTTCCCCGATCCGGCATGCCGATGGGAACATCGTTGGGGCCTCGAAAATCGCCCGGGACATCACCCAGACCAGGGAAGCTGAGCGGAAAATTCGCCTTTTACTTCAAGAGGTTAATCATCGCGTCAAGAACCAGTACGCGGTGATCCTGTCCATCATTCGCGAGACAAGCAACCGCTCGCAGTCTCCCGAGCATTTCGAGCGGCAGCTGCGCGACCGCATTCTCGCCCTGGCCCGCTCTCAGGACCTGCTGGTCAACACCGGCTGGAATGGCGCAAGCCTGGCCGAATTGATCGAGCAACAGCTCGGTGCCTTCGGCAATGAGCACAAGGTGGTCACCACCGGCCCGTCAGTGACGTTGAATTCCAATGCGGTTCAACACCTGGGCATGGCCATGCACGAACTGGGGACCAATTCCGTCAAGTATGGCGTGCTCGGCAGCGGTCAGGGGCAGATCGTGATCGAGTGGGAAATCTCGCACAGGGATGGCGAGGATTTCGTCGAATTGACCTGGAACGAGAGCACGGGTGGTGAGATTTCTCCTGTAAATCCGACGGTCAGGCGTGGTTTTGGGTCGGTAGTCCTGGAGCGCGCGGTGCCGTTTTCACTCAGGGGCGAGGCTCATGTCGAACGCGGCAGCGACTTCATACGCTGGACCCTTGTTGCGCCGCTGAGCGAACTGGTCTCCTTCCGCACCTCTCCCGCGCTGCTGCAGGCGTGAAGAAGCGCCCGTAGATCCAAATCGTCAGAGCTGGTCGTTGTAACGATCCTTGGTCTCTCCGACCGTCCGGGTCAGCTGCGAGAAGCTGCTGGTGTCATCCGACCCCTGGCTGTTGGCCTGTCGGAGCAGGCGGATCGGGAAGGCGATGGCGTCGCGATTGGCCGGCGACAGTTCTTCGACGGCCCGATCATCACCGACGACCAGCTGCTCGGATGTCGCGAGCGCCTTGTCGATCTCTTCTGTCGTCAAAATTCCCTTTGAAACCAGGGTCTTGTTGATCGATGCGATGGCCATGAGCAGGCCTTCGAGCTGAAGATTTGCGGTATTCATCCTGATCTCCTCCACTTCAAGAAAATGATCCTAACCGATTTTCGTTGCGCGGGGATAAGCCCAGTCCGCACTCTTCCAGACGGTTAAGGTGCTGATCGGCTTGCGGTTTGTGACAAGGGATGGGCCCTCGAACTCCCACGGGTCATAGAAAACCTTGGTGTCGGCATCGTAGAGCATGAAGTGGTCGTCGTGGACATGCATGACGGCAAGGCCATGGACCTCGTCCCAGCTCTCGACCTCCTGCCGCGCGCCAAACTGCCAGCCGTAAAGAGGCAGGATGCGGATAATGTCCTCCCAGTTCGAGCGGCGTAACTCTCCGTTTTTCCAGCCGAAATGGCTTTCGATCTCGGCAAGCGGCTTGCCGGTGAGTATCTGCAGGACGCTTGCGCCACAGCCGTCCTCAAGGGGACGCTGGGTGATGAAGGGAAGGCGGATCTGGTTGGGGCGGGGCGTTGTCATGGTCTTCGTTCTGCTCTTGAACGGTTAGCATTTCGCGGGACTTTGCTAACAGACTGTTAGCATTGACAGCACCCGGGTGCGAAAAGCGACTGCGGACAATTCCCGGGGCGCGGCCTTGCCCCAACTTCGCTTGATTTCTCCGCCCCCTTGGCATTGATAGAAGCCAAGGGGTTCTGGGAGGGACAGCATGTTTGCTGGTTTTGGCGCTGCACGGAAATGGGCTGCCGCAATGGCAGTGGGCCTCGCGATGATCGGGTCGGCCTCGGGGCAGTCCAAGATTAGCCTCCTCGAAAATATCGACCTTCCCGGTTTTGATTATTCGATCATCAAGAACACTGATCTCGACGCCTGTCGGGCCGAGTGCGTGGACGACAACATCTGCCGCGCCTTCACCTTCAACGACAAGTCCAAATGGTGCTTCCTCAAGGGCGATACGGCCGAGGAAGTGGCGTTCACCGGCGCAATTTCGGGCCGCATAACCCGCGCTCCGAGCCCCGCTGCAACCGAGGAAGAGCGGCTGGCCGAGCTGCCATTCCCGGCCCAGTCTCTGGTGGAACAGGCCAAGCGCTTTGCCCGGAACTTGCCCGAGACCGATGCGCCGCCCAAGGGGGCGGTCTATGGCGCGCTGGTGGGCGCGGGCAATGAGGCGGCGGCTGTGGAGGATTATGCCTCGGCCATCGTCGCTTTCCGACAGGCGCTGGCGATCAATGCCAATGATCCGGCCATCTGGCAGGCGCTGGCGGAAGCCGGGCTGCGCCGCGCCGATGCGGTCAAGGGTCTGGAAGAGGGCGACAACAGCGCCGAACTGGCGCAGATGTCGACGGCAGCGGCGATCAATGCCTTCTTGCGCTCGGCCGGCACGGACAATCGCGCATTGGCCCTGCGCGCTCTGGCCAATGGCATTGAATATCGGCAGATGTGGCGCGAGGCGATCGCGGCCTATCGCCTGAGCCTCGAACTGATGCCGGACACGGCGCTCGAAGACTATGTCGCCAGCGTCGTGGCCATTCATGGTTTCCGCATTACCGACCATGTCGTTGATGCCGAGCCGGCAGCGCCACGGGTGTGTGCGGTTTTCTCAAATCCGCTCGGCAGCACCGACCTTTCGGCCTTTGTGTCGGTCGCCAATGCGCCGCAGGCCTCGGTCGAAACCGAGCATGAGCAGATCTGTATCGAGGGGCTTCAGCACGGCAATCGCTACTCGATCAAATTCCGCGCCGGTCTTGCCTCGGCTGATGGCGAGGAACTGGGCAAGGATGTCGAGCTCAGCGTCTATATTCCGGATCGCACGCCCTTCGTTGGTTTTGCCAATAATGCCTATGTGATGCCGGCCGGGCTGGGTGGCGGTCTGCCGATCACCTCGGTCAATGCCGAAACGGCCGAGATTGAGATTTATCGCGTGGGCGACCGCTCGATTGCCATGGCGGTGCGAGATGGCATTTTCCAGAATGGTCTTTCGCCTTATGGCGCCGAGGATATTGCCGATCGGTTGGGCGAGGCGATCTGGAGCGGCGAGGTCGATCTGGCGCAGGGGGATTCCAACGCGCTGGTGACGACCGCCATCCCGGTGGCCGATGTGCTCGGGGAGATCACTGCGGGCGCTTATGTCGTGACCGCACGGGTGAAGGGCGAGGAGAATGACAGCTATTGGTCCGATCTCGCCACGCAATGGTTCATCGTCACCGATCTCGGGCTGACCACCATTGCCGGCGATGATGGCGTCCATGCCTTTGTGCGCGGGCTGACTTCGACCGAGCCGGTTGCAGGCGCGAAAGTTCGGCTTGTTGCGGTGAACAATGAAATCCTGGGCGAAGCAATTAGTGATGCCGATGGCCAAGCGGTGTTTGCGCCGGGTCTTGCCCGCGGGCAGGGTGGTCGCGCGCCGCAATTGCTGGTGGCCGAGACCGACGACGGCGACTATGCCTTCCTCAATCTGTCGCGGCCTGCCTTTGATCTGACCGATCGGGGCGTCGAGGGGCGGCCATCGCCCGGACCGCTCGATCTCTTCGCCACCACCGAGCGCGGAGTCTATCGCCCCGGTGAGACGGTTTTCCTGACCGCGCTGTTGCGCGACGAACGCGCCAATGCCGTGACCGGCCTGCCGCTGACCCTTGAGGTCGAGCGGCCTGATGGGGTGACGGCGAGCAGCCAGGTGCTGCGCGACGAAGGGGCGGGCGGGTATTTTGTGGCCCTGCCGATGGCGGCCGAAGCCATGCGCGGCTCGTGGACGCTGCGGATGTATTCGGACCCCAATGCCGAGGCGCTGGCGCGCACGAGTTTCCTGGTTGAGGACTTTGAGCCTGAGCGACTGGCATTTGAGATCAAGCCCGTTGAAGAGGGGCCGTTCAAGGCTGGCGAGGTCAATGAGATCGCGGTCGCGGCCAAATATCTCTATGGGGCCACGGCGCCCGACCTCCGGGTGGAAGCTGACGCTGTCATTCGGCCTCGCTCAAGTCTGCCGGATTTCCCCGGCTACAGCTTTGGTCGTCTCGATGATTCCATTGAAACCAGCCGCGAGCCGCTCGGCCTGGTTGGCGTCACCGACGAAGCGGGCAATGTCATTGCCGCGGTGACCCTGCCGGAGGCGCAGGTGACGACAAAGCCGCTCGAAGCGCAGATTCTGCTGCGGCTGATCGATACCAGCGGGCGCTCGGTGGAACGCGCGATCACACGGCCCGTGCTGGCCGATGGTCTGCGGCTCGGCATCAAGCCGGTGTTCAGCGACGCCACGGGTCTTGGCGAGGGCAGCAAGGCCGAGTTCGAGATCATCGCCGTCTCGCCCGAGGGTGAGGCCGTGGCCGAGAACGGGATCAGCTGGCGGCTGTCGCGCATCGAGACCAATTATCAGTGGTATCGCAGCGGCAGCACCTGGAACTGGGAGGCCATTACCACGACGCGTGAAGTGGCCAATGGCACGACCGCGACCAGCGACGGCAAGCCGGCGATTGTCGGGGATGTGGTCGACTGGGGCCGCTATCGGCTGGAGGTGGAAACCACTGGCGCCGACGCCACCTCGTCGAGCTATGAATTCTACGCCGGCTATTATTATGCCGATGCCGGATCGGACACGCCCGACACGCTGCAGGTGGCGCTGGACAAGCCGGCCTATCGGGTAGGCGACACGGCCAATCTCAAGCTCGATCCGCAATTTGCCGGCACAGCGCTGGTGATGGTGATCGACAATCGCGTCATCGACATGCAGGCGGTGGAGGTGCCCGAAGGGGGCACCACCGTGCCGCTTACAGTGACCGAGGAATGGGGACCGGGCGCCTATGTGACGGCTATTCTCTATCGCCCTGCTGATGCCGCGGAAAAGCGGATGCCGGCGCGCGCGCTGGGTCTCGCCTTCGCCGATGTGGACCCGGGCGAGCGCAAGCTCGATGTGGCGCTGACCGCGCCGGAGGTGACGCTGCCGCGCGAGAGTTTCACCGTCGAGGTGGAACTGGGCAATGTGGCGCCGGGTGAGACGGCCTATGTCGCGGTGGCTGCGGTCGATCTCGGCATTCTCAACCTCACCAATTTCAAGGTGCCGGCGCCGGATGACTATTACTTCGGCCAGCGCCAGCTGGGGATGGATATCCGCGATCTCTATGGCGCGCTGATCGACCCCAATCAGGGCATGGCGGGCGCATTGCGCTCGGGCGGTGACGGCGAGGCTGCGCGCCTCGGTACGCCGCCGCCGATCACCGTGCTGGTGGCCCAGCATTCGGGCATTGTCACTGTCGACGAAGACGGCAAGGCCAGCGTTGAATTCGACATGCCGGACTTTACCGGCACGGTGCGGATCATGGCCATGGCCTGGACGGACACAGCGGTGGGACATGCTTCGGCTGACGTGATCGTGCGCGACCCGGTGGTGGTGACGCTGAGCCCGCCGCGCTTCCTGCGCGTGGGGGACGAGTCGCGGCTTCTGGTCGAGATCAACAATATCGGCGGCGCGGCCGGTAGCTATGGGGTGAGCCTTTCCACGGGCGAGGGGATTTCGACGCCATCCGAAAGCACCGAGATGGAGCTGGGCGAGGGCGAGAGGACCGCGCTCGATCTCCGGCTCAATGGCATGCAGATCGGCGATTGGCCTGTGATGCTGACCATTACCGGGCCGGGCGGGCTGGAGCAGACCAAGGAGCTTTTGCTGGGTGTGCGGCCGGTGAGTGCGCCGGTTACGACAACCCGGCTCATGCCGATCGGATCGGGCCAGCGGATCGGGCTTGGGGCGGAAAGCTTTGAGGGACTTCTGGCCCACACCGGCACGATGACCCTTGCCGTGGGGCCGCTGGCGCGGCTCGATGTGCCGGGTCTGCTGATGTCGCTCGACCGCTATCCCTATGGCTGCGCCGAGCAGGTGACGAGCCGGGCGCTGCCGCTGCTCTACCTCAATGACGTCGCGAGCCTGATCGGCATTGCCGGGGACGACAAGCTCAACCAGGTGGTGACCGACGCGATCACCAACATCCTGGCCAAGCAGACCTCAGCCGGTGGATTCGGGCTCTGGGGCCCCTATGACGGTGGCGATCTCTGGCTCGACAGCTTTGTCACCGACTTCCTGCTGCGGGCCAAGGCCAATGGCTACTCGGTTCCGGAGCAGGCGATGAGCATGGCGCTAGATAACCTCTCCAACCAGCTCTCCTATGCGGCCGATTTTGAGGATGGCGGCGAGGACGTGGCCTATGCGCTCTATGATCTGGCGCGCGCAGGCCGGGTGGCGATGGGCGATCTGCGATACTATTTCGAGGCGCGGCTCGACGCTTTCGCAACCCCGTTGGCCAAGGCGCAGGTGGGTGCGGCGCTGGCCCTTTACGGCGACAGCACGCGTGCCAATAGGGCATTTGCCGCAGCGGTGGAGAGCTTTGGGAAGGCCGAGAACACACGGCGCTACCGGCTCGACTATGGCTCAAAGCTGCGGGATACGGCCGGGGTGATCGCGCTGGCGGCTGAGTTCAAGGCCGAGGGCGTGGACCTTCTGACCCTCACTAACCAGCTGGCGCAAATGCTGGACCGGGCCCGCTACACTTCCACGCAGGAAGAAAGCTGGACGCTGCTGGCGGCAGCGGCGTTGGGGCAGAGCACGGCCGATGGCTCGATCTCGATCAATGGCGAGGCGCTGACCGGTCAGGTCTATCGCCGGTTCGAAGAGGCCGGATTTGACGGGATCGAGATCGTCAATGAGGGCGCGACGCACAGCGAGGTCAAGGTGACGGTGACGGGTTATCCGGCAACGCCGCCCGAAGCCTCGAGCAATGGCTTTGTCATCGAGCGGAGCTATTTCCTGCCCGATGGCTCGCCGGTCGATCCTGAGGCCGGGGCCATGACGCAGAACGATCGTCTCGTGGTGGTGATTACAGTGCGGCCGACCGAATTTGGGTCGGGCCAATATGTGATCGCCGATCCGCTGCCGGCAGGTTTTGAGATCGAGAACCCGAACCTTTCGGCGGCGGCCGGGGTGACCGAGTTCAGCTGGCTCAGCGTCAACACGCCGACCCATGTGGAATCGCGCACCGACCAGTTCGTCGCCGCATTCCGCTACTATTCGGAGGTCGAGAAAATCTCGACCGCCTATATGGTGCGGGCGGTGTCGCCGGGCACATTCGTGCTGCCGGGCGCCAGCGTTGAGGACATGTATCGTCCCCAGCTGCGGGCCAACACGGCCTCTGGCTCGGTCGAGGTGACTGCAGCCGGGCGATGAGCGAGACGACGCCCATTTCCGGGACAAAGCCGCGCCGCTGGGTGGCGCGGCTGACGCTGCTTGGCTTCGTGCTGTTCACGCTCGGCGTGGCCGGGGTGATCCAGATGACGGCCTGGGTGACGACGATCCGGGCGGAACTGCCGGCGACGCCGGTGCTCGCCGAGTTGCCAGTGTCGGTGGCGGTGGTGGATCGGAATGGGGCGCTGTTGCGGCCGTTCACGACGGGCGATGGGCGCTGGCGCTTGCCGGTGCGCAAGGCGGAGGTCGATCCGCGCTTTATCGACATGCTGATCGCCTATGAGGATCGCGGCTTTGAGGGGCACGAAGGTATTGCCTGGAACTCGATGGCGCGCGCGGCGCTGCAGTTTGTCGGGGCCGGGGGCAGGGTCGTGTCCGGCGGCTCGACGCTGACCATGCAGGTGGCTCGGCTGATCGAGGGGCAGCCGACGCGAAACGCCTGGGGCAAGCTGCGCCAGATGGTCCATGCCGACCGGCTCGAGGATGAGCTGGGCAAGGACGATATTCTCGATCTCTACCTGACGCTGGCGCCCTATGGCGGCAATATCGAAGGCATTCGCGCGGCAAGTCTCGCCTATTTCGGCAAGGAGCCGACGCGGCTAACCACGGCCGAGGCGGCGCTGCTGGTGGCCCTGCCGCAATCGCCCGAAGCGCGGCGGCCGGATCGCGACCCGCAAGCGGCACGGCGCAGCCGGGACATGGTGCTCGACCGGCTGGTGGCGACCGATGCGATCGCCGCCGAGGAAGCGCGGGCGGCAAAGCTCGAGCCGATCCCCACAGGCCGAAAGCAGTTTCCGATGCTGGCCGCCCACAGCGCCCATGAGGCGCGAAAGGCGCAGCCGGGAGCGCGTACCATCGCGCTGACCGTCGAAAAGCGCCTGCAGGAGGCATTGGAGCGGCTCGCTGCGGCGCGGGCGCGGATGATCGACCCAAAAGTGTCGGTGGCGATCCTTGCGGCCGATATGGAGAGCGGGGAGATCCTTGCCTCGGTGGGATCGGCGGGGCTCCTCTCGACCGAGAGCGCCGGCTTTGTGGATATGACCACGGCGATCCGCTCGCCGGGATCGACGCTGAAACCACTGATCTATGGGCTGGGGTTCGAGCTCGGCCTCGCCCATCCGCAGAGCCTGATCGAGGACCGCACGACCGCCTTCGGGGGCTATGTGCCGGTCAATTTCGACGGGTTCAATCGCGGCACGGTGACGATCCATGATGCGCTGACGCAGTCGCTCAACATTCCGGCGGTGGTGGTGCTCGATGCCGTGGGGCCGGCGCGGCTGGTGTCGCGATTGCGGCGGGCCCATGCCGATGCGCGGTTGCCGGTCAACACGGCCCCCAGCCTGGCCGTGGGGCTGGGCGGGGTGGGCATCAGCCTGCGTGATCTTGTCGGGCTCTATGCTGCCATTGGGCGAGGGGGCATGCCTGTCGTGCTGCGCGATGGCATTGACAAGCCCAAGCCGGAGAGCAATGGCGTATCGGCGCCGGTGCTCGACCGCGTGGCGGCCTGGTATGTCGCCGATATTCTGGCCGACGTGCCGCCGCCGCTCAATGGCACGCCGGGGCGCGTCGCCTACAAGACCGGCACGTCCTATGGCTATCGCGATGCCTGGGCGATCGGATTTGATGGCAAGACGGTAATCGGTGTCTGGGTGGGCCGGCCTGATGGGGCGCCGGTGCCGGGGCTGTCCGGTATTACCGGGGCCGCGCCGGTATTGTTTGAGGCTTTCGACCGGCTGGGCAGTCGTCGCGCGCCGCTGGCCAAGGCTCCGCCGGGCGTGCTGTTCGCGTCCAATACTGAGCTTCCCGAGCCGCTGCGGCGCTTCCGGCATCCCAATGATAATCTCGTGGCGCGGGTCGCCTCGCCGGAAATCGCCTTTCCGGGCGATGGGGTGGATGTCGATCTGGGACTGCGGGAGGGGACGGAAGCGGCGCTGACGGTAAAGGTGCGCAATGGCGTGCCGCCGTTTACGTTTTTCGCCAATGGCGCGCCATTCGGCCGGCCACGCTTTGCCCGCGAGGATATCTGGCAACCCGATGGGCCGGGGACGGTGACGCTGTCCGTGGTGGACGCCGAGGGGCGGGGGGACAGTGTGACGGTGTTTTTGAACTGAGGGGTTTTGGGGTGGAGGTACCCCCACCTCAGCGCCGCTACGGCCTTACGGCCTAGCTTTGCTTCGCCATTCGAGCACAGCTCTCATGGCCTTCTCGGCTATGATCGCTCCACTGGAGCGATCATCCCTCCGGTCGCCTCGAAGCCCCTGACAAGGGGGAGGGAGGCGCAGGAGCTGAGGGTTCGGGGCTGAGACTGGGCGCGTAGACGCGCATCTCTCTCGAAGTCGCCGTCATTGCCCGGCTTGTCCGGGCAATCCAGTTTGTGGCTGGGTGGACCACCCGGACGAGCCGGGTGATGACGATGGTGGAGGGATTTTGCCCCCCACACACCCAAAGAAATCACGCGCCGGTGACGCGCCAGATGACGTCGCCGACGTCGTCGGCCATGAGCACGGAGCCGTCAGCGGCGTGGGCGACGCCGACGGGGCGGCCGTAGGAGTGGCTCTCGTCGGGCGAGAGGAATCCGGTGAGGATGTCGCGCGGCATGCCGACCGGCTTGCCGTTCTCGAACGCGACGAAGGTCAGCTTGTAGCCCGAGAGCTTGCTGCGGTTCCACGAGCCGTGCTGGCCGATGGCCATGCCGGCAGGATAGCCGGGCAGGGCGCCTTCGGGCAGCCAGCAGAGGCCGAGCGAAGCGGTGTGGCCACCAAGCGCGAAATCGGGCTGCAGGGCGACGGCAACCTTGCCTGCGTCCTGGGGCACGCGCTCGTCGATGGTGCGGTCCCAGTAGCAATAGGGCCAGCCGTAAAAGCCGCCGTCGACGACGGAAGTGAGGTAATCTGGCGGAGTTTCGTCGCCGAGACCGTCGCGCTCATTCACCACGGTGTGCAGCGTCTGGGTGGTGGGCTCCCAGGCCATGCCGACCGGATTGCGCAGGCCGCCGGCAAAGAGGCGGTGCGTACCAGCCGCGATGTCATATTCAAAGATGCAGGCGCGGTCGATCTCGGCTTCCATGCCGGCATCGCCGATATTGCTGAGCGAGCCCACGGCGACATAAATCTTGGTGCCGTCCTTGTTGGCAATGAGATTGCGCGTCCAGTGGCCGCCCGGCTTCATGCTCATCAGCTTGCGGCCCTGAGCGGTGATTTTGGTCTGGCCCAGCTCATAGGGGAAGGCCAGGAGGGCATCGCTGGCGCCGACATAGAGCGTGTCGTTGAGGAACACCATGCCATAGGGCTGTCGCACGTTTTCGAGGAGGACGTGGCGCACTTCGGCGACCCCGTCACCATCGGCATCGCGCAGCAGGATGATGCGATTGGGGCTTTCGCCCGAGGCGCGCGCGCGCTTCATCGTCGCTGTCATGGCATGGTCGAACACCGTCTTGGGATTGCCCGACTCGCCCATGGATTCGGCCACGAGAACATCGCCGTTCGGGAGGATATACACCTGGCGCGGATGGGTGAGGCCAGTGGCAAAGGCGTTGACCCTAAGGCCCGGTGCTGCGACCGGCGTGCGTCCGTTTTCCCAGCCCTTGGCGGTCGGCATCTTGAGCGTCGGGATGGCGCCCTGCGGCTTGGGGCCGGGAATAGTGGGCTTGAGGCCATAGGCGGGCGGGCGCGGACCATCGCTCGAATGGCGAATGGCGACGGCCACGGAACCGACTAGAGCGACAAAACGGGCGAAAACGGCGCTAGCATCCATCGGTGATCACTGCTCGCAAAATCGGGAAAGCCGCAATCTAGCGACAATATCGATTTCCGGCCAGAGGTTGAGCGCCAGAAGTATGATTTATTCGGGGAATTGGGTGTGGTCGCAGGAGTTTATGGGGCGGGGCTCCCGTACCCCCCTTCCCTCGGTCCCTCCCCACAAGGGGGAGGGAGACGCAGGCGGCGATGGGCTTTTGCACACGGGGGATCTTTGGCGCCTACTTAGCGCAGTTCCATCGTCATCACCCGGATGGTCCGGGTGATCCATTCACGCATGGGCGAAGGTGGATTGCCCGAACAAGTCGGGCAATGACGGCGGTGCGTTGGGCGGGGGGAGTGGATATAAAAAACCCAAAGGCGCCGTGGGGCGCCTTTGGGTTGAGTGCTGGGCTGCCTTACGCATTAGCTCCAGAGCTGGGCCCACTGGGCGTGAGCGACGGCGATGAGTTCGACGCCATCGCCATTGCCGAAGGCCAGGGCGCGGTTTTCTTCGCTGTAGGCGAAGGACATGAGCAGGTCCGCGCGGCCGGCGCCATTGGCGATCTGGTCCTGCCAGAAGGCGATACCCTCGGCTTCGCCGTCGCGGCCAAGAACGTTCTTGTAGAGGATGGAGACGAATTCATCGTCGCCCAGGGTTTCGGGCGTGCCGAACCGGTCGGCGAATTCCGGGCTGTCGATGAGGCTGAGCGCCATGCGGTCGAGATCGGTGCCGTTGGAAAGGGCGGAGAACCAGAAGTCGAGGCCACCAGCGTCGAGGTCGCGACCGAGGCCGGCGCGATAGAGCAGGGTGATTTCGTCGACGAACTGGCGTTCGCCCAGCTCGGCGATCGGGCCGACCAGCGAGAAGATGCCGTCCTTGATGGCGAGGATTTCGACGCCGCTGAGGGCGACGCTGCCGCCGTCATAGACGATGTTCATCACGCCGTTCGGGTCGCCCGAAATTTTCAGGGCCTTCAGCGAGAGGTCAAGGGCGAGCGTATCTGTGCCAGCGCCGCCGCGCACCTCATTGCGGCCGAAGCCGGGAATGAAGATGTCGTTGTGCTCGCCGCCGATGAGGATGTCATTGCCGGCCTGCGTCGGGGCGCTGGGCAGGGTGACGGTGAGAAAATCGCGAATGTTGAGGCCGATCAGCGAGAGTTCCTGGCCGAGGCTGTCGCCGACGAGGAGATTGCGACCGGCGCCGCCATTGAGCGTGTCGTTGCCCGCACCACCGACGAGGACACTGTCGGCGCCGTTGCCGATGATCATGTCGTTGCCGCGACCGCCGATGGCGTTTTCGATGAGGGCCAGCGGATTGTTTTCGTGCAGCAGGGCGACGGCGACATTGCCGGGGGCCGACTGGCCATTGCCCAGATGGGCACGCTGGTTGTTGCCGAAGCTCGACCAGCCGCCGGGTGTCAGATCGATGCGCAGATCGGTGGAATATTGCGAAAAATCAAAGGTGTCGCGGCCGCCGCCATCCCAGATGGCTTCAAAGACCTTGTTGGAGCCGGGCGCGCCCTGGCCGACGCCGTTGATGAATTTTTCGCCGGTGGTTTCGCTCCAGCGATAGACTGTGTCGGTCGCGCGAGTGCTGTAATTGGCGCCGTAGAGATATTGCATGGCGGCGATGTCGCGCACCATCGGGGATTGGGCGTAGCCAAAGGTCTCGTTGGTGTAGCCGACCGAGATCGACTGCCCTTCAAACGAGCGGTAGCTCATGATCGTATGCGCCATGGCGTCGATGGCCGTCGCTGTGATGCTGGTCCGAGCGGCAGAGCTGCCGCCAGAGGCGTTGGCGTGCTGATGATCGTCGTCGCCGTGATCATGATCGTGATCGTGGTCATGCGCGGCGGCAGCGCCAAGCGTGGAGGTCTCGTGGGGATGCGACAGGCCGAGCGCGTGGCCGATCTCGTGCATGATGGTGAGATAGGCGTAATTGCCCTTGGCGGGAGAGGAAAGATAGGTGGTGCCCAGCCAGACGTCGCCGCCCTGCGCGGACTCGGAGGGGGTGTAGGCCCAGGCCGTCTTGGGCATGGTGGAGACGCCGAGACGAATGTCGGCATCGGCGGCGCCGGTCTGCTTGAGGTCGAGGGCGATCAGCTCGTCCCACATCTGGAAGGCGTCATTGGCGGCCTTCTGCTGGCTGCTGCTGAGTGCGGCAAAGCTCTTGGTTTCGCCGCGGCCATAGCTGGCCGAATAAACGGATGTGGACTGAGAGAAACCGAAGGTCATGGTATCGGCGTCCCATTTGCGGGAGGCCAGAAGATCGTCGATGAACTTGGTACCCGAAGAGAGGACGCGGACTACTGCCGACATGATTGAAATCACCCCAAAGCATTTCTTGCCTGGGTCTGGTGATATCGATCAGGAATTCAGGGGCAGTTGGGACGCGCGGTGCAATTTTATTGACCCGTTTAAGGGGTCAGAAACCCTGTTTTGGCGGGGGTACTGAAATATCGACGAAAATGCCCCCAGCCGATGGGGGCAATTCATTCACCCTAGTGATTTTTCTGAAGTATTTTGGTCGGGCAGCCAGCGATTTGTGTCCGTCTTGCGGAAGCGCGGCGTGGCCAGCGGGGCGATGATCCGGTCAAGCCAGGGGGCAAGAGATGTGCGCCAGGCGCTGCCCTGCAGCATGGCGCAGCCGATGGCGACATGCGTGATATCAGCGTGGCCGAGAAGGCGGAGGACGGCCTCCATCGATTGGCCGGTGCTGATGACGTCATCGATGAGCGCGATGCGCTTGCCTTCGAGCAGGGGCAGCATGCGCGGGTCGATATAGATGGTCTTGCCGGCACCGGGGCTGGTGATGGATTTGAGCGGCTCGGAGAGCTCGTCGCGGTACCAGAATTTTCGCGAGGTACCGAGCGGGACCATGCGCGTGTGCCCGAGACGCCGGGCGACGTTGGAGGCGAGCGGCAGGCCGAGCGTGGGCACGCCGATGATGACGTCTGGCGCGAGGGGGCGGAGGAGTTCGGCTAGCGCGGTTGCGAGGCCATCCTCGACGGCAAAGCTGGCCTGGTTGAGGATCAGCGAGGAGACGGCGGCTGTGCCATCACCAGGCAGGACGCGCAGCGGCAGGGGCAATTGCCGGCCATCGGGCAGGGTGGCGGGATAGAAGCCGACATGGCCTTCGGGCGGCGAAACCTCGAACGTGCCCGGCTGGGCAAAACTCTGCCAGAAATCATGCGGCTCAAAAGTCATGCCTGATCCTTGATTGTGCAGCCCGCTGGGGGCAAAGGTGCGCAGGGTGGAGCTATGGCAAGACGGACAGAACAATGCAATCGGCCAGCAACGATCCCTTTGAACTTGATGACATGATTGCGCTGCGGCGCGATTTCCATGCCAACCCGGAACTGGGTTTTGAGGAAGTGCGCACCAGCGCCATCGTGGCCGAGAAGCTGGCCGAGGCCGGGATCGAAGTGCATCGGGGCCTGGGCAAGACCGGCGTTGTTGGCACGCTCAAGGTGGGCGACGGCACACGGCGGATTGCCCTGCGTGCGGATATGGACGCGCTGGCCATGCCGGAGATGGCGGACCGGCCCTATAAATCCAATACGCCGAACGTGATGCATGCCTGTGGTCATGACGGGCATACGGTGATGCTGCTGGCGGCAGCGCGGCATCTGGCGCGGACGAAGAATTTCTCCGGCACGGTGCATTTCATCTTCCAGCCGGCCGAGGAAGGGCGCGGCGGCGCCAAGGCCATGGTGGAAGAAGGTTTTTTCGACAAATTTCCGGTCGACGCAGTTTATGGCCTGCACAACATGCCGGGGCTGGCGACGGACGAGATGGCCGTGGTGGCCGGACCGCAATTGGCGTCTTCAGACAGCTGGACCGTGACATTCAAGGGCGTCGGGACGCACGGGGCAAAGCCGCACCTGGGGCGCGACGCCGTAACGGCGGCGGGGCATTTTCTGACGGCCATCCATACGATCGTGGCGCGCGTGGTCGATCCGCTGCAGCCGGCGGTGGTGAGCGCCTGCGCGCTGGAGGCCGGGGATTTCAAGGCGCTCAATGTCATCCCGGATATCGTCAGGATCGGCGGTACGGCGAGGGCTTATTCAGCGACTGTGCGCGACCAGCTCGAGACCGAGATCGGCATTGTGGCGCGGGGCATTGCCGCGACCTTCGGGATCGAGGTGGAATATGACTTCCTGCGGCGCATTCCGCCGGTGGTGAACAATGCCGACGCGACCACGCGGGCGCTGAAGGCGGCGCAGGCCGCGACGGGGCGGCCGGTGGTGACCGATTTCCCGCCTTCGACGGCTGGTGATGATTTCGCCTTCTTCGGCTCCGAAGTGCCGGGGGCCTATGTGTGGCTGGGCAATGGCCCCGCGGTGGACGGGGCGCTGCACCATAATACGCGCTACGACTTCAATGATGACGCCATCGCCACCGGCGCCCGCTTCTGGGCGACGCTGGTTGAGCAGGAACTAACCGCTTAGCGGAGGCCGCTGGCGAGGAGCTTCAGCACCGCAGGGACATCGACCCGCATGGCGACATCGACCGGACTGCCATTGTCGGTGCGCGTGAGCGCGCCGGCATCGGCATCGTCGCCCAGATTGACCGAGAGACGCAGGAAGTCGACGCCAAACAGCTCCGGCGCGACGGCCAGCAGCATGACGCAGGGATCATGCAGCGGGCGGCTGCGCTTTTCGTCCTGGAGATAGGCGATCAGGATGTCGGCCGCGATATCGCCGGCCGTCGTGCCACGCAGCGCTTCGACATAGTCGCGGTCGGCGCGGACTTTTCGCGTGACGTCGAGCGGAATGATCGTGGTGCGGATATCGGCGCGCAGCATGATGGCGACCGCCTCGGGATCGCTGGCGAAATTGAACTCGGACGCGGGGCCGGAATTGCCGGGCTCGTCAATCGTGCCGCCCATGGCGATGAGATGGCCGATGCGGCTCGCGGCATCGGGATGCTCATTGATCAGCCGCGCGATATTGGTCGGCGGGCCTAGAGCGAGAATGTCGATGGAGCCGGCGGGCTCGCGCATCAGGGTTTGGGCCATCCACTCGACTGCGCCGGCGCGGGCAGGAGCGGCGGGGGCGGGCAGGGTGACGCCGCGCAACCCGTCATCGCCATGGACGACAATGGCGTCGATGGCGCTGCGCAGGAGCGGCTGTTCGGCCCCGGAATAAAGCGGGATATCGGCGCGGTCCATCGCGGCGAGGAGGCCCGCTGCATTGGTGGTGCTGCGTTCAATGCCGATATTGCCCGCCACGGTCGTCATGCCGATAATGTCGAAGCGCCCGCTGGCAAGGGCAAAGAGAATGGCAACGGCGTCGTCGAGGCCGGGGTCCGTGTCGATGATGACGCGTTTGGTCATGGTCTGGCTTCTTCCGCTTGGGCTATCTGATCAGGCGCGCGCGTCGATTTCGCGCATTTCAGTCTTGAACTGTCCGGCAATCTGCATGGCGTCGGCAAGGGTCTTGCGGGGCTCGAGCGATGTCACTCGCCGGTCGCGCATGAGCCAGCGGCCGGCCACCATGGTGTCTGTGACGTCGGTGGGCATGGCGGCAAAGACGAGGGCCGAATAGGGGTCATAGATCGGGTGGAGGCGCGGCGCATCGAGGCTGATGCGGATGAGGTCTGCCTGCTTGCCCGCTTCGAGCGAGCCGGTCTTGAGATTGAGGCCGAGGACGCGGGCGCCTTCAATGGTCGCCATCCGGATGATCTCGACTGCCGGCAGCGGCTTGCGAGAGCCGGCCAGGAGTTTTGCGAACATCGAGACGGGGGCGAACTGGCTGAAGAGGTCAAGCGTGTTGCCGCTCATCGCGCCATCGCTGCCGATGCCGACGGGCAGGCCGGCATTGCGCATCTTTTCGACCGGTGCAATGCCGCGACCTGCCTTGCCATTGGAGCGGGGATTGGTTGCGACCGTCACCTGATGCTCGCTCATCATGCGGATGTCTGCGTCGTCGAGCTGCAGGCAATGGGCGCAGATGAGATTGGGTTTGAGAAGCCCGGATTCGGCTGTGACGGCTACGGTGGATTTGCCGTGGTTCTCCATCGCCCAGTTCACCTCGAGCGTGGATTCGGCCAGATGCATCTGCACCGGCACATCGGGATGGTCGGCGGACCATCGGGCGATGCGGGCCATGGTGTCGCGGCCGGTGGAGTAGGGTGCGTGCGGGGCAATGGAGGGGGTGACGAGCTTGTGGCCGGCATAGCGGTCGACCAGCTCCTCGACGCGCGCAAAGCCCTCGTCGAAATTGGTGTGGTCGGGCGGGGCGAAATCGGCCAGCGTCTGGCCGACAATGGCGCGCAGGCCCGCCTCGGCGCAGACGTCGCCCACTTCGGTTTCGAAGTAATACATGTCGGCGACTGTGGTGACGCCGCCTTGAATCATTTCGAGCGCGGAAAGGGCTGAGCCGGCGCGGACCATTTCGGGGGAGACGAATTTGCGCTCGAGCGGCAGGATGTAGCGATAGAGCCGGTCGTCGACATCTTCGCCAAGGCCGCGAAACACCGACATGGCCATGTGGCAATGGGTGTTGACCATGCCCGGCATGACGAAATCGCCATTGCAGTCGATGGTCTCGGTGCCGGGGATGGCGGGCGGTGTGCCTGAGCCAAGGGCGGTGATGGTGTCGCCATCGATCTGCAGCCAGCCCTTTTCATGGACGGTGAGGGCGTCATCCATGGTGATGATCTGGGCGTTGGTGAGGATGGTGGTCATGGATGGTCCCTCGGGCAGATCGTGTGTGTATGGGAGATTGGGGCTCTCGGTCACCCCCTCCCGGCCTCCCCCTGGTAGGGGGAGGGGTAGCATCGCGTTTGGGGCGCGTTGCGAGAATTTTCACCGGCTTAGCTTCCCTCCCCCTTGTGGGGAGGGAGTGAGGGTGGGGGGCCATCTGGCACAAAGCGTTTGGGTAGGGCCCCCACCCCAGCGACGCTACGGCCTGTGGCCTAGCTTTGCTACCATCCCCACGAGGGGGAGGGAGCGAAAGAGCTGATCGCTCCGATGAGGGGCGGCACCCCAGTCAGAAAAACCTCACTCCACAGGCAGGATGGTGCACTGCTCGGGGACGGGGACGAGCTTGGCGTTGGCGCCGGGCTCGAGGATGCGGGTGAGGGGGCCGTTGGCGAGGAGGGCGCCGGCGGGGCTTTCGGCCTGGTATTGGTAGGCGCGGCCGAGATAGGTGCGCAGGCCAAGCGTTGCCGGGATGCCTTCGGCGGCCATGTCGTCGGTGACGGCAAGGCCATCGGCGCGGCAGGCGAGCACGAACTCATCGGGGATTGCGCCGTAATGCTCGAGGCTGAGCGTGAGGCGAACGCCACCGGCAGCTTCGGCCGTGATCTGGGCGTCGTCGCGGGTGACAACCTTCATGGGCACGAGGTTTTCGAAGCCGACGAAGCGGGCGACGAAGGCATTGGCCGGACGCTGGTAAAGATTTTCCGGCGTGTCGAGCTGCATGATCTTGCCCGCGTGCATGATGGCGACGCGATCCGAGATCGAGAAGGCTTCTTCCTGGTCGTGGGTGACATAGACCGAGGTCGTGCCATTGGCGCGCTGGAGCTTGCGGATTTCGACGCGCATGTCGACGCGCAGCTTGGCGTCGAGGTTTGACAGCGGCTCATCGAACATGAGCAGGGGCGGCTCGATGACGAGGGCCCGGGCGAGTGCCACGCGCTGCTTCTGGCCACCCGAGAGAGCTCCGGGCAGACGTTCGGCGAGATGGTCAAGACCGACGCGCTCGAGCATGGCCTTGACGCGCTTGGTCTTGGCTTCGCCGGATACGCCGCGCTGCTTGAGGCCGAAGCCGACATTGTCGGCGACGGTCAGGTGCGGGAAGAGCGCATAGTTTTGGAAGACGAGGCCGATGTCGCGCTGATGGGCGGGCAGGCGGGTGAGATCCTTGCCGCCGAGCGTGATGGTGCCCGAAGTCGGCTGCAGGAAGCCGGCGACGAGGCGCAGGGTCGTGGTCTTGCCACAGCCCGAGGCGCCGAGCAGCGAGACCAGTTCACCCTCTGCGATATCGAGCGACAGGTCTTCGAGAACCTTGGTCTGGCCGTAGTGGGCGGTGATGTTGCGGATGGAAAGCGGTTTGGTCACGGCAAGACCTCTATTTGGCAAGGAAGGTGAGGCCCAGGGTGCGCTCGACAATGGCCATCACGGCCACGGTGAGCACCATGAGCAGCACCGAAACCGAAGCCACGGTGGGATCGAAGAATTGCTCCATATGAGCAAGCAGCTGAATAGGCAGGGTCGAAATGCCCGGTCCGGTGAGGAAGATCGAGATCGACACGTCGTTGATCGAGGTGATGAAGGCCAGGATGAACGCGGCGATGACGCCCGAGCGGACATTGGGCAGGAGCACGGTGAAGAAGGTCTTCAGCGGCGGCGAGCCCAGGCTGATCGCGGCTTCCTCGATGGAGAAGTCGAAGGAGGCGAGCGAGGCCGAAATGACGCGGATCACGTAGGGCAGGATCAGGATCGTGTGGCCGATGATCAGCGAGATGAAGATCGGCGCATTGAACTGGAAGGCGAGGTTTTTCAGGAGCGAGAAACCCAGCACCAGCTCGGGCACCAGCACCGGCAGCACGAACAGCGTCGACAGCCAGCCGGGAAGCTGGATGCGATAACGGCTCATGGCGTAGGACGCGGGGATGCCGATCAGGAGGGCGATGAAGGTGGAGATAACAGCCACCTGCAGGCTCGTGGTGATCGTGCGCCGGAAGGCGTCGATGGCAAAGATGTTCTCGAACCAGCGCAGGCTCAGCCCCTGCGGCGGGAAGGTGAGATAGGTGGTGTCGCTCAGCGCGGAGCCGACGACGATGACAAGCGGCCCGACCAGGAAGAAGAATACCAGGACGGTAAAGCCGATGAGTGCGGGATGGAGTTTTGTGGGCATCAGACGGTCATCGGGTTGAGGCGGCGAGCCGCTGCGTTCATCGCCATGACAATGGCAATCGTGAAGACCACCATGATGGCCGCGATGGTGGAGGCGCTGACCCAGTCAAAGGTGACCATGGCCTGCTGATACATGAGGGTGCCCATCATCATCACCTGTTCGCCGCCGAGGAGTTGTGGCGTGGCGTAGGAGGTGAAGCTGCCGGTGAAGACCAGCACGGCGCCGACGATGAGGCCGGGCACGGCGAGCGGCAGGATGACCTGGGAGAAGGTAGCGGTCGGCTTGGCGCCCAGCGAGGCGGACGCCTGGATGAGATCATCCGGGATGGCTTCCAAAACGCCGACAAGCGTCAGGATCATCAGGGGCACGAAGAGATAGACCATGGCCACGATGACGGAGCCCTGGGTGTAGAGCATCTGCAAGGGCTCGGCGATGATGCCGAGATTGACCAGCGTCGAGTTGAGGATGCCGTTCTTGCCCAGGATGATGAGCCAGGCAAAGGAGCGGACCACGACGCCGGTGAGCAGCGGGAAGACGGCGGCGATGATCAGGATGGACTTGAGCCAGCCCGGTGCGCGCGAGACCACATAGGCGGTGATGAAGCCGACAACGAGGGCAATGGCGGTGACAATCAGCGACACATTGATGGTGCGCATCAGCACGGTACGACGGAAGCCGCTGCCGAAGAAGGCCTGATAGGTGGCGAAGGGGCCACCGGGCGTGCCGAAGGTGGTGTAGA
Organism: Devosia sp.; assembly: GCA_015234425.1. Taxonomy (GTDB): domain Bacteria; phylum Pseudomonadota; class Alphaproteobacteria; order Rhizobiales; family Devosiaceae; genus Devosia. The sequence continues at coordinate 108,383 of JADGNE010000043.1, forward strand.
TGGTGGCGGCGACGGGGGCCACCAGGCCCAGAAGGACCAACAGGGTAGCGGGCGATGCCAGCGTCCAGCCTGCGAAGCGTTTCATATTCTCGCCTTCACAATGACGGTGCGCCCGCCACTGGCGGGGCCTCTTTCCTGCGGAACAGGAATTTGATCGGATTGCGGTGTACTACAGGAAGTCATACCCGCTGGGAAATGGCTCAGCACCGCGGGTTCAGTGCCTTATCGTCACACCCCGGTTACGGTAGCGACGCCCAATCGGCGCTGTGATCGTGTCGCCAGCGGACAGCAGGTGGTGCGAGGAAAAAGGGCATGGCGGAAAAACCGCCACGCCCCAGAATGCATTACATGCCGAAGATTTCGTTCCAGCGATCAACCCAGCCGCCCTTGGCTGCGTTCATCTTGACGTAATCGACGCGCTGCAGGCCTTCGATGACGTCAGCGCCATAGGTCCAGAGCGAAGCCTGTTCCGGGGTCAGCGTGACGGCCTTGGCGACCGGAGCGTCCACACCCTGTTCGGCCAGCTGCTGCTGGATTTCAGGGGAGAGGATGAAGTTGATGAACTCGTGGGCCAGTTCCGGCTCGGCGGCGCCCTTCGGAATATTGACCGTGTTCAGCGTCGCGATCGAGCCCTCGTCGAGGTCAGCCCAGACGACGGACGGAACCGCAGCCTGGATCTGTGCCAGGGTGAAGTCCTGCGCGATGGCAGCAGTGATCTCGCCAGTCGAGAAGAGGTTAATCATCTCCGAGCCGGTGTTGTAGTTCTTGACCACATTCGGCTTGAGGGTTTCGACGCCGGCAAAGGCGCTGTCGGCGTTCTCGAAAGCGTCGACGCCTTCATGATCGCCGGCCTTCATCACGACCATCGGGCCGGCCGTGGTGGTGATGCCGGGGAGCGACAGCGAGGAGGCGAGGTCTTCGCGCCACAGGTCGTTCCACGAGGTGATCGGGTTTTCGAGCTTGGCGCTGTCATAGACGATGCCGACGCGGCCGATGGTGTAGGCCGGGCCGTAGCCGCCCTGCGGATCCTTGGCGAGGTCGTAGATACCTTCTAGGTTCGGGATCTTGGACGGGTCGATCTTCTGGAACACGCCCAGCTCGATGCCCTGCTGGCTGAAGCTGTCGGAGAAATAGGCAACGTCGACACCGGCGCCGTTGCGGATCTGGAGCTTGTTCAGGCGCTCGCCGTTATTGCCAGTCTCGAACTGGATCTCGCAACCGCACTGCTCGCGGAAGGGGGCCAGAACGATGGATTCCAGCTTTTCGCCGTTAAAACCCCACCAGGAGATGGTAAGTGTCTTGGTCTGGGCGAAGGCCGGAGTGGCAAATGCGGTGGTGGCGGCAAGACCAAGCGCGAGAGTAGTTGCGACGAACCTTGACATTTATTGAGTCCCTTTTCCCTCGGGTGAGGCACCGCGAGGCAAGCTGATAGTTGATGTCCCTGCGGAAGGGAGCCTATTTTTTCAGCGCTTGTAATACAAGGTTAATTCTTGGGCTTTGCCTGTGGAGTCTGTGGCAAAGCGGAATTTGTCGCAGGGGAAAGGCGTCTACTCGGCGTCGTCCTTGACCGCCTCCATCGAGACATGGGTGGAGGTGTGGGCGACATGGGGCAGGGCAGAGAGTTTTTCGCCCAGCACTTCGCGATAGGCGGCGATGTCCTTGGTGCGTACTTTCAGGAGATAATCGAAGCTCGAGGCGATCATATGGGCCTGTTCGACCTCGGGCAGCGCACGCACGGCCTTGTTGAAGGCAGCGAGCGCAGCCTTGCGGGTGTCGGAGAGTTTGACCTCGACGAAGGCGACATGCGGCAGGCCCAGGCGCTCGGGATCGATGACGGCGCGATAGCCCAGAATATAGCCTTCGGCCTCGAGCCGCTTGATGCGCGCCTGGCACGGAGTCTTGGATAAATTCACCCGGCGGCTCAACTCGGCTATGCTGAGACGGCCGTCGCGGGAGAGCTCATCGAGGATGCGCCGGTCGATCTGGTCCAAAGTCTCGTGAGTTACGGTTTTCATGGTCGTTTCGCCTGTCTGACGCCATGATATTATCATTGGTGGACGTGCTTTCCCAGATGATCAGGCGAAACGCCTGTCACAGCTCTGGCATATCTGTTGGCAACGCTTTTTGAGTGATGTCCATGACTGATATCGACGCCATCCGCGCGACAATGCGCGCCCGCATCTACGCAGACGAGAACCAGCTGGTGCCCCAGCTGATCGAAGCCACCGGCCTTGACGAGGCGCAGCGGCGCGCCGTTTCGGCCCATGCCGAGCAATTGGTGACGACGGTCCGCAGCGGCAACAAGCTCGGGCTGATGGAAAGCTTCCTAGCCGAATATGGTCTGGCGACCGATGAAGGCGTGGCGCTGATGTCGCTGGCCGAGGCGCTGCTTCGCGTGCCGGATGCCGAGACCGTCGATGCGCTGATCCACGACAAGGTGGGCGGTTCGGACTGGGCGAGCCATTTTGGCGGCTCGTCCAACCAGCTGGTCAACTTCTCGTCCTGGGCGCTGAGCCTGACGGCCGATGTATTGGGCGATCCGGAAGTAGGCCCCAAGAACGCGCTGCACCGCGCGATCGCCCGTCTGGGCGAACCGGTGATCCGCACCGCGGTGGCGCAGGCCATGCGCGTTCTGGGCAGCCAGTTTGTCTTTGGCCGCACCATCGACGAGGCGATCAGCAATGCCAAGAAGCCTGAGGCTCTGGGCTATCGCTATTCCTATGACATGCTGGGCGAGGCCGCACGCACCAGCGAGGACGCCGAACGCTACTTTCAATCCTATGCCAGCGCCATTGCGAGCCTTGCGCCGCACTGCACTTCGGCTTCCGTGCGCGACAACCCGGGCATTTCGGTAAAGCTCTCGGCGCTGCATCCGCGCTATGAATTCGCCAAGCGCGAGCGGGTGCTGACCGAACTTGTGGACTCCACCCGCAAGCTGGCGCTGGCCGCCCGCGCTGCCAATATGAGTTTCAACATCGATGCGGAGGAAGCCGACCGGCTCGACCTCTCGATGGAGATCATCGAGGCCGTGCTTGCAACGCCCGAACTGGCCGGCTGGGATGGATTTGGCATCGTCGTGCAGGCCTATGGCAAGCGCGCGTTGCCGCTGATCGACTGGCTGGAAGCGACGGCCGCCCGTCTTGATCGCAAGATCATGGTGCGCCTGGTCAAGGGCGCCTATTGGGACGCCGAAGTGAAGCGGGCCCAGGTGCTGGGTCTCGACGGCTTCCCGGTTTATACCCGCAAGGCGACGACCGACGTCAGCTATATCGCGGCTGCGCGGAAACTGTTCAGCTGCGCGCATATCTACCCGCAGTTTGCCTCGCATAATGCTCACACGGCGGCAGCAGTGCTGCATCTCGCCTCCGAAGCCGGTCGCTTCAACGACAGCTACGAATTCCAGCGCTTGCATGGCATGGGCGAACGCCTGCATGAAGTGCTGCGGACCAATCATTCGACCCGCACGCGCATCTATGCTCCGGTCGGCGCGCACAAGGACCTGCTCGCCTATCTCGTGCGGCGCCTGCTCGAGAACGGCGCCAATGGCTCCTTCGTCTATCAGATCGCCGACGAGGATATTCCGGCCTCGCAGGTGGCCGAGGACCCGATCGGCAAGCTCCTGGCGCTCGATACCTTCGCCAACCCGGCCATCCCCGCGCCCAAGGACATCTTTGGCGGTCGGACGAACTCGGCTGGTCTCGATATCACCGACCCGGTAGCGCTGGGCGCTGTCGACGCCGAGCGGACAAAGTTCCGCGCGCACAAGTGGGTCGCAACGACGATCCCCACGTCCGCCGGTCTGGGCGAGGCCGCAGGCACTGCGGCTCCCGTGATCAATCCGGCCGATCCGCAGGATGTGGTTGGCCATGTCGTGGCGGCGACCGCAGGCGATGTGACGGCGGCCATCACGGCAGCGGCGGCATCGAACTGGGCATGGACGCCTGTCGGCAGCCGCGCAGCAGCCCTCCGCAAGACGGCTGATCTCTATGAGGCCCACCGGGCGGAGCTGTTCGCACTCCTCGCCCGCGAAGCCGGCAAGAGCTGGTCGGACGCGGTGGCCGAAGTGCGGGAGGCCGTAGACTTCCTGCGCTACTACGCGGCCCAGGCAGAGCAGGGCGAACTGGGCGCGCCGCGCGGCGTCTTCGCGGCGATCTCGCCGTGGAATTTTCCGCTGGCCATTTTCACCGGCCAGATTGCGGCAGCCCTGGTGGCCGGCAATGCCGTGGTGGCAAAGCCCGCGCCGCAGACGCCGCTGATCGCCTACCGCGCCGTGCAGATGATGCATGAGGCGGGTATCGCGGCAGACGCCATCCATCTGGTGCCGGGTGGCCCGGATGTGGGCACGGCCCTGACCTCGGACAGCCGGATCGCCGGCGTGGCCTTTACCGGCTCGCTGCCGACGGCGCATCGCATCGATCGCGCCATGGCGGAAAACCTCGACCCCAAGGCGCCGCTGATCGCCGAGACGGGCGGGCTCAATGCCATGATCGTCGACTCGACCGCGCTGCCGGAGCAGGCGGTGCGCGATATCCTCGCATCGGCGTTCCAGTCGGCCGGCCAGCGCTGTTCGGCGCTACGCGTGCTCTATGTGCAGGACGATGCGGCCGAGCGCACGCTGACCATGCTCAAGGGCGCCATGGATGAGCTGACGCTGGGTAACCCCTGGGATCTGGCGACCGATATCGGCCCGATCATCGACCAGCCGGCGCGCGAGAAAATCGAGAATTATCTCCGCGTGAACGCCCGTAAGGTGATCCACGCCCTCAAGGCGCCTGCCACGGGCAATTTCGTTGCGCCCAGCGTGGTGAAAGTGTCGGGCGTCGAAGAGATCCCCGAGGAAATCTTCGGGCCCGTCCTGCATGTGGCGACCTTCAAGGCCGACGAAATCGACAAGGTGATCGCGGCGATCAATGCCTCTGGCTATGGCCTGACTTTTGGCATGCACACGCGCATTTCGAGCCGGGTGAAGAAGGTGTCCGCCGCGGTCAAGGCCGGCAATATCTACATCAACCGCAACCAGATCGGTGCCGTGGTGGGTAGCCAGCCGTTTGGTGGCGAGGGGCTTTCGGGCACCGGCCCCAAGGCGGGCGGTCCGCACTATCTGCCGCGCTTTACCACCGGCTATGCCGAGCCGCAGGCAGGTGCGCTGACGCTGCCGGGACCGACCGGCGAGAGCAATACGCTTTATGTTGCGCCGCGTGGGACGGTGCTCTGCCTTGGGCCAAGCGGACAGGATCTGGTGACCCAGCGCCGCATTGCTGAAACGGCTGGTTGCGTGCCGCTGGTGGTGCCGGTTGATCTTGAGATGCTGGCAAATGCCACGACCTTTGAGGCAGTGGCGTTTTTCGGCGAGGGCGATGATCTCGCAGCCGTGCGCAAGGCCCTGGCCGGCCGCGATGGGGCTATCCTGCCCCTGCTGACGAGCCCCGGCGACGTGGCCCGACTGCAGCTCGAGCGGCAGGTGTGTATCGACACGACCGCCGCCGGCGGGAATGCCAGCCTGATGGCAGAAGCCGGTTAAAACTGAACGAAAGGGGCGGGGGAAATTCTCCCGCCCTTTTCTTTTGGGTGGGAGGCGGGGACGCGAGGTGGTCAACGCATATGAAAATGGGCGGAGGCCGGGGGCACGCTACCCCCACCTAACCTCCCCCTGATAGGGGGAGGGACGCATCGAGTTTGGTGTGAAGCTGGTGAGCCCCGGAGAACTCCTCCCCTTGTCAGGGGAGGTTGGGTGGGGGTGGACTTAAAAACCCAAAAAATCAGGCGCGCAGGGCGACCAGCATGGCGAGCTTGGCGGGGATCGAAATGAGATCGCGGATCTGCTGCACGCGTTCGGGGGTGTAGTAGTCGGTGACGTCGAGCATGTTGACGGTGCCGACCAGCACGTCGCCGACGATAACGGGCATGTTGACCACCGACTGGCAGCCGAGCGAGTTGATCAGCTCATGATCGAAGAAGACCTTGGCGATGTCTTCGATGGTGTTGGCGACGAAATATTCGCGGCGACCGTGCACTACGTCGAACCAGGGGCCGTAGTTGAGCGGCTTGGTGCCGGAGGCCGGGTAATTGGCGGCATCGCTGGTATAGGCGCGGCGCGACAGCTCGGCGGCCATATCCACCTGCATAACGGTGAAGAGCTTTGCGCCGACGGTCGCCTGAACGAGGGTCTGGAGGGCGGTGAACGCCTGCTCGGCAGTCTTTGCCTTGGCGATTGCCACGTCGAAAGTGGCGAGAGCGGCCTGGTGGTCAGTCATTTTGGCTAGTCCTTGGTCGTGAAAACGTGTGGCATGGAGAGGCTTGCGGCCCTCCACTGCCGGTCCCGCCCCGGGTAGGGGGAGGGGATAGGATTGGCTCCGGTCAGCCGCCTTCGGTGGCGGCGAGCAGCTCCATGGAGTAGGGCTCGTTGAGCTTGCCGGCCTTGAGCTGGGCCACGTCAGCGACTTCCACGATCCGGCCGTGGCGCATGACGGCGAGGCGATCACAGAGGAAGCTGACGACGGGCAGATTGTGCGTCACCATGAGATAAGTGAGGTTCTGCTCGCGGCGGAGGCGCTTGAGGAGATTGAGGATTTCCGCCTGAACCGAAACGTCGAGCGCCGAGGTCGGCTCATCGAGCAGCAGCACTTTTGGCTCGAGCATCAGCGCCCGGGCGATGGCGACGCGCTGGCGCTGGCCGCCGGATAGCTGATGGGGAAAGCGGAACCGGAAGCGCTGGTCGAGACCGACCGAACGCAGGACCGCGTCGACGCGCTCGCCACGATTGCCGATGCCGTGGATGGCCAAAGGCTCGGTGAGGGCTGCGTCGATGGTTTTGCGCGGGTGGAGCGAGCCATAGGGGTCCTGGAACACCATCTGGACCTGACGCGACACGGCGCGATCAATCTTGTGATTGCGCGGCTGGCCGAGGACGGAAATCTCGCCCGTCCACTCCGGGGCAAGCCCGGCTATGGCGCGCAAAATGGTCGACTTTCCCGAGCCGCTTTCCCCGACGAGGGCAAAGCTCTCGCCTTCGGGGATGGACAGGGTGACATCATGGACGACCTTGCTGTCGCCATAGGAAATGTCGAGGTTCTTGAGGTCGATAGCGATCATGTGCCGGCCCATTGTGTCCGGTCGAGCACCGGCAGTTCATCTCTGACTTCGTCGATGACAGGCATGGCCGCGAGCAGGCCCCGCGTGTAGGGGTGCTGTGCCTTGTCGAGGTCACCGGCAGCGCATTCTTCCACCACGCGGCCCGAATTCATCACCAGCACGCGGTCGCAATAGCGGCGGACGAGCGCCAGGTCATGGCTGATGAGGATGAGGCCCATGCCCTTGCGGGTGACAAGATCGTCGATGATGTCGAGCACCTGGGCCTGGACGGAAACGTCGAGCGCCGAAGTGGGCTCATCGGCGATGAGCAGTTCGGGTTCGGGGATCAGCATCATGGCGATCATGATGCGCTGGCCCATGCCGCCCGAAACCTCGTGGGGGTAAAGCTTGGCGACGCGCTGGGGGTCGTTGATGCGGACGGCGCGCAGCATTTCGAGCACGCGAGCCTGCACATCGCGGCGCGGCAGCTTCTGGTGCGTGACGAGCGCCTCGGCGATCTGCTCGCCCACGGTCATCACCGGATTGAGCGAGAATTTGGGGTCCTGCATGACCATGGAAATGCGGGCGCCACGGATCGAGCGCATCTGCTTTTCGCTCTGGGCGAGAATGTCGATGCCTTCAAAGCTGAGCTTGTCGGCGGTTACCTCGCCCGGCTTGCGGATGAGCTTGAGGATCGAGCGGCCGGTCATGGATTTTCCGGAGCCAGATTCGCCCACAATGCCCAGACGTTCGCGGCCGAGGGTGAAGGAGAGGCCCTTCACCACTTCGACGCGGCCCGAATGGGTCGGGAAGGAGACGCGCAGATTTTCGACTTCGAGAAGGGGCTTGGTCATCAGCTCTTGCCCTCGTTCTTGGGGTCCAAAACATCGCGAAGCCCGTCGCCGAGGAAGCAGAAGCCGAGCGAGACGATGATGATGGCAAAGCCCGGCATGGTCGCAACCCACCACTGGTCGAGGATGAAGGTGCGGCCGCGCGAGATCATTGCGCCCCATTCGGGCAGCGGCGGCTGGGCGCCGAGGCCGATGAAGCCGAGACCGGCCGCGGTTAGGATCACGCCGGCCATGTCGAGGGTGACGCGCACGATCATTGAGGACGTGCAGAGCGGCAGGATGTGCTGGACGATGACGCGGATCGGGCCACCACCGGCCAGCTGCACGGCCGAGATATATTCGGCATTGCGGATGGTCAGCGTTTCGGCGCGGGCAATACGCGCATAGGCGGGCCAGGAGGTGATGGCGATGGCGATGATGGCATTGTTGATGCCCGGGCCAAGCGCGGCGACGAAGGCGAGGGCCAGGATCAACTTGGGCAGCGACAGGAAGATGTCGGTAAAGCCCATGAGGATCCGGTCGACCCAGCCGCCGAAATAGCCGGCGATGGCGCCGATGAAGAGGCCGAGGGGCGCCGAGATCAGGGCCACAAGCAGAACGATGGTCAGCGTGATCTGGGACCCGTAGACGACGCGCGAGAAGATATCGCGGCCAAGCTCGTCTGTGCCCATCCAGTGGTCGCCCGAGGGCGGGAGCAGGCGATTGCCGAGGTTCTGCCCGGTGGGTGAGTAGGGGGCGATCCACGGAGCAAAGGCGGCCGTGAGCAGCAGGACGAGGATGATCAGCCCGCCGAGGACGGAGAGCGGATTGCGCAGCAGGGCTGTCAGGACGCGATAGGCGCGTCCCGCATTGGCTTGCCAGCGGGAGGTGGGGCTATCGGCAAGGAGCCAGTCGCGAGTGGTCATTAGCGTGCCCTCGGGTCGAGGACGCGGTAGAGCACGTCGGAGACCTTGTTGATGAAAATGAAGACGGCGCCGATCACCAGGGTCGAGCCGAGCACGGCATTCATGTCGGCGTTGAGGAGCGCCGTGGTGAGGTAATTGCCGATACCGGGCCAGGAGAACACGGTCTCGATCATCACCGAACCTTCGAGCAGGCCGGCGTAGGAGAGGCCGATGACGGTGATCAGCGGAACCCGGATCGGATTGAAGGCGTGGCGCCAGATGACGATCCGCTCGGGCACGCCCTTGACGCGCGCCGTGGTGACGAACTCCTGGTTGAGCTGGTCGAGCATGAAGCTGCGCGTCATGCGGGCGATATAGGCAAGGCTAAAGAAGCCGAGCACCGACGCCGGCAGGATGATGTGCCAGACGGCATTCCAGAAAATATCGATCTCGCCGCGGATGAGGCTGTCGATCAGGATCATGCCGGTGACCGGTTGGACAAGGCCATCATAGAAGATGTCGAGCCGGCCCGGTCCGCCGACCCAGCGCAGGCGGGCGTAAAAGAGCGCGAGGCCGACCAGACCAAGCCAGAAGGCCGGCACTGAATAGCCGAGCAGGCCGACGACACGGATCGCCTGATCGAGCCAGCTGCCCTGCCGGGCGGCGGCGGTCACCCCGAGCGGTACGCCAAGGGCAACGCCGATGAGGATACCGAGCGTTGCCATTTCAAACGTGGCCGGGAAAAACCGGCTGAGGTCCTCGGCAACGGGGCGTCCTGTCGAGACGGAGCGGCCGAGGTCGCCGGTCAGCACATTGCCCACATAGGAGATGAACTGCTCATAGAGCGGGCGGTCGAGACCCATGGCGCTGGCAGCAGCATCATATTGCGCCTGCGTGGCGCGATCGCCGACCACCGAGAGCACCGGATCGATGGGGATCACCCGGCCGATGAAGAAGGTGATGGCCATGAGGCCAAGAAAAGTGAGGAAAAGCGTGATGAGGAAGCCGGCAATGGCCGAAAAGCGCCGTCCGAGACGCTTTTTCGGGGCTGCGGCAGCGGGCGCTACTTCCATGGAGGGCTGATCAACGCTCACGCGAAAACCTCTTGTAGAAACAAAAACTTATCGCCGCAGAATAACCATCCTGCGGAGCGGGAAACCTTGATATTTCCCTTTCACCATACAAGAAACTTTGCTTATATCAAAAAAACTTTGGTGAGGGATAATGGCGCAAGAGGCCACTGCAAGAGCGCAAGGAGAGCATCCGAAAGTGGGCGCGTTGATCCGCGCTCGCCGGCGCCAGCAGCACATGACCCTGATGCAATTGGGTGAGGCGGCGGACGTCTCGGTTGGATATCTCAGCCAGGTGGAGCGTGACCATGCGACACCTTCTCTGGGCACGCTGGCGCAGGTTGCCCGGGCCCTCGGGGTCTCCATCGACTACTTCATTTCCGCGCCAGCCACGCATAACGCCCTGACCCGCACGGGCGAGCGCAACCGTTTTTCGATCGATGGATCATCGGTTGTCTATGAGCGGCTTGGGGCCGACTTTCCCGGCAATCAGCTCTCGAGTTTTCTCATGACCGTGCCGCCGGGCTATCGCTCGGAGACAGTCGCCCACGAAGGGGAAGAGATTCTCTTCGTGCTCGAAGGCGCGATCACCCAGCGGCTCGACGGCGAGGACATGGTGATGAATGCCGGCGACAGCCTGCATTTTCGCGGCAATCGCCCCCATTCCTGGTCCAACCACACAGATCAGCCTGCGCGTCTCCTGTGGACGGGCACGCTCGCACTCTTCCGTTCGACGGCCCGACCACCACGGTCAGCCACGACGAAGCCAAAACCCGGCATCAATAAGCCGGCTAACAAAAAAATCACCCCTAAGGAGAAACGCACATGAAGCTCTTCCGCGCCGCCCTTCTGGCCTCCGCGCTGGCCCTGCCGCTGGCGGCAGGTGCCGCCTACGCCGCCACCCCCGCCGATGCGCTGGTCATTGCCCAGAACATCGACGATATCGTCGCCCTCGACCCCGCACAGGCCTATGAATTCTCGGCCGGCGAGATCAATGCCAACCTCTATGACAAGCTCGTCCAGTACGACGCTGCCGACACCACCGTGCTGGCACCGGGCCTTGCCTCGGAATGGGTTGCCGACGAAGCAGCCAAGACGCTGACCTTCACCATGCGTGATGGCGCCAATTTCGCGTCCGGCAATCCGGTTCGTGCCGAAGACGTGCACTTCTCGTTCAAGCGCGTCGTGACGCTGAACCTGACCCCGGCCTTCATCCTGACCCAGCTCGGCTGGACCCCGGAAAACATCGACGAGATGGTGACCGTGGACGGCAACAAGGTCGTCGTGAAGTGGAGCGGTGATTTCGCGTCGGCCTTCGTGCTGAACGTGCTGGCTGCCCGTCCGGGCGCTATCGTCGACGAAGTTCTTGTGCGCGAGCACGAAGTCGACGGCGACTGGGGCAATGCCTGGCTGAACACCAATTCGGCCGGTTCTGGCCCGTTCGTTCTGACCGACTACCGTCCGGCTGAACTCGTGCGCCTCACCGCCAACGAGACCTACTGGAACGGCGCACCGGCAATGAAGCAGGTGCTGATCCGTCATGTGGCCGAAGCCGCAACCCAGCAGCTGCTGCTGAACTCCGGCGACGTGGATATCGCCAAGAACCTGACCTCCGACCAGGTGGCGGGTCTTTCGAGCGATGCGGTCAAGGTGGAAACCTATCCGCAGGCCGCCGTGCACTTCCTCTCGTTCAACCAGAAGACCGACGAGCTGACCGACCCGGCGATCTGGGAAGCTGCGCGTTATCTCGTCGACTATGACGGCATGACCCAGACCTTCCTCAAGGGCCAGATGGAAAAGCACCAGGCCTTCTGGCCGAAGGGCTTCCCGGGCTCCTACGACGAGACCCCGTTCACCTATGACGTCGAAAAGGCCAAGCAGATCCTTGCTGACGCCGGCATCGAAACGCCGATCAATGTGACGCTGGACGTGATCAACTCGACCCCGTTCACCGACATTGCACAGTCGCTGCAGGCCGGCTTCTCCGAAGCAGGCATCAACTTCGACATCCTGCCGGGCACCGGCGCCCAGGTGATCACGAAGTACCGTGAGCGCACGCATCAGGCCATGCTGCTCTATTGGGGCCCGGACTTCATGGATCCGCACTCCAATGCCAAGGCGTTCGCCTACAACTCGAACAATTCGGACGAGACTTATGCTGCAACGACCACATGGCGTAACGCCTGGGCTGTGCCGCAGGAAATGAACGACGAAGTCACCGCAGCGCTGGCCGAAGCCGACCAGTCCAAGCGCAACGAGCTCTATATCGACCTTCAGAAGAAGGTTCAGGCCGAGAGCCCGATCGTCATCATGTTCCAGGCCGCCCTGCAGATCGCCATGGGCAGCAATGTTGACGGTTATGTGAATGGCTCCAATTCGGACTTCGTGTACTACCGCCTCGTAACAAAGAACTGATCCCACAGCGGATTCGTGCGGGGTTTCGGCCCCGCAGGTTCTCCAGATAGACGGCGACTGTCCCTCGTGTCGCCGTCTCGCGGAGCCGGGCATCCTCCTCCCGTCCGGCTCCGCCTCCTCTTTTTTAAAATTGATAGACCCCTCACCCTAGCCCTCTCCCCAGAGGGGCGAGGGGACTGGATCGAGTTTGTGGCAAAATCTCTGCAAGCGCGCCGGTCGTCTTCCCTCGCCCCTGTGGGGAGAGGGTTAGGGTGAGGGGCCGCGCCCCGTAAGCAACCAGCGAGTTATTCTCATGAATCCAACACTTTCCGCCCGCATGGCCAAGCTGCGCAAGCGTATGGCCGAGACCAATACCGATCTCGTCGTGATCGGCCCTTCGAGCCACATGACTTATCTGGCCGATCTCGCCCCGCATGGGGACGAGCGCCCGGTCATGCTGCTGGTGAGCAAGGATTTTGCCGGCTTCCTGATGCCGGCGCTCAATGTCGACAGCTCGCGTCAGCACACTGATCTGCCGTTTTTCCCATGGGCCGACGCCGATGGCCCGGACGCTGCCCTCGAGCAGCTGATCGACGCAACCGGCATTTCGCGCATCAGTCCCTCGGTGGTGATCGACGAAACCATGCGGGCCGACTTTGCGCTGCTGCTGCTCGATGCGCTGCCGGGGGCAACACGCCGGTTCACGCAGGACACTGTCGGCTATCTGCGCTCGCGAAAGGACCAGGCCGAGTTTGACCTGCTCAAGGCCTCGCACCTGCTCAATGACGGCGCCATGGCCGCCGGTTTCGCCGCGCTCAGGGAAGGCATCACCGAGGTCGAAGTGGCCGAAGTGATCGCAAAATTCTACAAGGACAATGGCGCGACGACGCAGTTCATCTCGGTGTGCTTTGGCCCCAATGGCGCCTTCCCGCATCACCACACCGGCGCCACCAGGCTCAAGGCGGGCGATGCCGTGCTGCTCGACATTGGCGGGCGAATCAACGGCTATCCTTCGGACATGACCCGCATGGGCTATTTCGGCAGCAAGCCGGAAGGCTATGACGAGATCCATGCCATCGTCGACCAGGCAGTGGAAGCAGCCCTGGCCGCGGTCAAGCCGGGTGTGCAGGCCAAGGAAATCGACAAGGCGGCGCGCGATGTGATCACCGCTGCCGGCTATGGCGAAAAATTCCTGCACCGCACCGGGCACGGCCTCGGCATCGACGTGCACGAAGCCCCCTATATCACTGGCACCAGCGAGACCGTGCTCGATGAGGGCATGGTGTTCTCGATCGAGCCGGGCATCTATCTGCAGGGCAGGTTCGGCCTGCGGCTGGAAGAGATCGTCATGATCCGCAATGGCAAGGCTGAAATTTTCTCGGAAATGCCGCGCACGGCGGTGGCGACTGGCGTCTGAGGTCAGGCCTCGGGGGATGTATGGCTGTACGCAGCTCCGCGTGAGGAGGCCGTCCGGCCGATGGACACAGCGTTTCCGACCTGGATGGGGGCGGGGGCGCTGTGTTGCTTTGTATGATCTGCTGACAGTCGCTCGTATTACGAACTGTTGATTTTTTCGGTTTATGTGCGATTGGGTGCAATTGCGTTTCAATTTGCGCAAATGCGAAGGCGTGACCTTGCGATCGCCGGAAGCGAAGGCTAAATCGTTAGCAGAAGCGATCGGAGGGCGTAATTTGGCCGATTCCAACTCGAAGCCAGTCGAATCGGCAGCGCGCAAGGGGCGGAAATCCCTGGCGGAAGCTGGTCGTCAGAACCTGCTCGCCGAACCGCGGCGGATGAAAATTCTCGAATGGTTGCAGGAAGAAGGCAGCGCAAGGGTGCGCGACCTGTCCGTGGCTTTCGCTGTGTCCGAGGCGACGATCCGGCAGGATCTCGAGCGGCTGGATGCGGATGGCTTCGTCAACCGTGAGCATGGCGGTGCGCATCTGAAGTCCGTGCCGCAGCAGGTGCAGTCGATGTCGCTGCACCACATGATCAATATGGATCGCAAGAAGAAGATCGGGCGCGCCGCGGCGGGTCTGGTGGGCGCTGGCGAAACCATCATCCTCGATGCCGGCTCGACGACGACCGAAATCGCCAACAATCTCGTTTCGCATGAGAATTTGAACGTCATCACCAATGCGATCAATATCGCCTTGCTGCTCGGCGCCCTGCCGAGCATGACGGTTCACATGTCGGGTGGTCACTTCAAGGCGCCGACATTGTCGCTCTCCGGGGAGAAGGCGGGCGAGTTTTTCCAGGGCATATTTGCCGAGAAACTTTTCCTCGCGACGGCAGCCGTGTCCTTCGAGGCCGGACTGACTTTCCCGGCCATGGCGGATTTGTACGTCAAGCGCGCCATGATCAAGGCGGCATCCAAGGTGTATCTTGTTGCCGACAGCACCAAGATCGGGCGCACGTCGTTCTCCTCGCTCGGCCCCCTCGATGTGGTCAGCGGTTTCATCACCGATGACGGCATTACCGAAGAAGACCAGCGCGAATTCGAGCGCCGCGGCATCGAAGTCATCGTCGCCAAGTAATTTGTTCGGTTCGGCCGCACTCGGGGTGGAGCGCGGCCTTTTTGTTGGCGCTAAAGTGTCTTTGCCAGCGCTTCCATCTGGGTAGCGCAGAGGCCCCAGCCTTCGTGGAACCCCATTTTCTCGTGCGCTTCCTTGTCCTCGACGGTCCAGTGTCGGGCTGTGGCGGTGTAGCGCGTCTTGCCGTTCTCTTCTTCGAAGGTGAGGATGCAGGTGAAGAACGGCTTGGACGACGGCTCCCAGTCCCCGACATAGGCATCGGTAAACACCAGTTTCCGGTTCGGGACGACTTCCAGATATTGCCCGGGTCCGGGGAATTCCGTTCCGTTCTCATCGGCCATGACGATCTCGCTGCGACCGCCCGGGCGCAGATCAACGGACGCGCGCGGGGTGCTCCATGGTTTGGGCGCGAACCACTGCGTGATCAGCGCCGGCTCGGTCCAGCAGCGGAAAAGCGCCTTGGGCGAGGCATCGATCAGCCGTGTCAGTACGAGATCGCGCGATGTATCCTGGGTCATATTCGTTCCTTCAAAGGGCCGGGTTATGCAGTGACGACGAGGGTCGCAGTCTTCCTTCGACATAATCGACACGAAATCCCTCACGCTGGCCACGCTTTCAGTTGGCGTCGCGATCAGGTGCGGGCGCGGGACTGAGTTTCGTCACCCGTTGCTGAGCGCGGCAAGGGCAGGGCGCAGGTGCCCCTTGTGCGCTGAGAGTAGATCATTGGCTGTCGCCAGATCGGCTGCCCCGGCGGCAATCAGGACAGCAGGTTTGACGGCGCCCTGGCTTATGTCGAGTGCGGACGTGGCAGCCGCCTCATCGACGGAAGCGATGGTCGAAACGATGTCGCGGGCCCGGGCGCGCAGCTTGATATTGTCGGCGACGACATTGACCATCAGGCCGTCGTGAACATGACCGAGCTCGATCGCCATCATGGTGGACAGCATGTTGAGCGCGATTTTCTGCGCCGTGCCCGCGCCCATTCGGGTTGAACCGGCAATGAGCTCCGGTGGGGTTGGAAGGCAGATGCCGACGTCGGCGGCCCCGAGGATCGGGGCGCCCCTATTATTGGCAATGGCGATGGTTGCGGCCCCGGCTTCGCGGGCGGTCGCCAGCGCTTCCATGGCAAATGGGGTCTGGCCGCTGGCGGTGAGGGCAATGACGCAGTCCCGCTCACTGGGGGAGAGCGCCTCGATGGCCTCGCGGGCTGCGGCACGATCATCCTCCGGTCCGCCGATCATGCGCCGCAGCGATTCCATGCCGCCGGCCAGCACGATCTCGACCCGGTCGATGCCATAGGTGCCGGGCAGTTCCAGCCCATCGGCAAGTGCCATCAGCCCCGAACTGCCGGCGGCGGCATAGATCAGCCGCCCGCCGGCTGCAATTTTTGAAGCGGCGAGATGGGCGGCGCGCGCTATGTCGGGAATCGCTGGCTGGACGCTGTCTGCCGCGGCCGCCTGTCCTTGTGCCAGAAGCAGGAGAACTTTTTCTGCTGGAAGCGTCTCCAGCCCTCCAGCATCGGGATGGCGCATCTCGGTCTGTCGCATGGTATTTTCTCCTCCGGGAAGGATAATGCCAAAAAAATACCACTTGTCGAGTACGGCAGACCGCAGCGCAATTTGCGCAGCGCAAATCCCCGCCCCACTTCACAAACTGCTAAGACACGATCTCAAGCGCATTTAGCACTTGGTGAATGGTATTTTATTGGTATTGTCAAAGCGCGGAGGTGGGTTTATTCGCCAACTGCGGACCAGTACCTGAGGAACAAGGAGAAACGCGTGGCTGAGACGTTCGAAACGTTTTTCTCCGGCAACCCGGTGACCTTGCCCCAGGGCGGGCCGTTGTATCTCCAGCTCAAGCGCTGGATCGAAGATGCCATAAAGAGCGGAGCCATCAAACCCGGTGATGCCCTGCCGTCCGAGCGCGATCTGGCGCTGCGGGTGGAAGTGTCGCGGGTGACTGTCCGCAAGGCCGTGTTGCAGCTGGTCCAGGAGGGTCTGCTGGTGCAGCGCCATGGCTCCGGCACCTTTGTGGCGCCACCGGCCCAGCGCGTCGAGCAATCGTTGTCGCAACTGACCTCGTTCACCGAGGATATGGCGCGTCGTGGCATGGAAGTGCATGCCGAATGGCTTGATCGCGGGCTTTATGCGCCGTCGCCGGAAGAGACCATTATTCTGGGCTTGTCTCCGGGCGAGCAGGTGGCGCGGATTGCCCGCCTGCGCCTGAGTGGAGAAACGCCGCTGGCCATCGAGCGTGCCAGCCTCTCCAGCGATATCCTGCCCGATCCAGCCGCTATCGGAGATTCGCTCTATAAGCATCTTGATCGCAGCGGCAATCGCCCCGTGCGGGCGATCCAGCTCATCCGTGCTGCCAATCTGGATGAGAATGATGCGCGCCTGCTCCATGTTCCCACCGGTTCTGCCGGGCTGAACATTGAGCGCACATCCTATCTCGCCTCGGGCAGGGTCATTGAATTCACCCGCTCCATCTATCGGGGCGATACCTATGATTTTGTCGCCGAGCTTCGGCTGGGCGAAGCGCAGGCCAATGGGACAGCGCGGTAACACAGCCCCCAGAGTGGGCAGGGGACTGATCTGAAATTGAGAGCGCCGGTTGGGTCACGCGGAGACGACCGGCGTCACGACACGAATGGAGACGACATGAGCGACCTGACGGCATTTATTGGTGGCCGGCTCTTTGATGGGCATGACTGGCACGAGGATGCCGCGCTTCTGGTGGAGTTCGGCCATGTCTGCGCCATCGTTCAGCGCAGCGAGATTCCGGCCAATGCCGAAAAGATCGAGCTTGGCGACGGTATGATCGTGCCCGGCTTCCTCGACCTTCAGGTCAATGGCGGCGGCGGCGTGCTTTTCAACAACCAGCCGGACCTGGCAGGGCTGCGCACCATCTGCGAAGCACACGCGCAGTTCGGCACCACGGCCCTGATGCCGACGCTGATCACCGATACTGCCGAAGTCAATGTCGCCGCCATTGCTGCCGGCAATGAGGCTGTGGCTGCGCGCGTGCCCGGCTTCCTCGGCCTGCACCTCGAGGGCCCACACCTGGCGCTGGCGCGCAAGGGAACCCATGATCCGGCGCTGATCCGCCCGATGGATGAGAGTGATCTCGCGCGGACCATGGCTGCTGCCCGCAGCCTGCCCAATCTGATCTGTACCGTCGCGGCTGAAACGGTGACGCCGGAGCAGATCTCGGCACTGGTAGAAGCTGGTGCTATCGTCAGCATCGGCCATTCCGATGCCAGCGCCGAGGTGGCGAACGCGGCATTCGAGGCGGGCGCGACCATGGTGACGCATCTCTTCAACGCCATGAGCCAGATGGGCAATCGCGAGCCCGGCGTTGTCGGGGCGGCTCTCGCCAATGACAATGTCTTCGCCGGACTGATCGCCGACGGCATCCATGTCCACCCCACCAGCATTGAGATCGCGCGTCGGGCCAAGGCGAGTGCGCCGGGTCGGATGTTCCTCGTCACCGACGCCATGTCGCAGACGGGCACCGACATCACCGAGATGACGCTCAATGGCCGTACGATTACCCGCTCGAACGGTGCGCTGCGGCTGGCCGACGGCACGCTCGCCGGTGCCGACCTCGACATGATCGATGCTGTGGCTTTCATGCACAACACAATCGGCGTGCCGCTGGATGAGGTGTTCCGCATGGCCTCGCTCTATCCGGCCGAGGCGCTGGGGATCGACGGGACATACGGCCATCTGCGGCCAGGAGCTCTCGCGAGTTTTGTGCACCTGACAAAGGATGTCGCGGTGCAGTCGACCTGGATTTCAGGCGAACGCGTCTGGCAGAAGTAAAATGGAAACCCCGGGTACCTGACCCGGGGTTTTTGTTTCGGCCTAGCCGCGGCCGATATAGGGCATGGTCGTGGCCATGACGGTCATGAACTGCACATTGGCCGAGAGCGGCAGGCCGGCCATGTAGCGAACTGCGTCAACGACGTGCGCCACATCAAAGGTCGGCTCGGGCGCCAAAGTCCCATTGGCCTGCAGTGAGCCGGCGTTCATGTGGCTGGTCATGTCCGTGGCGGCATTTCCGATGTCGATCTGTCCGCAGGCGATGTTGTGGGCCCGCCCGTCAAGCGAGATCGCCTTGGTCAATCCGGTGATCGCATGCTTGGTGGCGGTGTAGGACGCCGCCTGCGGACGGGGCACATAGGCGGAGATGGAGCCGTTGTTGATGATGCGGCCGCCTTGGGGCTGTTGATCGCGCATCATCCGGAAAGCCTCGCGGGCGACATAGAAGGCGCCGTTGAGATTGGTATCGACCATTTCGCGCCAGGTATCGACCTCGATATCGCCGAAGGATCGGGCAGGGGCGAAGCGACCGGCATTGTTGAACACGAGGTCCAGCCGGCCGAAAGTCGCCTTCAGGCTTGCGAACATGACGGCCACCGATTCCGCGTCGGTGACATCGCAGGTGAGCCCAACGAAGCCATGGGTTGCGGACAGGTTCTCCACCAGGTCACCGCGCCGTCCGCATATGGCGACGCGCCAGCCGGCGTCCGAAAGTCCCCGCGCCGTGGCAAGGCCGATGCCCGAGGTGCCTCCTGTTACAAGTGCGTATCCGGCAGGCGTCATAGTGCTCTCTCCCTTATTCCAGCCATGTCGCCGCCATCTGTCGGGCAAAGCCAATCCGCTGTCAAACGGCAGGCAGAACGGTGCTCCTCACGCACTGGTGTGTGCGAAAAAGCCCGGAAGCCCGGGATTCTTAAGCCACTGTTCAGAAGTGTTAACAGAAGGTTTCCGGGTGTGTGCTGAATCTGCAACATCCGGTTCCCAACCATATTGTGGCGCGGTTGAAACCAGCTTTGCGTGATTGCGTCTGCATCTCCCATGCGTAGAGTGGGTCTTGCGAATCCATGCATGGGATCGTTTGTCGGTCGCAGCGCGACGGCAACACACTGCACCACGAATAGTGTGGTCGCGTTTCGACAAACCGCTGGGTAACCGGCACCAAAAATGACTGACTTTGGAGGTCAAATAATGAAACTCAAGAGCCTTATCCTCGGTTCTGTTGCCGCCGCTGGTCTCTCGACCGCAGGCTTCGCTGCCGATCTCGGCGTTCTCACCTCGCTGGACGTCTGTGACGCTCTCGGTCTTTCGGGCCTGACCATCTCGTCCGACACCAACTGCCTGCAGATCTCGGGCGAAGTGAAGTACGAATTCGCATGGGGCGACTATGCCGGCACGTTCCCGGGCATGGGCATCCTTGCACAGGCTGGCGCTCGCAACGTTGATGACAACAACGCCGTCGTCGTTGGTGGTTCCACCTTCGATAACGACTGGCGCACGAAGGTCGAAACCTGGCTGAAGTTCGTCGGCACCGCCGACAGCGATTTCGGTCCGGCCAAGGCCACCATCAAGCTCAAGTCCTTCTTCGACCAGGTCGTGACCAACGAAGGTTATGACGCTGCTGGCGTTTACGTCGGCCCGACCGTCGGTGGCGACGCTACCACGAACGGTGTTGGTTCGAACGGCGCATGGATCATCGACGAGGCTTTCGTCTCGGTCGGCGACACCACCATCATCTCCGCTGGCCGTAAGGGTTCGATCGCGAACCTCGGCGACGACGAGCCCTTCAACTTCCTGGGTCTCTTCAACTCCGACGCAGTTGACAAGGGCGTTCGTTACGCTGGTCAGCACCCGCGCACTGGCAACTATGCCATCCAGGTCGTTTCGGATCTCGGCAACGGCGTGAACGTCGGTGTTGGTCTCGAAAACCTCGGCAACGAAGGCACTGGCGCATTCGGTACCAACCCGGCTGGCTTCTACAACGCCACCACCGGTGCACAGGCTGCTGGTACCCTCGTCGGCGTCGTGAACTACGCTGGTGAAGGCATCACCGCACACATCACCGGCGTTGCTGGTGGCGTGCTCGACGGTATCGTTGAAGACTGGGGCGTCCACGCTGGCGTCACCGGCACCTTCGACAACTTCAAGGTCCGCGTTGCCGGTGCTTATGGCGCCAACAATGCTTCCGACACCTACTGGAACGTCCTCGGTTCGGCTCAGGCCACCTTCGACATGTTCACCATCGCTCTGTCGGGTGAAGCAACCGGCGGCCAGGACAATGGCGTTGCCATCGCTAACCAGGCTGGTCTCGGTGGCTCCATCGGTGCAGCAATCACCGAAGGCGTGAGCGTCAACCTCGGCGGCCGTTGGTTCGATGAGAACACTGGCCTTGCCAACGACGAAGGCTACCAGGTCGCTCTGCAGCTCGTCGCTGCTGTGACCGAAACCGTCAAGCTGACCGGTGAAGTCGGTGTCTATGGCACCAACAAGCCAGTCGCTCAGCAGACCGACTTCTACGGTTCGGCTGAACTCGCATGGGCTCCGGGCGGTGGTTTCACCTCCTCGCTCAAGGGCGAAGCTCACCAGAACGGTGCCTACAAGGTCACCTTCAAGGCTGCCAAGTCCTTCCAGTAATTGGAAGCTCGGTTATCCGAACGGAAAGGCCCGGCATTTGCCGGGCCTTTCTGCTTTTTGGGGTGATGTCTGTTCTGCACCCTGGCTCTGTGAGAGCCGAATAAGATGTGTTGGCTATTCTGCGCGTTGAGCCAGCCCTGTTGGGGCGAGCGCCAAGCATCCCCACTGCGATCGCCGGCTCTGAGCTGGATTGTGGGGCAGGGACGTCTCTCTGAACGGCGACGTCGACCGCCTGCCCAGGCTGGTGCGAACGGCGCGAGGCGTTTCCGGCGTGCATTTTTCTTTGTCACCTGGCCCAAATCATCTAGGGTCCGGAAAACTGCGGGTTTCTAAAGGTTTGGCATGAACAGGCGGCTCCTTACCTGGGCGGCGGGCGGTATCGTCGTTGCCCTTGGCTCTATCGTTCTTCCGGGTGCCGCGATCGCGCAGAATTCGGTCATCGCCGTCCCGCCGCCGCAAATCTACGAATATTGGCTGAGCATTTCCCGCCAGCCCGGCGGCACGCTGGTCTTTGATGGTTATGCCCCCGACGAGCAGACCCGGCAGCGCCTGTCACAGGTTGACGGCGCCGACACCAATTGGCTCAAACTCGGGGCGGGCGCTCCGGTACGCTACGATGAAATCGTCGCCTTTGGTCTCAATGTTCTCGGACGGATGAGTGAGGGACGCTTCGCCGTGCGCGGCAATATCGTCTCGATATCGGGCGTCGCTGCCAGCGCAGATGCTTATGCCGCAGCACACGGTGCCTTGTCGGCGTCGCTGCCGCAGGGTCTGATCGTTGCAATGGCTGAAATAAAAGCGCCGCTGGCCGAGCCATTCGCGTTTTCGGCAAAGCGCGGTGCGGCCGGTGTTGTGACGTTGAGCGGATTTGTGCCCAGTCCCGGCGTTGAAACAGCGCTCATGGCTCTGGCTGGCAATGGCGCGATTTCGAGCCTGCGCTATGGCTCGGGCGAACCGCTCAATTTTGATGGCGCGGCGCGACAGGCCCTGGCGCTTCTGCCTCTCATGTCCGAGGGTGAGGTGCGGTTCGACGGCCGCGCCTGGTACATTGCAGGAACCCCGGCATCGGTTGAAGCTGCTCGCTCGATCGAGACCCAGTTCAGTGAGCGCAAGCTGGCCGAAGCTGGATGGGGCCTGAGCCTGGCATCGCCAACCCCTGTCGCCGCCGGTGCAGAAGCACAAGCGACGGTACCCGACGCGGAGCCTGCTCCGGCCGCGCCGGAAGCGATCGCACGCGCTGCCCCGGGGGGCGCTGCGGTCACAGCGCCGGTTTTGTCTGATGCCGATCAGCGCGCCCAGTGCGTCGAACAATTGGCACTTCTGTCGGCGCAAAACGGCATTCTCTTCCGCTCCGGCGCGGCCATCCTTGCAGCCGAGGCTGGGGCCATGCTCGACCAGATTGCGGCGACGCTGCAGAATTGCCCCGCGGTCATGGTCAATATCGAGGGGCACACCGATAGCGACGGCGACGCCCGCGCCAATCTGGCCCTTTCGGTTTCGCGCGCGGAAGCCGTTTCCAATGGGTTGATGGAGCGCGGAATTCCGGCCGAACGTCTCTATGTTCTTGGTTTCGGCGAGGCACAGCCTATTGCGGATAATGCGACTTCGGCGGGCAAGGCCCAGAACCGTCGTATCGTTGTTTCGGTACGCGCTGACTGATCGCGGCCTCTAGGCTGCCGCCGTCTTGCGTTTGCCGGTTCCGACCTCTGAGACGAAACGCGAGATGGCGGCGATTTCTTCCGGCTGGTCGAAAAGGGCAGGGGATCCCTGTCCGGCGATTGTGTAGGCAATCGCGTCCGGCCGGCGGCGGACCATTTCCTCAAATGTTTCCCGGCGCAATTGATCCGTCAGTTGGGTTCTGAGGATCATGAGGGGCGCGACGGACAGGGCGTCAAATAGCGGCCACTGCGGCGTCAGCACATCATCGAAATTGATCGCGGCAAGCGGCGCGAGGAGACAACGGTCGTAGAGGGGCTGCGCGCGCCCACGCTTGTCAGAGAAATGGCTGCGGAGAGCGAGGCGGTCCAGCGCCTCGTCGCTGAGGCCGGGATAGTCGCCGGCCATCATGCGGCGGAAGCCGGCGGTGACGAGCTTTGCGCCCCGCAGTCCTTCGACATGGGCGAGATTGTTGCGGAGACGGACGATGCCGCGCGAATCGACCACCGGCCCGGCGTCGAGAAGGATGGTGCCGGCGATCAGCAAAGGATGTGCGGCAGTCAGAGCCATGGCAACATGGCCGCCGTGGCCCTGACCAAGGATCACGGCACGTGGAATGCCGAGGGCGGCAAGGCAATCGGCGACATCTCGCGCATCGGCGATGGAGCTGTAGTCAGTGGCGGCCATGCGGTCGTCGGCCCGGCCGCGTCCGGGCAGGTCAATCAGGAGGACTGGCCAGTTTCCCATTTCTGCTCTTCGGAAAAAGGCCAGGAAGTTGGCGTAGTCGCTCATATTGCGGTTGAGGCCCGCAAGGCACACCAAGGGTGGACGTGGGTCGGAAAGCGAACCGGCGATATGCACGGCCATGCGCACCCGCGTGTCCCGCGTCTCGATCATCGAGACCGGAAGTTCGGCAAAGGGCGGATGATCCGCTGGCACGCTGCGGCGGTTGCGCAAACTGGTCTCCAATCACGCTGGACAGGCGGGGACATGTGGCCCCAGCGGGCGCGCGCGTTCAAGCCCTTTGCGCCGCGATGCACAAGTGAGGGCAAGTGGGTGGAGTTTGTCGCCATCCGCCTTGTGATGGGCAAAAGTTGAAAGTATGGTGCGCCTCTCTCCGGCACAGTCCGGATAAGTGATACTCACCAGACGATTGCCGGCGAATGCCCGGCACCAACCAGGGAATACCGACAAATGCTGCGTGGCTCAATTCCGGCTCTCATCACACCCATGCGCGATGGGGCCGTTGATGAGAAAGCCTTTGCCCGCTTTGTCGAATGGCAAATCGAACAGGGGTCCCACGGCCTGGTGCCTGTCGGCACCACCGGGGAAAGCCCCACGGTCAGCCACGAGGAGCACAATCGCGTCGTCGACATCTGCGTGGAAGTCGCCAATGGCCGGGTGCCGGTTCTGGCGGGCGCAGGGTCCAATGCGACGGCCGAAGCCATTTCCCTTGCCCAGCATGCTGAAAAGTCCGGCGCCGACGCGGTGCTGTCGGTCGTGCCCTATTATAACAAGCCGAGCCAGGAAGGCCTCTTCCAGCATTTTTCGGCTGTGGCGCGCGCTGTCGGCATTCCGGTCATCCTCTATTCGGTTCCCGGTCGCACGGTGGCGGACCTGACGGTCGACACAATCGCGCGTCTGCACGAAGCCCATTCCAATATCATCGGCGTCAAGGATGCGACGGCTGACCTCGGCCGCGCCAGCCTGCAGCGCGCCAAGCTTGGCAATGACTTCATCCTGCTCTCGGGCGAAGACATCACTGCGCTTGGTTTCAACGCCCATGGCGGCAATGGCTGCATCTCGGTGACCGCCAATGTGGCGCCCAAGCTGTGCTCGCAGCTCCAGGAGCTCTCGCTTGCCGGCGATTTCCGAGGGGCGCTGGCCATCCAGGACAAGCTCGTTCACCTTCATAAGGCCGTCTTTGTCGAGCCGAGCCCGGCGCCTGCAAAATATGGTGCAAACAAGTTGGGGTTCTGCGCGAACGAAGTGCGCCTGCCGATCGTTCCTGTGACGTCCGCCGGCGAAGAGGCGATGGACTTTGCAATGCGTCACGCCGGACTTATCTAAGGCTCATGGCTCAGAAGAACGACAAGAACAAATCCAAGAGCGGTCTCATCAGCCACGGTCTCGTGGCTGAAAACCGTCGTGCGCGTTTCGATTATGAAATCGGCGATACGATCGAGGCCGGCGTCGTTCTGACGGGTACGGAAGTCAAATCGCTGCGTCTGGGCAAGGCTCAGATCACGGAGGCCTATGCCTCCCCTGAAAAGGGCGAGCTCTGGCTGATCAATTCCCATATTCCGGAATATCTGCAGGCCAACCGCTTCAATCATATGGAGCGGCGGCCGCGCAAGCTTCTGGTGAGCAAGAAGCAGCTGGCCCAGCTCGATGCCGAAGTCGCGCGCGCCGGCAATACGATCGTGCCGCTCAAACTGTTCTTCAATGACCACGGAAAAGCCAAGCTGCTGATCGGTGTGGGTAAGGGCAAGAAGAATTACGACAAGCGTGCCACCAGTCGCGATCGCGACTGGAACCGGGATAAGGCGCGCATCATGAAAGAGGGTGGGCGCGGATAGTCTTCCGCGCTATGCGTCCGGATTGACCGGGCGGGTGACCTGGGGCCGGCCCACGGTCTTGGCCAAATCGGCAACATCGAGGAAGAAGTCCGCCTGACGGCGCAGATCGTCCGAAATCATCGGCGTCGGCGTGGTCAGGGTTGAAACCACGGTGACGCGCTTGCCTCTGCGCTGCAGGGCGGCAACCAGGGCGGTGAAGTCACCATCCCCGGAAAACAGAATCAGGTGGTCGTAAAAGGCCGACTGTTCGAGCGCATCCACGGTGAGCTCGATGTCCATATTGCCCTTCACCTTGCGCCTGCCAAGGGCGTCGGTGAACTCCTTGGCGGGCTTGGTGACCACGGTGTAGCCGTTATAGTCCAGCCAGTCGATCAGGGGGCGGATGGAAGAATACTCCTGGTCCTCCACCAGGGCGGTATAATAATTCGCGCGCAGCAGATAGGCGCGAGCGCCGAACTCGCTGAGAAGTTTTCGATAGTCTATATCGATCCCAATTGCCTTCGATGTGGCGTATAGATTGGCCCCATCAATAAAAAGCGCAATTTTCTCCCGAGGATCAATTCCCATACTGTCAAACGCTCCAATGAACAGCTTTTATTCTGTATTGTTGCCGCTGGATTTGCAAGGGGGCGTGGTGCGGTCGAGTAAGTTCGTGTCCGGACTTTATTCTTGCGCCGCTCTTCGCATATTTCGAAATGGCTCGCAAGGCAGGGCGGGGGATACGGGCAGCGTGCAAACTTGTCATTGCCCGCTGCATGGTGTATGGCCAACCTTCGTTCCGTAAATTATTGGAGACGTTCGTGGCACGCGTCACCGTTGAAGACTGCATTGAGAAGGTCGAGAATCGTTTCGACCTCGTGCTCATGGCCGCTCATCGCGCGCGCATGATTTCCTCCGGCGCCCAGATCACTGTTCCGCGTGACAACGACAAGAACCCTGTCGTTGCCCTTCGCGAAATCGGCGATGGCACCATTTCACCTGAAGATTTGCACGAGGACCTGATCCACTCGATGCAGAAATATGTCGAGGTCGACGAGCCAGAGAGCCACGCTGCTCCCATGCTCGAAGGCTCCGGCGACGACGACTCGATCAATTTCGACACGATCAGCGAAGAAGAACTGCTTCGCGGTATCGAAAGCCTGGCTCCGCCGGAGCGTCGCGACGACTAATCGGATTTTTTCCGAAGCTGTTATTGCAAAACACCCCCGGGTCATTCCGGGGGTGTTTTTGTGTTGGATGTACAATCTCTTGGGGTGCGACCCTTCCCATTTTCATTCGAGACGCTAAGTATGGGATCAGAGCGAGAGCAGCCACCTCCATGATGCGTCAGTATGAACTCGTTGAGCGTGTTCAGGCTTACAACCCGAACGCCGACGAACAGTTGTTGAACAAGGCCTATGTCTACGCCATGCAAAAGCATGGATCGCAGAAGCGCGCCTCGGGCGACCCCTATTTCAATCATCCCCTCGAAGTCGCGGCGATCCTGACCGAGCTTAAGCTTGATGACGCTTCCGTGGCCGTGGGGCTGCTGCACGACACGATTGAAGACACTGACGCGACCCGGGCCGAGATCGACCAACTGTTTGGGCCCGAGATCGCCACCATCGTGGATGGGCTGACCAAGATCGACCGGCTGAACCTGGTCAGTCGCGAGGAAGCGCAGGCGGAAAACCTGCGCAAGCTGCTGCTGGCCGTGAGCCAGGACGTGCGCGTTCTCCTCGTCAAGCTGGCTGACCGGCTGCACAATATGCGGACGCTGCAGTTCATGCGCGCCGACAAGCAGGTGCGTATCGCCCAGGAAACCATGGATATCTATGCCCCGCTGGCGGGCCGCATGGGTATGCAGGACATGCGCAATGAGCTTGAGGATCTGTCGTTTAAGATTCTTCACCCCGAGCAGTACGCCGCTATTGTCGAGCGGCTCGAGCAATTGCAGGTCGAAAACCGCGAGACCATCGAGACCATTACGCGCGAGCTGACCGAGCGCCTCGGCGCCGAGGGGATCAAGGCGCGGGTCAAGGCGCGGGTGAAGTCGCCCTATTCGATCTTCTCCAAGATCGAGCGCAAGTCCATCGCGCTCGAGCAATTGTCCGACATGATCGGCTTTCGGGTCATCGTGGAGTCGCTGGAGCAGTGCTATCGCACCGTGGGGCTGATCCACACCACCTGGAAGGTCGTGCCCGGTCGGTTCAAGGACTATATCTCGGTCCCCAAGCACAATGACTATCGCTCGATCCACACCACGATCGTCGGGCCCAGCCGGCAGCGCGTCGAGCTGCAGATCCGGACCGAGGAGATGGACCAGATTGCCGAGTTCGGCATCGCGGCCCACGCGCTTTACAAGGATGGCGCCTCGGCCAATCTGACGCGTATCGAAAATGAATCACAGGCCTATGGCTCGCTGCGCCAGACCATCAGCCACCTGATCTCGGGCATCTCGGCCGAGGATTTCCTCGAATACACCAAGCTCGAGCTGTTCCAGGACCAGGTCTTCTGCTTCACGCCGCGTGGGCGCCTTATCGCCTTGCCGCGTGGCGCGACGCCGATCGACTTTGCCTATGCCCTGCATACCGACATTGGTGACACCTGCGTCGGCGCCAAGATCAACGGCCTCATCCTGCCGCTGGTGACGCAATTGCGCTCCGGCGATGAGGTCGAGATCCTCCGCGATCAGAACCATCGTCCGCCGTCCAACTGGATCGGCATTGCCGCGACGGGCAAGGCGCGCGCAGCCATTCGCCGTGCAGTGCGTCAGGCCGCGGTGCAGCGCGCCCATGCTCTGGGCGAACATGTGCTCAACATGATGCTCGAGCGCGAAGGCGTCATGCTCGATGATGCCGAGGCCAAGACGCTCGCCGAAGAATTGAGCCTGCCAAATCGCCGCGACATGCTCGTTGCGCTGGGTGAGGGCAAGGTTGGCAGCGAAGACCTCGGCAATGCGCTCGCCAAGGTGAAGGGCATCCGCAAGCGTCGCCGCAAGCTCGATCTGCCGGTGGCTGATACGGCGGACGGCTGGTTTGCCCTGCGCGCCACCGAATTGTTCAAGTTCCGCGTGCCCGGCGGCCAGCATGGTGGCCCGGCTGCCAAGGCGGCGCTGGCCCAGCTCGATTTCCACACGCCGGTCAGTATTACGGGTGAGGGCGTGGTTCCCGGCGATCGTCTGGTCGGCATCCTGCAGCCCGATGCGCCGATCGTTGTCTATCCGATCCACTCCGAAGTGCTCGCCCAGATGCACGACAAGGATGTGGCCTGGGTAGACGTGCGCTGGGATCTGGCAGGGGAGGAGGACCGGCTCTTCGCCAATGTGATTTCGATGGAATCGCTGAACAAGCCCGGCTCGCTGGCGCAGATTTCGTCGGCCATCGCGGCGTGTGACGCCAATATCAATAACCTGGTGATGCGGATGATTTCGCCCGACTTCCACCAGATGATCTTTGAAATCGAGGTGCGCGACCTTGCGCAACTCACCGATGTTCTGGCAACGCTCAAGCGCAGCCCGGGCCTCTCCGCCGTCCAGAGGGCTGGTGCCCGCGAAGCAGGCATGATCTCGACCCTTGAGTGGGACGGCAAAGTCGACAGGAGTGCGCGTGATGACGAAAGATGAAGTCCTCGATATTTTCCGCCAGTGCGGAGCCATGCTGGAGGGGCACTTCATTCTGTCCTCGGGACTGCGGTCTCCCGTGTTCCTGCAGAAGGCCAAGGTCTTCCAGTACGCTGAGCACACCGAAACCCTGTGCAAGGCGCTGGCCGAAAAGATCCACGGCGAAGGCTTTGGTGATGTGACCAAGGTGGTGTCCCCGGCCATCGGCGGCATTATCCCGGGCTATGAAACTTCCCGTCACCTGCGCGTTCCGGCGCTCTACACCGAACGCGTCGATGGCCAGTTCGAGCTGCGCCGTGGCTTTGAGATCGAGCCTGGCGACAAGGTGATCGTCGTCGAAGACATCGTCTCGACGGGCCTCTCGATCCGCGAATGCGTCGACGCCCTGCGCAAGATCGGCGCCAATGTGGTCGCAGCCGCCTGCCTGATCGACCGCTCGGGAGGCGAAGCCGACGTGGGCGTTCCCCTCGTCAGCCTTATCCAGTATAAGGTACCGGCCTATCCCGCAGACCAATTGCCGTCCGAACTGGCGGCATTGCCGGCGGTGAAGCCTGGCAGTCGCGGTATCCAGGGCGTCAAATGATCATTGGGCTAGGTTCCGATCTCATCCAGATTCATCGTGTAGGCGAAGTGCTCGACAAGCATGGCGAGCGCTTCACCAACCGGTGTTTTACCGAGATCGAGCGCCGCAAGTCTGATCGCCGCGCCCAGCGCGCCGCCTCCTACGCCAAACGGTTTGCTGCCAAGGAAGCCTGTTCCAAGGCGCTCGGCACTGGCCTCAGCTATGGCGTCTACTGGCGTGATATGGGCGTGGTGAACCTGCCGTCCGGCAAGCCCACGATGCAATTGACCAATGGCGCGCTGCGGGCGCTGGAGCGGCTTGTGCCGCCCGGCCACGAGCCCCATATCCATCTGACCATCACCGACGATGCCGGGCTCGCCCAGGCCTTCGTCATCATCGAAGCGCTACCCAGAACCGTTGACCCCGCCGCGGCAACGCTCTAACGCTTCCGCATTGCCGTTCCGGGGACGAAGATGACCCAATCTGCCGACAAGACCGCCAAGAAACCCGCCACCAACGAGTGGTGGGATACCTTTGTGGTCGTGGTGGAAGCGCTGCTGATTGCCATCGTCCTGCGCTTTTTCCTGTTCCAGCCTTTCTCCATTCCGACCGCTTCGATGCAGCAGACCCTCATGATCGGCGATTACTTCGTCGCCAATAAATTCGTCTGGGGCTATGGCAAGCACTCGTTCTCGCTGGGACGCTACGGCAATTTCTCGGCGCTCGACTTCGAACTGCCAATCTCCAACCGCATCATGGGTCGCGACCCCAATCGCGGCGACATCGCCGTGTTCCGTCCGGTCCCGCAGGACATCGAATATATCAAGCGTATCGTCGGTCTGCCGGGTGACCGCATCCAGGTGACCAATGGTCGCCTGCTCATCAATGGCACGATGGTCGAACGCGAGGAAATCGGCAAGAAGCAGGACGTCGACAGCAATGGCGACGCGCGCGAAGTGACCGTCTATCGCGAGACCTTCCCCGAAGGCACAAGCCACATCATCCAGGAAGTCGGCGACAACCTGCCGCTCGACAACACACCTGAATATGTGGTGCCAGCCGGCCATTACTTCATGATGGGCGACAATCGCGACCGCTCGGCGGACAGCCGCGTGCTGAGCCAGGTCGGCTATGTGCCGGCGATCAACCTGATCGCCAAGGCAGAGGCGCGCTTCTTCTCGATCAAGGACAATCTGCCGCCCTGGCAGATCTGGCAGTGGCCGGCCAACGTCCGCTGGGATCGCATGTTCCAGTACGTCGACACCGACCAGCCGTATGACACGACGGCGACGCCGTGAGTCGCCGCAGCAATGGACATGAAAAGCTCCAGTTCCGGCTCGGCTATCGCTTTGCCGATCCGGATCTGCTCGAGCGCGCGCTGAGTCATTCCAGTGCCATTTCGCCCAGCAAGCGGGTGGAAAATTCCTACCAGCGTCTTGAGTTCCTAGGCGACAGGGTGCTCGGCCTCGTTGTGGCCGACATGCTCTATCGCAAATTTCCCAAGGCCAATGAGGGCGAGCTGAGCCGCACGCTCAATTCGCTGGTGCGCAAGGAAACCTGCGCCGTGATCGCGCGCCAGCTTGATCTCGGTCCGGAGATGATCCTGGGCGACAGCGAAGCCCGCACTGGCGGCGCTGAGAAGGAAGCCATTCTGGGCGACGTGACCGAGGCCATCATCGGCGCCATCTATCTCGATGGCGGCATGGGCAAGGCCTATGAATTCGTCCAGCGCCATTTCGAGGAATTCATCGCCGACGGCCAGACCCATCGCGCCGACGCCAAGACCACTCTGCAGGAGTGGGCCCAGGCCAAGGGCCTCGAGCCGCCGACCTACGCCCTGGTGGAGCGCACCGGGCCCGACCACGCCCCCGAATTCACCATCGCCATCGATCTCGCCGGATATGAGCGGGTCGCTGCGACCGGCCCCTCCAAGAAGATTGCCGAGCACAAGGCAGCCCAGGAATTCCTGGTCCAGCAGAAAGTCTGGAAGGAACAGAAATGACCGACCCCGTCGAACTAACGAACACATCCTGCGGCTTCATTGCGCTTGTGGGTGCGCCGAACGCCGGCAAATCGACCCTGCTCAATGCTCTGGTCGGCACGAAAGTGTCGATCGTCACGCATAAGGCCCAGACTACGCGCAGCCAGGTTCGCGGCGTGCTGACGCTCGATACGGCCCAGCTCGTCTTCGTCGATACGCCGGGCATTTTTGCGCCCAAGCGTCGGCTCGAACGCGCCATGGTGGACAATGCCTGGGGCGGGGCAGGGGACGCCGATATCGTCGCCTTCATCATCGATGTTGGTCGCGGTATCGCGCCCGATATCGAGCAGCTGCTCGAAGGACTGGAGAACATCCGCCAACCCAAGGTGTTGATCCTCAACAAGATCGATACCGTGAAGCCCGAGAGCCTGTTGTCCCTTTCGCAGACGCTCAATGAGCGCACGCGCTTCGAGGCGACTTTCATGCTGTCCGCCCTCAAGGGCAATGGCGTGAAGGATTTCATCAACTGGTGCGTTGGGCACATTCCCCCGGGCCCGTGGCACTTCCCCGAAGATCACCTGACCGATCTGACCATGGCGATCACCGCCGCCGAGATCACGCGCGAAAAGCTGTTCCTGCGTGTCCACGACGAGATCCCCTACAACTCCACGGTCGAGACCGAGAGTTTCAAGATCCAGAAGGACGGGTCCTACAAGATCGACCAGGTCGTCTATGTCTCGCGCGACAGCCACAAGAAGATCGTGCTCGGCGCTGGCGGGCAGACCATCAAGGCCATTGGCGCTGAGGCGCGCAAGGAGCTGATGGAGATGTACGAAGTGCCGATCCATCTCTTCCTCTTCGTCAAGGTCCGCGAAAAATGGGCTGACGATCCGGAGCGCTACCAGGAAATGGGGCTGGAATTCCCCCACGACAAGAAATGAGGTCGCGCCCCGGCATTGTTCGGGGCGTCAATCGCAATGGAATGGACCGGTGAAGCCCTGCTGATAGGCGTCAGGCGCCATGGCGAAACCAGCGTCATTGCCGAGGCCATGGTTGCCGGACGCGGACGCTATCTCGGCCTCGTGCGGGGCGGGCGGTCGCCACGCCTCGCGGCGACGCTGCAGGCCGGGAACACAGTTCAGCTGACCTGGCGGGCGCGCACCGAGGATCAGCTCGGCCAGTTCAGCATCGAACTGCTGCAGGCCCGCGCTGCCGAACTCATCGCCGACCCGACGCGGCTCTATCTCAGCCAGCTCGTCTGCGAGCATCTGAGGCTTTTGCCCGAACGGGACCCGCACGACCGGCTACTGGGCATGGCGTTGAGCCTGATTGACCACGCGCCCGACGGGGTGGCTCTCGCCAGGTTCGAACTGGCCGTTCTCGACGAACTCGGCTTCGGGCTTGATCTCGAAAGCTGCGCGGCGACCGGCGTCACCACCGATCTTACCCATGTTTCCCCCCGGTCCGGCAGGGCGGTGTCGCGCGCGGCAGCCGAGCCCTATCGCGACAAGCTCTTGAAACTGCCGAGCTTTCTGGTCGCCCGCGGCAATGCGTCCCCAGGCGATATCGAAGACGCGTTTCGCCTCTCGGGTTTCTTTCTCGAGCGCCACGTCTGGGGCCCGCGGCGCGTCGATGTTCCGGCAGTACGCGACATGCTGCTCAACCGGCTGATGGCGAAAGCCGAATGACGGCGGACGTCGCGAAAAAATCGGCTGTTTCTGCGGGAAAACCTTGGGGAAATAGGCTTCCGCGCCTCTAGCTCGCTATACTCTGCTCCTGATTCGTTCTCATTTCGAGCCACCATGTCCGATACCGATACCAGTCCGCCGGCCGACGATCAGCGTATCGTCGATCTCAAGCAGGCGCTTGAGGAGCGGTACCTGAGCTATGCGCTCTCGACCATTACCCAGCGCGCGCTGCCCGACGCGCGAGACGGCCTCAAGCCGGTGCATCGCCGCATTCTGCACGCCATGCGCCTGCTCAAGCTTGATCCCAATCAGGGCTACAAGAAGAGCGCCCGCATCGTCGGTGACGTGATCGGTAAGTTCCATCCTCATGGCGACCAGTCGATCTACGATGCGCTCGTGCGCCTGGCGCAGGAATTCTCCCTGCGCTATCCGCTGGTGGACGGGCAGGGGAACTTTGGTAACATCGACGGCGATAGCGCCGCGGCCATGCGATATACCGAAAGCCGCATGACCGAGGTGGCAACGCGCCTGCTCGAGGGCATCACCGAGAACGCCATCGACTTCAAGCCGACCTATGACGGTGAAGACGATGAGCCGGTGGTCCTGCCGTCCAATTTCCCGAACTTGTTGGCCAATGGCTCGACCGGCATCGCCGTGGGCATGGCGACCTCGGTGCCACCACACAATATCGTCGAACTCTGTAATGCGTCGCTGAAGCTCATTCATAATCCTGCGGCCACGGTCGACGACCTGATCCATCAGGATCTGTCGGCGCCGCCATCCATGGACGATCTGATCCGTGGTCCGGATTTCCCGACGGGCGGACAGCTGGTCGAAACGCGCGCGTCCATCGTCCACTCCTATGAAACCGGGCGCGGCGCTTTCCGCACCCGCGCGGTCTGGGAGAAGGAAGAAAAGGGTCGCGGCGTTTACCAGATCGTCGTGACCCAGATCCCCTATGGCGTGCAGAAATCGCGCCTCGTGGAAAAGATCGCCGAACTGCTTCTGGCCAAGAAACTGCCGCTGCTCAAAGACGTGCGCGACGAGAGCGCGGACGATATCCGCCTCATCCTCGAGCCGCGCGCCGGCACGGTGGACGCCGTCATCCTGATGGAGCAGCTGTTCAAGCTGACTGAGCTCGAGCTTCGTTTCGGCTTGAACCTCAACGTGCTCGACCGCGGCACGGTGCCAAGGGTGATGAGCATTGCCGACGCGCTGCGCGCCTGGCTCGATCACCGCAAGGAAGTGCTGGTCCGCCGTTCGGAATATCGATTGGCGCAGATCGCTGCACGGCTTGAGGTGCTCGAAGGCTATATCATCGCCTACCTCAACCTCGACGAGGTGATCCGCATCATCCGTGAAGAGGATGATGCCAAGGCCAGCCTGATGGCCGCCTTCAATCTGACGGACAATCAGGCCGAAGCCATC
The DNA here is from genome assembly GCA_015234425.1 of Devosia sp. Lineage (GTDB taxonomy): Bacteria > Pseudomonadota > Alphaproteobacteria > Rhizobiales > Devosiaceae > Devosia. The sequence continues at coordinate 143,137 of JADGNE010000043.1, forward strand.
CTCAACATGCGCCTGCGCTCTTTGCGCAAGCTCGAGGAGATGGAGCTTCGCCAGGAGCACAAGAACCTCTCCGAGGAAAAGGGCAAGCTCGAGCATCTCCTGTCTTCGGACAAGCGCCTTTGGGGCGAGGTCGCCAAGCAGGTCGAGACGCTCAAGAAGTCCTACCCGCTGTTTGAAAAGGACGGCACGACGCCGCATCCTCTCGGCGCGCGCCGCACCTCGATTGGTGCCGTGCCCACTGCCGACGCTGCCGAGATCACCGAAGCCTTTATCGAGCGCGAGCCGATCACCGTCATTCTCTCCGAGAAGGGCTGGATCCGCGCGCCCAAGGGCCACAATGCCACGATCGATGAGAAGGCATTCAAGAGCGGCGACAAGCTGAGGCTCTCGTTTAACTGCGAGACCACCGACAAGCTCCTGATGATGACGACGGACGGCAGGGTCTACACCATTGGTGCAGACAAGCTCCCGGGTGGTCGCGGGCAGGGCGAGCCCGTCCGCATCATGGTCGACATCGAGGAAGGCCACGAGATTGTCGCGCTCTTCGTCCACAAGCCGGGCACAAAGCGTGTGATCGCGTCCTCGGCCGGATATGGCTTCGTCGTCAACGAGGACGATCTCATCGCCAATACCCGCAAGGGCAAGCAGGTGCTCAACGTCTCCGCGCCCGAGGAAGCCAAGCTGATCGTCCCCTGCGACGGCGACCGGGTCGCGGTGATCGGACAGAACCGCAAGCTGCTGGTGTTCCCGATGACCCAGCTCGCATCCATGACCCGCGGCAAGGGCGTGCGCCTCCAGCGCTACAAGGACGGCGGGATTTCCGACATCAAGACCTTCTATGCGGCCGATGGGCTGACCTGGATGGACAGTTCGGGAAGGACCTATTCAAAGCCCACCGAGGAACTGGTCGATTGGCTTGGCGACCGCGCTGCAGCTGGCCGTCAGCCCCCAACGGGCTTCCCGCGCAACAACAAGTTTGTCGGCTAACCGATTCAAGGGACTCATCAAATGATCCGCCACTGCGTGTTTGTTCGCTTCCGTGCCGATGTATCACTTGAAGAACGCGCGGCGATCTACACCGAGCTTGAATCGCTGCGCGAAGTCGTGCCGGGATTCCTAGGTATGGCCTATGGTTCCAACGTTTCGCCCGAGGGCCTGCACCGGGGCTATATGGATGGCTTCACCATGGATTTTACGGATGAAGCGGCGCGCGACGCCTATCTCGTCCATCCCGCGCACAAGGCGGCGGGCGGGCGTCTCGTGGCAGCGCTCGAGGGCGGCCGAGACGGTCTCATCGTTTTCGATATGGCCGTCTAAACCGTCGGGGACGGCTCGGCATCGGTGAGGGACTGGCGCACCCAGCCCTCATGCCCGCGCTGGACTTCCAGCGGCTGATAAAGGGCCTTGTAGGCCATCTTTGGCGAGTTCTTCACCCAATAGCCGAGATAGACATAATCGAGGCCGGCGGACCTCACCTGGGCGATGTGGTCGAGGATGAGGAATGTACCGAGGCTGCGGTGCGCCTGGGCTGGGTCGAAGAATGAATAGACCATCGATAGACCGTCGGGCATGACGTCGGTCAGCGCCACGGCCACCAGCGGTTCGCCGGGTTCGCTGAGCAGGCGATATTCGACAACGACGGACTGAACCGGCGTGTCCTCGACCATGTACTCATAGTCATCATAGCTCATCTGCGTCATCCCGCCGTCGGCATGGCGGGCGTCGAGATAGGTCTTGAAGAGGTCGAACTGTTCGGCGGTCGCCTGGGGTTGGCGCACGGTGATGCCGAGATCGACATTGTTGCGCAGGACGCGGCGGAAGCGACCTGAGGGCGCGAACTCCTCAGCCACAATGCGTACGGATTGGCACGCATTGCAGCCCTCGCAGGCCGGGCGATAAATCAGGTTCTGGCTGCGGCGAAACCCATTGTCACTCAGCAGGTGATGCAGCGCCGAGGCGCGCCTGCCCGTCAGATGCGTAAAGAGCTTCCGCTCCTGCCGGTCAGGCAGGTAGGGGCACGGCATTGCGGCGGTCAGAAAGAGCTGGGTGGATTCCGGGGACTGGTTGGTCATCTAGGACCCAAAAGCTGCGACAGCCCTAATTGTACTCTCGCACCCGCTCCGCTGCAACGGCTCAGAAAGCCCCAGTTTGCCGCATCCGCTGCCAATGACGCATCATCGGCGAGCGCCGCACCATGAGCGTGCCCACGATGAGGTCGTGGATCATCTGGCGGCGCGGTGTGAAGAGGGCGAACACGAGCGAGACCGGCCAGGAAATCCAGAAAGTCAGCCAGAAGACGAGGGCGTGGATGACCGCCATCCAGCCGTCGAGTGGCACGCCACGGGTCGGGGTGAGGACAAGGTCCATCATCTGCATGCCCACAGTCGCCCGCTTTGCCGATCCGAGCGTGATCGCATAGTAGATCACGATCGAGGCGGGAATGACGACGAGGAGCGAGACCCAGGCGAGGCCAAAGGTGAAAAAGCCCATGATGCCGCCGACGATCGACACGACAGCCACGATCAATGAGATCAGGATGATGTCGATGATCCCGGAGATGGTGCGTCGGGTCAGCAGGCCCTCGAAAAGTTCGGGAGCCGTTGCAGGATCGGGCAGCTGGGGGCGCGAGGCGGTGTCTTGGGTCATGGCCAGAAGATTGTCATAGCCGCGCCCCAGTGCAAGAGCTTGGCGCCGAGAAATTGCGTCCGCGGCTAGGTTGCCTGGATCAGTTCAGCCCCGCCGACGCCCTCACTGGTCGCGCGACGCACCATGGCCACGGACGTGACCCCGGCCAAGGCCGCGATGACCGCCGCCGTCACGAAGATCGGGACTGTCGTGGCGAGGATTTCGTCCGTGCTGGTCGCCACGGCATAGCCCGCACTATTGGCGGCCAGCCCGGCAATTGCCGCGCCGATGGCATTGCCGGCCGACTGCGTGGTCGGGATCAGCGCCGAGGTCCGGTCGCGCTCGGCGTCCCCCGTGGCCTCGATCAGCGTCAACAGGACATAGCCGCTCGACATACCAAAGCCGGCGCCGATCACCAGCTGCGAGAGGATGAGCAGCGGCGGCAGGTTGAGGAGGAAGCCGGACAGCACGCCGAGCAGGCCGATGCAGAGGCACGCCGGCCCAAGCTGGATCAGCAGGTGGCGCGTCGAGCGCTTGCGCACATTGGCAACGGTAACCGACGAGAGGCTCCAGGCAACGGACATGACAGCGCCGACGGCCCCGGCTGCGGTCGGCCCATAGCCCCACAATTGCTGCAACAGCATAACGAGATAGACCGCCGTAAAGGCGCCCGCCACCGGCATCAGCAGCACGACCCAGAAGCCGGGGCCCAGTGGGGAGTCCGACCAGAAGGCCCCGGTAGGAGTCAGCGGGCTCTTGCTGCGTCGATCCATCCAGATGGCGACGAACAGCGCCAGGGCCGCCGCCGCCACAAGGGCAAGCGCCTCAGGGCCGGGCAGGAGGGAGGCGATGGCGAGTAGAAGGATGCCGCCACCGATGGCCATAAGCCGGATGCCCGGAAAGCCTGCCTGGACATCGCCGCCGCGCTTGTTGGGCACCACCAGCGCCACCATGAGGCAGAAAATGGCGACCACTGGCACGTTGACGAGGAAGGCGGCGCGCCACGAGACGAACTCGGTCAGCGCACCAGCGCCGGCCGGGCCGCCAAAGGCCGCGATAGCCCAGATAACGGCCTGCATGCCAAAAATCTTCGGCACCAGCCGGTTGGGAAAAAGCTCGGGGATCAGCGAGAAACAGAGTGCCGCGACGACGCCTTCGCCAAGACCCTGGATGGCCCGGCCGACCAGAACCTGAGTCATGGTGCCGGCGCCCGCCGCAACCAGTGTTCCGAGGAGGAACACGCCGGCCATGGCGAGCAGAGCCCAGCGTGCACCGAGTCGCTGTTTGACCAGCACCGCGCCGGCACCGCCGACAATGGCAAAGACCAGATAAAGGGTCGTCGACCAGGAGATCACCTCGGCGCCGTCGAGTTCCTTGACCGCAGTCGGCAAAGCCGTGGAGGACAGGAAGGCGTTGAACGCCAGGAGCGCGACCCCAAGGCAGAGGATGATGGTCGCAGCGAGATATTTTGGGCCAAAAATCTCGGCCCAGCGCCCTTCGACATCAGCCGACATTGGGAACTCCGGTAGTTTTCAGATTGCGTCTTGGTATTTCACTGTCTGTGGAAGCAATGTCGGTCTTGTCCACGCAGCGAAAGGAAAAGGCCTCCGTAAAAAGGCGGAGGCCTGTAATCCGTTGCTTGGCGATAAACCAGGTTGGTCAGTGGCTCAACTTGCGGGCCATTTCAAGTGCGTAATATGTAAGGATGCCATTCGCACCTGCGCGCTTGAAGGACCAGAGGCTTTCGAGCACTGCCGCATCACGATTGATTGCTCCAGCCGCGCCGGCCATCTCGATCATCGCGTACTCGCCGCTCACCTGGTAGGCATAGATCGGGATGTTGAAGGCGTCTTTGGCCCGACGGATGATGTCGAGATAGGGCAGGCCGGGCTTGATCATGACGCTGTCGGCACCCTCGGCGATATCCTGCTCGATCTCGCGCAGGGCTTCGTCGGTATTGGCGTAGTCCATCTGATAGGTGCGCTTGTCACCCTTGAGGCGGCTTCCAGAGCCGACGGCCTCGCGGAACGGGCCGTAAAAGCAGGATGCATATTTGGCCGAATAGGCCATGATCTGCACATGCTCAAAACCTTCGCCATCCAGGGCCTCGCGGATCGCGGCAACGCGGCCGTCCATCATGTCGGACGGGGCGATGATATCGGCGCCGGCGCGCGCCTGGACGAGCGCGGACTTCACCATTGCGGCGACGGTCTCGTCGTTGAGGATTTCGCCGTCGCGGACGAGGCCATCCTGGCCGTCGCTGGAATATTCATCGAGCGCCACGTCGGCGATGAGGCCGATATCGGGAACAGCACTCTTGATGGCGCTGAGAACGCGGCACATCAGATTGTCTGGGTTATAGGCCTCGGCGCCGTCTTCAGCGCGCAGATGGTCGGGGGTGTTCGGGAAAATGGCGAGGGCAGGGATGCCCGCGTCGCGAGCGGCCTTGGCGGCTTCAACCATGAGATCGATGGAGAGGCGCTCGACGCCTGGCATGGTCTTGATCGCGGTCCGCTCATTGCTGCCCTCGATGACGAACAGCGGCCAGATCAGGTCCCGCGGCAGCAATTGGGTTTCGCGGACCATGTCGCGGCTCCAGCCGGCCTGCCGTGTCCGGCGCAGTCGGCTGCCGGCGAGGAAGGACATGTCATGCTTTGGCCAATCAGTGCTCATTCTCAGGCGCTCCGTTTCTGTGGTCTTCCTATCAGTGCCGCGACGGCGGTCCAAGCCACCGCTTGTCGCAGGGGCCGGCAATCGCTATCAAGACGTCCATGTTGTTCAAGGCGCCCCAACTCGGTCTCTATATCCGGATCGTCGCGATCCTCAGCCTCTTTCTGGGGCTGAACGATGCGGGCCGTCTGCTCGGGGTCAATCTGGGCTCGACCAGCCCTCTGGCCGTCATGGGCGAGTCTGCCTTTGTCTTCCTCGCTGTCTTTTCCCTCGCGCGCCTCTTTGCTGGCGTGGGCTTGTGGATCAAGGCGAGCTGGGGAGCCGTGCTCCTAATTGGAGCCACAGCAACCGAGCTCGCTCTTTATGTTGCGGGCAGCCCGGATATTCATATGAGCGCTGTCGGCTTTTCCGTCCGCGTCGTCCTTCTCGTCGCCATTCTTCTGATCTTTGGTCTCAGTATCCGGATCAGCCGCGCCCAGGCCGCTGACTGAGAAGACCTCGCCGGGCCCCGAATGCGGAGGCCTGCATTCTCCTAAAATGGCGTGCTCTGGTTTAACCGCTTTCGTCCGGCTGCAGGGCGCTGTCGCGCCCGCCGGTCGCCGTGACCTTACAGACTTATCCACGGGCCGATCCCCAGCGCGCAATGCTCGGAAGTATAGGGGTGCCGCCCTTCACACCCTCGTAAGGTTACAATTTTATCAACCGGTGTAACGATCCATAAAGCCAAATTCCCATTGGTTTCCAGTAAGATAGTTTTAAGCGTGCCGCTTAGGGTGATCTTAGTCCGTGGGCCGTAGTTTGGCCTCATGAGATGCGAAAAATCGCACGCAGAAAAAACAGTGAGGCACAAATGGCAATCAAGTCGAACACCGCAGAGAACATCGTTCCAGAACGCAGCGAAGGTCTGAAGCCCCTTTACCTCGAAGCCGTCTCCCGCGTTGAGCGTCTTCATCGCCGTCTCCTCGACCTGATCAAGGACGAGTTCGACCGTATGGGCTGGGACGATATCAACCCCGTCCAGGCGCTGCTGATGTTCAACATCGGCGACAGCGAACTGACGGCTGGCGAGCTGCGCTCGCGCGGTTACTACCTCGGCTCGAATGTCTCGTACAATCTCAAGAAGCTGGTCGAAACCGGCTACATCTTCCAGGAGCGCTCGCGCACCGACCGTCGCTCGGTCCGTATCCGCCTGACGCCCAAGGGTGAAGAAGTGGCGGAAGTGATCGACGAGCTCTACGACCGTCACCTCAAGTCGATCGATAAGGTCGGCGGCCTGGGCGACGAAGAATTCGACAACCTCAACAAGTCGCTGGCGCGTCTCGAGCGCTTCTGGGTCGATCAGATCCTCTACAAGCTCTGATCTCCGGGTCACCGAAGAGCATTTCGGGCGGGTGGGGGCGCGTGTTGCCTCCGCGCCACACCTGCGCGTGAACGCTGGCCTTCTGGCCGGCGTTTTCTCATTTGTGCCTCAAATTGAGTGCAGCACCGTTACGTGGTTTGAAACCATTTCCCGTTTATGGATGGGTGTGCTGATGGTTCACAAGGCGTTGACAGACGTTGTGTGGCCGGTGCGGCAATGCTAACCGCGCCATCTGATGATGGGCGTTCTGCTGGGTGATTCAATGCGGCTAAATCGACGTTCTCTTCTCCGTACTCTCGCTGTTGCAGGGGCTGGCGTTGCCATGCCGGCCATCGTCAGGGCGCAGGAAGGCGAGTCCGTATGGGACATGTTCGCAAGAAACCGCGTCCTGCGTGATGCGGATCAGGGTGGAAACACGGCTGCCGCAGAGGCGCTGATTTCGACCAATGAACCGATCCTCAGCTTTGATACGGCCTATAATCTCCAGCTGGCCATTTCCCAGTATGAACCTTTTGTCGCCGCTGGCGGCTGGGAAGAGACGCCGCAGGAGGCCTATGGCCTCAACCTCGGCAAGTCGACCCGCCATGTCGTGCAGCTCAAGCGCCGCCTGATTTCGTCTGGCGATATGCCGCTGGTCGACAATGTCAGCGAAGTTTTCGACGCAGCGACCGATCGTGGCGTCCGTGCTTTCCAGGCCCGCCACGGTCTTCGCGTCACCGGCCAAGTGGATGAGGCGACCTGGTATGCGCTCTCCGTTCCCGCAGGGACCCGCCTGCAGCAGCTTTATCTCAATTACACCCGCGTCCAGAACATGGCCGCCAAGCTCAACCCGCGCTATATCGTGGTCAACATCCCGGCCGCCACAATCGAAGCGGTGAACGATGGCATGGTCGAGCAGCGCCATACGGCCGTTGTCGGCCGCGTCGATCGGGCGACGCCGATCATGGCGTCCAACATCCACCAGATCAATTTCAACCCTTACTGGCACGTGCCCAAGTCGCTGGTCCGCCAGGACCTGACCAAGTACATGCAGGAAAACCCGAACTACCTCGCAGAGCAGAATATTTTCATCTACGACGGCAGCGGCAACAAGGTTGATCCCCAGACCATCAACTGGGCGAACATCACCGACGCTCAGGTGAACTACATGTATCGCCAGGAGCCCGGCGCCGCCAACTCGATGGGCCACTGCAAGATTAACTTCTACAATCCCTACGATTGCTATCTGCATGACACCCCGGGCAAGGAATTGTTCGGCGAGAACGCCCGCTTCCACTCTTCCGGCTGCGTGCGCGTGGAAGGCGTCAACCAGCTGGTCAACTGGCTGTTGCGCGACAATGGCGACTGGGACCAGAATCGGGTCGACTCGACATTCGACGCGCTGCAGCGCCTCGATGTGCAGGTCACGGCAAAGGTGCCGATCCACACCACCTACATCACGGCCTGGGCGAACAAGCAGGGCACCGTCAGCTTCCGCGACGACGTCTACAAGTTCGACGAGCAGGGCAAAGTCTCGTTCAGCTGATCGTTTAAAAGCGCCCTCCTCACAGGAGGGCGTTTCCGTATAGGCATAGGCAAGAATCTTGCTATCCTTGCCGCGCTTGGAGGTGAGATGTCAGCGGGTGTTCTGTTCGAATTCGTTCAGATGGGCCAAGTGATGCGCGTCGCTGCCATCGACGAGGTCACGGGAACGGAAGTCATCGTCATCACGCCGCTCAACGCCACGCGCCTCCAGATGCAACGCGTCGCCATGGCCAAGCTCCGGCGCAAGCTCGATACGGCGGAAGCCGAAACACCCGCCCCCAAGTCGCCGAACTCGGGTCGCTACGCCTGACCGGCGCGCAGTCAGCGCCTTCTAGTCCTTCAGCATCCACTCATGCTCTGCCGCGTTGTGGAATTTCCACACACGCTTCGGCCCAGCCATGACGTTGAGATAATAGAGGTCGTAGCCTGCGGTAGTGGCGACAGGGTGGTACCCACGCGGGACCAGAACCACATCGCCATCCTCGATTGCCATGGCCTCATCGAGGCTGCGATCGTCTGTGTAGACCCGCTGGAAGCCAAAGCCCTGCGGCGGGTTCATCCGGTGATAATAGGTCTCTTCGAGAAAACTCTCGTGCGGAAGATTGTCCTCGTCGTGCTTGTGCGGTGGATAGGACGAGGTATTGCCCTGCGGCGTGATCACTTCCACGACGAGCAGGGCATGCGCCGAAGCGTCGTCCTCGGGCATGATGTTGTAGACGTGCCGTATATTGGCGCCCTTGCCACGGGTGATGCGCGGATGGGTCCCCGGCTGAATGACCTTTGCCGCATAATCGCCGCCGCCCGGAGCCGAGCAGATGGCGAGCTCGAGATCGGTTGTCGCATCGACGGCCCAATGGCGACCCGCGGGCACATAGAGCGCCCAGGGCGCGCCCTCGAACGGGCTCATGCGCTCGCCCAGTTCGCCGAACTCCTCGCCATCGACCGCAAACTTGCCCTTGCCGCTGACAATGACGAGGCAGAGTTCGCGATCCTCGGAGGCCCCGCCGAACACTTCGCCTGGTGTCAGCCTGTGCAGGGCAAATCCCACATGGGTCCAGCCCGCCGAAGCGGGCGTGACATCATGGATCTTGCCGGTCCGCGTCGTCGGGCGAACGAGAAGAGGGGATCTGCTCATTTGGTGTCTCCTCCTTGGGGAACCTGTAGAAGAAATTCCAGGCAACATAGGCCAGCGCCAGGCCGACCAGCACGGCCCAGAATTGATCGCCCGTGTAGAGCAGTTCCCAACCCAGCCAGAGGGTGAGGAAGACTGCCACAGCGACCCGGCGCCAGAGTGGCCGAAACCAGTTAACGTCGTTTTCCTTGAGCGCCATGCCGACCCCTCCCGCTTGATTCAGTTCGGCAAGGCTTTAGCACAGCCCATTCAAAAGACTCAGTGTTTCGGAAAACCCTCGGTTTCCACGGTGTAACCAGCGTCAGTCATCACCCGCATCAGCTCGGCATGGCCGATCCGTGCCATCTCGAGCGGCGGGCTCTTGCCCGGATCCTGCTCTGCCTCTACCACGAACCAGCCTTCATAACCGTGATCGGCCAGGCGTTGCACGATGGCGCCAAAATCGAGAGATCCGTCGCCGGGAACGGTGAAGGCGCCAAGCGCCACGGCGTCGAGGAAACTCTGCCGGTTGCGATCAAGCCCATCGACCACCTCGCGGCGGATGTCCTTGACGTGGACATGGTTGATCCGGGCGTAGTGCTTGTCGATGGCGCGCAACACGTCGCCGCCGGCGAAGGCCAGATGGCCCGCGTCGAGCAGCAGCGGTATGCCGGCCCCGGAAGCGGCCATGAAGGCGTCGAGCTCGGGCTCAGTCTCGACCACAGCGGCCATATGATGATGGTAGGAGAGGGGCATGCCCCTGTCTGCGCACCATTCGCCGAACTCGGTCACCTTGCGGGCATAGGCCTTCATCTCGTCGTCGGACAGGCGCGGCTTCTGCGCCAGCGGGATGTGCCGCTTGCCCTGGATCGAGCGGCCAACCTCGCCATAGACGATGCACGGTGCATCGACGGCCTTGAACAGCTCGATCATCGGCGCGATGCGGTCCTTGTTGGCTGCAAGTTCTTCGTCAACCAGCGTGCCCGAGAACCATCCACCACAGAGGGTTACGTCGGCCGCCCTGAGGATGGGCAACATGACATTGGGGTCATCCGGAAAGCGACGACCCTTTTCCATGCCGGTGAACCCGGCCGAGCGCGACTGCCTGAGGCATTCCTCGAGGGAGACGTCGTCGCTGAGTTCGACGAGGTCGTCGTTCCACCAGGCGATTGGCGACATGCCAAGTTTGGCCTTCATTCAGCTCGTCTCCCTGCGCGCTTCGGCGCTCAACGTCGTTCTGCCACAGACCGGAATTCGTCGTCGGCAATCTGGAATTTTTCCGTCACCACCCTGACAAACCGGATGGTGACGGCACGGATAGGCGGGGGGTCACTATCCGATTTGCTGGGCCCTCAGGGCTCTGACATAGGCCGCGCGCGCCGCATTGACGCTAGGCCGGTCGCTGACCTCAGGAACTGCGACATCCCACCAATGACCACCGGCGTCGGTGGTGATCAGGGGATCGGTGTCGATGACAAAGACATGGACGCCTGCGGCGCCTTCGGTTTCACGCAGGGCGGTCTCTAGCTCAGATAATGAGCCGACCTTTTTCGCCTTTGCGCCCATGGCCGCGGCGTGCGCCGCAAAGTCCACGTTGGGCAGTTCCATGTGGTAGGTGTCGCGGAAGAGATTGTTGAAGTTGGCGCCGCCGGTGGCCATCTGCAGGCGGTTGATGCAGCCGAAGCCAGCATTGTCGAGCACGACGATGGTCATGCGTATGCCCATCATTACGGCGCTTACGATTTCCGAGTTCATCATCAGATAGGAGCCGTCACCGACCATGACGACGACGTCATCATCGGGCCGCGCCATGGCGACGCCGAGCCCGCCGGCGATCTCATAGCCCATGGTCGAGAACCCATAGTCGAGGTGATAGGAGCCCGGGCCCTCAGCGCGCCAGAGCTTGTGCAATTCACCCGGCAAGCCGCCCGACGCGCAGACCAGCGTTGCCCTGGTCCGACCGCGTTGCACCGCGCCAATGACCTGACCGTCGGACGGCAGCTCGGCATTGCTCGCGGCGCGGGCGTCGTCGGCGTCGCGCAACCAATTGTCTTTTTCGTCCAGTGCCTTGTCGGTCCAATCGGAATCGGTTTGCCAACCCATCAGCGCTGCATCGAGCGCCGCGAGACCCACCCTTGCGTCGGATACGAGCGGCAGGGCGTTGTGCTTGTGGGCGTCGAAGGGCTGGACGTTGAGGCCAATCACCTTGACGTCCGGATTCTTGAACAGGGCCCAGGAGCCGGTTGTGAAATCCTGCAGACGGGTGCCGACCGCGAGGACGAGATCGGCCTCCTCGGCCATGGCGTTGGAGGCCGAAGTGCCGGTCACGCCGACCGAGCCGAGATTGAGCTTGTGGCCGTGGGGCAGGGCGCTTTTGCCCGCCTGGGTCTCCATGACAGGAACCCCATGTGTCTCCGCGAAAGCGGCCAACGCGTCGGAGGCTTCGGAATAGAGGACCCCGCCGCCGGCGATGATCACCGGCTTCTTGGACAGTTTTAGCGCGGCAGCCGCCATGGCGAACTCTTCGGCGTCCGGCATGATGCGGCGCTGGGTCCAGATTTTCTCGGCGAAGAAACTTTCTGGATAATCATAAGCTTCCGCCTGTACGTCCTGGCAGAGGCTTAGTGTCACCGGGCCGCATTCTGCGGGGTCGGTGAGCACCTGCATGGCGCGACGCAGCGCCGGGATGATCTGCTCCGGCCGGGTGATGCGGTCGAAATAGCGGCTCACCGGACGAAAGGCATCATTGGCCGAAGCCGTGCCGTCGCCCCAGGCTTCCACCTGCTGCAGCACCGGGTCGGGCAGGCGGTTGGCAAACACATCGCCGGGAAGAAAGAGCACAGGGATGCGGTTGACATGGGCGAGCCCGGTGGCCGTGACCATGTTAAGGGCACCCGGGCCGATCGAGCTGGTGGCCGCCATGAAGCGACGGCGGAAATTGGCCTTGGCGTAGCCGATGGCGGCGTGGGCCATGCTCTGCTCGTTCTGGCCTCGATAGGTCGGCAGCGTGTCCTTGACGGCGTGCAGGGCCTCGCCGAGGCTGGCAACATTACCGTGGCCGAAAATGGCCCAGACGCCGCCGAAAATAGGCACGGTCTCGCCATCAATGACTGTTTTCTGCGCGGTCAGGAAGCGCGCGACGGCCTGGGCCATGGTCAGGCGAACGGTGTTTTGGCTCATGCCGATATCCTCAACTCCCAAAGGCGCTTATGCGGCCACGCCAGTTTTGGCCTGTCTTTCCCAAATGTCCACCAGGGCGCTGAACCGACTGGCCATCTGCTCCACCGCAGCGTCGTCCGTCATCGCGCCATCCAGCCAAGCCTTTGCAGCCTCGGCGAATATCGTCCGCCCGACGGCAAAGCCACGGACCCAGCGCGAGGATTGCGCCGTGGCAAAACCGGCCTCCAGCTGATCCTGCGGCGCGTCGAGGCCGAGGAGCACGATGCCCCTGCACAAGGGGTCGCGGGCATCGATGATCCTGTCCAGCGCCTCCCAGGCGCCGGTGGTGGCCAGCGGCTCGAGCTTCCACCAGTCCGGCTTGATGCCGGCGTCATAAATCTCGGTAAGAGCTCGCGCCATGGTGTCATCGGTCACTAGGCCGTGCTTGCTGGAGATGATCTCGACCAGGAGCTCGCGACCGATTTTCCGTGCGGCGTCAAAGGCCGAACGGAGTTTTGCGATTTGCGTCTGCTTGAGGTCGCTGGGGTCATCTGGATGGAAAAAACACAAAACCTTGATGCAGTGGTCGATCGGCCATTCGGTGAGGCGGGAGCCCAAATCCTGAGTGAATTCAAACTGTAACGGACGGGAGCCGGGGAGTTCGATCGGCTTGGCGATCCAGAAATCCCTCAGCGCCGAGGCGGCATAGAGCGCGTCGCGGCCATATTTGTCGTCGAGCAGCATGCCAAAACCGTCCCGGCCGGCAGCGACCTGCGCGGCAGCCTTGACGGCCAACACCTTGAAATCGGGGATCTTTGCCAGCTTCTGGACGTCGCCACCGGCCATGTCCTCGATCTGGCTGCGATGGTCGATGGCCAGCGCCATGAGCTTTGGAATGGCGCGGCGCCGGGTGGTGGCCCAATGGATGTGGTTGATGGCCTCGTCCTTGCGCAAGGCCTTCTCCTTGCTGCCATTTTCGAGGAAATAGCTGAGCTCGTCCCAGGTCGGGATTTCGGGCGCACAGAGCAGGCGTGACACGGCGAAGGCACCGCAGGCATTGGCCCAGGTGGCGCTGGTTTCGTGCGGTTCTCCGCGCAGCCAGCCCCGCAGAAAACCGCTCATGAAGGCGTCGCCTGCGCCTAAAACATTATAAACTTCAATGGGAAAGCCGCGTCCGACGATTCCGTCCTCGAGGTCGTCGGGGATGGGCCCGTCATAGACGATGCAGCCCATGGGGCCGCGCTTGAGGACAATGGTACCGCTGGAGAATTTGCGAATGGTTCGCAAAGCCGCGTGCAGATCCGATGCTCCGGCCGCAATCAGCACTTCTTCTTCCGTGCCAACGATCAGATCGCAATCGGCGAGGACAGTCTGCAGATGCGCCGAGACCTTGTCCGAGGCGATGTAGCGGCTGTCACCGGCGTCGTGACCGGCGAGCCCCCACAGATTAGGCCGGTAATCGATGTCAAGGATAACTTTGGCGCCATTCTCTTTTGCGATACGCATGGCCTTGCGCTGCGCAGCGTCGGTATGCGGCTTGGAGAAATGCGTCCCGGTGACCAGTACCGCCTTGGACGACTTGATGAATTCAGGATCGATGTCGCCTTCATCGAGGGCGTTGTCGGCGCAATTGTCGCGATAAAAAATCAGCGGAAACGATGTGTCGTTCTCGACGGCGAGCAGGACGAGGGCGGTCAAACGCTCTGGATCGGTAGCGATTCCACGGGTTTCGACGTTTTCGCGGATCAGTTGTTCGCTGATAAAACGCCCCATCTGCTCATTGCCGACGCGGGTGATCAGCGCTGATTTCAGGCCCAGCCGGGCGGTGCCTACGGCGATATTGGTGGGGCAGCCGCCGACTGATTTGGCAAAGGAATCAACGTCTTCCAGCCGCGTGCCGATCTGCTGGCCATAGAGGTCGACAGAGGCGCGGCCGATGGTGATGACGTCGAGTGTCTGGTCCTCCCGGGGGGCGGTCACGGCTGATCTCCTCAGGGCCTGTATTTCTGCTTGTCATGAAACACAGGTTCTGAAAGTCAGTCAATATGGAACGTGTATTCCAAATGTGGAATGTACACATTCCCTTATGCGCGGCGGCGTTTTTCGGCGATGGAGACGGTTAATGCCATGGCGAAGGCCATGCTGGCGGACAGGGACCGGAAGCCAGCGTGATCTGCTTCAACGAGCTCGAACCATACGCTGGAACACTCGGCCAACGGCGAAAAGGCAGAATCGGTGAGGGAGACGACCGGCACGCCACGCGAGGCAAGGGCGCGGGCCTGGGTAGCGCTTTCCGAGGCGTAAGGGGAGAAGCTGATGGCAAAGGCGGCGTCGTTCGGGCCGGCCATGCCCAAGAGGTCGTCGTCAATTCCGGCTGCCGTGCCAACCATTTGGCAGCGCACCTTCAACTTGCCGAAGGCATAGGCCATGTAGCTGGCAATGGGATAGGAGCGGCGCTTGGCGATGAGATAGATGGTGTCGGCCCTGGCGAGGATTTCGACGGCTTTCTCAAAGCCCTCGGGATCGATCGCCGCGCTCAGCGCATCAACACTGCGATGGGCGGCAGAAATGAATTTATTGAGGATGGCAGTGCTCTCGGCCAGCGAGGCTTCGCCTTCTTCGAGCTTCTTGAGGCGGTCCTCGTAGCTGGAATTGCGCTCGCGCAGGCGGGCGCGGAAAACGTGCTGCAGGCCCGAAAAGCCATCAAATCCAAAATGTTGGGCAAAGCGCACCAGAGTGGACGGCTGCACCTGCGCCGAAATGGCGATGCTGGCCGCCGTGCCAAAGGCGATTTCATCGGGATGATCGAGCGCATAGGCCGCGACCTGGGTCAGCCGCTTGGGCAATTCGCCTTTGCGCTCAAGAATGACGGCGCGGAGCGTGTCGAAATCTTCGGGAGCCGTCTGGGGCGAAACATCCGTCATGCGCAAGCCTTCTTGGAAAACCTGTTCCGCAGATGGAATGCACGGTTTGTCTGGTCGAAATCAAGGGCAAAACCGCGTTTGAACGCGTTTCTGCCCTTTGACCCGATAGTGCTAGCAGACTGTTAGCATTGAGCGCAGCCTGGCGCGAAATTGGTTACGCCGGCTGCAGTCCGCCCTGGCGATTGCTGTTTTCCGCCCAGAAGATGAAAATGGAGGCTCCGACGATAAGGGCTGCGCCCGGCCAGAACCAGATGGATGGGACCTGGCCCAACGCCACCCAGCCGACGATGCCGGCCAGCGGAACCTTGAGATCGGCGAAGGGCTGGAGATAGGCGGCGTCAGCAGCGCGATAGGCGAAGGAGAGGAGATATTGCGCGATCGCGGTGAGGGCCCCGAGGAGGATCAGCAGGACGAGGCCCATGCCCGACGGCAGATCGAAGGGAAGGCCGGAAAGGCCGGTGGGGACCACACCCGGCAGCACCCAGCCCAGCGCGGTGACGGCGAGGAGGATCAACAGGTGGTTCGGCGTGACGAGAACCAGCAGCGAGACGGTGAGCGTCTCAGGGCTTTCTTCGCGGGAGAGATATTTGGTGAGCACGTCATTAGCGGCCCAGAGCGCTGCGGCGAGGACCGGCACGAGCGTATGCAGGCCCAGGGTCTCCGAGCCGACACCGGACACAATGAAGGCACCCAGCGTGGCGACGAGGGCGGCGCCGATGCGCGCGGCGGAGACGCGTTCTCCCAGGAACAGGGTGGAGCCGATGATGATGAAGAGCGGCCCTGTCGCGAGGAGGGTCACCATCTGCCAGATCGGCACGCCCGAGGCGAAGCCATAGACAAAGACATGCACACCCAGCGCCGACACAAAGGCGCGGGTCTGGTGCGCCCATGGGTGGTTGGTCCTGAGGTGGCGAAGGCCGATCTTGAGAATAAGGGGCAAGGCCAGGATCGAGGCAATGAGATATTGCCAGAAGGCCATACCGGTCGAGCTCATGCCGAACTGCCAGGGCAGCACGGCCTGAAGGGTATTGGTGCCGGCAAACGCCAGGCTGGCCGCAAGCATGAAAGCGGCGCCGGTGGCGGCGGCATTGGCGGTAGAAGAGGAAATCTGGTTCATGTTCGTCCTTTCCGTAACCAGTTTCCTCAGGGTTACGGGAGACGAACGGCCGGATTGTCGGCGCGCCAAAAGGCGCGCACGCCCGGCTGGGCGCTGATCCCGTTCTCTTTCATCCGGACTATGACCGTCGGCTCCGGAATTACACCGGATCTGCTGACCCCACGAACCAAACGGTCCGAAGGCGCTCGCGGGCTTGGCGTTGCCGCCTTTACCGCCGGTGGGGAATTACACCCCGCCCTGAGAACTCTGCAGGGGTTCGATGCCTGCAGCGGAAATCTAGGTCAGTGGTGCCCCTGAAACAAGTACGCACAAAGCAGTAACCGTGCGTCGTCCTCGAACGATGCAGGATTCTTGGTCGCAATGTGGGGCCTGGAAGGGGTTGTCTGTCGCGGCCCACCGCCTGATAGTTTTGAAGGGGCTAGCAATAGGGATCACAACCATGAGCCTGCTGCATCTTTCCATCAGCGCGTCCGACCCGGAAGCTGTCGCCCGTTTTCTCGCACAAGTGCTCGCGGGGGAGGCGATGCTTTTCCCGCCTTTTCCGGCAAGGACGATGGAACCGCCATCGAAGTCTATCCGGACACGCAGGTGCTGGTGCCGGGTGACGGCGCCGTTGAGTGCCGCTCGGCAGGTCCCGATACGGCAAAGACATTCGTTCACGCAGCGATTGCCTCGCTTCTGCCGGCGGATGAGATCATTGCAATCGGGAGGCGGCAGGGCTGGATCAGTCGCCTCTGCGACCGCGGGCCGTTTCAATGCGTCGAAATCTGGCTGGAAAACCGGCTGCTGATCGAAGTGCTGGACCCCGAAATGCTCGCCGATTATCGAGCGGGGATGACGATCAGGAATTGGGTGGAGATGTTCGGGCCTGAGGTCAGGCCGGTATAGCAAATCTTCCAGAGCCCCGCCGGTGCGCTGCCCCCGACCGGGGGAATAGTCGTTAGAGGACAGCGCAAGGCTTGAAACCGAAACCTACTCGTCGCGGGGCAGGGCGGTGTAGACGCGGGTCACGAACTGGTGGAACTCCGCCATGTAGTTGGCGAGGAAATCCTTGGTGCTTTCATCATTGACCGTGCCGTCATCGCTGATGAGATCGGGCTTGAAGTGGATGTAGGCCTCGACCGCGTTCATCATCGGAGAATTGCAGAAACTGAGGATGCTCCGAAGGTTCTGCTGGGCGACGGCGGTGCCGATGGCGCCGATGGAGGCCCCGATGATTGCCGAGGGCTTGCGGGTGAAGGAATTCTGGCCCCAGGGGCGGCTGGCCCAGTCGATGGCGTTCTTGAGGCCGCCGGGCACCGAGCGATTATATTCAGGGGTGACGAAGAGGATCGCGTCTGCATCGGCGATGGCCTGCTTGTAGGCCCGGGCGGCGGGCGGATAGTCCGCGTCATAATCGGGGCTGTAGAGCGGGAGATCCCGGAACGGGATTTCGGTCATCTCGAAGCCGGGGTGGGTGAGGCGCACAAGTGCCTTGGACAGCTTGCGGTTGATGGATGTGCTCGAAAGACTGCCGACGAAATAGCCGACCTTGAACATGGTGGTCATCGCCACCTCCTGATGGGTATGCGGGGTTTTGGCACAACGCCGGGGGAGGCGGAAACGATCCGGGAGCTTTTGGGAAAGGCGGGCTGCACATGGCGGGTGGGAAGATGCAGGGTCTTGCCATATCCACGACCCTGCAGCCTCCGCCGAAAGCCATCCAAGGGATCGGATGGAGATAGAATTGGGACGTTTCAGCGCTCGAAGGTGACGTGAATGACCCCGCCCTCGGAGACTTCGCTGGTGATCGAGTAACTGTCTTCGAGGTGGCGCAGATCGTCCCAGAGGCGGACGCCCTGACTGAGGATGACCGGGGCGATGCCCACGTGGAGGCGGTCGATGAGACCGGCCTTGAGAAAGTCGCGCACAAGACTGGCGCCGCCACCGATGCGAATATCCCTCTCACCAGCGAGGGCCCTGGCCCGCGCGAGGGCGTCTTCCGCGCTGGTGTCGAGGAAATGGAAAGACGTGCCATTGGCAAAAGTGATGTCGGGGCGCGGCGTGTGGGTGAGGACCAGAACCGGAATGCGGAACGGCGGCTCATCGCCCCACCAACCCTTCCAGTTGGCGTCGTCGGTATTGTGCAGGCCGAACATGCCGGCGCCCATGATCTCGGCGCCTACATCGGCGAAATAATCCCGGGCGTAGCGGTCGTCGATGCCGGTGGTGCCCTTGCCTGTTTCGTCGCCGAACACCCGTTCGCGCACCGTTTTGATGGCGACATAGGCGCTGACCAGCCGCATCCAGTCCGGGCTCATCGGCTTTTCAGTGGTCTGGTCGGTGGCGGTGGCAAAGCCATCGAGCGAGATATTGAGATCGGCACGTAGACCATTTTGTCCTCCTGCAGGGATCGCTGCAAAACACTTAGCTTTTTGCCTTAGTATCATGTCTGAATACTAAGGCAAATGCCTAAATGTAATTGACGGGTCGGGGGGGCGCGGCGTAAGCAGGGGCATGTCACATGACGCCACCCAACTCGACCTAGCCTTTCATGCTCTCAGCGATCCGACGCGCCGTGCGGTGGTTTCGCGGTTGGCGGAGGGCGAGGCGCCGGTCAGCGTGCTGGCCGAGCCTTTCGACATGGCGCTGCCCTCTTTCATGCAGCACCTGAAGGTGCTCGAGGAGAGCGGACTGATGGCCAGTGAAAAGCGAGGCCGCAGTCGCTGGTGCCGGTTGGTTGAGCCGCGCTTTGAGGAAGTGGCCGACTGGATGGAAGCCGAGCGCCGGGGATGGCGGAAGCGGCTCGACAGGCTTGAGACCTATCTCGACAGGACGGCAGAGGAGGAGGGCGCATGACCACGCTTTTTGACACCTGGTCGATCGACCGGGAAATCGTGCTCACCAGGGTTCTGAACCATCCGCGCGAGAGGGTTTTCGCCGCCTGGATGGATACAGAGGCGCTGACGCAATGGTATGGGCCAGAGGGGCTCAGCATCGAGAGCCATGAGGCCGATATCCGCGAGGGCGGGGTCTGGCGCTTTGACATGGTCGGCACATTCGAGGGGCAGGAGCAGCGCTTTGCCAACCTCATGCGCTTTATCCAGATCGTGCCCAATGAACGCATTCTGGTTGATTACGGCACGCCCGAGCCCGATGATCCCTATCGCTTCCACATGCTGGTGACTTTTGATGTGCAGGGCGACGGCAAGACCGTTCTGACCATGCGCCACATGCATCCGAGCCGCGAACGGCGTCAGGCGGTCCTCGCCTTCAATGCGGTGGAATACGGCCTGCAGACGCTCGATAAGCTTGCAGCCTATCTCGGTCGCTGAGGCGGCGCGGTGCCGGAGCACCGCGCCACAATTGCAAGGATCAGCCCTGTTCGAGCCAGCGCACCTGTTCGGGGGTGAGCTTGATGTCGAAGGCGTTGAGGCTGTCGTCAAGCTCGGCCAAGGTGCGCGGGCCGATGAGGGGCACGCTCGGGAAGGGCTGGGCGAGCACATAGGCGAGGGCGACGTGGATGGGCGATTTGCCCAGTTCCGCCGCCAGCTGCAGGGCGCGGTCACGGCGCCCGAAATTCTGGTCGTTGTACCAGACGCGGACCAGCTCCTCATTGTCGGTCTTTTCGCGGCCGGCGCGGTCGGTGAAGAAGCCACGGGCCTGGCTCGACCAGGAGAAATTGGTGACCTGACGGTCGGTCAGCCACTGCTTGAAATCGGGCGTCGAGGCGGTGACACAGCCGGCCCAGATCGGGTCGAGCATTTCGGCCAGGGCGAAATTGTTCGACAGCGCCTGGGGCCCGGTCTTGCCGGTGCGCTCGGCATAGGCGATCGCCTCGTCCAAGCGCTCCTTGGTCCAGTTGGAACCGCCGAAGGGACCGCGGATGCGGCCGGCCTTGACCTCCGCATCCATGGCATCGACGAATTCGCCCACCGGCACATCGAGATTGTCGCGGTGCATGAAATAGACGTCGACATAATCGGTCTCGAGACGGTCGAGCGACTGGGTCAGCTGCTTGCCGATCACATCGGGATAGCAGAGGGGGGAGTGGGCGCCCTTGCCGATGAGCACGGCCTGGTCGCGCACGCCGCGGCTGGTGTGCCATTCGCCGAAGAGCTTTTCGGTGTAGCCGGCGCCATAGACAAAGGCGGTGTCGAAGAGATTGCCGCCGCGCTCCCAGAAGGCATCCAGCAGAATGGCACCGGAGGGGAAGGTCTTGAAATCCTCAAAGCCGAGGGCGACGGCCGAAGCCTGCTTGCCGAGACCTGGGATAGAGCGCTTGGGGATGACGCCGGTGTTCGGTCCGAGCGGACGATTGTCGAGGGTTTTGGTGCGCACTGTGGGTCTTTCGATGGAGAACACGATGCCGGCATCCTTGCGCCAGAGGTCGAGCACGGCGGCATTGCCCAGGCTATCGGCCCAGCTCATGCCCGGGGCGGGGAACTCGGTCCGGCCTTCCAGAATCGCGAGCGAGGCGGCGTCGGCCTCGAAGGAATAGACATGGCGCTCTTCGCCGAGGCTGAGCGTTTCGGTCTTGCCGCCCTTGATGATGTCGATGCGGCCCGGGCCACGGGTGCGGTCACCGCCAGCGAACCAGAAATCGGGCACTTCGATGCGGCCTTCGGAGCCGTGAATGCGCAGAACATTATCGAGGTTCGCCATGATGGCGCAGGAGACCTGGGCGATGATGCCGTTCTTGAAGGTGAGGATGGCGGCAGCCCAGTCATCGGTGCCTTCATCATTGATCTTGGCGGTGCCACGCACTTTGACCGGGTCAGCGAACGGCTTGCCGATCGCCGCGCCGGCGATGAGCCGAGCCATGGAGACGGGGTAGCCGCCGACATCGAGAATGCCGCCGCCGGCGAGGGCGGAAGCAAAGAGCCGGTGCTCGGGCTGGAATTTCCCCATCGAGAAGCCGAAGCTGGACTGGATCAGCCGCACTTCACCGATGGCGCCGGAGCGGATGAGCTCGATTAGCTGCACGACCTGCGGGTGCAGACGATACATGAAGGCCTCGCCCGCGAAGGTGCCGGCCTTGCGGTGGGCATGGAAAACGGCGTCGATCTCATGGGCCGAGAGAGCCAGCGGCTTTTCGACAAGCACATGCTTGCCGGCCTCGGCGGCCTTGATGGCCCATTCGGCGTGGCCGGTGTGGGGTACGGCGATATAGACGGCGTCGATATCGGGATCGGCGAGCAGCGCGTCATAGCCCTTGACGATGCGGACGCCCGGGAAATCCTCGGCGAGACCCGGCCGGTTGGGGTCGCGCGTCGCAATGGCGGCAAGTATGCCGTGCTGGGCCTGTTCGAGCCCGCCCCGGAAAGCCTTGGCGATACTGCCTGGGCCGATGATGCCCCAGCGGATTTTAGTGTCGGTCATAAGTAGCCCCTGAAAGATAGGTTGTAAGTACTCCCCCGTGGGGGGAAGGATCAGCGCAGGCGATTGCCGACGCTGTCGAACAGGAAGGCCTGGCTGGCGCGAATGGCGACAGTGAAGGCGGAGTCATTGCCGAGGTCGCGCGCACCCTCGCGCTCGATGGTGATCGGCTCGCCGGAGGCGGTATTGGCGTAGACAAAGCTGGTCGAACCCAGATGCTCGGCCACATCGACCTCGAGGGCGAGATCGACATCGCCCGCCCCGGCTTCGGCGAAATGCTCGGGTCGCACGCCGACCAGCACATTGCTGCCCACGGCGGGCGGGGCGCCGGTCAGAGGCATCCGAAGATGGACGCCGCCCTGGTTGACCAGCCGCAGATTGACCGCGCCATTGGCAGCCTCGACCACTTCGGCCTTGATGAAATTCATCTTGGGGGAGCCGATGAAGCCGGCGACGAACTGGTTGGCCGGATCGTCATAGAGATCGAGCGGGCGCCCGGCCTGCTCGATCAGCCCATCGCGCAGCACGACGATCTTGTCGGCCAGCGTCATGGCCTCGACCTGGTCATGGGTGACGTAGATCATCGTGGTCTGCAGCTCCTTGTGCAGGCGCGCAATCTCGATGCGCATATGCACGCGCAATTCGGCGTCGAGATTAGACAGGGGCTCGTCAAAGAGGAAGACCTCCGGCTGGCGCACGATGGCGCGACCGATGGCGACGCGCTGGCGTTGGCCGCCGGAAAGCTCCTTGGGGTAGCGGTCCATCAGCGGGTCGAGCGCCAGGATCTTTGCGGCGGCATTGACCTGCCGATCGATCTCGTCCCGTGGAACCTTGGCGAAACGCAGGGCAAAGCCCATGTTGTCGCGCACGCTCATGTGCGGATAGAGGGCGTAGGTCTGGAACACCATGGCAATGCCGCGCCGCGACGGCTCGACATCATTCATGCGTTGCCCGCCGATCTCGAGCTCGCCGGCGGTGATGTGTTCAAGACCGGCGATCATGCGCAGCAGGGTTGACTTGCCGCAGCCGGAGGGGCCGACAAAGACCACGAACTCCTTGGAGTTGATGTCGAGGTCGACGCCCTTGATGACTTCGTGGTGGCCGTAGGACTTGCGAATGTTCTTGAGGCTGAGGCTGCTCATTTCATGTCCCTCATTTGACCGCGCCCAGCATGCCCTGCACGAACTGGCGCTGCAGGACGAAGAAGATGACGAGGGTCGGAAGCGTGGCGAGAACGGTGGTCAACAGGATGACGCCGTAGTCAGGTGTGTAGGCGGCCGTGAGCGTCGAGATGACCAGGGTGATGGTCTTGTTCTCGGGCGTCTGCAGCACGATCAGCGGCCAGAGGTAATTGTTCCATGCGCCCATGAAGACGATGATCGTCGCCGCCGCATAGGTCGAGCGCATGGTGGGCAGATAGACGAAGAGGAAGATCTGCCATTCCTTGAGCCCATCCACCCGCGCCGCGTCGCGCAGATCGGCCGGAAAGGCCTTCGTCGCCTGGCGGAAGTAGAAGACGATGAAGATCGAGGCGATGGACGGCAGGATGACTGCGGTGAACGTATTGGTCAGCTGCACCCGCGAGATCATCACGAACAGCGGCACCATCAGCGCCGCGAACGGGATCGACAGCAGGAGCAGCAAAAGCTGGAAAATTCGCTCCCGCACCCGCGAGCGGAAGATTTCGAAGCCGTAGCCGGCGAGTGAGGACACCGCCAGGGTGAGGATGGTCGAGACAATGGCAATAAAGAAGGAATTGCCGAACACCCGGACCAGATCGACCTGGGCCATCAGGCTCTGGAAGTTGACGAGCAGATTGCTCCCCACGGACAATTTGCCGGTGACGATATCGGCCGACCTGTTGGTGGCGCCGAGTGCCATCCAGATAAAGGGAAAGACCGAGACGAAGGCGGCGACGGAGAGAAAGAGATAAACGCCGGCGCGCCTGAGAAGATAGAGGTTCATGAGGGCCTCCTGCGATCACGCGCAAAGGCGAACTGGATCACGCTCAGCACCGCCACGATGGCGACGATGACCCAGGAGACTGTGGCCGAGTAGCCGAAGCTGGGCATCATGCGGAAGGTGAGGTTGTAGATGTAGAGCGAAAGGGTCATCGTGCCATTGCCAGGGCCGCCCTGGGTAATGTTGTTGACCTCGTCAAAGAGCTGCAGCGTGCCGATGGTCGAGAGGATGGTGGTGAACAGGATCACCGGCTTCAGCATCGGCACGGTGATGTGCCAGAACCGCGCCCAGGCGGGGATGCCGTCGATGCGCGCGGCCTCATAGATCGACTTGTCGACGTTCTGCAGCGCCGCCAGATAGAAGATCATGTTGTAGCCGGTCCAGCGCCAGGTGATGGCGA